>JAKCDL010000018.1 GCA_021841935.1 Actinomycetes bacterium | reverse complement strand
ACGTCGCCGGATAACTAATTGAACTGACACCAACTACCAAGTGTCAGTGACATAATGACTAACAGGGACCCCACAAGGGTCCCTGTTTTCGTTTATTCCTAGGTAGTTTGTATCCCGGTATTGCGGGCTATTAGAGGATCCACTTGGATCCTCTAAGTCGTTTAAGGGGCTGTTGGTAAATCGGATCTGGCACACTGAGAGATCACCAAGAGTTATCATTGTCAATCATGCCACCGTTATTGTCAATGAAGTAAGCCAAGCGATTCGACTAATGAGGTGTATTCACCTTCGCCGTGTTTGTTGTTTTAGGGGGTATGTCGTGGCGTGTATTTCTTATCCTGATTTTGCTTTGGTATATCGCCTTGCGTTTTTTCATCGTGTAACGGTTGAGAGGTTCGGGTGTGTCTAGATGACCGAAGGAACATATGGCTGATATCTTGATAGATGATGTCCAGCGCGTCTTTCAATAACTTCGTTTTTGTCGGTCGATTATTTTGTAGATACTTGAGAATCGTATCTACCCTGATATTCGCATTTGCTTTTATGAGCCTGATTACGACAAGTTGCGGATTTGGTTTGGTGTCGGATACCGGTGATAAAGGAGCTGGTCCATCCTCCACTTCATTCGATCATTCAAGTAGTACAACGTACTCTTCTAAGACGTCTGTTGTAACTAATAGGCAATCTAGCTCTTCGCTGTCAACCTCAACGACGACGAATATCAGTCCGAGTACTAATACAGCGCTTTTTTCGCCTGTTCTTGTCAGCGGAGTGGGGTGGTCATCAGATACTGGTATAGGTGGCGTGCTCCATCATTCATGTTCAGCAGTTGGTGGCGATACACCAAAGGCGCTACCAGATCGCGCCTGTACTCCAGGTGCGATTGACGTTAACATATCGCAAGCAAATCTTTCGTCAACAATTTGTAGTTATGGTTATACCGAGTCCCTTCGCCCGCCATATTTTCTCACGGAACCTGTGAAGTATTCGTTGATGAAATCGTATGGTTACGAGGGTTTAGAACTTCATTCGTTCGAGTTGGATCATTTGATACCCCTGGAGTTAGGTGGTGCGTCGACTTATCAGAACCTTTGGCCTGAGTTGAACAACTATCCAGCTCCGGGTTATCTCAATTCTAAAGATATCGTCGAGAATAGGCTACATTTAGCTGTTTGCGATGGGGTAGTTTCGTTGGCTGCAGCTCAAAGCGCAATTGCTAGGGATTGGATTACCGCGCTGCAAATATTAGGACTTTCCTGAATTATTTGAAGGTGGCTTTAACTCAACAGGAAGATTCGTAATTGCGCATTCCTCGTTGTTACATTGTGACTTCCGATTTAGACATCTTTATCTTTGGGACAAGCCTAAACTTCCATTGCTCGCTTGGCGATCTGGAGTTCAATAGGCCGATATTCGGAATGACTTGTCTTCCAAATGCAACTGGTTGCTGGTTCGTTGCGTCGAACGGTGGAGTATTTGCAATCAATACATCGATCTACTAAGGTTCGCTCGATTCAACTAATGACCCTAGCGATCCAAAACGGTGTAATAGGTATCGTAGCTAACGGAGCTAAAGGTTATTGGATTGCAGAAAGCAAGGTCTGCGTCTACGGATTGGGAACTGCTCCGGTCTTTTCTAACTCGCTAGCTGGATCTGTCAATGACATTGTTAGCTTCCCTGCGACACCAGATCGCGGCGGATACTATCTGATTGGCTCCGATGGGGCCGTTTTTGCTGGCGAAGACGCTACTTCCCATGGATCGATTCCCCTCAATAGGCATCAAGCTTAACCAACCAATAGCTAGGGGAGCATTGACCGGCGATGAAAGGGGTTACTACTTGGTTGCTAAGGACGGTGGAATCTTCGCCTTCGGAGATGTACGGTTCTATGGATCACCAGACAGCATCAATTTGAATGCTCCGATCGTAGTCAAGGCTATTGATCCAACCAACGGAGGTTGTGATCTTTTTGCTTCTGGCGGTGGGGTATGCTCCTTCAATCCGACTGGTGCCTATGGCTTCCATATTTTAATGGGAGGGATGCCTCTGAATCAGCCGATTGTCGGAGGAGTTACTTACTAAGTGAACCTTACCTCGGATATCTGTTAGTGGCGGTAGTTCATTGTTTATAGTGAATCGCTTGCCGATAGCAGATTCTCCGAGGTAGCAGAGACGAACAAGAGTGAGTGGAGGGGGTCTATCTAGATCCCCCTCTTTTTTTGTTGATCGATTCAGCTTATGGCTTTGTAGTATTTTCTGTAAAAGAGGGTGCCGTTGGGTTGCGGCGTCTCCCGTATAAAAGCCTTAGTGTATTATTTGTTACAGTGTTGAAAGAGGCTTATATGACAAATGCAGAGATGTGGAATGAGCGATACCGGAGTACTGAAAGCCTTTGGATAGGGGAGCCGGATTCTTCTTTGGTTGCTTCGGCTGAATCGATAACGATCGGTTCAGCCGTCGACATTGGTGCTGGAGAAGGGAGAAATAGTATCTACCTTGCTCGATGTGGGTGGACGACTACGGCTGTCGACTTTTCAGATGTGGCCCTCTCTCGTCTTGAGGAAGTTAGGGATCGTGAGAATCTTCCGATCACGACAATATTGATGGACGTTCTAGCCTACCTTAAAGCTCCTGGAGTCTTTGACCTTTCCGTAATGGCAAATATGCACCCTCCAATAGAGCAGCGCCACCTTCTTTACGATGGACTTTATCGATCAACGCGCCAAGGTGGCTATATCTTTATAACGGGTCACCATAAAGACTCTCTTGGTTTTGCCGGACCAGCAAATATCGATATGTTGATTGATGAGAATGAGATTCGCGACTTCTTCGGTGAAAGGGTTGAGTATCTTCGTCTCGAAAAGACTACTGACGTTGCGGACCATGGTCATGAAGCTCCAAATTTGGTCGCATTCTTACGACGACTATAGTAATTGATACTCACGTAATGTCTCGGGCCTTACTTCGACAGGTGTTTGATTTCACTTAGTGCTTTAGGAATTTTTGTGGAGACTGACTTTGTGTACCTCGAAGGTTTCCTAGATGAGTTGCGTCTCCTCTATGGTCGGAGTGACAATACCGTTGACGCTTATTTCCAAGACCTAAACGCCGTTATTCAGATCGTTGGCGATATAAAGCCGCTAATTGAACTTGACGAGGGCGATTTGAGAGAGGCAATATCTTTATATTCAATTGATCATGCGCCATCGTCGGTGGCTCGCCTTCAAGTTGCCCTCAGGGCGTTTTATCAATACCTTATCTACAGCGGACATCGCGATACTTCACCGATGGAAGGTATCGAAAATGTGCGAGCTCTAACAAATCTTCCAGATGTCTTGTCGATCGATGAGGTTATCCGCCTTCTTGAAGCCTGTGACCTAAATACGCCGATCGGTATTAGAGACCGTCTTATTCTGGAGTTTATGTACGGCTCTGGTCTGAGGGTATCTGAAGTTATAGCAGCTCGAGTTGATGATATTGACCTTGAACTAGGCCTATTGCGTGTTAATGGCAAGGGGGAAAGAACTAGGGTCGTGCCACTGGCTTCTACAACTCGGGCTTCGCTTTCGGACTACATATTCAATGGAATTAGGAGTACGTTCCTGGTAGGTGGAAAGAGGCGTGAAGAAGTATTCATCTCCACGCGTGGCGGTGTAATTTCGAGACAATACGTATGGCAGATTGTTGTGAAGTACGGCAGAGCCGCTGGCATAAATACTCCACTACATCCCCATACACTACGCCATAGTTGTGCAACTCACATGTTGAATGCTGGGGCAGATATCCGCGCTATACAGGTTCTCCTCGGCCACGTATCTATTGCGACGACTCAAATATATACTCACGTCACACCCGAACGACTGCTAGAAGTTTACAGAACTAGCCACCCGCGAGCGATTTGAAGGTACGACGTAATTTAAGTCGTCCTCTTTGGGCTATTTAGTCCAAGCGTGATACCTTTTACGGCTTATGTCCTGATCACAGATGATGGTTCTTCGTGGTAGATTCGCGTGACAAAATTAAAAAGGGCCGTGCCACTGTTGTTCATATCTTTTAGTTTTGACCCTAGGCGTATAGGGCTACTTTGGATCTTCTGTGCTTCAAGTACCTCGGTCGGCGCGTATCTTGGGAGAGGCCCTGATTAAGGATCCTTGCAAAGGGCATTTGCTATCTTGATAAACGGCGATTGACGATAGTAACCGTGTTTTTTAGTGATTCGCAAGGAGCTTACTTCTACCACCCGCCGAATTATGTGTTGGTTGCACCTGCAATTGGTCGTTCTTTGACTTTGGTCTTCAAAATTGGGACGTTGATTTATTTGGAGATAAAGTTGCGTTCAAGGCGGACATTTGATTTATAGTCAGGCGACTGGCGCGGCCTTTCACATAATCACGTTCCTAACCCCTAAGTCGATACCGTGTAACTGAACCGATAGATATGTCTATAGGTGGTTATGAGCAGCAGCGCTCGAGCGACTGAAGCTCGATTCAACCTTCGCTGTAGAAGTGACTAATGGCAGGCCCAATGGCGAAGTGTCTATGTTCAGAGGCAGTCGAGTGCTGAGCGCAAGTGGACGTTATGTCACTTATTTTTAGGGTTATAGAACGATTCCGTTCGGTACGAAGATCGATAGCCATAGGTGCTCGAAGGGTGAGAAGATAAGCCCGAATACGCCAGGGAAGAGAAATACGACGAATAGCAAGAGCGGGATTCCATACTTCATCTTTGAAGCTATCGACTCGTAACGTTTTGGTCCGACGACCACCCTTAGTAGAGCAGAGCCATCTAGAGGTGGAAGCGGAATTATGTTCAAGACGAAGTATATTACGTTTACGACTCCGAAGAAGAGCAGGAAGTATGCCATGAACGACGTAGCAGTGAATCCGCTTGTCGTCAACGATGTGTACCCCTGGTACTTGTTGGAAAAGAGCAAAATTTTAAGGGCTAACCCGGCGGCGATCGCTAGTAAAAGATTGGTAATAGGTCCCGCTAAAGCAACTACAGTCTCAGCCCTCTTTCGATGGCGAACTACGGCTAAGTTCACTGGTACAGGCTTTGCGTATCCGAAGGGTGGAAAGCCTAGCAGTAGTAGGAGAAGTGGAAGAATTACAGTACCGAAGGGATCGATATGAGCCTTGGGAGAGAGGCTTAGCCGTCCAGCACGGTGAGCTGTGTGGTCACCGTAATATAGGGCGACCAGTCCATGGGCGACCTCATGAAGGACAAGAGCAGTAAGAGCGGCGAGAATATTGATACCAGTGTAAACAGTTAGTATCCCCTTCGAGATGGCAATTGCTCCGACGAGGACGACGCCAACGAGTACGAGGACCTTTTTACCTTTTATATCCAACAGCTTTTGAGTCACTGATCTCTAGTTTAGGCCATAAAAATAAGTATCTCGAATCGGGGCAGACTTATTTGGGGCTGGAAAGGTTGAAAGTTATCGACAAATTGCTCTTTCAATGACCCGTTTCAAATCGGTAAGGTCAAGATTTATCACTTGCCGAGATCGCCTTTGAGAAGTCACTTAGAGTATCAACCAGATTGCTTTGGTTTTGGATCGATCCAAATGTGAATTTACCTCCGTCGCTTTGATAGGTGATCAATTGGTGGCTCTACCGCTTGTGGTTTCGAATCTTAGGTGTTTCGGATGAGCGTCTCAAATTATCGTCGAAGGGTTGTAGCGGTAATTTAACTAATCAACCCGAGGCTTCGTTGCAGTTGCAGGATCTGAAGGTTTGCGAGAGCGTTTTTTATTACTTTGGTTCCGTAGTTATCTAGAAACGTTAAATCAGATCTTATTCCGATCTCATCATTACCTTTTTTTATCGCATAGGTTGAGTAACATTACCAGTTGTCATGAGAAAGGTTCAAAGTGAAGTTAGTAGTCGATTTGAATAAATGTGCAGATCACGGTCAATGTGTCTTTGCCGCTCCCGACGTCTTTGAACTTGATGATCGTGGCGAGCTGTCATTTAGGCGTCTGGCGAAAGATATCTATGTCTCTGGTGAGTTAGATGAATCTCTCCGGAACTCTATTGAAGAGGCTGCTGACATCTGTCCATCACAGGCAATCGAGATCGAAGATTAATTACTGGTGATCGAATTTAAAAGAAGATTGAAACTTTAGGAGATTGATGAAGAGCGTGGTAGTCGTCGGAGCCTCATTGTCGGGGGTACGGGCAGCAGATTCAATCTTGAAAAATAATGACGACGTAGAGGTAACACTTATTGGCGGGGAGGCACATCCTCCGTACAATCGTCCACCTCTCTCCAAGGAAGCTTTAGCTTTGGGCGTCGGTCTTGAATCGATAAAGCTGAAGGTTCCAAATCACGGTCGACGACTAAGCACAACTTACGGCAAGCCGGTTGTAAAACATGAGCGGTTGACCAAAGAGGTGATCCTCGACGACGGAACGTTGTTTTCCTACGACTGTTTAGTTATTGCTACCGGAATAAGGCCTCGTCGACTTGATATTCCACGTGTCGACTCTGTTATCTACCCTCTTAGAACCTTCGATGATATGAATAGGATCGTCGCGCGCCTAACACTTGGACCGTCAAGCTCTAAGCGAATAGTTGTTTTAGGAGCTGGCTTTATTGGATGTGAAGTTGCGGCAACTTTGACGACGTTGGGTCACGCCGTGACTGTTGTTGCACCCGAAGACGTTCCGATGCAGAAGCCCCTCGGTAGAGAGCTTGGCGGAGAGATCCATCGTCGCCATTTGGAAAATGGCGTGACCTTTATGATGAATGTTAGGCCAATTGCAGTTCATACCTCGAAAGATCAAAGTGGAAAAACTTTTGTCGATCAACCAGATGTTGAGGTAATTCTCTCGGATGCGACTTCTATCTACTGCGATTTGGTTGTTGAGGCAGTTGGTAGTATCCCTAATACGAGTTTTTTAGACGGTACTCTCTTTGATCTAAGTGATGGCATCTTAGTTGATGATCATTTGTTTGCAGGAGATGGCGTCTTCGCGGTAGGCGATGTGGCTCGATACCCGAATCTCATAGTTGACGAGACTCCTCGCAGAGTTGAACATTGGGGACTAGCTGTAGATTCGGGTCGATACGTGGGGAAGAGCGTTCGATCATACTTCGGTGGTGAAGCAACGGAGGCGTTTTCGACTCTTCCTGCATTTTGGTCTGATCAATTTGATATTCGGATACAGTCTTTCGGGTTGCCGGGTCTCGCAAATGATGAGGCTATCTCCTTAATTGAGGGAGACGTCAAAGGAGATTGCGTATTTGGCTACCATAGTGATGATTGCTTAGTCGGGGTAGTCGCCGTCGGAATGACAAAAGAGCATGGTCGCCTGAGGGCGATGGTGGAAGATTCGCTTAGTCAACGGAGAGATTTGCTGCAATCTAGCTAGCGGGAGATTCGGTAAATTACGATGCTTACTTGCTATTGCACGCTGCCTCAATGGTTGGTTGTCGATAGATTGCCCTCTTGTCGGTTTAAGGTGTCTTTTCATGGCGGGCATTGTTTCACGGCTGTTGACTACACCCGGATATGGAAATCTACGTCGTTAGAGTCAGTAGCGAGTTTTGATAGTCGGATCGAATGGTTAGATTCGAAAAGCAAGCTCTTATTGAAGAAAATCGGCTGAGTTGCCTGTCTTTTGCCACTTTATACCTAGTTGGAAATCTTTCTGGCAACTAATCTCAATTCCAAGTCAAGATGGAGGGCAATTGGGGTGTTAGTTTGGTTTTTCAAATTATTGCCAAGTAGCGCCTTAACTTCCTTGCGTAACTTCTGGAATTAGATCAACTAGATGCTAGGATAGTGGCTCGATTGAACCGCTGGCCCGAGGTGTTTTGCTGTGACAGATTAGTCAATTGGCTCCAATGCGACGAGATCTTTTAGTTACTTCATCTCATAACGATGTGACGATGATGGAGATCATCGTGACAGCAGCCCCGATATATTGAACCGTCGATAGTCGCTCCTTTGAATATTTAGCGGCGAGTGCAGATGTGGTAAGGGGATATGTTGACCCAATTGCCCCAGCAATTGCGATTGACGAACGAGCAGCCGCGACGATGTAGAAGCCGTTGGCCGCTACATCAAGTATGCCGATCGCTGCCAAGAAGATACCGCCCCTAAGCCCGTTGAACTTCAGCTTCTTTTTGCCAATTAGCAAAAGTGCTCCTACTAGGACAACGTTTGTTACCCTCTGTATGGCTAGGGTGCTAAATGTACCACCGGCGGCGGCCCGCGCTAAAAAGATGTACGTTACTCCAAAGCCGAGAGCTGATAAAACTGACATTGCCACTACTTTAAGATCTTCTCTATGAGGACTTTTGATGTGTGATGCACTCACGATCGCAACGCCAACGATGCATCCAATTACTCCGATCCACTGAAGTGCTGTAATTGACTCGCCAATAGCGAATCCATAGATAACGGGTACTGCGCCTGACGTAGCATTTATCGGCCCAACTATGCCCATTGGTCCAACTGCAAGGGCTCGATAATAAAGTATCAGCGCTATCGGTCCAACAACTCCAGCAATTACAGCGTTAATAAGTACCGGTGACCACAGTCGCTCGCCAAGGATTTGGATAATTGCCATTACTGCAACCATGGCTGCAAACTGCGAGACGAGAACAGCAACTAATGAATCAATAGTTCGTGAGGCTACACCGCCAAAGTAATCGGAAGTTCCCCACGAGATAGAGGATGCAATTGCAAATAAGAGGCCCAAAATCGTTTCTTTCCCAGTAGAAGCATTAATCCTATTCGAGCAATTTGTTTTCTTGAGGCTCTAGGTAGGAGAGACCCTAACTTCCTTGAATGCATTTGAGCGTATAATCGTGAGCGCAGGGGCAAATCAATGGAGCTATGCCACCAGGGACGATGATCTTTACAAAGTAGATCCTTCCTTAGCCGTAAAGGGCATCTTCTATTTACGGTTTCGATCGCGACGAAGCTTTGTAATACTTAGCGACTGCGATCGTCTCTTTGACTCTCATGGATTAGGAGAGCTTTAGACAGTGATTTTCAAAGCCACTTATAGCGTCAATCTATTGCTTTTCCTCTCGGCTTCACCCTTGCGCTGAGGCGCAACGTCTCACTGAAATTAGAGGGTCGGCCATGGAAATATCTTTGACCCTATGGCCAAGGGTTCATCTGGCTACGAGGAGTTCGAGTCGAAGGTCTACATGATATTTGACAACCGCCCACCCGCAGCTCTCTCTGCGAGGGGTTCGCCCTTTTTTATAGGATATGGATCTAGAAGGCAAGGGATGCCTAGATCGAGACTTTGCCTATTGCATTGTTTGACTTACGAGATAAGAGCGGTAGGTCGCTAGTTTTATTTGATAATTGACGTAAATATCAATTGACCTTTCGGTACCAATTCAAAGCGTGCAAATCACCTCTTTGCCATCGTTGCGTACTATCAGGCGTAGCTCACGATGACTTGCTTGTTCGTAGTATCGACGGTTGTATTCGCATAATTTACGTGAGAGGCCGTAAGGTTTATTGAGTATGCGGTCGTATTGCTCGTAGATGGAGCTGTCGACGTCCAAGACAGATTAGAGAAGGTGACACTTGGGCTATATTGTGCAAGAGTCGTGAGGTTGTAATTGAGAGTAGGAGCCTCTACAATCCACTCGGCAGAGTCATTAGAACCAGATGCGGAGTAGGTTACGCTCGTCGTATAAGTCGAACCTGAAGTTGGGTCGTTGAAGCTGATCGTCCAGAGATTTCCTGTGGTGTTGGTTATATTGACTGTCACGGAATCGCCAAAGTTGACGTTTAGTGGTACAGTTACCGACGCGTCGGGGAAGAGCTCATACCAAGCTGACTCGCTGATACCTCCTGCACCATCTGGGCCGCAGTTTACCCCTGCTTGGATAATCGATGACGTATCCCAACCCCCAAGTCCAACCCACTCTGCCATCATGGCGGAACCACTCGACGTACAGGCGATTGAAGATGGGATATTGAATGTTCCAGAGATCGCAGTAAAGCCATATGGAGCATTATTCGCCAATACGTATCCCGCCCAGTTTTGTGATTTCGAGATCGACGTAACTGGTATCAAGGACTGTCCGGCTGAGGTGGTTGTTCCGGTGGTCGGCGTTACAGTTGGCGGAGCAACCGTTGTAGGCGTCACTGGTTGAGGTGTTACCGTCGGAGGAACGATAGTTGGCGGAATTACAGTTGGTGGAGGTGGGGCGAAGTCGATAATTGCTACGATTGGCGCTGCGAGTTGAATTGACCCCGTCGATCCGAAGAATTGAGCATCTCCGTAGGAGAAGATTCCACCGTCCGAGGCGACGAGCCAGTACCCCTTGCCATCGGGAGTCGATGACATTCCGACTATTGGCTTATTGAGGCTCATGCCACCGGTTGATCCGTAAAATTGAGCATCTCCGTAGGAGAAGATTCCGCCATCCGAGGCGACGAGCCAGTATCCATTCCCATCGCTAGTTTTGGCCATGCCTACGATCGGTTGATTGAGGTTTATACCTCCAGCCGATCCGAAGAATTGAGCATCTCCGAAGGAGAAGATTCCGCCATCCGAGGCGACGAGCCAGTACCCCTTGCCATCGGGAGTCGATGACATACCGACTATTGGCTTATTGAGGCTCATGCCACCGGTTGATCCGTAGAATTGAGCATCTCCGAATGAAAAGACCCCACCATCTGCGGCTACCAGCCAGTAACCGGCGTTATCGGGTGTAACGGCCATGCCTACGATTGGCTTGGAGAGTTGTGTATTTGTTAGGTCGCCGTAAAACTTTGCGCTTCCCTGGGCGGTGACGATGCCGCTACCCGTTACTGTCCAGTAGCCGCTGCCGTCACCGTTTACGCTCGCGGCTACAGTTCCCTGGCCTCCTTTTCCGAGGAAGCTAGAGGCGCCAAAGTCAAATACACCTCCGTCGGCTGCAATCAGACGGTATCCAGTGGATGAGGATAAGCCAAACGTTGGACGGTAGTCCCCGTGTGTAAGTGGCGTGTTGCCATAGTGAAGCGGGCTATTGGATTTTGGAGACAGGAGACTAGCCGATGCTGGAGAAGTCGCAACGTAACTCATGCTAAAAGCGAGGAAGATTAAGCTCGTCAACGAAGAAACCAAGAACGATTTGGGAATCAGAGCTCTGAATATCTTTCTAAAAACCAAAGTTACGTTCACCTATTTCCCTAGGTCCAATCGATTCGACCCCTAACCTCGATAATACTAAAGCTGGGTCATTAGTTTTGTGTCAGCAACGCAATCTAAATGCTGCTTTGACCTAGCCGTAGACCCTCTCCTGTTGACTTATCGGCATCGGCAGCTATCTGCCTTTAGTGTTGCTCCTTACCTTTGACAGCCTCATCCAGAGGTCCAACACTCGCGAAGCTGATCGTAGGGCCAAAGTATGGCCGATTGAGGGTCGTCCTCTTGGGTGACTTGAATAGTGGCGTTGAAACCTATTTTTTGGTTCCTCTACTGCTCAGTCGACACCTAGGGGTTCCTTGTTAGGGCTAAATCGAAAGGATCCAAGTTCGTAGAAACGTTTTCAAAAATAGGTTGGTTTGTAATCCAAGCGTTTCCAGCATTTAAAGATACTTTTCGATGCGATTGAGGGCCTCTTCAAGTGTCGCCGTTGTAGTAGCTAGATTCATGCGAGCGTGGTAATTTCCTGATTCACCGAAGTCAATACCAGGAGAACAACCTACCTTCGCCTTATCAAGGAGCACCTTCCACGGTTGACTATCGTCGACGAAGCGTAACCAAGCTAAGTAGGTTGCCCGTGAATTTTTTGGAATCGTAAAGAGCTCACTTCTCTCGGTGAAGCTTCGAAGTACTGATCGATTGTGGTTAAGGTGATCCAAGACTCTACTCAACCAAGGGTCGGCGTGATCCCAGGCCGCTATCGCGGCTACCACACCTATGTTCGACGGCATGCCTCGAAGGTGAAATGGAATTGCATCAAACTTATCCATTACGCCCTTGGATGAAAATGCTGCAACGGCGCACCTCGTTCCGGCGATATTGTAGGCCTTTGTAGCTGAGGTACAGACGATGTAGTCGGCGTCGGTATCTATCGCCGAAATCGATGTGAAGGTGTCTCCAAAGATTATTTGGCCATGAATTTCATCGACGATCATCAACGTGTCTGTCTCCGCGCAGATCTTTGATACCTCCAACAGCAACTCTCTACTCATCACCATGCCGGTGGGGTTGTGGGGGCTGCAAAGGAGAGCAATTTTATTCTTTGGATCGCTCGCCTTTGCATAGAAGTCGTCGATGTCAAAGTGGTAACCATCGTCGTCGACCTTTAGTCGGTTCTCAACAGCATTTCGCTTGAGTATTTTGGGGGTAGAGAGAAATGGGGGATATATCGGGGTCTGAACTATGACACCATCGCCCTCTTCGCTGAAGGTTGAAATAGCGATGTAAATAGTTTGTACGACGTCGGTGGTTGCAACCGTTAACGTCTGGTCGATCTTGCCGTTGAACTTTCTAGCGTAAAGGCGCGAGAATGATGAGTTTAATTCGTCCATTAGAGACTGGCTAGGATATCCTAATCCAAAGTTTCGCGAGGCGTCGTCGATCGCCGATACGATGGATTCATCTACTCCAAGGTCCATATCGGCTACCCACATTGGGATTACCTCGGAGTCGTACCTATTCCATTTGGTTGAGTAGCGATTACGTAAAAGGCCTCTAAGTTCATCAAATGTGGTGTTTACGAAGTCCATTTTCCCTCCAGAACTCACGCTAGTGGTTATTTGTATCGATCGCGTTTGAAGCTATCTATTGGGAGGCATTTGACAGGCGAAGAGACGGTAAAGAGATTTGTTAGCTCTTCTTTCAAATGCCTTCTTCTTCATAGCAATAGACTCACACCAAAAGTACTGCTTGGTATTTGCTAAGTCATCAACCGAAGGCCGCTAAGGCATCGGCTGAAGTCCAGCACGGTGTTTCAGCGGGATATTTATTATCAGCCTTAGAGTGAATTAGCACTCCCGCTGACCCTCTAGCTTACTCGCGCCGCTTTAGTCATCATTATCGGATAATGAACGTCCCGATATCTGCTGCAACTAGCTCACATGGTCTAACTTCGTCTAGTGAAGTGGCGCACCACCGAGTCGTACCCTTCTCACGTAGGCGTACAGGTCTTCGGAGCTGTCATTGACTTTCGGTGCCCATTTGTATCTATGAAGTTAGTCCCCCAGCTCTCTTGCTAACCATATGGTGATTATTGCCTCTTTTAGTTACTTTTGTGTCGAATACATCTGGCTAACTGGTAGTTTTACTATTACCATTGCGCTTGTTCAAGTCATGACATTTTTTTAGTCGTGGTCGCGTAAGAGATCCCCATAGCGGTCAGATTCGAATTTAGCCCCTGTAAGTTCGTCGAAGCATCCCCTTTGGTCGTATAGTTGGCCACCTCATGAAAGACATAATCGTAACTGCAAATCGATCGAACGGTTGACTTCGTTGTTCGCGGCAATAGAAGTTGTTGTTCGCGATGGTTTCAAAAGGGACCTCCGACCAATTGAGAGGCGAAAATGAGTCTTCGCTCTGACTTTTGGCCGCCAGAGGTCATTTGGTTAGCGGTTCGCAATAGTGCTTGACAATCTCTACCTATGGTGAAAGGATTCAAATGTTGGCTCCTTGGTTTGGCCCAAAAGGGATTGAGATAGATCTTTGCAGGAGGCTACTTCCGGCTCTTTGTTTGAATCTCGCCGTGAACGATTTCACGTCGTTGAGTCCTAAGTTACCTTTAGGTGGTCGTTCAAAGGTACTAGGACCTGCAATGGTGGTGTCTAGCTTTTTTTGCCCGCAGTTTTGTGACTAAGGACCATAGTTTACAAAGTAGTTAATTTAATTTATTCAAATATTGGATAATGTAAAGAATTTGAGGTATATTGATAACCGTGACTGAAAAAAGCTCTAAAAGTGTCTCGGAGATGTTGAAGGTCGCGGGCCTCCAAAAGACAGCGCAACGCCTTGCGGTAATTGACGCAGTCTCAGAGAGGCCTCACGCTACAGCCGATGAGATAGAGGAGCTTGTCCGCCTTGAGATTGGAACGATATCAAGGCAGTCTGTCTATGACACGCTTACGACCCTCACTGACAAGGGGCTGATTCGAAGGATACAACCGGCAAAATCAGCGGCTCGTTATGAGATGAGGGTCGACGATAATCACCATCATTTGGTCTGTCGAAGTTGTGGTTTGACTCTCGACGTTGATTGTGTGGTGGGGAGTCGACCTTGCCTGCAGGTCGACGATGATCGAGGCTTCGAGATTGACGAGGCTGAGGTTATATTTTGGGGTTTTTGTCCCAAATGTCAGGCGAGCGGTGCTAATTCCAATTAGGGCGATATCGGTAGATGATCTAACTACCAAGGAGCGAACAGTTAATGAGCAACGACGATTCAAATGCAGCACAGAAGTGTCCGGTGCTGCATAATCCACAGACAGCGACAGGGTCGACTGCTAACCAACATTGGTGGCCAGAGCAGATTAACCTACGTCCCCTAGGTAAGAACTCTCCAAAGATTGATCCAATGGATCCCGGTTTTGATTACGGCAAGGAGTTTGAAACACTCGATCTCGGACAAGTAAAAGACGATATCAAGGCGGTCATAGTCGACTCGAAGGACTGGTGGCCAGCGGACTGGGGAAACTATGGTCCATTTTTCATACGAATGGCGTGGCATAGCGCTGGCACCTATCGCGTCAGCGATGGTCGCGGTGGAGCTGGAAATGGAACTCAGCGATTTGCACCTTTAAACAGTTGGCCAGACAATGTAAACCTTGATAAGGCGCGGCGGTTGCTATGGCCAGTGAAGGCTAAGTATGGTCGTAAGTTATCTTGGGCCGACTTGATGATTCTCGCTGGAAATTGCGCTCTCGAAATGATGGGATTTAAGACCTTTGGCTTCGGTGGTGGTCGTGAAGATGTTTGGGAGCCCGAGGAAGATATCTACTGGGGGCCAGAGACGACTTGGCTCGGTGATGAAAGATATTCGGGAGATCGTGATCTCGCTAATCCATTAGGCGCGGTACAGATGGGCCTCATCTACGTTAATCCAGAGGGGCCAAATGGTAACCCAGACCCGCTGTTGGCAGCACGCGACATTCGTGAAACCTTTGCGCGTATGGCTATGAACGACGAAGAGACCGTCGCGCTGATTGCAGGTGGCCATACCTTCGGGAAGAATCACGGAGCCGGTCCCGCACACTTCGTAGGGCGAGAGCCAGAAGGTGCCAATATCGAGGATCAGGGTCTCGGATGGAAGAACTCTTTTGGTACTGGCAAGGGTGGTGACACCATCTCAAGTGGTTTGGAAGGTCCATGGACGAAGAATCCCACAAAGTGGGATAACGGATACTTCGAGAACCTTTTCGGCTACGAGTGGGAGCTTGTGAAGAGCCCTGCTGGTGCTAACCAGTGGCGTCCAACCGATCGCTCCGCCGATGACAGCGTTCCCGATGCTCACGATCCAACGAAGCGTACTTGGCCTGTAATGCTCACCACCGACCTATCTCTTCGCTTCGATCCCCAGTACGCTGAAATCTCCCGTCGATTTTACGAAAATCCAGAAGAGTTCGCCGATGCATTTGCTCGTGCGTGGTTCAAATTGACCCACCGTGATATGGGTCCGATCTCTAGGTACAGAGGAGCTGAGGTTCCAGATGAAGTTTTGATCTGGCAAGACCCACTTCCGGCACAGGATTACGAACTAATTGACGCAAAGGATATAGCGACTTTGAAGGCTGCCATTTTGGCAACGGGTATCGAAGGTTCCAAACTGGTCGAAGTTGCGTGGGCCTCGGCGTCAACCTTTAGAGGTTCCGATAAGCGAGGCGGTGCAAATGGCGCGAGAATTGCCTTGGCGCCACAGAAGGATTGGGAAGTCAATAAGCCAGTTCAATTGAGTGAGGTGCTCACCGCGCTTCGATCAGTCAAGGCAACGTTCGATAGCGCAAATTCACCAAAGGCGGTATCGCTAGCGGATCTGATCGTTCTGGGCGGATGTGTGGCGATTGAGGATGCAGCTAGAAGAGGCGGCGTCGAGGCTACGGTTCCATTTACCCCAGGGCGTACGGATGCAACCGTTGAACTTACCGACGCGGAGTCGTTTGCCGTTCTTGAGCCAGTTGCCGACGGCTTTCGAAATTATCAGCGAAGCGGCGATAAGCGTCGACCAGAAGAGCTCTTAGTAGATAAGGCGAGTCTATTGAACCTCACGGCGCCAGAGATGACCGTCTTGATCGGAGGGTTTCGAGCCATTGGGATTACAAGCAACGGTACTTCTAATGGTGTTTTGACGGATCGCAAGGGCACTCTAAGCAATGACTTCTTCGTGAATCTGCTCGATATGGACTACGAGTGGAGGGGATCAGAGGCAGAGTACTCTTACCTAGGAGTAAAGAGGTCGGATGGGTCGGTCAAATGGAGTGCGAGCGCAGTCGACCTCCTCTTTGGCTCCAACTCTCAGCTTCGAGCTCTATCTGAGGTTTACGCATCAAGCGATTCGAATGAAAAGTTCATAGGTGACTTCATCAATGCATGGGATAAAGTAATGATGGCTGATAGGTTCGACCTTAAGTAAAGGCAAGGCTTCGATACTTCCGAGTCTGTTGTGGATCTCTGGCGCTGGGCAATCCTCGGGGCTAGAGGTCCTCCCTTTGATATCGCAGCGATATTACAGCTATCGTTCTACAGATAAAACCTCTCCAATTTCAAGAAGTTACTTTCGTAGTTTTTAATCGTCTTTTAGCCCGAATTGATTCCAGTAAGAGATTTCCTTCAAAACGACCAGATGCTGGTCATTTACTTATCTTTCGAACCATCTAGCCTCTCAGCTTATCAGGCTATTTCTTAGCTTTTGCAGTCCGTCGTTTCCTAACTGACGCCATACGCCTCTTGAAAGACAGGCAAGCTATTAGAAGCCCACCAACTATAAAGATCGATAGGTAGGAGTACTCTGCTGACTTCGATAGCAAGAGGATTAAGTTCAAGTTCCATTCCCGCTGATCATCTATTTGGCATCTACTAAACGTTATTGAGTGAAAATGATACGTCCATTGAAGTCCAATTGTCAAGTAATTATTTTACTTATATTAATCGTTTGTCCTCTGAATAAATTTAGTTTCTAATCGTTTTTTACAAATACGGTCCCGAATATTTGTCTACCTTTAAAGAAATTTATCTCTTAAAGGAGTATTCATCCTGATCACGAGCGTAAAGAGTAATTTCTCTGCTTTTACAAGGGTGATATTAGAAGCGACTCATCTTATTTTGGATTTTCTTGCTAATCCAATTTTGCGAAGTTACTTGACGTATTTATCATATGATTTGTTCGGGATAATTCGATAGCCAATCAATTGGGTGGCCTTATCGGTTCAGAGATAAATTTTCAATGGAAATTTGAGGGGGAGAGCACTAGCCCTCGGTGTCGTCAAAGAGCTCATTTTCGTTGACTAAAATATCGTCTGAGATGCGGTAGCAGTTGCGGTCTATCCAGGAAAAGACGTCGGAAAATTTCATCGGGCGCGCTAACAGATAGCCTTGTATTTCGTCGCACCCTAGAGCTTCTAATGCAAAGAGGGTAGCGGTGTCTTCGACTCCTTCAGCTACGACAGAGAAGTTCAATGCATGGCCTAGTTCAATTACGCCCTTTACAATTGACAGTTCCTTTGCCGAACTCGTTACTTTTTCGGTGAAGCTCTTATCTATCTTGATGGCAGAAGCTGGTGTATTTCTGAGGTGGTCTAGCGATGAAAATCCGGTTCCAAAGTCGTCTATCGATACCTTGAAGCCGTGCTCTTGGAGTCTTTCAAAGACTGCATGCGCTGACTCTTTGTCGACGATAGAGGCGGTTTCCGTTACTTCAAACTCTAAAAATTCATCGTTTACTTTGGCATCTTGAAGAAGTGACGATATGGTATCGACGATTGTGTCGTCAGTGAAGAGAGCCGGTGAAAGATTTACCGCAATTGGTAAAAAGTATCCGGCTTCTTGGAGTTTTGCGATGTAAGATATGCTCTTTGCTAAAACCGCGTCCGTTAATGCGCGAATCTGTCCCGTTTGTTCGGCCATCAAGATGAACTTGTCCGGGGGAATGAACCCCCTGACCTTGCTTCTCCATCGAGCAAGCGCCTCGAAGCCGCATATCTTCTTCGATTGTATGTGCATCTTTGGCTGGAGATAGACATCAATGGTTGCTTCATCTATGGCTTCGGTAAGCTCTGAGATCAATTCCAACGAGTCCGTAGTTGGGTCATCCTTTTTACTACGATAGAAGTGGATTCGATCTTGTGATCCCTTTGCGCTATACATTGCCATATCGACTCTGCTCAAGACGAGAGATATCGGAGCTTCATCTTCCGCTTTGATCAATGTTGCACCCATTGAAGCGGAAATTAGTAGCTTGACTCTGCCGATCTTGAGAGGTCTTGTTACAACTCTAAGAATGGTCTCGAGTATCACCGTTGCACTATCTTCGGTTACCGAGGAGTGAAAGCCCATGAAGAATGCGAATTCGTCTCCACCCACTCTTGCAACCGTTGCTCCATAACCACATGCGGCGCGAATTACTTCAGCCAACTTTGCAACTACTCGGTCACCGGCGTCGTGGCCGAGCGCCTCGTTTATCTGTTTGAATCGATCGATATCGAGAGTGGCTACCAAAAGCGCATCTCCAGAGCCGTCATTTTCATCTCTGAGACCCCCGAGCGCCTCGGTAAGTGCCTCGCGATATGCATCCCGATTGAGAAGTCCAGTAAGTCGATCTATCTTTGAAGCGTTGCTTATGGACTCTTCTACTTCGATTCGAGTAGCGTTTGCATTGGCCAGATTTGTGATGGTTTCGATCGCTGCCTTGAAGTTGCTGTCGATAACTTTGGCGTCTTTGACGACTGCCAAATAGATCCCTAGGACTTGGTATCTACCGATCTGAGGTATCGTGGCGAATGTGAAGCCTTGCCGTTCGGCATCTAATAGAGCCAGCTCCGAGCTATCGAAGACCATCGCCTCTGCGTGGTCTAAGGAGTGGTTGAGTTTAGGGCTCTTCTTTATCTTTATCGTTACATTCGCAGTTGAATCGCCCGATGTCGTTGGCACGAGTAGTTGACCTGCTTCATTTAGACGAAGATATTGACACTCAATTACTCCATCGAGTGCCACAACGGACTTGATGATTTCAAGTTGAAGGTCATAAAGATTTTCAATCTCAGCCAAGCGGTTAGCGAGGGTCATCATCGCTCGGTGTGATTTGTTGTGCCTTTCGACTCTTCGCCTTGCAGTGATCGAATTTGAGATGTCGATGGCAAATGCGACTGAATTTCGAGGATTGTCGCCGTCGCGTCTTACGTGAAGCTCGATTTGATGACCGTCGACGATCGCAGCACCATCGAATTGACTTGCCTGAGTAACTATTCTTTGGAGATTGGAGGTTGGGTCACCTTTACCCCTCTCGGATAGCTCCTTGTAACTTTCGTGAATGACGCCTCCCTCTGCGATCATCGATCCAAAGGCGAAGTTCACTTCACTGCCGTCGGTAACAGAGAGAAGAGCGACAGGAGCTTCTCTGAGGACCTCTTCAAGGAGGTAGGGGTCGATAATGTTTGACTTCGAAAGATGGTTTGGTCGTATTATAAGGAAGAACTGACTCCGAGGATCGCTAGATTCGAGATAGATGTCGAGGTGCTCTCCGCGTAGGAGTAGAGATGGATCTTCGTCGTCTTCTACGATCATCGAAGCCTTAATTTGTGCATCGGCTTTCATACGACTTACGAGGATCATTAAGTCAACCTGTGTCTTTTGCGGCAATAGACGAAGAAGCGAGGTAGATTCTGGAAGTCGCTCTCCGTTGTTGAATGTCAAAGCAAAGTGGCGACTAGTCCACTTAATATTGAAGTCTTCGTCAGCCAATATTGCGCTGATAGGTAGGTGGTCCCATGGATTTGAGTTGATGATTAACCTATCGGACCCGTTATGCGAATCAGACGTAAGGTGATGGAGCAGGGCAGTAGTCTCGCTCTTTTGAGCCTCTAGGTTATGCCAAACCTTGGAGATACCTTCAGATATTTCCTGGAGTTTAGAAACTATATCGGCGTTAAAAAATCTACGCTCCTGCGAGTAACAGACGAGGACTCCCCGGTGACCTCGATCAATATATATGGGAATGGTCGCAAGCGACCGAAGTCCAGCAGCGGTTGCACTTTCTCGCCACGGCACCATTATAAAGTCTTCGCTAACGTCGTCAACGATGGTGGGGAGTTGGTGGCGAATGCTACGAACTGCTGGCCCGGTGTTGCGAGCGCCTAAGTCGATGCAGGCTTTAATGTTGTCAACGTAGGCGGTAGGGGCACCCGCCTTAGCGATAGGGATTATGTACCTAGTCCGTGGGTCGAGTATGCCAAACCAGACGAGTGTGAACTTGGCCGTCGAGTAGATGGTGTCAATGACCTTTTGAAATTGTAGTTCGAATGGTAGCTCACCGTGGGCATGATCTGCTAGATCGAGGATCTCTCGATTTATTTCGTTCCAAATGTCATTGTTATCCGAAGTTTCTCGTACCTTATCCACGCTTATTCTGACGTTTGGGAGTTATTAGCACCTGCATAGCTCATTTATGATTGGAGATCTTCGACATATTTGAGACTCATTTGACCCATGTACATATCTTGTTATCGGTCGTTCTAGTAGTCAACTTTTGGAAATGATAAATTCTTAATATTTAGTGACAGTGTGGGAAAATCGATGTTCAGGTTCTACCTCCAGGGTAAATACGAGGCGTTTGTCCTGTTTGACGTTCTTAAACGTGGTGTCACAATGTCATAAAGCGAGGCTAGCCTTTAGCTTTGAGTTAATGAACTAGAAGACGGTGGTCCGAACGTTGTCATTTGTTAGCAAGCTTGCACCCTATCGCGAAGTGGGTGGTCGCAAAATTCGACTTTGGAATCAATTGATCTTTGTTGGGGTGATATATGCAGGATATGAGTACACCTCGTCGCTGGCATCTGGTTCAAAGGCCACGGCACAGTCAAATGCGCTAACAGAAGTTCACATTGAGAAGTTTTTGCATATCTTCAGCGAACAGGCGATTCAAAGTTATTTCATTAATCATGCAGTTTGGCTTATCAAGCTTGCAGATCTCTACTACACAACTGTGCACTTCGTCCTACCAGTGGTCGTCTTTGCTCTGCTATTTGGAAAATACGCACGTCGATACCTTGTTTGGCGCAATACGATGATCTTGCTGAATCTTATGGCTCTTGTGGTGTTCATCTTGCTTCCCGTGATGCCTCCACGCCTCCTTCCGCACGCCTATGGCTTTGTCGATACGCAGCCAATATATGGAGGTGCAGGAACATTGGATGCCACCTTGATGAAAGACGCCGGCAACCTCTATGCAGCAATGCCATCGTTACATATGGCCTGGGCGCTCTGGTGTACCTTCTCAATTGTTGCAGCGGTAAAGAATCGCATAGGCAAGGTACTGCTTCTTTTGCACCCACTGATTACTATCTTTGTCGTCATCGTTACCGCAAATCACTTTTGGTTAGATATCATCGCCGGTTTTGTCGACTTCTATCTTGCCTACTTCATATCTGGAGGTAGAAGGCTCGAGTTTTGGAATGAAAACGGGACCTTTTCCGAGATAACTGCACTCGAGACTAGTTACCTTTAGGTCGCATTCGGGGCCTCCGAGATCTCCCCTCCCCTTCGCTGATAACTGCTTAAGAGCTCTGTGCAGCGAAGGACGAGAATCAACGAGCGTGCTCATTAATTTCCGATAATAGAGCTTTGATTACAGAAGTAGTAGAAAGAAGCCCGCTACATTTTGACTCTATGCAGCGGGCTCGTAATTTATGGATGTCTTTACAGAAGTTATGAGAGTGTGTAGTCCTAGATACTTACCTGACTACTCATCTAGTTCTCTCGCCCTATTTTTTGGTTTTGCAGTAGGTCCAGATTAGTTATTGTTCGTATGGGTAAAGGTCTGCTGCGATAACCAGATTACGGTTCCGTTGGCATTTGCTGCCCTTGCTTTGATGTCGGTGCAGTTCCCGCGATACTCTTTGCGAACGTGTTGACCAGACGCAGACGTTGTTATTATCTCGATTGCGCAAACGTTAGTAGTGACTACTGTAGTTTGGGGCATCGTGTTTACTAAAGCATGGTTGTCTGCTGCAACGCTTTGAGCTGCTGAGGATGATGGCACCCATGCCGAAGTAACAACCTGAGCTTTCTTAGGATGGACTGCACCAAGCCAAAGGATCGTAACAATTACTCCAATTCCAAAGAGCGTAAGATCGATAGTCCCAAACACCCAAGGCCAGATCTCTTTTTTGTTGAAAAAGTCAGCGTCCGAACCTGCTCCTACCAGTACTTTCGGTTCCGTTACAGCCAATTTCTGATCTCCCACTATGTGCTAAGCAATACCAAAATTCATAACTACGAATTTTGGTATTCATTTACCCAATGTATATCCTACTATCGAGTGTTAACAACGTAAAGGCGAAACTATTCATGCCCGGTAGTGGAGTCTGTTGATGTGTCAGTTGACTCAGCTAGCTCTGAGTGGGAGCGGTGAACAAGTTCCTCCTCCTCGAGCTCTTCAAGAATCTCCTCTTTATCTTCGATGCGGAGGAAGATCTTCGCGAGAATAATAGCTAGTCCACCGAGGAAGAGGACGGCTATGATAATGGCTATAAGAGGATCGTGGTTGGAAGCTGCGCTAGATGATAAGGGCGTTGCGGCGACTGAAATTAGCAAAAAGACGACCGCTGACATAAATGCCAACCAGGCCCCCTTGTGCCATTTGAAGATGCTCTTACCGGGTAGTGCTCCAAACGGAAGGGTTGTTACCAAAGATCCAACTATCGACGATACGAACGTTGATGCCAAAATGTCATCGATGAAGGAGATGAAGGTCGTACCTGTCTGTTTCAACGTGTATGCGTGAACAGGTATCCAAAGCAACCAAGCGACCAAACCCACAAACAGTGTGATGGTACCGTTCAGGGTGGAAATATGTCCTTCTTGGTGCTCCTTTACCTTGTCGTAGTAGATGACTCCTATGACTATTCCGTAGAGGTATCCAGGTTTGAAATGAATAAAACGGGATACGCCAACTGCTAGAAGGGCGATGAATAGCCCTAATGGTATGGCGCGGAGCCTAAATTCACTAGAGAGTCCATTTACCTTGCGATATGTGTTTTGAGTAATCGTCGATATCGTCGGTGACAACGAAACTGATATCGCTATTGCTAGCCACGAGTAGAGTGTCGCCAAATTTAATCCAACATTTGGGTCTAGAAATATCCCGATAGTTGCACCGATCGCAAGTACTACGGTCACTGTCCAAATCGACTGAGGCAGAATTACATCGGAGTTGAAGAAGAGGTTGTGCAGTTGACGATAGAGCCGGTTATTAGAAGAGGTTAGCTTCCTTCTCATGGCCCTTCGAAACTCTTCGTACTTTTCACCTAGCGCCGCATTGAAGAACTCGGAAGTAAAGGAGATGTAGAGAACTAGGAGAATGGCGAGGATTATATTGAACAGGTCTCTCTTGACTGATTTGAAGACCTTACCTGGCGTGGGAAGCGAAAGGGCAATAGATGCAATCTGTACTTGTGGAGCTCTTCCAAAGAGTGCGGATGAGACGAACTTAGCGGTAAAAGAGTAGGTCGAGACACCATTTTGCACAAAGTGGCCGACTAGTACTCCATTTTGCTCAGATAGGCCGACGAGTTGAATGCCACCCGGGAACGCACTGACTAAAGAGCTATTTGTAAATGAGAAGTTTGCACCACTTACGGACATGGTCGTTGCACTTCCATTTGGTGCCGTGACTGAAAAGACGCCCTTTGTTGAAGTAGGAGCTATCGACAAGTCGAAGGTTTGACCATTCGAAGATGTGAATTGGTAGGTACCACTGATGATCGGAGCAGAGCAAAGGCCTGAGATTGCACACGATGGTTGAGGTTGTGAAGGAGTCGACTGTGATGCAACAGAAGTCGTCGGTGGCGCAGTGGTCGTGGTCGTGGTTGGAAGGTGCGACGGTGCGCTAACGGGAATCGGTGGAGTAGTGGTCGTGGTTGGATGGTGCGACGGTGCGCTAACTGGTATCGGTGGCGCAGTGGTCGTGGTCGTGGTTGGAAGGTGCGACGGTGCGCTAACGGGAATCGGTGGCGCAGTGGTCGTTGGCGTCGTAGTCGGAGAAGTTACCGTAGTTGTGGTCGGTTCAACTTGCGAAGGTGTAACTACCGGCTGTGTAACTTGGAGAATGTACGAGGTGCTTGATGTCTTTCCGCCGTTGAAATTTAGTACTATCGGATAGTTGCCGGATGAAAGTACGGGCGCTTCGAAGGTAATTGTTGTAGGCGAAACGAGTGTGAATGTGGGGATCGTCTCACTTCCAAGAGTTATAGATGTCACCTCGTTGAGGTTGTTCCCGTTGATCGTTACTTGAGTCTGGGTATTTTCCGTAGTTGTTGTGGGTGCTATTGCGGTGATCGTCGGTGGACTGAGAATCGTAAAGGGAGATCCAGGATTGCCAATTACCATTCCTCCTGGATATATAAGTTCAAAGACGTATTTCCCTGGGCTGCTAAAGTCAACTACTGCGTCGATCTGGGTTGGCGAGACCACACTGTAGCTGCTTGTCGGGTTATTTGCTGCTATACCTTTCATCATCGGAAGATTGTAGGCAAGGTTAGGAGCGGCGGTAGTCGTTGATGAGGTACTTTGTGCGACCACTAAGTTACTGACTTCGTTTAGGTTCGTACCAGTTATCACAATATTGGCCTCTGTTCCAGCGATCGCTGTTGTCGGAGTGATAGAGGTTACGCCAGGGGGATCGACTATGGTGACAAGTGTTCCATACCTTGCTACTTGTCCCGTTGGGTAATCGAGCGAAATCTGGTAACTTCCCGCCTTTTGAGCTGGAAATGTTGCCGTGAGAGATGTTCCGTCGTTAGAAATCTGCAGGTTGGCCCCAACGGCATTACCAAAGTAGACGCTTGATACGCTGCCCAGATTAGTGCCAGAGACGGTAAGCGTGAAGCCTTGATTCGAAAATTGATACGACTCTTGGGCTGAAGTAATTGTGGGTGGATCGAGAATTGTCTCTTGGTTGTTGAATTTGACTGATCCCCCAGGGTAGTCAAGTGTCAATCCATAGGTTCCTGCGCTTTGCGCTGGAATAGTGACCGTCAAACTTGAACCGTCTGGCGATACGCTGTAGCTGTTTGTGGAGTAAGCTCCGAATTGGATTCCAGAGACCTCGTTGAGGTTTGAGCCTCCAATAGTTATTGTGAAACCTTGGTTTGACAGGTCGTTGGAGAGTGAAACTTTTGAGATCGACGGTGGGGTAGCCAAGGGAGGAGATCCGACGTAACTTTCAAAGAGCGAGGAACCCTGCGCGGAGGTGGGCGTAAAGGCTGTAAAGACTGTACAGTTGAAGACCCCGCCGCATGTTATGGAAGATACATTTGTTTGACCTGTCTCATCAATGAGGGTTGAGTTCGCTGTCGATGGAAGAATCGAAAAGTCGACTGGCGTAAATGTAGGAGCGGTCGGATTGCTCAAATCAATCTGCGATAGAAGAGGATTAGCCGGAGATCCAGCAGTTGCGTTGAGCGTAGCGTCGCCACCAACTATGCATAGGGTGGAGGTGGAACAGTCTATTGCGGTGAGGCTTAGTGCATCGATGAGGTTATTCGTAGCCCCAAAATTGGTTGGCGAAGGTGATGTGCTCGCTATTGACCATTTGTTGCCAGACGTCATTACGTCAATCGAAGTTCCTTGGTTGCCGCCATTCAGCGGATCAATAAGTGCAACGCAGGTCGTAGTGGTTGGGCATGAGAGGGCTTCGGGAGCTGAGCCAACTTCGTCTGTGGTAGATATTGAAGGTCCCAAGGTGGTTGGTAAAAAGGTGTAGTCTTGGATTCCGCTTGAAGAAACTGTTTTCGGGTTGAAACTTAGAGCGATATTTGCTCCATCTAGGTCACCATCGGGCGATTGAAGGCCGAGCACAGAGCAGCTAGAGGAACCGTTAGTCGTAGCGCACGCAATGTTGGTCGCGATACCTTGTCCGAATTGACCAGTAGTGGCTATTGTAACGGGAGTTACAACAGTTCCGTGGGGGCTGAAGTTGACCTGATCGACTATTGGACTTACGACGAATGTATTTTGTGAAGTGTCTGATTGCGTTGAGCCATCACCCACCACAAAGCAAGAACCGGAGTTACAGGCGACGGAGTTGAGTGCGGTATGAAGGTAAGAATCGCTGCTGAACTGGATTGAAATATTTGTCCATGCGCCGTTACTGTACTCGAGCGCGAAGCCGTGGAGTGATAGGTTTTTTTCATAAGTGTTAGAAATAACATCGGAAGCACTTTGAAAGTAGTCTCCAACGGCAATGCAGTGAGAGGCGTCGGTACAGGATATCGAATTTAGACGGGTGAAACTCGATGGGCCGCTGTTGTTGCCAGTTGATTGATACTCGGTAAAGCTCCATACTGCAGACGAAGTCGAAAGGGATCCATAGATAGCGTCTCCTGTTGAAGGGTCATAGCCAACCGCAAAACAAGAGAAGGAAGAGGGGGCGCACCAGGTGGATGTTATTACGTCGCTCGAGTTATTGATTATTGTCGTCTGTGCCACGGGTTTGGGAAGGGCGAAGGCCGGAGATGAAGTTCCGGCGCCTACTCCAACTGAAGAGATTATCGACAGTAGGATTAAGAGTATTAGGGATAGCCTCGTGCTGCGCACAGTTAAACGTTTTACTAAACGATTCACGACCCAAGACCCCAATCACTATTAGTGGTTGAACTCACCTTTATTGCGACCAAAGGTGACACTTTTTCTAGTTTATCATTTGCGTGGTTCAAAAGCATTTATAAGCCGTGATTTTTGACCTTCGAGGGGTAGCTACTTTGAATCTCTAATACTTAGACTCGAGGAGATAATTAGTCTCGAATACTATATTCACTGAGTTTTAACCAAAAACCACTATCCTTTGCTTTGCGCTCTCTTCTCCTCCGTTTTATTGGGTTTAGCGAGAGATTCATTTGCTTCAAATCGCGCTCGCTTCTGCCTATCGCATTCTCGTTTGTGCATTTAGATGGCTAGATTGGATATTTTGCTTGCAATTTCAATAACCGTGCCTAGTGATAGGTTTTCTTAGATTGCGCCCTCGATTACTTTGCTAAAGATGCTCAGGGGCAACTAGCTCATCTTTATTTTGTGATCTACTTATCGAAAATGTGTTCATTTAATACTGTGTTTTGTACAGAAAGATCGGAAAGCGTGGCTTTGGCTTCTACAACACAGAGTGGCAGTTATATTTTTATCCCTCGATGGTCGAAAATCGTTCCTTTTTAGGGTTCGAGGATCGTACTGGGGATCGGTGCTCGCTTAAATGTCACCTAGAAGAAGGGGAGCGTGAAGAGTTGGGGCACTCTATCTATTCGATACGCTGTTTACAAAGTAGGCCGCTGCCTTTAGAAACTCGTTACGCTCTCGTATCGGGAATAGTGGCCAGACGTGCCAGAGTGATTTGCCAATGTAGATCGATGCGAGGATGCCGTTTTCAAGAAGAGTTGCAAAAGCTTCGAGCGCATCTGAGAATAGAATCTCATCTTCACCAATTGAAATCAGCGTTGGTGGCTGATCCTCTAGCGAGACCTTAGTGGAGGCCTGCGCAAGGATTAAATTTTCGTCCGATCCAAAGTATTGTAGAGCGACAGGTTTGATTCCATCTGAATTTAGCCAAGGGTCAAGTCGCATGCGAGTAACCGCACTAAGGGATTCCCCGTCGTAATCCATCCAAGGACTCATCAAGATCGAGGCCTTCACTTGCGAAGCGATATCGGCGTCTAACTGTCGGAAGATAGCCGGTATGATGCCGGCTCCTGCGCTATCGCCCGCAAGGATGATTTCTTTGTAAGGTCCTGAACGTCCAATGATTGAGGTGATGGTGTCTCGACATTGATTGTGGATGGAGGGGTACCCTACGTTAGGGGCAGTTTTGTATTCGATAATGTAAATGGCACAATCTAGAGCTAGCGCCAATTCACTGCAGAATCGAAAATGCGCCGGAGAAGTAGATGCCGTAAATGATCCGCCGTGGATGTAGATAACGGCACGTTCGTGATCTTGTCCGGTATTGAAATGGTATGTGAGAGTTTCGTCGTAAACACTTTCACCCCAACCCCTCATTGATACTTTGCGAGAAAATTGCGCTGCTGCGGTAATGATAGGATGCTTGCGAACGTTATAGGCGGTGCCGATTCTGCGATTCGCGGTTTTCTTATACCTCAGAAATGCGCGTATTAGTGCTTTCATTGCTTCTCAATTCGTCTGGCTTATTACGATACAACTTGCCAATCCGACGTTTGCATCCTACCTACACTGGAAATAATTTCGAATGTCTGATGGATATTAGGCTTAAAGTGCAAGGTTTTGACCGCACTCGAATAATGAATGGTCGAGGTAGCCGAGCGCGGCCGGACCAATACACATAAGACTTCCATTGCCTCCCAAACGCGCCGCGCCCACTCAAAGCCTCCTCAACGGTAGGAATTACGATATTGGCGACCACTTGCCTAGACTGAAATCCTACGCATTTTGCGTCTCGTGCCAACTTAGCTCATGCCGCAACCACTTCATCGAGTTCGAGGCCTTCAAGATGTTCATCGCGGGCTAGTACCCGTAGGATCGGGATCGACGTACTTGGGTCGTCGGTCTTCTACAGAATTCCACCCGCCACCTCTGAACATCGTGACTTCGATGTCTTTAGATAGTTGCGGATGAAACTCATATGGAGCCCCGACTATGTCACAGGCGGCGCACTTTACCGCCGCGCCGACCGTACGGTCGAACTTAACTGAGTTAAGTTTCATCGAAATGTCTCCATTGCTGACCCATGGTGCGAAGGAGGCTTACTACAGGATTCGAATATTTGTTGCTTATGGCACTTCGACGATGAGGTGCCTTTTCAATGATGCCTCTACAGGGCTTGACGACGCCATTCGACATCACTGAGTTGCTAAATTCGATAATTGTTCAACATATCCCTCGTGATCGACTCCTTCAATGATTTGCAGAATGCGCGCCAATGGCTTTGTCCGATTTGTATAACTCTCAGTAGATAGCCGTTGACTACCGTAGAAGGTGACGTCACAGTGGTCAGACTTGGCCTGTGCAACAGTTGATACCCCGCGACCAAGTGGTTAGTTGCTAGGTATCACGCAGTCATCCCTAGTCGGGCCAAAGTTGGGTGCAATCGAGGTCGGCGCTCCTTGGCCGATAACCTGTAACAGGTAAATGTACAGATGAGAGGTTGGCAAAGTGGGGTTCATTGAAGATGGTCGCCAGAGTGACGTGGTGGCTGAGGCCTCTAGACGTAGAACCTTCGCAATCATTAGCCACCCAGATGCTGGAAAGACC
Source organism: Actinomycetes bacterium (assembly GCA_021841935.1). Taxonomy (GTDB): domain Bacteria; phylum Actinomycetota; class Acidimicrobiia; order Acidimicrobiales; family Acidimicrobiaceae; genus Acidithrix. The sequence continues at coordinate 13,622 of JAKCDL010000018.1, read as the reverse complement.
ACGTTGACAGAGAAGTTTCTGCTTTACGCTGGCGCTGTAATTGAAGCAGGGGCCGTAAAAGCCAGGGCAGGTAGCCGAAGGGCTAAATCAGATTGGATGGCACTAGAGCAGCAACGGGGTATATCGATCACATCAACCGTATTGCAATTTAACTATCGGGACTGTGTTGTAAACCTGCTTGATACACCTGGTCACCGTGACTTTTCGGAGGATACCTATAGAGTGTTAGCCGCCGCTGACGCTGCGATCATGGTTTTGGACGTGGCGAAGGGAATCGAGAGCCAGACACTTAAATTGTTCGAAATATGTAGAACTCGGTCCCTTCCGATACTCACGTTTATTAACAAGTACGACCGACCTGGAAGAGACCCTCTTGAACTGCTAGATGAGATCGAGGAGCAGATTGGATTACGTCCGACACCAGTCACGTGGCCAGTTGGGATTCCTGGGGACTTCCGAGGTGTAGTTGACCGTAGAGATGGAAGTTTCATACGTTACTCTCGAACCGCAAGGGGTGCTAGCGAAGCCATCGAGGAGCGCTTGGATCCAGAAAGTGCAAGTGTAGCTGAGGGTGATGCGTGGCATAAGGCGATGGAGACAGTATCCCTACTCGACGAGGTCGGATCCTCTCTTGACATGGAGTCATTTTTAGCTGGAGAGACGAGTCCACTCTTTGTCGGCTCTGCCATCACAAATTTCGGAGTACGCCACCTACTAGATGCAGTGGTGGATTTGATTCCTCCAGCGTCACCACGCAAAGATTCATCAGGAGTATCTCGGCCGCTGGATGCTCCGTTCTCGGGATTTGTCTTTAAGATTCAAGCCAACATGAACCCCTCGCACCGCGACCATGTTGCATTTCTAAGGGTGTGTTCTGGCAGCTTCGTGCGCGGGATGACAGTGACGCACGGGCCAAGTGGAAAGCCCTTCTCAACAAAGTATGCGGCTTCACTCTTTGGAGCTGAACGTGACACGGTCGATGTGGCGTACCCAGGAGATGTGGTCGGCCTGGTAAATGCGAGCGGAATCAATATTGGCGATGCTCTGTTCGAGGCTGAAGCGGTGACTTTTCCTCCTATTGCGACATTCGCACCGGAAATCTTCGCTTCAGTTAGACCAAAAGACACCGGTCGGCATAAACAGTTCTACAGAGGTTTGGATCAACTTGAGCGTGAAGGAGTGGTCCAAGTTTTACGCGATCCAGAGGGAGATTCAACGCCGATACTTGCGGGGGTTGGGGCCATGCAGTTTGAGGTCTTTACGTACCGACTTGCCAACGAATTCGGGGCCGAGGTGGAGCTAACTTCTGCGCCATATAAAGCGGCTAGACGTACCGATCGAACTACCGCAAAGGAGCTACGAAATATCTCGGGGACTCGCGTCTTGACTAGGTCGGACGGAACACTCCTTGCCCTCTTCGAAAATCAATTCCGGCTTCAGAGACTCGAGTCGGACCACCCGAATTGGCTCTTGGACCACATTGTTAGCGCGGGAGCACTTCCATAACTCCGCCTTGAATGACATACGGCACGGTCTATCTAAATGTTTAGTCTTTGACAGTAGGCAGTTGACGAAGTCGATCTGAGCGCAAGAGTGCATCATCTATTAAGGGTGTTGGTGATCGATGGTTTGCCAGCGCCTTTAATTCTTCAATGGGCTAAGTATTTGAACGAGGTGGTGGAGAGTCGTTTAATCACCTGAGCGAGCGACAACTGGCGTAATTGAGAGCAAGATATTTGCTTGCTAAGCGGTCCCACAGGGATGTGCGTCGCTACCTAAACGCACGAATTTGCATCGTTTCTTACCGTCATACCACAAAGCTTAACGGTCCAAAAATTGTCTGCACTCCCAAAGCTTAACGGTCCAAAAATTGTCTGCACTCCTGGTACCGAAAGCATTACCCGATTGCGCAGTTGCATAAAGGTTGGGTGGAATTTAGGAAATAGCTTCGGCATACCGTCACGGACCATTCGAACTTGAAGACGTCACGGCATCACATGAACGCATCAACACTGTGGATAGTTGCACAGTGCGATATTCATGGGCCCCTGTTTTGAATGACTCAATATTTCGGTAATCATAAGGTGCAATGTAGTTTGTCGCATCAAAACAGGGGGGTAGCACCATTGTGGGAGCATGCGCGACGATGAAGTTAGTTCTCGACTTCGTGAGAATAATCCGTGGTGGCAGGCTGCTGTAACCGGACAAGACCCTCTTTCATGGGCGTTGTACGATGGTTCACTTTTATCTCGCAAGCCTTTTGATTTAGGATATCGATCTAATCTTCTGCACGTTACTGCCAACGAAGACCTAGATGACAAGTTAGTAGTTCTTAGAGGTCCTCGTCGTGTTGGAAAGTAAGTCCTACTGAAAGGCACGGCTCTGACACTATGCGGAAGACCCAGCGTCGATCCGCGCCAACTCATTTACGTTGCGTTAGACAGTATGACGCTAGCCGATCTACGCTGTGTTATCCGTATTCGGCGAGAACTGACGAGGTCTTTGGGAGATCGCCGGCGAGTATGGCTCCTCGATGAGGTGACCGGTATCAAGGGTTGGACTTCGGAGCTTAAATATCAACGCGATCATTCACCCTTTGGTAATGACGCAGTTGTATGTACTGGTTCATCGTGGGATTACACATCAAACGTCAATAGAGATCTATTGGTGGGTCGTTCCGGGGTTCATTCTGATCGACGGTTACGTATACTTCACCCGATGTCGCTGGAGATGTGTTGATCGCAACTAACCGTTTCACTCCTACGTTCGGAAAAGTACGTCCTTGGGAGTTGCAATCGCCGGATGTGCCGTGGATTGTGGAGACGCTCGAGCCGCTTGTGGATGAACTCGATCTGGCCTGGCAGTCTTATTTAACATCAGGCGGCTTCCCACGAGCAGTAGCTGAAAATCATAAGGCAGGAGCGGTAACCGACTCGTTTTTAGAGGACCTTGCGTCTTGGTCACATCGTGATATTGATCCCGATGCGCATTTAGATTCGGTTCCGCGGCTACTGTCAGCAACCGAGCTGCGCAGTAGTTCACCTCTCTCAAGGAAGAATATAGCGGGGAGTTGGGTTACACCGATAGCAGTAGACTCGATGTCCGATTAAATCGATTGACACACTCTTATGCGGTTCTATGGTGTCACCAAATAGATGCCGATGGGAATCGAAAGAGCGGTTCGCAATCCAAGATATACCTGGCTGACTGTCTGCTCGCCTGGATAGGATCACGGCTAAGGTCCGCTATTGCGTTCCCAAACTTTACTCGTCTTACTGAGGCTGCGCTTGCGGCTGCGATAGATAGGGCAGTCGATGATCTAAAAGCGGGACGCTGGGAGTCTGACGATGCAATTGGCTACCTGCGGACTGGAGGTGGTAAGGAGATCGACTTTTCAAAGGTTCCAATTCCAAGCCCCTCTGGTGTAATGCTGAGTGTTCCAATTGAAACCAAATGGGTCACAACTGGCTGGCGATCCGAGGCAAAGACGATAGAGGGGTATTTTTCATCTGGAGTTGTGGCAACTCGGACGGTGATAGATACTACTAAGCCAGCATGGGCGATTCCGGCGCCAATTGTGGATCTCTTGCTTCAATGATTTGAGTTATGGAATCTCGACCAGAGGCTTTGGCGCGCGAAATGAATGCAATTACAATATCGTAGGTTTTAAATCTGAACACGTCCGCGAATTGCCAGTTACGCGCATTTGAAACCTTTTGCAAAACGCGAAACAACCTTCCTCTATTGCTAGAAAATTGGCAGATAGGGTTAGTGAGTACTTCCATAATCATGTTTGAATCCGCTAGCACGGCATAGCCATCGTGTCCATTATTTCTGGGTAACCTCATAACTCATTACTGAAAATGTTTGAAATATAAAGATTCTTTCAAGTTGGACCATGGCTTTGACGATCAACACTTGAAGCATTAAGTATCTTTAGTTCACAAAGATGGACGAATTGAGGGTTTAGGACATGCCAGATGTAAGCATCTTAGTTCCTGCATACAATCCCCGTTATATCGGCCTAGCTATACAAAGCGCCATCGAGCAAGTCGGCGTCGACTTCGAAATCATTATCAGCGATGATCGCAACGATTCGGCAATAGAGTCAATAGTTCAACCTTATCTTTCATCGAAAGTAAGGTATGTAAAAAACCCAACTCAAGGACCAGGAAGAAATCGAGATTACCTGTTATCATTGGCTCAAGGGGAATTTATAAAGTTTCTCTTTGACGATGATCTGCTTCTGAATAATTGCCTTTCTACATATCTTAAAGCGGCTACCGAAAGCAATGCAGAGGCGGTTTTTTCAACTTTGGCCATAATTGATAGTGAAAATAATCTCAAAGGAGCTTATCCTCCTGTGCAGTTCAATGTAACTGGACTACTTAGCAAAGAGACGTTTGCCAAGATATTCGTCTTTAACCGCGTGAACGCAATCGGAGGGCTTTCTGCGGTTATGGTACGACGAAGCTTCTTCGAAAGGGAAAGACGACCATTTGCCGCAAATGGGCGCTCTGTAGGTTATTTGACCGACGTTGCACTCTACAGCAACTTAGTACTTGCTGACTCGACCGTAGTTGGAATTCCTGGCTACTATGTGGCATTCAGGGTACACGACCAACAGACATCATCGGCAAACAATCCTTTGTTCGCCATTGGCGTAGTCGAATGGGAGATTTTTATCCGTCAATTCAGGCAACTCAGCCTATTGTCACAAACCGAATTCAACGAATCATTGAAAAATCAGTGTGCCTACTATGCCCAGCTACTGCCCTCTTTTCCGTCTTTGAAACCCTTTATTGATAACTTGGTTGATTACGAATTAAGTGAGATGAGAGATCACGAATTTTATAAAGAGCTGAGCAAATTATATGAAACCATAGAACTCGAAACAGGAAAGCAGGTCGTCAATGAAGAATACTAAATTTTCACAAATCGATGAAGACGCTACTTGCAGCGAACTGACATATCAGGATTTTGAACCGCATGACTATAAAGAGTACCCGAAGATTTTTTCTCGAAACGATTTCCTAAGGCAGGTTAGGCGAACCGTAAACGGAGTGCCAGTTTCTCAAGAAGACATAGACCGAATTGTTTCAAGCATCGATATCAATCTCGATCTATGCGCGGAAGATAGAGTACTTGATATAGGGTGCGGGAACGGGCACTTATCGAGCCCTTTGTACTCAAAAGTAAAAAGATGGGTGGGATTTGATAGTAGTGAGTATCTAATCTCGGTCGCCACAGAATTTTATGGAGTAGAAGAGCGCGTAGAGTTTATTACGCAGAGCGTTGATCAGCTTGGAGAGTCCGTATCAGCTTATGAAGAGTCAAGCAAAGTCCTCTGTTACGGGGTTTTAGCGTATCTAACTCAATCCGAAGTTGCTAGGGTGCTCGACCAGATCTCGAATTGCCTCAAATCAGTTGAAAGGATATACATTGGCAACATTCCTGACCGCGATCTGATCAACTTTTTTGACCCTAATTATAAAGTTGATCCTTTGTGCGAGAGATCTCAAATAGGGCGTTGGTGGACTTCTAATGAGATCAAAGAAGTGGCAAAATCTAATGGTAATTGGGAAGTAGACTTCATAAAAATGCCGGAAGAATTTTACGCATCTAAATACCGTTTTGACGTTTTGCTTCGGAGGAAGATATGAAGATTCTCGACATGACTATCGGAAAAAAGTATCCGCCATTTTCTGAAAATTTGGCAATTTTTGGAGGCAGTCCCTTATTTGATCCGCCCATTTCAACCTCGAACCTTTATGAACCGTCGCTACGGCGCATCAAGGACTATTCAGCTCGATTTATTGACGCGCGCCAATACACCAACAATGGCCCATTGACCGTGGAACTTGAAAATCGACTTGCCAATTTTCATAAATCTAAATATTGCATTGCTATGGCGAACGGATTTTGGGCTTTAGTCTTATCAATGAAAGCGCTTGCTCTTCCTGGTCGAACAGAAGTCATAATTCCTTCACTTACGTACAGAAGGATGTCTGATGCAATTGCCTGGGCAGGCCTAACCCCGCACTTTGTTGACGTGAACCGCGAATCGTTAGCCATAGATGTTGAATCTATTCTAAGTGGCATCAATGGCGAAACTGCATTGATACTCGCCGTGCATCCGATTATCAATACTTGCGAAGCCGGGAAGATTGAATATTTGGCTCGTCAACTAGAAATCCCAATTTTATTTGACAGTGTGGAATCAGTCTACGAGAGCGTAGACGGAAGAAAAGTAGGATCTTTCGGTGATGCCGAATGTTTTTCCTTGCATGCTTCGAAGTTAATTAATGGCTTTGAAGGCGGTTATGTTACCACGAATAGCACTGAATTAGCTGAAAGATTGAAGCTATCACGTGCGTTTGGATTCGCCGAACAAGATGAAGTGGTCGTATTCGGCACAAATGCAAAGCTGAACGAGCCTCATGCCGCAGTTGCCCTAGCTTCATTCGACGAACTTGAAGTGCAAGTCCAACACAACGAGCGCATATTCCGCACCTACTTGGAGCAGTCAGTAGGAATATGCGGGATCGACGTAGTCAGATTTAAACCCAATGAACCGAGCAGTTTCAAAAATATTCTCGTAGAAATCAATGAAGACTTTCCCGTTGATCGAGACCTTTTGGTTTGGATTCTCAATTCCGAGGGCATACTTGCCAGACCGTACTACAGCCCGCCTCTACATCTGAAGACATACAGCTACAAAACCATTGCTTCTAACGCTCCGGTGTCGGAATGGGCACAAGGCCGTTTCGTTCTCCTGCCATCGGGATACCGAGTCGCGGTCGAAGATGTCGTAGAAATTATGGAACTAATAAGAACTATTTCGCACATGAGCACTTACGATCTGACCCTTATAAGTGAAAGGTGGGGTAATAGAAAATGACGGTCGCGATACCCAGTCTGAATAAATCTGGATTATCACTTCCAGTTGGTCAATTATATTTTCCCTCTAAATCCGAATATGATGAGATCCTAGAAGGCATATTTGAACGGCGGTACTTTACAAATCATGGACCTTCCGCATACGAATTTGAATATGAGCTGGCCGATTTTCTTAATGTTAAGCACGTGATACTCACCACGAACGCAACTATTGCTCTCGCTATGATGCTAAAGTCCGCTGGGATCGAAGGCGAGGTTATTGTTCCTTCATTCACTTTTGTTGCAACCGTATTCGCAATCAAGTGGGCGGGTTGCACTCCAATTTTCGCAGACATTGATGAGAATTCCCACCACATCAACGCCTCAAGAATTCAGGAAAAGATCTCAGAAAACACCAAGGCGATCCTTGTACCGAATTTGTGGGGCGATACTGCAGACATTAGGGAACTAGAAGCACTATCTAAAAGTACCGGAGTGTCACTCTTCTTTGACTCAGCACAAGCATTTGGATGTGAGTACAGAGGAAAACGTCTCGGAAGTTATGGAAAAGCCGAAGTCTTCTCGTTTCATGCAACCAAAATATTGAGCGCAGGGGAAGGAGGCTGTGTGGCAACAAACGACGATCTTCTTGCTTCAAAGTTGCGAAACATGCGTAGCAGTTATGGTGCCGGCAAATTTGCCGAAGTTCCACTAACGTCTAACGCGCGATTCTCGGAACTGCAGGCAGAAATTGGTCGATGGAGTTTGAGGCACTTCGCCCGAATTGTCGACAATAACCGATACCTATCGCACCTCTATGTCGCTGAATTGGATGGAGTTCCAGGTTTCAAAATTAGAGAGATTCAAAACGCAAGTTTCAGCAATTCCACTTATCTAATCGCAGAAGTGAATCGCGAAGAATTCGGAGTTGGGCGGGATAACGTTTTGAAACACCTTTTCAATCATGGAGTTAATGCTCGAAGGTACTTCGCCCCCGGCATTCACAGGATGAAAGTAATGACTGACAACGCTAACGAGCCCGTTTCATTGCCCGCAACAGAAGCATTGAGCGATAGGGTGATTCAATTGCCGCTAGGTTCGTCGGTTCATGAAGAAGACATCTCCCGAATTGGAAATTTAGTTAGACAATCTAGGTCCGCTTTCTGAGGGTTTATATGAGATTGGGAATAATGCAGCCATATTTTTTTCCGAATCTGAGCCACTACGCTCTAATCGCTAATTCGGACTTCTGGATCGTTTTCGATGTTACCCAATACACACCAAAGTCTTGGATAACGAGAAATCGGCTTGCGACAATGACAGAGAGCGATCTTCTATTTTCGGTTGCACTTGAGAATTCGTCTCGCAATCAAGTGATCAGCGATTTAGTTGTCAGAGACTTGAAGGCTACCTACAACGAAATCATTGGAAAGTTGTCAACGTACAGCCGCTACGGGACGTACTACAAGGAGGTAGTTGCAATTGTCAAAACAGTATTTGAAAGTACGAAATCTAATAGCCTTGTTGATTTAAACGTAATGAGTTTGGCAGTAGTTTGCGACTACCTAGGAGTACCTTTTTCCTATCAACTCGCGAGCGCAATCGATTTTGATCGCTCCTTGTGCAAGGGACCGGGCCTTTGGGCGCCAATAATTTCGAGCTACCTCGGCGCGCGGGAATACCTAAATCCCGTCGGGGGGAGAGAATTGTTCGATAAGGATGAATTCTCAAAGCGTGATATCCGCTTGTACTTTTTGGCCTGGCAGCGATACAAATACGAAACCAAAAGAATCAGGTTCCAGTACGATTTATCTATCTTGGATACCCTAATGTGGTGCAATGCGGTACAAGTTAGAGATGCGATTGAAACTTGTAGTAATCTCATCCTTGCAGATTAGGCATCGTAAAGATTCCAAGCCGTTCAACTTTTTCTTCTATTCGCCCGCCATTGGGAGCGATCGACCATAATGGCCCTACCGCGATCGTGTTAAGTGGCCCCACTCTTCTCTCGATTATTGCTATCAAGGTGGTGTTGCTTTACATTCTTTGACCTTTCAATTGTTGAAGAAAAGGGAATTGAAGATTGGATTTCGATAGCAGTAGTGCGATTGATCCAGACGATTCGAAACATGAAGAATCCTATGGCGGATGTAATTCGATGTAGAGTTCATAGGTTATTGTTATGGCTAGGTATCTAGATACCTGGTTTGATGCGCTTTGAATCTCATGTCGGTGGCCATTGAGAAGTGCAAGTTGGCGCCCACGAAAAATGCATGTTGTGTCCCAATTCATGCATTATCTACCTTAGAGTCAGCCTTTGACAATAGGAGTGCTGCTAATAGAGCTCACCAGGTAGCCCTTGATAAAGAGCGGAAAGCAAGAGTACGAATTGAAGCTGAACTTCGACATCAAAGAAAAGGCGCTAGCAGAAGCTGCGGCCCTATTGGTTCTTCAAAAAAAGTACAAGAGACAGAGCTTGTTATGATTCAGAGGGGAAAGAAGGTAGACGTTTAGTCTCTCCTCTGCGTATCTAGATCACAACGATCGAGCTCTAGCTATTACCCTCATCAATGAAGCAATAGAGACAGGTGCTAGATGTTACAAAGCCTGTGAAGTATTCAAAGATATCAACTTCTACGTTTAGGCGATGGGAATCTGGTGTAACTGATCGCCGTAGAGGAGCTTCTCAAAGACGTCGCTCTAATGCTTTATCGGAGGAGGAAAGAGATGAGATCACTAAAGTGTGTACCTCGAGCAAGTACTCATCTTGAACCCCTGCTAAGAAAAGTTCCTAAGCTTGGCTGTAAGGGCAGATACATTGCATCGATTAGGACCTTCTATATAAGTTCTAAAGGACTACAAATCTCTGTTCATGCAGAGGTAGAACAAAGCCACCGACCAAGAGAGCTAGGCCAGTTCACGGAGTTATTCCACCAGGAGACATCTGGACCCTAGATATTACTTGGCTAAATGGACCAGCTAGAGGTATCTACTAGAAACGCCTATGTTAGGTTTGACCATTATTCGAGGAAGATAGTCGGCTCCGAGATATACGAATCTGAAAGCTCTGAGCAGCTAAAGAGAGTTGTAAAGCGAGCTATAGCTAGAGAGAATATGGCTCCGAAAGTAATCCATAGTGACAATGGTTCGCCCATGAAGGGCTGGTCACTAGTTGAATATCTATATGAGCTAGATGTAAATATCTCAAGGTCAAGACCTCGGGTATCTAACGATAACGGAGTCGCTCCCTGTCGCTCTTCAAGAGAAGTGAAGTACTTTTCACGCTATCCCTATTTCAGGGTTTGCAACCATTGATGCTGCGCGTAAATGGATGAATGACTTCGTTGACCATTACAACAATCGACATCAGCACTGAAGGCTTCAACTACGTAACTCCGCAACAGGCACATAGCGGTGAACATATTGAATTACTTTATAAGCGAACACGAAGCTGTAGGTGGGAGCAACGCAAAATTACACCTGGACTTCTGAATCTCGGGCAAATGTAGAGACTTCCGATCCAGTATCAGAGGTATCAATTATTCCGACAACAAAGCCTGCGATAAACGTATCAAAAGAGAGGCAAAAGGAGGTAGCTTAGGTTGTGCGAAAGTGACAACTTCCTTGGCAGGCTCCGCAATCGATAGGAAGTGTAGATGACTCCTACGATAACGCTATGGCAGGGGCCCTTTGGGTGTCTCTAAAGAAGAAGATTGTGTGCAGGACAGTCTTTAGTTTGATCGGTGGTATTTCACCGACTTGTCCTCCCTCAGTCGGCTGTATTGAAGGTGGCATAAATAAGGTAAAGCAAGTGTAGATTTTGGTGCGTAATTCCAAAATCCAACGGGACACTTCCGCTTGAAATGTAGCGGATGATACCGAAAACATTCACGTAAAAGGTTTAAATATATGAATATATATGTAAAAATATTGCTCAATTTAAAATTTTCCGCAATTTGCAATTTGGCGCAATTTGTAATATAATTAGGTTTGATCACTTCAAATACGGGAGGATCTAAAAAATCATGTTTAAGCGGTTGAGACAGTTGTTCAGCCTTTTTTTTGGTCTTGCAATATTGTTGTCCAGTGTGGCTCTTACCACTACAGTTAGCGCCGCTAGCGCTTCGGCGGTACGCCCCCTATTAATTTGTCAACCCGGCGGAACCTGTGGAACTAAGCAATACTTTGTCGCTGGTGATTCGTGCGAGGGCTATCCAATTGGTGAGGTGATCGTGGGAGCCGACGGAGAGCCTCTAGTGTGCGTCTGGGAGCCGGTTAGACCCGGAAAGGGAGTTTTGATCTGGAGGCCATTCGTGGGGTACCTCCTGTGATTCCGATGCCGTCCGTAGAACTTATCGAGTATTTAATTGGTATTCGCACAGACGCTACTCGCAACGAAACTTTGAATCCCCCCGTATCGGAAGTGCGTGTCGCAAGGTTGAGCGGAGGAGTTTATTTCGCAAACCTGAATCGTGCCCCCTACCTTGATTTAAACGATGTTGCTCGTGTGATCCTTTATCAGACCAAAACATTAGATTCTGAATCAGCAGGTCTGCTCGGAATCGATTGGAAGCGTTTTCGTTGCGCTGGACCCTACAAGCCTAAACCGGCACATCTATCCGTTATTCGAGGAACGATAGACATGTTATTAGACCTCGACTATCAAGAGGGGGCGGCTCTATGTACCCTCGCTCGATGGGCCCTTCGTATCGCCGTACAAATTGCGCGCGCCGAAGGTTTGGCTCTAGTTTCTTCGCAATTATTCCTCTCTGTACTAATCTGCTTTGACAGTATTTCGCTCCGTATACCCGATCCGATACTCGTATACGAAGATGGAAATCTCTGGCAAGATGTCAATTATCGGTTGCATGAGACACGAAAAAGTCTTCTCGAACTTGTGAACCTTACAAATCCAACTAAAGAGTCTCCCCTCGATTCAAACCTCGACCGGAAGGAGGAGATTCTTAAAATCTTGCTAGACGATGAACCTATTGAATTAGTTAAAGACGACTCCGAAGCGCTTGATTTCAATTCATTCCGTTCAACAATGATCAATGGAAGAGATGAATGGATGAATCAAAACGGATTTTGTCCCGCGTGGATTTTCAGCAACGACTACGACATGGAAGTGGCTGTACCGCTATTAGCTAAGCGTGGGATGCTGTTTTGGACTCATCAGTCGAGGGATGGCGATGTCTCTAGCATGCTATCAGCAACCGTGTTTGAACGAGACCTTCCTCGGATCAGGGAAATTGTTCCGCGCAAGTAAAACTGCTTTGATCTGTTACCATACGGCCTGACCTCAAACGCTTTCACGGCAAGCTAGGATCCTGCTAAATGCGATCACTACCACGGCGGCGAAAGATTGCGTAATAGTGATTGCGGATATCGCTTTCTCCGAAGAACTTTCCTCAGATGCCATCAATCTATGGGTTTTTGCTGGTACTGATATTTTTTGGCGAAGTAGCTAAAAGGCAATCTGCGTTTTGATTAAGTAGCACCCGATATAGTTGGTTTCAAAACGCCGCAAATATATATTATGTAAAATTATGTCTGAACTCAATTCTCAAAAATGAATGGGTATACGCGCCTGCCGACTTCTTCGAATTTCAACTGGTTATATTCACTAGGTACCATTGAAGCCTCCAAACTCTGACGAACGCTTGCGGGAAAACTACCGATTGAAATTTGGTCGTGCGAAAAGCGCGGAACCAAAATGTCAGCTTCATTTCCATTGGGGCTCAGCCAAGCTAGCCGCAACGCTTCTCTGCTGGAGTCATATTTAGCCGTATCCGAATTTAGCCTTTCAATTAAGAGATTGACAAACTTTGTTATTTCGAAACCCAAACTGTAAAATGCTAAACCTACCCAAATGTCCTCCGCAAGTGCTTCATCGTACTTTGAAGGTACCAGATAACGTGACTTTCGCCTCATCGGGTACTCGATTAGATCCGAGTTTCTATCATCCGTGAATTGCCGATTTACCATTTCGATGGTTTGAAAAAGCAAATTTTTAAGACACGCAAGAGCGGTTGCAAAATCACTACCCTCATGAATATGCTCCCTAAGAGCAATCTCTTTGATAACGTCGTTGAGTGTTTTGAAGAATTCGTGAGTGATGAATGGATTTGGTTGTGCCCCGAGGAAGCCGCATATGTGCCTGGACCAATTCTCGACGTCAATAATTTTGAGAATGTTTGTCAAAGTTTGAATCTCTTCTTTTTCTGGTCCATCTAAAGGATTGTTCCCTTGCACGTTCTCATGTTCTTGTTTCATTGCAATAAGCTTTTCGACTGTATACACTTCTGGCGAATCGTCAATTATTTTGTGGTGTTTAGGGCACATCAGGATGAGATTGTCGTATTCGTCTAAAGAGCTCCTATCGGGATGGCTTCCACGGGGACCATTTGGTTTGGATGGTCTAATATGACACATTTCTCCTGTTGCAATTGAACTTCCATTCTCGTTTGAAAATGTAAGTGATTCTTCGCATTTCGGATATGCACATTTATTGCCAGCCATGGTAAATAACCTTTTTTTCACGGGTTCAGAAATTTGCAATTTTGTTTTCCTTTTCATGATTGTTAATAATTTATATAGGTTTGTTCTATGTCCATTAAAGTAATTGTTGAAAACAAGACTTTAAATTCTAAGCATAATACATTCTTGAAATTATTCAACTTTTAGCTTTGAAACAGAGTAAGCTCTTCAAATCTTTCAAGTATCAACTTTTTCGTGCGATA
>JAKCDL010000006.1:21735-126532 GCA_021841935.1 Actinomycetes bacterium | reverse complement strand
CAGTCGTCGTCGGTGTACCCGGACAAATCGTCTCCACGCCTCCGAGCTATGCACGGCTACCATCTGTCGCGCGAGCAGGACTAGACATGCCGGACGCAATTGGGGAGGGGCTCAGATCCCTTATCGAACGGGTAGACGAGATTGAGACTTCAATGGAAGAGATGACGCAGATGCACACATCGGCTAACCATATTCGACCCAATTCAGACGGCTATTGGTCAATTGAAGACTTTTCGATCTAGGTGACAGTTATCTTTCTAAGGTAGCTTCCAAAGACCTTGAGGCAAATGTTTGTTAGTACAAAGAAGTGCCAACGGATTACCTTCCGTTGGCACTTCTGGCATTAAGCGAAACTGCACCACTCTATAGGCGGAGCCCAAACTAACCTGGTCAAATCCCCTCACAAGCCGAAACGAAGTAGAAGACTTGACCTTATAGGTCAATTGTCAACGCCGACCGCTAGAGCTTAGAGGATCTCCTCACCTCTAGATCTTTGAACCTGTAGATATGGAGTCTCGCTCAAAGTAAGGAGGCTTTCAATGGATTAGGGGCTTTGAATAGAAACGATAACTTGCTCTCTCGAAACAAAAAGGACTAAGAGAGGGAGGGGTAATATTACCCCTCCCTCTCAGCTTTCCTTTACACAAGAGGCGATCAAACTGACTAAGAAGATAGATTGATCAGCAAATATTGACTAATTGGCTACGGTCATCTTGAAAAGTTAGTTGTCCTCAGGTGCGTTGAGGCCGGTAACGGTTGTTGAAGAAGAAGATGTCGTACCAAGCGTAGACGACGAACCATCGCTTGAGTCTTGACTTGCACCATCTCCGGCCTTCGGAAGGGAAGTATGGGCGTGCTCAGCGCCCTCGCACTCTCCGACGTGATCGTCACCTTCGTTGGAGATGATCGTTGAAGCAGAGGTAGTAGTGGTGCTAGCTGAAGCCGAACATCCACCACTTAGCGGGCCAGTAAGGGCGACGATCGTCGATGTAGTTCCAGTTGGAGCAGCCGTTGTCGTTGTGGAGCCAGATGGCGCGGCTGTAGTTGTAGTGGAACCAGATGGCGCAGCTGTTGTCGTTGTGGAGCCAGATGGCGCGGCTGTAGTTGTAGTGGAACCAGATGGCGCAGCTGTAGTTGTAGTGGAACCAGATGGAGCAGCCGTTGTCGTTGTGGAACCAGACGGCGCGGCTGTTGTGGAGCTTGAAGACGATCCGCTAGAGGTCGAGGTGGTCGACGTACTCGTCGAACCTGATGGAATAGAGAATCCAACGGAAGCACCAGTCAGCGACATAGCTTGCTGTAATGGTCCGGGCAGTGAGCCTGTTGCTGCAGCAAATCCCGTACCTGTCACAAATATTGCAGAAGCACCAGCGATTAGTGTCTTTGTCCTTATTGCCTTACCAAACATAATAAAATATCCTTTCAGAAGAACTCGAAACAACGAGCTCTCCGCACACCCAACCTCAAATCATCGATAAGGTACCGACTAACGCTTATGGGAGTTGGGCTCCCGAATTAGTTTTAGCCGAACCGTCCACCGACCACTTTTAGTGGCGATCGATTGAGGTTAACCTCTCTACACTCCATTACACACGATCACCTTGCTTCAATATTAATTTGATTGTGAGAATATTCATAGAATGAATAGATTTTCAATGACTTTGGTAAATCCTCTTTCATATCTCGAGTTCGTCCGCAGAAGTACGGAAGTTAGGCGATGGTAATTTACAACAAAGACCAGTTCGCGGAGTATATGTCAAAGGACATGCTCTGAAAATAAAGTAAGGTAACGGTACCCGTAGGGCCTCATAAAATTTTTGATTGGGTTACAGATAACAGGCTCTTGAAATTCTTATTAACAATCTATCGGAAGAAGTCGACTGCAAGAAGACGCGATACGAGGAGCAACAACGAATAAATCAGAAGTTATAAAACGGAGCAAAAATGGACCAAAGCGACACGAATTTAAATGAATTGCTTACTCTTACGCTTAAAGTGCGGCGAGTGCCTTCGAGATGCGGCGAGTTGCTGGATAAGATTTGGCAAAAATTGGATACGATCTTCTAGCGACGTCTACAAGTATTGAATCTGGCTCGTAGACACTTCCAACTTCTACGAGATTATGCAAGTCCGAGCGATTCACGAGGCCGACTCCAATCAAACCTAGGTAGCCGGCTCCCTTAAGATTTACAAAGGTGGGATCTGATATTACCTCGACCGAAACCTCAAGCGCAGCAGCATGTAAAGCGCACCAAAGCGCAGAGGTGGCGCCACCTCCAAACATCGCCACCTTTTCCACCTTTGTTCCCACTACAAACTTCCTAAATGGATCAAATAGCCACCTATTTGAAAGTGCAACGCCCTCAAAGAGAGAGCGGACCATCTCTTCCCGTCGAGTGCTTAGCGTCAGACCAATCCACGATGACCGAAGAGTTTTATCGTCAACTGGAGATCTCTCGCCAGCGAGCCATGGAGTAAAGATGAGGCCCCCGGAGCCAGGAGCAGCTCCAAGTGCCATTCGATTCAACTCCTCAAACCAAGTCGCTGAATCAGTAGAAGGGTTCGTCGGTGGGATAACGTTTGTCGAAAGCCAATCTAAGCACTCACCAGCAGTCTCATGATTATTTGCAACTAGGTACTCACCCTCAAAGACCCCTGGAACAGTCGCTATCGAGTGCAAGATGTCAGTCTTTTTCGTCCGTCTTACAGTTGATATCCAAGATGTGGTTGAAAGACAGAGGTGGACACTACCCTCTTCGACGGTGTCAGAGCCAAGTGCTCCAGAGTGCAAGTCGGGAACTCCCGTCACCACTTGAACGTCGGGAGAGAGTCCTAATTCAAAGGCGACCTTTGGCAAAATAGTAGAGATCACCTCTCCCACCCTGCGAAGTGGTGGCAACTTAGACGCTGGGACCTTAGCGATGCCGACAAGTTCGTTGTCATAAGCCATTCGGTCCAAATATCGATTATCCGTCAACCAGCTCGCAGTCATAGATGCGTGTGTAGCACTTGCAACCCCAGTCAATCGCATCGTTATGTAGTCGACTGGCTCAAGGTACCACCTGCTCCGTTTGGCTACTTCGAGCTGTTGATCTTCTATAAATCGAATGTGGCCGATTGGATCTGCACCAAAGCGTGACGGCGCACCTCCGCTCTTTCGGATGAATCTCAGGGCTGCAGAGGCGTTATAGCCCATCACTCTGCCGCCAACGACCTCCTTGGAGAACCGCTCCCCTCTCTCATCTAGCCACAGTAGACAATCTCCAGTGGGCCTAGCATCTTCGTCAACGGGAACTGTGGACGCCCACTGACCAGTTACACCAACTGCTACGATCTGTCGTGAGATGGGATTAGCCTCCAGGATAGCTTTGGTAAGGTCAATGATCTTCAACCACCAAATATTTGGATCTTGTGTGGCCTCTTTTATATCTGAGCGATAGTGACTTTCGATAGGCGAACTCAAATGTGCCAGCAGAGAGCCATCCTCACCGACGAGCCCCACCTTGAGAGCACCGGTTCCAAGATCAATTGCGAGGCAATAGCGCATTAGTAATACTACTAAACCTGAGGTGCGACATCGAGAAATCCATCGAGAGCGCCCGAGAGAAGCTCATCGACTGCTGCATTTCCCTCGGGCGATCCCGCAATCCCATAGAGTGCGCCAGACTTTGCTCCTCCGATATCATCCCTCTTGGCATATTCAACTGCAAGCCGTAAGTCTTCGATAAATTTTTCAATGACCCCTTCGGCCGTATTTGGCCTCGTTATGCAAAAGTGAAGGCCGGCCGGAAGCTGAAGTCCATTCATCCTCCACCCCTTTTGCGAAAGATAGTCATTGACGTGAAAGATATCTAGCGTCTTACTTCCAAAGGCAACTAGAAATAGTGGATCTCCAAAGATAAATAGGTCGTCGATATCAAGGATCGCCTCTTTTAGCTTGTCTGCCGTAACCATGATATCGTTGGCAATCTTTCGATACCCTGCCGATCCCATTGTGACCATAGATGCCCATGTTGATGCTATGAGACCACCTGAACGCGAACCTGCCATTCCTGGAGATAGATAGAGCCCACCTGGCCAATCGGGGTATGTAAAGTATTGATTCTTGCGCAGCTGTCTACTTGCATAGAGAAGGACTGAAGTTCCCTTGAGGGCATATCCGTACTTATGGGTATCAACAGAGATTGACGTTACCCCTGGTACCGAAAAGTCAAATGGCCTCACCTTCCACCCTGAAAGAGCGGCAAATGGGAGAAGAAAGCCACCTAGACAACCGTCGACGTGAAGTCCAATGCCGTGTTCTAGAGCCAACTTACCAAGTTCCTCTATCGGATCGACAAGTCCATATGGGTACGATCCAGCTGAACCAACGATAGCTATCGTGTTAGCGTTGATGTGATTCGAAACCCAATCCACGTCGACTAGGTACTCGTCGGTAACCGGAGCATGTAGAACCTTTATGCCAAAGTAGTGGGCTCCCTTATCGAGCGCAACGTGAGCAGTGACCGGAATGATGACCTCAGGATCTTCAATACCTCGCTCTTTTCGAGCCCATTCGCGATAGGCATAGAGCGCAGACATCAACGACTCGCTGCCTCCCGAAGTCAATACGCCGCAGACTTCACCGTTTCGACTATCGCCACCTAACATCTTCGCCACCATAGATATGATCTCGCCCTCAAACTTTGTGGCACTTGGATACATATCTCGCTGGAGTACGTTGGCGTGGGCGAAGTGGGAAAAGACTTCAGACAAGAATTTATAGTGGTCATGGTCGCCGAGGTAGATTGAACCAGAACAGCGACCTTCGTCACCAAGAGCATCCTCACTACCTGCCATATCTTCGATATAGCGCAGAACCTCGCCCTTATCAACCCCACTATCGGGTAACCTGTCAAATACGGGGTACCTACTCCTATAGGGATAGAAGTAGTCCAAAAGTTCATCTCCGCTATTGCTCATATAGTCCTTCAACCAACACGACGTCCTTGTAGATCAAGGTCGCCACCAAACACTTATTGACAAAGTCGCCTACTTACTATTAGTTCTATCCCTCGCCTGCAAAGTTGCCACCTTTAACATCAACACCAGCTACTCCATCGTCCAATCTGTGACGAAGCGCGAACCAATACCAACCAACGGCGAGAACGAGAGAGGCAAGAACTATCACGTCAGCAAAGCGAAATGAACTAGGTACAGATAGCGAAAGAATTGCCGCCACGCTCCAAATGATTGCTATCAAGAGTACAACCGGGGCAAACTTGCCAAGTGAAAACCCTCCCTCGACCCGCGGAAGGTCGCCTCTTTTTCGCCAGTAGGCGATTGCAATCATCAGATAGATGATGAATGGAATGATCGCCGTAGCACCAATTAAGGTTGCAAATGTATTCTTCTGGAAGTATCCGACAATGGTAAAGAGGTAGTCAACCACTCCAAACGATAAAAGTGCCACGACCGGAGTCTGCGTCTTTGAGCTAACCCTTGCAAGAGGCTTTGAAAAGGGCATCATGTTATCTCGAGCTAGCGCATATACCAACCTCGATTGAGCAGCCGTTCCGATAACACTTATTGAAAACATTGAGAATACGACAAATCCAACGAAGAGTTTCACTATCGGTGATGGTAGCCAATACTTTGCGATAGCCAAGAGAGGAACGTTTGCCTTTGAAATACCAGCAATTGAGGGGATAGCCACTACAAAGCCCACGAGGGCAACAAAACCCAATACGACAGAGACCACGACCGCCGTTATCACGGCCTTTGGAACGATGTTTCGCGCATCGATCGCCTCTTCTGCCATATCGGCTGCCATCTCGAAGCCCACCAATGTGTAAGTTCCCAAGATCGAAGCCATAACAATTTGATACCACCGTGATTGATGCAAGATAGGAATCGATGTCGTCAGTATCGAAAGGTGATAAGGGGAGGGCTTATAGTGAATCGCCCACAGGATGAAGAGAAGCAAGCCAAAGAAGACTGTTCCAACGATCTCAGTCAAAACGGCAACGGTATTGACCTTTGCAGCAAGTGAAACCGAGACGATATTTACAACTATCGGAATGATCATGATCACCAAGGTGACGATAAGGACGGTCAACTTAGTTGGGTTTGTTACACCAAATTCAGATAATAGAAGTGGTGAACCAATCAATAAAAAGATGGCCCCTCCACCGACGGACATATATAAGAGGCCAAAGAAGCCGACAAACCATCCATATCGAGATCCACCTAGTCGAGACCCCCATTGGTATGCATATCCAGCCAAGGGCATTCGAGCTCCTAGCTCCGCCACCACTAGCGCAATAACTATCTGTCCCGCTCCAACTAGCAGCCACTCCCAAATTGCTACAGGACCAAGGTCGCTCAATGCACTACCAAATGCGAGAAAGATTCCAGTGGTAATAGAGATGACAGAGAACGAAACTCCAAAGAGCGCGAAGAATCGAAGTGATCGCCGAAGGTCTTGCTGATAACCAAAGCTAGCTAGCGTCTCTTGATCTTGCTTTGCCGCAAGTCGTGCCCTTATCAACGAAACCCTCCCCCTAGGTCACCCTTCACCTTAGGTGATAAGGGCCTGAATTTCACTACTTCGAATAGTTCGAAGTCGACAAAAGAAGTATCCCCACAACTTCAAAGATATCGCTCAAACTTATTGCGCTTTAGTCAAATCCACAAATAGTACCCAACAAACAATCCAGACAACTACCTTCTAAGCACCTACTATCCACACACCTGCAACCGTGTCAGCAAAGTCCGACTGAATTGGAACCTATTGATATCGCGGCATCTGAAGGTTGATACTTGTGGATCAGGTAACTTACCATCAAATAACTTGAGGATTCAGATTCGCCATTGCGGCTCGCCAATTGGCAGTGTGACCTACCATTCGATGAACGGCAAAACCTACCAGTTGAATCTCAGGTAACCACGGGTAAGTTTTATCTCAACCAAGATACCTTCAAGAAATCGATGAATCATCTAGCATCCTTGGCTACGGCGCAAACGTCCGCCGGGGAGCTAGAGCCCCTCTATAAACTCTTCGATTGCCACATTGACAAAGTCGGGCTTCTCCTGCTGCAACCAGTGACCAGCACCATCAACTATCTCGGCCCGTTTTAGATTTGGCATATAGGAGGCCATGGAAGGGATCAGCTCCGCAACATTCATAAATGAAGTGACCGGATCGGAAGATCCACCGAGAAACATCGATGGTGGTAAAATCTTCGAACCCGCAAATGGAGCGGTCAACTCCCAGTTATAGTCGAAGTTGCGATACCAAGAGAGAGGTCCGAAGAAGCCACTATTTGAGAAGTCTTTGACAAAGTGGTCAAGATCCTCTTGTGTCAACCAATTTGACGCAGAGATATCGATATTTGGAGCACTGGCCATCAGGGGTTGGCCATCACGCTTTGACATCGACCAAGTCTTTCCAACGAGACGAATTGCATCGTGTGATATCCCAAGGTACATCGCCTTCAAACTTTGAGCGATGTCGCCTTCAAAGTCAGCCTCTGCCCGTCCTACCTCTTGAAAGTAGATTTGGTAGAAGTTCTCTCCTCCCATTGCGGCAATTCGAGCTAGCGGTGCTGAGGCAGTTCTTGGCCTAAATGGAACACTTAGACCTACTACAGCCTTTACCAGATCAGGACGAAATACCGCGATATTCCACGAAAGAGCGGCGCCCCAATCGTGGCCGACTAGGTAAAAGGGGCCCTTTTGAACTGATGCAGCCACAGCTATAGCATCGCCAGCGAGCGATAGCATGTTGTAGTCCTTCACCTCTTTAGGAGCAAATGACCTGCCATAACCCCTTTGGTTGAAGGCCACAACTTTGAAGCCCCTTTGACTAAAGTAGGAGAGCTGGCTTCGCCATGAGTACCAACCTTCGGGGAAACCATGGAGGAAGAGGATGAGCGGCCCTTCACCCTCAGATACCACTTCGAATTGCTTGCCGCCAACCTCAACGACTGAAGCCTCCAAGACCCTTCCCCCCTCTTTCAATACAAATATTCTTGATTTCCACTAGTGGATCTATTCAAATGCGCTGATACTGCCAAGATGCAAGGCTATCAAATCAATATGGAGTCCTTGCGAGTTTTGTAGCTTCCATAACAAATTATCTCTGCGTTATGGCGACTTTAAATAAGACGCAAAGTCGCAAGATCTGCGAAGTGGCAAATCAGTAGACAAGAAGAACGACAAGGGCGGCGTATGTACCGATTTATCGATGAACCAACGACGATTCATTTGAAAGACATAAGTTCAATCTCAACTCAGCATTAAAAGTGTGATGGCCACCTCTTCCAACAAGATATCGAAGAGATGGCCATCACCGTTGCCTAGCAAGTAGTCCGCCCTCACCGAGAGGCGAAAGCTCGAACGAACCTCACTAGATTCAGATATTTAATCCTCTGAGAGGATCTTGTAGATAGAACGCTTGGTCGAGTTGAGCAACTCTAGAATCGCGGCTCTCTGTGTTTGGGTACCGCTTTGGACGCCCTGCATTACTGCAGCAACGACAGCTCCCGCGGCCTTTCGTATCTCTTCAAAGCCATCTTCGACGCGAGTCGCGATATCGTCCCATGGAGCACTGCTCCTAGGATTCGCCTGAAGATATCCACGCCCTGCTTCAGTGAGCGAAAATACCTTCTTGCCCTCCACCACCTCAGGAGAAATCAACCCTTCGTCTTCCAAGGCTTGTAGCGTTGGGTAGACCGATCCCGGACTTGGCTGCCACGCTCCATTGGACCGTGTTGCAAGCTCTTGAATGAGATCGTATCCGTGGCGCGGAGTCTCCGAGAGCAGCTGCAAAATTGCATAGCGAACGTCGCCCCTGCCGGCACGAGGTCCTCTTCTTCCACGCTCACCTGGGCCGAATGGTCCTTGCGCGAAGAATCCACCTCCAAATGGGGGGCCGCCCCATCCGCCCATCATCCTCGCCCTAGGGCCGCCAAATGGCCCTGGGCCACCGTGGTGCTCTTCATGCCTTCCTCTTCCATGGCGTGGCCCCTCATGGTGCTCTTCGTGCATATGTCGTCTATGTCCTTCGTCACTTGGTCCTTCAAAATGCATAGTAATCCTCTCTTTCGTCGTTTGCTAATGTCTTACTATTTATATATCTAAACTATATCACGATATATCTTTATTCCGAACGAAGATATGAGTCACTTAATTACCTAAGGCACAAAACGTAGAGAAGGATTGGGATGAGATTAGAAGAGTGCGACGATAGCTAACTAACGCCGCAATTAAGGTTGACTATCCATTCAAAGCTGAAACGTCAAACGAAGATGAAGCACCAAAGCTATCGCTACCAGCGGGTGCGCTATAGCTAGTAGGAAGACCGTTAGCTGTAGTTATCACTGTCGTGGAACTAGCGTCACCGTAGATCGCCTCTAGGCCACCTTGCACCCCTTGCAAAGTTGAGGGCTGCGACAGAGCCCCTTGGGTAAAGACCCTTTGCGTCAAGGTACCACCGATCGCACCATCTACCTCAAGTAAGGCGCCGTTTGGGCCATCTCCAAAAATAGGCGGAGTAGATGTATCGATAGAGGTACCCTTGCTACCGGCGCTAAAGAATGAGCTTTGATAGCTATTCGACGATGACGACGTGACGACCACAAAGTTGGGGGAATTTAGCGAGGCTTGGGTACTCGACTGCGATGAGGAGGCGACAAAGATCTCCTGTGTGGTTCCAGAAGAAGTAACGGGCGTGAGGTTCGACCACGATTTACCACCATCTGAAGATGTTGACATAGCTACCTTTCCGTCGGCAGATGAAAAGATCGCGATACCATTGCTTCCACTAAAGCCAATAGCACCATTCGTTGAGGCGAAGGGGAAAGACGCTACTTGGATAAATTGCCCGCCGGATTGACTTTGGTCTTCGATTAATGTACGACTACCACTTGTGGCAATCGCAAAGAGGTCACCTCCGTCATAGTTCATCGACTGATTTGAAGTTAGCAACGAGGCGTCGATGAAGCTAGGCTGAAATGCGCCATTCGTGCCATATTCAAAGACGACAGTATTCTTCTGGCCCTGATAGGGAATGAAGCCGACTGCTTTTACTCCAGAGCCATTGGTGGCGAGCACGATACCTCGCCTCGACGAGATATTGGTAGGCATCTTTAGCTTCCACTTTGAAGTTGGATCTTGCTGGTTGAAGACCAACCAGTATGGATCTAGATAAACAACGGAGTAGAGGCCATCGACGCTATGTGAGATAGTCCAAAGCCTCAAAGTACCAAAGGTCGGCTCAACGGAGAGCGTCGTCGACGTACTTGCAGATGGAGTAGTGGCACAAGCGGAAAGGAGCACAGCCGAGCAAAGTAGCCCAACCTTCCACGATTTTGCAATGCTCAAATATCTCACCACAGCTAAGGTACCTCCTCAGGCCCTACTTCAACCACAAAGGTAAACACCCTAAGGCGACCCCGCTCGAAAATGCACCAAAGGCGCTTAGGCTACCCGGCTTCAGCGAATCAAGGCTACCCACACTTCTAGATTTTTATCGCAACCGCTCCATTTGTTCACTAGTTAGTCCCCACGACCGTAAAAGCAGAGCCATAACCAAAATGCTCAAGGGCACACCGTAGCTCCTAGCTATGGATCATTCGCTAAGAAGTTACGATTAGTTCGAACCGGGGCACAACCACATTAGCTTCAATTATTGTTGAGGCCGACTGAGCGAAGGGCACATATCTAAGCCGCTAGGACTCTCTTAGCGGTCGACGCTATGAGCGAGACATAAGACTTCTCTACTGCTTGACTTGCACTTCCGGTATCTCCAGTCATTGCAACCTCAACACCTCGACTATCAATAAAGTAGACGACCTGAGGGTGTGAGATCATTCCAACTGGTCCAACCGTTGGAACAACAGAGTACTGCCGCCATATCCGATTGAGCTCTGAGAGTGATCCCGTTAGGTAGTACCAATTCGCGATATTCGCTAAACCATGTTCGGCATCGAATTGACCAATCGAAGCCCGTGTCGTAAATGACGGATTGATATCTATCGCAACCATCACAACGTTCTTAGAGGCCGTACCGAGGGATGCTACTGCATTTGTAATCTCCGATGCAATAACCGGGCAAACGTCGTAGCAGACCGGGTCCAAGAAGGTCAAAATAACCTCTTTGCCCCGCAGTGAAGAGAGTGAGACCCCCGTTCCGTTTGAGGTGGTCAGGTGAAA
Organism: Actinomycetes bacterium; assembly: GCA_021841935.1. Classification (GTDB taxonomy): domain Bacteria; phylum Actinomycetota; class Acidimicrobiia; order Acidimicrobiales; family Acidimicrobiaceae; genus Acidithrix. The sequence continues at coordinate 115,336 of JAKCDL010000006.1, read as the reverse complement.
GTCAGGTGCAATAGTGTTGAGAGCCACGAGCCCACCTCCATCGCTGAGAGCTAAATAGTTTGAGGAGGATGCGGCGGCCGCGGGTAGCGAATAGACGACTGGTGCAACGCCAACGATAAGAGCGAGGATAGAGGCAACCGTTGCAAAGGCTCTAGATTCGCTAGGAACTGTAAACTTCGGCAGTCGGACATTTGTAAGGAGGCCAGGTACTAGGAGTGCTCCGAGGATAACAAAGATCACCACCCCGCTATTTGGATCGGTAGCCGCTGGAAAGAGAAAGCCAAATCCCATCCCGGCAAACCACATGGCAAAAGAGACTACCAAAGCTGCGACTCCCCCGGCATTTGGTGAAAGGTCAAAGAATATGACTGCACCGATGACTAGGAATATCAAAGTGAAGATGAGATTCCACAGCGCGGGAGCAGTTCCAACGAACGCTCCGATCGAAGCTTGATCGTGAAGTATCCACGAAGGCATCGGCATGGAGGACATCGCGGTAAAGATACCACTTATGCCACTCGAGGTGAAAAAGCCTTCAAATGGTAGCGCCTGCAAGAGTGCTCCGAGGAAGAAGTACCCTCCTATAAAACGCCGTCCAAGTCGATTGGCCCTTTCATCTTCGCCCTCGTTGAAGTCTATTATCAGCAAGAGTGATGCAAAGGCGTAGAAGATCGCTGCACCAGGGGCACCTCCGATAATCGAAGCACCTTTGGTAAAGATCATTCCGAATCCTTCTCCAAAGGCAAAGATCGAAAGGGACCACAGAAGACCGACGTATCCGACCAACCTGCGGACATTTCGACCCCTCGCCGTGAGCATCCCAATACCAATGCCGACTTGCAGTAGGACCGAAGTCACATCAGAGCCGACTGGGTTATATCTCCAAATGTAGAGACCTGCCCGGATAATCGAAGCTAAAACTGTGGGTTGACCAGCTACTGCTGGTGTGAATATTTGACTAATCATATCAGATGGCATATTTGGCTTTGCCTGCAAAATGCCATCAAAGATCCAAAGAAGACCAAATGAGATTCGGATAAAAGCTACCGATCTCGGTTCATATGCCCTCTCTTCCCCTCTCGATAGAAGCTTCGAGCGAATCTGACCTGCGGATCTGCCAATGAAACCATTGGTGCCCCTCTCGGGACGAATGATAAAGAACCACAGCGCTAGAGCGCCAACGAATATCAAGAAAGCCTGTAGGGCCAAATGAGGATAAAGTATGTTCGACGAATTCAGCGAAATTGCTGCGCCTGGCATTTGCATCTTAAAATACCCCAAACTGCTACCAATACAAAGGTCAAAGACCTTTACACCCTAAAGGTAAAGCCTTGACTATCAAGACTTTACCATGATGGGCAGGTAAACTAGCGTCTAGTCAGTCCAGGTCGACCAACCACCAAGACCTTCAACTAAGTGGTTAGCTGCCTCTGGGCCAGCAGATCCTCGGTAGTAGATGCTGCAGTCGTTTTCATCGGCGATGATCGGCTCGACTATACGCCAAGCTTCAATAACCGCATCTTGGCGGGCAAATCGTGACAGATCGCCTCTCAAAGCATCTGCAAGTAGAACTTCATAGGCCTCTGAGGTCCCACCAGCAGAGGCGATATCGGCGACCTCTAGATCAATTGGCAGAGCTACCATCTCGGATCCAGGTTGCTTTACTTGAAGGCGAAGAGTGATTCTCTCACTTGGCTTCATCTCAAAGCGAAGCTCGTTGGGGAGAAGGCCATCTGTAGACGCATTTCCAAAGAGGCGCGACGGTGGCTCCTTGAAACGAATTACCGCTTCTGTTGTCGTTGTATGAAGATGCTTTCCCGTTCTAATGAGGAAGGGTACCCCCGCCCAACGCCAGTTGTCGATCATCGCCCTAAGGGCCACAAAGGTCTCGGTATGACTTGCATGATCAACACCGGGCTCGTTTCGATACCCTTCGTATTGACCCCTCACAAAGTCTCCTGGACCGGGAGACCGCATAGCCTTCAAGACCTTTAGCTTCTCATCTCTCAGAGCGTCGGTATCAGAAGATGCCGGTGGCTCAAGGGCTAGAAGTGAAACGAGTTGTAGAAGGTGGTTTTGGACGACATCTCGAGTCGCACCGATGCGGTCGTAGAACGAACCTCGATTCTCTACACCGAAGTCCTCCGCCATGGTAATTTGAATACTCGAGATAAAGTTACGATTCCAAATTGGCTCAAGAATTGAATTTGCGAATCTAAAGACCAATAGGTTTTGAACTGGCTCCTTACCTAAGAAGTGGTCAATTCTATAGATCGTCTCTTCGGCAAAGTGCTTGTGAAGATGGTTATTGAGGCGAATTGCAGACTCTAAGTCCCGACCAAAGGGCTTCTCGATGACCAATCGAGCCGACCTGTTCAATCCGCGTGCCGATAGCCCATCAACCACGACTTCAAATAGGTCCGGTGGAACTGCTAGGTAGAAAATAGGTTTGTGGTTTTTGCCAAGACGCTCTTCGAGTCGTTGATAGAGCCCAGGATCTTGGTAATTTCCCGAGACATAGGTCAAACGTGCGAGCATCGAATCTAGGACGGTCATATCGATGTCTTCACCAGCGCCCTTAATCGAAGAGATTGCGTGCTCTTTGAATTGATCATCGGACCACTCGGTCGAAGCAACACCCATGACTATCGGGGGTAGTTGATCTTGCTTTGCTAGTCGATAGCAAGCTGGAAGGAGCTTTTTGTGGGCTAGATCACCTGATGCTCCGAAGAGGACGAGGGCGTCCGATCTGACCTTCTTTTTTTTATTGACACTGGAACTGGTAGTCATCTTCTCCTCATCCAAAATCCGAGTCCACTAAGAAACTACTCTAAATCGAGACCGTATAGGAAATTGCTAACAAACAATAAACACTGGCATCGGGGCAAGATGCTCATCAAAGCTCATCAAATCCGCCTGGAAAACTAGTGCATCTATGCAGAATCAAACAAGACTTCCCTTGACATCCAAATATCTAGCCTGGGGGACAATACACCTGAAACTATCACATAAAGAATGAACCCTAACAGATAGTTCCACCCTCAACCTACGCCTGTTCGCCAACCTCGCGGAGGTAATTATCTATTTCTTCTATGAGTTGAAAACTCGACTGAGATGCACCAACGGCGGAGCCAATCAATTCGGTGATTGAGTCTCGTACCTTTCCTAGATCGGGCAAACTAATCACATCACTACCGGTCGACCTAATTGGCTCAGCGAATTGGCGCGAAAGCAAGTGGGCCATGGTCAGGTACTCCGAAAGTTCCCTACCAAACTCGCACGAACTACCAAAAGTTTCACCGACAAAGATGACGCTACTTCGATCTCGCACGACGTCGGAAAATAGTTCTACATAGTCACTTGCACCACTGATTAGCACTTTACCGATCTGCGGAAGGCCAAAGAGGTGTACAAAACCTACAAAGTTTGCCTTTAAGTTCGAAGTGAGTCTTTCAATAGCTCCACTTACACTCTCGCCTACAATCCCAACTACATCGCCGGCGCGAAAAGACTTCAAGATAGCGTCGTAAGTAACATCAACCACGTCACTTGATACAATGAGCAACCTAGGAGCAATCGACTCAGCCAGCGCAAGTGGGCCCTTGAGAAGGTCGGCTTCGCGAATCTTGCCGAATATTTCAAAGAGTGGAGAATTTCGAGTATCACCCTCCACGCTCAAATCTATGTAAACACCGTTGTCTATGGACATCTGATGCCCTCCCTAATGAAATCAGATGCATCTTGCACTAAACGAATATCCATTTCTAAGGCTATTTCGTAAATACCTAACCGCGCTGATCACCTTTTATCAATTATTTACACTCTGATTTCAAGATCAGGGCACTTCTAATCCAACAACCATCCCGAATTAATGAGATACAAAATGTCATTGAGCTCCTATCCAAATGGGGCATCGATCTATCAATTCGCTTGCAGCTACATCCTCCATTTGACCTATCGGCACTGATAACTCCTTGAAAAAGGGGCTATGCTATTTTCACGTTGACCCAAATCCATAACGACGTATAGCGGGAAGCGACTTTGAACGAAACGCCACCATCCACATTCGAAAAGAGCGGTCAAATAAAGTTTGCATCCTTCGGTAGACGTGTCGCCGCCTCGATCATCGACGAGTTGGTATTCGTCCCAGCGCTCCTGGTACTCTTTTACTCCTTTGGTGGAGCGGGATCATCATCTGCTAGCGCGCTTTTATTTTCATCATTAATAACAAGCGTGGCAAACCTTGGTTATCAGATATTTTTCATATATCGATATGGCCAAACACTCGGAAACAAAGCCACAAAAACCATGGTGTTGAATCCACAGGGAGAGATTCCTGACTTAGTTTCGGCGATTAAACGGATCCTAGTGCTTGTAGCCGGGCAGCTTCTAAATGCTTTAGGCGCTAGTTCATTTACAGTAGCACTTTCTATAACCGACTCGCTCTCGATGCTTGTTAACAGAGACCGTCAAACGATCCACGATAGGATCGCTCGGACCTACGTCGTGGTACTTGAAAATCGGCCATCGCTCTAGGATGAGGCTCAATCTTTCATTCAGAGACGTAAATTAAACCAAAAGATCTACCAACCGCTCATTAGAGTCAAGAAGTAACAATCAAGAAGTAACAATCAAGAAGTAAAAAGCAAGAGCAAAAGGATCAAAACGACCAGATGGCCGTATTAAATGAAACAAGCCCGATAAAGAAGATCTCTGACCTAGTTGAAAAGATCCTCTACATCGTCGTAGGTGCACTTCTAGTTTTGATGGCAGGAATTGTCATCTTTCAATCCGCATTCGCCTTTACTCACCTATCGGCTACAACATTTCTAGCGACTGAGACGGCGTCGCTACTAAACGACGTCCTCTTCGCAATTATCATCTTGGAACTTCTCTCTACAGTCACCACTCACCTCTTCAAGGGTGGCTTTCAGCTAAAGAGCTTTCTCGTTATCGGCATAATATCGTCGGTAAGAAGAATTCTGATATTGGGCGCCTCGCTTTCAGCTTCAAACAACCTCTCAAACAGAACATTCAGCCACGAGATCATCGAATTAGGGGTGGATGCCTTGGTAGTCTTAGTGCTCTCGATAGCACTCCTAATAACAAAGAAAAAATCCGTGAGCCATGTTGCCTGATCATTGGCCACTTCGTAATAGATTCAACCCCTCTCGATACTTCGCATTCGATTGTTGAAAAGCAGACGACACCCCAAATCATGAAATTTCAGAGTACAAACAACGTGCAAACCGTAAGAGGCCGTTGACCAAAAGTTTCTTACTTCGCAGCACCAGTGCAATTGATCATCGGTGCAAAGAGTTGCGAGCGAATGGGACGATCAATCTCCTAGTTGTAGATAATCTTTGCGGCAATACGAAATATCTACCTCGATTGACTACTTCACTAAAAGAATCGACACAGCTGAACCAAATAGCATCACCGACAACCATAAGCTCGGCAAAGTTGCATGAACTTTGGATCTAGGAGTATAGTAGTGTTAGGATGATGGCTCACGCTTCATCTAGCAAAAGTAATATCTCTACCTTTGCAAGGCAAAGAGACATTCGAACGTCTTAGTCGCAACTACGACGTTGCTGGTTGCGATGCCTTAAACCAAAATCAGTGAGCAGGAACCAGAAAGTAGACCGATGGGAAGTAGCACAAGTAAAAAGATCCCAAGTGGAACCAAGGTGGCTCTAGGTTTCATACTTGCCGCGATTCTCGTTGTCATAGTGACACTTTTAGTAGTCGCAATAAATCCATCGTCAGCAAATAGCCAGAATACTACGACGAGCCACATAGCCAACACGTCAACTACCACGACTGCGAAACCGCTATCTACGACCACGAGCGCTATTACATCTCAGATAGCGTCGCCTGCTACCGCACTAGCTTCAAACTTTACAGAGATTGCAACGTCCAATCCGATAGCAGTCAAGTTTTCAGCGCTGTTAGCTAAGATCTCGGACAATGAAGCGGTAGCGGCAAAGAGTGCGGGCGTTACATACCACAGCTATATAGCTAGCCCGATTGTCATCGACGGATCTACTCCTGTTGCTCTAGCAGCATTTTCTTACGATCCATCAGGACTGAATGTGAAAATCTTCGCTGACCAAGGTGGAAGTTGGTCGATAGTCGACCAACTTCCACGGCCGAGCGACCTATCCGCGCCGGTAGACCCAAGTTTTCCCTGGATGATAACGGCAAATTACAGCCCAGGAATTACGGTAGGAGACGTAACGAACAACTCCACACCGACATTTATGATCCCACTGTCATTTGCTGACAATATCCCAGGTTCCTTCGTAATCCAGACCTCATCAACTTCAATGACAAACTGGCAATATGCAAACTTTTACCAATCGGGCATCAAAACACCAACGAACGTCCTGGGAAGAGATGCAAAATTTGCAAATTCAACGATCGTTAGCATCTACAACGACTGTAACCCCGACTGCGCTAGTGGCCATACGGCAAACATCTACTGGATCTACGACCCAAAAATCATGGGCTTCGTTGAAGAAGGCTAAGCGTACACGCACCTATTGCAATATAGCATTTAGTAATACTCCGGCAAAGGATCGGGCGAACTTCTAGAGTCATTCACGTATTTGACGATAAAGGGTCGTCGCTGCAAGCCGCCTTCCGATGAAGCCGGGAGACGATCTCGGAGTTCCAGAAGATCTTCTCGTCAATTTAGTGCGCTAACAGCTTCAGCTAGCAGAAGCTGCTCCGACCTTCTAGGAAATCGGCATCATAATAATTATCCCCCTCACCAAACGCGATATGACTCTCCCTAAATCAAAGGAGAATGGTAGTCATGGGACAATTGCATCCAAAAGAGGCAACACCTCGTAGAAAAGCCATAGAAAGTTAGATTCAGATTTCAAATAGTGACACAATCAAACTTGTAGAGATTGGAGATCGATCCATTGATCAGGTAGCTAATGAGTTTCAGTATCTCAAGTGGCAACTTTCAATAATTTGCTCTACAACGCTCGGAGAGCAAAGAAGGCTTACCGTGAGACTACACCGGACCTCATTGAAGAGAATCTTCGTCTTCGCAACGAGATATGAGCAAGCTCGTAAATGGAGAAAGACGAAGCGACTCCGTTTTCGCACCTATTTAGAGAAAGGACACAGGCGAGAAGTGATTGCCTCGTTCATTGATATCGGAGAAGGCCGACTTTTCAATCAGCGCAGATCAACTAGGGTTTTAGCCCTGTCGCCTTTATGCCTACTACCACTTAGCGAGGAAAAAGTGAACATGCTTCAACTGTGACTTACGAAGATACACATGTCGTCGTTCAAAGAGCAAAGATGCCACTTCGCCCTTCCGGTCGACCATATCCTCCTTATGAACATAGGTAAAGCTCTCGAATAGGCCTCATTCGGCCATTCCAATTGCAAATATAATCGTAAGAGTTTTCTATCTAGTACCTACAGGTGTGATCGGCTCAGATATCACCTTCCGGTTCACTCGCATGGTCATAGATACCTTTATTGGAGGTTAAAAACAACAACTTTGCTCCACCAATACCGTAGTGATCTGGATTCCGAAACCGAAGTCCAGAAAGGCCAAGCGAGGATTGACGCTACTCGTGTCTCTCTAAACTCAATTGCGAAATGCGCCAAATGGCAGTGGCCTGCGTTGCCATCCACTTTTGGCGCACAGCAATTCGTTCGGCCGTCCAGTCTATATTTTCATCACCGAGCTTTTTAGTTATAAAAAAGCCGCTTCGTTGATATACTTCTCGCTTCTGTGAGTATTCAACATTGCCCATATCCCGATTCTGGCCAGATTGCAGAAGTGTCATATTGCCCAGTCGATAGACAAGCGCATCTGCGTCATCTCGTCCAATGCCACCCCAGTCGTCCGGAGCATTCTGCGGCAAAATGTGCTCGATATTGAAGGCGTCACTGGCGAAATCAAAATCTTGCTGGGAAAGATGTTTCTCGATAGAACAAAGAATGAACCGAACAACGCGGTTGTTCCGCGAATCTGTCGTACGGATCGTTTTTTCAGCGAACATAGTCTTGAATGTGTTGTCGTCCGGATAAACGCTACGCAATTGCTGTAGCGTTGGTTCCAGCTTGGTCAGCTCACCCTTTGCTATACGCTCTGCAACTTTGTTATAGCTCTTCTCTTGTTCAGCGGCGCCTTGGGAGCCGATGACGTTGAAGCGCATAGAAATCACAACTGTAGCGCGTAATAGCCCTGTAAAGTCAGTTGGCTCAAAGATTCGTTTGGCCGCGAGCAACAAGGGGAATGGTTGCCGAACCCTGAAAGTTTTCAATACCCCGGCAAGTCGTTTATCTTCTTGAGACCACTCTGATGGTTCCGGCGATGATAAGGTCAGGTAGGTATCAAGGTCTTGTTCTAAATCTCGTAGCAATCTAAATACTGCTTCTGCGGTAGTTACTTGCGTTCGAATCGTTTTAAATAAATCGCCCTGACGCGCGAAACTTCGACGGCTGTTCCAGTGCACACGTAAAAAGTCAGGGAAATTTTCCGATTGAAGCCTACCGACGATAGCCTCCCAGCGATCTTCGAGGTTGCGCAATTCATGATCAGTCTCTCCTCCTCGATCAAGCACCGAAAAAAGATAGTTTTTCAGCAAATCGGTCGCAGACAGCCGCACTCCACGCGCATTGAGTGTCTCGAAAACCTTGTAAGCATTGAGTTCATCGGATACGGTAATCACGGTAAAAAACAACCGGTCACTGATGTTCTCAACGAGTTGCGCGAGTCGCATTCCTTCGTTGCCCGTATCGGTTTTATCGAATGCAGCAACTCGCTTGTCGAACCATTCAAAAGCCTTGCGCAACAAATGTTCAAAAGCGCGAAAGCCTCTTTGCGGAAGATGCCCCAGTGGGAGCAGGTAGGTCTGGTAATAATCGTTGTTGTTGCGATTGAGGGTCAGTTTGGGACGCGCCACTAGCGTTACAGGATCAAGATAACCAACATAGGTCTGCCTTATCTGATCCATACGACTCTTATTTGCAACTGGATCATTGTCTGTTTCGATCAGATGCTGGATATTTCTAAGAATAGCAAGAACGATGAGACTGATGGTCGTTAACCTCTGTTGACCATCGATGAAATCGAAGGACTTGTCGTCATTTGATTGCAAGACAAGGTATCCCATATAGTGCGCGCTCTCACCATCTGCGCTCAGCGTACCGAGAAGATCTTGCCACAGGTCCTCCCACTCTTCGTTGGCCCAACTTTAGTCTCGTTGAAATCGTGGGATACTATACGTCAGACCGTTTCCCATGAGTTTTCGGAAGGTGTTGTTCTCAGTCTTGAAGTTCGTAGCAGCCATGAGTTCCACTCACCCTTAATCGGTTGCTCCGCAGAACAGCGCAGCACTTTAAACCACTATTTGCTGGCGAATTCCATCGATAATAAACAGCTTATGCTGTTACGCACTTTGGCGCAGAAGGTGTCGCCGCAACTTACCTTGTCGCCAGTATGGTCATGCGTATGGCATTTGTCGTATCGGAAGGCTTAGCGAGATCGAGGCATCCAATCTATACGACAGCACTTCACCTGCGAGATAGTTAAGAATCCCATACATTTACCGAACACTCCGTACTCGAAGTAGGCCAATTCGGGACTGTCTAAGACTGCATCATCGAGATCAAAAGCCGCAGCGCAGCTGATCCCGCTATCGAAAAGCACTTGTCACAGCTTTGACAAACGTCTTTCCTCAAAGATCTCGACGATCTAGAGAGGCTGGCCGCAATTATTGATCAGATGCCTGGTACCCCAACTTTCGCTTGATGACCAGAAGACTATGGGATTGATAGCTTGGCGACAGATTTCATGACCATTATTTTTATTCGGGAAACTCCAGAGGTTGGTGCCAATTCTGAGCTGAAGAGGAGTGCTCAGGAAGAGACACAATCACGTCCTAAAGACCTTGCACCTTCTACCAATTACCCCCAAGGGACTTAGTCGCCCTGATAGATATAGCCGCTCTGAGAGAAAGAGTCATTGAACGGCTCATCCCAAATCAGCTCAGTAATTGTTGGAGGCCATCGACCTATTTGCGCAAACGGTGCATCATCTACATGAGTACGAAAGTACGATCGAGACTAATCCAATAGCTCAGGCTGCTCAGCTACGATTCGCGCATAAAGAGGTTGAAACGAAAACCACCCAGCAAGGTGAGTGCCTACCTGTGTAGAAGTTAACTTTGCCATCTCGTGATCGATCAGAACTGGCTTACCAGCAGCTTCAGCTAGCAGCTGGGTTTGGGCCGAGCGGTCCATTGTTATGAACCAAAATACTGCTTCATCGACACTTTGACCAACTGTTAGTAGTCCATGATTTCGCAGTATCGCTGCTTTTCCACCACCAAGAGCGTGGGCAATTCTTTTACCCTCTTCGGTATCTAAAACAACACCTGTGTAGTCGTCGAATACCTCATGATCGTCGTAAAACGCACAGACGTCCTGAGTAATCGGATCGAGCTTTCGACCTAAGGTTGAAAAAGCCTTGCCATAAATTGAATGTGCATGGGCAGCGGCGACCACATCGGGTCGAGCTTGGTGAACCTGAGAATGGATCGCGAAGGCAGCTGCATTTACTGGCCAACTTCCCTCGACTACCCTTCCTTCATGATTTACCAAGATGAGATCGCTGACCTTGATTTGCGAGAAGTCCATTCCGAAGGGGTTTACCCAAAAATGATCCGATAGTTCGGGGTCACGAGCCGTAATATGGCCAGCTACACCCTCATCAAAGCCCATCTTGGCAAAGAGTCGAAAACCAGCGGCTAGCCTCTGCTTTCTATGGAGACGCTCCTCCTCAACACTTTGAAACTCCGGCATCGATGGAAAAAGCATTTTTGCCACTTTTGACCCCCCGTAAAAATCGCTATTGGCCTTATCTTATCGTATTGAAGGCAATCGAGTTGGCACTAAAACCACCGAGAAATATTCAAACCGAACTTTTGCACTAACTCAAATGGATTCTTAAAGACAAAAACGAGGCTTGGACTATTTACAAATCCAAGCCTCGTAGTGGATTCTTCGAAAAGATGTCCTCATCTGGAGTTGGTACTTATTCTCGGTGAGATTGCACCTAATGAAAATCCCGTCCAGAATTACTCGTCAGCGACGATTGATCCAACTCTATCCGCGATTGAAGGATCCTTCTTCACGAGGACAACAGCGTAGATTACCGCTACCACAAGAACTCCAAGGGCAATGTATGGGTACCAACTGTAGGGAGCTGGTTGCCCCGGCTTAGCGAGATAGTAGAGCGGAATTAGAATTGTGATCGCGCCAAGTATCGGCAGAACACCATGTCTAATTGCGTTGAACTTCTCTGGCAGGTACTTTCTGTAGTAGAAGGGCAAAGCTACGTTAGCCCCAAGGTATACAACAAGAACCAGAATCGTTCCCATCGTCGATGACTCGGCGAAGAAGTTGACTGGATCGAGGGTAAAGCCACCGATGAGGTTCGAGATCGTCCAGCCAAGGATGATCAGACCAGAGATTCCAATAAATGCAAAGATTGCATTCATCGGCGTCCTTCGTTCTGGATGGACTTTGCCGATCCAAGCCGGGAGTAGTCCCTCGCGCCCTGCATTGAATACCAAACGCGCTTGCGAGTTGGTACCTGCAATAAGTGCCCCAACTGTCGACGTCATACCGGCAAGGTAGGCAAAGAAGGCGGCAACACCTAGCACTCCAGTGGCTACGTCGATAAATGGAATCGGCGAATTTCCGAGCTTTGTAACGTTATAGCCAAAACCACTTACAGTCGCATAGGCAAATACAACGTACGAGACGACCATGATCGCAATCGAAGCAAAGACGGCCTTTGGAACGTTCTTTCGAGGGTTGTCAGTCTCTTCCGCGAGTGCAGCAGAATTCTCCCAACCGATAAAGAGGTATATCGCGAGCGGAAAGCCAGTTGAAAGTCCCGAGAGGCCATTTGTTATATGCGACGGAAGAAATGGCGTGATCGAAAGTGATCCTCCATGCTTTATAAGTGCAGCTACCGATACAATCACAAGTACGATCATCTCAAACGCAAAGAAGAACCCTGCGATCTTTGTTGAAAGTGCTATTCCACGAACCATCATTACTACCGCCAAGGCAACCAAAATGACGGTGAAAATGCCCCATGGAACGTTTACCTTCAAGTACTTGTCGACGACAATTGATAGAAAACCACCAGCTATGACGATGACTGACGCCATAGCAACGATGTAACCGATTCCCGCAATTATCGCAGTCGTGACTGCTGAGGTAGGACCGAAGCTCTTCCCGATAAATGTTATAAAACCACCGGTCGAGGGCTGGGCCTTTGAAAACTCAGCGAGGGTATTGCCAAGGAATGCTATAGCTATACCTGCCGCTACGATAGTCAGTGGTGACGCAACACCGGCCGTTACCGCTAAAAAGCCAAAACCAAAGAAGAAGCTCATAGCTGGTCCGATATTCGCCATCGTCGCGGCTGCGATGTCTGTAACTCGCAACACACCCTTATTTAGACGATGAGCACTGTGAGGCGAGGGACTTTTAGACTCCCCGCTTCCCATACCAACGTTTCCCGTAATGTCAGTGGACAAACAACTTCCCTTTCTTTTATCCAACTGCGTTGATACGACCCCCAAACTTCGATATCAACTTAGAAGTCACACTACACGTACCCCACTGAGTGACAATAGTGTCAGGGCGAAGTTGTGAAAAGAGTAAAGGAATTATTTAACAAAAATTTACGATTTGCTTTATTTATTTAACACATAAGTTTTTCATGAAAAATTCATGTCCCAACGCTGACTAGGAGATTTAAACGATTACGGGCCATCATTTTGGCAAGATGGCCCGTAATTCGAACTAAAGCTTCAACCTCTTAGCCTTTGGCATCCATGGTCGTTACTAAGACCCTAGCAGCGCGGGCCTCATCGACCCTTGATACTGGGGTACGAGATGGTCCATGCTTCAAAGCCTCTGAGGAGTCCTCTTTCGTAGCCTCGATTGCGATTTCAATGAGTATCTCGGCCAAGGTATCGAGGGTCGCCTTAGATTCAGTCTCAGTTGGCTCGATCATCAGAGCCTCCTCGACTATCAACGGGAAGTATACAGTTGGGGCGTGATAACCACGATCCAGTAGCGCCTTTGCAACGTCGAGGGCTCTTACTCCGTAGTTCTTCTTCAAGCCAGCAGCAGTCACAACGAACTCATGCATACAAGTCTCGTCGTAGGCTGCTGGATAGTATTGCGCAATCTTTGACTTGAGATAGTTCGCATTTAGGACAGCGAACTCGCTCATCTCCTTGAGTCCTTCAGCTCCAAGTGCCTTCATGAAGGCTAGGGCTCGGGCGTAAACGACAGCATTACCATAAAAAGAGTGGACGCGGCCTATCGACTTCTCGGGCATAGTCCAAGATCCGACACCGTCTACAACAACTGGATAAGGTCCGGGAAGGAACTTAGTCAAACGATCCACAACTGCAACAGGGCCAGAGCCAGGTCCTCCGCCGCCGTGCGGAGTCGCAAAGGTTTTGTGAAGATTGGAGTGGACTATATCAAATCCCATATCACCTGGGCGAGCAACTCCAACAATTGCGTTTAGGTTGGCTCCATCGTAGTAAAGCAGGCCATCGACGTCGTGAATCGCCTTAGCAATCTCTGCGATGTCCTTTTCAAATAGACCAACGGTGTTAGGGTTAGTCAACATTATTCCAGCGACTTCATCATTTACGAGGCCACGAAGCTTTTCTAGGTCTACCAATCCCCGGCTGTCGGAGGGGACGGTCACAACTTTGTAGCCTGCAAGGGTGACAGATGCCGGGTTTGTACCGTGTGCAGAATCTGGGATAAGTATCGTGGTCTTATTGTTTCCCCGATCATTATGGTACGCCTTCATAATCAAAAGGCCAGTAAGCTCGCCCTGAGCACCGGCTGCTGGAGCAAGGGTGGCAGCTGCCATTCCTGTTATCTCTGTAAGATACCTCTCCAGTTCAACACAAAGCTCAATCCAGCCTTGTGCACCAGATGCAGGTGTTTGAGGATGAACCCCCGATAGGTTCGGGTTAGTTGCAATTGCATCAGCTAACTTGGGGTTGTACTTCATTGTGCAAGATCCGAGTGGGTAACTCCCGAGATCCACAGCGTATTGCCTATGGGTCAGACGAACAAAGTGTGCAACGAGATCTCGCTCAGATACTTCAGGGAGATCGACCTTCTCACTGCGAAGGTACTCGATTGGAAGGTGATCCTTTGGATCGACTTGCTCGATACGAGAGTTTCGTATTGCACCAGCGCGACGCGATTGGTGAGAGAATTCAAAGATCGTAGGTTCAACTTCTCCACCCATCAAAGGGGAAGATGAAGCGCGGCCACCTGGGGCTTCTTTCAATGTCGTCATTTACTTTGCCACCTCCTTTAGGGACTTAACGAACGAATCAATCTGCGCCTTGGTTCGCTTTTCCGTCAGAGCAATCAAAAGTGAACCGTCGAAATTAGTAATAGAGTTGGCACCTTCAAGGGCTACCCCTGCCAAAAATCCTTCGCCAATCATCGCTTCGACCACTTCGGATGCGTCCTTGGGCAAGCGAACCGGAAACTCTCTAAATGTTGGGACTCCGCCCTTTTTGTCTAGCAACCCTTCCTCTAGCAATCGATCTTCGAGGTATACCCTTGAGCTCAGGGAACTTCTACCGACTTCGTAGAAACCTTCTCTACCCCACCAGCTCATCTGTATCGCTGCCCAAACTGCCATCAACGTCTGGTTGGTGCACACATTTGAACTTGCCTTTTCTCTTCGGATATCTTGCTCGCGAGCACGAAGAGTAGTCACATAGCTGGTTCGATCGTGCGTGTCGACCGTCTCTCCAACGAGACGTCCAGGCAAAAGGCGAACGAGATCCATGGTTACCGAGAATAGACCTAGGTACGGACCTCCATAGGAGAGCGGAATACCCAAGGGTTGACCTTCAGCGATTGCGATGTCTGCGCCTAATTCGCCAGGTGACTTTAGTAGTGAGATCGCTATCGGATCATATGCAACGATCATCAAAGCGCCGGAATCTGACGCAAGCTTTCTTACTGCTGAAATATCCTCAATAAACCCTAGGTAGTTTGGATAGGCTACGACATAGGCGGCAACCTTACTATCGGCCTCTGGCCAAATTGTACGCCCCTCTTTGTCGATGGCCGCTGTGATGATTTCGTGTTCGGGCCCCTCAGCAAAGGTAGCTGCCACTCCCCTCCAATTGGGGTTTACAGCCTCGCTTATGATCACCTTTCCTCTTCGAGTCTTGGCACAAGCTAGATTTATGGCCTCGACTAATGCCGAACCACCGTCGTAGAGTGAAGCATTCGTAATAGCCAAGCCACTAATTCGAGAGATCATCGTTTGAAACTCAAAGATGGCCTGTAGAACGCCCTGAGCAACCTCTGGTTGGTAAGGGGTGTAAGCAGTAACAAATTCTCCACGCAGACCAAGGGTTGAGGTAACCGTTGCGATATCGTGGTCGTACGAGCCGCCACCGGCAAAACAGATCAGATCGTTGCTCGAACTTCTATTCCTCTTACCGTAGGCACCAAGCTCCTCAATCACTTCCACTTC
The DNA here is from genome assembly GCA_021841935.1 of Actinomycetes bacterium. Lineage (GTDB taxonomy): Bacteria > Actinomycetota > Acidimicrobiia > Acidimicrobiales > Acidimicrobiaceae > Acidithrix. The sequence goes on along the minus strand of JAKCDL010000006.1, from coordinate 99,741 downwards.
GGAGAGCGCTTCGGGCAGATCAAGGGCTCGACGTAACTGCAATGCCGTTGGGATCGTATCGTAGAGTTGCTCTACCGAGGTCAAACCCATGAACTCAAGCATCGACTTGACTTCATCGGGGGTGTGCGGAGTAAACGACGACAATGGACCACCTTCCATTTCCTATTCGAGAGGATAAAAACACTAGATCCGATACAGAAATCTTTATAAAACAATGCCGCTTCATCAGCTTTTGAAAAAGTGCTGTCGTTGCTGCTACTTCTTCTTTGCGACAAATGGCATCTTTGCCACGGTTCCCGAAATCGATCGTGAACCGCTCGTTACTTCAACACGAGTTCCCTCATCCAAATCTTGATCCGAGAAGGCTATGGCAATTCCCTTACCAAGAACTGGTGAGAAGTTTCCAGAGGTAACTTCACCCAAAACTTTTCCATCTAGAACCAGCGACATGTGGTCCCTGAAGGGTTGCCTTGAATCGCCAACCACACCGACTAAGCGGCGCCTGACGCCCGAGCTCTTCTCGGCAACAAGTGCCTCTCTCCCGATGAAATCTCCCTTATCAAGGGCTACAACCCAACCAAGGTTTGCTTGGTAGGAAGTTATGCCTTCGCCGAGCTCATGGCCGTGGAGTGGAAGCGCAGCCTCTAGTCGTAGCGTATCACGCGCTCCAAGTCCAGCCGGGGTGATGTCGGCATCAATAATCGCATGAAAGAGTTCGCGAGCGACTGAATTAGGAGCGGCAATCTCGATGCCATCCTCTCCCGTATAGCCAGTTCCCGCCACCACTACCTCTACACCTTTATAATCAATGCACCCCACATGAAAACGCTTGACGTTAGCGAATCGTTCATCGACATTGGCAACTTTTGCGCGGGCGTTGGGACCTTGAACCGCGAGTACGCATCGCTCTGAGGTAACGTCCACGCCGCCAATCGAGCCTATTACCGATGATGTATTGGATGCATTCGGCATGACATCAAATCGGTCTTCGGCGACCCACCATACGATGATATCGTCGACGACCGAACCATTGCTATCTAGATGGTGGGTGTACTGAGCTCGACCAACACCAACTTTATTTAGATCATTAGTAAACGAACGCTGGAGAAGGTCAAACGATCCGGGACCTTCAAGTCGAACAGTTCCAAGGTGAGAGACGTCGAAGACGACCGCGTCATTTCGACACGCCAGATGCTCCGATACCGTTCCCGATCTATACGACAGTGGCATATCCCAACCACCGAAGGGGACCATCTTCGCCCCCAAATCAACGTGATCCTGCCATAGGTAAGTGCGTTTCATTTCCACTTCATAGACAATAGTTGAACAAACGAATAAAAAAGAGAGCTTCTATATTGCGGATACAAAAAATAACGCCATTTCAAATGAAATGGCGTTATCCAAAAGTAATACATTCAAGATGTTGCGTTGTATTCAAACACTAATCTTCAACTAGATGCTCGCAATGTTTCGACGTTATTAGTTGCAGCAAACGACTCCACGCTCTTACCCTCGCTATTAGCAAAGTGGACTATCTCTGCATCAAGACCATCTCTAATCTTGCCAACCGATAGGAGCATTGAGAAAGCCATCTGGTTGCCGTTCATCAAATCAACGAGATTATCGCCATCTTTGGCAAAGATGGTCTTGCCATTTCCAACTATCACCAACTGCGGTGGATTGTCGGCGAGGTCGTCAAGCCTTGACAATGATTCGAGGGCGCTTCGCACTGCTTGCAGTGTGAGGCCTTGATCGAGCAGCTGCTTGATTAGCTTCAACTTAAGAAGATCCTGGTAAGAGTATTGACGTTGGCTACCAGACCCCTTCGCATCGGCGATCGAGGGTCTAACAAGGTCTGTTCTAGCCCAATAGTCAAGTTGTCGATAGGTTATACCAACAACTTTTGCAGCCTGATGACCACTAAAACAGAGCGATTCAGTTTCGAGCATTCACCGATTCCTAACCGTGATCTTCGCATCGACATAAATTACATCGACGTAAAGAATATACACCTTTATTTCATCAGTGTAATTCGCTTGAAAATTACGAGAAGTCGTCTGGGCGAACTTGGTTCAAAAAGTCACGAAAATCATCGATTACATCCGACTCGTCAACCTCTACCTCTTCTCCCTCTCCGTCGAAGTCTCCTTCAGAGATAACGACACCTTCGTTAGCGAGAAGATCCTCGTTTACAAAGATCGGTGCGCCGACTCGAACAGCTAGTGCGACACCATCACTTGGTCGTGCAGAAACTACTTTCTTTACCCCTTCGGTATAGATCACAAGTTCTGCAAAGTAGTTTCGGTCTTTCAACTCCGTTACATCGACACGAGCAAGCGTGCCGCCATATGAAGCAATTACATCGAGAAGCAGATCGTGAGTTAATGGCCTAGAAGAGGCGACCTTTTGGTGGCCTAGCGCAATCGCTTGTGCCTCAGAGGAGCCGATAAAGATAGGCAGGGATCGATGAGGTTCACCTAGCTCACGCAATAGTATCAGCGGCGTATTGGTTCGGATGTCGACCCTTACTGAAGCTAACTCAACTTCGATCATATCTCCACCTTAGACATTAACTAACTGAAATAAAAGGCATCCCTTTGCCAATTTCAACTAACTTACCAAAGTCAACGACCATTGGCTAACCCGACACCAACAATTGCATGAAGTGACAGGCGATTTTGCTATTTTTCAAAGCCTTCAAAGAGCTCGTTCATCATCTCACGCATCACAATCGAACGGAACTTCTCGAAATTCTGCTCCAAAATAGCAGCCTGCTCTATGGCCTTGCGCCTCGCCTTAGCATTCTTTGAGGCAAGAGGACTCGTTACTAGCTGCGTTATGTAGGAAAAATCCTTCGAGACCGACAGCTTTATCGAACGTAAGTGGCGCGGCGCGATGCCAATTATTGAGAGTGATCGAGCTAATTCGACTAGTTCAAGGTAGTGTTCGGCGATGATTGCCACACCTTGATGCTTCTTGACCTTCACAAGACCAAATTCGCCACACTCATTTACAAACTGCTCGCTTGCACCACATCGTCGAGCGAAATCTTTAACCGTAAGAAAGTCCGCTGGAATTCGAAGTTCATGGGCTGGAGAGTCGAGTACCCCCCTCGGTTCCCTTCTCCTTCGCTCGGCTGACTTATCATCACTAGCTCCGGCCTGCTTTGACCTAGCGCTTCTAGTCACCTCTGCAGCGACTTTTACCGCATGACTTTGCTTTGATGCCTGAGATGACGCCTCAACGTGCTCAACCGATCTGTTCGCACTTGGATTAGTGCGCCGTGAAACCGCAGAAGTTCGATGGTTGGTACCGTCGTTTGGCAAAGAGGCGTAATTATTTTGCCTTTGGTCTGCGAAATCCCTAGCACTAAGGGAGGCGTTTGACTTTCTCAGAGCCACCGCCCTCGAAGTAGCTTTAGGGACAATCGTCAACGAAACGTCAATATCTTCAGATTTCTCGGCCCCACTTTGGCTATCATCAGGGGAATCTCTATCTCGGTCATCGCCAATTGCGTGTTCCGCGAAAGGTGGTAAACCATTCGCAACGTCTGCGGTGCCATTCGCTTCATCGATGAGCACCGCTGCCGAAACCATCATCGCCTTGTCGCTGATATCAGATATCCCTACTGCATCCTCTTCAAAGCGCGAACCGTAACCGCTTAGTCCACTTGCGTGCGGTACTTTATCTGATTGACTTTTCGATGTTACCGATAAGTCACTGTGGTTGAAGGATGTGGGTTGAACTTCTATAGGCGATTCGTCTAATTTTCCTCCATCCTCCGGCGAGGCCAAGGAGTCGCTTTTAGCTCGAGCCGCCTTCGTTCGCCTACCAACTTTTGTCGAAATAGACGACAGGTCAACCTCTGGAATCGTAGCGCTTTCATCTAAAAAGTCATCGCCATCTTTTACAATTCTCATGTACTTTCGGCGGTCGAGAGAAGGTGCATCAATTGTATTGCCATCCGTCGAGATGAGGTCTTCAACGGCAACGAGGTCTTCTTCAAAACCTAGCAATGGCTGATCGCTCCGTAGTATGCCTTTACTACCCATTCGCTTGCGAATTACCTCTAGGGGCACACCTAGGTCGCGCTGAGTTCGCAGTATCTTACGAATGTCTTCTATGTCGCCATCGCAGAACTTACGAAAGCCACTTGGGGCTCGCATCGGCTTTATCAGTCCGATCGACTCCCAGTAGCGTATCTTTGAAACAGCGACACCCGGAAACTCATCTCTTAGCTTTTCAAGCACTTGACCTATCGTGAAGTACGAAGATGAAGATGGAAGCGCCATGAATTAGTCCTTTGAAACAACGATTATGAGTAGCCGGTACTTGCCGATCTGAACTTCATCACCGCTACTCAGGACGGCAAAGTCAACGCGGTTGTGGTTCAAATAAGTTCCGTTTAGGGATCCGACGTCGGTTATCACAAAGTCGTCGCCCTCCCGGACTATTTCGCCGTGGCGACGACTTACGGTTACGTCGTCGAGAAAGATGTCGCTCCCTGGATGCCTGCCGATTGTGGTCTTGGCCTTATCAAGGGAGAAAGACGTGCCCGCAGATGGACCGCCCTTCACTATAACTAGCGCCGTTCCGGGCTTGGCATCTTTTATAAGGCTCGAGATAAGGTCGTCACTAAGGTCACTTGAGTAGTCAGATATATGAATTGCACCCGTAGTCTCTTCACTACGACCACGAAGAGCCACCCCGCAGGAGGAGCAAAAATTGGAACCACTTTGATTCATGTGACCACAGTGATGACAGATCAAATAACCACCTCAACCTTTAACCTAAAGAACGCAACGAGTTTGAGCGGAGATAGTCTACCCCTTGGTTAGCTCTTCGTACTCTTCTGCAGATATGGTTTCAGCGCCACCGTCACCCTCGAATTGGATCTCAAAGATCCATCCATCCTCGTATGGCGCAGAATTTATCAATTCAGGCGACTGATCAAGGCCACTATTGACCGCCGTGATCTTTCCAGTAAGTGGTGAGTAGATATCAGAGACCGACTTGGTCGATTCGACTTCAGCGACCGACTCGCCAGCTGTCACCTCTTGACCGACCTCAGGTAGCTTTACGTAGACGATATCGCCGAGGGCATCTTGAGCGAACATCGTAATGCCGACCTTTGCACTCTGGCCACTTACCAAAGCCCACTCATGGTCCTTGGTATACCTTCTGTCAGTTGGATTGGACACTTGCACCCCTAAATATATTTTTACCTAAAAACGAATTTCACACGCACTTGGAAACACGACCCTAGATCAACCAAAATGCTTTCGAGTTCATCATATCTTAGGACTTGAGGCCGCGACGATGATGCAAAAAAGCACCATAAATCTAATATCTCGACAAGCAGGACTTACGGCATAGCTACCCTAATAGACCATCGATGAGGTGGACTTGTTCCTTGTTTTGCAAAAGCACAAATGATAAGAAAACGACTGTCGCTCCAACCAACTTTGATCCTTAGCATCCCTAGTCGTAAATTTACTTAGTAAAGAGGGTCGAGGTACTTCTTCATCAGAGCCAGCCAAGGCTACTGGTCAACTAACAACTTTAACTTGTCTTTTTGTTGCGATCGAGCTCTGATGCGTAACATTTAGAATCGGAAGACGGCTACACGGTGCTATCGCATGGCGCCTCCCCGAGCACAATCGGGGCGATTCAACTCTAAGACTGTACTCGAAGAGGTGAAACCCGCAGAGCTTGTAAAGAGGTTGCTTCTACTAGGTGGTATTTACATGCGGCCGTCTGAAGTGCTCGAAATGAATCGAAAACAAGTGCGCGACTTAGTTAGCAGTAATCGCACTTCCAATCCTCGTATCTTCGGATCAGTGCTGCATGGCACCGATAAGGAGGGCAGCGATCTTGATATCTTGGTCGACGTTTTACTCGGTGCAATGTTGCTGGATTTGGGTGGCCTGCTCGATGATCTAGAATCGCTGCTTGGAGTCCATATAGATCTTGTGACACCGGGAGATTTGCCTTCAAAAATTCGAGCGAAGAGACTCGAAGACGCCAAAGCTATATGAGCGAAAATCGCCTTCCGGATTACCTTGAGCACATGAAGCAAGCCGCGGCGGACGCGTGCACCTTTGTCGAGGGGCTTGACAAGGCAGACTTTTTTTGGTGACAAAGGTACACAACAAGACGTCATCATGCGTCTCGTTATAGTTGGCAAAGCAGCAACCCTTGTTAGGGGAAATTACTCGAAATTTCCCCTGGATCATCAAGAAGTACCATGGCGGAACATGCGGGGTACCAGAAACCAAATTGCTCACGGCTATTTTGCCCTAAACCTAGAAGTAATCTGGGAGATAGTAAGGTCAGATTTGCCAACGCTACTAAGTCAGCAACGTTTTTTTTAAAACGCGATGCCACTTAACTCGGCGTATCAAATGGTCGATTTGAGGGCTTGAACACCAAGTTCTGGTCGATCGTTGCCAGATGCTACGGGACTTCATTCTGCTGAGAGAACGCAATCGTTGGTGATGCCATCTTGTGGACCCATCGATCTCATACTTCTGTTCGAGAGGGCGGGTTGATCCACGTGAAGGTCAGGAGGGCTCGTCAACTTTCAAGTTAAAAAAACTACGAAGATAAACTGACCTTCAAAAGTGCCAGCTGCGCCAAAGAGCTCTTTTCTTACTAATTCCTTGGTAAGCCTAACAAATCTGGGGAGCGCTATCTATGAACAAAAGGATGTTCATGTCCAAAGGGAGCCCCTAGTGGCGTGAGGAGACTCTCTCAAGCCCCACTAAGGAAGTGTGAAAAGAGTCAACTTCGAAGTTGTCCAAACGGCTAAAAAAGGCAATCGATGCGCCAACACCGCCATCTGTAGTTACCTATTTTGAACCTACACGTCGACCATGGCAAGCTTTTTGCTACGGACCAGATCTAGCACATAGGGATCTAATTGAATGGTAGCTGACGACAACTACACAACGTGCAGTTGAGTTCATCTCATCTCTAGGTCTCACTGACAAAGAGATACCAAAGGATCTAGAGGTCCATATCATTATGGATAACTACGTTACCCATAAGACCGATACAGTGCGCAAATGGAACCTTGAGCATTAACGCTCTAACTTTCCTCCAACGTATTCATCGTAGATGAATCTTATTGAAGCGATGGTTCTCTGAAGTAACTACCGAGATATAGCAGCGATCAAAACATAAATCTCAAGAGCAACTCATTGGCGCAATTACAAAGTGGACGGAAACCTGCAATTAGAAACCTCGTCCCTTTAGATGGCATAAGACGACTGACGAGATCTTTGAATCCATGGAGAAGTGCCTCGGCCCAGTTACTAAGAGAATCTATGGCTATGGAGACTAGGTCAACCCAATAGAAGTTGACCTAGTGCAACTCTTCTATCTGAGGCGTCCCCCTGAGGCATCGGAGACGATGATCGAGATACGCTCTCTCAGTCGATTTAGGATCGTCAACGCCTCCATCTCATTCTTACCCTCAACAAAGATGTGCGTTACGGGCTCAACTGGATCTGGAACCACTAAGTACCAAGTCTCATCTTGCTCAACGTAGATCCCGTCCAAGAGAATCGTATGGCGGTCCCCCAAGCCATCGAGAAGTATTCTCATGACCATTCCCTTTGACTCCCAAGGAGTAACGATCGAGTCGGAGACCACTCTTACTTGGTCTACCTCTGAGGCGATGTGGGACAAGGAGTGACCAGTCGCAGCTAGTAGAGATAGAAGTTGCACGAGTGCGGCACAGCCATCAAATCCTGGAAGAAAATCTGGGAAGATGTAATTCCCATCGACACCTGCTACCAGATCACAGCCGTTCGGGCTCTTAGTTCCCGCCTCCATCAAGCCAGAGGTCGAACGTTTAGTATAGGTAATTTCGCCTCCGAAACGCTGCACCGCCTTTGTAAGTGCCAGTGGTGATCCTACGGGAACAGAGATCTTTGCACCACGATTTGCCTCAGCCATAAGGCGCGCAAAGACGATCTGCGACTCGTAGCCAGATAAAATCCGGCCGCTGTTATCAACTAGAGTAATTCTCTCTCCGACAGGATCAATAGCTACACCGAACTCAGACCGTGAATTTACGACGAGTTCGCTTAATCGAGTCAAATTAGCGAGTGGATCGGTGTCAATGATCCTCTTCGTCGACGAGAAGGGATTGATTCCTAAGACGTCTCCACCAAGTTTTGCCAAGACCGAAGGGAAGATGTGAGACGAAACCCCAAAGCCATAGTCGACCACGAACTTGAAGTTTCTCTCCCGAATAGCCCCTAGTTGGGCATGTTCAAGGAGACTTTGGGTGTAGAACTCGGTATTTCTAGCTGGAAAATCAAGCTCACCAAGCTCCGAGGCAAGAACGTTACGGTAGTCCTCGCGAGCTAATCCTCGCTCGATCTTTCTCTGTGAGGCCTCATCGAGGTCTACACCATTTTGATCGACAAATCGAATTACAACGGACTCTGGATCTTTCGGGTCGAGGACTACTGCCACCCCACCCTTGCTCGAGGTATTTCTCACATGGTAACGAAGAGCAGGTATTGGCGCGACTTCGAGGTCAGCGACGTCAATTCCTACGGCATTTAGACCAACCATTATTGCCCTCTTCAACATTCTCGCTGCCCTAGATGAATCTCGGGCAGTTGAGATCTTTGACCCTGGCTTTAGAGTTGAACCAAATGCCATGGCAACTCGAAGTGCAAGTTCAGGTCCAATATCGACGTTGGCTATACCGGTTACTCCCTCTGGAGAAAAGACGCTTCTGGTACCCTTAGACTCCCAAACGATAGAAGTGAGGACCGTAGCTCCCGACTGAACCGTCTTTGAAGGATAGACCTTAACCTTGGAAAAGAGTTGAGCCCCATCACCCACGTAGCAGTCAGAGCCAAGCACTACTCCATCTTCGCTGTGAACGCTTCTTCGAATATCACAGGACTTACCGACGATGGTGCCTCTTATCAGGCTGCCTTCACCGATGTATACATTTTCATGGATAACAGACCTGTCGATCTCAGCCGAGGTCGAAACTCGAGAGTTGGAACCTATGACGCTATATGGACGAACCCGCGCATCAGGTCCAATACGGCAGTTATCACCTATGACTACTGGCCCCTCCACTAGGGCAGTCGGGTGTATCTCACTTCCCTCGCCAAGGAAGATTCCTTTATCCATCATGAAACCATCAAGTTCAACTTGAACCTTATTGGTCAAAATGTCCGTATGAGCACTTAGGTATGCCTCGAGAGTTCCAACATCCTCCCAATATCCTTCGCAGATCATTGCATGGATCGACTTGTTGTCCTCGAGGATCCTCGGGAAGACATCCTGAGAGAAGTCGAGTACCTTGCCTACAGGAATGTAGGAAAAGATCTCAGGCTCTAGCACGTAGATACCCGTGTTGATTGTGTCCGAGAAGACTTGGCCCCATGTTGGCTTCTCTAGAAACCTTCCGACCGTTCCATCCTCGTTTGTGGTCACAATTCCAAATTCAAGGGGGTTCTCCATTGATTTGAGGCCAATGGTAGCCATGGCTCCATTTTCGGAGTGAAACTTGACCAGAGCAGAGATGTCGATATCGGTAAGGACGTCACCAGAGATGACAAGAAAAGTGGAGTCGAGTTGTTCTCGACAGTTTCCAACAGAGCCAGCAGTTCCAAGTGGTGAGTCTTCGTTAGCGTAGCTAATTCGAATACCAAATTCACTTCCGTCTCCGAAGTAAGTACGGATGGCATTAGCCATAAAGGCCACCGTTATTACGACTTCATCGATTCCATGCTTTTTGAGTAACTCGATAATGTGCAAGAGCATGGGACGATTTGCAATTGGAAGCATTGGCTTTGGAGCTGTAGCCGTCAGCGGACGAAGCCTCGTTCCTTCACCGCCCGCCATTATTACTGCCTTCATGCGATCCCCTCTCGCTTGAGCCCACAAATATGTTCTTCTTAGGTTATTTGGACCTACAAAGATAAACGTAGATACTTTTAGTCAATTTGTAACATCATTTTGAATTGCACTGTATGCATTTGCTACTTTTTCGACAATTTATTTGGGTCTGCTCCCCTGAGAAGAGGGAGCAATACTTTGAAAAGGTACCAATAACCCGCGTAGTAAAGGATCGAGATACCAACGACGGTAAGGGCAATGGCCACGTCAGCGACTATGTGAAGATTTGGCCTCTTGCTCTGGCCGAGAATTATCCCAGGTAAAGCGAATAGCAAGGCGAGTGTTCCCGCTTTGCCAGCGAATATAACGTCAATTCGATATTTGAAGCGGCTAAAGACGAATGATGTCAAGATTGAAATCGCAACTTCTCTAAAGAGCACAACTATCGCCAAGTACCAAGGTATCCAACCCTGAACCAATGCCGTTACCCCGATTGCAAGTATCACAATTCGATCAGCGCTTGGATCGATGATCTTGCCAATCTCTGAGACTTGATTCAATCTGCGAGCAAGATAACCATCTAGAAAGTCGGTAGCACCTATGAAGGCGATCAGGATGGTCGCAATAATATACTGCCGCTCACCCACTGCCAGATATATTGCAACTGGAAGTAGAGCCAACCGTGAAAGTGTAATTACATTCGGTAGTGTTAGAAACCGTCTACTCGAATTGATATCTTCGCCATTGCCGCTTGGACTACTCACCATAATGTCGTTACTTGCTATCCTAAATTCATCTCTCAGAGGGCGCTAGCCGTCTGAGCTTACCCGATTTGATCTCGTAGACGTCAAGATCGTTTGCAACCTCGACAGTTCCGGAGAAGTTTTTTACGACCAATTCGCCAACTGCCTGCGGATCATTTGGATATGCGACGTGAGTGATGATCACTCCTGCGGCGCGGGATCGACGACAAAGACGGGCCACGTCGCCACCGTCCATATGGATAGCGCTTCCAACTTCGCTTTTGTGAACTAAATAAGTTGCCTCGGTCAAGATAATCGATTGATCAGGTATCGCATCGGCCAATTCGTCACTATAGGAAGTGTCACCGCTGTAGAAGAGAGACTCCCCCTCTTGGTTGGTAAGTGATATCGAAAGTGAACCAGGGACATGATTTACAGCTCCGAATAGAGCTTTTACGCCACCTATCTCAACGATATCGCCAGCTTCAACGACCCTGCGCTCAAAGATGTCGAAGATTGATCCTGTTGCAAAGTGGGAGATAAATTCATGGGTATCCTTTGAGGCAAATAAGGGAACCTTCGACCTCGCAGTGGTCACATTCGGAACGAACTTGAGAAAGTGATATAGGGATATCAGATCGACCATGTGATCGTGGTGGCGATGGCTGATAAAGACAGCAGAGATGCCAAAGGGATCTTGGACCTTAAGGAGGTTACCGAACGAGCCATTACCCGCGTCTAATACAATTCTTATTTCACCTGAGGTAACTAAGTAACTAGAGCACTGTCTTGTTGGACTCTGGTAAGAACCAGCTGATCCCAGAACGTTTACCTTCAATGAACCAAACTCCATCTTCCCGAAATTCACCGCTTCGACCAATATGGATGAGTGGGACCCACTCGTCCATATAAAGGCGCCGTCTATCTAACCCTAAATGAAATCAACTGCACTTCGACTACTCGATTCACCTAAGTGCAAACTGTCGATTACTGACTAGGCAGCCCCACTATCACCTCACCATTCAAAGAAGTCACGCAACTTCCCCTAAATATTTGAAGTGGAGTTAAAAAATGAATCGGATTTTCTCAGGTTTCTTTCAGATCTGACGCAATATAGCATCGAATGATAAATATACTTCGTGAATTAGTAGGTAATTTCTGGGGTTTTCCTTGGGCTCGACTTCGCCGGAGAAGATGAATGTTTCGTACTTTAATTGGCTTTGCGCTACCGATCGCGAGCATGATATTCCTCGTGGTCGGCCCACTTCTAGGGTGGGAGAGACACAAGAAAAAGATGGAGCTGGCGAGATCAAATCGCGCGAAGAGCCACAGTCTTGAAAGAGCGAGACTCGTTGCAACGAATCACAAACGAACAAACACCATTAGGTTAACGGGAGTCTTGAACCTCGACTCAACTGTACTAATCGGTTACACGAGAGACTTTCCTACCGATGGAAGATTGGCGCCAGGCGAGAAGGTCAACGACAGTGGCTCGGTCATTGGAACCTGGGTTGCCTTCTCTGACCTAATCGACACTGGCCACATTAGCCAACTAAGTGATTGGACAAAGGCTGAGGTTGACTTAGTATTCACCGTCGATGACGCATCAGCCAAACTTCACTTCGTTGAACCAATTTCACAGATGCAAGTAAGCCTGCAACTAACCCCGTCTATTTAATCCTCTAGCAACTTCTCTAAGAACAAACTGACGGTCGCCGACGAATACCAATAGAGTCCGATGAGGTGAACTAAGAACCATCGTTTTTCGGTTTTAGAGTGAGATTTGGACTCTTCGTGCATAATCCAATGTAAGTGGGTTAGGTGCGCGCCTTAGACTGAGGTTTAGATGGCTACAGACATAAGTTACATAGTCGCATTTGGTGGTGGAGTTATCTCTTTTGCCTCCCCATGCGTTCTTCCCCTTGTACCTGCATATCTCTCTGTTATATCCGGGGTAGATATAAGAAGTGTTGCCGAGGAGCGCCAATCACAGAACATCAAAGTTCGCCAATCGGTAAACGCTAGCGGTTCGCAAGTTGTTCTTGCGGACGACCAAGATAAAAACGGCAAAGTTCAAAAGGCAACCGCCTCCGCAGAGCACTCCCTAGCTTTAGGCCAAGGGCTTGAGAGCACCGCGGAGGTATCTAAGGCAAACCAAGGGTCACCGTATCTACAAGTAGCTAAAGCGACGTCGCTATTTATCGTTGGATTTACTGTTGTCTTTGTCGTGTTAGGAATGACCGCCACCGCTCTAGGAAGATCTATATTTCAAAATCACATCTTGATAAGTAGAATCGGCGGCGTGTTAGTCTCTGCGATGGGACTCTTTATCATCGCTGGCTCCATTACTTCAAGTTCAATATTTGCTAGGGAATTCAGATTTCACGCTAACTTCAAACGGCTTGGTACCTTTGGGCCACTTCTCGCCGGCGGCGCCTTTGGCTTTGGTTGGACACCATGCATCGGACCCATCCTCTCATCGATACTTTCTATCGCAGCCTCCCAGGGGTCTATAGGAAAGGGCGCCTCACTATTGGGCGTCTACTCACTGGGGTTGGGCGTACCATTCATGGCAATGGGACTCGGATTTTCGAAGCTAAAAACTTCCTTTGACTTCATCAAACGACACGTCAGAGGCCTATCAGTCGCCTCTGGTACATTTTTGTTGGTCTTTGGTTTGCTATTAGCCTTCGACCGCTTCTCAATCGTAACGGTCTACTTGAACAGCTTTTTTACCTCTATTGGCCTTTCGAAGCTGATTTACCTCGGTTAGAAGTCAAAACCAGCTCGAAGTGCGCTATGGAGTTGTACTTTCCGACGTCTTCTACTTAAGATGATTCACGGTCGAGGCTATAGTCGAAGCCATTGCACTCTGCTCCTCGATCGCAGCTGCGATACGCTCAAATCGCTCTCCATTAGAGGTGACTTTAGCAACGATATTCGCGAAGCTATGGACCGTATCTTGAATGAGGGCGTCCCCCTCGGATGTACGCTCCAAAATAGAGGTCACAATCTCAACTAAAGAGCGCGCATCGTCACGAATGTCACCGATCATCGAGGTAATTTGCGTTGCCGACTGTCTAGATCTCTCTGCCAGGTTTCTAACTTCGTCCGCTACGACAGCAAAGCCAAGTCCAGCCGACCCAGCTCGAGCCGCTTCGATTGCTGCATTCAAAGCCAACAAGTTTGTCTGATCGGCTATCGACTTTATAGCGGTAACGGTTGTATCGATCGCCTCCATCTTCTCAGAGAAGCCTCTAATTCGAGCCTCCGAGTCCGCAACGTAACGAGCAGCCTCTTCCATTGCAGCCGAAGCGCGTTCTGCTGCTCGCTGCCCTTCCGATGAAGCATCAATCGCCTCTTTGGCCGTCTTCGCAGACTCTTGGGCCATCATCGCCACTTCAGATGTTGCCTGGCTCATCTGCTCAGTGGCATCCAATATGTATTGGAACTCAGCACCTCGAGTCGCAGTAGCACCTCTTAAATCCGCCATCTTCATCCCCTCTTTAGCTAAAACGGAAGGTCAATAACACCGTTTGGCCGCTAGCAAAACTCTGAGTTAACGTATCGGAATAAACTATGAAATTCTTTTACAAAAATTAGAGAATTTCTAAATGAAACTAACCCACCAAAAACCCACTGTGATATGGTCTTCCGTGGTGACATCCTTGGAATAGAACGAATTTACAAATCTGTAATCTCATTGATGAATGGCGAGGCTGAGATGTCGCTTTCAGCAAATCAAAAAGCAAAGTGCAATTTAGCAAACGCTCCTTGTCGACGCCTCAGGGTCTTTGGCTAGAGAGCACCCTTAGAACACATTCGCTATAGGAAGCTGATCGACTTTTATCCATTACAAACCTGCAAGTACGACCGGTTAGCGGCACCACCCAAGGAAGTTCGTTCTAAGTCGTAATATTTCTTGAAGAGGCCAGCTCTCATTCGATTTGGACCGTAGGACACTTAATAGCATCTGCGTCCCACAAGGTGATTCATAGGTCTTGTTCGGTGAATGTTGAAGCTATGAAGACTATATTTTCCTCGATACCGCCAAGGAGACAATCTAGGGCCACAAATACGAAATTTCTAAAGCTAAAAGCTATCCTAGAGATAGAAAATGTATGGAAAACAGGAACGGATATGAAGGCCCTCTTTATTGAACACGACCACCTTTCTCCCCTCGGACACGTCGGTGAGGCAATTTCAGATTTGGGATACGACATCGAAGAGTTTGTAGTGGTAAAAGAGGAGAACTTCACAAATCCATATCTTGAGGTTGAGTTTCCAGATCAGACAAGCTTCGATATCGTAATCTACCTTGGTGCTCCATGGGCGGTATACGACGAGTCACTTCCGTGGGTTAATAAAGAGATCTCCATGATAAGACAGTCCCAGGAGCTCAACCAACCGATATTAGGAATTTGCTTTGGGGGACAACTTCTGGCAAAGGCGAATGGCGCAAACGTTCGAGCCTCTTTGGCAAAAGAGATTGGCTGGCACTACGTCACCTCGACGGATGAGTCAATAATCCCCTCTGGACCGTACTTTCAGTGGCATGGTGACTGCTTTGACACTCCGAGAGGGGCACTCGAATTGGCTTTCAACGGAGCAGCAAACCAAGCATTTTCAATTGAAAGGTCGTTGGCTCTCCAATTTCATCCAGAGGTAGAGCTCGAAGCATTGACTAAGTGGGTCGATAACGGAGGGCGCGAAGAGGCAGAAGCTATCGGAATCGACCTCGAAAGAGTAGTCGCCCAAACAATACTAACGCTAGAGGAGTCTCGTTTGCGAAGCCACCAGTTAGTACGAAACTTCCATAAAAATTTCGTAGCGCGCTAATTGGTAGCTAAGTGAGTAGCTAAGTGAGTAGCCAAGCGACCAAAATCATGGCTCCAGGCACCGAGGCAAATGGTTAGGTCTGCGATGGGGTGTCAAAGCCACCTTTAACCTGTCTATCTATCGTTGCCGCCTAAAGGGTCAATAGCGTTACAAATTCTGTCGTATTTGCCATTGGTAAATAACGATCTGCCCTATTTCCACTTGCAAGGCCATGTATTTCCGCAATAGCGAACAACACATTGTCAAAATCACGATGCAACAGATTCGTAAGCACCGCCCCTAGATAGAGCTGATATTTGAGCTCTCATGGGATCTGCAAATCTCAAAATGCACGACAAGCTAGCCTTTTGCCTTCGTCTAATCCACTCGCTATCAGTAAATCTCGCAGCGCCAGAGGACCATGCGCACTCTGGCGATGACTAAAAGTACATCTAGATGAGCCGATATCACCGATAGTAACCTAACCCAATTCAGCCTTTGCCAACTTTGCACCTTCAACGAAGTCGTAAGGTGAAGGAGGTCACTAGCCTGCCGAAGTTATGTAACCAAGCCATATACTTGATGTGTCGGTCGGACTCACGTGAGTCATAGGGCATCCACTCGATCAATTTCCTTCTCGTCTGAGTCGGTGAGGCGGTTGTCCCACATACCGTACCCATAGACGAAAGAAATAATGATCACCTTCAATGACCTAGGTGTGGCTAGCCACATCTCAACTCGCCTTGCTGAAAACAATATTCTCGAACCAACTGAGATTCAAAAAGTAGTCATTCCAGATGCTCTCCAAGGTTTAGATGTTCTAGCTATGGCTGGAACTGGCTCTGGAAAGACCTTGGCGTTTCTCATTCCGGTACTCCAAAGAGCTCCGCGATCTGCGCCAAACCGTCCTTATGCTCTCATTTTGGTTCCTACGCGCGAGCTCGCACTTCAAGTTCGCGACGTCTTCCTTTCGATGCTCGGCCACCCTAGAAGAGGACTTCCTCGAATAGGCGCAATCTATGGCGGATCGTCTATCGATCGCCAAATTCGAGACCTACAAAGAGGCGTTGAGGTAGTTGTCGCAACACCAGGTCGACTAATGGACCTCATGGACAGGCGAGCTATCGAATTGAGTGATGTCACCACAGTCGTAATTGATGAAGCTGACAGAATGGCAGATATGGGGTTCCTTCCACCAGTTGAAGAGATCCTCTCTAGCCTCTCAGAGAACCACCAAACGATGCTCTTTAGCGCCACACTCGATGGAGACGTTCGAAAGATCGTAAATCGCTATATGAGTTCACCAATTCACCATGAAATCAAGGCTGAAACTCGGTCGCTCGACAACATGAGCCACTACTTCCTAGTAACCCACGACAACGACAAACTAGAGATCGTAAAGCAGGTCACTTCGACGGCTCGAAAGGCGATCATCTTCGTCCGTACCCGTGACAACGCAGATCGACTCGCCGATGACCTAAATGGTGAGGGGATTAACGTAGATGCCCTCCACGGAAACATGCGACAGAGCGCTCGAGAGAGGGTTCTGCATCGATTCGCAAAGGGATCAACGTCGATCCTCGTAGCCACAGATGTGGCGGCAAGAGGAATTGACGTAGCGGGCCTTGACCTTGTGGTCCACTACGAGCTTCCAGACGACCACAAAGCCTACATCCACCGCTCCGGTCGAACCGCGCGCGCCGGTACTACTGGAGCTGTCGTAACCCTCCTTCGTAGGTCGCAGATGAGAACCGTCAACGGCCTCCAAAAGGATCTTGGTCTACCCCAGCAACTCTTCATGGGAAATCCAGAGGAGCCAACCCTAACTAATATCGCAACTCTCGAAGAGTTCAAGGGAGAAGAGGTAGTCTTCAGCGATTCAAGAGGTCCGGCTAGAGGCCGGACCAGTGGTGGAAGTGGCTATCGACCGTTCCGATCGAACTCTAGCTACTCGCGCCAGGGTGACTCTAACCGCGATGGTGGTTATAGATCCTATGGACAGGGCGAAGGTGGATCGAGAGATCGTTATCCCTCCCGAGACAGAGGTTCGAATCGCGGAGATAGCTATGGGCGACGCGAAGGCGGATACCGCTCTAACGATGGTGGATACCGAGCGAGCGATGGCGCAGGAGAGTCGTCGTATGGAAGTCGTGGAAATTACGACAGCTCCCGACGCTCCGCTAGGCGCGGAAATTACTAAAGTATCACCTTTGCGATAGATCGCATTGGTCAAAATTGCTGCAAAGTAAAGGGTGGATTGGCAAATAGTCGATCCACCCTTTCAATCTGTGAAAAACTCTCTTCACAGCAATCCAGAACGGAAACCATGTCCAAGCCACTGATAGAACTTGAGAGTGAGACGCCCTCTCGTCGGGCCTGGCAGGCACTCATAACAGTTCTATCGGGTACATTTATGGCGATCGTCGACTCGACTATCGTAAATGTTGCCCTCCCCTCCATAAGATCTTCGATACATCCAAGCGCTGCTCAGATAGAGTGGATCGTTTCAGGGTACCTCCTTGCATTTGGATTAATGCTCATACCAGCTGGGCGACTAGGCGACCGTTACGGCCACAAGCCACTCTTCGTAACGGGGCTTTCACTCTTTGTTATCTCTTCGGTCATCTGTGGCTCTTCGATAAACGCCTCTGAACTCGTTACAGCTCGTATAGTTCAGGGGGCGTCGGCTGGTCTCTTCGGCCCATCGATCCAGGCGACCATTTCCCTTCTCTTTGCCGGCAAAGCTCGATCTCGTGCATTTGGAATACTTGGAACCATAATTGGAATCTCTTCAGCTTCTGGCCCCGTCATCGGCGGCCTTATCATCGTTGGATTCGGGAGCAATGTTGGGTGGAGGTTGGTCTTCTTTGTAAACCTCCTCATCGGAATATTTGCCATTCCACTTGCAATTCGATTGATCCCCAATGTTAAGCCCAACATCAAAAACGAACTTGACCTAGTCGGACTTACAATCGTCACCGCAGCTCTCTCGTTTGTCTTTATCTTCCTCATCGAAGGCGGCTCTACCAACTTTCCCCTATGGACTATCGAAGTAGCAATTACATCACTACCAGCCTTTGGCGCCTTTTACCTCTGGGAGAAGAGGTACCAAAGGAGGGGACATAAAGCTTTAGTAGATGGAAGGCTCGCACGTAGTAGATCCTTTAGTATCGGCATCGGCCTTGCGATGATCTACTTCTCCTCCTTCTCATCGATCTTTGTTGTAATCTCACTGATATGGCAAGATGGTCTACATCGAGATGCCCTCGCCTCTGGGCTCACGGTAACTCCATTTGCCATTGGAACTTTAATTTTTGGATCCATCAGTGACCGCTTTTCATCGAAGCTCGGTAAAGGTACCCTGTATCTAGGAATTGGACTTCTCTTTACGTCGATTTCAGTGGCAGAGGTCATCTTGCGACTTAGCACAATGCACCACATAAGCGCCCTTTACCTAACCATTCCTCTCTTTATTGGAGGCATCGGCAACGGAATCTTCATCGCACCGAATCAAGACTTCTTACTTAGATCGATAGAGCGCAAGGACGCGGGGGTCTCGGCCGCCCTACTTCAAACGTCTCAGCGCATCGGAAGCGCCCTAAGCGTAGCAGCCTCTGTAACGATATTCTTCAACTCCCTCGCCCACGGTTCGACCTATCTAAAGGCGGGAGGCAATGCGCTGATATTCAATTTGATCATGCTGATAATCGGTGCAGCAATCACCATTGCCCTTCCCAAACCCTCCGTCGGTGTCAATCACTAATTGGTGAGCAAAGTAGCACGTCAGCGCTAATTCACGACAAATTTAGTCATATTTAGTCTACTACTTTTTTGCACCTCATATAATTATGATAAAACTTATCGACTTTATCGTAATTACACATCTTTGAGGGGTTAGCTTGACGCAAGAGATAATTGAAACACAAGAGAGTGCAGTTGAAAGAATAAAGCGTTCGAGCGACATGCTAAGAGGTTCTATCGAGCAAGAGCTTTCAAATACCGCAGAGACCTTCACCGGCGATACGGCCCAGTTACTCAAGTTCCACGGGGTTTACCTTCAAGACAATCGCGACGTCCGTTCATCACGAAAAAGGGAGGGGTTGGATCTAGAACACCTCGTAATGGTCAGAGTGGCTATCCCAGGGGGAAAGCTAACTGCAGATCAATACCGAGCCCTCGATCAACTAAGCGATAAATTCGGAAACTCAACTTTGAGACTTACAACCCGCCAGGGGATCCAATTTCACTTTGCGACTAAAGCCATCATGCGCGAACTAATTTCTAAGATCAACGAAACTCTGCTTACAACGTGGGGTGGCTGTGGCGATGTCGTTAGAAACGTTGTCGCATGTACTAACGCCGGCGATGAATCGCTCCAGCGAGAACTCGACAGACTAGCTGACTTTATCTCAACTTCATATAAAGCGCCAGCAGACTCCTACTGGCAGATATGGATCGACGGCGATCGAGTTCCGCAAGCGGTAGTAGATGCACCGCCAGTAGATGAATCGATCTATGGTCAAACGATGCTGCCACGTAAGTTCAAGATCGGCCTAGCTACGACCCGTGACAACTGTATCGATGCACTTAGCCACGACATCGCCGTCGTGATAGACAGCCAAAATCCAAATCTCTTGCACATCTTTGCCGGTGGTGGCATGGGAAGAAGTGGAACAGATCCCACTACTTATGCAAGGGCGGCGACTCACTTTGGCGCGGTAGCCAAAGAGGAGTTAAAGGCGACATTGGATGCAATACTTTCGATACAACGCGACTTTGGCGACAGAAAAGACAGAGCCCACGCTCGCCTAAAGTACACACTCGATCGCATCGGCATTGAAGCCTTCGTGGCAATGGTTGTAGAACGTAGCGGCAAAGAACTCAAAAAGGTTGACTTCCCGGGATTTGACTTAGACGGAGATCACTTAGGAGTTGAAAAGGCGCCTAAAGGCGGTACATTCAACCTCGGTTACAAGCTTCCATCTGGAAGAATATCCAACTCAGGAGAAGTAGCTAACCAACGGAGCAAGATCATCCAAGCGATCGAGGAGACCACTTGTGAAGTTCGGGTAACGGCAAAAGGTGACCTCGTCTTCACAGAATTGACGCAAGAGGATCTAGATAAGATAGCTGGGCTTCTCGATGATCAAAGGTCAATCAAACAGTCAAAGAGTGCGAAGCACATTCCCCTTACGACCAAAGAGTTATCATTTGCTTGTGTAGCTCTACCTACATGTGGACTAGCACTTGCCGAATCCGAGCGATATCTTCCTAGCTTTGTCGACGAGCTACAACTTCGACTCATTGAACTTGGAGCTCCTGAGGCAGCTATCGAAGTACGCATTACCGGTTGTCCAAATGGCTGTGCTCGTCCATACTTAGGTGAGCTTGGAATTGTCGGTAGATCGAAGAAGAGCTACGACATATTTATCGGTGCCGATCGCAGAGGCATGCGACTATCGGAAACCTTTGCAGTAGATGTTCAAAGTTCTGAACTCATAAATGCAATCACGCCTCTACTAAAACTTTGGATTACCGAGGGCGTAGAAAAGATCCACTTTGGTGACTTCGTGGCGAAACTCGATAGAGAGTTGCTCAAATCGCTTGCTCCGGCTCCAAGACGGATACGACAACTTTCAGTTCAAGGAGAAGAGAAGTGATCATCAACCTAGACCTTCGTGGCAAGAAGATAGCTGTCGTTGGCGACGGCAGCGATGCAATCTACCGGGCCAAAAAGATGGCATCTGAAGGAGCAGAGGTAACGATCTTTAGCGATGTCGTAGATCAAACTTTGATAAGGGCCTCCAACGATGAGGCAAATAAATTCAACATCACCATTGAACCGGCGAATGCTATCTTTGCCAGAGATCTCCTTCGTCGGGAGAGGTTATCGAACTTTGCAATGATAGTTGCAACAGACCGAAACGTGGAAATAAACACCAAGCTCGAGCGACGAAGTAGACGATATAACATTCTGCTAAATACCTTGGACGAACCAGCAACTTGCAACTTCTCTCACGTAGCAGTCAAAGAACCGATTCAAGGAGTCGAGATTGCCATCTCGACGGGAGGTCAATCCCCCGCATTCGCATCTCATCTTGCCCGAAAGATCGAGGCAAATATCGGAGAGGTTGACAAAGAGGTCTTCAAGGCATTTGTGACGATCCGACAAGAGGTAAAGCGCCAAGGACGCTCGACATTTGAGGTGAATTGGAAGGAGATCGCCTCTGAAGTCGAGGCACGGTATCACCATCAGATTGCGTTATAGGCGATCACATCTCCCTCCAGACTTATACCAACTGACCCTTTCACATCCAAGAGATAGAAACCAACCAGAGCTGAAAAAATTAGAAAGAGAAAAAAAGTAAATGGCACTAAGTAATTCCGAAGGAAGGTTGATTTGGCTTACCGGACCTTCAGGTGCTGGTAAATCGACTATCGCCACGGTGCTAAGTGAGAGGTTGAGGGCAACTGGCAATAAAGTTGAAGTCCTCGACGGTGACGAGATAAGGGCGACGATATCTCCAGAACTTGGATTTTCGAAAGAGGATAGAAACGTTCAAATAGATAGGATTGGCTACATCGCATCGCTGCTCACTCGAAACGGCATCGACGTGATCGTCTCTGCTATCAGTCCATATCGATCTAGTCGTGACAGTGCGCTAGCGCGTTCGAGTCGATCATTCGAAGTCCTAGTGACAGCTCCATTAGATGTCCTTATTGATCGAGACACCAAAGGGCTCTATGCAAAGGCGATCCAAGGTGAGATAACTGGCCTGACGGGATACGACGATCCATATGAAGAGCCCGTCGGAAGTCATCTGAAGGTAGAGAGCGCCTGCCTTAGTCTCGATGAATCAGTCAGATTGATAGAAGAGTTTCTAAGCCTTGAGGTAGCAAATGCATGATCTCCTAGACGAGAGCAGATCGCTGATTTTGGATGCAATCGCTAACTACAGTGATCTAACTATCACAACAGGCTTAAACGTTGGCGGAACGGTACTCATAGACTTAGCAGCAAAACTCAACTTCACCGGCGAGGTAGTCTTTGTAGACACTGGCTATCACTTTCCGGAAACTATCTCTTTCTATAGCGAACTATCAAAGCGATATGGCAACATTGAATTTGTATCACTATCTGCACAGACGCCATACGAAGATGGATTTCTCGAAGATCCTGCAAAGTGCTGCGAGATAAATAAGGTTGAACCCCTCTTCAACTATTTGGAGGAGAAGGCCCCTAGCGCTCTCCTCAATGGCAGAACCCGAGATTCAGCCAGGACTAGAAGCAACCTCTCCCCCTTTGAAGAGGGAACTCCTCTAAAGATAAACCCCCTCTATAAGTGGACTACCCGTTCTTTAATCGACTATTCTCGAGAAGAATCCCTTTCGAATCACCCACTCGTATCGCAGGGTTACCTATCGATGGGATGTTGGCCGTGCACCAGAGCAGTAGCAGAGGGAGATGACCCCCGCTCTGGCCGTTTCGTTGGCCAGGGAAGAGTTGAATGTGGCATTTGGACTAGAAAGACGGAGGGAAGCATAAGATGATCGAAGCCCACGGACCAAGTGGAAGCCTCAAAGTAGCGCCGATCGTGCGCGACGATCGAAGAGTCGATCAAACAATCGAACTAAATGAGAGACAACTCGCCGACCTAATAATGATTACATCGGGTGCATATAGCCCCCTTGAGACCTTCATGAACGAGGCGGACTACATTTCAGTGGTCAAACTAGGACGACTTTCAGACTCTACCCTTTGGCCGATTCCGATCACTTTAGATCTAGCTGAGCCACCACTACCAGGATCGGTCTTAGGCCTTACCCATAAGGGGCGCCACTTAGCCAACGTCACCGTCACTGAAATCTTCGAAGCACTATTAACCGAAGAGATAACTTCAACTTTTGGAACTGATGATCCAAAACATCCGGGAGTGGCGGCGACGTTGTCGAGGGGTAGGCACTTAGTCTCCGGCCCTATAGCTCTTCTCGATGAGCCTAACGACGACGTCCACGGGCGCTACTTGACGCCCGTTGAGACTCGCGCTATCTTCGCAATATCAAAGTGGAAGAGCGTAGTTGCATTCCAAACTCGAAATCCCATTCACAGGGCACACGAGTACCTTCACAAAGTCGCACTCGAAACCATCGACGGACTATTCATTCACCCACTCGTAGGAGCTACGAAAGACGACGACGTCCCGGCCGAGGTGCGGATGAAGGCATACGAAGTTCTCATCGACAACTACTATCCCAAAGAGCGTGTTCTCTTGGGGACCTACCCCGCAGCTATGCGATATGCCGGCCCCAAAGAGGCTCTTCTTCATGCGATCAGTCGTCAGAACTACGGCTGCACCCACTTTATAGTTGGACGTGACCACGCAGGCGTTGGTGACTACTACGGGACATATGCTGCACAAGAGATATTTGATGGACTTGAAGACGGTGACATCAAAATTCAAATTATCAAATTCGAACACTCCTTCTTTTGTACAAAGTGTGAAGGTGTAGTCTCAAAAAGAAGCTGCCCTCACTCCGCCAATGATCACCTAGTTCTTTCAGGTACAAAGGTGCGGCAGATGCTGCGTGAGGGAACTTCACTTCCTTCGCAATTTACCAGAAGCGAAGTCGCCAAGGTTCTAGAGGATCAGTACCGATAGGACTAAGTAGGTTGGAGATGGTTGGCAATTGAAAGCCTTGGGGTCGGGATGAACTTTTAGATTTCCGGCCCCGGACTATTTTTAACTTGACACCTGCTTCAGTAGCGATAATTGAGATCTTTCCATCGCCTCATAGAAGGTCACATCTTGTGAAGGTCACATCTCACGAAGATCAATGCTAAGTAAGGATCCTGAACCGGTACCCAAGGCCGTGAATAGTCTCTATTTCGCAGCCGGAACCTTCAAAAAACACCTTTCTTCTAAGGCGCCGAACGTATTGATCTACGTTATTTGCTGCGATATCTTCGCCCTCCTCCCACACCTCTGAGATAATCGAGGCACGCGTAACTACAAAACCCGCTCGCCTAATAAGAAGTTGAGCGATTTGGATCTCGCGGTTAGTTAAGCGTATCTCCTCTCCGGCGACCTTAGCTTCGTTGGCCAAGGTGTCAATTGTGACCTTACCAGCGGTAAAGGTCAAGGGCAGGGTTGGCTTTGAACCGCGCCTAATTAGCACCCTTAGACGTGCGTACAGTTCGGCGAGAGAGAAGGGCTTCACAAGGTAGTCATCGCTACCTGCCTCAAATCCAGCCAGCCGATCCTCTTCTCTAGCCAAAGCCGTAACCATGATCACTGGAAGCGATGGGAAGTGCAAACTTATGTAGTCACAGAGTTCGAGGCCACTCTTGCCCGGTAGCATAACATCTATCAGCGCACTGTCGAAAGTTCCTCGATCAAGGAGTCGCCTTCCCTCGTTGTAGGAGTGAGCAATTGATACCGCCATTCCCTTTTCTGTAAGAAATTGACATACAGATCTAGCCAACTCGACGTCGTCTTCGACAAGAAGTAGTTGAGGCGACCAATCCAAGAAGTGAGATTGTCTAGGTAATCTCCCGTCACTCATCTTTTTTTGCTCCAAAGCCACACCCCAACTAATCCCTTGAAAGCTAGGGCTCGACGGTAAACACAGTGAAAATTCGATCGATACAAAAAGTTGACATCAGCTATACACTTCCACCGATTTGAAGTTCGATCCATCAAAAGAACCGTCGTTTGTGGTCTCTGAGCTAACAAGGACACAAATCTCGCCGTGCGTTACCGTGGCGCTAGAAGAATCCGGCAACTTAGAGACCACCACCTAAGCAACAGCTCCATCCACAGCTAAGGAATCAAGGTCGATGATATCCTTGTCAATGGGGAAGGCAAGGGTCTGATCCGCCGAAAGTGTGATTTGCACTTGATCGTCGCGGTCCCACCTATCGTGGGCGAAGATACCTACAAGGCGGGTGCCACCTATCAACTCAATTACATGGTCATAGCCTCTACCTCTAAAGGCGACGTCGACTACTCGACCACTTACTACTCCGTCAGCTCCACTTGTGCTCTTATTGATTCGTGCTGCGCTTCCCCTGAGCATTAAACGAACTTGCTTCGACCGCTTCTCAAGGCCACCGCACCCCTTGGCAAGTATCGTTCCGGCTTTAGTGGCGACCATTACACTTTGGTCGTCTCGCCACCCAACGATCTCTCCATCCATCTCGCCGGCCACTCCGGTAAAGTGTGCCACAAATGGTGTCGCCGGATTTCTATAGATCACCTCAGGCGCATCGACCTGAATCAGTTGCCCATCGTTCAAGAGGGCGACTCTATCTGCGAGAGCAAAGGCCTCGCTTTGATCGTGTGTTATGTATAGTGCCCCAGATCCAACCTCTCTGGTCAACTCCGAGATCTCAATCCTGAGGCGCTCTTTTAGGTCAGCATCGAGGCTCGAAAGCGGCTCATCGAAGAGTATCAACGAGGGTCGAGCTACTAGAGCACGTGCAAGTGAGAGGCGCTGCTGCTCGCCGCCTGAAAGATTTGATGGGAATCGATCCGCCTTTGAAGAAAGGCCCACCCTCTCTAACATCTCTGCCGAAAGGCGACGGCGAACCTTAGCATCTTTCTCGTAACGCTCAAGTGCGAAAGAGACGTTCTCGAGAGCATTCATATGTGGCCAAAGGGCAAAATCCTGAAAGACCATCGATAGATCTCTTCGATCAGGAGGAGTGTGGGTCTTAGATGAGGCGATTACCTTGCCATCAAAGCGAATCTCCCCAGAGTCGATCTTCTCTAAGCCCCCAACGAGGCGCAATAGGGTGGACTTTCCACTTCCTGAAGGGCCTAGAAGGACCGCAAACTCCCCCGCCTCGATGGTTAGGTCGATCCCCTTCAAAACTGCACTACCACCGTAACTCTTTGTAACGGCGGCTACTTCAACTCTCTTAGTCAACGCAAATCCCCAATGACTTTTATTAAATCCAATAAATACAAGCACCTATTTAGGTGCAAGTAACTCTTACTTTCTTCGCACCGCAATCGCCTGCCAACCCTTAGGTGCCAAGTATTTGAAGCCACCCTGGACCAAGAGGATCACTCCGAGGACTATCGCCATCTGAATGATCGAAAACGCGGTCGCTGCAGAGATATTCGATACCTGGAAGGATGAGAGGATCGCAGTTGCCATAGTCCTAACTCCGGTTGGTGCAAGCATCTGGGACGTTGGTAACTCCCCGAAGGTAGATGCAAAGGTTAGCAACCAGGCCCAGACGATGCTCTTAGCAAGGAGGGGAAGGACGCACCTTCGAAATGCCTTCTGCATCGATGCCCCATGGATCCGCCCCGCTCTCATCAGTGAACCGTCTAGTTGAGATATCGGTCCCACCATAACTTTTGCATTCGAAGGAAGCGAGATGGCAACGTAACCAATCCCTAAAAGAATCATCGTTCCGTAGATATTTATGCCCATCGAAATCGTCAAAGGAAGGTTAAAGACAAAGATAAAGCCCGCCGCTAATACCAAGCCAGGAAGAGCGACAGATGTTACAAGTATCAAGTCCGTGAGCTTCCCGCTCAAACCAGGGCGTGGAGAGGTAAGGACCTTAGCGATAGCTATGCCCAAAACGATGGTGATAGTCGCGGTGATCGTCGCCATTGTGAGAGATGTAACTATTGGCCCACCGATCGACTGGGTCTTAAATAGCGTCGTATACGCACTCAATGTAAGTGACGATAGCGAAGGGCTTTGATACGGTTTAAAGAGCGTCGATATCAGCGCGCCGAATATCGGCACCCCTAGGGCAGCTAGTGCAAAGGCATATAAGAAGATTCGAACCGCAACCTTGCCCCGAAGAGATAGGTTATAGACCGGCGAAAATGAGGTTCTTCCTGAAAGAACACCATAGCTGCGCGAGCGGGTGAGACGATTCTGAAGGCTGAGCACAATACCCAACGTCAAGACAAGTAGCCAGCTAGTACCTGCTGCCATAGGGAAGTCAGTAGGGAAGGTGGCGATCGCCGACATGATATTCGTGGTTGCTACTGGGATGTTGGCATTTGCCGCAATGGTAGATGCGACACCAAAGTCACCAAGAGACTCGGCAAAGACGATGGTTGCTCCAGCAAAGATCGCAGGTAGCAAAATAGGCGTTACAATTCGAATTGTCCTAGGAATTGAACCGCCGTGGATCCTTGAGGCCTCCTCAAAGCGCCGACCGAGACCCCTAATTGCGGGGGAAATTGCGAAGTATGCAAATGGGACACCGGTGAATGTGAGAATCATCACGATTCCGCCGGTACCAAGGAGCAAATTTCGAACGGCACCATTTACTAGTCCCAACTGGGAAAAGATACTCCCAGGGGCCACTACCTCGTTCCACCCAACTGAAGTCACGTAGGTCGGAACAAGAAGAACTACCCAAAGAAGGCCAGGGATAAGCCTTGACTCTCTTAGATTCGCCCTTTGTACTATCAGGGCCAAAATCGACGATATGACTACAGCGAAGAAGGCGGCGGCAGTTGAGATGCCGAGGCTGTTACGCATGCCGATAAGTTCGTTACCGCTAAGTGCTCTACCGAAGGCAGAGAGCGTAAACCATGAGTTTCCTTGCGCAAATATTCGCGGCGAAAAGGCAAGTAGGAGAAAGGCGATGGTTGGTATCACTGAGACGACCGCTAGGACGACCCACAGAAGTGGTCGCCCTAGCCTAAGTGAAGCTGTCTCAAGGAGCCCCCTGCTAGCGACTTGGATCGGATTGGCCCGATCCAAGTCGCCTTCACCATCTTCAACCTTTCGTGATTGAACGGGGGGAGAACTAAGCAATGTTAGTTGAGAACCAAGTATTGATTGATGACTCCAATGATCCCCACTTATAAGGATCGTAGAAGTAGAAGTTGATCGAAGACTCCGGTGGAACCTGCTTCTCAGCTACGGTGCCATTTACTACTGGGAAAAATTGCGAGTCGCCGGTAGGATCTCCTGCGAGCATAGCCTTTTGTCCAGCTGGGCTGTAGATGAAGTTAGCAAATGCCTTTGCATCTTTGATCTCAGCGGCTGATGCCTTTCCATCGATAGCTAGGACGCTTGGAAGGGCTGGAGATGGATTTGGGTAGATGATCTTGATGTTTGGGTTCGACTGAGCTCGACCAATACCCGACGTATTCTGACCGATCGCAATCTCGATCTTTCCCGCGGTCATATCGTCCATTGCCGAGTTTTGCGAGACATAAAGGCCATTAGCCTTTAGTTGGCTCATGAATGCTTCGCCCTGCGAAACTCCACCGAGAGAGTCGAAGAGGCCCGCGAGAATTGGGTAACTTGGACCATCGATAGAAGGGTTATTCATTCCGAACTTACCCTTCCACTGGGGCTGGAGAAGATCTTGCCAGCTAGTCGGTGGGTTCGACACTTTTGCTGAGTTATAGACGAAGGCTCCGGTTGTAGTAACACCGGTGATGATGTAGCTATGGTCGGCTGGTACCAACTTTTGACCAAGGGCATTTAGAGTACCGGTATTGGGTTGGAAGTTCTTGAGCAACATTCCCTGCTGGTCTAACTCGGCGTAAGCTGCGTTTCCGTCAGTCCAGGCAACACCCCAAGTTGGGTTATTCTTAGTTGCTTGAATCTTAGCCAAGGTTGGGCCAGTTGAATTATCGGAGAGCTTGCAAACGATTCCCGTTGCCTTTTGAAAGGCTGTACAAGTTGAGGAGTCATAGCCCTCCGAAGACCAAAGATAAAGAGGGGTACTTGAGGAGCTCGATGACGATGATGAAGTCGTGGATGCAGATGCAGATCCACAAGCTGCCAATAGCACCGTAGCGGCTGCGACCCCGATCGATGTCGTCGTCGAACGCGACTTAAGGTTTATTTTTCGATTAGCACGTAACATGATACAAAAGTTAGAACGCTTTTATATCGAGACTCTTTACTCGCAATTTACGGGATTGAAATTTGTTGATAAGACTTTGGTAACGGCGATTGAATAAAAGTTCATAAGAACCCAGAGCTGGTTGCCGTCCTTGAACAATACCAGAACGACGCCCTTCTACATCTAAAACAACCTAGAGGTTGTGGGTATTTCCAAATATGAGATAACTAATGTCAAAAGACCTCCTACACGCACCTGGCACCGTCAAAAACATACATTTACACGCCGCCGGGAATTACCCACAACTCGAAGGTCTTTCGCAGAGTATCTGACCATTGGGATTAATGCTCGCACTCGCGAAGATGCCCTTTGCACATAGTTGGTTGCCCTAGGACTCAATCGTCACTTAGGAGTAGTGCAGCCTCTTCAGTCATGAACTTCACCGCACCTACAGTGTCAGAGACTGAGTACTGGAGAGGGAAAAGTTGCTCTTCACTCCATCTTTCAAATGGTAATTGTGAGAGATGAACTATGCGCTCACCGTCGATCATCGACCTTGTGATGGGATGTATCGCCTCTTCTATCAGATGGTGCCCCCTGACAGCCGCGACCATCTCATCGGGAAACTTAAAGTGTGCAAGGATCGCTGAACCTAACTCTTCGTGGTCTATACCGTAGTTCTGCCTCTCAGCCTCGAGGTAGGCTCTTTGACTCTCGGAGGTTAGGCCTCCAGCAAAGATCTTTTCCACGTCAGCGTATGTGGTAGGATCATTCGAACGCAGCACGAAGGCACCAATGTCGTGGATCAACCCGGTTGCATAAGCAAGCGCAGGATCGGCTCCGCGCGACTCTGCTATGTGAAATGCACTAATAGCAACTACAGTGCTGTGGATCCAGGCTCCTTGAGAGAGGACGTCGAACTCTCTAAAGATATCGAGCAGGGCGAAGGATCTGATCGTCCATTCGCCAATTAACGCTACGGCGTAGTCGACCGAGGTTACCTCATTATTCCTTCGATAGTAAGGAGAATTAGCTAGTCGTAGGACAGATCGTGCGAAGATATCATCTGAGGTAATCGCCATCGATACCGCTCGTCGATCTAAGTCCGCACCTTCTAGACACGAAAGGAGTTTCTTCGCGCCAGCGTGCTTTGCGGCGGCGAGGTCAACTACGGACATAAAGGAATCTAACTGCGCAACGGCCATGGCAAACTCCTTAAAAAAGAACCTCTACCTGTATATCGATACGGTAGAGGTTCAACTTTACAGCAATGTCAAGATCGGCAGTAATTATCCTTCGATCGCTATGGTCACTGCACCGGGATTTGATTGAGCTATCTTTTGCCTTCGGATAGCAACCAGCGCAACTAGCGCACCTACAATTGCCATTATCGACGCAGCCCTAAAGCCATTGGTCCACCCCGCTATCTCTGAGGCCGCGCGGATTGCAATCTGGGACTTAACACCCGAGGACACAAGTGTTTGTGCCTTCGTAGCAACGCCAGCTGCTGCCACGGTAGCAAGGACGGAGATGCCAAGGGATCCTCCAACCTGCTGAGAGACAGAGACCATCGCCGAACCAATTCCCGCCCGACGGGGATCAATCCCAGTCATTGCAGTTGGGAAGACGCTCGAGAAGGTCATTCCTAGTCCAGTCGCATTCAACAATAGAGTGGGAAGGATTACCTTGATATAGCTGCTGTGGCTAGTTAGGTTAGAGAAGATTAAGAGTGCAAGGGCCGAGGCAGCAGGGCCATAGATCATCATTGGAAGTGGTCCGAACTTCTTCATAAACCATGCACCATTTCGAGCGATCACCATGACGGTGAGTGTCATTGGCAAAAAGGCAAAGCCGGTCTTTAGCGGTGAGTAACCCAAGATATCCTGCAAGAACTGTGTGAGGAAGAACCACAGAGAAAAGAGCGCCGCAGAGACCAAGAACATAACGAGGTACGACCCTGTCCGATTTCGATTCTCAAAGACAAATAGCTCAAGGAGTGGCCTCTTAGCACTTCGCTCACGTAGGACAAATCCGACTAGCGAGACTAAAGCTATAACAAAGGAGGTTACAGTAAGGGTGTTAGTCCATCCCGATGATGCAGCATGGATAAAGCCATAGACGAGAGAGGCAACTCCAAGTACTGACGTGAATGCACCGAGGAGATCACTTGGAACCTTTTGCTTCTCGGACTCTTTCAACATCTTGCCTGCCGACACTGAAAGAATTAGGGCAATCGGAGTATTGACGAAGAAGACCCATCTCCACGATAGATATTGAGTCAAAAGAGCTCCTAGGATCAATCCGAGAGAGGCCCCTGCGGCAGAGACTGCGGCAAAGATGGTAAGGGCTTCGGTCCTCTCTTTAGGATCTTCAAAGTTTGACGCCACCAGAGCCAAAGCAGTCGGGGAAGCAATTGCTCCGCCAATACCTTGAAGTGCTCGTGCCGCGATCAAGAGCCCAGACGAGGTGGCAAGGCCACCCAATAGGGAGGCACCTGCAAATAGCAGGACGCCAACCGTGAACATCCTTCTACGGCCAAAGATATCTCCAGATCGTCCACCAAGAAGTAGTAGACCTCCAAAGACGAGTGTGTACGCATCCACTACCCACGCTAGAGAGGATGTTGAAAATGAAAGCGCCCTCTGAATCGAAGGCAACGCGACATTCACGATCGTTATATCTAGAACTATCATCAACTGAGCACTGGCGATAACCGCCAGAGCTAACTTTGACTTACCCTTATTCTTTACGTCATCACTCATTTACGAAAACCAAACCTTCTCTTTACCTTCAAGACACGCCCATAACTTCTTACTCTATAATATAAGGAACGTAGGCGTATCTTATTCCAAGAATTTGCCAAAAGGTCGAATAATGACATCAACGGAGACGACAAAGGGGCGCCGCCGAGGCGCGGAACTCGAACGTGAGATCTACGCGGCTGCATTCTCCGAATTGATGGAGAAGGGTTGTGGCCAATTCTCTATCGAAGGTGTGGCTCACGCATCTGCAACGTCAAAGGCATCGATCTATCGCAGATGGATGGATCGTGAAGAGCTACTCCTAGATACGATCGACTTCTATTTTCCACCAATAGTTAGACCAACTCCAATTGGTGAACCCTTTGCGCTGCTGCAACTAGCACTTGAAGAAGTTGTTGCCTTCTTCAACACAGATTTAGGCCACATTGCCTACAATCTGCTGATCGAATCGCGACGCTCCAAACGATTCTCTGAGATATTTGATCGAGCAATAGCCGAACCTCGACGAGAGTACTTTCGACGAATAATGGTGGAAAACTACGTTGGAGATGGCTTAGATACACCTGACTTGATAAGAGTCGCCAACGTCTCCTCGTCGCTTCTGATCCATAACGTCTTTGTCAATGCGATACCGGTCAACATTGCTGTAGCTCGCGAAATAGTCGAAGAGATAGCAAAGCCCCTAGCCGCTGGAATCGAAAAGTTAAATCGAGAGGCCAAAGAGCAAGGAGAGGGAGAGGAAAAAGGCTAAGTTAGCGATGGCCTAGTCGTGGTAGACGTCGGGTTCAAAGAAGATCTGACCCACAATCGGCAGCGCACCTCTGATTCGTGCCTCAGCTTCGTCGATATCGACTGCCACCTGAGCCATCGTGGCAAATGGATCATAAGCAACCTTCAGAGTAAGAAGAACATCGTCGGGGCTCAAGTGCATCGACCTAATATAGATGATTCTCTTAGGAAGTCCACCTTCCAATAGGGCTTTTTCGATCTTTGAAAGGTCACCCTTGCTTACCCCCTCCCCCACAATCAAGCTCTTTGACTCTCTGTAGATGAAAAAGGAAATAAACGAGAGAACAACTCCGATGAAGATCGATCCTAGAGCGTCAAAGAACTCGTTCTTGGTCACAATCGAGGCCAATAGCGCCAAAAGAGCGATCATAATACCCACCAAAGCACCGAGATCTTCAAACATGATTAGAAAGACTTCGCTATTTTTGGTCTCTTTTGCGAACTTAAATATCGACTGACCGGCACCCCTCTCTTTCTTTGCCTCCTTCGATGCCTTTCGATACGAATTTGCCTCCAATAAGAAGCTAAGCACAAGTACAGCTAGTGCCACAGTCGGAGATTCAATCCTTGACGAGGAGGATAACTTTATGATGCCCTCGCGAATCGAGAGGAGCGAGCCAAGGAAAAAGAGCGTGACTGCGACCGTATACGAGGAGAGGTAGCGCTCGGGGCCGTAACCAAAGGGGTGTTCATAGTCACGGCCTCTCTTCGATCTTTTGAGGCCAAAAAAGAGAAACCCCTGATTAGCAAAGTCAACCGCCGAGTGTGCGCTCTCTGAAAATAGAGAGGCCGAACCAGTTATAACGGCAGCTATCACCTTTACGATGAGGATCGCTAGGTTTGTCAGACTTGCAACTACGACGGTACTACGAGACGACTCCTCCACCCGATCGATGCTAGTAGCACACCTAGATGTGCGATCTAAAAATCTGATAACTAACAGCCACGGTACTCAAAGCGAAATTTGCTTCTATCGGTGCGCGAAAGATCTTTCCACAAGATCGACTTCGATGAGATATCTTCGCTTTGATTTTCTACTATCTATTCAGGCTTTAAAGTATCGGTGGTCGAATGGCAAGGGCAGCAATTATGAGCTGGGATCTATCTAGATTCGAAAGAGGCAGCGCCCCACCATTTTTCGAGATGGTCCTAGCGAGCCTACTTCGAACCTTAGCCAAGGCGAATTTGTCGCCATCTGCCATCGACGGGATCATAACAATTCAGTCCAACTTTGCAGGTCCAGCCTTCAACGTTACAATTGCTGAAGTTCTAGGTATTCATCCAACGTACAGCGTCGACATCACCAACTACGGAGCGTCGCCCGCTTCTGCCCTTTGGCACGCCAAGATGGCGATCGAGTCAAAGCTGGCAACACGGATCTTGATCGTTGGAGGCGACCTTACCTATCAAGAGATGCGTCGCCAAAGCCAAAGAAGACCTTCGCCAATTTCAATTCTCGATGAATTCGAATTGCCATACGGTAGCCACATGGCAAATAGCGACTACGCCATGATCGCCGAACTTCATCGCAAGTTGTACGGAACCACAGATGAGATGCGCGCGAAGGTTGTAGTCGATCAACGAGTAAGCGCCCTCACGAACGAGCGGGCCCTTTTCCGGGATCCTATCAAAATCGACGACGTCACCTCATCGCGAATCGTCTCTTCACCACTCCACCTTCTGGAATGTGTAGCAACGGCAAGCGGAGCCTCTTCACTACTCGTTACCGACGTAGCTAATGCTGACGAGATTGCCACTGGCGTACCCATTTCAATTGAAGGATTTGGGTACCATCAGAGCGGCTTCACACTAGCAAATGCTCAACTGCTAAGAAATGGACTTGTAAGTGGGATAGCTCTTGCTGGTAAAAATGCGCTTGAAATGGCCAAGGTTTCTATTGGTGAGGTTGATATCTTCGGCATCTACGACTGCTATCCGATTGCCGTGATGATAGCCCTAGAAGATCTTGGAGTCGTCCCCAAGGGTGAAGTTGGACCGTGGGTCTTAGAGACCAATTTGACACGGTCAGGAAGGTATCCCGTAAATACAAGTGGAGGGCAATTGAGTTGTGGTCAGATAGGAGACGCTGGCGGAATGGTAAACCTTATTGAGGTCGTTGAGAGGCTAGCGACTAAGAGCAAAAAGGCAAGTGGTGGCGACTTTGAAGTTGGACTGGTCACCTCAAATGGCGGTCCAGCAATGAGTTGCGAGTCCGTCGTCATCTTGAAAGTTGCAAACTGATGGTAGCTCGACCTAGACCAAATGAAACTCATACCTACCGAACCTTTTGGAGCGACCTCGCTAACGGCTCAATTACAGTTCAAGTCTGCGACATCTGCGAAGTTCCCCTTGCATATGGAACTTTGATCTGCGCCGATCATGGTGATAAGTCAATCTCATTTCGCGAAGCAGCAAAATCAGCCAAAGTTATCACTCGAACGAGGATTGAGAGACACCCTCACCCAATTCTCGACCAAGAGACCCCTTATACGATCGGAGTTGTTCAGGAAGAGCACTACGGCGCACAGATCTACTGTCGAATCGACGAAGGCTGCGGACTCGATTGCGATGAAGTAGAGCTGACCACGGCAACCTTCGGAGACGATGTAACATTGATTGTTGCTACTTCTAAGCCGAAGGTGGACTCATAGAAGTGCTCCACCCAATACGCTACTGCGAGTGGGTAAAGCTTCGCAACCGAAGAGTCGATGCGAAAGATGATCGTTGAAGTACCGCCTTTGCTGAAAGTAAGGGCCAAATGGACCAGCTTTCGTCTCTACTCCTGAGACTATTTTTTCAGGTGTTGTAAAGTCAAAGGCATCAATGGTGCTCACTTAGCCAACTCACAAAAGTAATAAGGCAGATCGCTCTTGTTGGTTGTGGCTAGTTTGCCTACTACCAGCCGAAAAAATGCTCCCCTCAAATTCGCTAAGAACTGCATAAGATGGCATCAAGCCGAAAAAAATGCCCATAGGTGACCTACCATAAGATACCCAACGTCGACACCGGAGCACCTAGCTCTACTTCCTTGGGGCTTTGACTACAAGTCCCCTCAATGATCGATTGCAAGATCAACATGCATTGGCCGCATTTACGGGCTCAGCGGCCTCAAGTATCTTCGCTCGCGAAGTGCTTAAGTGCAAAGGCCCCGTATTCACGGGGCTTTGCTTTATCTTTAGTTAGAGACCCACAAGAAGGTGCTCTAACTTAAAACGCTTGCTCGAATTAGACGTTAAAGCGGAACTCTACCACGTCTCCATCTTGCATCACATACTCCTTACCTTCGATTCGAGCTCGTCCGGCGGCCCTCACAGCAGCGATACTTCCCGCCTCCATGAGATCTTCAAAGCTAACGACTTCTGCCTTGATGAAACCACGCTGGAAGTCGGTGTGAATTACGCCAGCGGCAACCGGCGCGGTATCCCCGATATGAATCGTCCATGCACGAGCCTCTTTGGGACCTGCTGTTAGGTAAGTCTGTAGTCCAAGGGTTCGAAACCCTACAGCTACGAGGCGCTCGAGACCACTACTGCTCTGACCGTATGTTTCGAGGATCTCCTTTGCCTCTTCCTTGTCGAGAGAGGCAAGCTCTGCCTCGATCTTGGCACAGAGAACAACATAGGGGGCATCTCCTACGACCTCTCCTAACTTTCGGTGGAGAGCCTCATCGCTTATTGAATCTTCATCTACGTTGAAGACGTAGATGAATGGCTTTGCAGTTATCAGGTGGGAGTCGTAGATAGCCTCGCCATCGACGCTGCCATCAACGAGGTGAGGATAGATCGTCTCACCACGATTCAAGTACTCTAGAGCCTTCGCTACCGCCTCATACTTAGCCTGCGCCTCGCCACCGCGCTTGGCATCTCTCGAGAGTTTGGCCAATCGAGAGTCCAAAGTAGCGATATCAGCGAGAATTAGCTCTGTATTGATGGTCTCGATATCTGCGATTGGAGCTACCTCTCCATTTACATGTATGACATCTGGATCTTCGAAGACTCGAACCACTTGGCAGATAGCATCTGTCTCTCTGATATGGGAGAGAAATTTATTTCCGAGACCCTCTCCCGTCGAGGCTCCCTTTACGATTCCAGCGATGTCAACGAAGGTTATCAAAGCCGGAACTATGTTTTCGGAGTTATAGAGGGCGGCAAGACGCTCTAGCCTCTCGTCAGGTACTGCAACTACGCCAACGTTTGGCTCTATTGTAGCAAAGGGGTAATTGGCCGCAAGGACGTTATTCGCGGTCAACGAGTTGAATAGTGTCGACTTACCGACGTTTGGAAGTCCGACGATTCCAATCGATAGACCCAAGGCAAACTCCTTCGTAAACAAACCAAAGAACCATGTTAGGCGATAACTTTATAAGTTTTAACCATAACAACTTCATTAGCGCGTCAAAAAAGAGTCATCTGACACCTTCAAGATCTAGCTACGCTCCAAGTATGCGCTTTTACAATCCATCGGCCTTCCAAATAGAGGATCTTTCGGAGTTAGTAGGGTTCATCGAGAAGAATCCACTAGCGACTGTGATCACCTCAAGAGGTGGAGAGACGTTCGTGTCACACTTACCGTTCGTGCCCCATTTAGAGGGTGGCAAGATCACTTTAAACAGCCACTTCTCTAAGTCGAATCCCCACCTTGATATCTGCCATGAAGTTCCCGACGTTTACCTAGTCTTTCACGGAGTCTCTTCTGGCATAACCCCCACCCTCTATAGTGCGGTGGGTGTGCCCACCTGGAACTATTCGACGGTGCACCTTAAAGGATCTATTAGGTTCCTAGTAGGTAGCGACTCCGATTTAGCCTTAGAGGTAATGACTCGACACTTTGAGGACAAAAGGAGTAGTTCATTTACATCCACCTCCACAGATCCATACGTGGTTTCGATGAAACGCGGTATCGAAGTGGTTGAAGTTGAGGTTAGCGAAATCGAGGGAAAATTTAAATTAAGTCAGAACCGCCCGGTTGAGGACCGCTTAGCAGTGGCAAAGTACCTAGCCAAGAGCAGCGACCTGCAAGATCAAAGGACTTCTCTTGAGATGATGCGTGTCAATAACTTGAATATTGAAGAATAACATTTGACAAAAACTCCTTTTGCATTAGCAAGATAAAACTTCCAAGACCTTTATGAAATTAAATCGCTTCTAATCGTGACATCGATGTAATTCATTCGATAAAATTGCGCCAAAGTTATTAGTAAAGTTATTAGTGATGCACGTAAGGGTGGTCTAGCTGATGTCAGATGTTCAAAGTCAAAGAGGTCGTGGCCGACCATCTCGTGATGTCGGTCGTATCCTAGAGCGGGAACAACTGATCAAGACAGCAGCCCTTCACTTTGCTCACTTTGGCTACGTTGGCACTTCGCTTCGATCCCTCGCCACCGAACTTGGCGTCTCCCTGGCCTCGATTCAATACCACACGTCTACAAAAGAGGATCTACTATTCGCAGTTATCGATGAATACGTCGTTCCACAGATCCGATCTAACCGAGATAGCGCACGGGCAATCGGGGCAAATTTCGATCCAGCATCTCTGAAGGAGCCAAAGACCCTCGAGATAGCTACCCAGATCGTCTACAAAAGGCTCAACTCACTCACGACCTCAGCGGTCATAGCAGGAGTACTAAAAGACAACTCTAAGGGTTCGCAGTTACGAAGAGAGTACGCTCTAAAGGCATTGCAAGAGCAGAGGGAGGCCTCGATGGAGGCCCTTAATACCTACCACGCGATCGGCGCAATGAGAGACGTCTCAAATACGATGTGGACACTAATCTCAATGGTTATCGTCCCTGCTATTGGATCTGCCATTCCGGTCCTAGAGACCTATGGCATCAACGGGGTAACCGTAGATGAGCTACTAGCAGAGTTCGCAGATCTACTTACCACCGGACTTGCGGCTCGCCCCAAATACGATGACAGTGCCCCAGAGAGTAAATAACCCCTTTATGTAACTGGCTAAGCGATTCAACCCCCCTAAAGTGCCCGAAGTCGACGTTCCACGGCTGTCACTGGCCTAACGTAACCAGCCAAAACTAGGTGCTCTAGAAAAGCTGCGACCACATCGTTGAGCCTCTCGCCGCTCCTTACGACGACGTTCCAACTCTTTTCTATTGGAGTAGAAGCTACATCGATTTTCGCTAGGCGCCCAGCTAGTAACTCTTCAGAGATGTTGTCTATCGAAAGAAGCGCAACTCCTACCCCCAAAAGGCATGCCTCTTTGATCGCGACGTTAGAGGAGAGAGTTAGAAGCTGCGGCTCGATCTTTAAACGTGCGATCAACTCGTCACAATTACTCCTCGTACCTGAGCCCTCTTCTCTAACAAGCCAGGGAGTAGCAGATAGAACCTCTATGAGTTCGTTCGTGTCTGTAAGTGCCTCAAATTGGGTCAACCTATGGCCGCCGACAAGCAGAAAGAGCTTATGGTCGCGGATAGCACGCGATTCAAGGGGGCGATTAGGTGGTGGGGATCCAGCTATTGCTAGATCGACGAAGTGGCTTTCAAGGAGATCAAAGACGCGACTACGATTCGAAACCTCTACCTTAATCTCAACTTGGGAGTCGAGCTCGAGAAAGGAGTCGAGCCACTTGGGAAGTAAAACCTCTCCTGCTGTGGTGACTGCGGCTATTCGAAGTACCCTTTTAGCTCCCTCACCACTTCCCCTTGTTACATTGACCGCCTCTTCCATAAGGCCTAGGATCTTCTTCGCGTAGTCATAGAGGGTTGAACCCGCCTCGGTTAGGCGTACTCCTCTTCCTTCTCTAACAAATAGTTCAACGCCAACCTCACCTTTTAGTGACGCTAACGCGGTTGAAACAGCAGCCTGCGTAACAAACAACCTTTTAGCAGCAGCGGTGATCGAACCACTCTCAACTACCGCTACGAGGGTCTTCATTTGATTCAACGTCACTTTAAAGCCTCGATGCGACAGAAGAGCCGATTGCCAAAAGAGAAGTAGGAAAAGTAGCAAAAACTAGGGAGACCCTATGGGATTCACGAAATCTCAAAGTGCAAAGAGGCGCTGGCGATGATGACCTATCTAGCATTCGAATCGCTTATCAGCACTCGAACCACTTTGATGAAGTGGGCCCACTAGAAGTGACCTCGACAAAGGGAAGGTCATTGTGGCGGTCAAGGTCGACGAAGTCTCGTGCATCGGAAAAGGCGAGAGGCAATTTCGCCGCAGGGAAGGCCTCTCCAAATAAATTTTTCATACGGGCGCCAACCCTTACAGCCAATTTGTTTACAAGAAAGTTCAATAGACAATTAACTGGGTCCATAACCACACCACCTAAAGACTCTCATATTTCAATCGAAGTGGTCGCCGCGCCTCAAGTAAAGACGTACTAAAACTTACTGGCAACGCTCTACCCCAATGTAAAGACTCAAAATCATCGATCAACTTCCGGCCAAAATTTTAGGCCTACTTGCTAAATTTCAGGTCAGCCCCAGGCTGTAATGAAAGTACCTTTAACGCCGCGAAGTAACTTCTTTAAAAGGTACCTCAGCGGGTTGAAAATTACACAAATCTCTTATTGGAGGTGAGGCTTATGATCGACTACTACCTCTCATAACATCAACCTAGATCGAAACAAATTGATCCAAGTCAACACTGTCCTTGGTCTCAATTGGTGTAAGTCCCTGTTCTATTCGACTCTTTAGAGCAAATAAACCAAGAATCGTCTTTCCATCCACAAGTACTCCTGCAGCAATTAGTGACTCAATCTTTTCAATCGGCGATATCATCCTTACTGCGCTCTTCTCTTCCGGACTCTGCGGATCGATATCTACCGACGACAATCCTCGCGCTAGAAATACTTGGGTCTCTTCGTCACAGAACCCGGGTGTGTTATAGAAGGTGATGAGAGGCTCGACCTTAGTCGCTGAAATTCCTAACTCCTCTGCCAACTCCCGTATCGCACAGTCAATTGGCGGTTCACCAGGGACATCTCTCTTTCCGGCGGGAAGCTCAATCACCTCGCTATCGAGTGCAGCACGATACTGTTTTATGAAGAGGACTGATGAGATCTCTTCGAGGTATGCCACAATGACGACTGCCCCTGGATGGCGTATGACGTCACGATACCCAAGATCATCAGAGTCGCTATTTGCGACTGCAACGCGTTCGATCTTCAAGTACCGAACTGCATCGTTATCCCTTGGCCACACGACCTTCGAGTGCTCCCGATCTATCCAAAACTTCGCCATGAATCTCCTGCCTAATCCAAAATTCAAACTCTATAAGTTAGGATCCCGTTTGATGAGACGGATGAAACTCAGCCCTTCTGCCGCTCAATAGCAGCCTCAATCAAGCCACGGAAGAGCGGGTGTGCACGATCGGGACGGCTCTTGAACTCCGGATGGGCCTGGGTTCCGATCCAAAATGGATGGTCGGTTAGTTCTACGAACTCCACCAAAGATCCATCTGGCGACTCACCTGAGCAAATTAGTCCCGCCTCTTCAAGTCGGCTTCGATAGTTAGAGTTAACCTCAAACCTATGGCGATGCCGCTCCGAGACGATAGTTTCACCATAGAGGCCCGCGACTCGAGATCCCGGCAACAGGCGGGCCACGTAGGCTCCTAGCCTCATCGTTCCACCAAGATCTTTAATCGCCCTCTGCTCTTCCATCAAATCGATCACTAGATGTGGCGCATCCTCTTTGAATTCACGTGAATGGGCGTGCTCTAGTCCTGCAACGTTCCTAGCGTAATCGATGACCATTGTTTGAAGGCCAAGGCAAAGTCCCAGGCAAGGTAGCTTCGCCTCACGAGCAAAACCAGCAGCAGCTATCTTTCCTTCGATACCGCGCTCACCAAATCCTCCAGGAATTACGATGCCCGATAGATGGCCTAGCATCGACTCTGCCATCATAGGAGTTACCTCCTCGGCCTGAATCCACTCAAAGTCAATGGCTACGCCGTGGAAGATTCCGCCATGGCGAAGGGCCTCCACAACACTTAAGTAGGCATCTGGATGATCTACGTACTTACCGATTATGCCGATCTTTACGCTCTCTTTGAGATTCGAAGAACGAGCGACAAGGTCGAGCCATGAGTCGAGATTCAATTCGAATCCACCGCCACTTTCTAGGCGAAGGTGGTTGATGATATATCGATCAAGGCCCTCTTTGTGTAGAACTATAGGAAGCTCGTAGATATTTGGAATATCAGCCGCACTGATTACTGCGTCCTTAGGGACGTCACAGAGCATGGAAATCTTCGATTTAAGACTCTCAGAAAGGTCCTCACTGGTTCGACAGACTATTACATCTGGTTGAATCCCGCGAGAACGAAGCTCTGTAACTGAGTGCTGGGTCGGCTTCGTCTTCTGCTCCCCACCAGGTCCAATCGATGGAACAAGTGTCAGGTGCACGTAGCAGACATTATCTCTCCCGATATCCTTTCTAAATTGGCGAATCGCCTCTAGGAATGGGAGAATCTCAATGTCGCCAACTGTTCCACCTACTTCGGTAATCACTACGTCTACGTCTTCGCGAGCTAAAAGGTTTACTCGCCTTTTGATCTCATCTGTAACGTGGGGAATGACTTGAACAGTCTTACCAAGATAGTCACCTCGCCTTTCGCGGGCGATAACGGTTTGGTAGATCGATCCTGTAGTGACCGACGAATTCTTCTTCAAATTAACGTCAATGAAGCGCTCGTAGTGGCCTAAGTCGAGGTCGGTTTCAAAGCCGTCGTCGGTTACAAAGACCTCTCCGTGTTCGAAAGGATTCATTGTTCCGGGATCTACGTTTATATATGGGTCCAACTTCTGCATCACAACCCGAAGTCCCCGAGCCTTCAACAGTCGACCAAGTGATGAAGCGGTGAGCCCTTTTCCAAGTGAAGAGGCGACCCCGCCAGTTACAAAGATATGCTTAGCCACTATTTCTCCACTTCCTCAATCCGTTCGTACTCGTATAGCCTAGTTGTCCAACGTGGCCCAAAAGGTTGGGGTAATCTGCGTGGCGAGGGCTATTTTGAAGAGTCCATCAACTCTCTGGCGTGTGCTCGAGCGCTGTCGGATCCCCCATGACCAGATAGCATCCTAGCAATCTCATCCACCCGCCCATCAGGGGTAAGTTTGACTATTTCAGTTCTTGTTACATCGTGGTCAGTTACCTTGTCGATGTAGAAATGGGTAGAAGCAAATGCGGCAACTTGCGCCAAGTGAGTGACGACGATCACCTGTCGCTCGCTCGCCAATGCCGATAGGGCACGACCGATGGAGATGCCTGCTTGGCCCCCAACCCCAGCATCTACTTCGTCGAACAGAAGCGACGTCCGATCCTTTGAGGCCTCAAGAGAGATGGCAAGCATCAATCGCGATAGCTCTCCACCGGAGGC
This sequence comes from Actinomycetes bacterium, assembly GCA_021841935.1. Lineage (GTDB taxonomy): Bacteria > Actinomycetota > Acidimicrobiia > Acidimicrobiales > Acidimicrobiaceae > Acidithrix. The sequence continues at coordinate 56,564 of JAKCDL010000006.1, read as the reverse complement.
AAACTTGGCTAGCTCGACTGGAGGCAATCCCGGATTTGCTTGGAAGTAAAAGACGAGGGATGAAAGGTCACGGGCACTTCCTCCTTGGTAGGAAAATGATGCCCTAGAAAGTGCAAGCTCCCCAAGTCGAAGGTTGACACCTTCACACAGTGAGTCGACCGCCCTCCTTCTATTGGCGCCAACTTGATCCTCTTCTGCTCCTACCTTGGCCGCCAACTGATCTGCCTGAGCCTTTAGCTCATCTAGATCTTCCGGTGAAATTCGAAACGACTCCATTCGATCTTCCAACTTTGCCAATTGCAATAGGACGTCCTCGAGTGTGGGGCCATACCTTCTCTTGATATCGCGGAGGGTCATAAGACGATGGCGAATTTCATCCACCCGAGACGGATCAAACTCCAACCCATCGATAGCCGATGTAGCTTCGCGGTAGAGTTCGCCGATATTTACTGCGATAGTGTCGAGGATTTCTGAGATAGCATCCACACCTTGAAGTGCGCGGGACTTCTTCAACAGCGCAGAAAATCGACCTGTAGTTGCCGAACCTTCTCCGTCACAGAGGTCGACTATCTCACTGAAGAGCTCCCGGTAGGACTCGATCGATTCAAGCCGATCGAGTTCGGCCTCCAAATCTTCATCTTCAGTTGGTCCTTTGATAGCTACCTTCTTAATTTCAGAGATTTCGAAGGCAACGATCGCCGCCTCCCTTTCAATCTCATCTCTCGAAGTCTCGATCCGCTCAATCTCTTCAAGCTTTGACTTCAAAGTTGAACGAAGCTCAGTGAGTTTACTTGTATCGATCTTTCCATATTGATCAACTATACGTAGCTGCTTAGATTGCGATCCTAACTTCATCGCGGCATGCTGGCCATGAACCTCTAGGAGACCACCAACAAACTCCTCGAGCTGAGAGATGGTAACTGCCTTCCCGTCGATATAGGCGCGAGAGCGACCATTTGCTAAGACGCTCCTCTCAACTATGAACTCATTTGAATCATCATCTACAATCCGCGCTGTAACAGTTGCAGCCTCTGCGCCACTACGAACGATTTGACTTTCGCCTTTTGCGCCGAGCAGAAGCTGAATTGCGCCAACCACTAGGGTCTTGCCAGCACCGGTCTCGCCAGTTAAAACGTTCATCGAGTCACCAAAGGTGACTCTTCCATACTCGATCACACCCAAATTAGATACTGTCAGTTCTTCGAGCACTATTGGCCAAGCTCCTCAATCACAGTCTCTTAACTTCTTTTGGCTCTCTAGCGATACATCTTCTTTTCACCCAAGCCAAACTTCGATTTGAGAATCTCTCTGAAGTCTCGCTCGGCAAATTTCACTATATTTGCACTCAGGGGAGATGCTCCAACGGAGACCATTTCACCCATCGATAGCGAGTGCCTGTTGATTCCATCGACCATTAGTGTGGCATCTTGGCCATCCATGACCGTTATCTCTACCCGTTCAGTAGGAGCTAAAACGAGCGCCCTGTCGAAGAGCATATGAGGCGAGATCGGAGTCATAACTAGAGCCGATAGAGATGGAGAAACTATCGGACCTCTAGCAGAGAAGGAGTATGCCGTCGATCCGGTAGGCGTGGCGACGATAAGACCGTCCGCCTCATAGTCAAGAAAGTGCTTGCCAGATATCCCTACGGATAGCTTTACCACATTTCCAGAGAATGACTTTTCAACCACCAATTCATTTAGCGCTACAAAGTGAAGGTGTTCACGGCTGGCCCTACCTCGATCAGCAACCGTCATTGGATAGACCTCAATATTGAGGGTCATCCTCTCCTCAAGGCGATAGTTACCCTCAAAAAATCTCTCAAGAGAACTAGAGAGTTCGGCGGGCTCTATTTCAGTTAGGTAACCAAGATGACCAAAGTTTACGCCGAGCACCGGAACTTGATAGGCAAGGGAAAGATCGATGGCTCGAAGCATCGTTCCGTCGCCACCTAGTGAAATCAGGAGTTCTAGGCCTAGAGAATCCGAGCTCTTTAAGACATTTATGACTTCGAATCCGTTAGCTCGACACCATTCGCCAATCTCATCAAAGGCCACAAGAGCTCCTCTGCGGCCTGTATGAACGAGAACCCCTATGCGACGCTTCAAATGCACCAACCGATCAAAGTATCAATAACTAAAGTAGACAACTCTACTCTAGGAAGATTTTAGAAGGATTGCTAGCGCTACTTCAAAGGACCCCTTCTACAAAACTCCATACGCACAACACTAAGAAGAAGATATAAATTGCCCTCAAACGCCATTGACTAACGTCTTTCAAAAAAGTTGGTAACGGTAGAGGTGATAAAAAGTATTTCGCTCTAATCAATAGGTTGCGGTGGCTCGATCAAATCAATTTCGCGATCGATTAGCTCATCGATCGTATTTGAAGTGACTTGATTACCCTCAATACCAATACTTCCGACGATAAAGAACTCCCTATTGCCGTCACCCCCGGAGATTGGTGAGACGATCACATCTTCAATCGTCGCGCCAGCCTCGACAAAGCTCGCGGCAACATTCAAGATTGCGCTACGCCAGTATTGTGGATCAGAGATTATGCCCTTGAACTTCGCAGCAACTTCACGATCGACCTCAAATTGCGGCTTGACCAAGAGGGCGAAGGTCCCCAAGCGCTCTAAAACTACATCGATAACTGCATCTGTCAACTTGGTAAGCGAAATGAAGCTAAGGTCGCCTACGGCAAGGTTGAGCTTTGGAAGGTGAAAATCATTCCTGCTGAGAAACCTCAAGTTCACCCCCTCCATTACGCTAACGCGTGGGTGGTTACGTAGCATCTGGTCAAGTTGGCCCTTCCCAACGTCGATCGCAAATACCCGACTTGCCCCATTCTCTAGCAGAACCTGGGTAAATCCCCCCGTTGATGAACCGAGATCGGCGACGTCTGCGTCGGCGATCTCTAACTGATGGCGTGACAAAAGGCCAAGGAGCTTTTCAGCACCCCTGCCAACGTACCTTGGAAAGTGGTTTGCAACGACGATCTGGTCGCTACTTTTGACCTGTCGCGTAGCCTTTTGAGCTATCGATCCATTGACAAGCACGTGCCCAGCCTCAATCAGGGATAGGGCTACCTCACGGCTACGAGCTAGACCCCTCGAGACCAATGCTTTATCGAGTCGAAGAGGTGCGGATGCCATAGGGTAAGAATGTTAACTCACACACACCACACTTGGCGCATATATTTCGAAAAAGCTAAAGGGTGCAAAAACTAAGCGATACCTCTCGAGACCGTGACTGCCTTGCACTCTGCGTAACCGAACTGCATATCAAAGCCAAGAAGACTAGAAAGGCCCTTCAAACTTTAGAGGCCATTCCGAAGGATAGCTTGGTCCCAACTATCGAATCACCTCAAACCAAGGTAATCATCTACCGCCCCTTTGATTGCCTCTAACTTTGAAATTCGACTTCCAACCTCCATGCGTCCTCTGTATGCCAGATCACGAAGGGTCTCCTCAATCCTTTCAGATGCGAGGCGATTTAGAACTTTCGCAACTAAATAAATCTCATCAAGCTGATTGCATCGCTGGTCTTTTGCCATAGTCAAATCCTAAAGCATGTAACTAGCTAGCTGCCATCGGTCGATGATACACACCTAGGCGATAATAGAGTAAAAGTTAACGACGAAAGATGATGATTAAGTGACAATGAGCGATCGGGCCATCGAATGGGCTAAGACAATGGGGGGTTGGTCTCTGGGAGACGACCTTGTTCACGCACACAAAGAGTCTTCGATGAAGCTTGCCGACTTCGAGGAGGTACGCCACTCAGAGACGCCAATACTATCCCCAAATGCAACTTTGTCCAAAAATAGCAGGGGAAGAGTTCGACCGGAAGAAAACGACAGTTACCGAACACCCTTCGAAAGGGATCGAGACCGAATACTACATTCAAGGGCATTCAGGAGGTTGGCGGGTAAAACTCAAGTATTTATCTTCCCAGCCGATCATCAGCGCAGTCGATTGACTCATGCACTTGAGGTAGCTCAGGTAGCAAAGGCAATCTCAAGACGACTAGGCCTTAACGTCGACCTTACTGAAGCGATAGCTATAGGTCACGACTGTGGTCATGGTCCAGGAGGCCACGCTAGCGAAGACGCGCTCTCACCATTTCTCGATGAGGGTTACGATCATGCAATATTTGGCGCCGAAGTTACACTTGCGGGACTGAACCTGACCATGGAGACGATAGATGGAATTAGGAACCACTCGTGGTCACTACCCGAGCCATCTACCCCCGAAGGGGTCGTCGTCTCATGGGCTGACAGGATTGCCTACTGTGCACATGACCTTGAAGATGCTATCGGTGCAAAGGTGATTGGGCCAAGCGACATTCCAAACGAAATCACCTCCACCCTCGGTTCGATGCGATCAAATCACCTCAACTACTTCATAAACGCAGTCGTATCTTCAACCACAAAGACCAAGAAGATAACTATGTCAAAGGCTGACGGTGATCTACTTGGAAAGCTTCGTCGTTTCAATTACGAGGCTATTTACCTGCGTCCAGAGAGTGTACGACAAAGCGAGCAAGTAATAGCAGTTATAGACAGACTCGTACGCCATCTAATTGGCGACCGCGATCTCTACTCATCGATCGCTAAAGAGTCTCCGTCGAGTGACAGCGAACTCTACAAGAGACAAGTTATAGCCTACGTAGCCGGCATGACCGATCGATACGTCTTTCACATGGCTGAAGTTTTGCTCGATATCGATAAAACGTCGATCCCTCGAGGACTCGACTATCGATAGGGGCCCTCAGGAAGTGTTTTCATCTGCGCTAGAGGCTCATGCAACAGATATCACCCTTCAAAAACATCGAATCTCTAGTAGGTCAAAGTCCAAGCCGTCCCGCAAATACCTTTGCTGGCGGCAGGCCAACGACTCGCTTTATCTCGCGCCGTGAATCGAAGCGAAGTGAAGTCGGAGAAAATTCAATACTGAACTCCTGCGCCAAATCCAAGTACCTTTCCACCTCGAATAGGTAGACGATCTTTACTTTAGATGTTTCAAGATCGTCGAGGAAACGCATTACAAGGGCCTCGCTTATCCCACTTTGACTCTTGTAAAAGATAGCGAGCGACGCAGGACCGTCGAAGAGTTGACTAGCGCGAAAGGAACCCCGTACCGGAACCACCTCGAATGCCTTGTGGGCAAAGGCGCGATACGGGCCATCCCGCGGACCTTGGTGTGTCACACTAACCGTTTACGTCTACTACAACTCGACCTCGAACACCACCGGCCAATATTTGATTGGCAAGTGGAATCAGATCGTCAAGGGTAACGATCTGTGTCATAGATGCGATCTTCTCGCTTGGAACAAGTTCACCGAGTCGCTCCCACGCAACAGATCGTTTAGCATTTGGGTACTTCACGGAGTCGATTCCAAGGATATTAACTCCTCTAAGGAGAAAAGGCATGACATTGGCTGTGAAGACCGCGCCCGCCGCTAGGCCAATTGATGCAATTGATGCACCCGTAACCATCTGTGAAACAAGGCGTCCTAAGGTATCGCCCCCGACATTTTCGATGGCTCCAATCCACCGCTCGCTCTCGAGTGGTCGAGTCAAATCGCCGGAAACTTCACTAGAGGCGATTACCTCCGTCGCCCCCAATGAAGTTAAGTACTCGCTCTCCTGAACGCGCCGTGTTGACGCGGTCACTCTATAGCCAAGCGCACTAAGTGCAATAATTGCAACAGAGCCTACGCCGCCAGCCGAACCTGTTACCAATACGCTTCCTAGCTCCCTCATATCAGAGAGGCCGTGATCCTCTAGCGCAATAATTCCCTGCATCGCCGAGATTCCAGCAGTTCCTAGCGACATAGCTGTGGCTGGTGAGAGGTTTTGGGGCAGCTTTATACAAAAGTCAGAGTTGACCCTTGCAAATGTCGAATAACCGCCCCAAAAGCTTTCTCCAATTCTCCAACCAGTTGCAAGTACCAAATCACCAACGCTGAATTGATCGTTGGAAGAGCTCCTCACAACTCCAACCATGTCAACGCCAGGAACGTGTGGATAGCTCCTAACAAGCCGTCCTATACCGTTGATGATCATTCCATCTTTGTAGTTCAACGTTGAGTACATTACGTCGATTTCGAGATCACCATCGGGAAAGTCAGCTTCGTCGATGTCGACGATTGAAGCACTAACCTTCTTTTCAACTTCATTCAATAGCAGAGCTCGAGCCATAAGTTACCTTTCTTCGCTTTGCAAAATGTTACAACTCCCAACATCAGCTCGAGAGTAGTTTGTGCTTAAGATGTTACCTAGATAGCAAAATCAATTCGAAACCGACGTCAGCAGCTTTCACTCTCCGACAAAGATTCCAGCTTCCGACGGGTAGCAGAGTATTAATAACTACCAGAGTGACCATAGGGCAAGACCTATTTGATCAATCTCAAGACCTTTCAAGAAGCTGACGAAAATTGTCTTCTTCATTGCCCGCTTGAGGTTGCTGACAAATATAAGATTGCCTTCCCTTTGCGTTGTCGAGACGTTACTTTTAGCCCCAGCACTTTGAAGGCAAGAGGTGTAATGATCTTCGATATTTCAAAGAAATACGAACTATAGTTCTACCTTTTACGAATTTTTTCTGCTTATTTGACTGGTTTTGAAAATCATATCTATTAACAATTAAATTTAACATAATTCATTTTCGATATTTAGAATTATCGAATGTAGGGAAGATCTGATTCTTATTTATAGCACTCCGTAAAAATGTCGATTAATCGTCAATCGAATGCGATTTTCTTTGATTTTTTTCCACATAATTGCAAAGTGACGCCATAACCACTTGCCAAACACAAAAAAGTAAGAGTATCTTTAGACAATAAAGAACTATAGGGATCGCGATGTCGTAAAATTGAAAGTGAGCAATATTGGCTACTCCTATAACCGAATGCGTGGATTGTGACTGACCAAGTAGCAAAAGAAGACGGAGCGAACAGTGAAAGTATCGAAATAAACCTTCGGGAATTGGAGGAGAGCGACGCAATCGACAATTCGCCGTCGAAGGAATATTTCGATGAACCTGGCGCCAAAAGAGGATTTTACGTCGTAGCGATCGGTTCGTCAGCAGGTGGGTTAGAGGCTCTATCGCAACTTCTTTCTGGGATCGAAAGAAATTCCAAGTTAGCGATCGTCATCCTCCAGCACCTATCTCCAAGCTACAAGTCAATGATGGCAGAGATCCTCTCGCGCGAGACCGCACTTCCAGTAGTAGAGGCCACCTCGGGGGACCAGATCGCAGCAGGTAGGATCCTAATCATTCCACCCAATAACAATGCCACAATCTTAAACGGCAAAGTTATTCTTACCCAGGGATCAAATCAAACATCGCCGAAGCCTTCAATTAACTCCTTCTTCGTTGCCCTAGCGGATGAATACTCAGATCGAGCGATTGGAATCGTTCTCTCCGGGACTGGCAACGACGGCACGGCGGGATTAAGAGCGATTAGTGACGCCGGAGGACAGTGCATCGTACAACTGCCCGAGAGCGCAAAGTTTACAGGGATGCCGCTATCTGCGATCGAATCCGGGGTCACCATGAAGATCCTCGACCCGCAGGAGATCGCCCAACTACTCATGGCACTTCCCGACATGATTCATTCCCTAGACGACATTGACGACAAAGGTCGTGAAGCTGCCCTCGAAGCCATTCTCGCCGAGCTCCACGAAAAGTTCGGAGTTGACTTCAGGGGCTACAAGAGGGGAACCCTCTTTCGACGGATAGAACATCGGATGGGGCTCGCTAAGGTCGACAACTTAGTCGACTACGCCACTCGCGTTGTGGAAAATGACGAAGAGAAGGGAGAGCTCTTTCAAGACATTCTCATCTCTGTAACTAGCTTCTTCAGGGACTCTGATGCCTTCAATTCACTCTCGGTTGCGATAGAACGGATAATCGAACAGAAATCGACTGGTAGCGAGATCCGAGTATGGATCCCAGGGTGTGCTAGCGGAGAAGAAGCTTACACAATAGCAATGCTCTTTAGCGAGAAGCTAGGTGCGCGCCTAAGCGATATCAGACTTCAGCTATTCGCAACTGACATCGATGAACGCGCTCTCTCGATAGCTAGAAGCGGAGTCTATCCCGCAGCTGCGCTAGAGAATCTAGACCCAAACTTGATCCTCAAGTACTTCAACTTCAATGGTCGCAACTACGAGATTTCAAAGAACCTCAGAGACTCAATCATCTTCGCAAAGCAGAACCTAGCCGTAGATCCTCCATTTCTGCGACTCGATCTAATCTCGTGTCGAAACGTTCTCATATACCTTGATCAAAACCTTCAATCTGCGGCTCTCTCGTCATTTCACTTCGCATTGAACCCCGCTGGAATACTCTTTCTTGGTCGCTCGGAGTCGGTATCGGCACAAGAACATCTATTTAGACCCCTCGATCGCAAGAATAGGATCTTCAACAAGGTTGCCCTAGGGCTTGCACCACATACAAGCACAGATACACTTCAGCGACACCTTCTGACCAAGTCGTCGCGCAGAGATAAGCGAAGTTCTGAGACTAAGCGACTCGAGCTAGTACTCAATAACTACCTCGACAATAGAAAGAGTGCAGTACTTCTCGTCGATTCAAATGGAATTCTTCTACAGAGCGCTGGCGATATAGGACGTTTTACTCAGGTTCGAACCGGAGTAAATACATCTAACGCCTTCGACCTTCTTCGCCTTGAACTCCAGGGGGACTTTCAGACACTTCTAAGTAGATCTACCCGGAAGCGTGAAGAGTCTATTGGGCGCCGAAGGATGATCGACGGAGAGGCATTCAGGCTCTCTGTAACCCCCCTCGCTGAAGCCGACACAACTAACTTCTTGGTTTCGATTGAGTTCGACGCATCGTCACGTGGCAATGAAGAGAGAGTAACGCCCGAGATCTCGAATATGGTAGTCGAAGATGAACTCGCCGTTACACGCGAGAACCTCCAAGCGATGATAGAGGAGTTAGCAACCTCCAACGAGGAGATGCAAGCCCTCAACGAAGAGGCTCAGGCTGCTAACGAAGAGATGCAGGCCGCTAATGAGGAGCTAGAGGCGGCTAACGAAGAGTTGCAGGCTACGAATGAGGAACTCATATCTCTAAATACCGAGTTGTCACTTCGTACCGCTCAGCTTACGGGCGTAACTAACGACTACGAGAATCTCTACAATGCCCTAGATTTTCCACTGCTTGTACTCGATAACTCTATGGCGCTCAAACGCTTCAACTTCGCAGCAGCGAGACTATTCAATTTGAGAACGATAATGGTAGGAACAAAGCTAGATCTTTTGCGCCTCCCAAAGAAGATGCTCAAACTCCATTCTTTGATCAATGAGGCGAGAGAGCTAGGCGACAGTGTCTCAGACCTCATCGTCGAGGAGAGCATTACCTGGCAGGCTAATGCAACTCCTTACCTCGACGAATACGGACTCTTTGCCGGGACGATATTGACCCTGATAGATACAAGCGAGCTCGTTACAGCCCAGTTAAAGCGAAGAAGTGCCGAGCTCATGGTCGAATCTCTTATGGAGAATACGACCATTATGTTCGTCATTAAAGATGTCCAAGGTAGATACCTATATGCAAATCGTCGCTTCCAACAATTCTTCAACAACGTCAGCATTATCGAACAGTCAACCAATGACTTTGACGTCTTTCCGTCGTCGATGGCATCTCAAATCATGGAGAGCGACCTCATTACGATTAGAACTCGAAGTGCTAGAAGTACCGAGTATGAGTTTCGGACGGACGATAATGAGTCGATTTTTATAAGTGCCACTCACCTTCCACTCTTTGAAGAAGACGGAACGGTAAATGCAGTCTGCGTACAGCTACTCGATGAAAGCGCCAAACGCCAAGCTGAAGAAGAACTCCGACTCGCTGCAAAGGTTTTTGAGAATGCCGGAGAAGCAATCGCCGTCCTTAGCGCAGATGGCGACGTTGTAACGGTCAATTCGGCTTATCTTGAAGTGACTCGCGAAAGACTCTCTGACATCGTCGGCAAAAAGTTCTTCGTCTTCGATACTGCGTCATCGTCACCGACAAAACGCAACGAAGCGGAATCAATATCGAATGCACTTAGAGAGTTTGGAAGGTGGAGCGGTGAAGAAAAAGTAATTGCCACCGACGGAAGCAAGACCCCAGTTTGGCTCTCCCTCTCAGTAGTAGAAGATTCAAAGGGTCGAGTAGAGCACATCCTCGCCATATTTAGCGACATTTCGTCAAATGTCCTAGCACGTGAGAAGGCCGAATTTCTCTCAACTCACGACGAGCTAACTTCTCTTCCCAACCGACTCCTATTCAAAGAGTACCTGAACCGTGCCCTGGCTCGTAAGCGCCGAAATGGCGGAAACCTCGCCCTACTCTTTGTCGACTTGGATAACTTCAAGTTCATAAACGACAGCCAAGGACACGACGCCGGGGATGAACTGCTAAGAGAAGTATCCAATCGAATTAAGGACTCGGTTCGAGAAGCGGACCTGGTAACACGTTTTGGTGGCGACGAGTTCACGATCATCGTCGAAGATGCTGAAAACGAGGATTTGGATCAACTTAGCGATCGAATTTTATCTCTTCTGACCGAAAAGTACATCATCGGCGGCTTAGAGCAGTACGTCAGTGCATCGATTGGTGTTGCAATCTTCCCACACGACGGCGAGGATTCAAATACCCTGCTTAAGTCTGCCGATGCAGCTATGTATCAAGCAAAGAAGCTCGGGCGCAATCAGGTTCAATTCTTTCACCCTCAGTTGAAGGCTGAGGCAGATGATCGAAGCCGAATCGAACACTCGATTCGCCGGTCTCTGAGGGCGAATGAATTTAGTGTCTACTACCAGCCGCAGATAGACATTGCTAGTGGAGTAATCAAGGGCGCGGAAGCCCTCCTACGACACCTACCGGAAAACACTCTTCCAATCGATACCGGACGACTGATTACCGTAGCTGAGACGACAGGACAGATAGAGGCGATAACTAATTATGTAGTTAGCCAAGTCCTTGACGACCTCGCTGAATGGAAGAGACTAAATATTTCAGTTCCTCCAATTGCAATCAATATTTCAGTCAAAAACCTCTACCAAAAGGACTTTGCCGATTGGGTGATATCGGAGTTAGATCGCCGCGAACTAGGTAGGAACTCCATCAAGTTAGAGATTACAGAGAGTGCGCTTGCATCAGACTCTGAAGTCGCTCTAAATAACATCAACGCCTTGAGGGAGAGTGACATCACCCTCTCCATCGATGACTTCGGAACGGGCTTTTCATCTCTGGCCTACCTTAGAACAATTCCAGCCACTGAAATAAAGATCGATCGAAGCTTCATCTCTGACGCAGGTCAAGAAGGTACCGGTGAAGCAATCACTAGAGCAATCATTGAGATATCTCGTGCGTTAAACTTCGAGATAATCGCCGAAGGTATCGAAGAGAGGGAACAAGCCAACTGGTTGGTCGAAAATGGTTGCGCTACAGGTCAAGGATATCTCTTTCATCGACCAATGAAGGCTATCGACTTTGAAGATCTCATAGCCAAAGGAGACAAGGCGTAGGCCAACTCAATGGTAAAAAGCAACTTCATCGACCGATGCGAACAGGAAAATCTACACCTAAGTGGAAAAGTCCAGAGTGGAAACTCAGTTGCCGTCTTTGAAGCCAGCGGAGAACTCACTGACATATCTGCCAACTTTGACGCCTCACTATTAGGTCACGAAGATGTCTTTGAGGCAATTTTAAAGAGAGCTAACTTGACGGTCTTTTTAGCTCTTCAAAATTTACACTTTGTAACAACCGTGCGAGAGCCTTTGGTCTACCGACGGTACTTCTCGCTCCTTCACAACGATAACCACATAGAGGGCTCAATATTGACCCTCGCCAAATCAACTATCCTCGAAGTCTACGGCCTGGGCGATGATGCGTTTTCTCCGTCCCCAACCGTCATTGCGAACATCACCGACAATGATGAATTCGTAGATCGAGTTAGATTCGAGACGAAACTCGACCGTGTCATGGTGTATCGATTTACAGATAACGAAGACGGCGAGGTGATTGCCGAATCCCACGTACCTGGGATCGGTTCATACTTGGGCCATCGCTACCCGGCTAGTGACGTCCCCATGGTGGCTAGAAGCCTCTATCTTCTCAATCCTTGGAGAACAATTAGGGACCGTGACGGCGATGCTATTTCGATAGCTTCAGTCAATCAAGAACCGCCCGACCTAACATTTAGCGACGTTCGAAGCGTATCCCCATTTCACATAAGTTACATGAAGGCGATGGGAACTTATTCCTCGCTTTCGATACCTATCGATGTAGATGGAAGGTTGTGGGGATTAGTTAGCGGACACAGCGAAAGCTATACGAACATATCCCTTTCGCAGCTACTAAAAGTTAAAGAGCTAACTCGTCGCTTCAACAATCGAATATCAACCGAAGTACACAGAAACCAGATTGAAAATTACGACCGATTAGGTCGTTTAGAGAGTCGCATTCGACGTGACGTCTTAGATGAAAAACCAATCGCAACAGTAATGACGAACTCCTCCATCGAGATATGTCATCTAATGAGCGCCTCTGCTCTAATTGTCTCAAATGGCGAAGAGGTTTTGAGCCATGACTTCGACGATGACCCTGATAGCGTTGAACTCCTGCTATCTCTAGATGATTCACTCGAACCGCCATATGTTTCTGAATCAATCCATAGTGACTTCCAAGGTCATAATTCAACCTATGTTGGTCTAGCTCGTGTAGCGTTTACCTTTGAGGGCGAAACATGGAACCTAATCGTCTTTAGAACGGAAGAGATTGAGGAGATAACCTGGGGACATCGTCCTGCAACTGCAGCTAGCACGACTGACCCTAAAGTCGAAGCCTCTCCACGGGCATCATTTGAAAGCTACATTGAGACCCGCCACGGCCACTGCAGGAGTTTCTCTCGGGGCGATATCAGAACCCTATCGGCAATCGCGCGAGCATTAAGTTATGGATCTTCAATCGCGTAGAGATCAATGCATTACACATCTTAGTTGTGGCATAGACATCGATAAAACGTCTCTCCCGAGTTAGATCTACGAATAGTTTCCCAAGTGTGCCATGCCCATAGCGAGTAGATCACAACTTTGCATAGCAACTACACCCCTCTATCGAGGGCCCCTTTCCACTAACCTTTATCCCCTAAACCCAATGAACCCAAGACGATGGAGCAATGCAGCATTGGCGAGCTTAGCTCTTGTGCAGTTGTGAATCTTTTTGCCCATTCAAACAGGGCCCCTAGTCGGTCCACTCTACTGTTTGACCGACGCATGCCAAAGGGACGTTGGGAATAGCGCTGTTTTAGTTATGTTTTTTCATTGGAACAAGTGAAAAGGAAGAGCATGAAGGCGATTTACTATGAAAACTACGGAGGCCCTGAGGTTCTTCAATTTGGAGAAGTTACCGAACCAAAGGTCGGCCCTGATTCGGTTCTAATTGAAGTGGCGGCGGCCTCCGTCAATCCAGTTGACTGGAAGATTACAGCTGGTTACCTAGATCAAGTACTCTATTCGAAGTTCCCAATTATTCCAGGGTGGGATGCTGCAGGTACTGTCGTTGCTACAGGCCCCGCTGTAAGGGGAATCAATGTTGGTGACGAAGTATATGGATATGTGCGACTTGACTTCGTGCACCCTGGAACCTTTGCCGAGAAGATCGCGGCGCCAGCTCGAACTATCGCGCTAAAGCCCAGAAATCTGACATTTACCGAGGCCGGAACCGTACCACTTGCGGGTTTGACCGCTTATCAAGGATTAGTTGAAGCCCTCCAGATTCAAGAAGGGGAAACCATCTTCATTAGCGCCGGCGCCGGTGGAGTTGGTAGCTTTGCAATCCAGATAGCCAAGGCACTCGGCGCACAGGTAATTGCAAGTGGCTCATCGAGGAATCACGAGTTCATCGAGTCACTTGGTGCTAAAGCTGTGTCATATGGCGAAACCCTACTAGATGAAATTCGTTCGCACTCGCCAAATGGAATCGATGCCTTCTTTGACTTGAGCGGTGGTCCAGATGGACATCGTCCTGTCGAACTTCTCAAACACAAGGAGCGAGTGGCTTCGATTACCGACGGAACAGTTCAACAGTACGGCGGAAAGTACGTCTTCGTAAAGCCAAGCGTCGAAGATTTAGGGGCCATCACTCGCCTAATCGAAGGTGGAAAAGTTCGACCCATCGTCACTGAATCATTCCAACTAAATGACGCCGCAAAGGCGTTCGAGTCAAATATGTCAGGACACACTAGGGGCAAGATCGCGATCGTCATAAAGTAAGCCCTGTGGTCAAATCGACCACCTTGCACTCCACCTCTAGAACCACACCGAGCTGCAAAGGTGCAACATCTGGCCGAGATTTCCAAAGACTAAAGTTCGAAATCTCGGCCTAAGGCACCATCATGAGCCAGAACGGCTCAAAGTGCAAATGTATTTTAAATGACAGCGCCACCTCAATTGAAAGATCGCGGAACACAAAGATATAAAGTCACAAACGGGAAATTTTACCTAACTCAGGCTGTAGAGCTTCTAAATCTCCAAGAGATCGCTCAACTAAAGCCGGCAGATCAACGAGGGATATGCTGTTGTTTGACCCGAACATATCACCACAAAAATACCTCGGTGCGAAGTCGATGATAAAAGAAGTCAATGTCTCGATGAAAGTTAACTCTCTTGACTAAGCCCTTTATTTTTTTAAAGATATCTCGGCTTTTAGGCCCTGCTAGGCATCCGATGGAACACTAGCAATTATCGAAACGATCAAACACGCTAATATCCGATGAGCCGCAATGTTAGTGTTAAAAAAATAGAGCGGACGACGGGATTCGAACCCGCGACCCTCACCTTGGCAAGGTGATGCTCTACCAACTGAGCCACGTCCGCGCAATGCTTTATACATTATAACAAGGATGTAATTGCTTCAATGCAGTTGTAGTAAGAAGTATTACTCCATTGGAAGAACCGTAGTAGAAAGTTCTTCAAATACTGCAGTGATGAAATTAGCGAATGTATCGAGTGAACTTCTACTCCGTTCGTCACTAACGATTCCGAAGACCAAGTCAGCACAGTAACTTACCACGGTGACATTAAGGGGAACAGATTCAGCTAAAGGACCAAAGGGAATGACGGAGACTAACTCAGATCCAGCAAGGTAAAGAGGCGAGCTCGGCCCTTTAACTGACGAGATCAAAATGTTAAACGCCGGTGAGATAGCATCAAAAGCCCGAAGCCGGTGAGCTAAGTTCGATAAAGCAGATGTAAGGGCGGGAGGCATAAGAGATGTAGCCGATGTGACTCTTTCTAACTGAGCCCGTCGGTGAAATTCCTTCGCCTTTTTCGTGGCCGCAGAGATAAATTTAATCCTATCGACGGGGTCGGAGATGGAGTTACCCAGTGAGACGAGAAGGGCGCTAATCTGATTTGCCGTTGATCTATCGCGACCCGGATTTGACATCGGCATCATCGATACCAAATCCTCGCCGCCTTGATGTCCAAGCATCTCTAGATATCGATCGAGTGCAAAAGAGACCACAGCCATCGACAAATCGTTGACTGTAACATTCAGCTCTCGGGCCAACTCCTTGAATCTATCAAGGGGAAGATCCAAGAATGTTACTACCCTTTCGGCGGTGAGCGATCCGCTCATTGGTGTCCTTGGAGCGGTAAACAGAGCTGGCAAGTGAGAGGTGTTCTCCTCTGTCTTTGTGTAGTTGACAAAGTCCAATGCAGCTCTACCGAGCATGTCTACGATCTTCGGGGCTTCGCGCACTTTGTTGAGAACGTCGCCGATTATCGAGGTGAAAATCTCAATTGAGTTTAATTCACCATCCGAATCAAGCTCTCTTTCAATATCCCCACCCCAAAATGAACTCGGATTTGGTTCAAAATCAAATAGATTGGCCAGAACTTCGATACCCATGACGCCGTCGATTAGCGCATGGTGAATCTTTGCGATCACTGCGAAGGATCCTGGTCGATCTTGAATCGAATCAACTACTTCTACCTGCCAGAGGGGTCGGTCTTTAGCTAGAGGCTTTGAGATAAAGTCTCCGGAGTACCTCATCAGTTCGCTGAAATCGCCTTGAAAATTCGCTTCAACTATATGGTCGTCTATCTTGAAGTCCTGAACTCTAGCCCAAAATGGCTCCACGATTCCAAGAGGAACTTCGACGACACGGGATTGGAAATTCTCCATTGCATCAATCCGGGACGAGAATTGGCTTTTTACTCGATCTAGCGCCGAATCTTCTCGTTGCAACTCATCTCTTAGCAGAAGGAGTACTCCGATGTGTAGATGCATCGTAGGGTTATCGAGGGCTAAAAATCCGCTATCGAGTCCGCTAAGTCGCTTAGCCGCCAAATTGAACACCCCATCTAATACTGTCGCTAGGTTAAAGATACTTCCTTTTGCAAGGTTGCGACTGTCGAACTAGCGGTATCCGGTCGACCCGAATCCCCCTTCACCCCTCGTGCTAGTACTTAGAGTTTCTGTAACTGCAAATGAAACGTCAATCCTTGGTAGAAAAAGCATCTGAGCAATACGGGTCCCGGCTTCGATCTTATGGATAGCAGTTGGATGTATGTTTGCAACAATCACCGCGATCTCGCCTTTGTAGGTTGGATCAATCAGCCCCGGGGCGTTAGGGAGAATTATCGAAGTATTAAGAGAAAACCCTGATCTTGGTAGTACGAGGGCAACAAGGTCGCTTGGGATTTCAAGGGCATAACCAAGGGGAATCGCCCTTCTTTCAAATGGATTTAGGAGAACCTCTTCTGCAGTTACTAAATCAACCGCACCATCACCAGGGTGTCCGTAGGTAGGAGGAGAGACTCCCTCCCGGAGAGGCTTGAATCCAACCGTATAGTTATTAGCCATTTGCTATTTGGTTCAACTAGCTGGCCCTAATCGAAGAGATTATTGCATCTTTGATCGAAGAGGAGTCTTTATGGAATGGAACGAAGTCGCCACGAAGACCTTTCAGCTGCCTCATTCTTCTTTGGAAACCCCAAACCGTACAAAGAGTCATAGCCTCTTTTACAATTTCGTTGGACATCTTCGAAATTCCCAAAGTGCGCTGGTGAAAGATTATTGCGACTTCCCTAATAGTCGCCCCGAGGAGTCGACTCCTAAAGACCATCTCAATCTGAAAACCGTAACCATCCGCACTAACTGTATCTAGATTTATCTTTTCTATAAGTTCAGGGCGGTAAACTCGAAAGCCGCTTGTAGCGTCTCTCACTCCTATTCCAAGGGCGAGATTGGCATAGATGTTGCCACCTCGACTAAGAGCAAGTCTTGATGGTGAAAGTCCTGGCGAACGACCACCTTGCACATATCTAGATCCAATTACTAAATCTGCTCCTGAATCTGCGGCACTCAAGAGTGAAGGAAGTGCCTCAGGTTCGTGAGAAAGGTCCGCGTCCATCTCGATTAATGCCGTGGCTCCCATCGTAATTGCCTCACGAAAGCCAAATCGATATGCCGAACCGAGTCCCTGCTTTCCTTGGCGAACACGAAGTTCCAAGTTAGGGTTTTCGTTCATCAACTCCCTGACTACATCTGCTGTACCATCAGGCGATGAGTCATCGATCACCAGTACGTTGATGTTCGGCACGGCGGCAAAGATTCGCTGTGTCACACTTTTGATGTTTTGGGCCTCATTGTAGGTTGGTATTATTACAAAAGGCCTTGTGCTCGGCGCTGATTGTGACACGCTCCTCCTTGGGTCGGACTTATATTCTACCCAATGAATGGCTAGACTTCTACCGATGTTAGTTTGGATGGATTTAGAGATGACGGGCCTCGAGGTAGATCGCCACGTCATCGTTGAAATGGCAACAGTTATAACCGACGACGACCTCAATGAGGTGATAGTTGGTCCAGATCTCGTAATTCACGCCTCCGATGAGGAACTATCGCATATGGATAGCTATGTCGAGAAGATGCATACCAACTCGGGACTATTAGAGGCGATTAGAAATTCGACCGTTACCATCGACGCTGCGGTCGAAGAGACGCTCGCGTTCATAAAAGATCATGTGAAGAGTCCGAGAAGTGTACCATTATGTGGAAATTCGATCGGTACAGACAGGCGCTTTCTAGATAGATATGCGTCACCAATTGAAGAGTACCTCCACTATCGATCCATCGACGTTTCAACACTTAAAGAACTAGCCCGACGATGGAATAAGCAAGTACTTGACAGTGCACCCAAAAAGGTAGTTGGTCATCGGGCTCTCGACGATATTTTGGAGTCCGTTGCCGAACTACGCCACTACAGAGATAATTTCCTGAGGTTGGAGAGGGCCCCGCAAGTGTAGTTATCTTTCGGGCTATGAATCCTCCCATACCGATTTAACGGTAACTATCACCATCAAATAACAGCTCTATCGCCGTTTCAACAGAGCTGCGAAGCGGTAGTAAGAGTATGTAAGAGATATCAGACATGGAACGTTCGCCAAAATAACATACGGGGCCATTGCGATAGTGATCCATAGAGGATTGAATGCTAGGGTAATTGGCCATACCAAAATGAGTAGGATATGAACTACTCTTGCTCGTTGAAATTCATTCATCATCACAGCCAAATGGCTCTTTGAAGTCTGCTCTAGAGATGATTTACTGATACCTCCTTTGAAGAATGATCCGGCCTCAGGAAGGTATCGCTTCCATCGATCAACCCTGGTGAAGCGCTTTATTAAGGCTGCCCTAGCAGCTAGTCGCTCGGCGGAGGAAGAGGGGGCAAATCTACTAAACCGTCGATTTTCAATTGACGAGAGTACGAATCCGATAAAGAAATTCGAAGCGACCCAAAAAATAACGTCGTACAAGACGTATAAGAGGTATCTATGGTATATCGAAACTGAACCTATCAAGAGCTGCACCCTAAGTGTTGACCCATTGTCCACTTACCCCTAAACTTCTCTTCCCTTCCAAGTATTGGGAAGTGATAAAGCTCTTCGAATTAGCGCCCTGAAAAAGACTAATACAAAGACAAAAAACGCCAAGGGATGAAGGAGCTGAACTGTCCAACTGAATCTACCTACCATCCTCGCCCCGAATGCTACCAAACAAGTTGAGACGGTGTAGATAATCAACCCAGAGATTATCTTTTGATCAAATAAATCTCGAAATAACGACACATCTAATGTCAAAAATGCAAATACATAGCCAAATCCGATTAGCGCCGCAAATATCGAAAGAGATGAGGCTCCGGCAACGATATTTTTCGTAAACCCTTCTATCAATTGGCCAAATCCAAGAGGATACATACGAAAAGTTGCTACTTCCTTATCAGTAATTGTTAGTACCTTTAAACCTTCTTCAAAGTATCTCCGCGCTAGTGCAACGTCATCTACGACATCATTCAAAATTCCAAGATGGCCCCCCACGGCCAAGTATTTATCCCTAGTTGTGATCAGAACGGGGCCAAAGGCTAGCTTGGGCCTCGCATGCGAAAGATTTGATAAGAGCGCTGAAAAGATAGATACGACATTAAAGACGACCGCAAAACCTTCGCGAAAGCCTACGGCTCGGTGAAATGGCTGAATGCTCAAGAGATCGTAGCCAAAGCCACCTGCGACTGCGGAGATAGATCTTTGAAGTTTGGGCCCTACAACTACGTCGGCATCGAGGAAGACAAAGATGTCGCCGGTGGCACTATTCGACGCCGCTACGAGTGCATTGGATTTACCGTTGAAAGTTGATTCAGATCGATCAACAACTCCAATCACCTTGACAAATGCGAAAGAGTCCGCTATCGCCGCGGTATCGTCGGTCGAGTTATCGTCAGCGACGATAACCTCGAATTCAAATCCCCTACCTATGAAGTTCCTCTCAATGGAAGTAAGCAAATTTGAGATTGAGGCGGCTTCATTCCTCGCCGGAATCATGAAGGATATCGACTTTTCCGTTACAAAGAAGCTCTTTCTTTCTATTTGATCTTCTAGCCTGCGCAAGATCAACGCTGAAGCCACAGAAATTCCTAGTATCACCAATGTTGCAACGAGGTCAGATAGCGTCACAACGACATAGTAGTTGTGACGTCGCGATCACTCGAGTCACATTTTGAGAAGCCCGACTCCAAAAGGTAGACTGTTATATGAATCATTGTGCAAGAGTTGGAACTTTAGATCGACTGTATCCCTTGCAGTCGGCCGTAAGCCAACCTAATCAATTTCTGAAAAATTTAGTTGGAGCAAACATTGTCAAGCCAGTCGATAGTTATAAAGGCAAGTTTCAAGAAGGCCTCGAGCGACTACGCGCGCGCAAAGACATCCGCGAAGGCAGTGGGTGCCACGTGGCTGGGGTCCATGCTGGTGCTGGCCTTCGCCTTGATATTCAAGTCCTTGCCTATCGTTGCACTTACCGTCGCCTTGGTCGTAGGAGCAATATGTGTACTCTTCGCAGTTGTCGACTGGAAGAGAGAGACCTCCAAATGGACAACGGCATCGAGCAGTTGCTCGGTAGGTGATTCATGCGGAAACGACGAGTGCGCGCCGGAAAAACAAGGTTCATGTGCAACACGATTGAGCGCCGACCGCGACAAGGCAGTCTTACGCGGAGAATTAGAAAGGCTCTCGATTCTCTTAGATCGCCAAGGAAAGTCGAGCTACCTCTTCCTTGGCCTCTGGTTCCTCATTGGATCGGGCCTAGCCGTGAAGTCACCAAATTCGATCGCGACTTTAGCCGCACTATCTTTGGCAGTCGCATCACTACTCGAAATCTACATTCTCAAAACAATGAAAAGAGTTTCTGCTTCTTTTTAGAGAGTGACGTTAATTTGGTTTTGCCTTTGAATTAGCGAGTCATTCTTTGTTTTTTAAGAAATAATCGCCTCTAACCAAAGGTGATCATCTAACTTTAACAAAGCCTTACGGTCCATGAGTATCAAATTAAAGCTCACTTCATAGACCTATGTCTATACAGCGGTGAGTTATTTAAAAATTTAAAAGTAATGTTTCGGTAAAAATAAAAGCGGAAGTAAACGCAACCATCAGCAGAACATTACCATCTTCTCAGGGGTAGAAACCGAACGTAGCTAACGAACCCACGAAAAGTTTCTTGCCCATAGAGCCCGAAATATAGAAATGCGTCTAGGTGGATTCTCAAGATGGCCGTAACTGCTAACTCTCTCAGTGTCGAAGGCGAAGTCTCAATCGACGTTGAAGAGCGTCGAAAGAGGGGGCGACCGCGAAGCAAAGATGCTCAAAGTCGGATAATTTCGGCGGCACTTACTATCCTCGGACAACGTGGCTTCACCTCGGTGACGATAGAAGCCGTGGCTCGTGAGGCAAAAGTCGGAAAGTCAACCATATATCGCCACTGGAAGAGCAAGACCGAGCTAATCGAAGAGGCAATCGATAGAGAGCTAGATGTACTCAATGATGGTACTACTGGGCTAGACGTCGTAGAGGACCTCATAACCGTCACAATCAATCTGGCATCTGTCTTCAAGAACGGCTCAAGATCAGCATTTGCTCGCCTCATTGGCGAGGGGCAGATTGACCAACGAGTTAATGATCTCAACTACAGGCGCTACAAGGCTCACGAGGACGGCCCGATAGTTGACCTGATCCGCCATGGAGTCAAGGATGGGTTATTCCGAGAGACCGTCAACCCTTATGTAATAAGCGAGATGATATTTGGCGCTATCTGCACTCGGGCCATTATCCAGCGTGACGAGTACACTCCTGATGAGTGTCGTGGCTTAATAATGACATTGATCGAAGGTTTAAAAAAGTAGTTACCCAACGCAAATATCCGAAACCTCAGTGAGAGTGATGATGGGTACCGGCTACGTCAGCGACTTGGTGAATCGGCACGTCGCAAACGTGGCATTCAATTTCAATGGTCGCATGCCTAATTGAAAACTGCCTCTCGAGCATCTCTTTAATCGCCGCGACCACCTCTTGACCCTCGTGGATGGTAATTGCACTGTCACACATAACGTGTCCCGAAAAGATCAATTCGTTTGAACTCAGTGACCATACGTGTAAGTGATGAACACCAATAACGCGAGCTACCTTCATAATCTCATCTTCGATCGCATCGATTGAGAGCCGCGAGGGAACTGAATCGAGCAAAATCGATACTATTTCACGAATTATCGAAAGTGTCGATGATACTATGACGGCTGCCACTGCTACCGTGGCAAGTAGATCCGATACTGAAACTGTTATGTACCTCGCTAAAAGTCCTGCCAGGAGAGCTACTACCCACGAAACCGAATCGGCGGCGAAGTGAAGCAGATTCGCCTTTTTGAGGAGGCGATCTCCACTTACCCCTGCTAGAAGTAGTATTGAAATAAAGTTTACTACTATCCCGACTACCCCGAAGAGTTCCAAGTAGCTAGCAATTAGGCCGGAGGCATGGCTTTGCCGAGATGCGGTTGCGATGACGGCATCAACGACCAAGTAGATACTCGCAAGAAGCAGCGAGACGGATGTGATCAAGGCCGAAACGACTTCTAAGCGCACGAGCCCAAAGCTATTTTTCTTACTAGGTGCCCTACCGCTAAGGGACGAGGCAAGCGTAGATATCAATAGTGATCCGACATCTAAAAGCAGGTGCAGCCCATTTGCGATGAGAGCCTTTGAGGAATATGCGACACCAGCGACCATAACCGCTAGGAATAAAGTGAAATTTAGTGCAGTAATGATCGCATATCGAATCCGACCTCTGTCAGTTACGCGATGACCATCCTCGATATCAAATGGGCGCTCGTGCATCGGTATACCTCCAGCTACGAGTCTACCCCCGCGAGCTTGCTGAAGTTCTTCTTGGTCAGACCCGGGTGTAAGTCCTTAGACTTTATTTCACCCGGGTCAAACCACAACCCCCAATGACACTTTCAATAGAAACAAAGAGGCACTTACCACCTCATCGTTGATGCGAACGAACTTAGATTAACCTTTGTTCGGCTGAGGTGTCATCCGTAGGTAAGGCTTGAGTTTTGAAAATCCTTTTGGAAAACGAAGCGAGGCCTCTTCGTCAGAAAGTGTTGGCGAGATGACAACATCGTCGCCGTCTTTCCAGTTGGCTGGCGTCGACACCATAAATTGGTCGGTAAGTTGTAGAGAATCTAAGACCCTGAGGATCTCGTCGAAGTTACGACCTGTTGACGCCGGGTACGTCAAGGAGAGACGGATCTTCTTGGCAGGATCGATGATGAAGACGCTCCGAACTGTTAGCGTGCCAGAGGCGTTCGGGTGGATCATTCCATATAGATTGGCAACAACTCCATCGGGATCACCAATCATAGGGAAATTAACTGGCTGGCCTTGAGTCTCTGCTATGTCTTCCTCCCAGGCCACGTGCGAATCGACCGGATCAACACTCAATCCAATGACCTTTGTATTTCGCCTGTCAAACTCACCCTTCAACTTGGCGACCTGTCCAAGCTCAGTTGTGCAAACGGGCGTAAAGTCCTTTGGATGCGAAAAGAGTACCGCCCAAGAGTCCCCTATCCATTCATGAAAATCTATCTCACCTTGGGTCGTCGGGGCTTTAAAGTCAGGCGCAACTTCACCGAGTAAGAGTGCCATCGAAATTCTCCTTTGTTTCGAACAGATCAAAAAGATCTCAAAGTAGAGATAATAGGAACCTCAGACTTGATTCTTGACCAATTTAGTAAACAATTCTCAATTCTGAATGGAATCCGTCATTCCAGTGACCGACAGCGCCTTCAAACCACCCCTCCCGGAGACCTCTTGGTACCCCCAACTGATACCACTGAGAATCATGCAATAGAAGAGCAGATCTGAAACTAATGATTCCACACACACTAAAAATCAATAAAAACCCATATCAAAGACTACTATAGGGTAACAATACTTTCAATATTAAAACATTACCTACGCTTTCCGAAGATAAAAATTTTTTATCAACGCAATCTTTGATAAAAATTCACCAGCCAAATGTTAAAAACCGTCACTGATCAGCAATTATGCAACGTGAAATGAATAATTGCATAAAACTTCGAAATGCGAATCCAATGTTAAATTGCAACATTTGAGTGAACAAAGTGGAAACTGTGACTTACCTGAGAGGTAAATTCGGACTATCTTTTCTAGAAGCTCACCATCAATTAGGAGGATCTCTAAACAGCTATGGTTTCAAAGAGAAAACGCATATCGACGATTATTGCGAGCTCTGCTGCAACCGCTCTACTGCTAGCTGCCTGTGGCAGCAGTGGAACCAGCAGTTCAAGCTCGTCGTCGTCATCATCTAGTAGTTCAGGTGGAACTAAGGTCGCTGGCGGAACTGTCACATTCGCCGAAGCACCAAACGCCACCCCGAACTACATTTTTCCGCTAACGAGCGGCGCCTACTTCTCAGTCGCCAACCTTTCGCAATTCCAGTTCTTGATGTACCGCCCCCTCTACTTCTTCGGTAACGGGACCAATATTCTCATCAACAACACTTTGAGCTTGGCTAATCCACCGGTATATTCCAATAACAACCAAACCGTCACGATAACACTGAAGGACTACAAGTGGTCCAATGGCGAGCAATTGTCGTCCCGTGACGTAATGTTCTGGATGAATATGCTCAAGGCGAATAAGGCCAACTGGGCTGCTTACGTTCCGGGTGCATTCCCTGACAACGTTGTCTCTATGACTACTCCAGACTCGAAGACCATCGTCTTCAATTTGGACAAGAGCTACAACCCAACCTGGTTTACCTACAATGAACTTTCGCAAATCACTCCTATGCCTATCGCATGGGACGTAACAAGTTCGACATCACCAACCCCACAGCCAACTGATGCCAACCTTCCTGACACAACTACTGCGGGCGCCCAAGCGGTATATAAGTACCTTGATGGTCTCTCAAAGGACACATCGACGTATGCGACCAATCCACTTTGGCAGATCGTTGATGGACCTTACAAGCTAACAAGCTTCACCTCAGCTGGACAGGCAACGTTCGTTCCGAATCCGACCTACTCAGGACCAGTAAAGTCGACGATCTCCAAGTTTGTTGAACTTCCATTCACAACCGATACCGCAGAGTACAACCAACTTCGTAGCGGCTCAGGAATTGACTTTGGATATATCCCAGTGACTGACATCGCCCAAAAGGGATTGGTTTCATCGCTCGGATACAACTTCAACCCATGGATCCTCTACTCATTCAACTACTGGGTAATCAACTTCAATAACCCGACCGTTGGACCTCTCTTCAAGCAGCTCTACATCCGCCAAGCTCTACAACACTTAGTTGACCAGCAACAGTGGATCCAAAGCTTCTACAAGGGATACGCTATCCCGACCTATTCGCCAGTACCCGTGGAACCATCTTCGGCCTTCGCTGACGCTACAGCTAAGACGAATCAATTCCCATATTCGGTCTCTCAAGCGATTAGCCTTCTGAAGAGCCACGGCTGGACCGTGAACCCCAACGGCACCGACACCTGCACCAGCCCTGGTACTGGAGCAAATCAGTGCGGCGCTGGCGTTACCCAAGGTCAAACACTTTCGTTCAACCTCGAGTACGCATCGGGTACCCAAGCAGTACAGCAAGCGATGGACGCATTCAAATCCGCTGCCGCACAAGCCGGTATCACCATCAACGTATCGTCGTCGACCTTCAACCAGGTCATTTCAAATGCCTCACCTTGTACTGCCACTCAGGCAGCTTGTAAGTGGCAGATGGAAAACTGGGCCGGTGGTTGGACCTATTCGCCAGACTACTACCCAACTGGTGATGAGATCTTCCAGACTGGCGCTGGTGCTAACTTCGGTTCGTACTCAGATCCAACGGCTGATAATTTGATTACTGCTACCTACACTGCAAGTGCAGCGCAATCTCAATCGACGCTAAACGCATATCAGGATTACATGGCGCAAAACCTACCAGTTATGTACCAGCCAAACCCTGACTATGAACTAGCTGAGGTAAAGAGCACGCTACAAGGCGTACAGTACAATGCATTTGGCAACTTGCTTCCCGAATACATGTACTACACCAAGTAGCAACTAAAGATCTGCTAACCACACAGATCTCAGAGCGCGACTTTAAAGATGTGCCGAAGGAGTTACTTCGGCACATCTTTATGTGGGGGCTTTAATTTTTTAGGTACATTCACTTTGAATTGTGTCCAGGAATTTACATATGGTCGCTAAATTGAATCGCGAACCTTTGTAATGCCCTGAGGCGCAGGCGATAAACGACAGAGGAATGAACGGTAGAGAGGGTCAAATCCGTTGATAGCTTTTCTAGTAAAACGCGTCGGTCAAAGCGTCATAGTACTCATTGGCGTCTCGATCATTGCATTCATTCTTGAACACCTTCTACCCGGAGGTCCGGCTAAAGCGATATTAGGTGGAAGGGCGTTCCCAGCTCAGATTGCGGCCTTCAACCATGCCAATGGTCTAGACAAACCACTTTGGCAGCAGTATTTCATTTACGTATGGCACCTCCTTCATGGCGATCTTGGGAGGTCGTACAAGCTCAACCAGTCAGTAAATTCGGTACTTGCCACCGACCTACCCAAATCAATAATTTTGGTTGGATCTGCCCTAATACTTTCACTGATAATCGCGATACCAGTTGGCGTATTTCAGGCAGTACGTCGAAACGGCATCTTTGACTATGCCGCAACATCTGTCTCTTTCCTGTTGTATTCAATGCCAAGCTTTTGGCTTGGAATCATACTCATTCTCGGATTCGCAGTTAACTTTCACCTCTTCCCTGCTGAAGCCCCACAAGGCCAGTCAATAAGCTCGATCATAACGAATCCAAGGGCGATGTTTCTACCCGTAATCACTCTCACGCTGGTAAGTTATGCTTCTTTCACCCGCTACATGCGCTCAAGCGCCATCGAGGCGCTTGCCCAAGACTGGATCCGAACCGCAAAAGCTAAGGGCCTCTCTCAGCGAGTAATTCTCTTCAAACATATGCTTCGAAATGCACTTATTCCAATAGCTACACTGGTCGGCCTTTCGCTACCATCGCTCATCACAGCTGGCGTAGTAACCGAAAGCGTCTTCAACTTTCCTGGAACAGGCTTTCGTTTTATAAATGCCGCGAGCACCGAGGATTACCCACTCCTTCTAGGGATTATTATCCTTATTGGATTCCTGACAGTAGTAGGCAACCTCTTGGCCGACATAACCTATGCGGTGCTAGACCCACGAGTTCGATATCGATAGAAAATTCTCAACAGTAGTAGAGTTCAGTAATTTATACCAACTATCAAAAGGGGTAAAAAGTGTCAAAGATTGACGACCTAGACGAAGGTCTTTCAGGAGAAGGGGGGGATAACAGCGAGATCGTCGGATCAACCTCTGGCGGTGAGGCATACGCCTCTGGATCGCAACTTAAGCTAATCGTACAGACATTTCTAGAGAACAAGTTGGCGATAGTTGGTATTGCGCTGGTGGTAATCGCTACCCTATTTTGCTTCGTTGGACCACTGCTATACCACACAAATCAAGTAACAACCTCGTACAACATAACCCAAGCACCTGGCCATGGCCATCCCCTTGGAACAGACCAAAACGGATACGATGTTCTCGGTCGACTAATGGTCGGCGGTCAATCCTCCCTAGAGATCGGATTTTCGGTCGCTATCATCGCCACGGTCATCGGCGTACTTTATGGAGCCATAGCCGGCTTCATAGGAGGTATCGTCGACACAATCATGATGAGGATCGTCGATACTCTGCTCTCAATCCCTACCCTATTACTACTTATCTACCTAGCAGCAGTCTTCCGCCCAACGCTGAAGCTTTTGATCGTAGTGATCTCAGCGGTTTCATGGCTCTCTCCCGCACGGCTAGTACGAGGTGAAGCTCTAACACTACGAGTCAGAGACTACGTAAAAGCAGTACGCGTGATGGGTGGCGGTTCCAGGCGAATCGTACTTAGACATATCGTTCCAAATGCAATCGGAACGATCGTAGTTAACGCTACCTTCCAAATAGCAGATGCTATCTTGGTAATGGCCGTTCTCTCGTACCTTGGACTAGGTCTTCCACCTCCCGCGGCAAACTGGGGATCGATGCTCTCTGATGGCGTGAACTATGTCTACGACGGCTATTGGTGGCTCATCTATCCCGCAGGCCTTGCAATCATCCTTACCGTCGTTGCATTCAACCTCATCGGAGATGCAATCCGTGACTCGCTAGAAGTTCGCCTGCAAAAGCGATAACTAGCTCCGCAATAACGACACAACCATACTTTGCAAAAATAGCTCGGAGTATCAATTGCCACTTTTAGAGATAGACAACCTCTATACGAACATACGCCTCAAGAAGGGTGAAGTAAAGGCCGTTGGCGGAGTCTCGATCTCCGTAAATGCCGGTGAAACAGTAGGATTGGTCGGAGAGTCAGGCTGTGGCAAGACTATGACTGGCATGTCAATCATGCGACTTCTTCCAGCTGCCGGATACATAGCCTCTGGCAAGGTCCTCCTAGATGGTCGTGACCTAGTGGCACTTTCAGATGACGAGATGCGATCAGTTAGGGGAAACGACATTGGAATGATCTTCCAGGATCCAATGACGTCGCTGAACCCATGCCTCACGATCGGATCCCAGATCGCCGAAGCCGTCGCACTGCACAAGAGAGTCAACAAGGCTAAAGCAATGGAGAGGGCGATCGAGGTTCTCAACCTCGTCGGCATGCCAAAGCCTCAAGAGCGAATCAACGACTATCCTCACCAACTTTCGGGGGGTCTACGACAGCGCGTAATGATTGCGATGGCGCTCTCCTGCGAACCAAAGTTACTGATTGCTGACGAACCAACGACCGCTCTTGACGTAACCATTCAGGCACAGATCCTCGAGCTTTTGGATTCCCTAAAAGAGCAGTTGGGAATGGCAATGCTTCTGATCACTCACGACATGGGCGTTATTGCTGGTCGTGCCGATCGAGTAGTTGTCATGTACGCAGGCAAAGTCGTAGAGCAAGCGCCAACTGAAAAGATCTTTGCATCTACAAACCACCCATATACCGAAGCCCTCTTGGCTTCGATACCAAAGATGGACGGTTCGGTTGCACGCCTCTATTCGATTCCTGGCATTCCACCAGATCTCTCAAACCCTCCGACGGGATGCCGCTTCGCAGAGAGGTGCCGACTCGCTACAGATCAATGTCGAACTACGGAACCAGCACTTCTAAGCAAAGAGCAAGATCATAGTTTTGCCTGCTTCCACCCGGTAGGTATTGAAGCTAAGCACGTCAAAGTAGCAGTAAAAGAAGAGGCTGCAGAGATCGCTCGAATTGAGCATTCAGAACGTAAACCACTTATGGTTCTTGACCATGTCTCCAAAGAGTTCGAGATAACAAAGGGCGCTATTTTGCAGCGAAAGGCAGGGACGTTAAAGGCGGTCTCCGACCTCTCCCTTACTATCTACGACGGGGAGACCATCGGCATAGTTGGTGAATCCGGCTGTGGCAAATCAACTACCGGCTCGATGATGGTGGCGCTAGAAAAGCCAACTGGTGGCAAGATTCTCTTCGACGGTGACGACCTCTTTGGCCACAAACCCAAAGAGCTACGGTCAATTCGATCGAACCTGCAGCTGATGTTCCAAGATCCGTACGCATCGCTCGATCCGAGGATGAGGGTTGGTACAATCATTCGCGAACCCCTCGACATCAACAAGATCGGAACTCCTCAGGAACGAGAGAAGAAGGTCATTTCACTTCTCTCCGAGGTAGGCCTTTCCTCTCGTGCAGTTGAGCGATATCCTCATGAATTCTCTGGAGGTCAACGACAGCGAATTGGCCTCGCACGAGCCCTTGCATTGAATCCAAAGTTGATAGTCGCCGACGAACCAGTCTCAGCACTCGATGTATCGATTCGCTCTCAGGTTCTCAATCTAATGAAAGATCTTCAAAGATCTCACGGTCTAACCTACGTTGTGATCTCCCACGATCTTTCAGTGGTCAGATTCCTCGCAGATCGAATCGGCGTTATGTATCTCGGAAAGCTAGTTGAAATTGGAACGGGTTACGATATCTACGAGAATCCAGCCCACCCCTACACCGCTGCCCTGCTATCTGCTGTACCTGAACCTGAACCTGAACGAGAAAAGACTAAGGTGCGAAAGGTCATCAAGGGAGAACTTCCGTCCGCTATAAATCCGCCATCTGGATGTAGGTTTAGAACAAGGTGCGAGAGGGCTACCGACCTCTGTGCCCAAGAGGAACCACCCATGGCAAGCTTTGGAACACTGCATCAAGCAGCATGCCACTTTCCACTTATCTCTAAAGTTGAAATCCGCACCGGAGCATCAGCTAACTAAAGGAAATATAAAGCACCAAAGAAACCGTAGTTAGAGTACGGTGAAGCAAAGATCAAGAGAGGCGGTCCCCAAATCACGTGGAGACCGCCTCTGCCATTTCGACCAATCCAAAGGTCGACCAAGTTAGAGTCTCTATGCTAAATTCCTAATCGCATCGACGCTTCGTTGAACGACAGCTGCCTCCTCAAAGGTTGCCAACGTTGGAAAAGTTGCATCTCCCGTAATGTGGCTTTGAGTCAACTCGGACCACTCATGAACGAAGGTGTCAGCCCAACCGAGTGTATGGCCCGAACCCCACCATTTAGCCATAAATGGATGATCACCATCACTCACCAATACCTCGCGGAATCCATCACTATTGACCGAATAAGTGCCAAAGAGGTCACTTTGGTAGATCTTTACCTTATTCATCTCCTCTAGATTCCAGATGAGAGTACCCTTTTCGCCCTCAACTTCGATCTCTAAGAAGTTGTCACGGCCATTGTGAATCCGCCCTCCAGCAAGGGTAACTACCTGATTTGCGCTGTTACCAATCGCAAAGAAGGCATCCTCGCTACCTTGAGCAGCTGAGATCCTCCTCAACGAATCGTCGCCATCGGCGAGTGACCAAAGCTGCGCATAGGATATTTCAAAGTCGCCTACGAATAGGTGCGCGAGATCGATAACGTGCGAATAGTCGCCAACCGAACTACCACCGCTAAAGTCATCGAAGCGCCACCCCTTTCGCCTCTCTCTGTCAAGGGCATACGACTGATCATATCGTCCCCTAAATTGGCGAACTCTGCCGATTGCACCCTCTTTAACGAGGGAGCGCATTAGCGCAACTGCCGGAACAAATCGA
This sequence comes from Actinomycetes bacterium, assembly GCA_021841935.1. GTDB lineage: Bacteria > Actinomycetota > Acidimicrobiia > Acidimicrobiales > Acidimicrobiaceae > Acidithrix. The sequence continues at coordinate 25,441 of JAKCDL010000006.1, read as the reverse complement.
TAGTTATACCCCACCGCCCCTATCTGAGATATGTCACTTCCATCGCCCCTGTGAAGCAGATTGGCAAGCTCCATTGACGTTGCGTAGTCTGTTGTCAGAGGCTTTTCCACAAGAAGGGTTTTACCACTTTCCATAAGAGCACTGACGGTATCAAAGTGATCGAGTGTGGGTGAAAGTACTGCGACAATCTCTATCTCATCGTCGTCGACTATCTCCTCAAGGGAGTCAACCCCCTTTGCAAAGCCAATCGAGCTTGCGAGTGCCTCAACCTTAGATGGATCTCTAGTCACAATTGAGGCCAGCTCTAACTTTGCATCCACCATTCCCAAGACATTTATCGATGCGATTGCCCTAGCATGCGCTCGAGCCATCCATCCTCCACCAACAAATCCGACTTTGATTGAACGCATCGAACATTCCCCTATCAAAAAAATCAAATCATAGATTAGCCCTCATTTACGCTCTCCTGAGCGAAGTGGTGGCTCTTTGGAGTCACATGGGGAACCCCTCGATCAAAGCCCCCCTCTATGACCCAGGCAGGGAGTCTCAGGTGACCGATTAGGAGCCTAGGAGATGGTCTAAGGCTAATGGGGCAAGGATTTGATTGAAACAGAGGAGGTACTTTGAGACAATTAGAGCCCAGACTGGACTCGCCTGGGCTCTCTCACCGTAATCTTTTGGAGCTAACAGCATCGATAGCTAAAATCGCTCTATCTTTAGCCGTCTCCCTCTAACCTTTTGCTCTTCTTCGAAGTTTTATAAAGGATAAAAACCATAGGTACCTGACCGGCGAGGACCTACCTAAGCGTATACCTTGCCGCCCGCTTGCAACGTTGCTATAGCTGACTTGTTGGAAGCTACATTCGACTTGGCTTGATTTACAGCCGCTACCCCTCCATTAATCAACGAAGTAAGCGTGCTACTTTGTAGGTTCTCTATCGTCCTGAAGAGGCCAACACTTGCATTGCTCGATACTGGGTCCATTTCACTCCTTTCACACTTATCCCTTTATTCGTATCGTTTAGAGGGGTCATAAACTTTAGATTAAAATTTCAAAATTTCTCAAATAATTTTGATCGAAATTGCCCTCCAAGAGCGTGATAACTTAATCGAAACGACATTGGAAGGATCCACTACCTTGACAATCTCAATGCATGAGGTCGACCCAGATAAAGACGCAATCGTAATGACTGCATCAGGGAAAAAAGCAACCTTCGGTGAAGTCGATGCAGCGTCACACAACCTCGCCGGCCACCTCTATGAGATGGGGCTACGGATGCGCGACTCGATCGCCATCCTAATGAAAAACTCGATCGAGATGCTCGAAGTAGCTTGGGCTGGGCAAAGAAGCGGCCTCTACTACACCGCCATTAGCACTCGCCTTCTCGAAGATGAAGTCGCCTACATTATCAACGACTGTGGCGCTACTGTCGTCTTTTACTCTGCAGAACTCGCCGACCTCGCCAATAAGGCGTTAGCAAAGGTTGAGCGAAATGTGGTTAGAGTTGAGGCGCTCTCCGATGGATACACATTGGATGAAGGGGCTATTGACCTTCAGGAGCTCTTCCAAAAGGAGTCATTTGCCCCCTATGAGCAAGTCGAAGGAGCTGACATGCTCTATTCTTCAGGCACCACAGGGCGACCCAAAGGAATCAAGTGGAACCTCAGCGGTAAAGCCTTTTTAGCCGAGCCAACCAAGCTGGTATCACTTGCATCGTACCTGTATGGATTTTCCCCTGAGACTAGATACCTCTCGCCTGCTCCTCTCTACCATGCAGCACCCCTCCGATACAACCTCACCACTAACCGAATGGGTGGCACCACTTATATCATGGATCACTTCGAACCCGAGGACTTTCTAGCTCAGGTCGAGAAGTACCAGATCAATACGACGCAGATGGTACCCACGATGTTCGTACGCCTCCTAAAGCTCGACGAAGCAATTCGTTCCAAGTACGATCCTTCATCGATAAAGTATGCGATACACGCCGCTGCCCCATGTCCAATTCCCATCAAACAGGCGATGATCGATTGGTGGGGACCAGTAATCTACGAGTATTACGCAGGAACTGAGGGGAACGGCTTCGTTGCATGCTCATCTAAGGAGTGGCTGGAGCATAAGGGTAGTGTCGGAAGGGCCCTTCATGGCGAGATCAAAATCCTAAACGAAGAACATGAGGAGGTGCCAGTCGGTCAAGATGGAAAGGTCTACTTCGCAAACGGAGGGAGATTCACCTACCATAACGATGAGGCGAAGACATCTGAGGCTCACACTAAAGACGGCTGGAGTACGATAGGCGACATCGGCCACCTCGACGAAGATGGCTTTTTATACCTTACCGACCGAGCGTCGTATGTGATTATTTCAGGTGGCGTCAACATCTATCCCCAGGAGGCTGAAAATATCCTAATCTCACACCCGTTAGTGGCCGACGCCGCTGTTATCGGGGTGCCCAATGAGGACTTTGGGGAGGAGGTAAAGGGCGTGGTTGAATTGATCAACTCCGAAGACGCCTCGCCGGAGTTGGAGCGGGATTTGATCGACTTTTGCCGCAGTCAACTAGCCGCGATAAAGTGTCCGCGGTCAATCGACTTTAGAGAATCCCTCCCTCGCCAACCTACCGGAAAACTCTACAAGAGACTTCTAAAGGACGAGTATTGGGCAAACTACAAGGCGAGAATCTAGCTATGCAAAGATTCGTGAAGATCGCTCTCGTTACGATAGCCCTTCCCGTCAATCGCCAGTTCTAGACCTTAAGGCACGAAAATACATGAATTGCTTGGGATGGCATAAGTGTAAACGAGCACCAACTCATATTCGGTTGACCAAAGAGTGTTCAGTTAGCCGAGACTGCTACTGATGAACTATTGATCCAAAAACTAGATAAAGACGAGGCTGCGTTGAATTTAACTCAACACAGCCTCAAAATTTCTCTTCGAGGATCTATATCTAGTAACCCTTAGCCTTGCTTATCGTCAAGGCAACAGCTCCGAGGGCACATATCGATCGAAACTTCGATAAATCAACACGATTAACGTACTTTCTCGCGATGTCGTGAGCCTCTTTAATAAGACCCATCGAAAGGGTCGTAGGATTCAATATGAGTGAGAAGGACTTATTCTTCACTACTAACGTATCTTCCGCCGCCTCAACACTAGGGTTATCGAGGAACGAAATTTCCACCCCAGACATCTCGGCAACTACAGAAGCAAGATCGAATAGTCAGCTTCACCGATACATGCCTTGCGACCTCAGTCTCGATCTTGAGTAACTAACCGCAAAGCAAATTCAGATAAAAGACATGTACGGCTAGAAACGTACCGCCCTTTATCTGAACTTATTGCCAAGAGATCAAAGGCTGCCGCCTACAATCGGCTGGTTGAGGGTCTTTCCACCCTCAGAGCCATAGAAGGCTGCATCTCCAAAGGAGAAGACACCACCATCTGAGGCGACCAACCAATAGCCTTTACCATCTGGTGTTGCAATTGCACCTACAATCGGCTGGTTGAGGGTCTTTCCACCCTCAGAGCCATAGAAGGCTGCATCTCCAAAGGAGAAGACACCACCATCTGAGGCGACCAACCAATAGCCTTTACCATCTGGTGTTGCAATTGCACCTACAATCGGCTGGTTGAGGGTCTTTCCACCCTCAGAGCCATAGAAGGCTGCATCTCCAAAGGAGAAGACACCACCATCTGAGGCGAC
>JAKCDL010000006.1:0-21635 GCA_021841935.1 Actinomycetes bacterium | reverse complement strand
CCAACCAATAGCCTTTACCATCTGGTGTTGCAATTGCACCTACAATCGGCTGGTTGAGGGTCTTTCCACCCTCAGAGCCATAGAAGGCTGCATCTCCAAAGGAGAAGACACCACCATCTGAGGCGACTAACCAATAGCCTTTACCATCTGGTGTTGCAATTGCACCTACAATCGGCTGGTTAAGAGAATTGATTACATGGCTCCCTATCAATTGAGGTATCGATCCCTTATAAGACGAACCTCCAAAGGAGAAGACACCACCATCTGAGGCGACTAACCAATAGCCTTTACCATCTGGTGTTGCAATTGCACCTACAATCGGCTGGTTGAGAGAATTGATTACATGGCTCCCTATCAATTGAGGTATCGATCCCTTATAAGACGAACCTCCAAAGGAGAAGATTCCCCCGTCCTTTCCCACCAAAATATATCCCTGGCCATTTGGCGTGCCCAAAGAGGAGGGTAAAGAAGTGCCAAGTGGAGGCACCGTACTAGGCGAAACTACCGTAGGTGGCACGGTACTAGGGGGTAAATTAGTAGGGGGTACATTAGTAGGGGGTACAATAGCAGCTTGATTGGGTACGAACACGAGACCTGCAGGGTCCCACAACCCAGAACCGGGACCGTAGTTCATGGCCAGAGGCGTTAGGGGTTGCGACTGGTAATTACCAGGATCTTTTGCGGCATTCGCTGATGCCGTTTCAAGCTCAGAAGCACCATATTCGACCAACGAACCATTTTTACCAAACTTGTCGTAAATTCCGTTCAAGTAAAGGTTATCTATAAATAGATTACCCTGGGTATCAAAGGCAATCTGGACGGGATAGTCAAGACTTTGATTACCATTTATGCTAGTTGGCACAATTTCAAGATTTGGCGATTGGTCCACCATGGTCTGGGCAGATTTTACTGAGCCGATGTCAGAAGTCAATTGAGAGCTAGAAAACTCAATAAGGCTTGATTTGTTTACGAAATTCTGGCTATTCCCTGTACTGTCGTCGTTAGAAATCCACAAGTTACCCTGAGCATCGAACGAAAGTCCAGTCGGGTGGTCTAGCCCAGTAGCAGAACCAACAATTGTTAGTGCGGGAGTTGGAATTTGTTGAAGTCCAGTTTTATCCAACGATCCAAGGGGAATTGCTGAGATTGATGGGGTACTAGATGCGTTTTCAATCCAGAGATAAGTTGAATTACCTACCGCGTGGATTGAGATGGAGGTGGGATTATCGAGAGGTGCATTGGTTGTGGCGCTACTTGGCTTGTGTACGTCAGTAACATAGATCGCAACAGGTGGAAGTGCTCCCACAAAATTAGTCATTGATAGCTCTGATTTGCTGTATTCGACGATTGAGTTGTCGCATCCCTTTTGAATGTACGCCGAGTAGCAGCTGTTGGATACCCAAAGATTTCCCTGGGCATCGAAGGCCATTCCAGCTGGACCGTCGATACTATAGTAGGCGGAGCCGCTCAAATCGTTGTTCAGTTTTTGAGCTTGGATCTCAATGTTGGGACCACCTCCAGATATAATCTCCGCCGGAGTATATTCGTCAATCGTACTAGAAGCATCATTTGCTACCCAAATGTCACCAGATGAGTCGGTTGCCAAAGTAGATGGAGCGCCAAGGGTGTGGGACCCACTCAAAGGGAGGTTCAAACCCCCTACATAGCCACCAAAACCCGGTCTCCCAACGATCAGAAGCTGCCCCTGATTGGATCCAGGCAGAAATGCTACTGCCGCCACCGAAGTCAACTGACTCGTGACGAACTGACCCGTCATTGTAAGACTGACGTTGCTATGACCATTTACCGCATCTTGCAAAGCGCCCGCAAGGTCCGCAGCACTGAACATAGCTACATCGGCGATACCATACGTGTTGCAATAACTGTTCGCAACGTAAAGGTTTCCAGACGAATCGAAGGTAATCGACGTTGGCTCATCCAATGAATAACAGGTATTGTAGCCATATGCATTAGTAAATGGGCTAAGGGTGGTTTTGTCTACTACGACGGGAGACTGAGTAGCACCTTTATTTGTCACCCCGCCAACTGCTCCCTGCAGTTGAGAGTTACTGTAGGCTACCAGCAAATTCACATATGTGGTATAGCTGTATTCGGGGGCCCATAGATTACCGCTTTCGTCAAAGGCCAACCCTGAGGGAGCATAGCTCCCGGTGTCGATAACGACACTCGGAGACGGCGTGGTATTTGAACTACTCAGCGACTTAACGTCGAAGCCATAAATAAAGCCCTGCCCAGAAGATGGATTGCTACCGGTCACCCATAGGTACGGCGAGCTCGACGCGGTGACACTAGGGGAAAAAGAGTGAATCGTCATGCCACTTGGCTGCAACCCTGAAGTAAGAGGTAGATCCAAGGTCGGAGTTGGCGCACCACTTTGCGCAAGGTCGCTCGAGCTAAATTCAACGATCGAGGCGCCAGAGCCACTTCCCTCGTTGACAATCCACAGATTTCCAGAGGAGTCAAAGGCCAGGCCAATCGGATTATCAATAGTATTGGTGGTAGTTGTCGAACTGATTACCACCGCTGGGTCAGCATTGTCCCTCAGTTCAGCCTTCGTAAATTCGAATATCTCGTTTGACCCGCTATCGGCGACCCAAATATTTCCATTTGCATCTGCCGTCACGCCCGTTGGCTTTATCAATTTCTGAGAATTATCAAGTAGATTCTGACCCTGCGTCAAAAGGGTGGGCGCAGTAGTCCCATATGGCGAAGTAATACTGCTGTAACCCGTCACAGTCCCCGATGCACTATTACCTGCAAATAGAGTTCCGCCAACGACCGCTCCTGAAGTCGTTGGAGCTAGGGCAGTCGCACCTGCGGCCCCCGATTCAAAGATCGCGACAGATCCCGCCGATCCCATAGTGCCTATTACGAGCACCCATATAACTGTGAATATCTTCTTCCAATCGTACATCGCTAAACCCCATCGATCTAAGTACACGCGTAAAGTCAGCCTCTAAAATTTACATACGTAACCTTACTATAACTACCGTAGTTATGTATCTATTTGACCTGATTTATCAGAAATCAACTTCGTAACGGAGTAATGACTCGATAAGGGAGAACCTTGAAGTTGACCCTTGACTTTCGGATTGGAAGCAGCTTCTTCTGTCGAGTCCATGAAGCATAGAGGCTATGGTCATTCGATATACAACGGAAGATCTAGCCGCCAATGCTTCGGTAATGGAAACCAACTGCTCAATTCGGCACTCGCATTAGAGCACAATTAGCAATAGCTACATCGAAGCCATAGATACGATGGGCTGATTGAGGGGCTTGCCACCCTCAGAGCCATAAAATGCCGCATCTCCAAAGGCGAAGACACCACCATCTGAGGCGACTAAACAATAGCCTCTCGGAGTTTGAGAGGCCTGCGAGACGGCCGTCGGCACCTGCGGAGTCGAAGTAACCACATTCGAAAACTGTGACGATCCCACGTTAGTCACAGCTCTAATAGCAAAGAAGTAAGGCACGGAATTGGACAGAGACCCTACTTGGGTATTCGTACTCGATGGCTGCAGGGCAAGTGGCTGCGAAGAATTAAGCCCCTGAAGCGAGGTTGAATAGTAGAGATCAAGACCTTCCACAGTGATACCGCTCGCTTGAAGTGGATTGGTCCATGATAGAGCGACCGAACCATCCCCACCCGTAGCTGTGAGGTTTGTCGGTGCAGATGATGTCAGTGATGATGGAGCTGGTACAGCTGTTGTTGGTACAGATGGCGCTGGTACAGATTGTGCAACCTGATATTGATAAGCACCGATTGAACATGTACTAAAACCACTTTGGGGTCGCGCCTCTCCTCGCTGATCAAAATTTGGAATTGCTGCGCTCGCTTGTGTGGAGTCAGAAAGGTTAGAAGTAGAGCCGCATAAGCCGCTACTAACAGGGATCGAATCAAATGCTGGAGATCCTGGATCTATTGCAATTGTTTGAGTTGGGCCGCCATTTGATCCAAGAGGAGGAAGGTTGAGTGACTGGTTACTCTTTGACGTAGTTGTAGGATTTGCACCGAAGCAACTCGAACCACTAGAGATGTTATAACCAGCGTCAACAAAAGTAGTAGACCCGCCGCCAGCATTGTTTGCACAATTGCCTCCTTGAAGCTGATTGGCGATAATCGAAGCTGCGATGGTCGTGGGACCATTGAAGCTAATACCGCCACCATATTCGCCAGAATTAGTAACTCCATTCGCTGCGTTGCCGGTTATGGTATCATTCGTAGCCGTTAGAAAACTAGCGTTATCGATACCACCGCAAGTTGACCTACCACCATTACCGGTCCAGGTCGCTTTGTTTCCCGTGATCGTATCATTTATGGCAATGACGGTGCCAGTGTTGGACACTCCTCCACCAGATGCAGTAAGCGTTGCTTCGGAAATGTTTCCAGAAATTGTGTCGTCGATTGCATAAAACGTTCCTCCATTATTGATTCCCCCGCCAAAGGTATATCCGTTGGAGTTTGCCAAAGCAGTGTTTCCAGAGATTGTATCGTCGATTGCATAAAATATGGCACTGCTGCTGGCACCGTTAATGTTGATAATCCCCCCGCCAAACGCCTCTTCTGTCACATTCGAGGCATCTTCAGTCGATGATGCAGTATTTCCTGAAATTGTATCGTTAGTGGCGCTTATGATACCACCACTGTTGTAAATTCCACCGCCATAGGCATTTGCACCAGTCAATGACGCTAGATTACCGAAAATAGTATCGTTATTTAGGGTGATAGACCCACCGTCGTTGAATATCCCGCCACCGAATGTTCCGTCACCGTATTGGACTGTCAAATTTGCAAGAGTAGCAGTTACTCCGGGTTGCACATTTATGACAGAACCCGCGACGTAGGAGATACTTTGTCCGGCGGATTTCGTTAGATAGCCTCCTAGGAAAGTAGTCGAGGCACTAGATCCCAGGATTGTCACATCTTGATCTACCGAAATGGTCTCATTGTAGGTGCCTTTTGCTACCATAACGGAATCACCAGGTTTTTCAACGCCAAGGGCGTAGCTTATCGTTGCGCAAGGTGACCCCGACGATGAACAGTTACCAGTATCAACTCCGCCCTGAGCTACGTAAAGTACAGGGGTAGAGTTCGGAACGGCAGTACCAATGTTTGATTCAGGCGAATTACCGAAATTATTTGTTGCTAAAACTGAAAAGGTATAAGTTGAACCATTCGTTAGGCCCTGGACCGTATAGGTCGTTGCTGACGTTGCAAACGTAAGGGTCGTACTGTCAGTACTTGCTGTGACGATGTATCCGCTTATTGGCGCACCGCCATCGAAGATCGGGGGGCTCCAAGATAGAGTCACCGAATCTGGTCCACTTACAATTGGAGCAAGAAGAACTGGCGCCAAGGGATGGGTTGGCGAGGTGGAAAAAGGAAGGCTGCCCGCAAAGGCAAACTCAATTGGCAAAGATACGAAAGAAACTACTACGAGCACGGCCACAATGACCAAAGCCGACAGAGACGAAGCGAATCGCTGAATCAGGCGAGTTACCAACTTTACAAGTTGTCGTGTCATTCAGGAACCCCCGATATGAAACCAAACTGAAGAGACGCAACTATTGCCCAATATCAACAGTTTCAAGCGCCGAAATTGCCTTACCACCACAGTTCGCACACAGAAACTTATTTGGAGTATTACCTGAAAATAATTTGATACGTCCTAATTAATCTTGACCTTTAAATTCACAGAGATGCGTTTGCCTCGTCCATCGAAAGTCAAGTCAAGGGGCAATACCATCGAAGAAGTTGCTACCCAACCCCTTCATAGACTCAACTAAAGATTTCTTCCGTTGTTGGGGTTCGCAATTGAAACTTACCTTGGAGTGTGATCGAGGATGGCGCTCTGGAAAGCAAAGAGGCACTCACCACCCAGAAAAACTGTATACAGGGTTACCCTTCAGTACTATGAAGATGCAACCATGGCCCAAATGCCAATGGAGATGGCGTGCAGAGCACGTCAAACCGCTAGCAACCCTAACGACCACCATAGCATCTTTCCCGAGCACCCAAATGATCAAGTACTTCACCACCTTGATGGCAGCCAGCGCATTGAAATTTAGTTACATGTCCATCTAAACAAGAGTACGAGCCACAAGAAACTTGCCTAAGAAATCTAATTTTTTGCTAAACGATGAGAGTCGGACCCAGATGGGTCAAGTAGGAGCTGAATAAAAAGGTGGGACAAAGGAGGCCTAGAGCCTAATTGGTGGAGATCGTCCTTGGCGGTCATAACTCGGGTCCACATTTTCAAGTCGCCAACAAGAGTCATCCATTACAGAAAAATGCTTTCGTAAGAATCAGCCAAAGGGCGCCAAAAAATAGAACTACTAGGCGACTCGATCGATGGTATCTGCATTTACAGAGCCTACAGCGAGCTGAAAGTCATTAGTCGAACTTTTCAAGCTCCCCTGAAGGGCGTCCAAAGAAGACGCCCTTTCGCCGACGGGATTCGATAAGTGGGCTCTAGCCGATGCTATTTTTTGAATTTTTGCGAACTCCGGATAAGCGATCAACTAAAAGCAGAACTTTTACTTCAAAGCGAAGAAAAGCCTCCGATATGCCTCGACCCCGCCCTCATACTAGCTCTCGTCGTATGGTGAACTTGTTAGGCGTAAAACTACTTATCGTGTAGGTGACGTCGCCAAAGGCTCATCGCCTTTATCTTCGATGAATCAACTCGATTAGCGTACTTTCCAGCGACCTCGCGAACCTCTTCCATCAAACCCTGAGAGAGGGTCGTAGGGTTCAAACCAAGCGCCAAGAACTTATCGTTTGCCACTACTAACGTATTTTCCACTGCCTCAACACGAGGATTCTCGAGGTATGAAATTTCTACCCCAGTCATCTCTGCAATTAGTGAAGCAAGGTCCCTTACTCTATGGCTCTCGGTCACTTGATTCATGATCATTGGCTTCGAACCAGATTGAGGCGGATTGCTTATCGCAAGTTCAACGCACCGAACAGTATCGCGTATATGGATAAAGGCTCTAGTTTGCCCTCCGGTTCCATGGACCGTAAGAGGGTAACCAATTGCAGCCTGCATTAGAAAACGATTTAGAACGGTTCCGTAGTCTCCGTCGTAGTCAAAGCGGTTTATAAGTCGCTCGTCAAGTTGAGTCTGAGGAGTTTGGGTGCCCCAGACAATCCCTTGATGCAGATCGGTGACCCGAATCTTATCGTTCTTGGCGTAGAAGGCGAACATCAACTGATCCAGAGTCTTGGTCATGTGGTAGACCGAGCCAGGATCCGCTGGATGAAGGATCTCCTTCATCTCCATGCCGTTGTTGGTCTCTAACCCAACGGAAAGGTATCCCTCTGGGATTACCGAATCTCCAGCCCAACCATAACCATACACTCCCATGGTTCCCAAGTGAACCAAGTGCGCATCGGTCTCGGTATCGACTAGGCCCGCGAGCAAATTATGCGTTGCACGAACGTTATTGTCAACGGTGTAGCGCTTGTGATCAGCCGACTTCATCGAGTAGGGTGCAGCCCTCTGCTCAGCGAAGTGAACTATCGCGTCGGGCTTATAACGGCGCAAAAGATCACATACTCGGTCGTACTCGGTGGCTAAGTCAACGTTTTCGTAGGCAATTGTCTTACCTGTAAGTTGCTTCCAGGTATCGATACGGCTATGTATGGAGGCGATTGGCGTCAGGGATTCAGCCTCCAACTCAACGTCAATCTTTCGTCGGGATAAATTATCGACAATTACAACGTCGTTGCCTTTATCGCTCAAGTGAAGCGAGGTGGGCCATCCACAAAACCCATCTCCACCTAGAACCATAATCGTCTTAGCCAAAGTACTCTCTCACTAATTCATCCGATGCAACCATCTCTAGGTGCATACCTTCAAAATAACCATTTACGACGGAGAAGGTCTTTGTCCTAATTTTGCCCGAACCGTCCATGGTACGTTAAAGGCTAATGGTATCATACGCCCGATAAGTACGTAGATAATCAGCCATTAAAGTTCTATTAACCAATCACGGGGCAAAGATCCGCCAAGTAATCTCGCCTCTTTCAGCTAGATCCTTTATCGGAAGAGCTTGCCCGTCGAACTTACTGCCCTTGTGATCCTTTAGATGATCGATCGAACAGTAGATGAGTGCCGAGGGGCAAAAGTTTTCGACCACTGGCCCAGAGGCATTTGGCCAAAAACCTACGATGCTCTCTTGGAGGCTCACTCCTGAGAAGTCACCCTTTTTAGCATCAAATATCAACTCCTTGCCACACCCCGGGCAGTGAGTAACTCCGATTGAGTCCACCTTTAGTGCGGCGGGAATACCGATGATATCGAAGGCGCACCACGTATAAAAGTCGGTACCGCCGATCTTCAACTGATGGCTCGTAGGTTGTAAAGATACTCCCTCTGCGCCAACGATATAGGAGCGGTCCTCGTCTAGTAGTGCGACTCCCCCATCTACCAACTCTTCGACCATGGGAATTACCACTTCGCCAAAGGAGGCCAGAAGGTCCTCGATGGCAACCGCTTCGCCCCGAAGGAGCGACGAAAATATCTCCCTTCGAAGCTCAATCATCCTCTGACTCTGATCTATACCTACTTCTAATATTGAGAAGTCGCTCAAAGTGAATCTCCAGAGGATCGGAGAAGGACCGAGAAAAGGTTAAATTTCTTCATTGTTTGAATTCTAACCGGAACTCAAAGATCGATAATCGCCACGGAAAAAGCACCCTTTGAACTCGTGCTATGGTGACTGGCCTACGAGAACAAGTTGGTCTTCATTACTTAGAGTTGATCGATCTCGACGCGTCCAACCAACTCTTCCACATCAAGAAGGCTAAAGAGTTCAGTTCCATCCTTCTCGGAGGTGGCGCTTCCACATGCTACGCCAATCTTCATAGTCTCCGCCATATTCAAGCCTCTGACAAGCCCTGAAACGACACCAGCTACCATGGAGTCTCCGGCACCAACCGACGACCGAACCTCGATTGTTGGACTTTTAACGTGTAGTGAAGTCTCGGGGGTGATGCAAAGGGCTCCCCTTGAACCAAGTGATACCACAACCACTTCAACACCCATATCACATATCTCGCGAGCCGCCTTTTCGACGTCATCAATTCCATTTAGGCTGCGCCCTACGATCTGCTCTATTTCATATTGATTTGGCTTTATAAGGTACGGGGTAGCTTCAATGCAACGACGCAAAATATCACCAGTAGCATCAAGTATCACTTTGCCCCCTTGATCCCGGACGCGCCCTATCATCTCCGCATAGTAGTTACGCGGTACGCCAGGGGGGATCGAGCCAGTCATCACGGCATAACCATCTTTGCAGTGGCGGAGAAAGTGCAGAGAAAGCTTCTCTAGAGCATCTTCGTCTACCTCTGGTCCAACTCCCGTGATCTCGATTTGACGCGGTGGATCGTACTCTATCACCGTTGAATTAACGCGCGTTTCACCTGGTACTTCAATCCAAACGCTGTCGTGGAGATGATCGCCTAGGAGATCTTGGAGAAGCAATCCTGACTTTCCCGCGATGATTCCAAAGTGGCGATTAGGCACACCTAAGCGCTCCAATGCCCGCGCTACATTTACGCCATTGCCACCTGGGTCGTATCGATTACTGATTGCATGGGTTTTTTGATCGTTATAGACCGCACGCACTTCATAGGCGATGTCGACTGCAGGGTTCAAGGTCATTACGGATACGGTTAGACCTGGACTTATCGACACTGCTAATTCGTTCCCCTCTTCTACCAAGATAAAGTCGCATCAAATGCAAATAAACGAAACCTTGGCTAATTACCAACTCGATCGACAAATACTTAATCTGGCTCTGTTGGTATGCCCTTAAATTAACAATAGTTGTGGGATCTCGATAGCAAATAGCGAAGATGCATCAGATCTAATAGTCACATAGCCATAGTTATTCGATCGCCGAAGAACAATTATTCCACTTGCGTCAACGACTCCACGTATGCAACGGGGTCGAAGTCAATGAGGTCTCCTATACCTTCTCCAACACCAACGAGTTTTACTGGTATATTCAAGGTCTCTTCGATGGCAAATGCTATTCCACCCTTGGCTGAGCCGTCTAACTTCGTCAAAACCACACCGGTAACTCCAACAGCCTCAGAGAAGATCTTCGCCTGTGACAGGCCATTTTGACCGGTTGTGGCATCTAGAACTAGCAAAACTTCACCTAGAATCCCCTCAGCCTTCTCGACCGTTCGGTAGATCTTTTTCAGCTCTTCAATTAGATTTGTCTTGTTTTGAAGCCTTCCCGCCGTGTCGCATAGAATGAGTTCGCTACCACGTGCTCGTCCACTTGCAATCGCATCGAAGATAACACTAGATGGATCAGCGCCGGGTGTACCTTGAACCACCGGAACCGAAGCACGCTCTGCCCAAATAGTTAGCTGATCGGAGGCGGCTGCTCTAAAGGTATCTCCTGCGGCGAGCAGAAGCTTCTTATCTGAGTACCTATTGGCAACCTTACCGATGGTCGTAGTCTTACCTACGCCATTTACCCCAACAAAGAGCCATACCGTCGCAGTCCCCATGGAGTCGTGAAGGCTCCTATCCCTCTTTGACATGACCATCGTCATTGCCTGACGGATCGCATCTAAGGCAGCTGATGGCTCCTTTACCTTGCGTTCCCTGATGATGCTTCGTGCATCCTCTACGATCTTCATCGTAACTTCAACGCCTACGTCAGAGAGGATCAGGGCCTCTTCCAACTCTTCAAAGAAGGAGTCATCGATAGCTGAACGCTTGAAGAGGCCGCTCAACTTAGAACCAAAGCCGCCCTTAGTTCTAGCAAGTGCCCCATTGAGGTCAGAGGTAGGACCCTCAGAGACGTAAAAGCTCTGTGAAGATGAAGAACCATCTAACTCTTCATCCGCTGCGAATTGGCCACTTATAGCTTCGGCTTGATTCTGATCTTCTACGAAAGCCCTATCGTCGAGCGTTGGCACCTGATTTGTTCTGTTGGCCGTTTCGACCACAGCACTGTCGTCTTTGACAACGGAGGGCTCTCTGCCACTTAGAACGCCCTTGTCGTCTTTGCCACCTGAACCGACAACTGCTGTAGCAGTAGATTTTTTATTGGAGTTACTTTTCAGGAAAAGGAGGCCGCCGCCTAGGACGAGAAGTATCAGAACGATTGATATTAATATTGTCATCACGAAGATAGCATAGTAACGCCGCGGAGTAGATAATTGGTCCGCGAGCTATCCACTTGTAGTTGGTCAACTTTTAGTTCGCTAAAGTCAACTGCCTATCCTCTAGCCTTTCAATTAGCACCTTAGATACTCCGTCACTCGCCATTGAGACACCAATCAAGCGCTGTGCGATCTCCATCGTTCTCTTTTGATGCGAGACGATTATCAACTGCGACCTCTCACCAAATGCCGAGAGCATTACCAATAGTCGCGAGAGATTTAAGTCATCTAGCGCGGCCTCTACCTCATCAAGGACGTAGAAGGGAGATGGCCGCGAAGAAAAGACCGCGAAGAGGAATGCTAGGGCAACCAACGACCTCTCTCCGCCAGAGAGCAGTGGGATGCGTCGAAGTGCTTTGCCTGGAATCGAAATGTCAAAGTCAAGGCCAGAATCTAGCGGCGAGTCAGGATCGGTCAACACAATCCTCGCACCTCCACCAGGAAATAGCAGTTTAAAGAGAGAGTCAAAGTGACCATTGATATCGTTGAAGGCCTCCATAAAGACACTTCTCATCTCGGCATCGATAGACTTTGAGATCCCTTTTAGCTCGCTTCTGCTTGCATTTATATCTTTTAACTGTTCATTCATGAACCGAGCCTGCTCTTGAAGTTCGACTACTTCCATAGCCGCTAGGTGGTTTATTGGACCAAGATCACTCAGCTCCTTCTCGCGCTGAGCTAGAGCTGATGACGCCTCATCATCTGATACACCAGCGAGGATTGGTATTGACATTGCAACCTCTGGCGAGAGCTCAAGCTCCCTCAATATACGTTCCTCGAGGACCGCAAGGCGAATGGTGGCGCTTTGGCGATCACTTCTCAACTTCGCAAGCTCATCTTGAGCTGAACCTCTTTCAAATCCAAATTGATCGATCGAGGTCCTCAATCCCGCAACAGCTTTGACGGTAGCATCTTGATCCCCCAAGATCATCGACTGTTCTCTTTTGATCTCTTCAATCATTCGATCTGCGTCCAACACCCTCTTTTGAGCCCTGTCACGCATCTTGTCTATCTCTTCGATCTTCAGGGCAAGGCGATCACCCTCTACCCTGTCATCGTTGGCCCTCTTAGCCAGAGCTTCGATCTGTCTGTTAGCGCCTTCAATATCGCTTACAACCTTACGATAACGCTCCTGCAGGCGAGCCATTCTGACCTCTAATTGAGAACGCTCCTGACGAAGCATTGCTCGTTTTCTAGAGAGCTCTCCCATCTCACGGCGCATAGAAGCAAGTGAGCTTCGAATCTCAACTAAGTCAGCAGATAACCTTCGGTGCTCCTCTTCGAGTGGCGCAACTACGGAAGCGGCTTCATCTAAGGCGATCGAAATATTATCTATCGATATCGAGGAGGCCTCTATCTCTTGGAGCAATCGACTTCGATCGTCGTCAAAGCGCACTTTCTCACTATCGAGTTGTGCGACTTCGCTACGAAGGCGGTTGACTGAACCTTCAAGCGACCTACGGCGGTCCCTCATGGAAGTCACCTCCCTCGCGAGCTGCTCCCTACTCGTCCGTAATTGACTTAGCTGACCTTCAACCTCCAAGAGAGAACTACGAGCATCTTCGAGCGCCCTCTTCGATGCTGCAGATTCACCTTGAAACGACTCGAAGGAGTAACTCGTGACTACAGCACCATCTTTGGTTACCACAATGAGCGAAGGATCTCGTCGGGTTGCCTCTTCGGCCTCTTCGATCGACTCTGCCAAAAAGATACCCTCCAACAGGTGCTCAATAACGGAATTAATCGCGTCGTGGGCATAGGTCACAAAGGTAATTACCTTCGGGAGGTCGCAATCTGACACGCCCTTGAGTGAGGCGAGCTCTGCATTTGAGATCGAGACGCTCCGCTCGTAACCATCTCTTATCTCAAGAAAATTTGCCATTGCGCCGCTTCGGCTAGCCGCCACTACTCCGTTTGCGAATCGTCCCAACGCCGCTAAAACAGCCTTTTCATAACCTGGTGCAATCTCTATTAATTCGGCCACGACTCCTAGTGGCGCAGGGCTATTTTTCACATAACGAAGCGCGGAGCGCGAGTGTAGCTCCTCTAACGCTTGAGTTAAGGTCTTTACTACTCCTAGCTTTTCGCCCCGCGCACCACTTAGCAGAGCTATCTCTCGATCAATCTCCTCTAGAGCTTTACTCGATGTCTCAAGCTTTGGAATGATCGCCTCTAGAAGGGCCTCATCTTGGCTCAGTTGAGCTACCTTTTGTTGTTGTCGAGGCTCTAAATCAAGAAATTTGGCCTCAATTTGATTGAGCTGGCTCTGTGAGCGCTCCTGTGATCGGGTGAAGTCACCTCGCCGCGACTTCAACTGTTCAATCTTGGATCTTTGATTGGTCAACTCCGTAAAGAGGCGATTGGCATTGTTGGATAGATCGCTTTCATTTGCCTCAACCGCCGCTACTGCCTCAAGGTTGACCTCTCGAGACGAACCTTGAACGTCCTTTTCACGTAGCTCCAAGTCCGCAAGGAGCGGCTCGACACTTAGAACCTCCCTTTCGATCTCGCCGCGCATGCGCTCTAGATGTTCAAGGGCCTTCTTCTCCTCGGTCAACTTCGAATCGTCAAGTAGTACCTTTACTCGATCCGATAGTGAGCGCTGCCTCTCCGCTGAAATCGCAATTGCCACGTTCAACTGACCCTTTACGCCCTCCAAACGCGCAATTGCACTTCTGTGCTTCGAGTCGTCGAATGAGCTCAAACGAGCTTCAAGGGCTTCGAGCTCTAAAAGTGCTCTGGCCCGCTTGGTCTCAAGCTGAGCCAGACGCTCTACCAACTCCTCTTCTAGCCTTGCGCCACCTTGACTAAGCTCCAACTGACTCCTGTAGGTACTTCCCAGTATGTATGCGCGAAGCTGAGCTATCTCATCGTTTAGGTCGATGTGGCGCTTCGCCGCCTTCGCCTGTCTCTCGAGTGGCCTTATCCTCTTTTGAAGCTCTCGTGCTACTTCGCTCGCCTTTGTTGCCTCTTCTTCTACGAGTAGAAGCCGGCGCATCGTCCGCTCTTGACGGCGGCGATACTTAGCAATTCCGCTGGCATCCTCGATGATCGCGCGACGCTCGGTAGGCTTCGCGTCAAGAATCTCGTCGAGGTTTCCCTGCGAGATGATGATGTGTTGGCCCTTACCGATAGAGGCATCAGCGAGCATTTCACTTATGTCAATGAGGCGAACATCCTTACCATTCAACTCATAGCCCGAGTCACCCCCACGCGCCAAAAAGCGGCTTACACCAACCTCAGAGAGGTCGATTGGGATTTGACCGTCACCGTTGTCGATGACCATCGTCACCCGCGCACTCTTAGCGCCACCCCTCCCATCGCCGCCGCCATAGATAACATCTTCCATCTTGGAAGAGCGGAGAGATTTGGGGGTCTGAGTGCCTAGGGTCCAACTAATAGCATCGACAATATTTGACTTACCCGATCCATTTGGACCCACCACAACGTTGATGCCGCGAGAAAATTCGATAGTTGTCGGATTTGCAAATGACTTAAAGCCCTTAATTGCAAGAGAGCGAAGATACATCTATTACTAACTCCTACCCTTTTGCATCCAAAGTGTCAACCACAACGCGACCGGTCAAAGCTACATCTCTATTCGTACTACCACTAGGTGATCTCTTGGGAACTAGCTTCGTTGGATTTCCGTGTGATCTATCCAACTCAAGCTTCTCTAGTTCGCGGTAACTATCGCTAGCTATTTGACAAGAGGGGCAGAAGAAGGTCGATCTCCCCTTCATTACAACCCGCTCAATTAAAGTATCACAGCGGTTACACGGCTGGCCGCTACGGGCATAGACGTTGTGAAATCTCTGGTAGTCACCTAATTCGCCGGCAACGTCTCGGTAAGACCTATCGGCCAAAGAAGATCCCCTCATTTCAATGGCCCTTGCAAGAATCGACCCTATAGCACTTCGAAGGCGCGAAACTTCGGTCTCTGATAGATCTGCGAAGGTAACAAAGGGGTTGATCTTTGCTTCGAAGAGAATTTCATCTCCATACATATTTCCAATACCTGAGATCAAAGATTGGTCGAGGAGTTGAAACTTGATCGGCATCGACCTTCGAGCGGCTAACGACGTCAACTTTGACAAAGGATCCTGGGAAACTAGCGCATCTGGACCAAGCTTCGACAACGATATCGGTCTTCCTTGGTAATAGTCAAAGTCGATATAGGCCCTACCAAATGTACGTGGATCGTAGAAGGCTAAGGAACTTGCGTCGTCGAAGTCAAAACGAAGGTGGCTGTGTCGATCAAATAGGAGCTCATCACCGGTTAACTTCGATGACCTTAGCTGTCCAGACATTCCCATATGCATGACAAGAACTAGCTCCGCCTCAGGCGCCTCAAGTGAGATGGTCAAATACTTAGCCACGCGCCCAACAGCTACCACGACGCACCCTAAAACTGAAGAGACGAAGTACTCTTTCGAGGGGCAATCGCGGATTATTCTTTCAGAGCCGACGTGGACTGCGTCAATTCTGCGTCCCACAATGACCCTTTCGATACCCCTAGCTAAAGTTTCTACCTCAGGAAGCTCTGGCACGAATCAAATTCCTCTAACAAACCTTCTAATGGTACCTATCAAGAATAGATGAGATTGGAAGTAGGAGGCAGTACCAAGACCGCTAATCACAGTAACCACCCATGTTGAACCTTAAAGATCAAGACGTCGCCACAAAGATGATGAGAATTAGAGCACCGGATGGGCAGAAACCATCTAAGAGGAGCAGCCCTATAGCATCTGCTGAGATCCAACTTCAACTCCAAGGCCACTAAGTGCCTCAAGTGCTGCCCTCTGCTCTGCCTCCTTTTTGGAGGCTCCGCTTCCAATGAATACGAGGCCATCGATCTCTATCTCGGCCGTAAAGGAGGGCATGTGATCTGGACCGCTCACTGATATTTGGTATTTGGGGGGAGGAAATCCAAGACGAGCTCGGTGAATTTGAAGTTCACTCTTTGGATCAAGACGACTTTCGACCACTTCAATCTTGTCGATATTTACCAACAGGCATCTCTCAACAAACTCCATCGCGCTGTCGTCACCTAAGTCAAGGTATACGGTAGCGACGACAGCCTCAAATGCACCAGCGAGAATTGTCCTCTTGCGCCTTCCACCACTCGCCTCTTCGCCAACGCCAAGTACGAGATAGTCACCGATATTGAGGCTACGAGCTAGCTGAGCGAGGACATCGGTATTTACTAGGTTGGCTCTGCCAATGGTAAGTCGCCCCTCGTCGAAGTCGGGAAATTGTTCGAATAGTCGCCGAGAGACATAGGCAGCTAGGATCGAGTCCCCAAGAAATTCAAGACGCTCATTATCTGGGAAACCTTGATTCTCTAGGGTGAATGATCGGTGTGTCAACGACTCTGCAAAGTGAGGAAGCCTCTCCTTGAGATCTTCCACGTCAAAGTCTTTGCTATCGATAGCCTTGCTATCTATTAGAGACCTGAGTAGTACGACCAAATCAGGAAGATCATTACCTACGTTCGAAAGATCTACGTTGGCGCGCCCCTTGGCCATCTATCGAATCCCCGAAACGTCTACAGAGTACGCCTCAAAGACTCCCACAAAGTAATCCTTCGACGACGAGCACATCGTCTGGAATCTTATAAGAGTGGTGAGCTCCGCCGTGGAAACTCCACGGAATGACCTAAGCCTCGACACCGAGCTTTTCAGCTATGTAGTCAACGGCGTCTGAGACGGTCTTCAAGTCTTCTAGATCCTCATCTTCGATCCTAAACGTATTCGATGGAGAGGAGAACTCATCCTCCATCGCCTCTACTAACTCAATCAAGGCAAGGGAGTCAGCATTTAAATCGTCATTGAAGGATGAAGTGACGTTGACTGCCGCTGGATCGATCTCAAGGATATCGGCCAAGTGATTTTGAATCGCTTCAAAGATCGCTGCTTTAGTCTCATAGGTCTTAGCCAACTTAAAAACTCCTACTTCAAATGGAACGATTGAAAGAATAATCTAAATTACGTCAACCGCTTTACTTAGTGACCGAGGCGGCGACCTTTTCGGCTAAGCCATCCTTTGCAAGTCGCATCGAAGTGGCTATGGCATTGTATATTGCAGTTGACGACGATGAACCATGCGAGATTACGCAAATGCCCTTTACTCCGAGGAGTATCGCTCCGCCATATGTATCGGGATTGAGCTCGTCTAGGAGTGGAAGCAACTTAGGTAGGGCCATATCCACTACCTCGCTACCATTTTCACCGGAGCTTAGGGCCTCAAAGATAGCCTTAGCGAGAGTCTTCATCGCACCTTCAAGAGTCTTGAGAACGATGTTACCCACGAAACCATCGCAGACGACGACGTCTACGTTGGAGCTCATAACGTCACGTCCCTCAACGTTACCTATGAAGTTAATGTTCGGCGACTGCGCAAGGAGGCCCCATGCCTCCTTTACAAGGTCGTTACCTTTTCCTTTTTCTTCCCCAATGCTCAATATCCCAACTCGCGGAGACTCAATTCCGAAGAGTTCATTCGCATATACCGAACCCATCTCCCCAAATTGCACGAGCCATTGGGGTTGGACCTCAGAGTTAGCTCCGGAGTCAATAACGACGGTGGGAGTTGAGCCGGGCACTGGAATCACAGTAGCAATTGCTGGCCGAGCGACCTTAGGAAGCCTTCCCATCTTGAGGAGGGCAGAGGCCATAGTGGCGCCGGTGTTACCTGCGGAGATCATCGAAGAGGCACGCCCCTCCTTCACCAGTTCTGCACATCGAACTAGAGATGAGTCTCGCTTAGTTCTAACAGACGAGGCTGGATCATCGTGCATTTCGATGACTTCAGTCGCAATCTCGACTTCAAAGCCTTGAGCAGCAAGCGGGCCAACGACCTCTTCGGTCCCAACGAGTATGAGCGATGCGCCTAACTCTTCCTTAGCGCGCCTAGCACCCTCGATTACGACACTTGGGGCATTGTCTCCGCCCATGACGTCCAACGCCAGGGGCAACAAGGCTATCTAACCTCTATAGCTTGACGTCCATGGTACCAACCGCAGTTTGGGCAAACTCGGTGAGGACGCTTTGCAAAGTTGCACTGTGGGCAACTGCTCTTAGAGGGTGCATTCAAGACCCAAGACGTAGATTGGTGGCTACGGCTCTTGCTCTTAGAAGTCTTACGCTTAGGTACTGCCATCTTGCTATTCTCTCTGCTACATAAGCACCTGGGAAAAAGAACCAGTGCAAACTATCTATCATGATCAGCTACCTCTCGGAGACTATCCAAGAAGTTACTGAAAATACGCCCCAATGAGTTTATTAGCCTTCGGTAACCTTTCGGCCATAAATTTCCCCATTGTAATTTGGCCGCATGACCCCTACTTGAGTTGATCTAAGACTCTAAATCGAGGATCTACTCCATCATCGTCGTGGTTGCAATCTACGTCGTTTCGATTCGCACCGCATACTTGACATATCCCCTTGCAGTCAGCGCGACAAATTGGAGCAGCTGGAAGTGCAAGAACGATCGAGTCTCTGACCATCTCAGTGAGGTCAATAAACTCACCTTCAAATGGATAGCTCTCTTCGTCGTCACCACCCTCTAGGAAAAGTTCCCGAACTTCAACCAATAGGTCTTCACTTGTCTCAGACAAGCATCGACGACATTCAGTTATCATCTTGGTCTTTACACTGCCGGTAAAGAGAATGCCAGGGTGTGCCGCTTCGAGTCGGCCAATGACACTAATCTCAGTGTCGTTGGCTACCCGGGCAGACGAGACGAACATGTCGTCAATCGATCCGACAAGGTCAAGGTCAACAATCAACTCAGGTCTGTGGAGCAGTTTTGTTACCGAGACTCTAAATTGTTTAGTCATCATAATTCCTAGGTATCGTCAATTAAATTGAAATCAAACAGGGTACAAGATCATACCCGCATCGCCTAGTAATCCTCGTCGAAGTCGTCGTAAGGAGCTTGCCTTCTTGGACTACGTTGTCCCCTACTTGCTAGAGACCTTGTATCTTCAAAGCTCCCTGATCCATCGAAGAGATCATCACCTTGGCGCAAATGCTCGTCGCTAGCTCCGCGGGCAATCTCTATAGGAACGATATTTTGCGATAGACGATCTCGTCCGGCCTTTACCGACTTGGCTATATTCGCAAGGGCGATCTCTAGTTCAGCCAATTTTTGATCCGCATAGTTCTCTGCTTCGACCCGAAAGCGGGATGCCTCTTCTCGAGCTCTAACAGTTATGCCATTGGCATAGCTTTGAGCCCTTCTAACGATCTCTTGCTTGGAGACCATAATCTCTGCTTGGCGTCTGGCCTCATCCATTATCTCATTGGCCTCGTATTGAACCCGCTCAAGATACTTATCTTGCTCTTTTTTGATCCAATTCGCCTCAGCCATCTCGGCGGGTAGATTCTCTTTAGCCAAGCGAATTAGGTACACGATTTCATCGCGCGGAATCATAACAGAAGCTGAGAGCGGAATCGCCTTGGCGCCTACGATCAAACCTTCGAGGCGATCGAGGATTGAAACGAGATCGTCAGAGGTCTTTTCCGGTCCTTCGTCGTAGTAGGACATCCTTACCCCCGTCTTTATAGAACTCTCGGTAGTTATACCTAGTCTTTAAGATTAGCAATCCATAGTGATGATTTCATACTCGTTCAATCGGAGAAGCAAGAGATGGTCGCAAGTGTAAGTTATCGAAGTTGATCTTGGATGAAAATTACTTCAAGTTTGCTCACATAGCCACCGATACTCTCTGTAGATAAAGAAGGTCAATATGCCTCCAGAGGAAGTTCTGGAGGCTGACCAAGGTACTCTAATTCCGAAAGACGAAGTCGCCTCGCTCGTCACTGAGATAGTCTTCGACCTCTTCTCTCAGCAAAAAGTATCGATCCAAATTCAAATCGCCTACAAGTATCTCTAGCGCAAGCTTCCTCGCCTTCAAGAGAAGGCCCTTGTCACGTATCAATGAGGCTACCTTGAAGTCACTTCTACCCTTTTGTCGCGATGCCGTAATCGTTCCACTTCCGCGAAGCTTCAAATCCATCTCCGCTAGTTCGAAGCCGTTAGTAGTCGAACATATGGCCTCAAGGCGTTCAATGGTATCTGCCATTAATTCAGCCTTTGTCTCAACCAAATAACAGTACGATTGGAATTGACCACGACCAACACGGCCTCGCAATTGGTGAATTTGAGCGATCCCAAAACGACCAGCATCCATTATCATCATCACCGTTGCATTCGGGACGTCGACTCCCACCTCTATAACCGTGGTTGCAACGAGTACATCAATGTTCTTTAACCGAAAATCATCCATGACAGCCTCTTTTTCGGCCGGTGACATCTGGCCGTGCATGAGACCAAGTCGAAGCTCGGCTAACCTACCGTGGCGCAACTCGTCGTATATCTCAGTGGCACTTCGAGCCTGTATCTTCTCAGACTCTTCTACCAAAGGGCAGACGATGTAAGCCTGTCTCCCAGCTGCTACCTCTCGCTCGATTCGTATGAATGATCGATGCAGCTCCTCCTCGTTTCGCGCCCACTTAGTGACTATCGAACTTCTCCCTGGAGGCATAACGTCTAAGACACTTACGTCGAGGTCGCCAAAGAGTGTCATGGCAGCGGTCCTAGGTATAGGAGTTGCAGTCATGATCAATACATCGGGTTCGCTCTCTCCGGAGAAGCGCTCCTTCAAAGTAGCTCGCTGCTCAACGCCAAATCGATGCTGTTCGTCAATGACTATCAGACCAAGATCTAAAAAGTCAACGCCCTCGGAGAGAAGGGCATGAGTTCCAACTACGATATCTGTTCCCCCGCTAGCGAGAGACTCCAAGGTACTTCGACGTCGAGCGGCTGTGATCTTACCGGCGATAAAGTCGATGGTCACAGGGCGCCTCTTTCCATAGAAGACTGAATCGCTCCTTCGCTCATCGACGTCTAGGCCATCGATCATCCGACCAATGGAGCGGAAGTGTTGTTCAGCCAAAACTTCCGTTGGTGCAAGGATTGCAACCTGAAATCCAGATTGCACTGCAAAGAGTGAGGCACAGATTGCCACTAGAGTCTTGCCTGCGCCGACGTCCCCCTGGAGAAGGCGGTGCATAGGTACCTTAGACGACATGTCGCGCGCAATCTCTGCGATAGTGCGAACTTGTGCAGTAGTTGGCGTAATCGAAAGGGTGCGAAAGAAGCGCTCAACGACAGTTTCTGAACCTTCAATCTCAAGGGCAGGTTGAAAGTGTGACGTCGGGCTAAAGGTGACGTGGCGACCCCCCACAATGCTCAATCTATCGACACCGGTCACGTCGTGAACCTTCCCGCGCTCTTGCATCTCAATCTCCAACTTGGATCTGACAAGTTTCAATTGCAGCCGAAAGAGTTCATCGAATGCAAGGCGCCTACGTCCTACTTCAGCGTCTTCCATGGACTCTGGAAAGTGAAT
>JAKCDL010000017.1 GCA_021841935.1 Actinomycetes bacterium | reverse complement strand
ACTATCTCCGCTTTGCTGTCCAGATCTCCACTAAATCTGGGTAGCCGCAGTTGGGTCACCGAGAGCTCCATGACTTTGCACTATGGTTTCTACGTCGTTGCATTTCGCGTAGGTAGCTCAACCGAAGCTTCTCTGTGTTATCGTTAGGTCCCCGATCTCTACTCGACTTCGATCGCTGGTACGACTTTGTCTAGCCATCGTGGTATGTACCACGCTTTATCGCCAAGCAAGGTCATTACAGCTGGCACTAATGTCAACCGGATGATCGTAGCGTCTATCAACACACTTACTCCGAGTCCAAGGCCGAGCATTTTGATAACGGGAGCAGTCGATCCGATGAAGGCAAAGAAGACTGAGATCATTATGGCTGCTGCTGATGAGATCACCCTGGCGGTGGCGGAAAGTCCATTTGCAACGGCATCG
This sequence comes from Actinomycetes bacterium, assembly GCA_021841935.1. GTDB lineage: Bacteria > Actinomycetota > Acidimicrobiia > Acidimicrobiales > Acidimicrobiaceae > Acidithrix. The sequence continues at coordinate 45,045 of JAKCDL010000017.1, read as the reverse complement.
TCAGCGGACATCCCTGACAGGTAGGCCTCTTTGACCCTTGATATTAGGAATACTTCGTAGTCCATGGAAAGTCCAAATGTTATCGCAAACATCATCATGGGTACGTAACTCTCTATCGGTACCTTTTGGTTCATCCCAAGAAGGCTTGATCCCCATCCCCATTGGAATACTGCGACCACCACTCCATATGCGGCGCCGATTGAGAACAAGTTCAAGAGAGCAGCTTTAATTGGTATCCAAATGCTCCTAAATGCTGCCAGGAGAACGATGAATGCGGTTGCGATTACGAAGATAATTATTAGTGGAAGTTTGGATACCACCGTTTCAACGAAGATTATCGTCGACGCAGTTCCGCCTACAACATAGCCGTTTCCACTATTTCCTATTGACGATGGAAGGCTGTGTGTAGTTAGGGTGTCGAAAAGCGCCTTAGTGGTTTGATCTGAAGGGCCAAATTTTGGAATTACGTTTAGGGTGAATACCTTCCCACTAGATGTCAGGGTCGGTGGCGAAACCGAGACTACGTTAGGTAGTTGGGTGATCGCCGATGCAACCCTTGTCTCGAGGCTTTGAACGTTGTTCTGACTCGATAGTGTCGATGAGTTCATCTCAACTACGACAGTTAGTTGTGCATTGGCTCCTGCGCCGAAGGTCGAAGAGATGGTATTGAATGCTTTAGTGTCTGAGTAAGACGAAGGGTTAGTAGAAGCATCCAAGTGGTTGATTCGAATCGAAAATAGTGGCACCACCAATATGGACCCTAGTGCTACGCCGATGACAAGAAATGTTATGGGGGCTCTTTGGACTCGTTTCGCAAACCGATGCCAAAAGTCGTCACCTCCGTGTGACTCAGCGATAGCCTCGCCGAGGCTTACCTTGTCAATTTTTTCAGCAACTATTCCAAGTATTGCGGGGACCAGTGTCAGGGCACCTATCGCCGAAGAGGCTACACCTAGAGAAGCTGCTAGGCCTAGGTTTCCAATAAAGGTGATTCCAGAGACGTAGAGTCCAAGTAGGGCTAGTGCGACTGTGATTGCCGCAACAATTACTGATCGACCTGAAGTTGAGACCGTCCTTGCTATCGAGGCAGCTGAGCCATCTCCATCTTTTAGGTGTTGGCGATGTCGCGTCGTCAAAAATAGTGCGTAGTCGATTCCTACACCTAGGCCGATCATAACGGTTAGTGTTGGCGCTGAGGTTCCAAAGGTAATTCCACGACCAATTAGAGAGATGGCGAAATAACCAACTAGCACACTAATGACAGCAGTGAAGATCGGAATGATAGCTGCATAGAGCGATCGAAAGGCAAATAGAGCCACAGCGATGGCCACTAGAAGGCCTATGAGTTCTGATCGAATGTCAGATGCCTTGGGATTTGATAATTGACCAATCGGATCTGCGTAGTAGACGGATTCGCCACTGTGACTTACTGGATTCATGGCAGTTTCAACTTGGTTAAAGTACGTCGTTGGAAAGCTGACGGGATTCAAGTTGAACTGAACAACGATATAGCCAGTTTGGCCGCTTGAACTGATAGCACGTTGATTTTGAAGCGGTGTTACCACGCCCGTTACGTTTGGTAACTTAGCTAGGTTGGTCGCCGCTTGGCTAATTTGGTTCGATAGGGATGAGATCGGCACCTTACCTGTGATGACTATTTGTGATGAGTACCCAGCAGATTTCCCAGGATTATTGGCCGAAAGAATAGCTTGCCCCGTAGCTGCCTCATTATTAGGCAGCGAGAGATTGTTTATGTAGGTGGCCCCAAACTTAGTTGAGAGCGTAGCTAGGGATAGGAGAGCTAGGATCCAAATCGCAATGGCGCTTTTGCGATGCACTACCATGAAGCGGCCGATCTTCATCAGTAGGCCGTCTTTTGTCGACTTTAAATTCGATTCTTCGATCTCTTTTACGCCCACGGTAATGCTTCCTTAGATTTTGGCAGAACTGACATTTTAAAGTGTAACATGAATATGTCAGTTATGACACTTTTATGGCGGACTTTCCGTGAGGGTATGATTAGACAGTAATGACTTCATCTATCAGGGGTGCGAAGAAGGAAGCAACGAGAGCCAAATTGATCGAGGCTGCGCATGATTTCTTTGCCGAAAAGGGTTACAACGACACAAATATCCGTGAGATCGCAGAGGCAGCAGGAGTATCGGAGCGCACCTTTTACCGATACTTTGAGACCAAAGACGAGCTTCTCTTTCCTAACTTGCGGACTGTAATTTCGGAACTGCTCGAAAACCTCCGCAATGTGGCCGAAGGAACATCGGTAATGGATGCGATAGAGGTAGCTGTCAAGGGGACAAACCTCTCTCAACTTCCGCGAATTGGAGAGCTAAGAGCTATGGCGATAGGGCTCAACGCCGGCATGGTGGTTGTGGATGTGGTGCGACTGATCTTCGAATTCGAGTTACAATTTGCCACTGAAATCGAACGCCGTCTTGCCACCACTAACTCATATCTGAGTGAACTAGATCGAAGTACCTACGCCTTGGTTCTCTCACGATTTATCTTTGGTGTCTTTCGTTCAACGATGAATGTCAGGGAGGATATCGACGAGTTAGACCAGAGGAACCTTCCACCTGTCCAGGAGCACATGATGCGAGTCTTTAGGTTAATGGATCCATCCCTGCCTCCACTTACGTGATCGCTTGGACCAGTTCGAGTGAGTATTTGCCGTCTTCTAATTTGGACCACTGCTCGAATTACTCTTCTGCTTACTTTGATCTTTGTAAAGTGTCGTGCGCATATGTGAGGGTTATTATCGTTATCGCGGAGTAGATATTTTTACCGTTGGTTATTTGTGGTTGAGGAGCGAGATTGGTGTTTAGAGGTAGTTTCGATTTAGCCGAGGGCAACTTTTTGATAGTCGCATCTCGCTTCAATGAATTTGTAGTCGACAAGTTGGTTGAAGGTGCGAAGGGCGGATTCGATATGGTCGCGAACCCTAAAATAACCTACGACGTTGCCTATTGCCCTGGGGCCGCTGAGCTTCCACTTTTGGCAAAGGCGGGGGCTCAGACCTCTCGGTATGACGCGATCGTAGCATTGGGTGCGGTCATCCGCGGCGAAACCTCACACTACGACGTAGTCGTCAATGTCACAACGAGCGGCCTAGCGAAGGTTTCGCAAGATTATTCAATCCCAGTTTTGATGGGAATACTGACGACCGATACTGTTGAACAGGCAATGAATCGCGCGGGCGTCAAGGGTGGCAACAAGGGTTTTGAGGCTGCTCTAGGAGCAATAGAGATGGTATCGGTCCTAAAAAAGCTAGCTAAATAGCCACTCTTTGTCGATTCACGAATCTGGTCTTCAGCGACTCCATCTTGCTAGGGACATAGCAAAACATTATGCAAAAGGTAGGCTAAGCGCCTTCGATGAAGGCGCTTAGCCACTTTGATCTAAGAACTAATTCGATGTCACTGCCCCTGCGGTTACTCGTTGCAATGTCAAAGTTATATGACTTTGAAATGTTTGATGCTCCCGTGCCGTCAAAGATCGATATCCCATCTGACCCGCCTAGAAATTTGGGCGCAAGGAAGAGGTTTATCTGGTCGACGAGGCCTTGGTCGAGAAATGACTTTGCGACCTTAGCGCCAGCTTCAACCATTGCTACGATGGCGCCCTCTTCACCCAAGTTCGCCATTAGCTCGCCAATGTCGCCTCTAAACGATGTTGCGGGGTTGATCTTTGCCTCAGGCGAGATCTCACCTAGGACTATGCGTCGAGGAGATTGATCTTCGTAGCCATGTGCTCGCATTGATGGGTCATCGACGCGGACAGTTCCGGCGCCCGTTATGAGGACGTCGGAGTACGCCCTCAATCGAGCCACCTCTTTGCGCGACTCTTCTCCCGTGATCCACTTCGAGCTACCATCGGGTGCAGCGATGAATCCATCTAGCGTAGCTGCGACCTTAAGGAGTGTAAATGGTCGCCTTAGCTGTCGATGGACCAGATACGGTGCTAGATCTGCCCTTATCTCGGAGGCCAAAAGGCCAAGTTCGACTTCGATGCCAGCATCTTCTAAGAGCTTTACCCCCATACCGCTTACTCTCTCGTCGGGGTCTAGGGAGCCGATCACCACTCTAGAAACTCCCTCTTTTATTAACATCTCAGCACAAGGGGGGGTCTTTCCATGGTGGGAGCAGGGTTCGAGAGTTACATATAGAGTCGATCCTTTGAGGTCGAAGTTGCATCGATCTCGAGCGACAACTTCGGCATGGCTTCCGCCTGGTGGACGTGTTGCCCCGGAAGAGACCTCTCCATCTCTGCCAACAAAGACGGCACCCACCCAGGGATTGGGGCGTGCATGCTTGCGGGCCTCTCGGCTAGCGAGGATAGCTAATCTCATCGCTCGTCGATCTCGGTCTATCGAAGTCTGGCTCATATTTTCATCTCATCTTGGAAGTTAGGTAGCCCTCGTTCACTTAAGGTCCCTTGGGGTGCTCGGATTTGGCATCTTGTAAGAGGTCGATGGCGTGTCCGATGGTTTCAATTACTGCCTCTAGCATCTCTCTGGCGCCCTTTGGCGACCCTGGAACGTTGAATATGAGAGCTTCGTCTCTGATACCGCAGCGACCGCGAGAGATCATACCTAATTTGTTGATACTACGCGCATACTCTGCAATTCCAGGTGCCTCGCGCTCGATCACCCTTAGTGTGGCTTCGGGGGTTAAATCCCTTTTGGTGAAGCCCGTTCCACCAGTAGTCACTATCAAACCGTGAAAGTTAGTTGCCATCTCGATGAGTTGCTCAGAGACAGGTTCAATACCATCCGGGGAGATTCTTGAATCGACGATCTGATAGTTATTTTCGATCAAGAGTTGTCTGAGTGCCTCTCCGGAGGTGTCCTCTCGCGTTCCGTGGAAGCATGCATCTGACACTGTTAGGACTTTAGCAAAGTGGTTGTTCATACTAAGTCGAGATACTACAGGAAACTATGACCTTTTCGCTAAGTGAGAGGGCGTTGACGTTGGATTGTTGGCTGGTTTTTGATAGTTTCTAGGGGTACGTGAATCGAAATAGCCCTCGGAACACTATCTTCGAGGCAGTTGAGATGAGTTTGACAGGTTAGGTAAAGAGTTGGAAGTCCAAATCACTATCGATGGCAAAGAGGTGGCAGCTCAAGATGGCGAACTGCTGGTACGTGCCATCAACCGTGTCGTAACAGATCTTCCTCAGATCTGCTACAACGAAGTTCTAGGTCCTATCAGAAGCTGTGACACTTGTATCGTTGAGGTTGGCGGCGAGTTAGTCAGAAGTTGCGAAAGTGTAGTAAGGGCATCGCTCGTAGTCGATACGAAGTCGACAAAGGCAAAGGGGGCACAACTCGAAGGTATAAGTCGGATTCTAAAGAACCACGACCTCTACTGCACCCTTTGCGAAAATAACAATGGAAACTGCGTGGTCCACAACACAGTCGCAGCCTCTGAGATCGCCCACCCACTCTATGAGTTTGAAAAGAAGCCCTATGCGATAGATGCATCCCACCCCTTTTACAGGTATGACCCAAATCAGTGCATCCTCTGTGGGCGCTGCGTCCAAGCCTGTCAAGAGTTGCAGGTAAATGAGACCCTCTCTATCGATTGGGAGAGAGAACGTCCGAGGGTCATTTGGGATAGTGACGTCCCGGCGGGTGAGTCCTCGTGCGTTGGTTGTGGCCACTGTGTAACTGTGTGCCCATGTAACGCGCTAATGGAAAAGTCGATGTTGGAGGAGGTCGGCTACCTATCGTCGCTACCAGAGACGATGAAAGATCCAATGATCGCCCTTACAAAGGCCGCCGAGCCCGCTACTTCTATCCAAAGCGTAATGGCAATCTCTGAGGCTGAGTCTCGTCTGCGAAAGGCGCAGATAAAGAGGACCAAGACGGTCTGTACCTACTGTGGCGTCGGTTGCTCCTTTGAGGTATGGACCAAGGGTCGAAAGATTGTAAAAGTAGAACCCTCCGATGGTCCTGCTAATGCAATATCGACATGTGTCAAGGGTAAGTTCGGATGGGACTACGTGAACTCCAAGGAGCGGATCACCAAGCCTTTGATCAGGCGAGGTGACCACTTTGAAGAGGTTACCTTCGAGGAGGCCGTGGCTTACGTAGCAGAGAGAATGAAGATGATCAAAGATGAGTCGGGGCCAAATGCCCTTGGATTTATCTCATCTTCAAAGTGCACCAATGAAGAGTCTTACTTGATGCAAAAGTTGGCTCGTGCCGTCGTTGGGACTAATAACGTCGACAACTGCTCTCGTTATTGTCAATCACCTGCAACAGTTGGACTGTGGCGAACCGTTGGAATCGGCGGCGACTCTGGATCGATAACGGATTTAGAGAAGGCTGGCCTTGTTATCATCGTGGGTTCAAATACTGCAGAGAGCCACCCAGTCATTGCAACGCGGATCAAAAGGGCTCATAAGAGCGGTGGCAAAAGATTGATAGTCGCAGACCTTCGCCGCCATGAGATGGCTGAACGCGCAGATATCTTCATTCACCCAAATCCAGGTAGCGACATAGCGTGGTTGAGTGCTGTTACAAAGTACATCATCGATACCAACCGCCATGACGTCGACTTTATCGATGGCCACGTCGATAACTTCGATGAATACTACGCATCCCTAGCGCCATTTGACTTGGAGAGTACAGCTAAGTTGACCTCTATCTCAGTCGAAGAGCTAAAGGCAGTAGCTGAAGAGATAGTTTCAGCTGATGGTGTTGCTATCTGTTGGGCTATGGGCGTAACTCAGCACAATGGTGGTTCGGATACTTCAACTGCTATATCTAATCTCCTCTTGGTTACTGGCAACTATGCCCGCGAGGGGGCTGGATCATATCCGTTGAGGGGCCATAATAACGTCCAAGGTGCATCAGACTTTGGAGCCATGCCAGATCGATTCCCCGGGTATGAGTTTGTAAGTGACGACGCCATCCGAGCTAAGTGGTCAGCTGGATGGGGTAGCGAACTTCCCTCAGAGAAGGGCTTGGACAACCATGAGATGGTAGATGCTATCTATGGCGGATCGCTCCGGGGCCTCTACCTAATTGGAGAGGATATGGGCCTCGTAGATGCGAACGCCCTTCACGTACAGGGAGCCTTTGAGCGCCTTGATCTATTCGTAGTACAAGATATCTTCTTCTCAAAGACTGCGCAATTTGCAGATGTAATATTGCCCGCTTCTCCGTCCCTAGAAAAAGATGGCACCTTTACCAACACTGAACGACGTATTCAAAGACTCTACGCCGCCCTTGATCCACTCGGCGAATCACACCCCGACTACATCTGGACAATTGCTATAGCCAATGCACTTGGAGCAAATTGGAGTTATGAGAGTCCGGCTGATGTAATGGCCGAGGCGGCATCGCTGGCTAAGATCTTCTCTGGAGTCTCATACGACCTTTTGCAGGGCTTCGATTCGCTGCAGTGGCCAGTGGCTCGCGACGGGAAGGATACGCCGCTTCTGTTTCTTGATGGGTTTGGCTTTGATAATGGCAGAGCCAAGCTGCATAGCGTCACCTACATCGAGCCAAGCGAGGTCGTAGATGATGAATTCGACCTTCACCTTAACAATGGAAGGCTACTAGAGCACTTCCATGAGGGGAATATGACCTTCAAGTCTGAGGGAATTCGATCTAGGACGCCGGGTACATTTGTCGAAGTTTCGCCTGAACTCGCCGCCGAGCGAGGAGTCCAAAGCGGATCGTTAGTTCGCCTAGTCTCACGGCGTGGCAAGATAAAGGCGAGAGTCTTGGTTACTACTAGGGTGAGTGGCAAAGAGTTGTACATGCCAATGAACAGTGGAGACAACGACTCTGCTATCAATGTACTCACGTCGTCCCATACCGACAGAACGACTCACACCCCGGCATATAAAGAGTTGGCAGTGAAGATGGAGGTACTCTCCGTTAGCGGAGAGAATCCACTTCCGAAGAAGAACTTTAGAAATGCAATTCGACATCCACAGAGTGGTGTCGAGATAGAACGAAAGTGGCAAAGGGACGATTATGTCTTCGTCGCAGCGCCTAGAAGACGAGGGGGACTCTAAGGTGGCACAGCCAATTGGTTTAGAAAACATCGCTGCGTTACGACCGCCGATCAACTATGACCAGGTCGAAATCGATCAACTTGCTAGGTTGATCGAGAACCTTCGAGATTCAGATCTAATCGATCTCCTCAATGGAATCCTAGAAGAGGGTTGTGACGCCGGATCGGCGATCCTCGAAAAGATGAATAACGAGAAGACTCGTCAGGGAGTAGAGAACCTCGTTCGATTTCTATCGATAGCTGGCAACCTCGATCCTCGAATTCTAAAGGCCCTGAGCGATGGCTTGGGAGGGGCATCTGAGGCACTCGATAGAGGTGAGCCACCATCTTTGAGGCAACTTCTCAAAAAGGCGAGAACCCCCGAGGTGCGAAGGAGCCTTGATATCGTTCTTTCACTCGCATTTAGAATCGGGAAGAGTCGATAACGGTTATTGAGGCTCTCAATTTTTACTGGGAGCCTCTCATGAAGGTGCAAAAGTTGATCCGGTGGCTCTAGGCACTATACAACTTACACTGATGTATAGAAGAAATAACTATGCAAAGGGAATGTGATGTTGCGCTTAGTGCTTCCAAAGGGTTCGTTGGAGAAGTCGACGTTTGAACTTTTTTCAGCGGCTGACCTCTCGATAGTCCGATCTTCTGAGGTGGACTATCGCGCCACGATCAAGGATCCAAGGATATCTGATGTAAGGATCTTGCGTCCTCAAGAGATCCCCACTTATCTAGAGGATGGTCTCTTTGACCTTGGTATTACGGGGCGCGACTGGGTTGAAGAGACAGAGTCGAACCTAGTCTCCATCGGTCAATTGCACTACTCCAAGGCGACCACTAATCCGATCAGAGTGGTACTAGCTGTCTCTGAGAAGTCAGGAATCACCTCAGTCAGTGACCTAAAGGATGGTGTTAGGGTCTCAACCGAATACCCAACCTTGACCAAGAAGTACTTTGAGAGACATGGCATCAAAGCGAACGTCTTTCTTTCCTACGGTGCTACGGAGGCTAAGATCCCTGACATTGCCGATGCGGTTGTTGAGATAACTGAGACTGGACGCGCGATTAGGGCTGCTGGACTTCGAATTATCGATACCATATTGACTTCATATACCGAGCTTTTGGCTAATCCAGAGGCCGCTAAAGACCCAGATAAATTCCATGCCATGCAGCAGATATTTACACTTTTGACAGGAACACTTACCGCACGTGGAAAGGTATTGCTAAAGCTGAACGTCTCGGGCGAAGACCTCGAGGCGGTAATCGAATTGATCCCTGCAATGAAGGCCCCTACAGTCTCTGAACTGCATGGCCATGCGGGTTACGCAGTTGAGACTGTGGTGGCGCGCGAAGGGATAAATACTTTGATACCAGCTTTGAAGGATGCTGGCGCTACTGGAATCCTTGAGTTACCTCTGAGTAAGATTATCGAGTAACGCTACTCGAGAACAAAACTTCGGATCGCCCCCATTGCAATTGACGGTTCAATCTGCTTAGCGTCACCAATTGAATGACCCCTCTAGCGCAAGTTAGAGGGGTCAATTTATTAAGCTTTTAGATCTAAAAGGTCGCATAATCGATTCATAACATTCATTCAACATCTTTGGTATCGACGGGATCGCAGATCGCGTCGAATCGAATCGTTTGACGCTTGATCGTCGAAAGGAATGAGATGTTATGAATGCAAAGGGATGGTCGGTTGCGGTCCTTACGTTGGCCGTTGGGGTGAGTGCGTGCGGTACGACTGAGGCTCTAACTTCTACAACGCCGACTTCGGCTCAGGCCACGGCTTCGAAAGTTGTCTATCAAAGCTCGCCGAGTAACGGTGCGTCTACGACGTCGTCGTCACTTCAACCCACGTCGCAATCTTCAGCTACTCCGACTACGGCTCAGCCTCAGAGCTCAACTTTGTCGTCCTCCAGTAGTGGTAGCAGTAGTAGTGGAAGCACAGTTTCTTCGTCCACGCCAACAGCGGCTACAGCTAGCCAGAGTGCTCAGTTAGCCGCCGTCAACAATGCGCTGAATCAAATCGACTCACAGATTAACGATTTGGCCAATACGCAAAGTGCTGGAAACAGCGATGTCGCAAATTCATCTAGCGGAAATTAGGAGAAATAAATGAAAAAGTCATTGAAATATGTGAGCGTCCCCCTCACCACACTCGCGGGGATAGTTGCTATTGCATCACCTGCGCTTGCCTCTTCAACACCGACCTCAACACCGACATCTACGCCGACCACTGCTGTGACTCCGGCACAAATAACTCAGCTTCAAAATGATATAAACGCTCGTATATCGCTCTTGGAAAAGTTGAGTGGCAGAATCCAATCGGCCAAGGAACTGACCTCAAGCGATGCAGCCACGCTTTCGGCTGTGGTTGGTAGCAGCACTTCTGGTGATATCCAAGCGATGCAGAATCTTTTGTCCGGGGTATCGTCAATCACTACTCAGAGTCAACTTCATCTAACTTATGAGACCCTTTACGACAACTATCGAATATTCGCAGTTGTTGGACCACAGGTAGACCTTACTATCGCCGAAGATCAGGTTCAATCTGTTGCGACTTCATTGATTGCGCTCGAACCTACTTTGAATTCTTTGATTACATCGAACGGCAACAATCCAACGGCCCAAAGTGCCTATACCGATTTGGTATCTCAGGCGGGGGACGCCCAAGCCGCTGCAAATGCATTAGGTAGTTACCCGGTTTCTCTTACTCCTGTAATTTACAACACGGATCCAACTGGAACCCATTCGACCATTACGAACGATTGGCAACAGATGAAGAGCGCATATGCCAATATCAAAGCGGCTCGTCAGGACGTTTCAACAATCATCAAAAACATCTAGACGTAGCGCATAGCGCCCCGACATTTCAATCTGAACGAGAATTTCAAATGGAATGGCGGGGCGCTTCTAGGTTGAGATAGTTAGAGGTGAAGACGCCTTGGTACTTCGGTGAACTGCGCCATTTAGGGTCGTTCTTTCTTTTTCGCATTACGTTGCTCAGTTTGGAGTCGACTTCAACCAAGCGGTAGTCGCGCGTCATGGCTACTTCGAGATCCCTATCTCTAGACGCTTGTTCATGGCGATATTTTTGAAGTTAGAGGCAAATTCCATTGCGCTCGAAGGACGGCCGAAGAGGTACCCTTGCCCAAGGTTGCACCCTAGATCGATGAGAGCCTTTTGCTGTTCGACCCGCTCAATGCCTTCGGCTACGGCGTCTATCTCAAGGCCATGCGCTATCGAAATTATGGCACTTATGAGCCTTCGCCCCTTTTCATCGTCGATGTCGCTTATAAATGATCGATCGATCTTGATGGCGTCAAATGGCAGAGATTTGAGGCGATAGAGTGAAGAGTACCCGGTGCCAAAGTCGTCGATGGCAAAGGTAAATCCCTTATCCCGTAGCTCGTCAATCGTCTGAAGAACACATGGGTCATGATCGAGTAGAGAACTTTCAGTGATCTCGAAGCTCAGCATTGACGGTAGTAGACTGAGGACTTCTAGATCTGATTTGAGCCTCTTCATCGATTCGCCACTTCGGATCTGTCGTGGAGAGAGGTTGACGCTCACGCAGGTATTGATCCCCGAACTCTTCCAACTCATCTGGTCTTGGCATACCCTTTCAAGGGTCCAGGAGACTAAGTCCTCCATCACTCCAATGTCCTCTGCTATCGATAGCCATTCAGCAGGTGATAGGAGGCTCCCATCGGCTTCCTTTAGGCGAATTAGCGCCTCAGCTGCTACGGTCTCTTCGGTTAATAGATTGACAATTGGCTGATAAAGGAGCTCATATTCATCGTTCTTGTGAGCCGATCGAAGGCGGCTCGCTAGGAAAAGGGTATTTCTAGCATTCGACGAGACTGCTTTGAACCCCTTGTTGATCTTTGGGTTACCCGTTTGCTTGTCCCTATACATCGAAGAGTCGGCGCTCTCAATTAGCTCAGAGGGGTTCATCCCATCGTAAGGGTAGATCGATGCTCCTATAGAAGATGTCATAGTGACGGTGCTTTCGCTCAATTCAAATGGCTCTTTGAAGTTGTCCCTAATTCGGTTTATTGCTGCAAGGGCCACTTTGTCTCTGTCGTCAGCGCTTCCATCTGTCTTTATGTCACGCAGCAGTATGAGAAATTCATCTCCACCCTGTCGAGCAACTATGTCGCCTTGGCGAATACCGCCGTGTAACCTCTTTGCAACCTCCACTAAGAGTTCGTCGCCAGCTTTATGGCCATAACCATCATTGATAGCCTTGAACTTGTTTAAATCGAGGAAGAGGACTATGAACGAGGTTTTGTTTCTAGCTGCCTCTTCAATCGCTCTCACCGTCGCCTCGATGAACGACCGTCGGTTTGCAAGTCCAGTTAGTGGATCAGAAAATGCTAAGTTCGTTACTTGCGCTTCTGCTATCTTTCTTTCGGTGACGTCAGAAAGTATCCCCTGTATTGCGAGTACTTCGTCCTCGGAACTCTTTATCGCCACCGCGTCATCTCGTACCCACTTTTCGTGTCCGCTGGAGTCGACGATCCTATATTCAATGGAGTAGTCGATCGCCCCGTCAATTAGTCCACCGCGGGCCTTCCTTAGGATCTCCCTGTCGTCTTCGTGAGTTATGGCAGTCCTGAGGGAGTTTTGAGTTAGAAAATCACTTGCAGGGATTCGAGTTAGCCGTTCGATCTGAGGAGAGACATATGTCATCTTTGGCTCGACGTCGGTAGTTTCAATGTAAAGAACAGCTGGAATCTGCTCAACGAGGGTACGGTAGCGGCTCTCAGCCTCCGATACTTTACGGTGTAGTGCTGCGTTTTCGAGGGCTGATTCTGCTTGGCTTTGAAGGGCTGAAAGGGAGTCGACCTCACGATGAGTGTTACGCCGAACAAAGCGATCGGCGCAAATTGTAATTGCATAAGTTCGATGGTTTGTACGAATACTTACGATGAATGCCCCTAGGATATCGTTATTCAAAATTTCACTAAGGGCTTGGGTGAACTCCTCTCGACGTAGGTACTGAGGAGTGCGAATGAGGCTGAATGAAACCAATCCAAGTTGGTCGATACTCTTTTCCACCACGCTACGTTTCAGAATTTCAGTATTGCCACTGGCGTTTAGTATTGCGCCGCTTCGTGCCTCTAAATGAAGTGACAGTGAATAGGTGGCTCCGATCGCAGCCTTGGCGTGGTTTGCGAATATTGAAATGAGAGTATCTTCCTCAAGTCGCTTGCTAAATTCCCCTGCAGCCTCCGCGAGTAGCTCTGCTCGACGTCTCTCATCTCGTTCAAGGGCAAGTGCATAGGCGCTCTCTGCTAGAAGGGAAGCTACGTCGTCCTCGTTTGATACCTCTTCGAGGCTTCGACGTGCCGGCTCTGGCAATATGAGCGTTAGACCAAGGCCTGCTATGGCGGCGATGCCTGAGAAGAGGATGGCTCCTTTGATTCCTAGGTCATGTGAAATCATAGGAAAGGCATAGACGCCGATAAAGGCTCCTATCTTTGCAACCGACGATGAAATGCCGTGACCGCTTCCTCTAGCTCCGACTGGAAAGACCTCAGAGGGGATGACGAATGTGGTTACATTCGGTCCAAATTCGATAAAAAAGTATGATGCAGCAAAGAGTAGTAGAAAGACGTCAGCGTTAGCGAGGGATGCTGAGACGGCGCCGAGCGAGGTAAAGATTACTGCCATCGCAAAGAAGCCAACTAGCTGTAGGCGTCGGTGGCCAATTCGATCGAGGAACAGAGTCGACATTATGTAACCAGGCACTGCAACTACTACGAAGACTAAGAGGTTGGTAAGGGTGTGCGAAAAGATAGAACCATTCGGTGACAATTTCCCTAGTACTAAAGGAGTTGAAATCGTATTTCCGTAGTAGGCGTAGTCGAGAAAGAACCACGACCCTGCTGTAGCTAGCAAGAGCTTAAGGTAGTGAGGGTTAGACAGAAACTTTAGAATCCCTATCTTCTGGCGTTGACCACTTGAGGGGAGGGCGACTATCGATCCATCTGAGAATGAATTTATCTCTTCTATTGCAAGTTCGTTCTTCCCTAGGACTTTGGCTGTAAACCTAGGTGACTCTGGCATCTTTCTACGGAAGTAAAGGACGCATGCTGCCGGCACAGCACCAGCACCAAGGAGGATCTTCGCATCCATAACGTGCGAAAGATGGGTCGTAAGTAGAAGGAGGGCGATGGAAGGGCCAACAATGAGCCCCAAAGCTTGAGCAGAGAAGACTCCCGAGACGAGCCGTCCTCGATTCTTTGTATTTGCGTACTCCGCCATCAAAACCGCCGAAACTGGATAGTCGCCGCCGATCCCAATGCCAAGGATGAACCTTGCGATAAGTAAGGGCTCGATTCCATTTGCCAAAAATGAGGCTAAGGCACCGATGACCATGATTAACGATTCAAGTCCGTATAGCTTTTTGCGACCGTAGCGATCACTGAGGTATCCAAGAACGAGTGCGCCAATCGCTGTTCCGAGGAGCGAGATTGCACTGGCCTTGGCAATGTTCGACGCGCTTAGGTGCCAGGGACCTTTTAGGAGCGCTAAGGCGGTTCCAATCACAAAGAGGTCGTAGGCGTCGGTGAAGAAACCAACGCTGGTAATCGCAGCGGTTCGAAGATGAAAGCGTCTTATTGGTGAGTCGTTGAGGGCAGATGTGATCGATGGGGTAGCAACAGACAAAACTTAGTACCAGCTTCCCTAGGTGAGACTTATCAAACTAAATAACGAACGCTTTCAAATCGTCAAAATCATTAGTTGGATTTAGCGTTTATTTGAAATGATAATCATTCGAAGTAAAGTTTTTATAAAAAACTAAAGAACTAATAGTTCAATCTAACGAACTATTGTACGAAATGGCGTTCGTAGATAGGGTGGATACTTAGAACCGCACTCACTTTAGGGTGATTTTGAGTAGGTAGATATCCGTATGGGGGCTATAACATTGTCTACTGCGCTATTCGTATAGTCCAATCTTCTTACCGATTTAAATCGCACTCCTCCAATGGGGATATTAGGACGTTCATGTCGAATTGACCCAGTTGAAATTCTCTGTAACTAATTAAATATTATCTAGTCTCGCCGTTTGTTGCGTGATAATACACCCTTTAGCAATTGTTTACGAGGTGTTTACATTAGTTATATTATTGAATTTATAATTAGATACCGTATCGTTTTAGGAATAATTCCTTTCCGCTCGCCAGTAAGGTTTCACTTCCCAATCCTCGCTCATGTCAAAATGAATGAGGTTCGGCGAGAAGTCGGTATTTGACGGATGATCGATCCTCTTTAGAGGTCGTTACCTGCGTAAGACTGATTGAAGCTTTTGTTGATTAGTGGAAAGTCGGGAACGATGGAATTATGAAGCGCTACTGGTAGAGCCTTCCAATTGTTGGCTGATGGGTCAACTATCGTTATCCGCGAGATGAGATCGGAGTCATCGACTTCAACGAAGTAACTAGTGGCTCCTCGCCACCCCTCTACGCAGCCAAAACCAAATCCTTGAGGGCTGGGGGATTTAGCTGAACCCCCTTCGTCTTCTATGAAAATAGGAGCATCTTCGGTTGTCGCCATCTCTTGAAGGTATTCGACGTAGCACTCTATTAGATCAAGGGAGGTAAGTGCCTCGCGAGCTCTTACCCTAAACCTCCCCATAACATCCCCAGTGACCTCGAGGACCTCTTGGTAGTCTTCCTCGAAGTGGTTGTAGGGGAGGTAGGTGCGAAGATCGCAGGAGTAGCCTGATGCGCGTGCGACGTATCCTCTAGTTGAGAAGAATTTGGCATCTGGCTTTGATAGGAAGCCAGTACCCTGCATTCGATCGTGAACGATTCCATGTCCCTCTACGAGGCTAACTACTTCCGCAATGTCATCTTTTAGCCCCGCGATAGCCTCATGGGAGGGAAGTTCCCTAATGGTCGTGCCTTTAGCACTCAGGGCACCACGCAAAAGCCTGTGGTTCGTGAGGCGATGGTTGATATTTGAAACCCTCTCTCTAATCCTTAGAGCTTGGGAGTTAGCCAAGGCAAATGCGGCGTCATTTGCAAGTGCGCCGATATCAGTTATGTGGTTGATAACTCGTTCGAGTTCGAGCAGGAGAGAGCGCCTGATTTTTTCAGCTTCGCTTACCTCAATTGCCTTGCTCGACTCATGGGCCTTCAAAAGAGCTAAGCCGTGGGCGATGATTGAGTCTCCGGTTATGTGTTCAGCTAGGGAAAGAGCCTCGTTTAGGGTCTTGCCGATGAACTCCTCTTCCACTCCGCGAGTTAGGAACCCTAATTCGACCTCTAAGGTCAATATCGATTCACCAACGACTGTGAAGCGAAAGTGACCGGGTTCAATTACACCCGCGTGGACGGGTCCGACGGGAATTTGACTGATGCCACTCGCCCCTCCGAGCGATACCGGGGTCGGCGGTTGATCATTTGAGCTTCGAAATCTAATTAGTCCCATCGACCTTTTTTCTATGTCGCTCTCACTTCGCATCGATGCGTGAAAGATCTCCCCGAGACTTGTGATCGCGACCCTTTGGTTGGATGTGAGCGAGACGGTGAGATCGACGATCTCTTTACCTTCCCCATCGAGAAGGGCAAAGATGTAGTGGAGCTGCATTGGTTCAGGCCAAGATGACGCAGCGATCATCATAAGCTCATATCCGTTATCTCTAAGCTTTGACGCTGCTTCGATAAGTTCAGTTGGCTCTATTTTCCTACTTACTAAAGTTGTCACCTTGCTCCTCCGGTAAGTGCAGACAAGGTAGCTTCAATTGCCCGTTGCGAACTGGCATCGAGTAGCGGAAAAACAAGAGCGGCTATCAAGGCCGTTGCGACTGTGAGATCAGCGATTCGAATGCGACTTGGTCTTGATTGTTTGGATTCGACTTTGCTTGTCGAAGTCTTAACGTAACTAGGAACCTCGGAGCCACTCTTGGTTATTGAATCGTTGATTAGAGATTGGTCGATACCTAGCGCTATTGATGGGTAATCGTCTGGCCCATTGCCAAAGGCTAGTTGTACCGTTGAGCGAACCACTGATGAAAATGCAACCAATGCGAAGATAAACGACAGGACGATGAAGATTGCCATACCGTGGGTAAATCCGTTGATAGAAATTGATACCTCGGCTAGAAATATCGCAAATGGTGGAAGTCCAAGGAGGCCGATCAACCCAAGTATCATCAGGTACTTTGTTGCCCCGGTAATGTTATGCGACTTGGCTAACTCAGATATGTCGCTGGTACCGGTTTTGCTAACCAATCGACCGGCCAAGACAAATAAGGATGCTTTGATTAGTCCGTGGGCGAGGATATAGGTCATCACAGCTGGTAGTGCGTCCTTGCCGATCGCTACTCCAATTGCCATAACCCCCATATGTTCCATCGAGGAATAGGCGAGAAGTCGCTTGATATCGCTCTGACGTACCATCAAGAGCGATGCGACTCCTATAGATCCAACCCCTATTGCAATAAGTAGTCCCTTGATCTCTGTATTTGCTAGGCTTATCTCGCTTATCAACCTCATTCGCACTATCAAGTAGAGAGCGACAGAAAGCAATACTCCAGACATCAATGCAGAGACAGGCGCAGGAGATTGACTGTGGGCATCTGGGAGCCAGCTATGCATCGGAAAGAGCCCGACCTTTGTTGCAAAGCCAAGGACGCTAAGTGAAAGTCCAAGGCGAAGAAGGCCTTGGTTGAGTCCGTGGTCTCTCATGAGGGATATCCAGGAGATGGTAGTACCCTTGCTCGCGCCAAAGATTATCACAACTCCCAAAAGAGCAATCGCGATACCACTCGAGGCAATTACCACATACTTCCATGCCGCCTCAGCAGATTTCTTTGTTCCAGACATACTCACTAAATATGCAGTGGCAACTGTGGTGGCTTCGATAGCGAACCACATAACTCCGATGTTATCGGCTTCGACTGCGAGTGACATTGCAGCTAGGAAGCAGTTCAGTAGTGAGCTATAGCCACGATCGATGCCTCCTCGCAGCCCAGATCCAAGGGCGACTAGCCCTACTGCTCCAACTGTCATGAGCATCCATGCGCTAAGGGGATCAACTCGAAGTACTCCCCCGAATGAAATGTTTGTGCGATGAAGAGTGGCGACTAGGTATAGGCCGGTGATAAATGTTATTGCACCGGTAAAGATCGGAGCGTACTGATTTAAAGCACTCGACCGAGCGCTAAAGGTCGCGGCAATGGCTAACGCCGCTGTAATTAATGGAATGATCAGTAGGTAGTTCATTAGTCTCGCAGATTTCGTAGCTGGCTTATGTCAGTGTGGCCAAAGTGATCGCGTAGGCGATAAGTAAAGGCTTGAAGAATGAGTACAACTAAGAGCACGTCGACCGAGGATGACAGCTCAACAAGGGTCGGCACGCCGCCAGAGACGAAGAGGGCAGTTGCAGTTATGCCGTTGTCAACTACCACGAAGCCAATGAGCTGAGATATGGCTCGTCGTCGTGATGAGATTATTAGGAATCCTATCAATACTATTGCTATACCCGTCGGAGCTAAGTATGACGAAGTTGATCCGGTGTTAGTGAAGAGTGGCCCAGTAACCACGAAGGCTCCGCCGATCAGAAGTGCCGAAATGAAGACTCCAGCCGTGGGATTTAAGTAGGTGTCGTCCCGTAGCTCGTTATTTGAAGGATCGCTAGGCCTTGAATCTTGGTTGATTATCTTTAGTCTTCGTTGAATAAGAAGCGGCAGTACAAAGGCCTTGAGGGCCAAGACTGTGAGCGAAATTGCAACTCCTAGAGAGTTGCCCCTCGTCACCTCCACTGCAAATAGCCCAAAGCCCAACGCGAGACCTTGAATAGAAAGAAGTCTCGCCGTACTCTTTAGTGACCTACGCCAAACGATAACGATGGTACTTATAAGTAGCGTTCCAGCACAAAGTTGAAGGAAGAAGGTCATATTGTCGTCACCCCCGAGACAATTACTGCGATGAACGCGATTGCTAGCGACCCAGCTAGAAGTTCAGGCACCCGAAATAGTCGAACTTTAGCTAAGAATGTCTCACCTACGGATAGGGCGATACTCAGGACGGCGATCTTGAGACAGAGGGCGAAGATTGCGGGGGCTATACCTAGAGAGATCGAAGGCTCGATTGGCCACGGGACTAGTAAGTTTGCCAAAAGAGAAGTTAGTACCGTTAGCTTGATCGATGAGGCAAGTTCTTGAAAGGCAAGATCGCGCCCAGAGCTCTCGAGGGTCATCGCTTCGTGAATCATGGTCAATTCGAGGTGCGTTGCGGGATTATCGATCGGCAGTCGCCCCGTCTCAGAGAGGACAGCTATCACTAGAGATGCAACGACCAAGATTCCAACGGGCGAAACTACTTCAATGGGATGAAGGGCTCGAAGTTGGATTATCTTTGCGAGATCGGTTGTGTGGCTCGCTATCGAGAGTGCGTAGATGGAGATCAGAAGTGTCGGCTCGGTGAGTGCTAGAAGAGTGAGGTGACGACTCGATCCCATCCCGCCAAAGGAGGTCCCGCTAGCTAGTCCCACCATACCTTGTGAAATTGCACCAATTGTGAGTATCGAAACGATGACAAATAGATCTGGTCTGATAATTGAATTTTGAAGGAGCGACGGTACCGTAAGAGCTAAGGCTAGCGATGAGCTAAGGGTAACGATCGAAGCAGCTGCCATTATCGAAGAACCGACGCCATAGCGTATCGTCTCTTTTCTCATGAGCTTTGAGATCTCTCGCCAAGGTCTCAGTAGCCGTCCGCCGCTTCGCCCTTCTAGCCTCGCCTTTGTAGCTCGAATCAGGCCAATTTGAAGAGGAGAGAGCGCAACTACGACAACGCATTGAAGGATTGAAGAAATTATCTTTAGAGTCACCTGATCCTCACAGACTCGCTATTGAGATAACGACAATCAGTCCGATAAAGGCGTAGATCAGATAGAGATGAATACTTCCACCTTGAATTCTTCGCGCCCTGTTGGCGACTTTTTCGATCGCAGATATTGTAGGTCTAAGTAACCTGATTTCAAAGAGATCGGTAGATGCACTGCCTACGTTAAGGTGGCGTTGTGCAAAGTAAAAAGACTCCGATTCGTGGCTTACTTGAACGTCCCTACCTGGATTTATAACGTCGTCGAAGATGCGAAGAATCGGCTCTGTGAATCCAGATCCACTTGTCTGGAAGGTTGAGTCGATAGCGATTTGGCCACACCCCCAGGGATATTGCGCCGGTAGTGCTTGCTTTGATCGACCTGTAGCCTTCGTTATTCCTCCAACGACGACCCCGATACATATGAAGATTGCCGCAATTGCCAACGGTGTTATTGAGGCGTGGAAGAGGGGAAGACTTAGTGTGAAGTTACCTTGCGAAGATAGCGAGAGATTGAGATGAAGTACACTGTCGATCTCCCGAGCTACATAACCAATGGCAATCGCAGGGGCAAAGATAAAGGTGGCAGCTACCAAGGGTGCAATCAGAGTACTTCTAGAGACTTCAACAGCACTCTTGGCCTTTGAAGTTCGCGGTAGGCCCAAGAATCCGACTCCAACGATCTTGGTAAATGTCACTACGGCTATGCCAGTGGTGAGGGCAATTGCAGCTATTGCTAGGGGAAACAGTATCTTTGGGGCGACCGATGATTTAGAGTTGAAGGCCGTTGAATGAGAGAGGGTCTGAAGTAGCAACCATTCGGCGACGAAGGTCAATGATGGCGGTAGGCCAACCGCGCCAATCGCACCTAGGGAAAATGTAGACGTCGAGAACTTCATCCTTGAACCTAAGCCGCCGAGTTCATTTATTCTCTTAGTTTTTGTGGCGCTATAGATCGATCCTGCGGCCATAAAGAGGATCTGTTTGAAGAAGGCGTGTGCGAAGGTGAGGAGGATAACTGCGAGTAGCGCGCAATTAGCAGCAAAGCTATCTTGCAATCTTATATCACAGATATAGGTTCCGACTCCAACGGCTATCAGACCCATATTTTCACTGGTCGACTGGGCTAAAAGTACCTTTAGGTCGTCTTCAATCGCAGCTTTGATTATCGAATAGATCGCCGTCATTGCGCCAACGATGATGAGGGCTTCTCCCCAGTAGATCGATCTGTCGCCACCAAAGTTAGTTACTGTAATGATCATTCCATAAACGCCCATCGCGACCATCGAACCACTCATGAGGGCCGATATCTCTGCTGGAGCCGCCGGGTGAGCCTTTGGAAGCCAAACGTGTACGGGAATTAAGCCCACTTTGATTCCAAAGGCGAATAGCAACAGTCCAACTCCCAAAGCTGACTTCGGAGCATTGGATGACAATGCAAATGAGGTCCAAAGGGAGCTACTGCCTAAGGATCTGGTCGATGAAATCGACGAAAATCCAAGTATCAAGGAGATGGCGCTCATCTGTGACATGGTCAAATACCACAGTAAGGCGCTGCGTGATGAGGGATACTTTTTTACATCACTTGCGACGAGTACGGCTGAACTGATTGTCATTAGCTCCCATGCAAAGGTGAATGACAGCGCATTCGATGCCGAAACCACCCCCATCATCGAAAAGATGAATGTCGATCGTGCAAGAGATGACGAGGTAACGGCTGGCGTTGGGGGTAACGATATTGAATAGATAGAAGTCGTCGCCGCAACGAAAGATACAAGAAGTAAAAAAAGTGCGCCAAGTTTTGTAAGAGAAATACCTAAGGACAACCATTGGTATCCAAGTCGCAACACGAAGTGAGTTTGCTTCGTATCGACAAGTCCAACGAGGGCTACTGCGACTCCGGTTGCAGAAAAGAGAAGGTTGAGGCTTGAGGTTGCTGTGACCTTTAGCTTGCCTGAAATAGGGAGTACCCCCACAACTAGGGCGGCCAAAAAGATTGCTAGCAGGAGCATAACGAGTGAACTCATTTTGGAATTCGCCCCGTCAGCTGGTAAAAAAAGTCAACCACCTCGGCTGCAGATGGAGGATCGCCGGGGATACTAAAGTCAACCGGTATCACAGATTCAACTGCTCCGAAACAGTGTTTTGCCTCTAGAAAAGGACCACCGGTGATAGCTGAGTCACCAAATGCCACCACGAGCTTAGGTTTGGCAATTGCGTTATAGGTCATCTCAAGAGGTGAGGCCATCTTCGTTGTTACACATCCCGCAACAAGTAGAAGATCGGCGTGGCGAGGGGATGCGACGAGTCGGACTCCTAACCTTTCAAGGTCATAGTCGGGACCAAATGCTAGGTTCAGTTCATTTGCACAATCTTGGCCCCCTCCGGCGTCAACGTATCTAACGTTGAGTGCCCGAGATAACCACCTCTTCGGCAATTTATCTTCGGCGTTATGGGGGCTAGTTGAAGTCCGGGCCCCTTTGCCTTGGGATGCAAGGTTACTTAAGATGACCTTTGAGACGGGGCGTATAGTCATAGTCCCCCTTCCCTTTTTGCTGACTTCGAATCGTCTCCGAGATGAGTTAGGTGTCTTGAAGCGAAAAAGGAGGATATCGTGGGGCTAATCAGCTCTATTTTTCTTGCAATATCGTAAGCCGATATGTCAAAGAAGATTGCAGTAGCTACAAAGATAATCGGGGAAAAATAACTCGTCAAAACTAAAAATAAACTTTCCGTGTAAGTGTAAAAAATATATCAAATCTTTGATGGCATTTCAAATTTTTCTCAACTTAAGTGCGGATCATCCAAAGATTAGCTGACAGGAATAGCGATGCAAAGGGAAGATAGACTTTTTGCGGCTCATATATGAATAAAAAAACATCAATTAGTTTTGGCATTTTTTTGATTATCAGAAGATCTATCTATTTACAAAACGGTAAATTAGTCAAGTAAGCAAATTGTTATTGTGGAAAAATGTCGCGAATAAGATTTCGGGAGATCTTCGCTTAGCGAACAGTATTTCCAAAGAACTTTCAAAGATGGATGGCAAGGTTATTCGATGAATCGCCGGGTGGTTGTGTTCGTCAAGAGGGTCGTGTTCTTTTAAGGTAAATTAGGGCCAACCCTTAACTTTTGGCAGTTGATGCTAATTTTTACAGGATTAGATCCGCAGAGGCCGCGCTGTGGAGCCTAAGCCAATGTGATGAACGTCTCTGGGTATCTCGAGGGAGCGGTGACTATTCCTCGTGATAACCCTTGCCCTTAGGTGGGCCTGGAGGGCGGCCCGTGCCCACGAGAATGGCGTTGCTCTTACGGGTGGCGATGAGACGGGCTATATCCAAAGTTTTAGTTGCACGCCGGATTGACTCTCTAGACGGAAGTGTGAAATTTCTGAAAGCATCTCTAGTGATGTGCTGGTCTACTTTATCGTGAGACCGTCGATAGCACCATCTAGAGTCGTTGACTGGGTTTCATGAGACGACGATTTGTCCGTTGCTAATCTTCTGGGGCATCAAAGTTTTCATCTTCGTCGTCTTGATCAGATCCAAGCGATGAAAGTTGAACGAATGCGAGACGAATTTGAGCGAGTGCGTCATTTAGGTCCCCCTTTGTCGTCGTAAGTCGATCATCAAGGGCGGTCGTTATCGCTCCGAGAGAGTCGATCGCCATCGCTGCCGCAAAGAGATTCGGAGGATTTGTGGTTAGGTGGATCGCAGCTAGTTCGAATAGTCCGTAGCAGTGATTGGCTATTATGAGTTCGGGATCGCTGCCCCGAATTTCCTCGCGAATTCTGTCCATCTCTTCACTGCTGATCTCGGGATTGCCATCGCTATCAAAATTATCTGTCATGCGTGTATCTCTCTGACCTGTTGAACCGTCAATGGTGCTAGGATAGTCGTATTCTGTTATAAAAGTGTCTACTGACCGCCTTGGTGATTCTATGTTGCCGGGCCAATTGCAACGGATTAGACGTCTCGACTTTGAGATCGTCGATATTTGAGTTATTCCTAGCAGTTTTCTGCTCGGATATTTTGTTTTAGGGAGTGATGTTAAATATCCACTGCACAACCTGGTGAACCTCGTATTAACGACAGAATTAGGGCTCGCGAAGTTCGACTAGTTGACCCTGATGGTAACCAACTTGGTATTAAGAATTTGGCTGATGCGCTCGATTTGGCGCGATCCATGGATCTCGATCTTGTAGAAGTTGCTCCAAATGCGATACCTCCTGTATGTCGAATTATGGACTATGGGAAATTCAAGTTTGACAGCGCTCAAAAGGCAAGAGAGTCACGTCGAAAGTCAGTTAGCTCTCAGTTGAAGGAGATGAAGTACCGTCCCAAGATTGGGTCGGGAGACTTCGACACTAAAACCAAGCAGGTTATGAAGTTTTTGGCTGAAGGCCACAAGGTGAAGGTCACGGTGATGTTCCGCGGAAGAGAGGTCTTCCATCCGGAACTTGGCAAGCAGATTCTCGACAAGATCGAGGAGAAGACCGCAGGAATGGCAAAAGTGGAAGCTGCGGCGAAGCTTGACGGTAAGAATATGATTCTCGTACTCGCACCCGATAAGAAGAGCAGCGCTGCCCCAAAGGCAGTTCGTGGTAGTGATGATACAGTCGCCCACGAAGCCGAGGGATAATTTCAAGTACTTATTCCCTAAGTACAAAGTGGCTTGATATCGTAGATGTCTCGGTCGAGCAGGGTTTTAGCAAATGAAGGAGTAGAAATGCCAAAGATGAAGACCGATACCGGCGCCAAGAAGCGCTTCAAAGTTACTGCGAGTGGCAAGATTCGCCGTCGCAAGTCGTATCGTGCTCACTTGCTTGAGAAGAAGTCATCGACGCGTACTCGCCGTCTTGGACGCGATGCTGAGATTACGGGTGGTCAGGCCCGACAGATCCGTCGCATGCTTGGCATGTAGCGGGTACTTTCCTTCTTTTAATTTTTTTGAAGACGTTTAGGAGATTTAAATGGCACGAGTAAAGCGTGGCGTTCACGCTAAAAAGAACCATAAGGCAGTTCTAGAGCAAGCTAAAGGCTTCTACGGCCACCGTAGCCGAACATTTAGGGCTGCTAACGAGGCTGTCATGCACTCGATGCAATACGCATATCGTGACCGTCGTGCACGAAAGGGCGACTTCCGAAAGCTTTGGATCCAGCGAATCAACGCCGCCGCTCGCATCAACGGCATCAGCTACTCGCAGCTAATTGCTGGTTTGAAGCTTGCTGAGATTGAGCTTGATCGAAAGGTCCTTGCGGACCTAGCGGTAACTGATGCTGATGCATTTGCTCAGATCGCAGGAGCGGCTAAGGCTGCCCTCGAAGCTAAGGGTGCATAACTTTCAATGGTCGATGTGAAACACATCGACACCAAAACGCCACTATTGTCGACTACGAGCGAATATGGCGTTAGGTAGTAAGAGCGATAGAGCAAAGAAGTTGAGAAAGCTGGCCCACAAGGCCGGCTTTCGTCATGTCGAGGGTCTATTCCTCGTTGAAGGACGTAACTCGATTGAGGCTGCTCTTAGATCCGATCGTAAACTAGAGGCGATCTATACCGCACCAAATGTTACTGCCACCGATCTTCGATTGATCGAGGGTGCAGAGAGGCAAAGGATTCCGATTTTTGAGGTTGAATTGGGAGTTCTGGAGTCCATTCAAGATTCTGTCTCTCCTCAACCAATCGTAGGTGTTGCTCAAATCCACGAACCAGATCCAATTAAGGTTGGATCATCGACTGTGGTTATTTTGGATGATCTACGGGATCCAGGTAATGCGGGAACGATTATACGTTCGGCCCACGCAAGTGGGGTAGAGCACATCGTCTTTTCAAAGGAGTCGGTAGATCCGTACAACCCAAAGGTAGTACGCTCGACCGTTGGCTCCATCTTCTTCGTCAATATCCATATATGTGATGATCTACCTAGGTTGGCGGTTGAACTCAAAGACTTGGGATTCAAAATATATATCACCGCCGGCGATGGTAGCGAGGTTTATTATCGAGCGGATCTCGTGGGTGATCGAGGGATTGTAATTGGCAACGAGGCACATGGGGTTGGTAGCGAGCTGAGGGCTATCGCCGATGGATCTCTCCGAATTCCGACCGTGGACGACCTCGAGTCGTTGAATGCCTCGATGGCGACAACACTTGTATTGTTTGAGGCGATGCGACAGAGGGAAGAGTTGCACTAGGCAATGGCGCTGCGAGTGGGATCTTCACTCAGGCAAAGGGTCTCTATCACTTATCTGTTGCTGATTTGTCTTAGGTTAGTTGCGATCTTCTAAGTTCAAGAGAACGCTCGTCGGCTTCAGTGCGGTTTTCGATGAGTATCGCCCTCGGGAAAAGCCTTTGATCAATCACTACTTCGAGGTTTATCGATAGTAACGTAACGTAGCTGATTAGGTAAAGCCAGGAGAGAACTCCGATTACGATGGCGAAAAATCCATAGATTGCATCTGCTTGTGTGATCTTATGGTCAATAATCTGTGCGCCTACGACTTGTAGGATTGCGAGCGCAATCGATGAGGTTACTGCTGCACGAATGTGGTTGAAGTGTTTGGCTCTATCGCCAATTGCGATTCGGATCGCGATTGTAAACATCAGAGTCGAGATCGCCACGGCAACAATGGGACCAATGATAACGAAGCTCTTGAAGATCGAGGCAAAGTACGTTGAGAGCGTGCTCCCGACGATGACGTCTATGGTCCAAAGCAATCTTCTGGTATTTGACTCAATTGGGTTTTCCTTCACGATTGAGTTGAATGTCGACGAACGTATCGAAGTGATTGCAGTGCGTGAAAGCCCTAGCGAGCTATAGAGAATTACTAACGACGAAATCGTTGATGTTGCTGAATTTAATTTGAGCACCTTGGAATTTTTTAGAAGATCGGTTCCAACTATAGGAAACGATGCGAAGGCACTTTTGAGAAGTGACCTCTGAAGGGCGACGTTGTTCTGTAAAACCAGAGCCAAAATGCCAATTGAAAGTGCCGCCAATGGAAGAATGGCAAAGAGTGCGTAGTAGCTAAAGAGGGCAGACTGGGAGCCTACTTTGTCCTCCCGAGCCTTAAGGTAGGTCGCCACAACTACAGAGACTGACCGATGGCGAATCTGCCATCGGTCTATCACGT
This sequence comes from Actinomycetes bacterium, assembly GCA_021841935.1. Classification (GTDB taxonomy): domain Bacteria; phylum Actinomycetota; class Acidimicrobiia; order Acidimicrobiales; family Acidimicrobiaceae; genus Acidithrix. The sequence continues at coordinate 18,027 of JAKCDL010000017.1, read as the reverse complement.
TTACAGTGGTCAGAGCCCTATCGACTATGCGCACATGAATTTCCTTGCATGTTGCTCGTACTGAGATTTAGTAGTTTGGTGGGATTTCTTAGATACTAAGCGCGTTATGTGAACCACTGTGTACGGAGCATCTTCGTTTGGGAAATATTAATCGCGAATCTTGCTAAATAGAGATGGCGTTTAGGATCTAGTCGAGAAATTTCATTGAGGTGAATTTATGGATCTTTCCCAATTATCGACGGTGCTAGCAGAGATCAGTAGTGAATTTGACCAACGAGTAGTTGGCGCAACTTCTCTTGTGGCGATCGATCAGTTGAAGAGTGATTTTGTGGGAAAGAAGGGTAAGGTCGCCCTTCTGTATAGACAACTGGGGCAGATCGAGGCCTCTCTTCGCCCTAGCGCAGGCGAACTTATAAATGCAGTTAGAGATCGCATCGAGGCGACGGTCGATGACCTGTATCCTAAGGTGCGCCAAGCGGAGCGAGCAACGATAATCGCGACGGATGTAAATGACCCAACGGCTATTCCTAGGCGCCTCTATCGAAGCTCCGGGCGAATTCACCCTGTATCTCGAACTCGCATAGAGTTGGAGGATATCTTCGTTGGAATGGGCTTTAGCGTTGAAGAGGGGCCCGAAGCAGAGAGCGAGTGGTATAACTTCGAAGCACTCAATATCCCTAAGTTTCATCCAGCACGTGATGGTCAGGACAGCTTCTACCTCGATTTAGAGGGTGAAGACCAAGTTGTTCTCAGAACCCACACATCTCCGGTTCAAATAAGGGTAATGCAAAGTCAGACCCCACCGATCTATGCGGTTATGCCAGGTCGGGTATATCGCCGCGATACTGCCGATGCTCGTCATACTATTGGTTTTCACCAGATCGAAGGGCTAGTGGTAGACCGAGGAATAACCTTTGGACACTTAGCCTCCACCATCGAGACATTTACAAAGGCCTACTTTGGTCCAGATATGAACGCTAGGTTACGCCCTGCCTACTTTCCATTCACAGAGCCGTCTGCCGAATTTGAGGTTACTTGCACTATCTGCAGGGGCCAGGGTTGCCGAACTTGCTCTAACACGGGTTGGATTGAGCTAGGAGGCTGTGGCATGGTCCATCCAAATGTTCTTCGAGCTGCTGGATTAGACCCAGAGACCTATAGCGGTTTTGCATTTGGATTTGGAATTGACCGACTTACCCAGATGCGTGATGAGATAGCGGATATGAGGATTTTGACTGAAAACGACCTTCGCTACATGAAGACCATTTAACTCCTCAAAAACTAGCAGAGACTTTAAATTTTTTAAGATTGGATTGACGATGAAGGTACTTCTTTCGTGGCTGAATGAATTTGCTGACTTTTATGGACTAGCCGATTCAATAGATGCGGTGGTCGAAAAGGTTGTTGCAGCCGCCAATGGATTAGGGCTAGTAGTTGAAGGGGTAGAGCGGGTCGGAGAAGGACTTGATGGCGTTGTAGCCGTAAAGGTAGTTGAGATTCACTCAATCGAGGGCGCCGATCGAATTAGACGAATAATGGTCGATGGTGGAAGTGGCTCCTTGGAGCAGATCGTATGTGGCGCCTTCAACTTCCAAGAGGGAGATTTCGTACCTTTAGCTCGCCCTGGAGTTACGCTTCCAGGAAACTTTGCCATAGCTAAAAGGAAGATGCGCGGAGTTGAATCGAATGGAATGCTCTGTTCGGCACGTGAGCTTGGACTTGGAAGCGATTACGACGGACTTCTCATCCTAAAGAGCGAAGGCATAGCGCCGGGCGACGATCTAGCCTCAACTCTCGGTATCGACTCCGACGTAATCATTGACCTTGCTATCGAGGCGAACCGCCCTGATGCAAATTGCCACATGGGAGTAGCGAGGGAATTAGCGGTGTTCTTCGGCATCGACTTCAAATTCCCTGAGATTTCAGATCTTTCAACAATTGAGCGACGCGAGCTTCCCTCTGAGTATCTAGTAGAGGGTGCCAATAGCCTTCGCCTTGCGAAGTTTGACCTATCGAAGGTGGTGCGAGATCGTAAGATCGCAAATCGACTCGAGCTCGTAGGAATGAGATCGATCTCTCCATCGGTAGATATATCAAACTATTTGATGCTTGAAATCGGCCAACCAACCCACCCCTTTGACGGTGACAAAGTCAAGGGTGGGAGAGTTCGAGTTCGGGTTGCTAGTAGTGGTGAGGAGCTCCAGACCCTAGATGGACAAGTTCGAAAGTTGAAAGGAGCCTCCGATTCGATCGATGGCTCCTATGACCTGGTGATAGCTGATCCCGATGGCACTTTACTTAGCATCGCGGGGGTCATGGGAGGACAGTCGAGTGAGATCGATGACTCGAGTACGTCGATGCTGCTCGAAGTGGCCTCTTTTAGGCCAGATCTTATTGCTAAGACCTCAAAGCGCCTTGGTCTTCGTAGCGAAGCCTCGCATCGCTTCGAACGCGGCGTTGATCTGGCTATTTGCGAATTTGCGATAGGTAGATTTTCGTATTTGGCGGGAACCGACCCCCTCTACATCGAAGTAGTTGAGCGAGAGGTACCTCGAATTGAAGTTACGTTACCGAGGTCGTACGTTGCTGAAAGGCTCGGAATGGAGATCGACCTCGATCAGGTCTCGAGTAAATTGCGCCGCCTTGGATTTGAAATCTCATACGACGAGACGACCATGAGGGTAACGCCACCTACAAATAGGCCGGATGTTAAGATAGCTGCCGACGTGGTTGAAGAGTTCGCACGTACCTTTGGTTACCAAAACATAACGCGTCAAAAATTAACTAACGATCGTGTCGGTAGAATTTCACCGAAGCAGCGCCGACGTCGAGAAATAATCGGTTACATGGTTGCGCGGGGCTTCTACGAGGCCTGGACCTCCACCCTTCTAGCTCCAAATGATATGGCAAAGATGGGCGATTCGACTGAGGCGATCAGGGTTAAGAACCCGATGACTGTAGAAGAGTCAACTTTGCGACGATCCCTATCGGTGGGCCTTGCCAAGGCTCTAATTTCAAATCAAAATCGCCGCGAGGATGTGATCCACCTCTTCGAAGTGGGAAAGGTCTTCTCCATGCCAGTTGCTGGCGAACTCTTGCCCCGTGAGAGCGAACGCTTCGGTGCTCTTTTTCTCCTTGCAGAGGAGACCTCACCATTTGCTATCTATCGAGACTTGGCAGAGTACTTCGGATTCTTCGATGCCATATCGTTGTCGCGGGCGAGCGATAGCGAAGCACTTCTCGAGGCTGGATTTATAGGGGTCCACCCAGGTCGATCGTTAGTGATGCGAAGTGGCGATAGCGTCGTTGGCTTCGTCGGAGAGTTGAATCGCTTCGCAATAGAAGATCTAACTGGAGTTCTCCCTAATGGTCGTGTTGGATACATTGAATTCGACCTGGAGGCCACTGCGTATCGGCAAGCTGATCTGCGACGACCAATTACCCCCTCGATCTATCCAGCTGCAGACTTTGATCTATCTTTTGAGGTCGCAAGTGATCAATTGGCAATTGAACTTGAAAACCTTATCGTGCGATCAATATCTGGTTACAATCCAACTGTTGCGTTGATCGACTCCTATACCGGAGACTCAATTAAGGTGCTTGCCAGGTCACTGACGTTCAGAGTTCAGGTGGTCTCAATGGACCATACCCTCACCGAGGCTGAAATTAGAAGTGCTCGCCTGAATGCGATTGAGGCGATTCATCAAAGCGGATTAGGAAAGCTGCGCGAGTAATAAATTTATACATTGCAGTGAATATTTGCCCCTTTTTTTATTCATTATAGTGTATAGTTTTAAAGGTGAAAGTAGTTATCTTCGGTGCATCGGGCTACGGAGGAGCGGAGTTAATTCGCTCAATCCTGGTGCACCCATTCTTTGAACTAACGGGCGCCTCTGCTAATTCGAATGTGGGTTCGACCATTGGCGAATTATATCCCCACCTCGGATTTAGCGAAGTATCGCAAATTGAATTTGTCTCTAACGAAGACCTGATCACAATGGTCAATAGAGGTGGCGTAGAGGTGGCCTTTATGGCCATGCCAAATGGTCAAGCTATCCAAGTCGTTCCTAAGATTATCGACTCATTGCGATTAGTTGTAGATCTTTCCGCCGACTTTCGTCTGAAGGATCCAACTCTCTATGATCGCTACTACAACTTTTCTCATACTGAGTTATCCTTGCTCGACGAGGCGGTCTATGGCCTCGTAGAGCTAAATCGCGGTTCGATCTCGTCAGCTAGATTGATCGCAAGTCCTGGCTGTTACGTTACCGCCGTAACCTTGGCGCTCTTTCCCCTCCTTGATCTAGGGGTAGTTACAAATGATGGAATCGTAGCAGATGCGCTAAGTGGAATAAGTGGAGCGGGTAGGGGGGCTAATGTAGCCAATTTATTCTCTGAGATCGACTCCTCTTCATTTGCTTATGGCATCGGAACGCATCGACACCGCCCTGAGATTGCTCAAAATATAGGCACCGATCTTCTCTTTATGCCACAGGTCGTTCCTATGGTTCGAGGTATCCTCGCTAAAACATATGCGCAATTCAATCCACAGTGGCTAGAGGCAGTGGGGATAAATGGAGTCGACGATACTCCAAGTGCGATGCAGGTCGGCGAAATCATCTCGGGAGCGATGAAAGAGTTCTATTCGGCATCGCCCTTTGTTGATATCAGAAGGTCGGGCAGTAGCCCGATGACAAAGAGCGTCCTTGGTACCAATAGGGCTGAGATCAGCTACTTCTACGATGGGACGACCAATAAAGTTTTGGCAATCTCGGCAATTGACAACCTGGTAAAGGGTGCCGCAGGGCAAGCGATACAAAGCGCAAACGTTGCACTTGGATTCGATGAAGAGTTAGGGCTATCGAAAGTGAGTTTAATCCCATGAGTGTTACCTTCCCAAAGGGTTTCAAAGCTTCAGGAACAGCAGTAGGGATAAAAGATGGTGGTCGTCTAGATGCAGCCCTCATCGTCTCTGAGGATCTTGAACCTGTTGTAGCGGCTGCAACCTTTACAACCAATTTAGCCGCCGCTTCGCCGGTGAAACTCTCAAGAAAAAACCTAGAGAGCAGCGGTGGCAGTGCAGTGGGCGTGCTTATGACGAGTGGCAATGCCAACGCGGCTAACGGTAAAAGGGGCGACGCCGACGCTCTGGCTTCTCTTGTTACCCTTGGCGAGAATTTAGGCGTAAAGCCAGATCTTCTACTTGTCGCATCCACGGGGTTGATTGGCATTGCGATGCCGATAGAGCGTCTCGTCTCTGGAATTCCAGCCTGTGTTTCGTCTCTGGGTAGTGGTAGCGATAGCGCCTATGAGGCTGCTAAGGCGATTATGACCACCGATACCTATGCCAAGACGGCTGAATTTGAGATCGACGGAGTCAGGTTTGGTTCGATCGCAAAGGGCGCTGCGATGATCGCTCCGAATATGGCTACGATGCTGGCCCTCATCACTACAGATGCCCAGGTCTCTAGTGAAGTCCTCGGTGATGCCCTGCGAAGAGCGGTGGATAAGACCTTCAACCGAATAACGATCGATGGCTGTACCTCTACAAATGACACAGTCTTTGCTCTAGCTTCAGGAAAGTCAGGAAAGGTATTAGAGATATCACTGCTTCAGATGGCTCTTGATGTTATTTGCAGCTCGTTGGCGAGGCAGATAGTCTTCGATGCAGAGGGAGCTACGAAGTTAGTCGAGGTGGTTGTTACGGGGGCAAAGAGTGAAGATGACGCATTAGCGATCGCCCGTAAGGTGGCAGAGTCGTCCCTTGTCAAGTGTTCATTTTATGGAGAGGACCCTTACTTTGGGAGGATCCTCTCTGAGGTTGGAACCGCAGGTATCGACCTCGACATCGACAAGGTGTCGATCACATACGGACCAGTCGTCGTCTTTGAAGAGGGGCACGAAGTTGAATACGATCGCGACCAAGTCAAAGAAGTAGTGGCGGCTAGAGAGTTCTCTATCTACATCGACGTCGACGACGGTATCGCTGAAGGTGCGATAATCACTGCTGATCTTACCCACGCCTATGTAGATGAAAACATGGGGACCTCATAGGCGCGCTCGATCGCAGCTAGGTCGACGAGGAGACGAGATCTCCTTCAATCTGGCAAGTTGGCCAGATTTTGTTTCAAGATCGACCGTATGGATCAAACCGGGTGAACAAGAGCATTTACCGTAGAGAATGATTTGGATGTGAAAGTGGCAGATTTCGAAGATGCGCAACTTAGATCGTCGGTTCTAATAGAGGCGATCACCTACATGCGCCGCTTTCAGGGGGCGACCTTTGTTATCAAGTACGGAGGCAATGCGATAGCCGGAGGCGATGAGAAGAGCGCACTTACTTCCTTTGCCCAGGATGTAGTGGCACTCTCCTCTGTAGGAATCAGAGTCGTCATCGTTCACGGTGGTGGCCCCCAGATTGGCCAGATGCTAAATCGACTGGGAATCGAGAGCCAATTTGTTGGTGGTCTACGTGTTACCGACTCTGAGACCCTTGAGGTTGCACAGATGGTACTACTTGGAAAGATGAACCCCGAGATAGTTGGAGCTATCAATTCCCTCGCTCCGCTTGCCGTTGGAATTAGTGGCGGTGACGCTGGGCTTATCGATGTGGAGCGTGCCGATGGTGACCTTGGCTTTGTTGGCAAAGTGAAAGACGTTGACCCCACCCTTATCGAGAGGCTGCTTGCTCAGGGGCTGATTCCAGTTATTGCAACAGTTGCACACGACGAGGAGGGTCAAGCCTACAACATAAATGCTGACGTGGTAGCAGGTGCTATCGCCGGTGCCCTACGGGCGGAGAAGTTGATATACCTTACCAATATCGAAGGAATCTACTCTAACTATCCCGACCCAAGCTCGTTAATTAGAAGGATGAACTTGGACAAGTTGCGAGAGCTTCTCGGATCACCGGCGATAAGCGAAGGAATGATCCCAAAGCTTGAGAGTTGTTGTGACGCATTGGATCAGGGGGTAACTGCCGCGCACATCCTCGACGGGAGAATAGCCCATAGCCTCTTGATTGAGATCTTTACCGAGCTCGGCATTGGAACGATGGTCACCCAAGTGGAGATAGTTGAGTAGCAAATACCTCTTTCTGGGGCAATCCCCGTGGAGTGGCAATCTTTGAGAAACTTTGAATTATCGCTTCGTCTAAGTATCGAAGTTGGAAGATGATTCATCGACGGATCCCATAGGAGGGACGATGGACTACAAGAGACTTTTAGAGGAAGTCAAAGGTGTAGAGGCTATGAGTGGCACCATTGACTACCTCATGGCAAATTATGGCCTACCAAGGGACGCCTTTGTGCAGGGGGAAGGATCGTACCTCTTTAGAGAAGATGGAAGTCGGGTACTTGACTTTCTGTCAGGAATTGCAGTTACTTCGCTCGGACATAGCTATCCGTCGGTCGTCAACGCGATAGCTACTCAAGCCCAAAAGTTAATGCATACCTCCAACTTCTTTGCCAATGAAAACGGCCCCAAGGTCGCCTTTCTTTTAGATCAACTTATCTCATCGGTGACACCTACTCACGAGAGAGGAAAGGTCTTCTTCTCCAACTCAGGTGCTGAAGCCATGGAGGCTGCGATCAAGTTGGCTCGTCGGCGACAAGGCTTTGGTCGCTACCAATTTATAACTATCAACGGAGCCTTTCACGGACGAACCTTCGGTGCACTGAGTGCAACGGCTCAACCTGGCAAAAAAGAGGCCTTCGAACCTGTCGTACCCGGCTTCAATCACGTAGATGCTGGAGATATTGAGGCAGTTTCGCGGTTGCTTTCTACCGGAGAAGTTGCAGCTGTGATTATCGAGTCGATTCAGGGAGAATCTGGAGTTCGCCCTCTTGATAGTGGTTTTGTCAGGTCGTTGCGAGAGGTAACGAAAGATAGCGAAACTTTGCTGATTCTCGACGAGGTTCAGACGGGGCTCGGAAGGTGTGGAAGTTGGTTCGACTTTAGCTTTCACGATATTGCCCCAGATATTGTGGTGATGGCAAAGGCGCTTGGATCTGGATTTCCAATTGGTGCAACTTGGGCAAGGAGAAGCGTCGCCGATGCATTCATAGCTGGCGACCACGGCACGACCTATGGCGGAAACCCTCTCGCTACGGCAAGTGCCCTTGCTACATTGATCGCAATGATTGAAATCGACGCCCCAACTAAAGCCCGTGAGATGGGTTCAGAGTTGACAAAGGGGTTGGAGAGAATCGATGGAGTCGAAACGGTACGTGGCCGCGGCCTTTTGATCGGGGTTGAAGTAAGTGGCGTAGAGGCACCTATCGTTGCACGCCTCGCCCTAGAGGGTGGGCTAATTGTAAATCCAATCGGTGGATCTACGATTCGCCTCGCTCCTCCACTGACGGTTAGCCTCGAAGAGATTGAAGAGGCCACGCGAATTCTAAGTGACGCGATCAAGCTAGCTAGCTGATCGTAGGGATTTGAGCCTGACTTATTTTCTTTGCTCGATGATTTTGTAGAGAGTTGATAATGCGAAGTTTTTTAGATTTAGTAGACGTAGCGCCTGGCGAGATATTTGAGATCCTTACCCTCTCTCGGCGTGGAGGAAGGGTATTTAGTGAAGGTGACTCGGTGGCACTCGTGTTTGAAAAGCCATCGCTCAGGACCCGCAACTCGTGCGAAGTAGCCGTCAAACGACTAGGTGGCCACCCTGTTTACATCCAAAACAGTGAGGTTGGAATCGATACCAGAGAGTCAGCGGAGGATATCTCAAGGACTCTCTCCACCTACCATAGATTGATCGCCGCTCGTGTATTTCGCCACAGTGTTCTTGAGAGGATGGTAGCCGCAACAGATGGAATCGGTCGCAGCCTTCCGATAGTCAACCTTCTCTCTGATAAGAGTCATCCATGTCAAGCTATAGCTGACCTCCTCACCATCAGCGATATTTTAGGCCTGGCTAACTCGTTTAAAGGAGTAAAGATTGCCTATGTTGGAGATTCGAACAACGTCGCATTCTCTCTTGCGATAGCAGCGCTCAAGGTCGGCGCTCTCGTCTCGATTGCGAGCCCTGAGGAGTACAGCTTCGATAAGTCGAGCCGCGATCTACTCTCCTCACTCGGTGAAGTATCTTTCACCACTTCGCCAACGACTGCAGTCTCGGGAGCTTCAGTAGTCTATAGCGATACTTGGATCTCGATGGGAGAAGAGGCGGAGGCCGATGAGCGTCGCAGTATCTTTTCGCCGATCTATCAAGTTGACGATAAGTTGATGGCAAGTGCCAACTCAAATGCCATATTCATGCACTGTTTACCTGCTCACCGTGGCGAAGAGGTAACGAGCGAGGTCTTTGAGGCGAACGCTAAGACGATATTTGCACAAGCTGGAAATCGGCTCGATGCATTTCAGGGAGTTCTTCGCTACTGCTTTGCGTAGACGGTTTTGTATTTAGGTGGAGGTTATGACGAAGAATCGACGTCAATTTCAAATCGCAAAAATTTTAGAGACTGAGTTTGTCAATTCTCAAGTTCAGTTAGTCAACCTTTTGGCTAAGGCGGGAATCGAGGCGACACAGGCGACGGTCTCAAGAGATTTAGAAGACTTAGGTGCCATCAAGGTAAAGGTTCCAGGTGGTGATCTCGTCTATGCGATACCTTCAAATCAAAAAGACGTCGCTAGTGAGAACGACCATCTTCGGCGAGTCCTCTCTGAGTGGGTTATCGACGTCGTGATTTCGAGCAACATTGTTCTAATAAAGACGCCCCCTGGTTCGGCACACGTAGTAGCTTCGGCGATGGATCGCACTACGGTCGACGGAGTTTTGGGGACCGTGGCCGGCGACGACACCGTCCTGGTGGTGACCACGGTGGAAGAGGCAAAGAGCCTATATGCCAGATTGAGCGAGCTCTCTGGTCTCGAGTGACCAGAGGTAGCAAAGTAAGCTGTGGTGGCGGAAAAGTCACTAATTGATGAGTATTGGTTTTTGGAGAAGAGGAGATAAAAGTGGCAAAGAGGGTAGTGCTGGCCTATTCAGGTGGTTTGGATACATCCGTTGCGGTCAAGTGGATCAGTGAAAAGTACGGCTATGAAGTCGTGGCTATGGCTATGGACGTAGGCCAAGGCGGTGACTTTGAGGTAATTCGCCATCGAGCTATCGCTGCTGGTGCTGTAGCCGTTGAGGTGATTGATGCTCGTGCTGACTTTGCCGAGAACTTTGTACTTCCAACCCTCCACGCAAATGCACTCTATGAAGGAAAGTACCCCTTGGTCTCCTCTCTTTCACGCCCTGTGATTGTAAAGGGGCTCGTGGAGACTGCTAAAAAGTACGGAGCTGAAGCAGTTGCCCACGGATGCACCGGCAAGGGTAATGACCAAGTTCGTTTTGAGGTTGGAATCCGCGCACTAAATCCGAACCTCGAAATAATAGCTCCAGTTAGGACGTGGGGATTTTCACGAGCTGATTCGATCGACTATGCGCAGGCGCACTCGATTCCGATCGCAGCCTCCAAGGAAAAGCCATATTCGATCGACCAAAACCTATGGGGTCGCGCAGTCGAATGTGGCGAGATGGAAGATCCATGGGCAGAGCCGCCACACGACGTCTATGAGATGACACTTCCAACTCGATCCGACCGAAGCGAAGTTACCATCACCTTCAACGAAGGAAAGCCCGTCGCCATAGATGGAATGGCCATGACTCTTGTTGAAGTTATCGATAAGCTAAATGTCCTCTTTGGTTCGTATGGCTTTGGTCGAATCGACATGGTTGAAAATCGTCGAGTTGGAATTAAAAGTCGAGAGGTCTATGAGGCACCAGCAGCACTTGGCCTCATACTTGCCCATAGTGAGCTTGAAGATTTGACCCTAGAGAGAGATCTTGCTCACGAAAAGGCTAAGTTGTCACACCGTATTGCCGAATTGATATACGACGGCCTTTGGTTTTCCCCCTTGCGTGAAGGACTAAGCGAATTTATGTCATACAGCCAGCGATATGTTAGCGGTGACGTTCGATTGGCACTTGAGCCAAATAGGGTCTATGTCGTAGGTAGGCGCTCTTCTTATTCGCTTTACGACTACGAACTCGCGACGTACGAAAAGGAAGATCAATTCCGCCACAGCGATGCTGAAGGTTTCGTTCGAATTTGGGGCTTAGGCGTCGAGACTTGGTCTAAGCGGCAGGGAAGTAAGTAAGCACTCGGTGCTGCATGGAGGTTTATAAAAGATGACGCTTTGGCACGGACGGTTTGCTTCAGAGCCCTCGCGTGAACTATGGGACTATACGCAGTCACTGACATTTGATCGCACATTGGCCCTCGACGATATCGTTGGTTCCAAGGCGCATCTCAATGGCCTCTACAGGGTAGGGATCATAAGTGAGGCCGAATACGAGACCGTTCTTGGTGCTTTGAACACCATCGAAGGTGAGATCAAGGGAGCTTCGTTCGCCTTTTTAGAGGCAGACGAGGATATCCACACTGCCATCGAGAGGCGTGTGACAGAGATCGCCGGTGATGCGGGTGCGAAGCTTCATACTGGTAGAAGTCGTAACGATCAAGTGGCGACCGATCTACGCCTCTTTGTCAGGCGAGAGTTGCTCCTAGTGGCCGATAGGATCATCGAACTTGAGATGGTGCTAGCGGACTTAGCCGAAGAGGCTAAAGATGCATACATGCCGGGCTATACCCATATGCAAAAGGCGCAACCCGTGCTCTTTGGCCATCACCTTCTAGCGCACGGTTGGGCACTGCGAAGGGACGTCGACCGTATAACCGATACCTTGGATCGGCTAGATGTCTCTCCGCTAGGAGCGGGAGCACTCGGTGGTTCGACCTTACCGATAGATCCTCAGTTCACAAGCCAGCTCCTTCACTTTGCTGGTCCATTCGAGAACTCTCTCGATGCAGTCTCGGATAGAGACTTCGTCGCAGAGGCGCTCTTTAATCTTTCGTTGATCGCCGTCCATCTCTCTCGTATCGGCGAAGAGATTGTCCTCTGGTCTACTGAAGAGTTCGGATACGTTCGATTGGACGACGGTTACTCCACAGGGTCGTCGATGCTACCGCAAAAGAAGAATCCTGATATTGCAGAGCTCGCCCGTGGCAAGACTGGACGGTTAATTGGCCACCTCGGCGGCTTTCTTACAACCTTAAAGGGACTGCCACTTAGCTACAACCGAGACCTTCAAGAGGATAAAGAGCCTCTCTTTGACTCGATAAATCAGATTTCGCGAGCACTAAGTGCGGTAAAGGGCATGCTAGCGACGGCTACGTTCGACTTTTCTCGCATGAAGAAGTCGGCCGACTCTCCATATCTATGCGCCATCGATCTAGCGGAGTTTTTGGTCCGTCAACACGTTCCATTTCGAAAGGCGCACGCTGTAGTTGGGGGCTTGGTCCGCGATTCCCTAGAGCGCCACGTACCGCTAGAAGAACTTGTTGCTGCCCATCCGCTCTTAGGTGAAGAGGCTGCTAAGTTGCTTGAACCAGGAGCATCCGTACAACATCGAATAAGTCGTGGTGGTGCTGGAGTAGCCGCTGTCGAGGAGCAACGGGTGATCTATCGAGAGGCGATACAAGAGCAGTTGAAGAGGATCGGTTCCTTCGATCACTTCAGATAGGGACGACTCTTGAACCCAAACTTTACATACGACTACCTTGTGACATTTGGCGATGCTGACGCGCAAAAGGTTACTTACAACGGTCGTTATTTAGATATTGTGGATGACTTTTTGTATCGATACCTTGAGGCGCACCAAACTCGAGAGGAAGCTGTCTCGACCTTCAAGGTTAAAGATGTTGTGATCGACTACCTCGCGCCATCTCGTTTAGGGGATCGACTAGTAGTACGAGTAGATGAAAGTACCTCGTTGCCGTGCGATACTTGTAGCGGCGAAGGGCTAGCTCACTTGAAACTAGGCCTCTCGTTTTTAGTAGCGGAAGAAAAGGTAACTTCAGTCCAGGTAACTTTTGCTGCGAACCTAGGTTGACGATGTGGTGGAGGCGAACTCTAGTTCGCTCTGACATTGCTGCTAGGGGCTAGTGCCTGTCTTGTTGCTTCAACTTAGCTAAAGGTGGTCTTTTGATTGGATCGTGATTTTTTTGAACGTCCGTCACCTGAGGTAGCTATCGACTTAGTTGGAGCGATAATAGTTCGAAGCGGGCAACAATTTAGGATCATTGAAGTAGAAGCCTATGGAGCCTTTGATGATCCCGCCTCCCACGCTTGCCGAGGTCCTACCTCTAGGTGTTGGCCTATGTTCGAATCTGGTGGGACGATATATGTCTATCTGAGTTACGGAATACATCGATGCCTCAACTTCGTGACTGGACCTAAGGGAGAAGGGGGAGCCGTACTCATTAGGTCAATCGTGGAGCTAAGAAGTGCTACAGGAGATGATACTGTTTACGAGGAGTTGACCCTTGGTCCTGGTCGCGTCGGTAGGCGTCTTGGAGTAGATCTTGAATGGTCAGGATCTGACCTGTTCTCTGACGACGCCCACCTTCGAGTCTTTGAGAGAAGTGACGAAATAAGAGTTGCTAGTTCAACGAGAATTGGAATTTCGAAGGCAACTGAGATCGAGTGGCGTTTCTATGACTCTAGCTTTTTGCGCCTAGGTGGCAGAGTATCTAGGTGATCTTGGAGTTTATCGACGATTTCCGATAGCTCGAGGATCTCCTCTGGAGTTAGACACTCCTTGAAGATAAGCTCTTGCATATTCACACGATTGATTACCTCTGAAACCGCATCAAGGCCGCGATCAGTAAGCGAAAGGTACCGAGGTTTTCCTCGCTCTGACAGATCCGAGATGATAAAGCCCTCAGCTTCAAGGAAGTCGATTCCCCGCTTGACGTTCATTGGGTCTGTTCCAAGCCTTCGAGCCACTTCGCGCAGCCCCATCTCCCCGTCGGCCTCGTGAATAGTTCGTAGGATCGCTGCGTGAGGCGGGCTAAGCCCAAGGTCGGAGATGACCTCCTCCCAATTGGATCGGAGGCGTCGCGCCACGCGTGAAAGTTTGAAACCGATACCTTCCTCTAAGCGCTTCAATTATCTGCCGTTTCCTGGTTTTACTTCGACGTTATCGACATCGAGCCAACAGAGCCACATCAAGTCTAACGCTAACACTACAGAGCTTTGGATATCGTTTCGAATTTGTAAGATGTGGAGCGGTGCAAGAGCAGATAAATTTTTCATATCGTGATTTTGATTCATTCGCAAGGCTGCGATCGTCCGCGGTACTTGTCAAGTGTGACGATCGATTAGACGCCTACTTTAGGAGGACCTGTTCGGTCGCTTTAGGCAAAGAGTGGGACTATGTTCTGCGAAAGGCCTCAATTGAGTTTTTGACCTCTGTTGAACTTGGGACTTCGATGGTTCAGTATGCAACGCCAAAACGAATAGGCAAGACTTCTTTTGAAATCGAATATCTCTTTACCAAAGAGTCAGATCCAGCGATAGTTGCGTCGATCGTCTATGTGTCTGTTGCCACCGAGGCGATGCAAAAGATAACTACGCCAGCCAATATTCGTAACTTCATTGAAAAATTGAGTTAATCATTCGATTAGCTCTATGGATCTTCGCAATTAGAGCTTTCTTGTGCTTTTAGATCTCGCGCAGATTCAGTAGTTACAGGTGACCAATGTTCCAACGGGAACCTGTGTCCCCGGGATTGGAGACTGCTCGCTCACAGCTGTTGGCAATGTCGTTGCGGGTGTACTTGGGAGTGTGGTTGAAGTTGAAGTGCTAGAAACGGTACTTGAGGTCGATGAAGATGAGCTACTTGATACAGCTGTGGTGGAAGTAGTAGGAGGAGCCATAGTAGTTGAGGTTGTTGAAGTAGTAGTGGTAGTCGGAGACGCTGTACATGTTCCCTTTAGTCCCAAAGAGGCAATTACTGATGCTGCTTGGTTCGGCGATAGCCCGAGGAGATCGGGTACCAGAACTGTATTTGGGAAGGTGAGTGACCCGTTCGCAATTGTCACGGAAACGGATGCTCCCTTCAAAAGCTGGCTCCCTGGTGGTGGGCTCTCCGCTATTGCATATCCAGGAGGATATTCGCCAGAGGGTGCAAAAGAGGTTGAGATCTTTAGCCCTTGAGCATTAAGGGAGGCTATTGCGTCGTTTTGGGTCTCTCCGATGACGTTATTTAGGGTAACGGTGTTGATTGGTTGGGTCGTTGTGGTGGTAGTTTGTGGTGGCAAAGTAGTCGTGGAAGCCTCGATCTGTGCCACCGACTTGAAGTATTCAATCGGCGTCCCAGATAGTGCACTCGTCATGTATTTTGCAAAGATGTATGCGGGCCAGCTCCCTCCAACTACGTAGATCGGGGTCTTCGGCGGAATCATAGGTACCTCGCCGGATGGAAATCCTACCCAAGTAGCGGTCGCAAGTTGAGGGGTGAATCCATCGAACCAAGCATCAGTCCAATTCTCTCCCGTTCCCGTCTTGCCGGCTGCTGGTCTGTTAATGGCTGCGTATACCCCTGTTCCTTCGGTCATGACTGACTGAAGTATCGGGATCATCTTCGCTGCTACCACTGGAGATATAGCAACAGACGGCGTCGGTTTGTGCTGGTAGATGACTGTTCCACTCGGGCCAGTAATTTCACTGATTGTATAGGGCGGGTTATATACCCCATAGTTAGCGACTGTGGCATATACCGAAGCCATGTCGATTGGCGATACCGGTTGGTCCCCTAAAACCAGGGAGATGTAAGGGTATAGATGAGTTCTGACCCCCATTGCGTGAGCCATGGCGACAAAGTTGGTTGGGCCAATTCTTTGCATTACCTGTGCGTAAACGGTGTTAATGGAGAGCGCCGTTGCGGTCGCCAATGTCATGGCGCCGGAGGCCTCTCCAGCGTAGTTAGAAACCGTCCATGCGTTTTGGCCATTTCCGGCAGGAATCGTTAGCGTGGCTGGCGCCTTGAAGATCGTTGTAGGCGCTATCCCTTGCGTAAGTGCCTCTGCCAATGCGATGATCTTCATCGTCGAACCAGCTGGCCTTTGCGCCTGAACGGCAATGTTGTACTGCGAGTAGGGTGCGTTACTATTGAATCCTCTTCCGCCGACTATAGTTTCAACTGCTCCAGTCGATGGATCGATCGATACGAGAGCTCCGCTTATATCTTGAATATTCTTTGGTAGACCATCGACGACTGCACTTTGAGCCTCTGCTTGACGGATGGTATTTTCCGTGGTGTAGATGTGAAGTCCATCGTGTTCAAGGGCGGCGAGGCGTTGAGCTGGATCAGAGCCGAGCTGAGGTAGCGTCTCCGCTTCTGCTATTACTGCTTGGGTAAAGTAGTCCAATTTGGGTGAAAGAAGCGAAGTGGAGGGATTTAGCTCCAATGATGCAGCCTCTGCTTGATCGAATTGTGACTTTGAAATAAGGCCCTGTGAGTACATAGCTTGAATAACTTGATCTCGGCGCTGAGTTGCAAGTTGTGGGTGAAGTAGGGGGTCGTATGCGGAAGGTGCATTTATCAGTCCCGCTAAGGTAGCCGCCTGAGGTAGATCCAGGGACGTCGGCGGTACTCCAAAGTAGCGAATTGAGGCACTGTAGATGCCATAGGTTCCTTCGCCGAGATAGACGTCATTTAGATATTTATCCAGTACTTGGCTCTTTGTCGTTCCTGTCAAAGATCCAAGTGAGAGAAGAATTTCGTGGACTTTTTCAGAGAGTGTTCTCTTAGGAGTTCCTAATTCAAGCTTGACAAGTTGTTCCTCTATCGTTGAGCCACCTTGAGCGATTCCTCCGGCGCTAAAGTTGGCAACTGCGGCTCGGAGAATTGACCTAACGTCGATCGGTCCCCTAAGCCAGAAGCGTTTATCTTCGATTGCTACGGTGGCCTCGGGAACCAAGGTCCCCATCTGAGAGAGGTCCACGGGGACTCGTACCATGTCCGTTGGAACTTGAGTCAATAGAGAGCCATCTGCTGCATAGATTGAGGAGATCTGCGCAAAGGTTTGTGGATTCGTTGAGTGAATCGTGGGGATTTTTAGGGGTGGAATTGAGCACGATGAGAGTGTCAACGCGAGCCCCGAAAGCGTAACCAAAAGTCGTTTCGAACTTTTTTGGGGTTTGATTGAACGGCTCCTGACTCGAAATAACCCCAAAATGCTCATAATTTCAATTATCGTACAAGAGTTGGGTGGCCTTTACTCCAGATGCATGGAATTTGAGACTGAATAATTTGTATTGGATGTAAGTATTTTTGTCACATATGGTGGTAACTCTGACACAAATCTTCTTGCGTTGAATCTTGAAGACGTCTTCTGAACTTCGAGGAATGCTTCATGGCGGTTTTTGTCGTAAATGCAATATCGGTTATGCACCCAAGGTCGCAAATTGGTTCTTTTTGACCTCAAATTGAATTTGGAGGGTGTGAGTAAACGATTTTTTAGGTTTGACGGGCTCGCGATTCGAGGCAGCAGTTGTGTGGATCTACGAATTTCGATAGTTATGAAGGGGCATCGAATTCTGCTGGTTTGACTTCAATAGGTCTAGATGGAGCTTCAACCAATACAGTTGGATATCTGGCGCTGACGCCAGTCGTCCTATGAACTTTGACACGGTGCCACCTTGGAAATCTCTTCATGGAGTTTAACATTAAAAATTCTCGTCATTTTTGAACCAATGATTATTGCGTCCTAAAAGTAAGCCATGATTATACGTTTCTCCTATTGCAAAGTCTTGATCTCCGGGTTTTATCCATGCCCACCCCCAGCTAGCACACATTTTCACTTTTTTCTTTCCCAAAACGACATCAACATAACCAAATCCCGTATAGCTTATTAAGTCCGCTTGTGAGCAGTAAAGCTCACCTAGTAAGGCTCTGATAAGGAATAACAGGCCATCTAAACCTAGTAACACTAGGAAGATGCGTTACCCGAAGCAGATACCAAACCTAGGTAAGTTCTTACAAGGCTCATGAGCTAAGGAAAAGATTTAGATATCTGCGAAGCTTGATCAAACAAAGATCAAGCCTCCAACAGATAAAGGCTCACTTTGAGATCTTTATTGAGTATCTAGAGTCAAAAGACTCACCTCTTAGCTAAGAGATGAGGTCAA
>JAKCDL010000005.1:36537-132030 GCA_021841935.1 Actinomycetes bacterium | reverse complement strand
ATACGGGATTTGGTTATGTTGATGTCGTTTTGGGAAAGAAAAAAGTGAAAATGTGTGCTAGCTGGGGTTTCGAGGGGTTGCGAGGGTTGCGAGGGTTGCGAGGGTTGCGAGGGTTGCGAGGGTTGCGAGGGTTGCGAGGGTTGCGAGGGGTTGGTTTAACGAATATTGATACCACAGGGGTACTGGTGATAGATCTGCTTGCTTGAAGGCTTGTTGTTACCAGCCGGCAGATTGTTGGCTATTTGACATAAAGGATTGAATCAATGGGAAACAGAAATCATCGCAGCGCTAAAAGACAATTGTTTTTCATCTTTCGCGGTTTATAACAACTTAGTTGCGTTACGACAACAAGAGAAAGATCTACGACGGCAAGCCTGCAATTAATTATCTGCCATGACACCTAAGGTGCATTCTACACGCCATTGTGCCTGAAAATTTACCTTCAGATTAAATTCATAAACATGACTAATTGAGCGCTAAGGGACTCCCCGCTCACCATCTAACAAAGCTGATCAACGCATTATCAAAGTTACATCAAATCTACGACCCATTCCTCTTACAAATCGCAATAACGACTTCTTTCTATTGAAAGCGCTCCAAATAAATCTCAAGATCGAAAAGCATTTATTCGATATTACGAACTGTGCAACCCACTTCAATTAAGGCAAAAACTTGGAAAAGGACTCCGCGAACGACGTTGCATGGTTTTGCTTACATGCACCGCGAAACGATCAACCGTGAAAGTATCGCCTCCAAGCCGCGTCTAGGCAGTTACCTGACCACATATCACGACTACGACGAACTAGGTTTCACGCTTCTTGAATTAATGGTTGTCGTCCTAATAATTGGTATCCTTGTTGCAATAGCTGTGCCTTCTTATCTCGGTGCACAGAATGCTGCCTACGATCGGTCAGCACAAAGCGACGTTGCGAACCTAATAAGAGCGTCATCAAGTTACCAACTCACTGCAAACGGTACTTACCAGGGCCTAAACTCATCTGCAATGGCTAGTATCGAGCCCAACTACGCCGCAAAGCTTGCGCTCCAAGGCTCGACCACCTCTACGGTGACTCCCAACGCCATTGATGTACTAACTCCAGCCGACAACATGGGCGTCTGCGTATTTGAAACGTCGAAGACTGGAACTACCTTCGGAATCGCATACCTAATAGGCGGTGTCGCACCAGGATACTTTTACTACGTAGGAGGAAGTAACGTAAGCTGCATCGACACTTCGCCTCTGACGGATAACTCATCTAACTGGTCAGCTGTTTCGTTCGCCGCATTAACCGGAAGTAGCGAGTCTTCAGACGTCAACCAGCTCACCACTACAACCACGCAGGCGCCAGATCCCACTGTGATAAATAATGACGGCGAATCTACGACTTCGACTACTTCATCAACTGATAACTAGGAATGGGGAGCTACCTCGCCCCAGCGTGGTACCACCACCTAGGAAATAACGGTACCCAAGGGAGTTGAACTATTCAACCAAAAGATCCATCTCCGACTAGATTCGAAGGTAGTTCAAAAGCTCAGGTGACTAATGCTCGTATCTTTACTATTCCGCTTTTCAAAGCCGTACCGAAAGCTGATCCTAACGGTGCTCGTAGTCGTCACGATACAGACGATAGGCAATCTCTACCTACCAAACCTAAACGCCGAACTAATCAACAACGGAATTGTAAGCGGCAAACTGTCAAAGATCATATCGATCGGAGTTGACATGCTCGCCCTTACGGTTGGCATTGGTGCCATAGCGGCCATTGGGGTACTCTACGCATCCAAGGCATCTATGGGAATAGGCAAAGACCTTCGTGCCGCGATTTTCGAAAAGGTCACAGCGTTTTCCGAGGACGACATAGCAGAGTTCTCGACTGCGTCTTTGATAACGATGAATACGAACGACGTATCGCAGATACAACTCTTCGCTCAAGTCGCGCTGACGATGATGGTAATGGCTCCAATCATGGCAATTGGAGGTGTAATCATGGCGATGCGGGAAAATGCAAAACTATCGCTAGTGATCGCCGTAGTGGTACCTGTAATGGCTGCAATAGTGATCGCCATGGTTCGACTAGCTGTGCCTGGTTTCAATCAGATTCAAAAAAAGATCGACAAAATAAACCTGATTCTTCGTGAGCAGATCACCGGTGTAAGAGTGGTTCGTGCATTTCGCAAGGTGCCCTTCGAAGAGTCACGGTTTGACGACGCAAACCAATCTCTCGCTAGGACTGCCCTAAGCGTGAATCGAATCTTTGCCTTTTCGATGCCATCGCTAATGCTGGTTCTAAATGGATCGACGATTGCTGTCGTCTACTTCGGGTCACATCTGATATCAAATGGTTCAATGCCAGTTGGCAACCTTGTCGCATTCATTACCTATATCACTCAAATATTTTTCTCAGTGATGATGAGCGTCTTTGTAATCGTCCTGATGCCTCGTGCAATTTCGTGCTCCGAACGAATCACAAAGGTTTTGGCGAAGCAAGCGCACGTCCAAAACGCAGTAGATACGAAACCACTACCTGCGAAGGCAAACATAACTCTAGAGGGCGTGACATTTGGATACGAGGGATCAGAAGAGCCAATCATCAACAACCTCGATCTCGCGATTCCCTTCGGTAAGACGACAGCGATCATCGGTGGCACGGGATCAGGAAAGTCGACGCTTGTAAAATTGCTCGTCAGGTCGTACGATCCAACTGCAGGTACGATCTCGTTTTCGGGACAGGATATCCGAGATGTTGAATTAGATGAACTTTGGAGTCGAGTAGCGCTGACGCCTCAAACCTCATATCTCTTCAAGGGTAGCCTTCGTTACAACTTGACGATCGGTCGAATTGACGCAACGGACGAAGAGATATATGAAGCTCTTGAGATTGCCCAAGCAATGAACTTTGTTGAGGGACTAGATGGTGGCCTCGAGTATCAGGTCGACCAGGGCGGAACTAACTTTTCAGGCGGACAACGACAGAGGCTCGCCATCGCTCGCGCGCTCGTATCGGACCGAGAAGTCCTAATCTTTGACGACTGCTTTTCTGCACTAGATGCAACTACGGATAGAAGACTTAGGACCGCCCTTAGCAGCAAGGTTGCAAACAAGACAGTTATCTTGATATCTCAAAGGATCTCAACAATTCGCGACGCTCACCAAATTGCAGTACTCGACGATGGCAAGTTGATTGCCATTGGACAACACGATGATCTAGTTGCAAATTGCGAACAATATCGCGAGATCGTATCCTCGCAAGAATCGACGGAGGCAATTAGATGATGGGAATGCGCGCGGGCGCTCAAAATCTAGGGGCCCATCACACGCAAAAGAAGATAGATTCAAAGGCCGTCATCAAAAAGATGGCACGTCGCTTCGCACCCGATAGGCGTACTTTCCTTCTAGCGGCAACCTTCGGCATAGCTTCTACAATCTTTGCCGCCATTGCGCCCAAACTTTTAGGAGATGCCATCAACGTTATCTTTGATGGTGTAGTTGGCTCAAAGATGCACAACCTCGTTACCGCATGCCATGGGTCGAAGGTTTGCGTTGAAGCGGTGCTGCGAAAGAGCGGGAACTCCCAGATTGCCTCGATCGTCTCCGCGTTTCCGTCCATACCAAAGGGTATTGACTTTTCCAGCCTCTATCGACTACTAACAATCACCCTAGGATTTTACGTCGCCAACTCGCTTCTATCTCTTGGGCAAAGCTACGTCATGGCTGGAGTTGCTCAACGGGCAACCGCACTGCTGCGGAAAGACGTCGAAGAAAAGCTAGGCCGCCTTCCCCTATCGTACTTTGACTCAAAGTCCCACGGCGACACAATGTCACGAGTGGCAAACGATATCGACAACATATCGACAGTCATACAACAAGGGCTAAGCCAACTCCTTACTTCGATATTGGGGATAGTAATCTTTTTGTTAGTAATGGTCATAATCTCACCATTCCTAGCCTTGATCGCGGTGATTACCGTTCCACTAGCGCTTCTCTCTGCCAAGAGGGTCGCAAAGAAGTCTCAAGGGCTCTTCGTCTCACAGTGGAGAAGCACAGGTCAGATCAACGGCCACATCGAAGAGAGCTACTCCGGCCATCAGTTGGTTCGAGCCTTTGGCGCAACGGAGCGATCAAAGGCCACCTTCGACAAGTACAACGATGCACTCTATGAATCTAGCTACAAGGCACAATTTCTCTCTGGCATTGTGCAACCTATGATGCAGTTCTTCTCCAACCTCAACTTCGTTATAATTGCGGTTGTCGGAGGCTATAGGGCAGCGCAAGGTGCAATTGCCTTTGGTGCTGTCGTAGCCTTTACGCAGTACGCTCGTCAATTTACGATGCCTATGACCCAAATAGCGAGCCAGATCAATCTCCTTCAATCGGGTATAGCCTCTGCTGATCGCGTCTTCGAACTTCTTGATGCAGATGAAGAAGTGCCAATTCCATCTACCAAAGCTCTAACTTCTCAAATGCGCGGCAGGATTGAACTTCGAGGAGTTTCATTCTCCTACAACAAAGAGACCCCCTTAATTGAAGATCTAAACGTTGTCGTCGAAGCTGGCGAACAATTGGCAATCGTAGGGCCAACCGGGGCCGGAAAGACAACCCTCGTCAACCTTCTCATGAGATTCTACGAGATAGACTCAGGCGAGATTTTGATAGACGGTGTACCCTACAGCCAACTCGGACGGGACCAGGTGCGCTCAGCATTTGCGATGGTTCTTCAGGACTCTTGGCTATTTGACGGAACCATAAGAGAAAATATCACTTATGGCGCTAGCGATCCCGACAGTGACGTGGTAGATGCCGCTAAAGCAGCCAGGGCAGATGCATTTATTCGAACACTTTCTCATGGATACGAATCTCCCGTCACCGAGATGGGTACGTCGCTTTCTGCTGGACAGCGGCAGCTACTCACCATTGCTAGAGCGATTATTGCCAATCCACCAATCCTGATTCTCGATGAAGCAACTTCAAATGTTGACTCAAGAACAGAGATGCTTCTCCAGGAGGCTATGGCCACGATTCGACAGGGCAGAACGAGCTTTATTATCGCCCATCGCCTATCAACGATTAGAAGTGCAAATCATATAATCGTCATGAAAGATGGCAGAATAGTAGAGTATGGCAATCACGAGAGTCTTTTGGCAGCTAACGGCTACTACAAAGAGCTTTACGAAAGCCAATATGCTTAACCCAAAACCACTCGTCACGCCGAGAGTGCTAATGATTGCCTTTGCTTACCCCGATAGCAAGTGGCCACCTCTTTGGAAGAGTGCCACTTCCGTAACTTGCAAATTATAACCAAACACCCTCTTATCCGCTAAGTGGCGGGAGGGAATTCGGCTAAGGAGTAAGGATTAGTCTCCATTAGCCTCTTCGATGATTAGGTTCGCCACTAAACCGGTCCAGCCAGTTTGATGAGAGGCACCGAGGCCCTTACCGGTATCGCCATTGAAGAACTCATGAAAGAGTAAAGGACTACCCTTTATGCCGGGCTGAGATGGCCGAGATCCACTTTCGTCTACCGAAAACAAGGAGATCAACCTATTCGAAAGTTCGTTAGCAACCTCTTCCAAGGTCATCTTGTTTTGAGAGCCAGTTGGAAATTCAACTGTGACCTCGCCATCTACGTACTCGCTATATCTTCTCAGGGCATCGATGAATAGGTAATTTACCGGAAACCAAATTGGACCTCTCCAATTTGAGTTTCCGCCAAATAGCGGTGAGGACGATTCCCCTGGCTCGTAGTCGAGGCGTGCCTCAGTATCTCCAACTTTGAAGATTAAGGGGTTATCTTTGTGAAACCTCGATAAAGCCCTGAGGCCAAATGGAGAAAGAAACTGCTCCTCCGATAGAACTCTCTCTAAAATTCTCACCAAACGCTCTGGTCGCACTACTCCGAGCAGCAGATTACGCTTTCCGTCTCTGTCAATCTTTGCAACTACAGCCTTTGAGTACTGCCGCTTGTTTTCAATGAACCAATTCAGACGTCGATTGAATTGAGGAACCAAGATTAAGTCATCAGCACCTAGAACACTAACGGCACAGACAGCTATTAGACCAACCATCGAAAAGGCCTTTAATGATTCGCTCTCACCATTTGGCCGTCGAAGTTGGTCAAAGTAAAAGCCCTCTTCCTCATTCCAAAGCCCTTGTGCATCCATCGCCGAAGCAATGTAGCAGAAGTGCTCAAAGAACTTTGTTGCAACGTCCTCATAGGTATCATCGTGCTCAGCCAAGGTAATTGCAATGTCAAGCATCGATAGGCAATAGAGAGCCATCCACGCTGTTCCATCTGACTGCTCGAGGCGGCCAAATTCAGGGGGCAACTCACTTCGATTGAAGGGACCAATGTTATCTAGGCCAAGAAATCCACCTTGAAAGACATTGTTGCCCTCGGTATCCTTCTGATTCACCCACCAAGTGAAGTTGATCAATAACTTATGAAAGACCTTTTCCAGAAAGTGAAAGTCCCGGGCGCCATCGATCTCAAAGACCTTTAGGGCGGCCCATGCATGAACTGGGGGGTTCGCATCATCAAACGACCACTCGTATGCAGGAAGAGCACCCGATGGATGCATATACCATTCGCGGCAGAGAAGAATCAGCTGTCTCTTTGCAAACTCTGGGTCGACATATGCCAAGGTAACTGTGTGAAATGCAAGGTCCCAAACCGCAAACCAAGGATACTCCCACGCATCTGGCATTGAGATCACATCTAGAGCGTGAAAGTGCGACCACGCCACATTACGACCCATGAACCGCTCGCCGGGGGGAGAGACCTGATTTGGATCGCCACTTAGCCACCTCTCCACGTCATAGTGGTAGAACTGCTTCGACCACAACATCCCGGCAAAGGCGCCACGAGCGACGTCGCGCCGCTCAGAGTCGACGTTAGCCGGAATCAGATGGTCGTAAAACTCATCGGCTTCACTTCTTCTGGTCGCCAAAATGGCCGAAAACTGCTCACCAAAGTCAATGGTTGGACGATTTGTACCATCGACAAAGATGACACGTATAGACGTCGACTCCCCCTTCTTCAACGGCAACTTGTAGTGAAGCGCACCTTTGGTTCCCTTTTGATTTGGGTTTACGGTCGATGATCCTTTGACGATAAAGTCGTTGATTCCATCCTTTGGAAACTTTGGAGACTGGTCTAGGTTGTAAAGTTTCTTGAGGTTAGTTTCGTTGTCGCAGAAGTAGATCCGATGGTCACCGTCTCCTATCAACGACGAGGTTCCCCTTGAATAGTGGTTAGCGACGATGCGCTGGTCGTAGTAGGAGAGAACTGGCATTGGAGCCTTATCCCTCCAGGACCAGGTATCCCGAAACCACAAGGTGGGAATTACGTGAATTGTGCCATCGTGATCTGATTCGTTGGTAACGGTGACCTCTATTGCGTATTCATTTGGAGATACCTTTGCGTACTCTATCTGAATATCGTAAAGATCGCCATCCATAAACGGCTTCGTCTCGTTGACTTCAAACTCAGGATCTACCCTACTTCTCTTTGCATTTTCGGAAAGAATCTCCTCGTAGGGAAATTCATCCACCGTGTACTTGAATGATAGGCGCATATAAGAGTGAGTAGGAGTTGAATCTTCGTAGCTGTATATCTCTTTTACATCTTCTCCGTGGTTTCCTTGATCATTTGAAAGACCGAAGAAACGCTCCTTTATGATCGGATCAACGCCATTCCAGAAACCAAAGGCTAAACAGATATTTTGCTCAACGTCACAGATCCCCCCGATTCCATCTTCATTCCATCGGTATGCTCGCGAAACTGCATCGTTAAAGGGGAAGTATCGCCATGCGTCACCGTGGCTGGAGTAGTCCTCCCGAACGGTTCCCCAGGCGCGTTCGGCGAGATAGGGTCCGAATCTACGCCACGGTTCATCACCGGCGTTGGCACTTTCAAGCCTCTTGTACTCAGCCGTCTCATAATAACTTTGGTCAAACGCCATATTGGCCTATGAGTTTACATCATTATCGACACCTCTATTTAGAGGTGTGAAAGCGCTGCCATCGTTCCATAAAATCCGGCCACCGAAGATCGGAGTAGAAAATATATCAAACCGTCCTTTCGTAGTTGATATTGTTGAGGCTATGATCCCTAAAATGCCCTTTGGAAATACCGGCCACGAGTCGAGCCGAATCCTCTTCGGAGCAGCAGGACTTGGCAGCTGCGACCAAGAGTACGCAAATCAAATCTGCAACTTTGCATTTGCTCAAGGCGTAAATCACTTCGATACTGCAGCCTCATACGGCGACGCCGAAGAGAAGATGGCGCCGTTCCTCTCGGAACACCGAAGTGAAATCTTTTTGGCAACAAAGACTGGAGATAGAAGCTATCAAGGAGCTCGTGAATCGATTCGAAGGTCGCTAGAGCGAATGAAGGTTGACTCCTTCGAATTGATCCAGCTCCACAACCTCACCTTAAGAGATGAGTGGGAACTAGTCCACTCAGAACAAGGTGCATTGAAGGCGTTAGTGGAGGCGAGAGACGAAGGATTGGTGAAGTTCATCGGGGTAACGGGACACGGCTTCGATGTAGCTCGACGACATATCGAATCTCTAGGTGAATTTAGCTACGACTCAGTCCTCTTCCCCTACAACTTCGCAATGCTGCAAAACTCCAACTACCGTGCAGATGTCACCGAGTTGATTGAGCTCTGCGGTAATCGCTCCGTTGCAATTCAGGCGATCAAAACTGTAGCAAAAGGAAATTGGCCCTCACAAGAGATCAAGTCAAATTCCTTTAGCTGGTACGAGCCACTTTCAAACCAATCCGACATTGATCTAGCGGTAAGCTTTGCGATGTCAGCGGGAAACCTCTTTGTCAACTCTTCTAGCGACTACCGCATCTTTCCCGCAACAATCAAGGCCGTATCCTCATACGATAGCTCAAGAATCTTTGATGGCCTCGAAGAGTGGTCGGCGCGAACGGGACTTGAAGTTCTCAACTTCTAAACGAAGGGCGCAAATCTATTCACACAGTGCAATAAACCTCTGAAGGCCCGCTCCGGGTGATAGGGGCGGGCCTTCTTTATTTGGAAGTTGTTATTTGAGATGCCACATAATCTCAGTTGCAACTTCGTTACAACTCATCTTCGATCCACATACTCACCTTGGATTGAAACGAGTTGAAAAAAGTCGGAAGACGATAACTATGCTATGGCTTCAGTCTCGTCTTCTTCGACCCTTGAACCGCTAAGACCAGTGATTGTACCGAGAAGGCTCTCAGCGTTGAACTCAGAGGTGGGAGCATCCTTTACAACTCGTCCAAGCCTAAGAACAACGATTCGGTCGGTTACTTGAAGGACGTGAGGAAGAGTATGGGAGATAAACACAACTCCAAGGCCCCTCTCCTTAGCAGCCTTTATCACACCAAGTACTTCATTCGACTGACGGGCACCGAGATGGTTAGTCGGCTCATCGAGAAGAATTACCTTACGAGCCCACGCGACTGCCCGACCGATTGCTACAGCCTGTCGTTGACCTCCGGATAACTGTGAGACATTCCTCTTCGAGGCTGGGATAGTTATTCCAACCTTCTCAAGGTCCTTTCGAGCCTCAACCTCCATGAATTTTTGATCAAGAAACCCTAGCTTTCCTAAAATACCTGGTCGCATCCGTTCCCGGCCGAGGAAGACATTTGATCCGATCGATAGATCAGGAGCTAGACCGGAATCTTGATACAAAGTTTCTACGCCGGCTTCCATCGCGTCATGAGGGCTCTTCCAACTGTGTTCAACGCCATCGACGAGGAGTTGGCCTTTATCTGGTTGATACACGCCTGAAAGAATCTTAACCAAAGTTGACTTTCCGGCACCGTTGTCACCAACTAGGCCAATCACCTCTCCGGCGTGAATCTTTAGCGATACATCGGACAGAGCGATAACCGATCCATAGCTTTTGCCGATATTTCTTGCCTCGTATAGAGGCGTCTCGTCGAAGTGGGCCATTACTTCTTCCTTTTGCTAGGTCGCAATGTTTGAAATCCTGCTGCTATTGCGATCAGAATCGCTACCGCGACCTGATTCCAGTTTGGTTGAACATTCATGATGATCAAGCCGCTTGTAACTGTGGTCAAAATCAATGCGCCAAGCGTAGTTCCGCTAAGGCGCGCCGAACCACCGGATAGTTGAGCTCCACCGATTACAACTGCCGCAATAGCGGAGAGTTCAGCGCCAGCACCAGATGTTGGCGCGCCACTTCCAAGTCGAAGGTAGAAGAACATTCCAGTTATTCCAGATAGAACTCCAGAGAGAACGTAGACCTTCATCAAATGGCTCTTGACGTTGATGCCAGCAGCTCGAGATGCAAATTCATTCGATCCGATAGAGAAGGTGTACTTGCCAAATCGAGATGCGTGGAGGTAAAGGCCTGAGATAATAGTTATGGCGATCACAACAAGCACTGGCCAGGAAAAGGGTCCGATAATACTCACAGTCGTAGCAATGGCATTTGGGTCGTTACCAATTGGAGCCCCACCTGTAAGTACGATAGACATTCCACCGGCTGCTCCCAAAGTAACAAGAGTTGCGACGAATGGAACGAGTCCGGCATAGTTCATCAAAACACCGTTCACAACGCCGACTAAGGCGCCGATGGCTATACAGACTAAGAAGCCGACGATTAGTACTACGGCTTCGCTTCCATGCATCGACCTCATCGCAAATGCAGCTACAACACCGGCAAACCCAGAGGTAGCGCCAACGGAAAGGTCAATACCGCCAGTTGCGATAACGTAGGTCTCAGCTACGCCGAGCAAAATCAGTGAGGCAAAGTCGGCAAAGATATTCGCGAACTCGCCATTGGACAAAAATACAGAATTCCTTGTGGTGAAGAAGGCCACAAGGACGATAAATGCGATTAGCAGTAAAAACTGCTGATTTCCGAGGAGACGCGACAAAAGTGTCGGAACCTTCTCGGGAGAAGCGTTGCCGACACTCGTCGTACTCTCAGCAACTTTGGTAGACAATTTTGCCCCTTATTAGTAGCTCATCGATGTAAAAATCAGAGGATCAGACGTCGACGACGTCGCCGCCCGATCCTCTTTAGGGCGAACTTAGCGCAAATTAGGCTGTCGCGTAGGTGTACTTAGCTAGATCAGCCGCAGGAGTCTGTGCAGTCAAAACAATATTCGGAAGAATAATTTGCTTCTGAATCCCAGCTGCGCTCTTTCCTTGCTTTATATACTTGACGGCATTATCGATTGACATAGCTCCCTCTTCTGCAGGGTTTTGAGCGATGAGGGCGGTAAAGACACCCTTAGAGAGCAAGTCAACGTTTGTAGAATACGCATCATATCCAACCAATGCAACCTTACCAACAAGATTGTGGGCTTCAAGGGCCGCTGAGGCGCCAGATGCGTTCGTACCATCGATCGCAAAGATTCCGGCGAGGTTAGGATATTGAGTGAGCCAGTTGTTCACGTTGGTGTTGGCAACGGCGGCTTGAGACTGGGAGTACGCAGTTGATACTACCTGCATGCCAGGATACTTGGCCTTCAATTCCGCTTCAAATCCGGCTAGGCGCGCGGTATTGGTAGTAGCCGTCGGCGATGACATACCGACGACAACTTGATAGGTCTTTCCGGGCTGATAATTGATGGCCTTCGCCATTGCGTCTGCGGCTGCTTGACCACCCTGGGTATTATCACCTGTAATGAATGAGACGACCTTTGACATGTCGGCGACGTGAGTATCGACGTTGAAGACTGGGATTCCCATCGAAACAGCTTGATCGACAGATGCCTGCAAGGCGGTTGGATCGGTTGGCGCGATGATCAATGCGCTTGGGTGAAGTGCCAAGAGTTGATTCACGATCGGGATCTGAGTCGCTGGAGAGTAGACGGATGGATCGCCCTGCCAGATCAGATTGACGCCAAGCTTCTTAGCCTCGGCGGAGGCGCCAAGATTCATGGAGATGAAGAATGGATCTGCCTCAGCGCCCATGTTGAATGCTATCGTGATCTTTCCGCTCGATGACGAAGACGATGAGGATGCTGCAGTAGTCGTAGTCGACGCTGAAGTGCTTCCACAGGCTGCAGCAATAGCGGCTACAGCTAGGCCGCCGAGAGCAATCTTGAACTTGCTTGACTTTAGTGGCAATGCCATCTTGTTGTACCCCTTTATAGTTTTCACTCTTTTACCCCACCGAGTGGCGTCCATTGAGTATACGCATTGGTTATCGAGTACTCGAAAGTAATAGCCAAGTAAACAAAAGTCAACTCATCAAAGAAATACAAAGAAATTAACAATTAAAACAAAAATCGTCAAAAATCGAGCGGCTACTAGCTCTGAACAGGGAAAGTTCTGAGTATTGTAAACAATCTCCCAACAATAAGTAACTTAATTATATTTTTGAGAAAATTCCGAATTCGATATCAAGGATAGCGAAATCCGTTTTCTTTATCAAGTGTCATATCCCCCAATTTGACAGAATATAACCTATGAAGAGCAATAATGTGAATTGCAACCTCGAAATTCATTGGGGAGTAGTTAAACAATTGACCAAAATAGAGGTAATAAATAAAAAAATATATATATTTTTCCAAAACCAAATAAACAAAAACAAAAATCGCATTTTTGGAGATATACAAATGAATAGGAAGTAATATCAACCCTAAGCAAACTTTTAAGCCAGGATGAGAGTTGTGTTCGCCAACCAACGTCATGAATACATATGTGACCTACTTCGCCATCAGCGACGGATCGAAGTGATTGATACGGCGAGAACCTTAGAGGTGACGCCGGAGACGATCCGCAAAGACTTGGACCTCCTAGAAAAGGAGGGGCTCCTACGGAGGGTGCATGGCGGCGCAATCCTGGTCGAAAACCTTCGAGCAGAGATAAATATCGACTCACGTCTACACCTATACAACGACGAAAAGGTAGCGATTGCTACGCGAGCAGTATCAATGCTAAAAGATGGTGACTCGATCATTATCGACTCTGGATCGACTACGCACCTCTTCTCTCAATGTATACCTGAAGGTATAGAGCTAATGGTGGTAACGAATTCTCCCCACATAGCCCTCAACCTCTCAAATCGCCCAGAGCTTTCAGTGCTACTAATCGGTGGAAGACTTCGCTCGAAGACGGCCTCAACAGTCGATGCTTGGGCGATCGATGCCCTTTCTGACATACGCGTATCAATTGCATTCATGGGTGCAAATGGTATCTCCATTGAAAGGGGTGCCACTACCCCTGACCCAAGTGAAGCGGCGGTAAAAAGAGGTATGGTTCATGCAGCCAAGGAGGTAGTGATCCTCGCGGACTCCACTAAATATGGCGATGAAAAGTTTGCGCGCTTTGCCAATATAGGTGAGATTTCAAAGTTGATTACAGATTCTTCGCTATCAGATTCAGCTATCTCCGCCCTACAAGGAGCAGGTGTAGAGGTGGTTCTTAGTTGATCTCGACCGTCACCCTCAATCCAAGCCTCGATAGAACTCTAGAAGTAACTTCAATGATTCGAGGGAGCACGACACGTTCGACTTCGTTTCGTATCGATGCTGGAGGCAAAGGTATAAACGTCTCGAAGGCTCTCTCGCTCTTTGGATATAAGACATCATGTATATATCCCGCAGGAGGAAGTGAAGGAAGCGAGATTACGCGCATACTCGATCACTTTTCGATCACGCAACATGTTGTAGCAATCTCTGGCTCCAACAGAGTCAACGTAAGTGTCGTCGAGCCGAATGGAACCGTTACGAAGATAAACGAACCAGGTCCAGCTCTCTCTAAAGCCGAGATCGAACGCCTTATTGAAGCCACCATAAGAGCGGCACAAGAGGGCGGCTACTTAGTTGCATCTGGTTCACTTCCAAGGGGAGTCGACCACTCAATCTACGGGCTCATCCTTGAGGCGACGAGAGATTTAAATGTCCATGTCGTAGTCGACTCATCTGGCGAGGCTTTGAAGGCGGCGGTTAGATCGAAGCCATATCTAATTAAGCCAAATATCGACGAACTTCAAGAGCTCTGTGGAAGACGCTTTCGTACATTCGGAGAGGTCATCACCGCAGCTAAAGAGATCGTCGCCGACGGGGTGAAATCGCTTTTGGTAAGCCTTGGTGCAGATGGCGCAATCTACATCGATCAAAAGGATGTCGTACATGGCGAGGTGGAGGTGGAGGCGGTGAGATCATCCGTAGGAGCTGGAGATTGCCTGCTAGCTGGCTTTATAGCCGAAGAAGGATCTGTTGAAGATCGCCTTTCGCGGGCTTTGAAGTGGGCAGGGGCAACAATTTCACTTCCAGGTAGCCTTATGGCTGGTCCAACCGACGTTGGAAACTGCTCAGTTAAAATCAACTCTTCAGTCGATTGCGATCGAATCATTCGAAGTTCATCAACGGCGCTAAAGGTATAAGGCTTGCGGAAAATTCACGTGACTAAGATCTATCTAAATCCAGAGTGGTTCGTGGTGGAGTTTTCAAAGTGAAGATCGTAGCAGTCACTTCATGTCCAACAGGAATTGCCCATACCTACATGGCAGCCGAAGCCCTCGAGAGTGCGGCTGCGGAGATGGGAGTCGAGATCTTTGTAGAGACACAGGGATCGGCTGGAATCTCCGCCATTGATGACAACACAATCGCTACCGCAGATGCTGCAATCTTTGCAGCCGACATCGGCGTTCGAGGTCGCGATCGATTTGAACACCTACCCATCTACGAAATTGGTGTAAAGGTTGCAATCAACCAGCCCGCCGGAGTGATCTCAGAGGCTATCGAGAGGGCTAAGGCGCGACAGATCTCTATCAGCGCCAACGCGAGCGACAACGATAAAACAGAGAGCCAACCAGAAGAGCGAACTTCAAAAAAATCAAAATCCTTAACCACAGTCCGACAGTGGCTTATGACGGGTATGAGCTATGCCATCCCTGCGATAGCTGTCGGTGGATCCCTCACAACAGTTGCACGATGGTTCACCCCAAGCCTCTCTCCCGTAGTAGTTCGAGCAGATAGCAAAGTCAACTTTCAGCTTCTCTTGAATTCTCAAGAACTTCTACGGAATCATCACTTTCCCGGCGCACTCTATCTCATTGGCCTCCTCGCTATGGCGCTCGCGATTCCAATCCTGAGCGGCTTCACCGCATTCGCAATTGCTGATCGACCTGCACTGATTCCAGGACTAATAGGAGGTCTAAGTGCATCGTATCTTGGAGGCGGCTACCTCGGGGGTATCTGTGTAGGAGTCATCGCTGGATTAGTGGTTCGATATATCGGTAAGATCAAGTTCCCGGAGGCTCTGAGATCCGTCGTTCCAACGACGATTACCCCAGTGCTTTCTACGGTCATAACAACCTTGGCCTCTACATATCTCATCTCCCCTCCATCGCGCGCCATAAATCACCATCTGATTATGGCCCTAAATGGACTAAACACCACGGAACTAGGTTTAATCGGTGCAATCATAGGCGCGATGATGGCCGCTGACCTTGGCGGTCCAATCAATAAGATTGCGTATTCGATTGGAATTTTGTTCCTTCTCTCTGGAAACTACCTTCTCATGGCGGCAGTTATAGCCTCTGGAGTAGTCCCCCCAATTGGCCTTTCGTTAGCTGCAATCGTCGCTCCTGGTAGGTTCACAGTCGACGAACGAAAGAATGCTCCACTTTCAGCCATCATCGGTGCCTCCCTAGTCTCTGAAAGGGCAATCCCATTTACTAAATCGGGATATAGAAGAGAGATGGTAATTGCATCGATTGTCGGCGCAGCAATCTCTGGAGCAACATCAATGGCTCTGAAAGTAACATCGCCAATGCCCCATGGAGGATTCTTCGTCTTTTACCTCTTCGGGCACCCGGGTTACTTTGCCCTCGCTGTGGCAGTAGGCTCCACTATCACACTTCTTTTGGCAGTACTACTTAGGTCGCCGCACCAAAAAAATATCGAACCATCGCAAAGTTAAATGATCGTTCCCTTAGCGCCAAATCTCTCGCTCTAAATCTACTGGGCAAGACGAAGAGTTCCAACTCTAGATTCGCCAAGTAACACACCACCGGAGAATTGTCGAATGACTTCCTTGGCTGCTATTTAGATCCACTAACCCTTTCGATCAATTGAGCCAAGGTCTCGTCTTGAGCCTTTAGGTGGCGCTGAAGCTCGAGACACTCGTGAAGTATCGCCTCTGCATCGGCATATGTCTGTTCAGATCTCTTATCCGCAGCTTGGGATTGGAGGTTTTGACCGACCATGATTATAGATAACAAGACGAGCTGAAGGAAGGTTTGCGCCACCCAAGAGACGATGGACTGTATTCCACCTCGAATCGCCGCCGGCAGAGACAAGAGGTCAAAGGCGGCAAAGAGATAGGCGCACCACATCGAACCAACGGCCTTGGTAATCAAAAGTGCGAGACGCCCGTTGAATCCGACAGCTTGATCGGTAACCTTTGGCGCGGCCTCACTCTTGCGCTTCAAAATCCTCGGATGGGGCACGTGTTCGTATTGCATCTGCCAATTATGCACTAAATCTCGTTATTTTATCGCTATAAAGAGTGAAAAGAATATAAAAAATAACCACTATTTGTAGTATTTCATCTATGACTAGAAGCTCTAAAGCGATGTCATTGAAATTTCAATGCTTAAGCCGAATCTTGTTTATGGAATGAAGACAATTTACGATAATTATTTCGCCTAAAGTACTTCAAGGCATCGGCCTTAAATTCGCATCGAATTAAGGCTGTCTAGATAAATTCAAGACAAATAGCAAAGACTACGTAGCGTAAAACAAAGGGCTTCACACACCGACCTCGTCACCGATCAGGCGACTCGCCTGATGCGATATCCCTGCCCATGTAGTGTCTCGATCTCAACCCGACTTAAGATCGTACAGACCTTCATGCGGAGTCTTCTTATGTACTGATCGACTATGTTCTGAGCAACGTCGCTTGTATCGTGCCAAACGCTCTTGAGCAGCATCGCCCTTGATAATACTGTGCCTTCATGCTGGATCAGAGTCACCAAAAGAGATATCTCGCGAGACGAAAGCCGCACCTCCCGATCGGCGACGAAGGCCCGATGCGCCAATTGATCAACGACGATGTTCCCAAAACGAATCTCAACCCCAGGTGCAATTGAACCTCGCCTAAGAACGGCTCTGATACGTGCTACTAACTCCGCTAGGGAGAATGGCTTAGTGAGATAATCGTCGGCCCCGGCAGAAAAACCCTTCAGTCGGTCGTCGAGTGATCCGAGGGCGCTCAAGACCAGGGTGGGCGTCCAGCGGCTAGACGATCGAATCTCTTCACATAACTCAAGTCCATCGCCATCTGGAAGGACGATATCGAGGAGGACAACTTCGAAGTGCCTCTCCCAAAGAACAGCCTTTGCCTCTTTGGCGCTTAGGACCCAGGTTACGTCAAAAGCATTCGCTTCGAGGTAGATCGAGATAGATTGTCCAAGCTCCTTATCATCCTCAACTAGCAGGAGCGAAGTCTCCGTTGGCATGCCACCTCTGTCAAAACACTTTTCCGATTTACTATAGATGTAAGTTAGTAGATAAAATCCTATAAATTTTGAATTTGAGCCTATTTTTTTAATCGATGATACTCGTTAGATGTTCAATTTATATATTTTCAGTAGCCGTCATAACGATTCATCAAGAAATGACTTGAGTGGACGTAATAAATCCTTAATATAAGCAAGCCAAATTAACTACATGGCAGGCAATCTCAATATAACCACAAGCAACTTGGCGGCTTTGGTGACTCGGCGGCTCGCCTTTGGTATCCCCCCAAATTCACTCGATCCGATTCAACAGGTTAAAAACTTGATGCAAGCGTCACAGGTGAGTCAACCACAGATAACAATACCGCAGCTCACACCGTATATTCAATTTGTAGAAGCTAAAAAATCCAAAAATCGAGTGGCCCTAAAGCAGTTAACTGGGACATCGTTACACGAAGAATTACCTGCAATCGTTACCTGGTGGCTTAGTAACGCCGTCACCTCAAATGCAAAAACTCGAGAGCGAATGACGCTCCTTTGGCACGGCCACTTTGCTACTTCGATCCAAAAAGTCATTGTTTCATCGCTCATGGCAAATCAGAACCAACTCCAAAGACGATACGCTCTCGAATCGTTTTCCCAACTAACCCATGGGATCTCAATCGACCCCGCGATGATGATTTGGCTAGATACCATTCGTAACACCTCTGGTGCGCCAAATGAAAACTTCGGACGCGAGTTAATGGAACTATTTACATTTGGCGTCGGCAACTACACGCAAAGCGACGTTGTATCAGCCGCTAGATCTTTCACTGGATGGCGCTTCAACCCAACTGATCTCTCGTTTTTCATAGATCCACGCCTCCATGACTTTGGTACAAAGACCTTTCTAGGCCAAAGTGGAACCTTCAATGGAGATCAAATAATCGACATCATCCTTAGCACAAAAGCCTCTGCACGCTTCGTAGCTGCAAAGGTCTTCTCGCACCTTGCATATCCAATTACGCCAAATGATCCGATCGCTAATTCATTGGCAGAAAACTTCTCACCGGCGACCACTCCGATCTCACAACTCCTAACAGACATCGTCTCGAGTAACGCTTTCTCGAGCCCTCAAACCCTAACCGGCCTTACAAAAGAGCCATTTGAATACCTCGTAGGTGCTCTTACAGCCCTCAAGATAGACCCCTCCACTGTGCCAAAGAACAGAGTCGTTGCGGCCTTAAGAACCCTTGGACAAGTACCGTTTCTCCCACCAAACGTTGGAGGATGGCCAGAAAATCGTTACTTTGTCTCAACGTCAACTACTGCATCACGTATTGAAGTGATCAACTACCTACTCAAGTACGCCGACATATCCGCAATCGAGCAAGCTGCTCCTTCAACTCGGGTCGAGACTGCAACAACGTTTCTAAACATGGCCCCTCTCTCGCAACCGACCCTCTCTTTACTATCTCAACGAGTTAACGATCCGAAGGCACTTATCGCAGCTGCGCTGGCAGCTCCCGAGTACATAAACGCATGAAGCTAACCGCTCGCTAACTAAAACTTCGATCAATGCTCCATATATGTCTTAGCCCCTCGATTTGAAAGGCAAAAAAATGACGACTCTCTCACGGCGAAAGTTTCTGGCACTAGGTGCATCATCAGCGGCAGCAGCCGCCTCAGGGTATCTGCTCTTCGATAGAAATCATCAGCTGATAACAAAGATTAATTCACCGAGTGCGAAGATAACTCCAAGTAACCACGATGTCTTGGTGATCTTTACCCTATATGGCGGAAACGACGGTCTAAATACAATAGTTCCATTTCAAGACCCCCTCTATAGGCAGCTCCGCGGCTCCCTCGCACTAAGTGCTAGCGACGTAACAGCCCTTGGAAAGGACGATCTCTACATCAACAACTCCCTATCTAATCTCCAAAAGATGTGGGCTAGCGGGAAAGTCGCAATAGTCGCAGGAGTTTCTTATCCAGATCCGATCCTCTCACACTTTGTCTCAATGGATATTTGGCAGGCGGGATCGACCGATAACACCATCACCACAGGTTGGGTTGGGCGATATCTAGATCAACTAGCGGCCCCGACTCCAACAACAGCAATATCGATCGGAACTTCAGTTCCACCGCTCGCAATAGGGGCTAAAAATAGCGCCTCGTCGCTCCTATCAACGACACCGGCACCACTACCCTATCTACTCGACAGCGCAACTCTAAAAGAGTTGTCAGATCAATCTCAGTACCAAGGGATGGACTTAGTCTACTCAGCATCGATATCGAATCTTCTGACGCTAAATGATGACTTGTCACACCTCTTTAGCGGATCAACTAAGGCAACATCCATGACATCTCTGGGGGAGATAAGTGCAGCAACCGGTGGCGGAGCAAGCTCTTACTCGGCTGGGGCCTCAAAGGATGCACAGACCATTGCAACCTTAATCAACGCTGGGCTTGACACAAGAGTCTTCACATTTTCAATGAGCGGATTTGATACTCACGTAAATGAGGCTGAGGTACACAAAGCCGACCTCAAGGCCGCAGATGACGCGATCGCAACCCTCTTTTCAACTTTAAATTCAACGAATCGCCCGAGAGTAACACTCTTGGTCTACAGCGAATTTGGTCGGCGAGCTAACGTGAATGGTGGCCTCGGGACCGACCATGGAACTGCAAGCGTCTTATTTGTCGTTGGCGATCAGGTAAAAGGTGGAATCTACGGTGACTACCCGTCACTATCTTCCCTCGTGGATGACAACCTAAAGGTGACAACTGACTTCAGATCGGTCTACGCTCCCCTTTTAGACAAAGTTCTTCAAGGAGATTCAAAGAGCGCTCTCTTGGGGACATATCCAACCCTAACCTTCGTTTAGAGGCGATAGAGGTCAGGCACTCCCCTTAGATCTATTAGCCCCAGGGTTCGGGGCACGAGACTCGCATTGAGAAAAGACACCCAGCTCTCTTGGATGTAGCAAAACTAATGGAGTTGATCAAATCAGCTAGTCCATGGATCTAGGCCTACCTCCAAAGGCTTCTTGACACAAGGACGGCTTCTTTAGAAACGATAGCAATGAATACCCCTAAATCTAATTTTCACCTCTACCTGAACGACGTGAACTCTGGACAAAGAGGACGCCACTTGTTATAGAGGCTATCGAAGAGCTCTTTCCCCCTGCGTCCAATCCAGTCGATCGGTAGCAGGCTATCGAAGAGCTCGATATCCTCGATTGCAAAGTGGCGCCATTCATGAACGAGTGATAGGATCTGGCCGACGTATTGATCTGCCTCTGAAAGCGTTGTGAAGTAGTCGATAAAGGCTCCGTAGCTCTTCTCTAGCACATCCAAATCGATCATCTCCATGACCATATCTGAAATACCAACTACTTCATCAGGAGATACGGTAGCTACTATCACCTGTGAATCGGGGGCGTACTCGGCGAATATGTCCATGACTATCTCACAAAAGTGAGGATTGGTTCCGACAAATAGCCCCGAGTATGGGCTTACTAAACCGTAGAACCTGAGTGCGATCATGAGGCGCCGGCGCGATTGTCTCTCTATCGAAAGATTTGGATGCGCCACTATTAGCCAGCGATCGCTGAGACTCCGACTTTGAAATGAGAAGATTCGCTCACGTCCGACCTCAAGGAGGTTGAGGGCACGCTCGGTCAACATCAACTGGGAGCGACGACCTACTCGAGTCGAGATCATATAACCGTCTTTGATCGCACGAAAGATGGCTTGACGAGCACTTTTTTCCTCGATGCCTACCGTTGCTAAAACTTCAACCAAGTCAGAGGCGAAGCAAAAGTCGTGGTGTGATGCAAAAAATTCACCAAGTGCAGTTAGTAGAAGCGCACTTGCACTTGCGCCCGATGGAGATAACAACTTGACATCTTGAGTGCTCACACCATTCATATTACCACGTAGATAATAATATTCTACAAATACTTGCATTATTACACTTTTATGTAGTATGTTGACAGTTATAAAAACAAGGGGGGCTTATGGAGACACCACTGGTGGCGCCAAAGAGGGTTGATTTTCAAGTCGATCCGAACTCATATCGACACCTTCGCCTCAAGATAGATGGCGAAATTGCAACTGTCGAGATCGACATCGACGAGGCGGGTGGAATCAAAGAGGGCTACGAACTCAAAATGAACTCCTACGACCTTGGGGTAGATATCGAACTCTACGACTTGACCCAGCGCCTTCGATTCACCCATCCAAGCGTCAAAGTGGTTGTGATTACATCGGCCAAAGAGAAGATCTTTTGCGCAGGTGCAAACATCAAGATGCTCGCACAATCGAGCCATCAATGGAAGGTGAACTTCTGCAAATTCACCAACGAAACCCGCCTAGGAATTGAAGATGCCACTACCAACTCTTCACAGGTCTACATCGCAGCACTAAATGGGGTAGCTGCTGGCGGGGGTTACGAGCTTGCTCTAGCATGCGAGAAAATACTCCTCGTGGATGATCGATCTAGCGCAGTATCGCTTCCGGAGATTCCCCTCCTAGGCGTTCTACCTGGTACCGGTGGGCTAACAAGAGTTGTGGACAAGCGCTTTGTTCGACGGGATCTCGCCGATTACTTCGCCACAAAGCCCGAAGGGGTTGGAGGCAAGAAGGCACTTGCGATGAAGCTTGTGGATGGCCTAGTCCCTAAAGCATCCTTCTCTGACGAAGTCGTCAAATATGCATCGCAGTTGGCATCTACGCTCCAAAAGAACGCCCCGCAGATCGGTATTGAGCTGAACCCCCTGAAGAAGGTGGTTGACCACGATCTCATCTCATACGACTACGTCAAGGTATTGATAAATCGCGAACTTCGATACGCAGAGATAAACGTCGCTCTCCCCGATGGCATTAGTGCTCCAAAGTCGATCGAGATTGCCAAGGGACAGGGGGAGAACTTCTATATGTTGTCTCTAACTAGACAACTAGACGATGCGATCCTAGAACTGCGTACCAACGAACCCGAGATTGGAACATGGGTAATTCGGGGCAAGGGCGACCCGCTAGAGATAGTAAAGTTCGACGAGCTACTTCTTGCAAATCGCGACGATTGGTTTGCCAATGAAGTGATTCACTACCAAAAACGTACCCTAAAGAGATTTGACGTTACCAGCCGATCGCTTATCACTCTAATCGAGGGTGGCAACCTTCTCTCAGGATCGCTCTTTGAGATAGCCCTAGCATCAGATCGTATCTATCAACTCATTGATTCTGAAGATGACTCTTCGGAAAGTCACTTCATGCTATCGAAGATGAACTTCGGCCCACTTCCAATGGGAAATGGACTTACCCGCCTAGAGTCCCGCTTCTACGGCGATGTCACCTCTATTGAAAAGGTGGAGGAGATGATCGGGAAGTTGATCGATGGCGACCTAGCACTATCACTGGGGCTAGTCACCTTCGCCCCCGACGATATCGACTACGACGACGAGGTACGCCTCTGCCTTGAAGAGCGGGCGAGCTTCAACCCTGACGCCCTAACCGGCATGGAGGCTAACTATCGCTTCGTTGGCCCCGAGACCCTTGAGACCAAGATATTCTCACGCCTCTCTGCGTGGCAGAATTGGATCTTCTATAGACCAAATGCCAGTGGCGAAGAGGGTGCATTAAGGCGTTACGGCAGCGGCCTTCGCGGAAATTTCAATAGAGAGAGGATCTAAAAAGAGATGGCAATTGCAAACTATGACGAAAAGATTCCAAACAACGTCGACTTGGGTGACGATCGCCGCCTCAAGAGAGCCCTTGAAAGTTGGCAGCCCAACTTCATCAATTGGTGGAAGCAGATGGGACCAACACTTCCAACCGACGACGTCTACCTTCGCACCGCCATAAATGTGGGGAGGGATGGATGGGCACAATTTGGCCACGTCGCCATGGAAGAGTACCGATGGGGGATCTTTCTAGCTGAGCGTGACGCCAACCGAAAGGTTGCATTTGGAGCTCACAAGGGTGAGGATGCTTGGCAACAGGTACCTGGAGAGTATCGAAGCGATCTTCAAAGATTGATAGTGATCCAAGGAGATACCGAGCCGGCGTCGGTAGAGCAACAGAGAAACTTAGGGCTTAGCGCACCGAGCCTCTATGATCTTCGAAACCTCTTCCAGGTCAACGTAGAGGAGGGGCGTCACCTTTGGGCGATGGTCTACCTCCTTCACGCCTACTTTGGAAGAGAGGGAA
Organism: Actinomycetes bacterium; assembly: GCA_021841935.1. Taxonomy (GTDB): domain Bacteria; phylum Actinomycetota; class Acidimicrobiia; order Acidimicrobiales; family Acidimicrobiaceae; genus Acidithrix. The sequence goes on along the minus strand of JAKCDL010000005.1, from coordinate 108,380 downwards.
GGGAAGAGGCAGACGAATTGCTCCTTCGCAACTCAGGCTCTTCGGACTCACCAAGAATCCTTGGGGCCTTCAACGAAGAGACTCCCGATTGGCTTAGCTTCTTCATGTTTACATACTTTACCGATCGCGATGGAAAGTACCAACTTGGAACCTTGAAGGAGAGTGCCTTCGATCCCCTCTCTCGAACATGTGAATTCATGCTCAAGGAAGAGTCACACCACATGTTCGTCGGCACGACTGGTATCGATCGGGTAGTTCGAAGAAGTTGCGAGGTGATGGCTGAGCACGACACCTACGATATCGCTCAGTACGGGGCTATTCCACTCGATGTGATTCAAAAGTACCTCAACTTCCACTACAGCGTCTCCCTTGACCTATTCGGTAGTGAGATCTCGACAAATGCAGCCAACTACTTCACGATGGGCCTAAAGGGGAGATGGGCCGAAGAGGCCCAAAATGACGACCACATCCTTCAATCAACTACGGTCTCTGTTGATAGTCTCACCGAATCTGGCGTAATTACCTCTAAAGAGGTCTCAGCGCTGACCGCTCTAAATCACACGCTACGAAATGAGTACATCGCCGACTGTCGAAACGGAGTCACTCGATGGAATCGTGTCCTAGAAGAGTTCGGTGTTGACTTTCGCCTTAGATTACCCGCGACATCATTCAACAGAAGGGTCGGAATCTTTTCCCCCATCGAGACAACTCCAGATGGCGAAATCCTATCCTTGGACGACTTCAACTCCACCAAAGAGCGATACCTGCCAACCGAAGCAGACAAAGCATTTGTTCGGTCGCTCATGAAGCCGGTCTATGAGCCTGGAAAGATCGCCTCGTGGATCGCACCACCAATCAAAGGTATCAATAACCAGCCATTCGACTACGAATACGTCCATCTGGCATAATTGCAATTTCTTGGGGGGAAAAGTGCAAAAGTTTTATAATGCAAGCGAGACGCTCTTAGATCGTCAAATTGAGGCAGGCTTTGGGAACAAGACCGCAATTATCACCGATGAGGGCTCACTGACTTATCTTGGTCTTTTGACCAAAGTTGATTCGCTAGCCCAACAATTCATTGAGGATGGAATCCGCTCCGAGGAGAGGATCATGATGCTGATGGCCGACTCGATCGACTTTGCAGTGACATTTTTAGCTGCAATGAGAGTTGGTGCCATACCGGTACCTATCTCCACGATGCTGCACAGTGAACAGATAACAGAATTAATAGTCGACTCTCGAGCTCGAGCCCTAGCAGTATCTCCTCAATTTAGCGATTTAGTAAAGAGTGGCTTTGCAACCGTTAGACCACCTGAACTCGACATCATCTATAGCGCTGGGGATATCGAAGTAGATCGAACTTATCGTTACTGTGACCTAAGAGACGTACCAATTGCTCCATATGCAGGGAGAGGCACGCGGTATACCGGATTTGACTCACCGTGTTTTTGGCTCTACACGTCGGGTACTACGGGAAGGCCCAAAGGTGCGATGCATCGCCACGGCTCTATTGAAGTCGCAGCCAATAACTACGCAGTCAAAGTCCTTGGAATCAAAGAGGATGACAGGACGCTTTCGGCCGCCAAAGCCTTCTTCGCCTATGGACTCGGAAATTCAATACTCTTCCCCCTCTTTGTAGGTGCTACGACGATTCTCGTTGCAAATCCATCCAGGCCTGAATTGATAGCCGACCAAGTCGATCGTCATGGGGCTACCCTATTTTTCGGAGGTCCCACCTTCTTCGCAAACATGATGCACAGCAACGTCGACGCGAAGAAGATGGCAAGTGTAAGGTTGAGCGCATCAGCTGGGGAACCCCTACCCCCATCTCTATATGAAAAGTTCACTGAACGATTTGGATTTGACATCCTCGATGGAATCGGAATGACCGAGATGCTTCATATCTTTCTATCGAATCGCGAAGGAGAGGTACGCGCAGGTACGACGGGTGTCGCAGTTCCAGGCTACGACCTAAAGATCATAAAGGACGATGGAGCAGAGGCCAAAGAGGATGAGACCGGAACGCTCTATGTGAGGGGAGACTCAACGGCAATTGGCTACTACAGCCGATACGAAGCGTCTCGCGAAGTATTTCAGGGTGAATGGCTGAGAACCGGAGATACTTACGTCAAGGATAAAGATGGCTACTATCGCTGCCTCGGGCGAACTTCAGATATGTTGAAGGCCTCTGGGATTTGGGTCTCCCCAACTGAAGTGGAGGAGGCGTTAGTAAAGCATAGTGCAGTAGCCCAAGCGGTGGTTGTAAGTGCGGTCGATGAAGACCAACTTGAAAAACCAGTTGCCTTTGTCATCTTGAATGAGGGAGGATCCGCTACCGAAGAGGAGTTGATTGCTCACTGCCGCGAGGCCCTTCCCTCCTTCGAACGGCCGAGGAAGATCGTATTCGTAACCTCATTCCCAACAACTGCAACCGGAAAGGTGCGCAGGGTCGAACTGCGCGAGCAGGCACGAGGTCTTCTGAGTTGAACAACCGATTCATCACACCTTCGATCCATGTAACTATCTCATATTCAAAGAGGAGAAGTCTCTAAATTGACATCAACTAAGAACCAAGAGAACTCCCCGAAGGGTCTAGCGCCGATAGAGATCGCCAATGGCATAGAAACGGCAGATGGATTTAGGGGCGACCTATTTGACATCGTAATCATCGGTGCTGGCCCGGTAGGGCTATACGGGGCCTACTACGGCGGATTTAGAGGAAAAAAGATTGCTGTCGTCGATTCGCTAAGCGTCGTTGGCGGACAAATTGCTGCCCTCTATCCCGAGAAGAAGATCTATGACGTCGCCGGCTTTACTCAAATACTCGGAAGGGAGCTGGTCGATGGCCTCTATCGTCAGGCCCTTCGTTACAACCCAACCTTCTTCCTTGGCGAGTCGGTAGTCGGTAGAAGATTCAACGAGGAGGATCGAATCCACACCTTCGAGACCGCGACTGGACGCGAAATTAATGCGAAGGCAGCGTTGATTTCGGGAGGGGTAGGAACCTTCACGCCAAAACCTCTCCCAGCTGCTAAGGGATTCTCTGGCGAGGGAGTCTCCTATTTCATCCCTAACCCTAGGGAATTGGCAGCAATGGATGTTGTAGTGGTTGGAGGTGGCGATAGCGCGGTCGATTATGCACTTATGTTGGAGCCAATTGCTAGTAGCGTGACGATAATTCATCGCCGAAGTGACTTTCGAGCCCACCAAGCAAGCGTCAGGGAGCTCTTTGCCTCTAGCGTCGAGGTAATAACTGATGCCGAAGTGACTTCCCTACTCGGAGTTGAGCGGTTAGAAAAGGTCGAGATCACTAAAGGTAATGACGTCACATACAGAAGTTGTGATCGAATTGTCGCTGCCTTAGGCTTCAACGCAAACGTCGCATCTATAAAGTCCCTCGGTATAGAGGTTGTTGATAATCGCCACATTCCGGTGAATACCAAGATGGAGACTAATGTCGATGGGATCTATGCAGCGGGAGATATTGCAACCTATGAGGGGAAGGTAAAGCTCATAGCGGTCGGCTTCGGGGAGGCGGCAACTGCCATAAACAACGCTGTAGCAAAGATTGACCCAAGAGAACACCTTGCACCTGGCCACTCATCCGATACATAGTGTCGAAGGCTAAAAGTAGTGGGAGATGCTCCCATTATCTCTGAGCTTTATCTAGTGTTTAGATAAATTGGATCTAAGGTTGTTAAATCGACACACCTCCGAGGTTGAACGAAGATTACGGTATTTGCTCATAACGCGGATGGTTAATAAAGCGCCGTAGCAGATTGCACTTACAACTTCAAAACAATCTCAACTCCACCAAAGCTCCAATCTAGGGCTCGAGGCAAAAAGTTAGAGACGAATATAAATTACTGAGCTTTACAAGGTTCCATTACCTTTACAAAGTTCCAAATGGGCAAAAACGGCAATTAGTTAGAGGGTAGATTGGACCAACGATGCCATACGTAATAACAAGTCAGTGCATAGGAACGATGGATAAGTCGTGCGTGGATGAGTGTCCCGTTGACTGCATCTACGAGGGTGAAAAAAAGCTCTACATCAATCCTTTCGAATGCATAGACTGCGGTGCCTGTGAGCCCGCATGTCCGACGAATGCAATATGGCAAGACCGTCGGGTGCCAGATGGCGAAGAGGCACATGTAGAAGATAACAAGAGCTTCTTTGAGGTGGTATTACCGGGAAGAAGTGCCCCCATTGGCAACGCGGGTGGCTCACAGATGGTTGGCGTGATCGGAGTCGATACTGAATTGGTACGAGGTCTCTAAGTGATAGATGGATATCGGCTCATCGACACACATCTCCACGCGGCTAAGATACCTACCCTCAAACAGGCGTGGAAGAGTTGGGCCGATGAATTTGGCGACAAGGACGTAGCGAGCAGGGTCTATGACGACGAGGGGTCGATTCGACCAAATGAATTTGATCGCTACTTAGACGAGGAGGGGGTAGATGGCGCCCTTTTGCTCTGCGAGTACTCACCTAAGGCGACTGGAATTCAACCAATCGAAGACCTCCTACCGATCAGAGAGGCCAACTTAGGTCGAATTGGAATAATCGGAAACGTCAACCCCCACCTCCACTACCCCATCGATGAGGAGTTTGACCGACAACTTGCCCTCGGCATAACAGCTCTAAAGCTTCATCCTGTTCACGCTGGAGTGGCACCAAACGACCGAAGCCTCTACCCTGCATATCAAAGGTGCGTAGAGGAGGACGTTCCCTTGGTGGTTCACTGTGGGACTTCAACATTCCCTGGAAGTAGCCACTCATTTGCCGATCCAATCCTTCTCGACGACGTCACGCGAGACTTCCCGCGGCTAAAGATTGTATTAGCGCACGGTGGGCGCGGTTGGTGGTACGACGCCGCGGCCTTCATGACACTTATCAAAGAGAACGTCTACATAGAGGTCTCAGGCCTTCCACCTAGCCGCTTGAAGGAGTACTACAAGAATCACAACTTCAATCGCTTGGCGCGAAAGATGATCTTTGGAACTGACTGGCCTGGCGTACCCGGAATAGCGAAGAACGCGCGAGCTATCTATGGACTCATCGACGACGAAGCTACTCGAAGACTCGTGCTCTCTGAGAATGCCGAAGCGATCTACAGGCTTGGCCCGATTGCAGTTACGGACCGATAGAAGTCAAGGGAAAAGGTCACTTGCTTGTCATCCCTTGAGCTATCTCCAAGCTCGAAGGTCGTCGAGGCCTATCGGTGACGGTCGGTGCAAGAGATACCGCCTCCTTTGCAAAGGTAAATCTTTCGATGGCTCCTACAGATTTGATAGGGTCACGATCGTTGAACTGAGATAGATTCTTCTTCACGGCGTACTTTCAATATCAAGTCATAAAGGATAAGAAAACCAACAAGGTAAGTCGATCGAGAAGACATTCAGAGACGGCGAGGCTTCGCAATAATAGGTAGAAGGATTTACAACGTGAGTGACAGTGGTGCCAGACAGAGAACCTCTACGAGCGTCGATCGCAACGGCCAGAAAAGATCGCTACCTCAAATTTCTCGCATCGGTGTCGTAGGTGCAGGGGTCATGGGAAGATCCATCGCCGAGGCAGTAATCTACGGCGGATTTGGCGTCACTCTCTTCGACGTTGACCTCGACTTTGCCAGAGCCCAAATGGAAGTTACCCTCGTACAAATTACCAAGAGGATCGACTCTGGTAAGGCGCCTCAAAGTTCCATCGACCAAGTCGACCTTACGGTCGCCGACTCTATTTCAAACCTATCAGATTGTGATCTCGTCATCGAAGCTATAGCCGAGGATCTACCCCTAAAGAAGTCACTCTTTTTGGAGTTGGAGAGGCACCTCTCCAAAGAAGCGATACTAGCGACAAATACCTCATCGCTCTCTCCCAATTCAATCTTTAGCGGCCTATCTGAACGAGGCAGATCCATAGGGCTTCACTTTTTCAACCCAGCGACACATATGAAGCTAGTCGAGATCATTCCAACACAATTTACGACACCCGAGACTCTAGATGTTGCCTTTGAATTCGTAAAAAGAATCGGTAAAAGTCCAGTTCAAGCGCAAGTTTCACCGGGATTTATAGTAAATCGGGTCGCAAGGCCCTACTATTCGAACAGTTGGCGACTTCTTGACGAGTCACAACTTACACCAAGGGAGATCGACGCACTTTTGGTCGGGTGCGGAGGATTCAAGATGGGCCCCTTTGAGTTGATGGATCTCATCGGCCATGACGTCAATGAAGCTGTCACACGAAGCGTCTTTGAGCAACTCTACTACGACCCCAAATATCGCCCTTCGATACGCCAGCGAGAGCTAGTAGCAGCGGGACTACTTGGACGAAAGAGTGGCAGAGGCATCTACGACCACGAAGTTCGGGGCGACCGAGGCGAAGAGACACCGCCAGGTGATGGTTCAGATCGGGAAAAAAACAAGGCGCCCGAAGATCACGGTAACTTTACCTTCAACGGCGTCATCGGAGAAGAGATTGCACCTCTATTGATCAGGTCTAATCTTGCAATTGCCTTCAATCATGGCCCAGATAGTCACTTACTCGACGGAACCACTATCACTATTACAGACGGACGTAGTGCAAATGAGCTCGAAGCTACACACGGAGGAAAGGGATCGATTATTCTCGACTACTTCTTCGATGTCTCAAAGACTTCAACTATCGCATTCTCGCGCTCTAATGCTGTAAGCGACGAACAGGTGGAACAGGTACGCTCACTTTTATCTAGTTGTTCAATTGAACTTATAGAGGTTGGCGATGTCCCAGGATTGGTAGTTGCTAGGACAATCTCATCGATAATAAACATCGCGTGCGAACTTGAAGGATCCGCAGTTGCAAGCAGGGAAGATATCGACCTCGCCATGCGCCTAGGAGTAAATTACCCCAAAGGGCCATTTGAATTTGCCAGAGCGATCGGTCCAAAGAGGGTCCTTGAACTCCTATTGCGCCTATCGAACTTCTATGGCGACGGATATTTCAGCCCCTCCATACACCTGCGGCACTTGGCCACAACGGCGTAGAGATAGGCGAACTCTTGGGATTTTCTAATTATCTTGAAAGATAAGCCATACGAGAGATTTCAGTAACAACTGATCCTAAAAGACATTAATCAATCCAAATCGAACCACATCGAGAGCGAACTACTCTAAGGGGAAGAAATTGAAGGCATATATCGTCGACGGAGTTAGAACTCCGATAGGTCGCTACAACGGAGCACTATCGCATATCCGCCCCGACGACTTAGCCGCTAAGGCAATTGCATCCCTCGCTGCGCGCCACAGCGAAATTCCAAGTGACCACTACGAAGAGGTAGTACTAGGAGCGGCCAACCAATCGGGTGAGGACAACAGAAACGTTGCTCGAATGGCACTCCTTCTCTCCGGCTTAGACCATTCGATCCCTGCCGTTACAGTAAATCGCCTCTGTGGATCTGGCGCCGACGCTATCGCATATGGAATGCGCTCGATCAAAGCTCGCGACAACGACTTAGTTATCGTAGGCGGAGTCGAGTCGATGAGCAGAGCCCCCTATGTCATGGGCAAGGCAGAGACGGTACTCTCACGAGAGCAGCGCCTCTACGACACAACGCTTGGTTGGCGCTTCATAAATAAAGCTTTGGAGGCGACATATGGCTGTGACACGATGGGAGAGACTGCTGAAAATGTAGCTGCGGACTACAACGTCACACGTCAAGAGCAGGACCTTTTTGCTCTTTCATCCCAGGAAAAGGCTGCTAAAGCAATAGCAAATGGCCGCTTCAATCTCGAGATTGGGGTCGAGCTCGAAGATCGATCTGGAAATCCAATCGAAGTCGACGAGCATCCTAGGGCTACGACACTAGAGAAGCTTGCGAAACTAAAGCCAGCCTTTAGAGATGGGGGAAGCGTCACGGCTGGCAATTCATCCGGGATAAACGACGGAGCCGTGGCGATACTCTTAGCATCAGAAGTTGCCGTTGAGAGGTACGGCTTGACCCCAATCGCCGAGGTGGTTAGCTGCGCTACAGCTGGTGTCGAACCAAGAACGATGGGAATTGGCCCACTTTATGCTACGAAGCGACTTCTAGAGCGACAAGAGATCTCAATCAATCAGATCGACTTGATCGAGATCAACGAAGCCTTCGCCTCGCAGGTCATCGCATCACTTCGCGGCCTTGGTATAGATCCCCACTCGGACATCGTCAATAGAAACGGAGGCGCAATTGCCCTTGGCCATCCTCTTGGAATGAGCGGGGCTCGCTTGGCACTTACACTTAGCCACGAGATGAGAAAGACTGATGCAAACCTCGGCGTTGCAACTATGTGTATCGGGGTGGGACAAGGTATCTCCCTTCTTCTGCGCAAGCCATAAAAAATGCCAAGACTGAGCGGGGTCATCGGCAATCGCAAATATCACTAGATGCTTAGTTAGCAGTCGCTCAGCTTTGATAGCTATGATTCTCAAGTAAAAGCAGGCGTAGCCATCTTGAATGTGACTACCTATCGAGCCATGGATATCGTGTGGATGCACAAGGAGAAGATATGGAAGCCGAAGTCACTCTCAACAATCGAGTTATCCTCTCCATCGTTGATCTCGTAGTCGACTTTGGCCAGACAAAGGCGGTCGATGGAGTCTCCCTCGAAGTTAATCAAGGTGAGATATTCGGATTACTCGGTCCAAATGGCGCCGGTAAGACTACCCTTCTAAGTGCAATCGAGGGTTTGGTCAAGCCAGCTAGTGGAAGGGTCGTAGTAGCTGGATTAGATGGCGCAAAAGATCGAACAAAGATAAACGCCATTTTAGGAGTTGCTCTACAGTCGACAAGTTTTCAAGCAGAGCTTTCGATATCACAGTTAGTGAGGCTCTATGGCGGCCTCTACAACATCGAGATGAACTCGGGCGCGATTCGTTCGTCGCTCGAATCCGCCGGTCTTAGCGAAGAGTCGAATAAACGCTTCAAGCAACTCTCGGGAGGCCAGCAGCAACGACTATCTTTACTAATCGCCAACATAGCAGACCCGCTTTTACTACTCCTAGATGAACCAACCGCAGGTCTAGACCCGCAATCAAGAAGAAAACTTTGGGGAGTAATCGAACAAAATAGACGAGATGGTGGATCGATACTACTAACTACCCACTCAATGGAGGAGGCACAATCTGTCTGTGACCGAGTCGCGATCATTGACCACGGCAAAATAATAACCGTTGATTCTCCGAAAAATCTCATTGAAAAGCATTCATCGGATCCACGTGTTCTAAAGGTCGCCCGTGGACAAGTTACACTCGAAGACGTCTTTATTGGCCTCACAGGGGGAGAGATACGTGACTAGCAACCTTGAGAGAGATGTTCAGCCGAGAACCCCTACACCGCCATTTAGAGCGATAAAGTCGCTCTTTATCGCCGACTTTTTGGTCTTGACAAAGAGCACTAGGGCATTGCTAGCCGCCGTCATGTCGCCAATCTATGTACTAGTAATATCAAGGAGCTCAAAGGCCCAGACAAGGTTGGGGGGCTCCCCCTTCTTGCTCACACTCTCTGTTACCCTCGGCCTCCTTTCGCTATCGCTCGTCTCATATACGATGGTCGTCGCTCGCGATAGGGAGCGCGGCGTCTTTCAGCGACTTCGCATTACACCTACTCCTACCTGGACGATTATGGCAAGTCGTATCCTCATGCAGGTAGTCGTTGGTGAAGTTTTAACTTTGATAGTTCTAATCGTCAGTAGCCAGTTGCTTCACGTAACGTTATCCTTCATCGACTATCCAAAGACTATGCTCATCACACTCCTAGAGGCGCTGGTATTTCTATCTTTGGCGCAGAGTCTCGTTGGTTTAGTAAAGTCCGCAACCACTATAAGCGCTCTCGGCAGCTTCCTATATGCCGCGCTACTTCTAACTGGCCTTCTTGGGGTTAGTGGAGTCCTTGGAACGACCTTTCAATCCTTTGCAAAATGGACTCCAGTAGGTGCAATAATGGCGGTATTTCAGGCCGCACTCTCACAGTCACCGTGGAACGGCCACACCACCCTTGCACTACTGGCATGCTTTGGATACGTTATAGTCTTTGGCTTTATAGGAGTTCGCTACTTTAGATGGGAAGCTCGATAGGCACAACACCAAGTACCTCCAATCGGGTTACAGAAAGGGCGAACTACGAAATCCCTGACTCGATCAACGAACCAATCCACTTGGAGAATCTTTTGTTCGCTAGTCGCTTTGAGCTTGGATCTGCTTGGCCATCATGAATAGCGCTGTGCCACATCGACTCTTCGCCACCTGAATAACCAATCGATTCAAGGTAGTTGGTTACAGGACAACTATGGACATCGGTCTCCCCCATTGGACCTGTGGCACTTGGATATGACATATGGTATGCCAAAGCACCTAGCAACGAGGAGACCTCTCCTGATGAAACTATCTGCAGGGACTTTTGGGGCTTCCAGTTAGCAATATCGCTAAGAGCCATGGGTCTTGCTATTCCAAACCCTTGCATATAGTGCGCACCAAGGATATTCACTGCCTCTATCTCTTCACCACTCTCTACGCCTTCAACGATCACCACTCGATCAAAGTCATCCCCAATCTGAATCATCGTCTTCACCAACGAGAGATTCGACATTGGATCATTCTTTAGTGCACGGATAATCGATTGATCGATCTTGATGATGTCAAATGGCAGACTTGCCAAGCGCTTGAGGCTCGAGTAACCAGAGCCCAAGTCATCGATGGCGAGTTTCACCCCAATCTTTGAAAGAGCGTGGACCGCAGCAGTATGGACCTCCCCTGATAGCTCTTGGTTCTCGATCAGCTCTAGAGTTAGACGGCCTGGATCAATTTCGTAGCGCTCTAAATACTCCTGAATCCAAATGCGACTCTTGAAATTCATTACCGTAGATGGTGCGATGTTCAAAGATGCACAAATATCAAGCCCCGCTCGATCCCACTCTTGCATCTGAGCTAACGTTTTCTCTAAACCCTGTATAAAAAGCGTGTCTAGATCCGCCTCGTTAAAACTTGGTAGAAACTTATCAGGAGTGGCCACCGTACCATCTGGACGCAAGATCCTCGCCAACATCTCAACTTTGACCAACCGACCGGTCGTTACATCGACGATTGGCTGTCCATACATTAGCAAAGATCCTGAGTAAAGGAGTCTCCTGTAGGGCTCGCTACCACCTGACGAAGGATTTACAATACCTTCATCAACCCCTCTAAGGATGTGTGTTAGCCGCGCTCGCAGCTCAACCAAGAACGAGTTGCACCATTTACTTGCAAATTGATTTGGAAACGAACCGTGTAGTACCAAAACTCCGCTGTGAGAGCCTTGATTTGATACGGGTATAGCAACTACAGACTTCACGCCACGTGGTACTAAGAGTTCATGCCAAGGAGATGTACGTGGATCGTCCGAGTATGCATTTGATTGAACAATCTCTCCCGTCAACATTGCCACTGTGACTAATCCCGTTCCGGTGCTCGCCCTAGAGTCGAGGCGAGGCGTAGTTGACCTTCTAACAATCTCCTCAATTGAGTCGCTTATCTCGCCCTCGTTAATCTCGGGGTAAAAGACTCCCTCGAGATTTTGTCTCCACAGCTGACACCCAAGAACTCCAGGTAGTTGTGCTAATAACTTCACTTCCTCATTGAAGGAGTCAAACCAGCTCGAACCTGCCTTCGGCATTGGCCTCGACAATGAAGCGGTATAACGATCAACTGACCTCTCCATCGCCTCCAACTCTATTCTCAGATTGAGCTTTAGTCGCTCTTGAATAGACGATTGAAGAAGTAGGCGATCGATCGACGTTATCGTGACTCGACCGAGAACAGATTCAATAAAATCTCGTATACGATTTGTGATCTCAACTAGTCCAGAGCTTGAAGTACCTATGTAAGCATGAATTGTACCTAATTGCCTTGACAGATTGCTTAATTCGCCACCGCTCCTAGGGTCAACTATCGAGTGCAAGGTCTGGATCTGAATATCCCGTAGATCATCGAGATAGGATTCGGGAAGCTCCGCAAAGTTCTTAGAGAGAATACCGCTAGCTATTAATTCTGCGCAACAGTCGTAGACGAAAGGTTGGATCGAAGGAGATATAAAATCACCAAATCCTGCCGTAAGGCTAGCGATTCCGTTATCGGCTACGTCAGCTAATTTAGAGAAAATTCCCTCGCTACGATCGCTATCTGCAATCATCCACCACTTATCACGATCGCCCTTTACCCTCTTTGCAAAATACATTGCCGAGTCGGCCATGCGGATAAGCGCGTCAGGTTCGTCGACGCCGATACCCGATACAGCTACCCCCATCGACATTCCAACGGTTACTAGAAACGATCCTCCGACCTCAAAAGGCTCCTCTACCGCCTTGTGAACTCGATCAAAAATCGCCTCAAGTTGGCTCTCTACGGTCATGAAGTCCGTAACTTCGAGGACTAAGGTGAACTCATCTCCACCAAGTCTCGACGCGAAGTCTCCAGCCCTTAGAAGATCTTTTAGGCGACGCGCGAACTCTACTAGCAATTGATCACCCGCTGGGTGACCATAAGCATCGTTTATCGGCTTAAAGTCGTCAAGATCGATGACTCCAACAGCTATAGCGCTACCCGTATCACGGACTCGCGTCAATGCCTCCTCGAGATATTCATGGAGTGCGCGGCGATTCGGTAAGTTGGTCAACGAGTCATAGTTGGCACTTCGCCGCAGTTCGTCGTTGAGTTGATGTCTCTCGGTTACATCTACCGAGGTCCACACGATAATGTTCTCTTCCGAAGCCCCCTCTTGCAAGAGCCTTCCATGGATATCTAGATAAATAATCGAACCATCGCGCTTGACTGCTTGCAGATCTCGAATGCCCCCTTCACCATTCTGAAAGATCCAACTCGACAGTGAACGCATCCTTTCATCTTCCGAATCAACCGTGTATAGGACTGGCGTATTTAACCCAATGATCTCGCTAACACTTTCATAACCCATCATCTCCGCGAAGGCTAAATTTGCCTCAATAATCCTCCGCGCTGGATATTCAACTAGGTCTATCCCTGCCACCGTGTTATTTAGCAACACGTCACGAAGGTGGCTGAGCTGGCTTCGCTGTCGATCTGATTCAACGCGGTCTGTAACGTCGATCTGCGTCCAAACGATCCGCACTAACCCGTCACCTAGATCTAGCAATCTACCCGACATATCAAGATAGACCGGATCGCCATTTAGCTTTCTATAGGCGACTCGACTCACCTTTCCGTAACCACTCGATTGAACTTCTTTAGCCAGTTCACCCACTCTCTCGAATTCACGATCGTCAGAGTAGAAATCGCGTGCAGGGGTGCTTATGAATTCATCTAGATCCTTGGCACCTGCTATCTCTAAAAGTCTCTCGTTCGCAATTTCTATAATCCGTTCGGGATATCTAACTACATTTATACCGACGCCTAGGCTTCCTAGAAGTGATTCGTTCAATGCACTGATCTCAAGATCGCGTTTGATGAGTCCGATTCGCTGAGAGGCTCTCATTAGGTCATTTGCCAGCTCAAGGGTCAATTCTTTGACCAGCTGATTGGCGGGAAAAGGTATCCCCCAACCGCCAGCAACAAGAATGAGGACACTTGGCCTCTCGAAGTAACCATTCAATGGCAGCGATATGACACTTTGGCGATCAAAAAACTTATGGTAAATATCCGAAAGGCGTCCATGTTGAGGTGAATTAAAGCTTGAAAATAGGGGCTTCCCAAACTCAAGTGCTTGAGTTGCTAAGGGTCTAGCCAACTCAATACTGTTGTTTGGAGACTTTCCCGCGACACAAAGAGGGCTATCTGCAACCGAACCTTCGATGTCTCCGTCTGCTTCAAATACTGCGGCAAATTTGAAGCTACCCTCCGAGATTGCTAGGTCGCAAACTTTCGAAAGTAGCTCACCGCCCTCCTGAAAGCTATTCGCCACTTGATTCAAGCGAGCTAAGAGAGTACTGATCTTTGCAACCTGCTTCGTAGCGGCAGAGTGTCTGCGCTGAAAGAAAATGGTCAGCGAAAAAAGAGTTGCGACCAACACAGCTATCGACGAAAGCTCGACTCCACCTAATCCAAAGGGGAACTCACTCGAAGCTACTTCGAGAAGAAAGTGCACAGCGCCTAGAAGAACGAAACCATTTTCCTTTAAAATCATTACACTCTTCTTTTATTCCGCCATTGGAAACATCGACTTAAAACTGTCAATGTTTAAATTAGCATCCATAATGCAAACGATAAATTCGTATCAACGGAAGCGCCAACTTTCGGAATTGATCTAAATGACCGAGGTAACTTATCTTCTGGCCGTAATAAAGCATTTATTGCACATGAACCGATTCATGATACGCGAGAACTGACTTTCCTTGATTTCAAAATGACGTGGAGAATACTTTAGCTACGTTTCCAAGCGGATAGCTTTCCACAAAACTTGACGTTGGCAATCCGATAGAAGCTCAAATCGATAACAAAATCCCATGGTACCAGCACGCACGCCTCTTGAGGGTCTGAACTACATGCGAGTTCGCATCGTCTGAAACGGCTAGTCCACTGATATGACGAACTAAAAACTTTGATAACCGCAACGGCTGGACTGGAGGGTTTTGGAAAGGACCCAGAGCGGGCAGATTCGCCAACAACCACTACCTCCGACTGAAGCGCCTATTGCAAATTGGTACATAACTGATTTGCAAATCGATTACAACCAATAGATCAATTGGACCTATCACGGATGATCCAAGAGCTCTAAAGAAAAGCTCCCGTAGAACCCTTGATTATTTGCTCTACTCACCCAAGCAACTCTCGTGCACCGTACAACTAGCCCACATGTTCTTGATGACGCTGGGGATTCGATCGTACACTTCACTTGAACCTTCTACCTTTTCAGCAACTTTGACTTCATCCAAAACAAGATCAGCTATCGGCTGAACTTCAGTATGGGAAAACGATTCCAATTTATCTTGCACAAATTTTTTGTCACCAAAAGAACTAAAGTGCCATCCTGAAGGATCGCTACCAGTAGTGTCGGATATGCGGAGGGCCGTTAGAGATTCAGGAAGGTTTCGTCGCAAAAATACTTTAGGTTGATACCAATGAATTGGTTTCAAGTTACGCAGACAATGAATAAATTATTCCGAGGTAACGGCAACAGGACCTGATTGAGTTAGCTGCAACAAACTATCTAACTTTTCAACGTCAATCTATTCATCAAGATCAGATGAATAGATAAAGGCATTCATGTCTAAACTTCCTAATATTAGTACAGGGGCATCACGCTGCAACCTCTCTCTAACCCAAGGATCAGAAGTTTCTGGGAAGTCAACGATTATATGACGAATATTATGTCTTCGGCGAAAGCTATCATCGAATTCCGCTAAAAAATAACTCTCCTTGGGCTTACCCTGATACGTCGCAGAACCTTCTACAAGTACCAATGCGTCGAATTTACCGCGATGGGCTTCAATTCGTGCTCGCAACATCTCCGACTCTCGGTAGTAGGGCATAACTTCCACATAACGCGATTGTTCAAAATTATCAAGGCCAGAATCGTAAATTATTGATGCTATCTTTGCTGAATATGGAACATACTTTGCTGAGCTAATTCTATAACCAGTTGAGTCGTCGAACTCTTTGCGCATCCTATTGCTATCACGAATCGCCTCCTCGACAATTCCCGGAACTCTTGACTGCAGTCGAAGCGCTACGTTTTGCAACTCCTTCGTGTTGACACCCAAAACCGCCTCTGCGAATTGCGCAAGAGAAAAACGAAGAGGTGCTCCAATAGTGGGCATGAGCGACGCCGCCAAGAGGGGCGAACTATTAGTGTATCCAAGCGTAGCAAAACGATAGTGCCAGTTCAATAGCTGATCGTTCGAAATATATGGCAATAGTTTCCAGAAGTTCACAGCAAAACTATGCAACGCTGCGACAACCATGCCTCTATCGTACATTTCAGCAAAGGCTTCGAGTACGTCGCCGTAACCTTATAACTTGGGCGTTTCGGCTTCCACATAATGTTCAGCCGGAGGACGTGAATTTTCTTGGCCTTCACCTTCCAAAATAATCTCAGCATTCATCATTTACCCAGCCTTCTAAGTGCTCTTAAATGGATCGTACTAGAACCCAACAAACTTTAGAATTGAAGCAAAAAAATAAAACCCATGCAGTCTCCGCAACCGCGCTGCGAACATTCGAGTAACATGAAATTACTCCCGACGCGCGAGAGACTTTCTCCCTTATTTAGAGAACAGTACGGAGCTTTCGCGACTTAGTGCAAAAGGGGACAAGTCCCGTTGAAGCTTTGCTGCCCTAATCAGATGGAGCCATTTGCTAAAAGATATTTTGTCGAATTGGTTGCGATTGGCAATAGTTCAATTAGGGGTGTAGCAGAAGAGTTCGACACACGTATGTGTCAGCATCGTTGACACCAAGCGGTGACTTCACCTACCTAGGAACCAGGGAGGGCTTTTGTGGGAGGGCTTTCTGTGTTATGGACTTCGTCGAGTAAAGAATCCTTGGATACTCAAATTGAGTAAGTCCATGGGTAAGTCGATCTTCAAATGATTTGGTAGATATTTCAAAAGGCTGAGGGTGGAAGGGATCTGACTTTACTCTACTTCGTCTTTCAACTACGACCACAGAGCTTCAACCCACGAGTAGGCATTCTAGAGAAGTCTTAACCCTAAGTCGCAATTGCTCAGGTCGATGGATTCGGTCGGTGATTCATATGACAACGAAAGTCGCTGAATCGCTTCCGCGACAATAAATGAAAGAGTCTTCTATGCAGGGTAGTTTTATAGGTTTAAGGAGGAGGCGAGCTTAGAGATACACAAGACCCCATAGCCCCTGCAATGGTACATGCGAAAGAGAAGACATTTACGATATTGGTGGCATCTCTCCTATTGAGTTACAAATGGTCAGCAATATTGAAAGCTGCTTAGCAGCGTGTGCGAATGTGTCGCAATTGGTAGGTAGCTCCAATGACATCATCAGAGAAGCTTGCAGAGCCCGTTGGACTGACCACTCAAAGCCATTCAGAAGCACCGTCCAATCAATTTGTGAATGCAACTCGTGTCTATGTAATGAATCACAAAGCCTACTTGAAAAGCGAATACAACTCAGGTCGCTTCATATATTCATTACAGTAATTTCTTTGGTGGTTTGTTATCCTCCAAATGTCACTAGATCCTCTGTGCCCCATTTCAACTTCATTCGATTCTCATCCTCGATAATCACGGCTCGAATCCAATTGCTGAGGTTGGGATCGCGCAACTAAGTTCCACGCAATCTGTGTAGTTATTGTAATTATTCATCACAATGTGCCGATTTCAAAACAGCGCGCTTCGACAGAAGGATTCAAAGTACCCTTCTGAGTGCAAAAAAATAACCTTCGGCAAAAAGACTAAAAACTCGACGTATCTAGCACCGCTTCAAGGCGTATCATAAGATCAGGTACGGAGCGAGGTAGCGATGACCATTTTTATAATATCTTTCATAGCGCTGACGGTTATAGTCCTGCTGATCGGTTTCCACTTCGGCCCGCATTCAACAATTGCCTCGGGACTACTCTCAGCTACACTCGCCGTCATTGCGATTGTACTTCTCGCCACACAAAAAAATGGTACTGTCAAAATCCACTCACTTCTACTCATTGCATCAGGATTAATATCTTTTGCTTCAATTGCATCGATAGCTTTAGGTAGTCGAGGGTTGAAGCAAGCGGCAAAGGGTTTCTCCATGGGCGGCGACCGGAACTTGTCAAAGCTCATTGGGAAGACGGGAACGGCAACGTCAGCTATCGACCCTCTTGGAACGGTCAGCGTCGCCGGCGAAAGCTGGAGTGCCGAGAGTGTCTCTGGTCCTATTCCAAAAGGCAGCCAAATCTATGTTCAGGAAGCGGATCAAATCCACCTAAAGGTCGACTTCGATCCTCTTTCAACGCTGAAACGCCGAGAACCCAATTAGGTCGAGAACAAATATTTATTTGGCCAACGAAGTGAAGTGAGGAAGAAATGAGATCTGCGATAGAGGCACTGATAGCACTACTACTTCTGGCTGGGGTTGGTTGGACGCTACTTTCAACCTTCAAAATAACTCGAGATTACCAACGTCTAGTCGTCTTTCGATTAGGACGAACAAGTGGAGCAAAGGGGCCAGGCTTAGTAGTAATCAACCCGATCATAGATCGAACCTCCCTAGTTGACCTGCGCGAACAATTTTTAGAGATTCCTCATCAGACCGCCATTACGAAGGATAACGCCCCCATATCCATTGATTTCATAATGTTCTACAGAGTCTTTGACCCTGTTATGTCCGTCGTCAATATCAGAGACTTCGCCGGAGCTGCGCTAAACATAGCTGCAACAACTCTTCGAAGCGTCGTAGGCGACATGGCGCTCGACGACGTGCTATCAAAGCGAGAGGAGACAAATGCTTCCCTGCGAATAAAGCTCGATGAAGTGACAGAAAGGTGGGGAGTTAAGGTAACCAACGTAGAAGTACGAGAGATCAATCCACCACCAGCTGTTCAAGAGGCGATGACAAGACAGATGTCAGCCGAACGATCTCGTCGCGCCGTCGTTACAGAATCAGAGGGTAAAAAGCAGGCAGCGATAACCGTGGCCGAAGGGCAAAAACAAGCCGACGTACTTGCGGCTGAGGGAGCTCAGCAGGCAGCAATCCTGAATGCAGAGGCGGAACGCCAATCTGCAATCCTTCGAGCCGAGGGGCTCTCGAGTGCCCTAAGTGTGATCGGAGAAATAGCAAAGGGTTCCGACTCCAATACTCTATTGCTTCAGTACCTTGGAGCACTCAAAGAGATAGCAAGCTCACCATCTACAAAAATTCTATTCCCGATGGAACTGACAAATCTACTATCTGGTATTCGCGATATCGCCAACAAGTCAGATAATTAGATTCGTAAAACTTGTACAGTCGCAACGATCAATCGAGCCGATCTAAGTAATATATTCGCCCCAAATTTAGACATCTAAAGGAATCGGATCAGCTAACACCAAGGTAATAGAACCATGTCGCAACAAAGTAACCAAAAAAACAACGAATCCAACTAATCGAAAAAGCTCACAACAATAATCCAATCCATACCTTCAAAGATCCATAAAAGCTTTAGAGTTCATCCAAAAAAATAACCGCAACCGAGCAGCGCTTTCAAACGCGGCATACAAATTCGCGACAAATGGTATCGACCAATAGAATTGTGGATCGTGGTTGAAAATCACTACCAATTACTTGGCGTCCCAACTTCTGCCACCCCAGAAGCGATCAGGCATGCATACCGTGAAAAAGCCAAAGAACTTCATCCAGATCTCCACCGAAGTGAAAGTCAAGAGCTGCAAGTTGCATACTCGAACCAAATGTCCAAAGTATCTCAAGCATATGAGATTCTATCTGACCCAACGAAAAGAAGTCAATACGATCAACTAATCAGCCAGCAATTACTGTTAAATTCACCTGCTAAAGATGAAGCTAAAGTTGACGGCCACAATTACAGTTCAAGTAAAGATAATTGCACTCTTTGTGGCCACGCTCCAACAGAAATGGTTAACTTCCGTTATTTAGCTGGATTTTTTCTGTTTTTCAAAGTAACCCGTCTCGGCGGCAGACTTTGTAGAGATTGCGGAAGGAATACCGGACGAGAGGCCCAAAACAAGTCACTCCTCTACGGATGGTGGGGATATGCACTACCTATTAATATCTTTGTCATAATCCTAAATTCACGAGAACTAATGCGACTGAGACTTCTTTCAAGTCCAACAGCTGGATCAAAAGAGTCGACAACCGCAATAAGTAAACCGCTTCCGTCTGGCAGATCGACTTTTCTACGCCCCGGCTTCACAATTTCACTTATTGGACTGGTTTTAGCCATCTCCGCTATAACTCACCTATAGCAAAGTCCTAAAGGATGATTACGAAGATGTCATAGTAGATTTATTCATCCAAATCAAGCTGCGCTTCGTCAAAGTCACCAAAAAAGCAATCCTAGAAACGCGTCTCAAGCAGAGCGTTTCGATTCTATTAATTCATGCACTGCGTAACATCTAGCACCTCAACTATCGGCAATCTCGTGACTAAATCCAGCGTAATAAATTGTCCGCTTGACATGTTGAATTCAAATAGCGAAGCAGCCACAAGTAAAAAACGGCAATCAACGACACTATTACACGGCGCAAAAATTCCCGTCATGTAGCACTCCTCATGGCCAATATTCGTAATACCTTCGAGAAGACCAGGGATCTTGAAGGAAGCGAAGTCGGCATCAGATACGACTCGGTCGATCTCCATTTGGAAGATCTGAACTGATCTGACGCAATTAAATAATCACGCGGTTCAATCCAATGATCGAACCGCGTGATCTACCTATAAGGGGTTTACAGGCAACCTATAGCTGTAAAGCGTTATCTCTAACCGATGGGCTTCAAATGCAATACAACTACCTCGTTTGTCGGGGCAGATGGCTGACCAGACTCATATGGGTTGGATGGGGTGGGCCAACCCGTGAAGTGCTGGGAGTTGTACTCATCAAAGGCCGCACCGTAGACGGTGGGGATTACCGGCAATTGAGTCGCTACATACTGCTCAATGGGAAGCAACGCCGCCTTTTGCGCAGCTGGGGTGGAGGCTGCAGCTAAGGTCGCCAGATCGCTTTGTATGGTCGGATCGTTCAATCGCTCATAGTCGCCAGATGCCTGTGAGGTAGCGAGCTTCGAATCTAGCCAACCTTCATAGAGTTGGTAGGGAGTTATTCCCTGCCCTGACCAGTGCATCGTCAATTGGAAGTTTCCCGTAGCGACATCGCTTGACCAAGCACTAACCGCAAGGCCATTGAACGTGGCGTTGATGTGGGCCTTTTGGAGGTCCTGGGCAACTATCTCATCGTCGGCGGCGTAGTCGGTATAGGCCGCAGGATCAACGATAGAGATCGTTACTGGTTTACCTTGGTATTGGTAGTAGCCATCTGATCCGATCGTATATCCCGCCTTGGTCAGGATCGCATCAGCTGCCTGCGCACTTCCATTTGGATCTAGGTTGTATTGGCTCAACGACGGATCGTTATATGAGTTGAAGGTCGGAAGCACCAAACCACTGGCATTTTTAACCGGAGGCTCTAGACCAGATTCTCCCTGGCTACTAATAGCGTTGCGATCGATCGCTGCGCTAATCGCTTGTCTCACGGCTAACTGATTAGTAGGCCATTGATTCAAATTAGGCATCAACGAGTTGGTGTTGAGTGGCGCAAACCAAGCATGGTGAGTAGATGGACTTGGATTGATGAAGATCTGGTTGAGTCCAGTGATGAAGTTACCAGCCCATTGCGCCTGATTATTTTGCAGAGCTTCGAGGGCCGTTGTATTCGACGAGTAGACGGGGAAGCTCAAAGTATTGACATTTACTGGTTGCCAATAACTTGTATTCTTCGTTAGCGTCAACCCTTCTGGAGTGAAGGTCTTCAGGACATATGGTCCAGTACCAACAGGATTAGCATCAACATACTTACCGGGATCACCAACACTAGACCAGATGGCCTTCGGAACGATATAGACGTTAGCGATCGACTGAAGATTTGTATATTGAGGTGTAGCAAAGGTGACTGTAACTTGATCGCCCGAAGTTGAGACACCTGTAATATTCAAACCGCCAGTGTTGATATCAGCGTTATTTTGAACCAGCTGATACGTAAAGGCTACATCGGCTGGCGTAAGGGGCGTTCCATTGCTCCACTTTACACCTTTACGTATCGTAAAGGTTATAGCAGTCCCGTCAGAGTTCCACTGATAAGAGGTAGCTAGCCAGGGATACTGTACCGTTGGATTAGCTAGGTCAAATTGTATGAGTGGTTCATAGATCATCGAAGTCGCACCTAGAAGAGATGCTGCCGATGAGTTCAAGAACGGATTGAAGCTCTGCGTTATTGGACCCGTTGGAGAAGACTCCATGGTGAGCACCTGGTTGGCACCCGAAGCCGAGCTATTAGACGAGCTTCCACTCGAGGCCGACGTCGAAGAAGTGCTGCTCGCTCCCGATCCGCACGCCGCAAGTAGTAACGCCGATAGCGCGCTACCGACAAATAAATGTGAAGGTCTAAATTTCATTAGATTCCTACTAACCTTTCAATTAGTTGTATTGGTCCCACCTAGTGGGCTACTCAACGAGCTCGCGCCAGAAACTTCAAACCAACTGGCGCGAGTTCTAACCCCTAAAACTTCCCCCTGCCCCTCCTTCCGCTAAAACTGAATCCTCGCCACTTTCAGAAGTGGTAACCGCCCAACAGGCGATCCTTCGTGACGAGGAGATAGATAGAAGAGATGGATCCTCCCTTTGGCAACGATCCATCGCCAGTGGACACCTTGGTGCAAAGCGACACCCCTGATCTGGCGTTCCACTAGAAACAGGGACACGGGCATCGATCACACGAGCGGACCGAAGGTTGCTACCTAGATCATCTGGATCAGGAGACGAATCGATCAACAGCTTCGTATATGGGTGCTTCGGTGATTGGGTCACCTCTTCTGCTCCCCCCTTTTCGACGATCACACCCTTATACATCACCAAAATCTCATCGGCAAAGTATCGAGCCGATGCGATGTCGTGGGTGATATAGAGCATCGCTAGAGAGAACTTAGACCGAAGGCTATCAAGGAGATTGAGAACCTCTAGACGAATCGATACATCGAGCATCGAAACTGGCTCATCGGCGAGAAGCACTCTGGGTCGCGCTGCTAATGCTCTCGCAATCGCTGCGCGCTGTCGCTGTCCACCTGAAAGTTCGTGAGGATACTTTGACAAAAATCTCGACGGAGGCACTAAACGGACCATCTCACACAACTCCTCCATCGCTTCGTGGCTAGGCTTTTCGCTCCCATGTATTGCAAGGGGACGAGAGAGGTGATAAGCGATAGTGTGAATTGGATTGAGAGATGCAAAGGGGTCTTGGAAGACCATCTGTACCTTTGACTTGTAGTCTCGATAGTTCTTCGATCCTCGGAAGTTTGCCACCTGACCGTCGAAGAGGATATCGCCACTCGTTGGCGCTTCTTGTCCAGCCAAAATGCGAGCGATGGTAGATTTACCAGAGCCAGACTCGCCTACAAGGGCAACTACCTTCCCTACTGAGAGCTCAATGTTTACACCTCGAAGTGCTTTAACATCTGTATTATGCCTTCTAGAGGTTCGATAGCTCTTATGGATATCCCTTGCTATTAGGAGGGGTGACTCCCCCGTCGACAACTCAATCGACGAATCAGCGTTATTTTGTTCACTAACGCCCTGCAAGGAAGTGCCCTCTTGATTACTCATCTATGCCACCTCCTCCTACTCCTTGATCAATGCCGGCCACCTGACCAACTTCGAATGGACAGGCAGAGAGGTGATCTAGATCTATACGATCTAGTGACTCCAATTGCATCGAAACCTGACCACAACTCTCACGGGCGAATTGGCATCGAGGAGCAAAGGGACAGCCATCAATTGTCTCTAGTGGCGACGGTGGCGCACCTTTAATTCCGCTCAACTCTCGGCGAGCCCCTCGAATGGAGGGAAAGGAGGCGAGAAGTCCCCGAGTGTAGGGGTGAAGTGGACGACTCCGAAGTGCCTTCGTATCTCCTATCTCAACGATCCTTCCGGCGTACATTATGGCTAGTCGGTCGGTCAACTCCATCATGAGCGATAGATCGTGAGTAATAAAGAGAACTGCAAAGCCGAGGCGCTGCTTTAGCTCAACGATCTGAGATAAGATTTCCCGTTGAAGTACGACGTCAAGGGCCGTCGTTGGCTCGTCCATGATGATCAACTTGGGATTCGCGACGAGTGCCATCGCGATGATGACTCTCTGACGCATACCACCTGAGAGCTGATGAGGGTAACTGCGAGCCCGGTCCCTAGGAATGCCAACCATGTCTAAGACCTCTTCGACCTTGGCATCGGCCTCGCTTTTTGATAGCGAGAGGTGCACATCTATTGCATCTCGAAGCTGTACTCCGATCTTCATCACGGGATTCAAAGAGTTCATTGCGCTTTGAAAGACGATTGAGATCTCCTTCCACCTCAAGGAAGTGAGCTCGTCGTCGCTCATCTTGAATATGTCACGCGGGGACCGAGAGAAGTCGCCGCCTGAGTAAAGAGTTGACCCTCCAGTAATGACAGCCGGTGGCCTAAGAAGCCGACAGGCAGCATATGCGAGCGTTGACTTTCCCGAACCAGACTCTCCCGCGAGGCCGACAACCTCTTGGGGGTAGATATCTAGCGACGCCCTATCAACCGCCTTGGCAGATCCACTTCGCCCCCGATATTCAACGGTCATATCTTTGATCGAAAGAAGTGGTTGACGACTCGCATCCAATGGGGATAAGCCGCTACCACCCAACTTTTCGTCGAGGTGATCGACTTTGACTTGCGACATGGTTAAGCCCCCTTTCGTTCGCTAGTCGAACCATGGGCATCAGCTTCAATGGAGCTTTTGATCAAATTATCTCCAGAGCCCATAGCATCATCGCTCCGCAGCTCTCCATTAGATCCGGCTATCGTTGCGACCAAAGAAACGGAGTCGCCTAATTTCTCGCCAGTTTCGCCGGTCGTTTCATCGGTCGAGGCCTGAGAAGATCTCCAACCCTTATGCGACTTTGACTTGGCTACGAAACCCGCAGCCTCTCCGATCAGAACTGGAGTTGGATCACTTGGTCGAACTCTGCGACCGCCAACCTTGATCGACGAGTTACTGTCACGTAGGCGTGGGTTTCCGATCTCGTCGAGGCCAAAGTTCAATAGAACAAGACCGGTACCGATTAGCGCGATAATGACTCCGGGAATTGCAAACCACCACCACGCCCCGAGTTGTAGTGCATTGCCATTTTGAGCCCAATAAAGTATCGTCCCAAGCGACCAAGTAGTGGTATTTCCGACCCCGAGGAAGTCAAGTCCAACCGAAGCACCGATGGCATAGAGGACCGTTCCAACGAAACTCGCAGCGATTAGCGATAGTTCATTAGGAAGTAGCTCAAAGATGATGATTCTAAAGTTCGACTCTCCACTTTCTCGAGCAGCAGTTATAAAATCACGATTTCTTAGCGAGAGCGTCTGAGCGCGAATCACTCGAGCCCCCCAAGGCCATCCCAAGAAGGCCAAGAGCAGTATCATTGCGCTCTCCCCTGACTTTGGAAATGCTCCAAGTACTACTATCAAGAACGGAAGGGCAGGAAAGACGAGAAAGATATTGGAGACAAGCGAGAGAAGTTCATCGCCCAAACCACCGATGTAGGCCGAAGTAACCCCAACCAAAACCGAAAGGGCGGTCGCGATCAGTCCGGTTAGGATTCCAAGGAGTAAGGTCGTTCTAGTACCTACTAGCACCTGAGAGAAGATATCTCTACCGAGTTGATCAGTTCCAAAGAGATGGCTGGCCGATGGCGCCGCAACTGAGGCTCCTTGAGCTGCGCTTTGGGCCGATGGATCATACGGCGCCAAGATCGGACCAAAGATTGCAACAGCAACGAAGATCAGCGTCAATATGATTCCAACTTTGACCTTGGTGTTTTGTGATGAGAACGATCTCCGCATTTGGGTCGCCCTTGCAACTATTCGCACTGGACCTCTACTCTCCTTTGCTTCTAGCTCTTGGGTCTGAGACCACATAGATAACGTCAGCGACGATATTTGCAACTAGCACCGTCACAGATATGACCAAAAAGATCGCTTGAGTCAGGGGATAATCATTTGAGGTAACAGCTGTATAGAGCTGCGTGCCGATACCTGGGTAGTTGAAGACGATCTCCATAAGCAACGTTCCAGAGACCACGAATCCAAGGGCCAGAGCAAAGCCTGAGAGCGATGGAAGGATGGCGTTTCTAGCAGCATATGAAAAGATGACACGACGATTAGCCAAACCCTTGGCTTGGGCTGCGAGAACGTAATCCTCACCGATAGTTGTGATCATTACATTTCTCATCTGCAACATCCACCCTGCCATTGAGGTCACAACGATGGTTAGCGCGGGCAAGATGGCGTGGTCGAGGGCGCTTAGGATAAATTGGCCATTCCATCCGATGGATAGACCATTTGAAAACCCCTGCTGAGACGGGAAGAGGTGGAAGTGGATGGAGAGAACCCAGACCAGAACCAGCGCCAGAAAAAAATATGGAGTCGCTTGTATGAAGCTCAAACCAGGAAGGATCTGATCTAGAAATCCACCACGGCGCCACGCCGCAAATATCCCGAGCAAAGTCCCTAAGACCCATGCGATAACAGTCGCAGTTCCCACCAAGACCAATGTCCAAGGAAGGGCTGCCTTGATGATGCTTATTACCGGCGTTGGAAATTGCAAGGGATCGATTCCCAAGTTACCCGTCGCTAGCTGATGGAGGTAGGTAAAGTACTGACTGATGAGAGAGCCATTATGGCCAATTCCAAGAAGTATCTCAAGGGCGTGTTGAGCTTGTGGCTTCAACGTTGGGTACTTTGACATCAACGACTCAACGACGTTTCCCGGCATCAACCGAGGAATGAAAAAGTTGACTGTAATCGCCACAAAGAGGGCAACTAGATAAAATCCAATACGACGTAACAGGAACTTCACTTCGTCAACCTCGCCCTCTCATAAACTTTTCAACAGAAGACTCTGATACGTCAGCACATCCACAACTGCTTCGATAGATGACCTTGGTAGGGAGGACTCGAGAGCCAGAGCCACTCTTTATCTCGCCTTGACAGATTCGGACCAGTACCTCAACGGCCGCCTTGCCCAACTCCTGAAATGGCTGGCGCACAGTAGTAAGTGAAGGTGTAATTCTCCGGGAGAGGGATATATCGTCAAAACCCGTCACCGCGACGTCTTGAGGCACCCGAAAACCGTGGTGCTCTAGGGCATAGATCACACCGACTGCGCTCTGGTCGTTAGCACAGACGATGGCTTCTGGCATCGACCGATCCATCTTTAACCGCGCTTCAATCGCTGCGATGGCCCCTGAAGTCGTATAGCTCGACTCCCAGATGGAATCGGTCTCAACCCTTCCACCTAGTCGAGCGATCTCTTCGCGAAAGTTCATCTCCCGCGCGGCAGAGTCAGGGGAGGTACGAATTCCAGCCATGAATGCAAAGGAGCTATAACCATGTACTGAGACCAAGTGGTTCGCTAACTTTTTCATCGGCTCTTCATTGTCGACTCGTATGGTCGTAGCCGATCGCGACTTTCCGTTACCCGCAAGAAGAACTGTCGGGAGCCTCTTTGCGATCGTTGGAATCGCACGATCTGGTACAGTTCGATCCAACAAGATGACTCCGTCACAATTTGAGAACATTCGATCGATGGTCTCGCTTACGCGCGCCTTACCAACGCCACCTAATAGAAGGGCATAGCCGCTCTTGCTAGCCTCTTCCTCTGCACCACGTATAACTGCGTCGGTAAAGAGGAGTGTATCTTCTTCAACCTCTAGCCCTGGATCGATCGCCTCCGAGTGGAGAAAGACCATCCCCAAGACCATCTTTGTTCCAGATGAAAGGCCACGCGCTGAATTATTAGGGACAAATCGCAGGTCCCTCATCGCTGCTACGACAAGCTCACGTGTTGCAGGCTTCATCTGCGAATACCCATTTAAAACTCGAGATACAGTCGCAATGGAGACTCCCGCTCGACTAGCAACGTCATATATGGTGACGTTAGGAGAGGCGATCAACTGAGGCGAAGTTACGTGACTTCGATTCGACTTAGTCGAGATATCTTTTGCAACTGCGATTTGCGAATCGTCGTCGATAGTCACGTACACCCCCTTTTTTTGTTGATCTGAAATTGATCTGCATTCCCCAATGCGGCGCCAACTTTTTTGCGAAACGTACTTGAGCAAAAGTGAATTGCCCAAATCCTTCAGCTTGTAAGCGCTTACAGTAAATGTAGCAGAGAGTTAACATTCTGTCAATCAAATCGCAAGAAAATAGTAACATTTTCTTGAAAGCGCTTACATGATCCTATATGTTATAGATATCACTTCTCAGAGATGGATTGGGGCAATATGACAGATCTCGAGCTTGGAAACTTCGGGCGGGACTTTTTTTGGGGTACGGCAACTGCCTCGTACCAGATCGAAGGAGCAGTTTCAGAGGGAGGCAGAGGTACTTCAATATGGGATACCTTCTCTCATAGCGACGGCAAGGTTACAAATGGGGATACCGGCGACATTGCATGTGACCACTACCATCGCCTCGAAGAGGACTTAGATCTCTTGGGACAATTAGGCGTCTCTACCTATAGATTTTCACTAGCTTGGCCCCGCATTCAACCTGATGGCTCGGGAAAGCCGAACCAAGGTGGCATTGACTTTTACGCCAGGCTTATAGATGGCCTACTCGAGCGAAATATTGAGCCAGTGCCAACGATATACCACTGGGACCTTCCCCAGAGCCTCCAAGACAAAGGTGGCTGGAAGATGCGCGAGACGTCGTATCGCTTTGCCGACTATGCAGGAGTCGTTACAGATGCATTCAAAGACAGAGTCAAGCACTGGATTACTCTAAATGAACCATGGTGTTCAGCCTGGTTAGGCTATGCCGTTGGAGTTCACGCTCCGGGCGAAACCAACATCGACTCAGCCGTTGCTGCAACGCATCACCTTCTACTTGGCCATGGCCTCGCCCTCCAGCAGATGCGCTCGATGACGGAGGCCAAGATCGGAATCACTTTAAACCTATCTGTAGTAAGACCAGCTAGTCAGGATCGAGCCGATATCGAGGTGGCCCGCCTAGTAGACGGCAATCTAAACCGAATCTTTCTTGATCCTATCTTCAAGAAGCAATATCCGGGTGACCTAGTATCTCACTACGGTGGCGCAATAGCTGATGCAACGACCGAAGATCTAGAGACGATCGGCCAAGGTATCGACTTCCTCGGAGTTAACTTTTACTTTCCATCTATCGTAATTGCGCGGCAAAATATCGACAAGGCAAGGTCGCAGGGCCTCTACGTCGACACTTCAAGGGAACCAAATCTCATCGACGCAGACTTTGGTTCCGCCGGAGTCCATCGCATGGGAGTAAAGAGAACGGCGATGGATTGGGAGATAGAGGCGGGGGCCTTAACGGAACTGCTCGTTAGAGTTCACGATGAGTACTCAACACTTCCGATCATGATTACAGAAAATGGATGTGCAACGCACGACTACGTCAACCCCAGTGGAAAAGTAATCGACGACGATCGTATTGAATATATCGAGTCACACATAGCTGCTTTGGCTTCGGCGATTGAGAAGGGGGTAGACGTAGCGGGCTACTTTGTCTGGAGTCTCCTCGACAACTTCGAGTGGGCCTATGGATACTCACGTCGATTCGGCATCGTCTGGGTCGACTACGAGACACAGCGGCGAATTCCAAAGAAGAGCTTCTATCGCTATAAGGAGATTATCAAAGCGGCAAGAGATGCTTGACGATCGGATATCGCTAATTGAGCGAAGGTAATTCGAATCGAATGCCGCATAGAGGTTCACACGACGCGATAGTACACCGAGATCAAAATAGGGGTCATCTTTTGATGGCCCCTTCTATTTCAATTCGAAAGAATCAACCCAAAAAACCACTCGCGGCAATTCGGGTCAACAACCCCTAAGCAAGGGTCGTTACTTTACGACGACCCTTGCTGGCTTCATAATTGCCGTCTAGATCATCGAGGTGTAGATCAAGCGAGTCAACTCTTTACGCACGGGGTACGTAGATGATGGAACCACTTGTGTCATGAAGACCATCGCGAAATCTTCAACCGGGTCCACAGCAAGTGCGGTAGAGGCCATACCTCCCCACCCGAAGGATCCCTCTGAAGCTAAAGTCTTGCCAGCTGTTGGGTCCATCACTACAGAGAATCCAAGGCCGAAACCGACTCCCTCAAATTCAGATTCCGCAAAGATGGGCCGTCCAAAGGTTGATAAGTCATGGCCCTTTGGAAGGTGGCTAGTAACCATAGTGTCAAAGGTGCGTGGTGATAGAAGCCTCTCGCTACCAACCTTTCCGCGATTCAACAAAAATCTAGAGAACTTCACATAGTCATCTGTAGTTGAGTAGAGGCCGCCACCACCGGAGTGAAAGCCATTCCTGCTAGTTCCTTCCAGATCACCTATTGGAACTATCTTTCCACCACCTATTGAGAAGTAGAGTTGCGAGAGGTCGCCGCGCCTAGCAGGATCTACCTCAAATGACGAGCTAGTCATTCCTAGTGGCTCAAAGATCTCTTCTTGGAAGAAGTCACCTAACTTCTTTCCCGTAGCAACTTCTATCAGTCGCCCCAAGACATCAGTTGACATTGAGTAGTTCCACATAGTTCCAGGATCAGCAACAAGTGGCATGGCACCAACGGCATCGATTAGCTCAGATGGGCTCTTATCCTCGGGCCAGGACAGATCAAAGCCATTCAATCGGTAGATCTCATCGGTTGGATGAGCATGTAAAAATCCATAAGTCAAACCAGAGGTATGCGATAGTAGGTGCCACACCTTTATCTTTGAGGTTGCTGGTCGCACCGCAGGTGCCGTGGCAGCACCAGAAACGTATACCGTTGGCGACGAGAAACTTGGCAAGAATTGATCGATAGGATCATTGAGGTCGAAGTATCCCCTCTCGAAGAGGATCATCGCCGCTATCGAGGTGATCGGCTTTGTCATGGAGTAGATGCGATAGATGGTGTTCTCATTAGTGTCGAGTTGACTTTCCCGGCGCGAATAACCGTTCATCGCCCTATAGATCGACCCAGTCGGAGAAGTCAACTCTATGTCATAACCAGATATCTTCTCGTCGCTAACATAACTATCTAGGTGGCTCTTTATACGATTCAGCTTTGCGTCATCAAAAGACATATATCCCCTTAGCTCTTAGCTTTTTTACTATTTGCTACGCTATCGCAAATTCTTATCGATACGAAGGCATTGTCGAAGATCCCCCTTTGCGTTGGATGATTTGAAGACGACCGAAAAAAATGGGGATCTCTAAGAGATAAAAATTAATGCTTCGATGGACCGACCTCTTGCCTTAGCAATCCAAAAGCTAGTGGCAACTGTCACGAACAATGTGCGATTTTAGACAATGCAAAAAAGGCCCCATCACCAAGGCGTAAGCTCATATACACCTATGAGCTGGATGATCACAGCTACTTGAGCTAACCGATACGTAATCAAAATTGCAAAAATACGAAATATTTGACGTATGTTAGTCCAAGACTGAAGTTGGAATCGAAGAAGAGTTGATCTGTGAAGATCGAGGTGGACGAGTGAACGATTACGAGATAGTAGTTATTGGTGGAGGAGCCGCCGGACTTAGTGCAGCGCGAGCGGCAAAGAGGGGCAAGAGAAGGGTACTTCTAATTTCAGAGGGTCCTCTCGGCGGAGACTGCACGTTCTTTGGATGCGTTCCATCCAAAGCTCTACTAGAGGGAGCTCACCGTGGTGATAGCTTTACCGATGCGGTAACATTCATGCGCAAATCCATCGCAGAAATTGCATCCGGAGAGGATGAGGCTACCCTACGAGGCGAGGGTATAGAGGTGCTTCGGGGTCGTGCTACCTTCATCGATCGCACAAGTCTACGAGTTGGTCAAGAGATAATCAGGGCTAAGCGCTTCGTAATAGCCACCGGAGCATATCCAAATGTCTTTCCAATTGAGGGCTTAGAGTCGATAGAGTACCTAACTAACGAGTCGATATTCGACTTAGAGGAGTTGCCAGCGAGGACACTTGTTATCGGTGGTGGAGCTATCGGGTGCGAACTGGCACTTGCGCTTCGCGGCTACGGATCGAAGGTCACGTTGGTCGAATTTGCTCCGAGAATCTTGCCTTTAGAAGAGGCAAGGGCATCTGCCATCGCCACCGAACACCTCATAAAAAGCTCTATAACCCTACGAACCTCAACCAAAGTGGTGCGTCTAGAACACTCGCAGAACGATGGCAACGTTGCCTACCTTGAAGGTGGTGAGCGCATTGAATTCGACAAATTACTAATCGCTACAGGTCGACGGCCTCGAACCGACGGTCTAAATTTAGAAGCAGCCGGGGTATTGCTCAATCCCAACGGTTCAGCCAAAGTCGACTCAAAACTAACCACCTCAAACAAGTCGATAGCGGCAGTCGGTGACGTGAATGGACTCTCTCCTTTTACTCACGCGGCAGATGAACAGGGGCGAATAGCTATACAAAACCTCTTTCTGCCGTTAGTCAAGCGCAAATTCGACCCAGATAAGATCCCTCACGTAACGTACTTAGAGCCAGAAGTTGCATCTATCGGAGTTACCGAGACGAGACAAAGAGTCGATCAAAGTTCAAAGCTCAGGGTCGTCGAATTTGACCTGACAAGATCTGACCGGGACATTGTCGCAAAGTCGACCGATGGCTACATCAAAGTTATCGCCGCTCCAAAGCGGTTCACCGGCTTCCTCCTCGGCGGAAGGATCGTCGGGGCGACCGTCGTTTCTCCGCGCGCAGGTGAGATCATCAATCAAATATCGATGCTCGTGGCTTTGAAGACACCACTAGCAAGAGCAGTATTTACCGTATTTGCATATCCAACCTTCTCGACACCACTTAGAAGCGCACTGTCGCGCTTCTTTATAAAGGTGGACGGCGAAGGGTGGAGAGGCTTTCAGCTCCAAGAGTAGTAACTGAAAAAGTATTAACTGAATGAGATAGAGGACAAGTTAGATCACATGGCAAAGGCTAAGGCGTTTAGAGGGGGAATATTGGGATGGATCGACGAACGTACGAGACCAGTCGATCCGGAGGTCCGCCACTACATGGATGAGCGGTGGGAAAGTCTACCCGAACACCTCAAGACCGACTCCCAGGTACTAGGTCGTCACGCAGTCGGCTGCGAAGGAACTCACGGAGTCTTCCCAAGGTGCAACTTCGCCTGCACCCCCTGTTACCACTCGAAAGATGCCAACTTCGTACGCGTCGATGGTACGCACACGACTACTGAGATAGAAAAACAGCTCGCCTTCCTCAGAAAAAATCGTGGCCCCAAGGCTCACATACAATTGATTGGCGGCGAGGTATCTCTTCTAGAGCCAGATGATCACGCTAAAGCGCTTCAGATCATGCGCTCTTACGGCCGAGAGCCCATGAGTTTTACCCACGGTGACTTCGAATACGACTACCTAAAGAGACTCATACTCGATGCAGATGGAAAGGTCCGTCTCAAGCGATTATCGTTCGCCGGCCACTTTGACACGACGATGAGGGGTAGAAAGGGCATCGTCGTTCCCAAAGACGAGAAGTCACTCGATCCATATCGCAGAGAGTTCACGGACAAGTTCAAGCGTCTCAAAAAAGAGCATGGAGTTCGCTACTACCTCGCACACAATATGACGGTTACGCCCAAAAACGTCGATCAGATTCCTGAACTTCTCGCGAACAATGTCAAGGCTGGCTACAACATGTTCTCATTCCAACCAGCGGCATTTGTTGGGAACGACAAAAGATGGAAGGAGGACTACTCGAGCCTTGATCCAGACAACATCTGGTCGCTTATGGAAGAGGGCGCCGGTGCAAAACTTGACTACAAGATCCTTCAGACCGGCGATGAAAGGTGTAATCGAACTGCATTTGGCTTCTACGTCTACGACAAGTGGCTTCCGATTCTCTCCTCTAATGACCCGAAGGACATCTACGCCAGAGACCTCTTCTACAAACATCTAGGGGGAATCAACTACAACGCTAAGATCTACGATCTTCTGCCTCGGCTAATTAGGGTCGCGCTAGTCCACCCAGAGACGCTAAAGGAGGGCGCTCTGTGGTTGAAGCGACAGATAAATAGGTCTGGTGGAATGCTAAGGGTGATTAAGGCACTTTTGACCAAGAACATCGTTCCGATGACATTTGTAATGCATCGCTTCATGAATGCCGACGATGTGAAAGTTGCCTGGGACCTCATGGAAGAGGGCATCGACTCTGAAGACCCTACTATCAAGGAGACTCAAGAGCGCCTTCGTGGTTGCTTCTACGCAATGGCTCACCCAGAAGATGGCAGAGTGGTTCCCGCATGTGTGCAACATAGCGTCCTTGACCCAGATGAAAATATTGCGCTCTCACAGCTCCTTCCCCTACCTAGGAGATTGGATCGAGGCGATCGAAGCGTAGCTACAACAGGTAGTGGCAATGATTGACGATCGCGCTCGAAAGTTACTGAACCCCGTACTCGAGAGGGCAGTTACGCCGCTCGTTCGCCGGGGGGTCCACGCCAATGCAATCACCGTTCTTGGATTTAGCTTTGGAGTGGCATCGATCGTCTCAATTTCACTTCGCGAAAACTACCTGGCACTATCACTCTGGCTAGCAAATCGCCTACTCGATGGCATCGATGGGGTCTTGGCGCGAAGGAGCAAACCCACAGACCTCGGAGGGTTCCTCGACATAGTCTTTGACTTCATAATCTACGGAGGTCTTCTAGTTGGCATCGCAATCGGTTATCCAGGCGTCAGACTTGAGGCGATAGTACTCTTAGGCACCTACTACGTCTCTGGTACTGCGCTTCTGGCTCTTTCATCAATTACTGAACGCCGTTCAAAGACGCAGATGATTCCACCCGAGAAAAATTCAAAGTCGATCCGTTTCATCGGTGGTTTGGCAGAGGGTGGCGAAACGATCATCTTCTATGTGATAGTCATGGCTCTCCCTCGCTATGCAGTCATATCAATCGACATCTTCATTGCAATGGTGGCAATAACGGCTGTTCAAAGGGTTGCAATTGGAATATCGTGCCTTAGCGCTAGATGTGACGGTGAATTTTCACAAAATGAGTGTCCTTCCCAGACGAACTCCCTTGGATCCAAGAGGGAGTCTCGAAGTGAAGTGAAGTAAATGGCATCAAAACGATAGTCACATAAATTGCGAAAAATCTTAATTCCACGAAAGGAAGCAAGTGGGACAGTCAAAGTTGAGGCAGGAAGAGCTAGAAAAAGCAGTTCTAGTTGAAATTCAATCTGATTCAGGAGAGGATTCACTAGCCCTTGGATCACTGAAGTATCTAAGGACCTTAGCTATATCAGTTGGAATTCAAGGACCTACCGCGGGCGTAATCATAGGCCCTGCAATTATCGCAAGCATCGTCGGTGATCCGGGGTCGCTTTCGCAAGTGCTAGCCCTAGTCACAATGGGCTTCGTCGCCTATGCATTCGTTATATTTTCCAAGTCATTCAACACATCTTCGTCGGTATATGCCTATAACGCGGCAGCAATTGGACCAAGGTATGGCTTTACTTCGGCTTGGGTACTTCTCGGGGTCTACATAACATTTGCCGCCGGCGTCTTTGCCTCAACCGCTTCAATCGCCCAAACATTTTTCGCATCAATTGGCATCGGTGGCTACTGGTATATCTATGCACTAATTGGAGCCCTGCTAGCGATATCCTTCTCATTTATGTCGATTGGCATCTCAAATATCGTAATATTCGTCAGCGAAGGCATATCAGTCGCGATAATCACGGTGGTTGGAATCATCGCATTAGCGAAGGGGGGCTACCACCACCATGGAATATCCCTTCACTCATTTTCACCAAGTGGGGCTTCGTTTTCGCTACTAGCACTCGGAATCGTCGCGGCCTTCGGTCAGTTTTCGGGATTTGAAGGAGCTGCTACCCTCGGCGAAGAGGCCAAGAACTCTTCGAAGGCTATACCAAAGGCAATCGTCGGATCCCTTATTGCATCGGGACTTATCTATATCTTCTTCACTTGGGTGAGCTACGTCTCCCTCGCCTCCACCAAGGCCCTAGCAAACGATCCAGCACCACTGGTACACATTGCAAACATCTACGTCAACACAACGGTAGGAAAGATCGTAAATCTCGCAGGGACGATCTCGGCCTTCGGTGCCCAACTTGCGTGTATCAATGCCGCCGTTAGGATCATCTTTGGAGTTGCCAGAGAGGGTAAAGGCAGAAGCACGACGCTCGCCTACCTCTCCACCACGACAAAGTCAAAGGCGCCCAAGGGAGCCCTCGTCGTAGTTTCGGTCATCTCACTCGTTCTCATCACAGCATTTTCATTCGAACCAACTGCAAACCGGGCGGCGGCTCTCATCATTCAATTCGGAGCTTATTTGATTCTTATCGCGTATCTGATGACACTCATTGGCGCACTGGTATACGTCGCTAAGAGTAGAGCACCAAGGGGACCAGCTCTTATTCTCGGGGTTGGCGTAGCCATTACGAGCTACATCATCTACAAGACATTTGTCCCATTTCCAACAGCGCCCTTCAACTACATCGTCTACCTTGCGGCAGCATTCATCGCCGTGGGCGTTGGACTCTACTCTGTCCCGGTATTGAAAGAGTCTCTAGCGAACTCACAACTCCTCAAAATCACCAAAGGAAGTCAAGTCAGCTGAGAGACTCTACGCAGTAACTCAAAGACTACAGCCTCAGCTCATTTACGAGGGGAAGTGATCTTGGGGGAAACTCTAAATCCACTTCCCCTTTAAAATGTTTTAGCGACATGACTCGAGGTCCCCGGTGAATTGGCAGAACTTCCTAGATATCTTTCATAACCGCAGAGCAGGTATCACTGAAGAGATCTTTATAAGGTCACGCGACAAAGATGGCCTAAATCCATACCAATGGGTGGAGCGAGCAACGCCCAGGAGGGGTGAGCACTTAGACCTTTGTTGTGGATCAGCTCCATTATTTTTGAATAGCAAGGACCTAAGTGTGGTTCGACTTGATAGATCGCAGGGCGAGATTGCCCGTGCCCATCAGCGCGGTGCTGAGGGACTCGTAAATGGTGATGCTCTATCGCTACCCCTTCGCAGCAACTCGTTCACAAGCGTCACCGTATCAATGGCTCTGATGTTAATTCAGCCGCTTTCGGATGTAATTGGTGAAATTTCTAGGGTCATGGTACAGGATGCCTACCTCAATATCGTTTTACCGGGAGGCGGTCCCTTTATTGGAGTAGGGGACCTTCGAATCTACAGACAGATCGCTCGCTACGGAGGCTCTAATACCCTATCTTTTCCCAATGGCAGAGGAGTGAGGACAATTCGTACCGAGGCAGCCAAGGTAGGGCTCACAGAGTCGATGGACGACAAGAGAACCTTTGTATTTACTCCCCGTTCCATAGAAGAAGCGGAACTCTTTATCGATTCTCTCTATCTAAAGGACCTTCCCGATCTCGATGGGGAGAGAAAAACCAAAGAGAAGATTGCACAGGATATCCTCGCCAAAGGTTCTATGAAGATTCCCCTCCGAATGCTCGGCTTTAGAAAGATCAGTTGACAAAAACCCCCGATGAGCGCAGATTCAATAAGACAAAAGTTGGCTAGAGCAATAAGTTTGCCGCTTGGTACTCGGAAGAAGATCAATGAGGCGCGTTGATGTCATAAAAGTTATGACCAATATCTTTTCACGAGGTTGACTCTTGAGTGGCAAAGGTTAGCATTCAAAGCGCTAACTAGCTCGCTCCAAGTCAAAACCCTTGGGATAACGCCCTGAAGAATCAAACGAGATAGCCTTTAATCAAAGTTCTACATCAAACCGACTCAAGAAGATTGTGATCCAAATTGGCCTCTTCGATGATATCAAATCCCGCTGGAATAGAACTCGATTCTCTTGACGAGTTCCTATGTGATCTAGCTAGCAACCACAAAGGCGATAGAGTCGCGATTGTTGCACCAGATTACTCAAGAATTGCATCTCAAAGCGGGGCGATAGCCAACCTTCTTCTAAAGCACTTTGGCAAGCGAATCGTCGCCGTAATTCCGGCCCTCGGGACCCACCTTCCAATGAGTAGCGATGAAAAGTCAGAGATGTTCTCCTCATTTAGCCCAAATCTATTCATCGACCATAAATACCGAAGTGATGTAGAACATATCGGTACCATAACAAAGGGCGAAGTGGAGGAGACCTCCCAGATCGAAGGCCTCTACGACCTTCCCTTTTACGTCAACTCTTCATTGGTCGATGGATCATTTGACTTAATTATTTCAGTAGGACAACTTCTGCCCCATGAAGTAATCGGCATCTCGGGCGGATCAAAGAATATCCTCATTGGTCTCGGTGGAAGACCAACCATTGAGGTGAGTCACTACATATCAGCCATGTGGGGAATTGAGCGGACACTTGGAAACCCCGACACTCCCCTTCGGCGACTATTGAATAGAGGACTCGAATTACTCCTACATTCGAGCCCTCCAGTTTTATTCATAAATACCGTTTTGAATCCGACCAACGCAGAAGAAAGGCGCTTGATACACATCGGTGCCGATTTAGTTACAAGAGAAAAACCGCAAGATCGATCTTTCGCAGGATCTGCTGAAGTAGCGGTAGCAACAAACATCTTCAACCTCAACCGTTCCTACAACGAGGTAATCGCATACTTAGAGCCGAAGGTATATCGCTCCACCTGGATTGGTAATAAGGCGATATATCGAAGCCGCCTTTTGATCCCCGACAACGCAAATCTGCGAATTATCGCCCCGGGCGTAGATCGATTTGGTGAAGATCCACAAATAGATTCCATCCTGAGGCACTACGGTTACCATGGTTATGAATCAATTGAACAGATGAGAAGGGACGATGCGTTAGACGAAAACCTCGCTGCAGCCGCACATATCCTTCATGGTTCCACCTTTGATCGCTTCAAGGTCTCTTATGCTGCGCCGGAACTTGGACGAGAAGCTATCGAAGCAGTTGGTTACTCTTACGACTACGAACTTGACGAGGAAGCATCACGTCAAAACAACGTCCACGCAGAAGGCACTGATACCACTAAAGCAGACATCCTTTTCTCGACAGACGAGTCGGGCAGATTGCACATCTATCATCCTGGCGTTGCGCTTTGGAAGCGGGATGCACAGTGATCAACCGTTCTATCGTTGTAATGGGAGTAAGTGGCTCGGGAAAGTCAACTATCGGAAGTGCCTTAGCTAACGAGTTGAGGTACCCCTTCGTAGACGGTGACGACCTTCACTCCAAAGAGTCAGTCGAAAAGATGGCAAAGGCAATAGCTTTAAACGACGAGGATCGGCAGGGGTGGCTTGAGCGTATTAATGCACGCCTTGCAAAGGCTAATTCTGACTCCGCCGGAGTAGTCATTGCGGCATCGCTTCTAAAAGCACAGTACCGGAAGACCGCAGTCGCAAATATCTCGCCAAGACCGCTTTTAGTACTTCTTTCAATCCCCCTCCAAGGTTCAATTGATCGAATCGCATCTCGAAAGGATCACTTCATGCCACCTGAACTGGCACGGTCGCAGTTCGAAATCTTAGATGAGACAACCGAGATAGACCTAGTCGTAGATGGAACTCAAAGGATTGAGAAAATAGTACGCGAAATCATAGATCATTTGCATGGAGAAACCGGAGTTCAGTAGGGCAAGCTGGGGCTGAAATGGATTTACCAGATAGATACCACGGCTCATTTGCACCAATAAAGATCTCGTTGACTTTGCTAAGCAGCAAAACTCAAACCAAGGTTGAAATAAGAACTATGAGAGATGCTAAATTTTGCGAATAAAGAAAGTACAAGCCGCGACGGTAACATTAGCTTTCAAAAAGCCGCCGCGGTAGAGACTCTGTTATAGAGCAGTGTCGTTCAAAACTGTCGAAAAGATAAGATCTGTCAGCGAAAGTTTAGACGAACCCGACACTCTTGCCGAGAGTAACTTGGCTTTGCAACTAGAAGTGATTTCACATCGTCATGGTCCTCCAGTACTAACCGACTAGAGCAAATCGGCCAAGGAATTTTCTCTGGATGCAATAAGAAGAGTTCTCCAAACAACCAGATAACTATCCCAATCCTAATAATGGATACGTAGTAGATAGAAGAACCCAACAACGCGATGAGAGCCGACACAAAAGTCAAAAAATGCCCATAAATAGTCCAGCCTCTGGGGCGTGTATGA
Source organism: Actinomycetes bacterium (assembly GCA_021841935.1). Taxonomy (GTDB): domain Bacteria; phylum Actinomycetota; class Acidimicrobiia; order Acidimicrobiales; family Acidimicrobiaceae; genus Acidithrix. The sequence continues at coordinate 68,529 of JAKCDL010000005.1, read as the reverse complement.
GATAACAAATGCCTTCATAGTAGGGATTTAGAAACTCAACACTTTATTAGCGTCGCTGGCTAAACCACGATTCATTTCATCGAAGGCTGAAGCCAACTATCATCTGGTAGCCGGGAGCTTCTTTGAGGCAGCTCGCTGGTTGAATCGATCTAGGTTCCAACGACGACTCAACCAAGGCGATCTGACGTAAAGGCTGATTTAGTGAAAAGATCAAGCTCCCTGAATTATCCAAAGGTGATCGTAGGGCTCAAATCGAAGATAACCATTTTGGTCTGCTCGTAGATATTGCGATGTAAGAGCGTCAAAAGGATTACTTATTCCGATCTTAGATATCTCTGATATCGGATAGTAACGTACTCCCTCACTCACGTTGGTTAGGATCAAAATTGAACCTTCGTGGTGTCGCCGTACCAACGGCAAGATTGAAGGATCCATGATATCTAGAACTTCAGCCTCAACCGAAGCCTCGAGTTGAGGAAGTGACTTTCTAACAGCCACAAGGTGTCGAATCTTAGAGAGAACTCTCTGGGCCAAGGGATTTTTTCCAATCTGATCGATAATCTCCCACTTCATCTTTGGTCGATGGACCCACCTGTTGTCACCTTGATGCCCTAGCTCTTGATCCCAGTCATAATCGTTCAAAAGGGCTATCTCGTCACCCATCCAAATAACAGGAATTCCCCCAAACGACATCACCAAAGAGTACGAAGCTACGACCCTCGCAATAGCCAAGTCAACCAAATCAATATTGTCGCCAGCTCGACTAAGACCAGCTAAACTTGCCGCACTCCCACTTATTCTTCGATCGCCAGTATCAGGGTTTGCCTGAAATACCAGACCTTCGGCGTAACTGCCAAAAAAGTCCCCGCTGTAGAAGTCACTCAAAAACTTCCTATGCGCAAAGCCATCCAATCCAACACTCGCCGCATCTTTGTCATCGATAGCCCATCCAATGTCATCGTGACACCTGAGATAGGTGATCCACGCCGAGGTCTCCGACTTAGGCGGTATCTTCGAAAGAGCAACGGCGCCTAAACGAACATCCCGAGAGGCGAACATCGACCAGATCTGAACCATGAGCGAGTTATGGTAGGCGATATCGCATACCTTACCGCGATTATGACCGACACCTAAATAAGAGATCAAGTCCGAGGGGCCGACTATAGCTTCAGCTTTAAAGATAAGTCCAGGTGAAACTACCCTAGCTACAGCACGTAGTGCCTTTGTGATCTCATGCACCTCGGGCTGATTTTGACAATCAGTTCCCATCCTCTTCCAGAGGAAGGCGATGGCATCAAGGCGAAGTACCTCGACTCCCCTGTTTGCGAGCGATAAGATTACGTCGATGAATGCAAGAAAGACTTCGGGATTAGCCCAATTTAGATCCCACTGAAAGCTATTGAAAGTCGTCCAAACCCAACCGTTCAATGAATCATCGAAGGTAAAGTTACCCGGAGCAAAGTCTGGAAAGACCTCGGGCAGTGTCTCTTCGAACTGATCCGGAATCTCCCTATCAGGAAAGATTAGAAAAAAGTCGCGGTAGTGCTCGTCACCCTCTTTGGCCTTCGTCGCCCACTCGTGCTCCATCGCAACGTGATTCAAGACCAAGTCCATAACTAGGGAGATTCCTTTGGCCCTAAGAGACGACGCTAAAGCCTCCAAATCCTCCATTGAACCTAGGTCACTGCGGACCTTCATATAATTCTGAACTGCGTATCCGCCGTCACTATCACCTGGACGTGGCTCCAAAAGCGGCATTAGATGAAGGTATGTGACTCCGAGATCCTCTAGGTAACCAATCCTTTCTTGAACCCCCCTAAGGGTACCGGCGAATCGGTCGACGTACGTGGCGTAACCAACCATCTTTTCGCTTTGGAACCAGTTAGGTCGCAACACTCTAGCTTCGTCAAGGCGCTTAAGTTCTGGGGATCGTTTCCCGACATAATCGATCATCATAGAGAGCAGTCTCCTCATGTGATCTTCACTAAACGCCTCTCCAAATACCCCTAAGCCTTCGGTAAGATCATCCCACCAGCGCTCAAGACGTAAATTGAAGGTCTCTCGATCGTGATCTAGGAGCGCAGCCGCCGAATCAGCCATGTACTCTTCCACTAAGGTCAAGTCAAACATATTCCCCCAAATAGACGTATCGCCGTGGAATTTAAATTAGAAAGATTCTACATAAATGCACTTGACTGTGAATAGTAAATTATTACGATGAAAGCGCTTCCACCAAATAGGGTTTACCCTACAACCAAAATTAAAAATCGAAATATATAACTCACTGTTGCACCTTCTAACGTGCGGCGAAGCTCCGGCCGCCTTTAGATTTAACCGATAATCGACAGTAGTGCGCTACTTTAGGCAGCTAGAAAAGTTATATGAAAACCAGAATTACCCTAGTACGTCACGGTCTCACGAATGAGAATTTGACCTTCACGATGATCGGCGTAACCGACCCTCCCCTTCACCCACTTGGAGCTGAAGTTCTAGAGAGAGTCGGCGAAAGATTCAAGGATAAGACCTTCGATCGAGCGTACTCATCACCTCTAATTCGAGCTGTTCAGTCAGCAGATCAGATATTGAAGTTTCACCCCACCCTCGATCTCTCGTTGGAACCTAGGTTCGCAGAGATCAACCTTGGAATTTGGGAAGGTCGACTTTCATCAGAGGTATTCTCCGAACGAGATAGCAACCAGGTAGTCAAAGACGCACTAAATGAAGAGCTCGAGGACTTTACAGTGCCAGAGGGCGAAGGTCGAAGAGAGGCGCTAAAACGATTTACCGACGGCTTGACTTCAATTGCGGCCAATGACCCAGGTGGCGAGATACTTGTAATAACTCACGGCGGCCTCCTAGCACTCTTGCACTGTGAAAAAAGCGGTGAACTACTTGGCCGCTTTAGGCATCATCACCCAAAACACGGTTCGATCTCAATCGTAGAAGTGACTACATCAGAGCCGAACGATGTTCGAGATGGGGAAATAGCTAAAGACGACACTGACTTATCAGAAATAAAGTTCATCTCCTTCGATGACCGCCAACACATCGATGATGAGCTCGAGGAGAGAATCAAGACAACTTCTTCGGCGATGCGAAAACGGTGAGCTAAGGAGTCGTCACTCTAATGTGCACGACTCTTTAAGGGCCACGATGAGAAGTTGGAGCGCAGGGGGCACTCGGGTACCTCCGTCACCAAAAACAGCTTATGACCCCAGAGAAGTAGCTGTAGCAAACCTAAGTTAGATGCAGTTATTCGTCGATTGAAAAACAGCGGCGCGGTATTTTAGTTACCAAATCAAGGGCGATCGTAAAGGCGCGCTCTCTAGTGAGATATCCGACCTCGACCATTTTGGCAAGGTAACTAGCCTCGCTCAACCTCGCCATCTTATGGCGCGTTGGAATAGAGAGTAAAGCCCTAGTGTCATCGATAAAACCAGATAGCTTATAGAAGCCAACCTGAGGAACCACAGCGTCAAAGAACCTATACAAGCCCTGCGGTGAGTCAATGAACCACCAGGGATAGCCGATGTATGTCGAAGGATAGAAGCCAGCAAGAGGGGCAAGCTCCCGAGAGTAGATCGTCTCATCGACTGTAAAGAGCGTCAGCTTTAGACTCTGCGATCTTCCAAATCTATTCAAAACCTCAGATAGTGCATCAGTAACCAAGACGTGTCTTGGAATATCTCCCCCTTTATCTTGCCCATAGCTCTCAAGGGTTTCAAGGTGGTGATTGCGAATTATGCCCGGGTGAAGCGTTATCGGAAGTGAGAAGTCACAGGCTAACTCAATAAGCAAATATGTCATATTTGCCATAAACGCCTCTGACTCTCCGGAAGACAATTGCTCGACGCCGCCGTTTACCCTTCGAAAAAAGATATCCTCCAAGATAAATTCGCTAAGAAGTCGCGCCTCGAAGGTCCTCGGCGATATGTCGATCGATATGGCACCATTTTCGACAAAGTATTCAATGGACTTCCAAAGTGCAGCTTTGAGATCGGAGAAGGTGTTAATCTCGATGTCAACTGCGGCTGAGAGCCTCTCGACCTCGATCAACCATTGTGCACTACCTATGTCAAAGAGTCCCTCGGGACGAAAGGCTGGCTTTACGGAAGCTTTGACCCTTCCCATCTCGGCAATCTTTCGATGGAGGGTAATGTCACTCGAGTAGCTATCCGTCGTTGCGAGAACGGCTACATTTGCCCTATTTAGGATCGCCGAAGGGGTAAATTCACTCGATAAAAGGGCAACGCTTATCTTGTCATAAGCCTGCGAAGGTGAGGCGATGACCTCCTCGAAACTGAGCAAGAAGTTTTCCTTGAATTGGTCATCAAGCCAATATGCAACCGTAGTACCAGCCAACATAGGTAGGAAACGAGCGAACTCTAAAAATATTGATCTACCCTCTTCAGGATCGAGTGTGGACCCAAATTTAAACCCTCTATAGTCAAATCCATGCGTATGCATCAAGCGGGTTATGTAGTGATCAGGACGTATTAAAGCTGTAGACGGCTCCCCTAATGGAAGGTCTTCGAGCAACAGAATTGGGTCAACGTGACCGTGCGGTGAGATAATAGGAAGATCTTTAACTGAATCATAGATCTCACGTGCCAAACCGGCCAACTGCATCTTTAGCTCAACTCACATTCAAAATCAATGGTCGTCGTATAACACCTTTGTGGCATTAAACGAAGGGCAAAGTCTCATAAAAGTTCCGACGGATCCTGGACTAAAACTTCTTTTTACCCCGCTGCCTGAAGACTTCGGGGGAGTTTTCATAGGTCGTCTCTTCTACATCACGACGACCATTGATGGTCCTTCCGAGTACGAATAGTAGATCTGACAGACGATTCAAGTACTTGAGCGCAGGCTGGTGAACTTCTTCAACTTGCATGAGACGCACAACTGAACGCTCAGTCCTTCGCGCCACCGTACATGCTAAGTGCACCATTGCTGCCCCTCTGTCTCCGCCACGTAGAATGAACTTTGTAATCTTTTCCACCTCGGCCTCGTAGCGATCAATTACGGGCTCTAGAGTAAGTGCCGCATCATCAGGGGTTCTAAAGGTGTATTCGGCACCAGGGGCAGCCGCAATATCAGCTCCTACATCCCAAAGCCTTTGAGCAACCTCCTCGAGGACCTCATAGACATCTTCTGAGCCTTCCCAAGTAAGCTCAGCCATCGCTACCCCAATTACAGCGCCAAGCTCATCGACGTTACCGTAGGCCTCTACCCGAAGATCATCTTTAAAACGTCTTTCTCCACCGATCAAAGAGGTCTTACCCTTGTCGCCACCGCGTGTGTATAGAGCCATTACCTACCTACCAAAAGACGAGATTATGAATTTGCAACACACCAAGTGTAGATGCTCTATGAAGATACATTGGAATTAGCATCGTCTTGCACGTAGCCCTTCATCGAACGCGGAGCCACGGCACCCCAAACATCTCGAACTGAAAGAAGAACGCCAGATATGGCAACTACCACCACGCCCGCGAAGAGAACGATCAGTTGCGGAGAGATCAAGGTAGCTACAATTCCTGTTGCAATTTGACCGACAGGAAAGAGCGAGGATGAGCCCATCCAGTCGTAAGAAGAGACTCTCGATAGGACGTCAACTTCAAATGACAGCTGCAAGAAGGTCTCCCAAACAACTTGAAATTGACCGAAGGCAAAGCCAGTCAAAAGAGCCGCTCCCGCTATCAGTGTAACGTTGAAGGTGACACCAAGAGCAATGAAGACGGAGGCCCCAAAAAACGAGAAGGCAACGGTATATCGAAGTGGGTAACGAAAGCGATACCTAGTCGCCGAGAGGGAACCGATGATAGATCCAAGTCCTTGTAGGCCTAAGATTATGCCCCAAGATCTCGCACCTCCAAGATGGTGTTGAGATATTATAGGTCCGAGGACGTAAAAGGCTGGAAAGGCCAGGAGGTGCATCAAGGCGTAACCAGCGATTATGCTCCAACACCACTTCTTGGCTTTGAGAGCAACAAAACCTACCCTTAGCTGATGGACGATTCCTTCGTGCTTTGCCGACGAAGCTTCACTTTTGTATCTCATTGCAAAGAGTGAGAGCGAACATATCACCAAAAATAGCTCTATCGCCATAAGTCCAGCCTCGGGACTTAGGAAGGCAACTACCAAGCCGACAGCAGCAGGGCCATAGGACGTACCTAACGCCTCCACCACGCCTCTCATCCCATTCGCCTTTGCTAGTTCTGCCCCTCCTGAAGTGTCTAGAACCATGCCCGTAATGTTGGGCATAAAGAGGCCATTCGCCAAGGAGACGACAGCAACCGAGACCGCAAAGATAGCGACGCTTCGTCCTGCATGTAGTGAAGTTATCGAAAGTAGTGTTCCTAATATCCTCAATATCGAGGCAAACTTCACAACACGACTTCTACCCAACCTATCGCCGGCGATACCTCCGATGAGGAGCGACAGAACGAAGACCATCGACAATATTCCAAGTACTAGACCAATTGTCGCTGCGCTTCTTCCCTGATGAATGAGGGCAAAGGAGACTGCGACGGGTTGACCGCTCAATGCCGCAGCCGACATCGACAAAGTAATTAGAAGTAGAGAAAATCTACTCTTTAACAATCTAAACATTTAAGCTCCGCAGAAAGCGGCGCACCATCTACCTACCTATGGTCGAAAAACCACGACATCGGATCCAAACGAACAAAAAAGCAACCGCCACAATCTCCTGACTCACGTACCAATATTGAACAGTCAGACTTGGCGAGATTGCAAGCGAGAGTCGCTCTAAAAGCCAGAAGACCCTCTAACGAGATTGAGGAGATCCACGAAGCCTTGGTAAGAAAGATAGCTACGCCTACAAAACCTTTGAGAGAAATAGTCTAGTTCGCTCCTGCTGAGGGTTAGTGATGACATCACGAGGATCTCCAGCCTCTACCGCCACACCATCGTCCATAAAAATTAGATGGTCTCCGACTTCTCTGGCGAAACCGATCTCATGGGTTACGACAATCATTGTCATTCCATCTTCGGCCAATGACCTCATAACGCCAAGAACATCACCGACGAGTTCAGGATCAAGAGCCGAAGTTGGTTCGTCGAATAACATCAACTTTGGGCGCATCGCTAGGGCTCGAGCAATCGCCACCCTTTGCTGTTGTCCTCCCGAGAGAGAAGCTGGGTATGCATTTTCCTTCTCAGAGAGGCCAACTTTGCGAAGCAGTTCTCTAGCTCGAGCCACGACCTCGACTTTGTCCTCTTTCAAAACTTTAATGGGTCCTTCAATAATGTTCTCAACTACTGTTCGGTGGGGAAAGAGGTTAAAGTGCTGGAAGACCATGCCGATACGCTGGCGACGCTCGGCAACCTCCCTTTCGCTCAATTCGTATATCTTGTCTCCCCGACGACGATAACCAACCAAATCTCCATCGACCTCAATGATGCCGGCATCTATCTTCTCGAGGTGGTTGATGCACCTCAAAAAAGTCGACTTACCCGAACCTGAGGGTCCAATTATGCATACAACCTGTCCAGGTGGAACAGAAAGATCAACACCCTTTAGAACTTCATGTCGCCCAAAGTGCTTATGAACCTTCTGAGCAGAAACCATCAACTCGGCCATCTATCTTCTCACTCCGAACTTCGAGACCTTCGCCTTTACTTTTTGTAGCGGAGTCAGCGGCAGCTGACGACGCGACCCCTTGGCGTAGTAGCGTTCTACGTAGTATTGGCCCACCATTAGAAGGCTCGTTATCGCCAAATACCAGATACTTGCCATAATAAGAAGAGGCATAACCTGATAGTTTCGCGTGTAGATATTCTGAGTCGCAAATAGCAGCTCCACGTACGGAACGTATGCTACGAGAGAGGTACTCTTGAGCATCGAGATAGTTTCATTTCCCGTAGGAGGAACTATCACGCGCATTGCCTGTGGCAGCACCACGCGACGCATTATCATCATCTTACGCATCCCGATCGAGGCAGCCGCCTCCGCTTGCCCCTCACCAACTGAAATGATGCCGGCTCGCACGATCTCAGCCATATAAGCAGCTTCATTCAAGCCGAGACCTAGAAGCGCAGCAGCCACCGAGGGGATTATCGTGAAGGTTTGCTTCACGAAAAATTGATGGCCAAAGGGCACTCCAAGACCAAGTGTTGGAAATAATGCCCCAAGGTTTGCCCAGATTAGAAGCTGCACCAAAAGTGGCGTTCCTCGAAAGACCCAGATGTAAAACCACGCAGCTCCAGTGACGATTGGGTTAGCGCTCAACCTCATAACGGCGAGAATTACTCCGAGAGTAACCCCAATCGCCATAGACGCAACGGTCAACTCTAGGGTGGTGGTCACTCCATGGAGAATCTGAGCTGAGAAAAAGTATTGCCACTGCAAAGACCACTTAAAACGTGGATTTGTGAAGACGGTGTGCAATCCCATTGCCATAAATAGAGCAATGACCCCAACTGCCACCCAGCGTCCTGGGTGGCGGAGCGGAATTGCCGAAATAGCTTCGGGCTTTACACCGTGAGCCTTATGAACGTCTTCGACGTCAGTCTGTGCCACTATTAGCTCGTAGCGCCGTTGATGACCGGATTGCTGATCGCTCCAGACTGCACACCCCACTTGGTGAGGATCTGTGTGTATTGGCCATTAGCCATCAAGGCCTTTACAGCTGCGAGAATTGCATCCTTAAAGGCACCCTGCCCCTTGGCAACCGCAATTCCATAAGGAGCATTCGCATACGAAGAACCTAGAAGCGCCAATTTGCCACCCGACTGAGCGACTGCATATCCAGCGACTGGCGAATCTGCCAACATTGCAACATCCTTTCCTGTTGCAACTGCGGTATTTGCATCTGTCTGAGTTTGGTACTGATCAATTTGAATCGCGGGCTTTCCGGCTGAAGTACACGACTGCGAACGCTGTTGAATGTCTTGAACCTCGGTGGTACCGGTTTCAACGGCGATAGGGAGTCCACATGCATTGGTAATTGAGACGCTCTTTGGATTTCCAGCCTGAGTTACCCAACTTGTCCCGGCCGTAAAGTAAGTAACGAAGTCGACCACCTTCTCTCGAGCCTTTGAATCAGTAAACGAACTGATACCCAACTGATACTTCCCAGCCTGCATTGCAGGAATAATTGAATCAAAAGGAGCATTGACGAACTTGAAGGTCAATCCCAGCTCCTTGGCAATAGCGTTGCCGAGATCTACATCCATGCCCTCGATCGTTGTACCGTCAGTTCCGATGAACTCGTTCGGCGCATAAGATGCATCGCTTGCTACCGTAATCGTTCCAAGTGCTTTTACAGATGCCGGCACCATCGATGCTGGTCCTGAAGACGACGAAGAGGAGGCGGCCGCTGTAGTTGTGCTACTCGACGAAGAACTGCCACACGCTGCAAGGATCACCGCGCTCGACGCAACCACTACGAACGACTTTGCAATCGATTTCTGAATGTTAAATGGACCTGAATTAAGTTTCAAGAGGCACCCCGTCTCTCATTTTTAAAGCTTTATAAAATTACCCCAGTCGAATTATTGCACGTTTAAACATTGATACATAAATCGACAAGGTAGATAATACAGCGCTGGGTTGTTGACTTTACCAATATAAGTATCCGCCATTGAGTAATTACAAAAATCCAGAAGAATAAAATCCGTATGAATTATCAGACTTTAGTCAAGACTATAAAGAGAACCCCGGAAGGGAACGGCAATGTTTATCAGATCATTAGGGATTGTGGAGCAAGAGGTTTCGCCCCTCGAACTGCCGTGTAGACGAGGAGTAACGGTGAATCACCAAATACCTATGTGACAAAGAGTCAACAGTTTCACGTCCCATAGCTAGATCGTGCAAATAGCCATCTATACCTCTTCAACGAGATATCTGTATCGACCACAGCAAAAGGTATGGTAGGTTACAAAGATCAAAGGGTTGCTCTCCGCTAAAGCGAATTAAATGGAAAAGCTGTAGCGCGAGATCTTCCTGCCTACGGTCGTCGCAAAATATCTGACCACAAGTTGATCAATACTCCATCAAAGAATGACTCGATAGTACCCTAGCAAGGGCAATTTCCCGCATCAACTCCGGTGACGCAATAGCGACAAATGCCCTTCAATATGTATTGAATATTCTCGCAAACATCGCAACAAGATTGTATCCACTCGACTAAATCGATACGCAAGAAACATTTATAGAATCAAATAATTCCATAATATATAGCTTCAACTGAACTAAAATTCACCTAAATCGCCGACTAAAAGAAGCTTTGCATCGAGAGACAACTTACGCCGCGCTGGATGCGAGTCTGGCGCTACACATACCAACATTAAAAGGCGACCACTCGAATTATCGAGTGCCACAGCAAATGGACTCTCTTTTCGTCCTAGATCGAGAATCACCTCAGAGGTGCCCCCAACTTTGGACCTATGGACTACACCTCCGCGAGGGTCGGCGACGTAAATTCGGTCATCGCCTAAGGATGCAATCCCATCGGGAGCAACTTTTAGTTGGGCCATCGTAGATAAAAAGTCTCTAAAGACGACTTCCTCACCGTAGACAACGCTCCTTTTGGCAACTCCGAGAGTTCCGTCGTCTGCGACGTCAAAGGTGAGGAGATCGTTGCCTAAAGTCTCAGCTACTACAAGCGTCTTACCATCGTTTATCGTTACAATCCCATTTGGAAACTTAAGACCTGCGGCACAAATCTTTGGAGTTCCACCTCTGTCGACTGAAATTAAATCAGCTACCCTTGGATCTGCGCGATCGTCAAAGTCGAATCCAAAGTTGGCACAGTAGACGATATCCTTGTCAGAGACCCAGATATCATTTAGAAGACCGCCGCAGAGGTCTGAGAGGTCGGCTAGGAGGTCGATTCTCTCGCCATCAAAGACGTACAATGATCTATCGAGCATTGATGCAAAGACCATCGTTCCGTCGGAGAACCAACCAATTCCAGAGGGTTGGCCGTCTATCTTTAGAACTTCTTCACTGATACCGTCGTCATCTATTCGAAGAATCTTTCCGCTGTAGAAGTCTGAGACGTACCAATAGCCGCCGCGGCGGCGCGGAGACTCAAAAAAGTGACCACTAATTGAAAGCTCTTTTACATTAACCATATCGAAGACGGACCGCCCCAAAAACCTGTTATCTATTTCGCACAATAGAAACTAGCCCGCGGTGATTAAAAAAGCGAGGCAAAATAGATGAAGATACGTGGTTAAGCTAAAGCGAGTGATCGACCTTATTAAGTAAAGGTCAGCTACAGATCTGTAGAGTTCGAGGTGCTAACCGCATGATTCTCGACGTGAGCAAAGATCGACTGTGCAACCGGCGTTCTGATCTCATCTGCAATATGGCCAAGTAGCCCGGCGCATCTTGCCAAGAGGACCACTCCGCGAAGGAGTGGTTGTGGTATACCTAATTCAGCGAGAGCTGCACCGCAACAACCAGCTCCGTTCAATGGAAGATTCTTTCCAAGGACTTGAGGAGCAACTCGACCCATTGCCTCGAATAGAGATAGATGCGGCCCAAAGGTTCCAGCTTCCCGCGCAACTTCGAATAGCTTGGGTACCCGAGGATCACCATCTTTATGAAGATGATGTCCAAGCCCCGGTATGGCGCTCTTGCGCTCCTTCAGATTGCTTACCATCTGTACTGCAACTTGATCCCATCCATTTGCATTCGAAGGAAGCTCGACTAGCCCCGCTAAGGTCTCGGAGAGGATCCGTCCAGTATCTTCACTTACTCCAAGGAATCGACTACCCCCGCCTAGAATTCCAGCTGCAATAGCACCTTGGATTGCATCAGGAGCGCTCAGATAAGTCATCCTCGCCGCGATCGCTGTAGGGGTAAAACCATGATCGGCTAGCGCAACTAGTACTGCTTCGAAGAGGCGCTGCTCACCTGGTGATGGCTCTCGAAGCATAATAAGTCGAAAGGCATAAGCGCCAAAAGACACTTCACCGATGAAGTCCCGCGATAGATCTCCACCAAAGATCGAGATCGACTCACGAGTCGAAATAGCCATCGCGGTTTCATAGTGATCATTACGATCGTTATCACTACTCATTTACTTCCACCTAACACTAGGGATTCAACTCTGGACTGCGCAACGCAGAACGCCTTTACGTTCTAGCGATTTATGAAAATTTACCATTCGATAACCACGACAGAACTAGGTCGCGATCTTGATTCAGTTTTGGAGGGGCTAACCGATAGCTAATATCCGATGATGAAAAGGAGATAGGGTTCCTAATAACTGGAACCCCGTCGATCTCAATGACGGGATCTAAACCAAGCCTTTTCGCTAGATCAATGCCACCCGCGACATCATTTATCGGTCCACATGGGATACCAGCTGCGCTAAGAACCCCAAACCACTCGTCTGCGCCCCTCGACGACAGTGCTTCAATGATAATGGGGCGCAACTCTTCACGATTTGCATTGCGGGCAAAGACGCTGCTGAACCTATCGTCGGCAAGGACAAATTCAATCCCGAGAGCCTTTGCCAACTTTACAAACTGTCCGTCGTTACCAGCAATAACAATCAAGGGCCGGTCTTTCGTGGGCAGAGGCTCGTAGGGAAAGAGAGACAGGTGGGCATTGCCCATTCTCGTTGGAACTACACCTCCGGCAATGTATGCAGAAGTCTGATTCACGAGTGCCGAAAGTGCACTTGAGAGAAGGTTGGTTTCGATATGTTGGCCTTGTCCAGTTAGATCACGTCGGCGAAGAGCGGCAAGGATTCCAATAGTTGAAAATAGCCCTGTCATTACGTCGAAGACCGAGATACCGGCCCTAAAGGGATCACCATCGCTATCCCCCGTAAGCGACATCAAACCAGAAACCGCTTGAACGAGAAGGTCATAACCTGGAAGTGCTGCACCGCCCTCCGACCCAAATCCACTTATTGAACAGTAGACAACAGAAGGGTTATCGATTCGAACTGACTCGTAATCTAATGCAAACTTCTTCAGGCCACCTACTTTGAAGTTCTGTATCATGACATCTGCCTTGGCAGCTATCTCATGTGCCAATGCAAGTTCATCTGGATCCGAAAGATCAAGTGCTATTGAATATTTGTTACGGTTTATCGATATGTAGTAGGTACCCATCCCGTCTCTTTCGGGAGGTACCCAGTGCCGAGTGTCATCCCCTAAAGGAGATTCAACTTTGACGACAGTCGCGCCCATATCCCCTAAGAGCATCGACGCATAAGGCCCAGCCAAAACACGCGAAAAGTCGGCGACCACAACTCCATCTAGATTTCCTGAAAATTGAGTCAATTTGAAACCGCCTTTAGGCACGATCGCTATTTTCGGACAACTGTCCGTTCTGATCATACCACAACATTCGCAAGTTACGTAAAGCGTCCTTGAGGGGATTGCAGATGACTAAAGAGGGATTTACCCCTGGGAAAAAGTTCTAGTCCATCATTGCAATTGGGCGAGACTGCCAGGCTGACCAATCGGCACTGACGTCACTTGCCGCCTTCAACAGGAAGGGTAGGTATTCATCGGTAAGTGTCGCTATCGGAGTCTCTGCGGCATTTACGGTGATATTCATTGCAGCACGAACCCTTCCTCGTAGATCTCGCACCGGAACGGCGATCGATCGAACTCCGGGTGCTAGCTCTTCATCTGCAATTGCCCATCCCCGAGAGCGAACGAGAGAGAGCTCCTCTTTTATCTTCAGCGAGCTACTTCGATCCCAACTAACTACATCGCAGCGACTTTCAGTCGAAAGAACCTCATCTAGAGCGTCATCGGATAAGTCAGCTAAGAGCACCTTGCCCTGAGAGGTGATTGGAGCGGGAAACTTGGTACCAATATCAACCCTCAGCGCGATAATCTTAGGAACTGCAACGCGAGCGACATAAACAATGTCTACCCCGTCCAATTGTGCCATTGAAGAGGACTCATGGGTCTTCTCCACTAGGCGCTTTAGATGGGGATATGCCATATCCCATAGGCCACTAGAAGAGATTGCCGCCATTCCCAAGGAAAGAGTACGAGGAGTCAAAGAGAAGCGCCCCTCTACCTGTTCAACGTAGCCGAGCTCCTCTAATGTGATGAGAATCCGCCTAACTGTGGGTCTCGGCAATTCGCATCGAAGCGCAATCTCACTCAAACTCTGTTGTCTGCAACTTGCGTCAAAGGACCTTATGACCTCGAGGCCTCGTGCCAGCGCTTCAATGAAGTCCGGACTCTCTCGCTTATTCTCCACCTGAAGTTCCTCTCGCAGATGCAAACGATGAACCTAATTGCTTCGTCACCGTTGCAAAGTCACGACGTTCACTACTGCCCTCTACAATATTTCATTTTTTTCGGACATCTGTCCGAAAGCTCGCTATGATGAGAATTTAATCTGAGACTAAATAATTAGTCATTCAAACGCATGGGGGGAAATTGGCGAAAATAGTAGCGATATGCGCAACGACGCACCATCCGTTTTACTACAAAACTTCAAAGATGAGCGAGGACGAGGCTCCCCCCTTTGCGAAAGAGTGGATCGAAAAGGTCACTCGTTATCGAGAGACGCTCACCAAAGCCGAACCAGACGTCCTAGTCATGATCGGATCGGACCACTTCCACCAACTTTGGCTAAATTCAATGCCACAGTTTCTAGTTGGAAACGCACCCTTCTACGACGCCAACTACTACAACGAAGAGAGAGAGTTCGGACTACCTCAACTACTGCTACGAGGAGACGTTGAGTTAGCTAACTTCATTCTTGAAAAAGGCCTTGAAGTCGGCTTCGACCTAGCCTTCTCTAACGAACTTCGAGTTGACCATTCAATTACTTGTCCAATTTTTACCATCCGACCCGAGGCAGATCTGCCGATCGTCCCCATCTACACCAACATCTTCGCCCCTCCACTTCCCCAGCCCAAACGCTTCGTCGAATTGGGTAAGACAATCCGAACGATCGTCGAGGAGTGGCCCTCCGAAAAGCGGGTAGCGATAATTGGAACAGGCCACCTCTCTCTGGAGTTGGGCGGGCCAAGGCAATTTGGTCCCCACGGACCTGACCCCGACTTCGACTCAAAGGCAGTTGACTGGATCTCAAATGGAAAGATCGATGAAGCGCTCGCCGAGGTGTCACTCGAATCGCTGCATGCTCCTGGGAATGCAACTCATGGATTTATGGACTTCATGTTGATGATGGGAGTTGCGCAGGGACAAGTTGCCGACTACGCCGACACTCTAGATCTCTTCCACACAATGGAAGCCTACTTTACCTGGTACCCAAAGGGAGAATGACCGATGAGCAAGTACTACGTAAACAAATTTCTCTTCACGATCGATCGTGACCCAGCGCTAGTCGAACGCTACCGAGACGACCCAAAAGGAACCGTTGCATGGTGGTTAGAGGAAGAGGGACCAAGGAACCTAGGAGTAGCCGGATTTGAGAGAACAACGTGGTTATCTCTCGAGGAAGACGAAAGAGAGGCTCTCGAAAAGCACGATAAGGTGGCTCTCTTTGCCATGGGTGCCCACCCATTCCTAACATTGACCTTGTGGATCGCAATGTTCGAACGCGACTTCACCGAGCCGCTAGGAATGCAACTCGACTATGCAGCGGCATTAGCAGACTTCCAACTGCCATATCCAGATATAACCACATAGCCAAAGATTCAAGTAAGACCAACACCGCAATTTATAGTCAATAAACAGATCGAGGGAGATCGAATGAATAGTGATCAGATAAGGGATGTCGCTGAGGGGCGGCCACTTTTGATAAAGGGCGCAACCGTAGTAACCATGGAGGCAGAGGGAGTCATCGAAGATGGCGAAGTACTTGTCGTCCGAGACTCTATCGTCGCAATCGGGAAGGATTTAGAGACACCTGAAGGCTGCATAATCTTCGATGCATCCGGGGGGATACTAATGCCGGGAATGATCGATACCCATCGCCACATGTGGCAAAGTGCTCTCAGGGGATTTGGTGCCGATTGGACCCTGACACAGTACTTCGTCTTTTACTACTTGACGTGGGGAAAGATTTTTAGGCCTCAGGACATCGCGGCTGGAAATCTGATATCGGCATACGAGGCAATCGACGCAGGCGTCACGACGACACTCGACTGGTCACACGGCCTTTCAACCATAGAGCATGGTGAAGCGGCCGCCGATACCCTTTCGGGAGCACCGGGACGCTATGTCCTCGCATATGGGAACCTCCTTGGCGCACCGTGGAAGTGGTCAAATTCACCAGACTTTAGAAAGTTCGTAAGAGATCTAAAGACAGATGACATGTTCTCATTTCAACTGGCCTTTGACGTCACCGGCGACCCAGCATTTCCAGAACGTGGAGCATTTGAAGCAGCCCGAGACCTTGGCCTTCGCGTCACCACGCACGCAGGTGTATGGGGAGCAACCAACGATGAGTCGATACGATTGATGTGGGAGGGAGGCTTTATGAACGATCAAGTAACTTACGTTCATGCCACGACCCTCTCCGATGAGTCGTACCAAAAGATAGCCGCCACCGGAGGCATGGCGTCAGTTTCGACCGAGTCAGAGCAATCGGCAGGCCAAGGATACCCTCCAACCTGGTATCTGCGAAAGCACTCAATTCCAGTATCGCTTTCAATGGACACCTCCGTTTGGTGGAGTGGCGATCTATTTTCAGCGATGAGAGCGACGCTATCTGCTGACCGCTCTCGGGAACATCTCGAAGCGCACAAAAACGGCGAAACCGTAGTTGGAAATAAGCTGCGAGCCCAAGATGTAGTCAACTTCGCAACCATCGGTGGAGCAAATGCACTCGGCAAAGGGTCCTCAATTGGTTCAATCAAAGTAGGCAAAAAGGCTGACTTAGTTCTCATCAGAAATGACTTCTCGCCAGCCCTAACGCCCATCGTAAACACCTACGGAACTATCGTCTACCAAGCACAAAGGGGTGACGTCGAATTTGTGATGGTAAATGGAAAGGTCGAAAAAGCTAACCACAAGCTGATCAATGCAGACATGAAGAAGGCCAAGGAGATGGTTGAGGAGACCGTTGAATTTGCTCGATCAACCATGGGCGAAGACGAGTGGAAAAACTCCATGAACCCCGAGATCCCAACGACTGAGAGAATTCCAAATCCTTATACCTATACGGACTTCGAAGGTACCCACGAACAACATCGTGCACAGGGCTAACGATCAGCCGCTCGAAGCATCTAGAGAGAATAGATCGAAATGGGTGAGGATCGTCGATCCTCACCCATTCACTTTACATCGAAACGATCAAAGACGACAGCAATTAGTGGTGCGGTGCAATCTCTTTCAGTCGCTCAAGGTATCCTCGCACCATAATTGAGACCGCCGCGCCCTCGCCGACGGCTGATGCAATTTGTTTTGTGGAGCCATTTCTTACATCACCCGCAGCAAAGACACCCTCTATCGACGTTTCAAAGGTCTGAGATGTTTGGATGAATCCGCGATCTGTTAGTTCAACTAGCCCCTCTAAGAAGCTAGTATTTGGCGTTAGACCAATAAAGATAAATGCACCTTCACCCTCGATCTGCGAAGACTCGCCATCGATCGAAACTTCAACGGCCTTGAATCTTCCCTGTTCGTTAGATACGAACCCATTTACAGCTGTGTTGGTGTGTACTGTAAATTTTGGATCCGCATTGACGCGATCCTGAAGTAACTTCGAGGCGGTCAAAGTTGGTGCATTCTGAAGAATAGTAATGTGATCGGCGAATTGACTCAAAAATAGCCCCTCTTCGACCGCTGAATTGCCACCACCTACGACTATGAGATTTTTAGCGCCTTTATAGAATGGACCATCACAGGTTGCGCAAAAGTGAATTCCTGCTCCGATAAGGTCATCTTCACCCTTGACTTCCAAGCGACGATACTTTGATCCCGTCGCTAAGACAACGCTATGGGCTTGATATGCCTTTCCTTGATCAGTGATAATCTCGACGTGATGGCCGTCGCGGCGGATCGATTCAATTGAGACACCAGATACAAGTTCCACCTGATAACGCTGTGCATGGGTAACGTACCTACTTGCAAGTTCAGCGCCGGTTATGCCATCGGGAAAGCCAGGATAGTTATCGACCCTCTCCGTACTACCAGCTTGACCACCGAGCGCTCCCCTATCTACGACAAGGACATCGAGGCCCTCACGAGCGCTGTAGATTGCCGAAGTTAATCCAGCTGGTCCGCCACCAACAATTATGACGTCATAGAAGGACTTCGAGGCAGAGATCTCAAGGCCCAAGACATTTGCTATCTCTGAGTTCGAAGGCTCAACCAATATTGACCCGTCGACAAACTCTATGACCGGAATAATGAGCTTGCCGTTATTCTTGGCGAGCACCTCTTCTCTCGCATCTAGATTTTGCTCAACGTCTATAAATTCGTATGGAACCCGCAGTTCAGACAGGAACTGCTTTGCTCTCTTACAGTCGGGGCACCAATTGGCGCCAAGAACCCTAACTACTCCGCCGCTTTCCATGGGAGTCCCTTCTTGAATCTAGATTCTGCTTTCTTGCCAGCCTCTAACACTTAATTCGAGCCACTTATGAACAATTATCCCTAAATTGTCTAAAATCGCACAAAAAAGGCTCGTCGATAAACTATCATCTAACCTCATCGCCCCAAAGAAAACGCGGCAAAATCTTTAGACCTTGTCGAGGGCACTCTTTTATGGGCCAAACATTAACGATGAACCCTCACGTCACTACGCTGGTACGGCTTTTGTTAGATACCAATTCAAATACCAAATTTGGGTATCTGCACTTGCAGTAATCTCAGCAACCACTAGCGCGCCAGTATGGAACAGACATCGCCTTCGGCGCAGTCACTTGGATTAAAGTCCTTGGCATATTCGAGGGTCGCCACAATCTCGTTGCGCAAATTTACCATCTTCTCGATCGCAACATCTAAACGATCTAAGTTATTTGACAAGATTGAAACGACATGTTGACAGGGAACCGACCCTTCGGTTCGAATCGATATGATTTGCGCAACTTCGGCCAATGTCAGACCCGCACCCTGAGCACTTTTGATGAAATTCAATCTTTGAATTACCGACTCATCATAGTCTCGATAGCCATTTGAAAGTCGATCAGGTGCTTCGATGACGCCTATCTCTTCGTAAAATCGCAGCGTCTTCTCTGTGATTTTCGTAAGTCTCGATACTTCACTAATCTTCATAATTTTCCCCTTGACCTTCCAGTTAACTGGAAGGTGTAATGTCGGTCGTGGAAGCGTCAACGTTAAAAGTGAAAGAGCAATAAGAGTGAAGATAACCCTTGATATTCTCTATGTCAACGATTGTCCCAATGTAGAGCCGCTACGCAAACAAATTGGAGACCTCGAACTCGAAGATCTATCGATCGAAGTCAACGAGACCCTAATAACCGATTCA
The DNA here is from genome assembly GCA_021841935.1 of Actinomycetes bacterium. Classification (GTDB taxonomy): domain Bacteria; phylum Actinomycetota; class Acidimicrobiia; order Acidimicrobiales; family Acidimicrobiaceae; genus Acidithrix. The sequence goes on along the minus strand of JAKCDL010000005.1, from coordinate 49,166 downwards.
AACATCGCACTATTTCCAGCGTTCCATGGCTCGCCAACAGTCACCTTAGGTGGATATGATCTCTTCTTCCCGGATAGAAGCGACTCAGAAATATCTTGTCGCCTCTACTCGGACCCGGTAACACGGAAGACCGGGGGATTTCCATCGACAGAAGCACTTGAGCGAGCAATAAGGTCGCGGCTGAAAGAAAGCTCCTAAAAGTAATAAAGGCCAGAGCGCTCTCGTGCAAATTGAACGCCAACACCTTCGATCAAGCCTTTAGCAAGAGATGAGAGGCCTCTCCGTTATTCCCAGCCGATAAGAGAGCTACCTATGCTCGATGCACTTATCGTGCTTAGCTTCGATCAGTTACGCAATAAAGATCAGACGCTTACTAAGTTCACCTTGAAAAAAGCGATAGACGTTAGCCACAATTGACCAACGTCTATCGCTTTGACTGATCGCACTCTAACGACAATAAAGTGCCTGAACCTGCACCTAGACGACACCCTCGCCGCCCAGGGCTCGATTCATGATACCCTTAGCTGCAACCAGAGGTAGAGCCACAAGCGCTACAAACGAAGCAAGATCCCGCCCTTTGCATCGCGTTACCACAGGAGTAGCAGTATGGCGCATCTGATGCTTGAGCTACAGGTGAACTCTCCTTCGGTGCACTATTGAACTCAACTCGGACCTCAGGGGCATATCCAGACTCGTCCACTACTTCACTTAAGTTCTCATCGACTTGCGGCGCAAAAAGTGTTGGCTGCATACGCTCATCGGTAGTAAGTACTCCAAGGTCTGCACGATCACCCTCGCTCAAGTAGTCGATAGCCAATCTGCGGAAGATATAGTCGACCAACGAAGAGGCAATTCTCAGGTCTGGATCATCGGTCATTCCTGCTGGCTCGAAACGCATATTTGTGTACTTGCGAACGAACGTCTCTAGAGGAACACCGTGTTGGAGGCCAAGGCTAACCGAGATCGAAAAGGCATCCATAATCCCTGCGAGTGTAGATCCCTGCTTGGAGACCTTCATGAAGATCTCTCCTGGACGGCCATCCTCATACTCGCCGACTGTTACGTAACCTTCGCAATCTGCTACCCGGAAGGCAAATGTAGAAGAACGACGACGACGAGGTAGGCGTTCTCTAACGGGGCGCTTCACCACGACTGTTGTCTGATTCTTGAGATCTCTCTCTAGCTCGGCGATCTTGCGATTCGCCTCTTCTGCACTCATAGTATCGAGGGCTCTATCTGTGACAGTTTCATTGTCAGACTTCTTGGATGTCGATAGAGGTTGGCCAACCTTGCAGTTGTCACGGTAGATCGCAACTGCCTTCACGCCCATCTTCCATGCATCGATATAGAGGTTTTCGATGTCTTCGACACTCGCCTCCTCTGGCATGTTGACTGTCTTCGAGATCGCACCTGAGATAAACGGCTGCACCGCAGCCATCATCTTTACGTGTCCGAGATAGTGAATCGTATTGTCACCCATAGAGCATGCAAAGACTGGAAGATCCTGAGGATCGAGACCTGGCGCACCGACTATAGTTCCATTTTCATTTACGTATTTGACGATCTGCTCAGCCACTTCATTACTGTAGCCGAGTTGGTGTAGTGCACGCGGAACGCTCTGATTGACGATAGACATAGTGCCACCGCCGACGAGCTTCTTCATCTTCACTAGACCTAAGTCAGGCTCGACACCAGTAGTGTCACAGTCCATCAAAAGTCCAATAGTTCCAGTAGGAGCTAAAACAGAAGCCTGGGCGTTTCGAACACCATAGATCGAGGCACCTTCCGTAGTCTCTGCCCAAACATTGCGGGCCGCCTCGAGGATATTATCGGGAACGTGAGAGGCGTCAATCTTTGAAACAGCATCCTTATGCATGGACAACACATTCAACATCGCTTCGCGGTCGTCGGCGAATCCAGCGAATGGTCCAAGTGCGCGGGCCATACGAACGGAGGTTAGATATGAGCTACCGGTGAGCAAGGCGGTGATAGCACCGGCGTAGGCTCGAGCCCCATCCGAGTCGTATGGCAACCCTAGATTCATCACGAGTGCGCCGATATTGGCATATCCAATTCCGAGCTGACGGAATCTCTTTGAGTTTGCACCGATCTTCTCGGTTGGGTAGTCAGCATTTCCAACGAGAATATCTTGGGCGATAAACGTCAAGGTGGCAACGTGCTGGAAGGCCTCCACGTCGAATGAGTTGTCGAGTTGAAGAAACTTCATAAGATTCAAACTTGCAAGGTTGCACGCTGAATTATCGACGTGCATGTACTCAGAACATGGGTTCGAACCATTGATCTTGCCAAAGTTCGGAGCGGTATGCCACCTATTTATCGTCGAATCATATTGGACTCCTGGATCGGCACACTCCCATGCTGCCTTAGAGATCTGACGGAAAAGGTCCCGAGCTTTGAGTCTCTTGATGGTTTCGCCAGTGGTAACAGCCTTTAGATCCCAATCGGCATCGGCTATGACTGCCTCCATAAACTCATCGGTTACCCGAACAGAGTTGTTGGCGTTTTGATATTGAATGGAAAATGAGTCTTTCCCGTCAAGATCCATGTCAAAGCCGGCGGCCTTCAGAGCACGAGCCTTATTCTCTTCTATCGCCTTGCACCAAATAAACTCTTCAACGTCAGGATGGTCCACATCAAGCATGACCATCTTCGCAGCTCGGCGAGTCTTTCCACCCGACTTGATGGTTCCAGCAGAAGCATCTGCTCCGCGCATGAACGAAACGGGGCCAGAAGCGGTTCCACCACCCTTCAAGAGCTCCTTTGACGATCGAATCTTGCTCAGATTTATTCCTGAACCCGAACCACCCTTGAAGATGACACCCTCCTCGGTGTACCAATTCAAAATGGAGTTCATATCGTCATCCACAGCGAGGATGAAGCACGCAGAGGCCTGCTGTGGCACACCCTTGACACCAATATTGAACCAAACAGGCGAATTGAAGGCGACCATCTGATTTACAAGTGCATACTTCAACTCGTCACTAAAGGTCGAGGCAGTCTCGTCGTCTGTAAAGTAGCCGTCTTTTCGACCCCACTTGGTGATGGTATCGACAATTCGATCTACCACTTGCTTTAGGGAAGTCTCGCGCTCGGCCGTACCCATGGTTCCACGGAAGTACTTCTGAGCCAAGATATTAGTAGCGTTCACTGACCAGAAGGATGGTACCTCTACCCCTAGCTGCTCGAAGGCAACCGATCCATCACGGTAGTTAGTTATCCTTGAATCTCTCTTCTCCCACTCAACGTACGAGTAGGGATCTCGCCCTGCCTCAGTGAAATTTCGCTTTATTCCTAGCTGCAAACTTTGCGGTATCGTCGCCACTAAACAACTTCCCTTTCGTCATCTAACCGTACTTTACCAAAAGGTTCAGTACCGAGGTCTCCACTATTTTTGGCTATCCCTAGCAATTAGCAACTATCGGTATCACCGATATATCGCACTGTCGCACTCGATATGCAGACATTGCGAACTACAAAACTCCATTGATGCGACTCAAATCGAGAATTGAAGTTCATCCACCTAGCGCTGAAGTCTTCTATAAAAACGCCTTGCTCACCATAAAGACTCTGACATCATATGGCGAAAGTTGTTTCCCTCTACCACTAAATCGATGACCTCTAACCACAACATATTGTGATCAACCTCTAGAGAGATACTATATCTAGTGGTAGCGTCGGTCAACGATTTAGTCAAAAAAATAATCACATCTCTGTAATTTTGCCTATATGCAGCGCTTTAAAGATCCGAGGGGACGAGATCTAAATTAACAAATGGGCGGCGGCGGAGATTGCAGACTTCTATGAATACTCCCACCCAATTCCCAACAATCGAGAAAAATATTAAAGAGACTACGATGTAGAGGGTAGAGTGCCGATGTCAATTGAGGAGTGGCAGAATTAGATCGTGACTACTTTGCCCGCGAGCAGACGTTACGGGTGAGGGTGCGGCAACCTCTGTCGCCGCGTAGTTGGATCAAAATTGTCACAGTATGAGCAAGGATATGCGACGTAAAGCTATGAAGGTGCCAACACTTAGAGAGCTAGCAAGTAACCGAGACGAAATTGAGGCAGATCTTCATCGCCAGTTCCTTGAGGTATTAGCGACAACGCCCCCTACCCCCTACCTAGTTGTCATCCCCGCATTCAATGAATCTGAGTCACTACCCTATGTAGCATCGCGGCTACCTGGAGAAATAAATGGCCATCTGCCCCTTTACTTGGTCATCGACGATGGATCTAGCGATGGTACCTCGGAGGTCGCAAGGTCTAATGGCCTCTCAGTGATCACATCTCCAGTAAACCGTGGGCAAGGAGCCACCCTCAAGACGGGATATCTCGAGGCTATCACTTCAAACTTTTCAATCGTGGCGATTGTGGATGCCGATGGCCAATGGGACCCGCAGGATCTAGAGGCTGTCATGAAGCCGGTCATTGTCGGCGAAGCGACTATTTCCCAGGGCTCACGAGCCTTAGGCGAGAGCCGCGTTGGCGATAAATTCCGCGACCTCGGTGTAGTCTTCTTCGCATTTCTAATAAGAATCTTGACATCAACGAAGTTGACCGACACGTCGAGTGGAATACGAGCTATGTCGGTCGAACTTCTCGCGAGACTTCGATTGACACAGCCTCAGTACCAATCGTCAGAGTTACTCATCGGTGCCCTCTTGAATGGCGGAAGGTTATCGGAGGTTCCAGTAACCATGGAGGCAAGATATGCCGGTGAATCAAAAAAGGGCAAGAATCTCTCGTATGCCATATCATATTCAAAGGCCGTGATCGGTACTGCTCTTCGAGAGCACTACTACAACCGCCCCACGTTACTAAAGGGCCGTCGTTCCTTGGCATCGAATAATCTTTAGGTCTTCATCAATCTAGATTGACAAAGCTAATTGCAGAAACTAACTAAAGGTAGATCTACTGATACGTGGCGTTATATAGCCCTAGCCTTTGCGATCTACTTCCTCATAAATTTTCTTCCCTACTTCTTTGGATATGCGCCAATCGTCGGGGATAACCTTACGCAAAATGCTCCGCTTCGTCACCTAGTGGCTCAAGCATATCTAAGTGGCCACCTTCCATTGATCAATATCATGGGGTGGTCAGGAACACCCCTCCTTGCAGGATTCAACGCAGGCGCTTACTTCCCATTAGAGGTGCTATATGTAATATTGCCTACGCAAGTTGCTACTTTACTTTTTATTACCCTTCTTCAGCTGACGTTTGGACTTGGACTTCGGAAACTTGGCAGATCGATGGGATATGGCGCCTTTGCGGTTGATCTGATCGCGATCTCTGCCCCAGCAGCCTCATACTTTTACGCCCAAACAATTCATTTAGATATGGCATCTGGGATCGCCGTAATTCCATGGGCACTCGTAGCGATCTATCGACAGTCCAAAGGCGCAGATAGAAGGCAGAGTGCAAGGAATGGACTACTTCTTGGAGTCTCATATGCCCTCGTCGTCCTCGGTGGCGCTCCAGAGGCCATGCTCTTTGGAGGCGCATTTATAGGAGCATACCTTGTGAGCGCCTTTGTAGTGAATCGGGTCGACCTACGAACAACTGCGATCTTCGTTGGCGCTGCGGTTGTGGTATCCGTACTCCTTTCAGCTCCGCAGCTACTACCAGGGTACTCCTACATTGCATCGTCGCAAAGGGCGAACCTTCCCTACAACTACGCAACTGCCGGCCCTTTTTATCCTCAAATGTTCATATCGCTTCTAACGCCGTTCATTTTTGGATCTCCATCGCAGATACTTCCAAATTACCAGGGGCCCTATACCTTCGAAGAGACGATGGTATACATCGGTATCCTGCCGCTGTTAGCAGCGCTAGCTACCCTGCCTTCAGTGGTTCGCACTACAAAAAGGCGATCAACTAGATCGAGCTACCCCATTCACGAATCAAAGCGCTTTGACTTAATACCTTTGATGATTGCCGGAGTGATCTCAACACTTCTTTCGCTCGGCACCTTCACGCCCCTCGAATCACTGATGCTTCATATTCCGATCTACAACAAACAGCGGCTTCCAAGTAGGAACATTCTCGGCTTCGAAATCTCATCACTGGTTCTAGCAATGGCTGGCGTAGAGGCTCTTCTGCTCCGTAAATTTTCAAAGCGCTCGATAAAGATCGTAGCCTTTACTATCTCAATCGTCACGGCTGGAGTTCTAACCGGATTATACCTAGGGGGAGATGGCGCTCTTTTTGCCTTTGATGGAAGTGGGTCCCTCAACCCCTTCGGAGATATCTTGGCGGTTTCATCGATACCAGTGATCCTATCAATATCGATCGCCATTGCATATTCAAAGGAGACAACAGCCAAAGTGCTGAAATTAGCGATGGCCTCGATCGTCATACTTGATGTGATCTCCTTCGACTTTTTTTCATACACTACGAGCGGATTTTCAAATCAAGTGTCATCGGCGAGTGGAAAACTCTCCACTGCATTTACGTCACTGATGACCAAAGAGCGTGGGCGATTCGCGATCTACGATCCTAACCTCTACTACTACTTTGACGAAGTCAAAGTGGGTATGCCAAATCTTAATACCTACAACAAAGTACCATCTCTTCAAGGGTACGGATCGCTATCGCTTGCAAACTACGAGGCCGCAACGGGAAGTCATCAGCAGGCTACATTTACCCCCTCACTTCCTACTACTCAACTATTCTCTCTTCTGGAGGGTAAGGTCATCCTTACGGGCACCCTTTACTTCTCCTTCCCCGTTGGAAAAACATTCACGACCTATGGATCTGCCTCTCTCCTGGCTAACACCCAAAGCACCACCACAGTTACAGACCATAGCTACTTAGGCCAAACCTTCGATATAAAGTCGCTTCAACTTACCTATGGCGTTAGTACAACATCCAACAACCAGCCTTCGGTTTCAAGGTGGTCAAAGCTAGATAAAGAGGTCGGGGTTATAACCACCGATGGAAAGAGCGTCGTCGCCACATTATCGACAGAGACTACAAATCCAGTGAACGGTATCGTCACAGCCACCTATAACTTACCAAAACCAGTAGAGGCAACTCAAATCTTTGCGAAAGAGTACATATCTAGTAAAGACAACCCCATTCACGCCATCGCAACAGGATTAGCCTTCGACACAGTTAACGCCGGCTACTTCAGCGTCTCAGGTGCTTTAGCCAAAACTGTAACACCGTATCAGTTCAAAGTTGGACCAACGTATAATGCCCTAACTGCTTACATCGACGATCGAAGCAGCCTTGGAAACCTCTCCCGCGTTAAGCCGATCTCACCCTCGCCGCTAGCAATTCCATATCTCTTCGTAAACCACAAGGACACGATAAAGCTCCAAAGAGCAGCCTTCGAAGGGCCCAATAAAATAAGGTACGCACTTAGCTCTCAATCGCCAACGACTATCGTCGCCTCACTTGCATATAACAGCGGCTGGCATGCAACCATTGGCGAAGGCGATTCATCGGTTAGAAATCTAACTATCTCCCAATGCTACGAAACCTTAACCTGTATAACTATGCCCAAAACCAAAGGCAGTGCCACTATCGATCTTTCGTACTCACAAAAGGGAGCCTCTCTTGGGCTTCTTGCCGGAGTCGCTGGAGTAATCATTACTAGCCTTGCTGCAATTTTCACTCGACCGAAGCGCAAAACTACCTCTTTGTAGTAAAGTCACGCAATAGGGGCGAAGACTTTCCTTACATTACGTGGCACTTAGCCCACGACACATCCCTTGGATAGAATAAAATAAGTCATTCGACTAATAAAAACAAACCTTAAGTAGTCGTCGACGATACTTATATTCCAAGAAAGACCGATCCAGAGTTTCGAAAAAGCTACTGCGGAGATCAACTGCTATGCCCAATCACCTTGCAAACCAGGGTAAAAAGGGTCGATCGAACGATTCAAATACCTCTTCATGGAGGCGTTTTTCCAAGCAACTCTCTAGTCAAGGTTAAGCGGCAGGAGCCACTACGGATGCGCCGTCAATATCAAACACAGAAGACCAAGAGACAAAACAGACCATCTAACAAGGACTCTCAGTATCGTAACAATACCCACTACCCAAATGGATACTCAATTAGCCAAGGGACTCCCGCGCCGCTTTTCAATTCCTACATCGCTCTAATTTCCTGACGATCATTGATAATTTGAAATTTCAAATATATTGAGAGTAATTTTAACTAACAATATCGACGGAATAAATCAACTTCATAAATGCATATTTCAAGATAATTTACGTGTAGTCACTTGTGTGCAATTCAACATTAACAACAGCAAAATCCGTTCCAGGATGACAAAAACGCACTGACGAGTTGCTAACTATTTTTTCGACTTCTAACGACACGGTCGAAAACAAGCGCCATCGACACCAGCGTGGCGTTGCAGCCAGAGATTGCAATAACCAAAAAGCACTAGGTAAAGTTCAAAATAAGCAGAGCCTAAGATACCTCTAACCTGTCATGATCGACTGACGAAGAGCAAATTGTAGATGCCCGTCTTCGATCACAAGACGTGGTCGTCTCAGAGAGAAAATTAAATGTCAAATAGCCCGATAGACTCGCTATTAGATCAAAAAATTTAAATATCGAACTAAAATCCAACAAATCAATTTGTGGTGAATTAACATGACTAATGTATCTACACTCTTCAAAAGTGCGTAGCGAGGTTCCCTAACTAAGGATGGGACATTGAACGATAGTGAGGCTCTTCAAGATGACCCAATAAGTTCTGCGACGCACTTTTTGCTGAGAGTCTTTAAGAATTACGTGATACAAGTTTTATAAAGTGAGTTTTTAGGTGTCTAAAGTGAGCGATAACGAGGGGCAGAGAAAGAACGCAGACGAAGTGGTTCTCGCTAGCAGGCCACACTCACTTAGCCTGCGCGACACTCTAGCTCTAGCTATCGAAGACTCGATCTTGAACGACGTCAAAAACCCTTTAGCCGAAAACGAAGCAGTTGCCGAAATCTTGAACCGATTGCCACAGGATCGCAGGGAAGCAGCTACCCTGGCGTTGATCGGGTACTTCAAAAAGATGATACTTCAACCATCTGAGGCGATGGAAGATTTGCGGGGCTTCGCCCGCATTCACTTCTTCTGTGGTATCGAAGATGCATGGGTTGACCAGATGTTCATAACCTTTCTTTATAGGGCCAACGAACTGATGGGGGACCGCAGATCAACTGATGAGGGTGAAGCACTCGTACGTGAATTGACATCTCAAGTCATCGAAGCCATGAAGCTACACAGTGATATCACATCGCACCTCATGGATGAGACGCTCACAAAGTTTCAAGCCGTGCTCGACATAAAGGACGATCAGCCCACCTTCAACGAGTACATAGATTCAATTAGAGAGATGTTTTTGAATATCGACGGGATCGACTCCTGCCTCATCACATCTCTTATGGATATCTATCCCGTCGAATCTACCTTCTCTCAAAGAAGGCAAACCGTCCTAGACTTCGTAGCCGGACTCAATGACACCGATGACATCCGGTGCGCAGATATCACATCTAGCTTGAAAGAGACGGTAGATGGCTCAATCGCAATCGTACCTCTAAATACAATCGATCACGGCCCGGTGACACTTATCCTCACCAGCCCATTCGTTGGCTTCTTTGGACGCGTTATAGAGGACGTTCATCTTTCATCATTTGTTAGCACCTTTGAACGCAAGAACGATCGCCGAATTGCGATTTTGACTCTCGAGGAAGAGCGTAGACGCGCAAAATTAGCCGATCGTTCCTTGCAAATACTCAGAGAGTCAATCGAATTGACGTCAATTGCCGGACCAATAGAGAACCACTTTAAGGATCTGACAAAGTCAATCCTCAAGATCGCAAATATATCTTCGGTCTTTATCCTCGCCGCCAATGATTTTGGCGAAGAGATCGAAGTTGTGGCCTCGGCTGGACTCGGCATGAAATCGATAAAACGTAACTTAGCGAGCGAATTAACTTCCGAGCTCATTGCGCTCATACGATCTGAACAACCTCGAATAATCGATGATGTTCCAGAGGGAGCACTGGGCGAAATATTTGGATCAGTTGCATCACAATTCAAGTGGCAGTGCGTCGTAACCACCCCATTCGTGACCTCTAATTATCCCAATGCAACGTTGTTTGCAGCGTCGAGTGATTCAACCGCCACTTCAGAGGGGGTTTTAGCGCTCCTAGAGTCCATCACTTCAGTCTTCGAAACCCTTCAGAGTGCAAATGAGCTTCGGGGAAAGACAGAGTCCCTTCAAGGCAAACTTGATCAGATCCACTTTTTCAACCCAGTAACCCAGTTACCAAATCGAGCCCGACTCGAAAGTTACCTCGCAGAGAGGCTGGTAAATTCCATTCTCATAGAAGACTTCGAGATGTCGGTAACGATAATAGATCTCGATAACTTCAAGGTAATAAACGACGCCTTTGGGCGTAAAACAGGCGATAAAGTTCTCACAAAAGTAGGCGAACGCCTGGCGGCACTTTCAAATAGCGAAACGTTCGTTGCCCACATAGGCGGTGACGAATTTGTGGTGGTACAGGAGGGTGCAAAGAGTCACCATCAACGCGATAGATCTCTCGATGCGCTTAGGACTCTGATCAGTGACCCAATTCAAATAGACGAAGACGAAGAGATTACGGTAACTGCAACTATGGGCGTCACCATATACCCTGCAGACCAGAGCGATCCAGGTGTTCTACTTCGTCATGCAGATACAGCTCTCTTCCGAGCCAAGGTCGAGAAGGAATCATTTGGAATCTTCTATCTAATTTATTCAGACCATTGGCTAAGCCACTTTAAAGCATCGGAGACAGATGGGGCCAACTTTGCAGAGCTCCTAAAGAGCGAACTCGAAGTCTATTACCAGCCAATAGTCGACACCGTGGAGAAGAAGATAGTTAGGTTTGAAGCCCTAGCACGTCTCCGAAGAGACGGTCGTCTCTTAGCTCCAGAGTCATTTATCCCCCAACTAACCCACCATCAACTCACCCACTTGTCGATGCTCGTCTGTGAGACGGCCCTAGCCGACTTGGCGTCGTGGAGGCAAGAAGCCATCAAGGGTGCAGATGAACTCGTAGTGTCGATAAACGTAGTCCCACAGAACTTTATCGACCCCCGATTCAAGGTTGACATTCTCGAAACGCTTGAAAACTACGGTATCGAATCTCACAGTTTGAATTTAGAGGTACTAGAGACCGGAGAGTTCCTCTCCTTATCTCAAGCAAGGAGTACCATCAATGAACTTCGCAACTTAGGCCTCCAAATATCGTTAGACGACCTTGGCAGCGCATACGCAGGCCTCTTACGACTTCGCGAGATCATAGTGGACGAAGTAAAGTTAGATCGAACCTTTGTATTGAATCTTCTAGAGGAACCCTCTGACCTTCACTTTATAAGAAGTATAAAAACTCTCTCGGAAGGCCTTGGGATAGACTTGGTCGTAGAGGGAGTGTCAGATGCAGCGATGCTACACGCATTGTCGTACCTTGGAGTTCGCTACGTACAGGGATACTACTTTTCAGAGCCAATCTCCGCAGATCAGGTTGGCTTCCTACTTGAAAACTTTGACTTAGATTCAATCACGCAAGGGACGAGCAAAAGTTCATTCCTCGCTCGATATGCCGAGAAGTTAACTTGGGACGAAGAGGTCATTCGTCTAATAACAAAGCCATTCCCCTCTCAGATTGTAAGAGGGGTACTTGGCACAAAGGATTGCTTCGTTGGGCCAATGATGGCTACTGATCCAACGACTAGAGGTCTCCACGAAGAAGAGCACCGAATCATCGACTCAATACTAGAGACTTCGTCAACTCCAGAGAAGAGTACCCAACTTGCGCGCCTTCAGTCACTATTTGACATTACCCTCCAGAGGATCAGGCGTCTAGCAATAGACGAACACCATGCCCAAACTGAGATCGACGGCGACCAAACCCGCAGTTCGACACCGATTCGAAATATCTCATACGAATAAAGAAGTTGTTTACCATCAATCGTAATAAAAGCAAACTATTGGCGTATATTAAAGATAAATTTCACTTAAACATCATTAATTAGTAGTGTAAAATTAGAGTTTTATTATCTTTACTTGCCAACTTGAAGTGCCGACTATAACTATGTTTGAAGTTATGAGCAACGAATAAAGACGACATCCCAAGGAGTTGAAGAGCTGCACATCATTGATGTGAATCGGATCGAAGAGCTCGTAGAAATTTGGACTCCAATTACTCGATGCACATTGCCTAAACAGCAGTTTAGAAAGTGATTTATGAACGATCCAATTGCAGAATCAGGTCTAATTCCCCACCCTTATTTACGCTACAAAATATTTACACCACTTCTAGTAGCTGCGCTTTTGTCGTCACTCATCGTCGGAATCTTTGCCCTTGATTCATCCAAGGCGTCAGCTAGCTCAGCTGTTACACTTCAAAACGTATTCGCCTATGGGGATGCATCAAACTTCGGTGACACCAGCAACACTCACATCAACCTACCTATCGTAGGCATGGCATCTACTCCAGATGGCAAAGGCTATTGGTTAGTTGCATCTGATGGTGGGATCTTCTCCTACGGTGATGCAACCTTCTATGGATCTACTGGTGCAATTACCCTCAATAAACCAATCGTAG
>JAKCDL010000005.1:0-36527 GCA_021841935.1 Actinomycetes bacterium | reverse complement strand
GGCATGGCATCTACTCCAGATGGCAAAGGCTATTGGTTAGTTGCATCTGATGGTGGGATCTTCTCCTACGGTGATGCAACCTTCTATGGATCTACTGGTGCAATTACCCTCAATAAACCAATCGTAGGCATGGCATCTACTCCAGATGGCAAAGGCTATTGGTTAGTTGCATCTGATGGTGGGATCTTCTCCTACGGTGATGCAACCTTCTATGGATCTACTGGTGCAATTACCCTCAATAAACCAATCGTTGGCATGGCATCTACTCCAGATGGCAAAGGCTATTGGTTAGTTGCATCTGATGGTGGGATCTTCTCCTACGGTGATGCAACCTTCTATGGATCTACTGGTGCAATTACCCTCAATAAACCAATCGTAGGCATGGCATCTACTCCAGATGGCAAAGGCTATTGGTTAGTTGCATCTGATGGTGGGATCTTCTCCTACGGTGATGCAACCTTCTATGGATCTACTGGTGCAATTACCCTCAATAAACCAATCGTTGGCATGGCATCTACTCCAGATGGCAAAGGCTATTGGTTAGTTGCATCTGATGGTGGGATCTTCTCCTACGGTGATGCAACCTTCTATGGATCTACTGGTGGGTTGAGCCTTGCTGCACCAGTTGTCGCAATAGCGCGTACACCTAGCGGTCTCGGCTACTGGATCGTAAGTGCTGGAACTTATAGTTCACCGACGCCACTACCGTCACAAGCCTATGGAACATCCAATACCAGGGCCTCTTGGACAACCTTAGAGTCCAACAGCCAAGGTACTCCCGTCGTCTTCGCAACAACTATGGCACCGCGACCATCTGCTACGGCTGCCTCGGTGGTCATGATAAAGCAGAGCGATGTCTCCTTTGCACTTTACGCCGGTTACGACCAGCCTTCAGGTAACTTCTCGCACACAACCGCAGTTGCGCCCGCTTTGATCCCTTCACTCTTAGCAGCCTTCAACGGAGGCTTTCGCCTCGATGTAAGCAATGGAGGGTTCTATACCGATGGCGTAGCAGCCATCCCCTTGCGCAATGGTGCTGCATCGTTCGTAATTAGCACCTCCGGAACGGCCTCCATTGGGATGTGGGGACGCGACTTTACATTGACAAATAACGTCGCACAGGTGAGGCAGAACCTTAACCTCCTCGTAGACGGAGGAAGGATCGCTCCCGACGCAAACGTAAATGGCGATTGGGGGGCAACCGTCGGAGGAGTTACATACGACTATCGTTCGGCGATCGGCAGCGACATCTATGGAAATCTCTACTACATCTCTGGACCTGGCTTGTCTGCATACGACCTAGCCAATATCATGGTCCACATCGGAGTGGTAGAGGGAATGCAGCTCGATATCAATTCGATGTTTCCTCTCTTCGTCTACTATCACAACGGTGTCGGTTACAAGCTACGATCCGATATGTACTATGGCACCGACCACTACACCACTTCGACAGAGCGCGACTTTTTAGCCCTATTTACTAAGTAGCAGCAAAACTTCTATCAGGCGAGTACCTAGCAATAATTGCGTCTAACCGTCGTATCATAAAGCAGCCATTACTAGCACTTTAGAGAAGGTCGGCGAACCGTCGCACGGTAAGGGAGTACTTCCAGTGGCTAAGTCACCGATGATTCAAGGCTAGCCAAGCCAAGGCCGTGGAGAAGGAACCTTCGATTAGCACTTTGGAAGAGTTTGATAGCCCTTAGAAGTGAATTGAGCGTTGACATTATTCAAGTAGGCTACTTGCGCCCCTATAAGTTGGCTGACCTTACTCCCCGCCTGAAACGGGGGCTGGTGACTCCGCAATTGAAAAGAGTATCTTCTTCATAAATAGGTACTTAGCCACCCACAAGATCGCAAAAGAACCGAAGTAAGCACCGTCTACCAAGATCACCTGGGCAAAGTGAGAGGTCCCTACAATCGACTTGTGCGAATCGGCAAAGTCGCTCGACCACGTAGAAAATACCAAGCCAACGACTGCCATTATAAAGTAAGGCAGTATCTCACCCCAAAAGCTATTCTTGGCCTTTTTCCCAAAAGCCCAATAGCGGTTCAGTATGTAAGAAGGTATAGCGCCAAGGAGAGTTGACGTTATGGATGATGTCTTCGAACTAACTGAGAGAACACCATAAAGCAGGAAAAAGGCGATTTGAGAGACTACAGCTGAAATGATAGATGTAAGCGAATATCTGATCGCCTTCTTGCCTTCGCTACTCTTTGACCACTGAACCAGGGATCGAACTTTGTCTATCAACTCTCTTGGACCTTGACTTCTAGATGGTCGCGAATTTGCTACGACTTAGGCAGTATCGTCACTTACCAAGCCTTACCATAGCATATAGTAAAAAACGACCGAGTAATAGTTGGATATAAGTACGGATGATTAATCTTCGATGAAGCACATTGTAGTTACAGGCGGAAGTGGATTTATTGGCTCTGCGATTTCAAAGCACTTAGCTGGACGAGGATACCGAGTTTCAAATATCGACCTTGTTCACAGAGAGATGAGTGGGGTCTCCTACATAGGTTGTGACATACGCAACCGTGACAGTCTTGAGGCCCTATTCCCAAACGATGCAGACGGGGTCATCCATATGGCAGCTATCACCTCGGTCTTACAGTCAAAGAAGGATCCAGTCGGAGTCTTCGAAACCAATCTCAGCGCAACCTCCTCCTTGCTTGAAATATCTCGCTTGAGAGGGGTAAAGACCTTTCACATGGCCTCTTCAAATGCCGTATTTGGAAGTATCCTCCCCCTTGGTCGAAGTAGCAAGGATGAGATTGACATCAAGTTCACCGAAGAGATGTCGCTCTATCCTTTGACCCCCTATGGCGCAACCAAGGCAGCTGCTGAGATGCTAGGGGCTGCGTATAACGACTCCTATGGGATTACCTTTGGATCACTTCGCCTTACCAACGTCTATGGAACCGACATGGGTGGAAAGGATTCGATAGTCCCTCGAATCATGCGCTCAATTATCAACAAAACATCTATTGAAATCTATGGCGACGGGCTTCAATGGCGAGATTACATCTTTATCGATGACGTAGTAGATGCATTCACGTTAGCCCTTGAAGATGGCTGGAATGGACCGACGATTGTGGGAAGTGGCGTCAGTTACTCTGTTCTCGATCTGATTGCTGCGGTGGAGCGTGCTACCGACCACAAAGTTGACTTTAGCCATGTGGAGAGTAAGGGTGGTGAGATGAGAGGCGTACGCGTTGATATCAGCCTTGCCAAAGGCCGTGGTTTTAACCCGAGATTCTCGATTGAAGATGGCCTCTCGCGCGTCTATCACGACTTTATCGAAAGAGGTATCCACTAGGAAAGCGATGGAGGAAGGTTGATGGTAACACAACTGTAACAGATCTGTCGCTAATTCGACCCAATCTCGTAGTACCTTCTATCTCTTAATGACGAGTCCATTCGATCTTTATAGAGGCAGCGCTGGAGCATTTGACGAATTTATCGTCAACTCAAATGCTAAAGATGAAAATTGGCTTGGCCTAGCCAAGTCAATTGAAAACCTTGGCCTTATAGAGTTGAAACGAAGGGCCATTGAGGTCGAACAGACACAGGCAGCCCGCGGAATCACCTTTACGGTAGGTGGCCAAGAGCGGACCTTCCCCCTCGATCCTCTTCCGAGGATAATCTCCTACGAGGAGTGGAGTATGGTCGAGCTCGGACTCATGCAAAGAATCGCCGCGTTAGAGGCCTTCCTCGACGACATCTACGGTAGCCAAGAGATCGTTAGGGATAAGGTAATTCCAAAGCGTCTAATCTCAAACGCAACTCAATTCTCACGAGCGGCATCTTTTCCCCTCAAGGAGTATCAGATGCGAATTACAGTCGCTGGTCTCGACTTAATTCGCGACGAGACGGGAGAGCTTGTTGTGCTTGAGGACAACCTTAGAACACCCTCGGGAGTCAGCTATGTGATTGAAAATCGGCGTGCCATGGCTCGCATCCTACCCGAACTCTTCGAGAATTACGAGATAGAACCAGTTACAGACTACCCAAGTCGCCTCCTAGCATCACTCATATCACAGGCGCCCACTCAGGTAAGCGATCCGTTGGTAGTAGTTCTCACGCCTGGTATCTATAACTCCGCCTACTTTGAGCATGCATTTCTAGCCCGTCAAATGGGGGTACCCCTAGTTGAACCCCGCGACCTCTTCGCGAAGGGGAATGAGATATTTGTCAGGACCACAAAGGCATCGAGACGAGTAGACGTTATCTATCGGCGAATAGACGATGAGTACATCGATCCCCTCTTCTTCAAGCCTGACTCTTATCTTGGAATTCCTGGTCTCTTAAATGCAATTAGAGCCGGTGGGGTAACCATTGCTAACGCAATTGGCAACGGAGTTGCCGACGACAAGTTGACCTATGCGTATCTGAACGAGATTGTTGACTACTACTTACATCAAAAGCCACTCCTTAAAAACATCGAAACTTACCGCCTAGAAGATCCTGATGTCCGCAAATTCGTAATCGATAACGTCGAGAATTTAGTAGTTAAACCTGTTGATGCCTCAGGTGGCAAGGGAATCGTCATCGGAAGCAAGGCGACCGAGAGAGAGATTGAAGAGGTAAGGATTGCGATCATCGCAAACCCCCGTGGCTACATCGCTCAAAGAATCGTCAACTTCTCCACGATTCCGACTGTAGTTGGAAGTACAATCGAACCTCGCCACGCCGACCTTCGACCATTTATCGTCTCATCGCCAGATGGCAGATACGTTGTTCCAGGTGGGCTAAGTCGGGTAGCCCTCAACTCAGGTTCGATGATCGTCAACTCTTCCCAAGGTGGAGGCTCGAAAGACACCTGGATCATAAAGGGAAGATCAAGACCACGAATCTCTATTGCGCCTACCTTTTCCGAAAGGCGCGAGCAACCTATTGGATTGGCAACGAAGGAGTCGGCACAGTGACTTCACGTGGTTCCATAGTCCTAGCTAGAACTGCTGAATCTCTCTATTGGCTCGGCCGCTATATGGAGAGGAGCGAATCGATGGCGCGTATCCTCGATGTCCACCTCCACGAAATAATTGGCAGTACCAACGACACCGAGGGTCGATGGTCGAAACAGATCGCAAAGATATTCGCCCACAGTGATGATTACTCAGACTTTGATGGACTTGCTATTGACCTCTCCCTAGATGGATCGCTACAGTCGTCGATTCGATACTCGATAGAACGCGCCTATGAAAACGCCAAATCAGCTCGAGACGCGATCTCACTTGAGTATTGGGAGTTAATCAATGTCGCATATGGCCGAGTTTCAAAGTACTCCTTGGATCAATTTGGCCACGGACTATTTACCTTTTACTCGATCATCAAGGAGAGGTGCGCACAGGGACGAGGGCTAGCGGTTTCAACGATGAATCGAGATGCGGCTTGGCAATTTCTAAACCTCGGCTATGACGTGGAGCAACTCGATATTCTATTAAGGCTTCTAATGGCGAAGAATGAGTCGCTCCACACCGAAGATTGGGTAGTTGTCCTTAGATCGATCGGTGGCCACGAGGCCTTCCTTAGGGCAACCAACTCTCCAGTCAACGCCCTCGGAGCTATAAACTTTCTGATCTCTGAAAAGATCTTTCCAAGGTCGATTTTGGCAACTATGCGCCGAATCTCGGCTATCACAAGTGACCTAATCCGCGGAATTGACGATAGCCAGACGATAAAGGTGCCCTCTGAGTTACCAAGGGCAATAGTACGTCTTGAGAATCCCCTAGCGACTGAAGTCGATCAAATAGAAGAGCTGCTCGATGAGCTTTGGAGTTGTCACCTCATTATGTGCACCTTCTACTACGAATCGTTCTTCTCTCCTTTAGCAAAATCAAACTTTAACTATCCCCTTAGAAGCGAGGTGTGGCGATGAAGTGGCGCCTAGAGATAGTTCACACAACTAAGTACACCTATCAGGAAGATGTTTATTCGAGCTACAACGAAGTGCGGATGACACCTAAAAATACATCTAACCAACTACTTCTATCGTCATCGATCGCCGTATCTCCGAGAGCATCGCTCTATAACTACTTCGACTACTTCGGAACTGCTGTGACCTACTTCGATCTTCACCGTCGCCACAACAACCTTGATATAACTTCTTCGAGCCATGTAGAGATAGAGGATCCTCGCACACGGGGAGTCCGCCTATCGCCTATCGAGATGAGCGATCCTTCCTTTATGGATGCATTTAGTGAATACCTAACGACAACTACCTATACTCAGGTATCGAATGGGGTCGCAAGTCAGATCCAAAGTTCAGTTTCGAGCGTTGAAACCGCCGAGGATCGTCTATCAAAGGTGGTGGAGTTCGTAAGAGAGAACCTCCACTACCGCAGCGGAATCACTATGGTCTCTTCAAGTGCATCCGAGGCCCTCGATATTGGATTTGGGGTATGTCAAGACTTTGCCCACGTTACCATCGCACTACTAAGGTCAATTGGTTTACCAGCACGATACGTTTCGGGTTATCTATACCCCAACAAGGATCCAGAGGTAGGCGAAAGCTCTACAGGTGAATCTCATGCATGGGTTGAAGTCTTCGTCGGTGAATGGATTGGAATAGATCCATCTAATTGCGTAGATCGCACTAACCACCTTTATGTAACGGTAGCAAAGGGGCGTGACTATGGCGATGTTACTCCCTTTAGAGGGGTCTACTTTGGCGGACAATCGTCCCCACCAATCGTTACTGTGACCATGACGAGGCGCGCGTAAAGCTCACTGTCTCAAACTAACCTAGTGCTATGGCCATCATCGTCGCTATTGATCTAGGAACCTCTTCGATTCGAACTACCGCGTACTCCCTAAGCGGTGATGTACTCGCAAGTAATGGGCGCGAAATCCAACTCCAGGTCGTCGGCGAAAGGGTCGAGCAGGACGCCTATTCCATCGGCATAGCGACCCTCGAATTACTAAGAGACCTTGAGATTCAACTTGGCGACGACAGCAAAGAGGTAGCTGCAATTGGCATCACCAATCAACGCGAGTCAACTCTTGGGTGGCGCCGAAGTACCGGCGAGGTGTTGACACCACTTATCTCATGGCAGGATGGACGGGGCCAAGAAAGTCTCGCGCGTATCGAAGCCGAGTACGGATCACAGATGATCATTGAGAAGACGGGCTTAGCCATGAGTCCGTACTTCAGTGCGACCAAGATGGAGTCTATCGTTCAAAGTGACGCTTTAATCGGCCATAGTGATGCCGCCTTAGGAACCTTGGACAGCTACATCACCTACCTCTTGGGGGGCGCAAATCTAAAGAGCCCCTTTATAACTGATCCCTCTAATGCCTCTCGAACCATGGTCTTCAACATCGACACCCTCGACTTTGACGACGAACTTCTCTCTCTATTTCAAATACCCAAAGGCCTACTCCCTGAGATCTCCCCGACTACCGTCTCCGACATTCGTGTTGCTAGCGGATTACCCTTCGCGGGCGTACCAATCGCTTCAATCGCAGGAGATCAACAGGCATCACTCTTTGGTCAGGGGCGATTTGACGTTGGCGACACTAAAGTCACCCACGGCACAGGAACCTTTATCCTCTCGAACGCTGGCTCAATTCGTAGACGACCAAAAGGAGGGCTACTTGAGTCAATCGGATGGCAGCTTAGAAGAGACCTAACCCCTAATTCACTGGTTTACGTTACAGAGGGAACTATATTCACATCCGGATCTGCAATCCGATTCCTTCGCGACAACTTGTCACTGATCTCAGACTATTCCGAGATCGATCAAGTCGCAGAGAGTGTCAAAGACTCAGATACCGTAACCTTCATACCATCTTTCTCGGGCCTTGGAACGCCCTATTGGAGGCGCGACGTTGGAGGTGCAATCTATGGCCTCTCCGCATCGACCACAAAGGGGCACATCGTGCGAGCCGCCCTAGAGGGCGTGGCAATCCGGACAACTCAAGTGATTGAGCAGATGGAAAACGTCCTCGGAGAGGCCATTAGCGTTGTTACCTGCGACGGCGGGCTGACACGATCGAAGGTATATCTCAAGATTCAAGCTGATCAATCCAACCGAGAGGTCATTCTCCCCAAGATCGCCGAGTCAAGTTCCTATGGTGCATTTTTACTTGCTGCGATCTCCGTGGGAGAACTAGACCTACCTAGAGCCAAGGAAGTAGTTCAATTTGCAGAGGTGATCACGCCAAGCAAGAAGAGTTACTCAAGTAGCCAGCGTCGTCAACGCTTCGAAAACTACATGGACCGTCACCTTTCAAAGGCATGATCACGAAAGTCATAATTGGGCGATGCAGGTGACGATAGATCCGATGATCTACAATCTCCGCCGACCCACTCTATCTAGAGAAAGTGCCGCATTTATAACTCCGACGTGTGAAAACGCCTGAGGGAAATTACCAACGAGACGCCCTTCTCTCGTATCGTACTCCTCCGAGAGAAGGCCGACCTCATTGCTAATCGATAACAATCGATCGAATAACTCTGTCGCCTCTTCCACTTCACCAATCTCGGCTAGCGCTTCAACCAACCAGAAGCTGCACGCTAAAAAGGCACCCTCTGATCCACTGAGTCCATCTGCAGCGCCATCATCCGTCTTGTATCGCAAAAGAAGTCCATCATTAATCAAATCCTCTCTAACGGCTCTGACGGTACCTTCAAACAGCGGATCATCCCAATCTAAAAACCCGTAAGTACCAGCCAGTAACAGGCTTGCATCGACCTCAGAAGATCCATATGAGCGTGTAAGGCAACCCCTTTTTCGGTCTACTCCATTTTTGAGTACGTCGCTACGAATATCATCCCTTGAAGCCTTCCATCGCTCAAGCGGCGCTGGAAGGTCGAATTCGGTGGCAGATTTGATGGCTCTGTCAAGGGCCACCCAAGCCATAATCTTCGAATGAACAAAGTGGCGCGGCTTAGATCGAACCTCCCAAATACCATCGTCTGGAGATCGCCAACTATCTTCGACGTGCTCAGTCAAGGCAACTTGAATCTTCCACTCATTTGGATCAGGGGTAATTTTTATCTCTCTGGCGCTATAGAGTGCAGATGCAACTTCACCAAAGACATCGAGCTGTACCTGCGATGAGGCTGCATTTCCAATTCGAACGGGCTTCGAACCCCCATATCCATCCAACCACTCGAGCTCGAATTCAGTCAATCTCCTCTCTCCGGCAACTCCATACATAATTTGGATTTGACTAGGTTGCCCAGCTATTGCTCTCAGCAACCAATCGAGCCACCTTCGAGGCTCTAAGGTGTAGCCACACTCCATGAAGGCCACGAGAGAGAATGAGGCGTCACGAAGCCAACAGTATCGATAGTCCCAATTTCGACCACCGCCAAGCATCTCCGGAAGCGATGTAGTTGCTGCAGCTACTATTCCCCCACTTGGTTCATATGTGAGAGCCTTTAATGTAACCAACGATCGTATAACTTGACTTCGGTAGGGACCATGATATGTGCATCTGCTACTCCACCTTTGCCACCATGAGATGGTCTCTTCTAGTTGATCCCTCGCTCTACCGCCGCATGAATCAAAGGATGAGGCCTCTTGCCACGAGAGGACAAAGGCAACTTCGTCGCCGCCACTTACTTCAAAGTCTCCCACAGTTCTATAGTTCTCTCCGTTGAGTTCAACCGGAGTAGATATGCAAATTGAATCTGGGCCAGCGACGCCGTGGAGGTGATCACCCTCTCGTCTCATCCACGGCACGATCCGTCCGTAGCCAAATCGAACCACAAGCTCGCAGCGCATTCGAACACTTCCAGAGACTCCCGCCACGATGCGCACGATACTTGCCTTCTTTGACCTTTTGGGCATAAAGTCGGTGACTCGAACTACCCCAGAGTCAGTCAGATACTCTGTTACGAGGACCAAAGTTCCATCGACGTAGGATCGATTTGACGATATAACCCCACCAATTGGAGATAGCCGCCAAAAGCCATTTTCATCGTTGCCGAGTAATTTTGCAAAGCAGGCATCGGAGTCAAAGCGCGGCAAACACAGCCAATCGATAGACCCCAAATCGTCCACCAGTGCGACGCTGTGAGTATCACCTATTATCGAATATCTCTCGAGTGGAGTCGAGCTAGTACTTCGGGCTTCGGAATTAAAACCGGATCGGCGATCGGTTGCCATGTTGAGATGCTACACCATAGCTCACGTGGCTACCATTCAAATAGCCAACTGCTTGGCTTTAGCCACTATTGAGTTATCTCCAAACCCGGCTAAGCCTCGCCCAACTATGGAAGTGATCTTTTAGGCGTAGTGGAAAAGTTAGGCATACGAAGGCCAGAGGTAGTTATATCTTGGCTAGTCGACGAGCATGCTGAGAACAAATTCTCGAGAGCATCCATATCTGCGACCTCTCTAACGCCCTCAAGGGGCGAGCATCCCTGTGGCATATAAGAAAGTGGCCGTGAAAGTCGAGGCCGATCAGGAACATGTCGTCACTTGGAGCATGACCATCTTTGTAGTCGGTTCGAACTGAGCCTCCTTTGGCAAAGGCGACCAACCAAGCTTCGTTTGCTAGTTCACCGCTCCCCGCGACAAGGCGATCGCCAAGGCTATCAATTACAGCGGCATACGATAGGTCGAATGTAGCGTGGATGTTGGTCGCTAGAGCCTCAAACAAGAGTAGCTCAGCCTCACAGTCAAGGAGGCGAGTAGCGACTTCAAGGGGAGCCAAACGAATATCGAAGTCGTTGTAGTTCGACTCACGAACGTCCTCCACGTCAACACCGTCTACTTCGTGGATCTCGCGAATCAGTAGGTCTAGTAGATCGTTGCTAGGAATCTCAACTACGATCTCATCGATCGCCTTTCCCGCTCCTCGTTCGAGAATCTCAATACCAACGAGATCACCTCGCACTGCGCCGATCCTAGAGGCGACTTGGCCTAGAGCACCGGGACGATCATCCAACCAAATTCGAAGTATGTAACGTGCCACGCCTTAAGGTTAGTGGTGATCTATTACAAACATATTTCCTAGCGGGAATCATAGGCTATCGATTTGATCAACTAGGTCTAAAATTACTTGCCAAATATCGCCAGGTAGAGACCCAGGCAAAAGATGAGAGCACCGCCCGTACCTGTGACTGCTTCGATCCTCTTCTTAGAGGAGGAGAGCCATCGCCGAAGCGTCCCCGCCGCCATCGCCCACATCGAATCCGATGCGAATCCCATCACCAAAAAGATCACATTCAAGATGACCATCTGCAGAATCGGCGACATTGAACTCTTACTAACAAATTGAGGGAGGATGGCCGCCATAAAGATTGCGGTCTTTGGATTCGAAAGACCGACAATCACCCCCGTTCGAAAGATCGAATAGAGCGATTGCCTCTCAGAACCCTCCTGGACGTGGAGCTCCTCTCTCCTTCCGCGAAAGGTCCTTATCCCTAAATAGCTAAGGTATAGGGCCCCCGCTATCCTCAAATAGGTGGCAAAGGGTCCAAGGTGAGAGATCACCGCTCCTAATCCAATAGCGACGAGAAGGCCTTGTACAAAGACTCCGGTAGCATTACCCGCAACTGTCATAACTCCGACGGCGGGACCACCAGCGATAGCTCGACCAACGGCAAATACAACACTTGGACCTGGGATTACTATGAAGACGAGAGAGATTGCAATGAATGCTAAAACGATCGAAGGCTTCAAGTGAATCCTTACAGAATTTGAGGTTCGAGCTTTACCAAAACCCGCTTTAGATTGCGTACTGCTTGTGCAATACGCATCTCGTTTTCGATAAGGGCAAATCGTACATAACCCTCACCACCAGGTCCAAATCCAACTCCCGGAGAGGTGGCTACGTGTGCCTCATTTGCCAGGAATCTCGCAAACTCTAACGAACCCATCTCAAGATAAGGCTCAGGAATCGGCGCCCATACGAACATTGTCCCAAGTGGCTTTTCGATCTGCCACCCAATCTTGGCAAGTCCATCGCAAAGGGCATTACGACGTGACTCATAGATCGAATTGACAAGTGGCGGGTAGTCATCTGCCTCGTTCAATGTAACGGTGGCTGCAATTTGAATGGGTTGAAAGGTGCCATAGTCGAGATAGCTCTTAAGCTTCGTTAGAGCTGCAACAACTTCGGCATTTCCAACCATGAATGCTACGCGCCACCCCGCCATCGAATAGGACTTTGTAAGAGTGTAGAACTCAACCGCACACTCCTTGGCTCCTGGAACTTGCAAGATAGAAGGGGGCTTGTAACCGTCAAAGGATGTATCGGAGTATGCGAAGTCGTGAACGACTACAATACCTCGCTCTTTGGCAAATGAAACTAACTTAGCCATCCAATCCAAGTCGACACAGACTGTCGTTGGATTATGGGGAAATGATACGACTACAACTCGAGGTTTGGGCCACGTCGATTCGTATGCTTCAATTAGATTTGCGAAAAAAGCATCTGGGGAGCTGTGCTCGCCACCGAGGCGAACCTGCCTAACTTCAGCACCGGCAAAAAGTGGTGCCCAAATATGAATCGGATACGATGGAGAAGGGACGAGCGCTGTGTCACCGGGTCCAACAAGAACCCACATAAGGTGGCTGAGCCCCTCCTTTGCTCCAATTGTCGATACAATTTCAGTATCAGGGTCTAACTCGACACCATACTTTCTGGCGTAGAGGTTCGCCACTGCCTTTCTAAGGTTTGGAATTCCTTTGGATGACGAATAGCGGTGGTTCTTGTTATTCAAAGCAGCCTCAGCTAGCTTTTCAACTGCAATCGCTGGGGAAGGGATATCGGGATTGCCAAAACCAAGGTCAATGACGTCGACACCATCGCGACGGAGATCAATCTTGATCTGATCAATAATCTTAAAAACGTAGGGGGGAAGTCCCGTTATGCGCCTGAAGTCCATCTAGACATAATAGTGGTTTGTCTAAGTGAAGTTTTACAACTCAAGCACTTCGAGTGCCAATTAGACGAGCGCGGCACCTATTGCGCCCGCGAACTGTCCTCCAACGACGCGCTCGATCGGAACCTTCTCTCGTAGTCGCCCATTTGCCATAATTGACTCATAAGCAGCTATGACCTCATTTTCAAAGTAGTGGAATGAATTGGAGACTCCCCCTCCAATAAAAAACCTCTCTGGATCCATAACCTCGACCAAGTTAGAGATCACCACAGCTAAGTGGTAGCTAAATGAATTTAGGATGGACTTGCACCTTGGATGCCACCTTGCCGACGAAAGAACCTTTTCAATGACTTCAGAGTCAACCGCTGGCATAGAGTCGAAGAGATCGCTCAATTGATCACTTGCAAATGCCTTGAAGATCTCACTTCGCAGGTAATTCCCGGAGGCATACATCTCAGCACAGCCTCTTTTGCCACAGGCACATCGTTCGCCACCTACGACGATTGTCATATGTCCGTACTCACCACCCCAAAGACGAGGCGATCCAACTAAGTGACCATCGTTTACGTAAGCGCCACCAATACCCGTTCCCAGGGTAATTAGGCAGAACGAGGTAAATCCTTCATTGATAACCGCTCTAGCAGCACAATTAACGTCGTTATCGATCTTTACCCTCTTAGCTCCGAAGCGCTCTAAAACGGATGTGAGATTCTTTCCTATTAATTGAGGTTGGTGAGGCGAAGATAGAACGGTACCGTCGCCATCGACGAGGCCAGGCAGACCAAGTCCGATGACACCGATTTCAGAGGGAGAAACGCCCCCTGCGTCACAGATGAGACTGTAGAGCTCCTCAATGGCACCAGCCAACCAATTCGGATGCCTAGGCGCAAGGATAGACCTCGCACCTACGACTTTGCCACTTGGTTCAACGAGGGCCGCATTTAAGGTTGTTCCGCCAAGATCTAAACCAAATCTAAGCATCGTCCCTAACGCTAGCGATGCTCTACTTGGCCGCGATCTGAGAGGCTCTCGGTGCGCACCTTCAGATCCTTTAGAGCAGCGTGAACAATCTTTGCCTCAGCACGCCGCTTTACAAATCCTGGCATCGGCACCAAAAGATCAACCTCAAGCGCATAGGTAACGGTCGTAGTGCCATCTTCATTACGAATGAAGACGTAGTGGCCATCCAATTTGGAAGTTAGATCAGCACTTTCTTGGTGCCACTTCAACTCCAACCCCTCGCCACCGGGATACTCATAAATGAGGGTATACGCCGCGCTTCTCCCAAAGGCGGCGACCCTAAAGGCAACTCGAACTCCGCGCCCCTGTCCATCGCTCTCTAAAACTTCAACAGACTTTATATCTCCAGCCCACTCTGGATAACGAGCGAAGTCGCTCGCAACTCTGTAGCACTCTTCGGGGGTTGCCTCTACGACTGTCGACTCTACTGTTTTGTCCATCTCAACCTCTCCATTTCAACCCTTCATTCGGGCTGACGGTGACTGTTACTCTATAGTAGCCCATCGTCTAGCACTCGGCCACCTCTAACTACTCGTGCATGCAAGGCACTTTAGCTCTTAAGTACTTATCGCACCTATAACTCTAGAGGTGAAGAAAGTTCTTCCATTTTAAAGCAATTTCATCGTAAGAAAAGTCTGCTACAACCCGATTGCGCGCCGCTTCACCTTGCTTCAAGCGCATTTCATTGTCCTTGTAGTACCTGACCAAAGCCTCCGCAACTGACAATGGATTCCTTGGATCGGACAGTACTTGACCCGTAATACCATCGACTACAGCCTCGCTCGAACCCCCGGATTGCCCAGCTATCGATGGGACTCCACAGGCGGCGGCCTCAAGAAAGACTATCCCGAACCCCTCCTGCTCGAGATTGAACCACCTGTTATAACAGAGCATTGCGAATAGGTCGCCACAGTTGTAGAGATCATTCATCTCATCATCTGGCACACGACCCAGAAAATGGACTGGGGCCGAGTGGCTTTGTGCCAAAGATTGAAGTCGATCCATCTCTCTGCCGTCGCCGCCTATGACCAATTGGAGCTTTGGAATCTCCCTACTGGCTATCGATGCCGCCTTTATAAGGGCGTCCATCCCCTTTCTAGGAACGAGTCTAGAGATGGATACCACGACGAATGAGTCATCGTAGATGCCTAACTTTCGTCGAAAAGCTGTCTTATCACCTTTGTAAGTAAAGCGGCCAACGTCAATACCGGGGTAAATTGTTGTAGCTCGCTCACTTAGGTCGATGCGAGAGAGTCTGCTAAGGTCACCTACTGTATAGTTTGCACACGAAACAAAGTCGTCGACTTGCCCTAAGGCGTATTTAACGAGTGGCCTTACAGGCATCAACCCCGCTGGGATCACTACTTCAGCTCCCCAAAATAACGTTGTCTTTCGACTCACATCGATAAATCGCGAGATCAGAGAGGTAGGAATCAAGGGGTTGAAGGCGACGCTTTCAACCTCATATCTTCTACATACCTCTCGAACCTTAGAGATCGTCGATGGCGTAGGCAGTATCGCTTTGGTCTTGATTCGTACCACGGGGAAGTCTAACGACGCATCGAACTTCTTATCTCCCGGGTAAGCAGGTGCCACTACAACGATTTCATCACTCGGAAGGCGGCGATACACCTCGATAATAGCGCTTTGAATTCCTCCCACCTTGGGCGGAAAGTCGTTAGTGACCAAGAGGTGGCGTCTTTTTTTATCGACATTAGTCATCGGCGAAAGTCTCATCTACCTAGTTGTAACCTACATCCTAAATCTGATCACCATCAAGTCGCGAACCCGAAGGGACTTCGGACTCTTTGATACTTGGTTCACACCGCCACTAAATCGTTGTCAAATAGCAACTCCTCGACTTTGATTGAAGAATTGAATGTAGGGCTGATAGATTGAATCGGCCAACTTTAACTTTGCAATCTCAGATACGATCTCGTCTTCAAAGGCCGAAAGAGGACCGAGGTTAGCAGCCGCGATAATTGCATTACGGCGAACCAAACGGACATCTCTCTTGTGAATATAGATATGGTTGAGCAATTCGAGTAACTGCGAATCACTCGACTTCAGTACCTGCAATATCTCTATAGCAGTTTCATCGACACTATATGAAGACTCCTCCTGATGGAAAATGGAACGACGGTTGATGGGACAAACTTCTTGGCAGATATCACAGCCGTATAGGCGGGTGCCAATAGCGGCCAGATACTTAGGATCAACGTCTTCAGGGCTCTGCAGAAGCCAAGAGATACATCGCCTGGCATCGATGGCCCCATCAGCACCAATCGCCGACGTTGGGCACTGCTCGATACATATTTGGCACCGTCCACATGAGATCAGTCGCTCCTTAACCAAAGTGCGCGGAAGAGCTACATCTAGAACGAGGCTACCTATCACGGTAAATGAGCCAAATCCCGCGACGTTAACGAGAGAGTTCTTCAGATAAGAACCAACCCCACTCCTAACCGCTACCTCTTTATCAATCAACTCATTGGAGTCCAAAACAACCTTCGAATTCACCCCTAGAAGGCCGAGAGCTTCGTGGACACTCTCAAGTTCGCGGCGCAGAATCCCGTAGTAGTCACGGCGCGCATAACGAGCTAAGAGTCGGGGAAGAATTAGATCGCCCTGCGTTTCGAGGTGTTCGATCGGAAGTGCAAAGGTAACGATCGATCGCGCTCCAGGAATTATCCTGTCGGGAGAGGTCGATCTCAGTGGGTTGCGGTAGGTAAATTGCATCGACCCATTTAATCCCTTAGCCTTACGGTCATTCAGGAGGTGATAGGAGTTCATGAGGCGACGAACTGGGTAAACTCCAAAGACTAAGCCGCTCTTATCGGCCCTATCAGTGATAGTCCTAAGGACTAGCTCACCTAGTTCGCCCCGCGAAGTAACTTTTAGCTCTTTCAAGGTTTCGGAATTTGCGATCTCGCCGCTTCCCGAAGGCGGGTGGAGATCTTTAGACATCTCGATCCTTGGGCCGAACTCTAAGTCCAGCTCCCTTCAGATGGCTCAACAATTCGCGAGGAGATACTTGTGTTGCACCAAGGCTTATCGCTTCGTCGATTAGGTACTCGGGGATATCGTAGTGATCACCCTGAAATGCGCGCCTTGGAAATCCAAGTTGGATTGCAAAGTTATGCAACTCCTCATAGGAGAGATCAGAGACCATGTGAGCGTGACGCACTCCCCTGAAGTTCCAAAGAGGCTTATCTACATAGATCGTCATCTACCTGATCACCAATTTTGAATGGCTCAGCCTCATCGTGAAGAAACTTTGATCATCTGCTGCGTTTGTAAAGAACAAGTAGTAAAGGTCCTCTATCAGTCGTACTTTTCGGTGAAGACACTTTCACGGGGTAGACCAAGGCTAAGGAGAATCTCCTCTGCACCTTCGACCACTTCTGGGGGCCCACAGATATATGCCACCTTTGGATTGACCTGCGAAGAGACCTCAGCTAGCATCTCGTTGTCGATTCGACGATGAAAACGAGCAGCGCTGTCACTGCTGTCCCTGGTGAAGGTATGACTCACCTCAAGCCATTCATACTTTTCTTCTAGACGCTCGAGCTCTTCGCGGTAGATCACAAACTCTCGACTTTTAGATGAAAACAGTAGGTGCATCTTGTGAGATGTGCCTTTTTCTACCTGATATCGGATCATTGCCATCAATGGCACAACGCCAGATCCGGCCCCAACGAGTAGAACCGGCCCGCCTAGCTCTTCCGTCCAAGTAAAAGAGCCAAAGGGTCCGCGAACTTCTATCTCGTCACCGACCTTTATCTGTCGCACCAATATAGGTGATATGAGGCCATCGGATATCTCGCGAATACCCATTTCGATTATCGAAGGATCAGGGTATGGACTCGAACCTAATGAGTAGGCCCTCTGGATAGGGCGAGGCTTTCCTTCAATTGGCAGCCTGACGTTATAGTACTGACCTGGTGTGTACTGAGACGGTTGCGGCACCAAGATCCTGATAGACCTCGTCTCAGGGGTTTCGTCAATCAGCTCCACGACTTTGCCCATTTGCCATGGCTTGGGGGCCGACCGTTCCCTTTTTACTGGTACTTCAACTTCCATTTCGGCACTCATCTAAACTCCTTTGGAGACCAGCCTACGTCTCAAGATCTAGTTCATCTCTTCATGAATAGAGTGATCGACAAAGCCCTCACCCTAATATCGCTCAAAACCTCAAAAGGCACTTGATTCAAAGCCAACTTTTTCGAAATCTAATTAAGCAACGTTAATTACGACTATTTTAGTAATAATTATAAAAACCTTGCACAGAGCTACTTAGATCGCTTCGACTTCCGCCTCGTCGACGACTGTCTTTGTTGAACCACACCAGCGACAAGTCACAGATTCAACTTCAAAGGATTCAACGTCAACGCTCTCGATCGTCAACTCACCGGCAAGGTTGTAGTGGTAGAAGGAATTTGACTTTTCGGTAGCGACTACGTCGAAACGGGTCTTATTACCGCAATTCTCACATCGGTATCTGGGCATCTCTTTCGCTGGCATTTAAAATCCTCAAAGAACTTTCGTAGCGGCAATATCTCTTACAGAATCAACAACGACGAAGCACCGCCTCATTATTTCGTATCGCATCTTCATCTGATTAGCTTCAACTTTAGTCTCCCTAGCGCTAGAGGTGGTGAAGCACTTTAGCCATCAACGACAAGAAAAATAATCACAATCACAGAGTTAAAAATCGAACACCTGTCGCCTAATATCGTACATACGTTCAAACGGAGGCGTAAAGTGCATCAAATGACACTGGCGGAAGAGGCTAGAGATCTCTTCAATACAAAATTTCTAGTCATCGACGTTGAGACCACTGGCACCTCTCCAATTACCGATGAGATCACAGAGATCGCGGCGATCTTGGTACGTGGCGGAAAGATCATCGACTCCTTCGAGACTCTTTTGTCGATTGAAGGTTCCATCAGTAGCGAAATTTCGGTAATGACCGGTATCTACCCCTCCATGCTAAAGAGCGCTCCTAAATTTGTTGACGTTGCTTCGAGATTGGTTGATATGGCCGAAGGAGCGGTCGTAGTGGGGCACAACATTCGCTTTGACCTCTCATTTATCGACTGCGCTCTAGGCAAAATCTATAGTGGCTACCACCTCGCCGATGCAACATTAGACACGGTAACGTTAAGTCGAAAACTCCTTCGAGGGCAAGTATCGAACTTCAAGTTAGGTACTTTGGCAGCGTCATTGAAGCTTGACAATCAACCATGTCACAGGGCAATGGCTGACGTTAGAGCAACTGTAGATCTTTTGCACTACTTAATCGATCTCTCCTCTTCCTATGGATCCCATGATCTTGGGAGCCTCCTAGACATTCCTAGCAACACCACACCTCAGGCAAAGTCAAAGCTAAAGATTTCAAATTACCTGCCACGCCTCCCTGGCATCTACATGATGGCAGACCTAACGGGAGAGATCTACTACGTAGGAAAAGCATCGGACCTCAACAGTAGATTTAGATCGTACTTTTCATCTGATACGAGACGAAAAGTAGATCCGATGCTCAGGCGACTTTCGAGACTCACCTACGTAGTTACCCAATTCGACGAGGTAGCCGAGGTTCTAGAGGCGCGTTTAATTAGCAAGTATCAACCTCGCCAAAATTCAATAGGAAAAAAGGATCCACGAAACTTTAGATACGTAGAACTAAGCAACAAGTCCAAAGCGTCTAAGGTAGTCAGATTCACCGACGGTATCATCGACGAGAGGTTTTTCGGCCCCTTTCGAAGTAGTAAGAGTGCGAGCGATGCAGCTCGATGCATTGATATGTGTTACACAAATGACTTCTCCGACCACAGTCACGAAGGTGACCCAACTTCAATCACCTTAAAAGAGTTGACCACTCGAGTTGAAAGGCGCCTCGAAGATCTGGTAAGGCAACAAAGATTCGAAGAGGCTTGCCTACTGCGCGACGGAGCGACGATGATTGCGCATGCCTCGGTTCGAAGGGCGGCGATAGATCTGTTGCGCCAAACCGAATCTTTGTTACTTTCACATAGAGATAGCGGTGAAATCTTTGAAGTTAGACGCGGTCTACTTGAAATTTCCACCTTAAGCGGGGGTGAGATATCTATTCACCCCACATTCAATACAGTATCGACCTACAAACTCGATCCAAATCAAATCTCTGAGATAACGTCTCCAAAGGTTTCAGGGCTCAAATCGATCGAAGAGGAGTGGACGCTTTGGCGGCGCTTAGTATCAAATCCAAACTTCGAGGTTTTAGAGGCGACGCAAGAGGTATCTCTCCCCATCTCGCTCTCCCATAGAAACCTCAAGCCAAGGGATCGTTCCGTTACCGAGAGTCCACTTGTTGAGAGGGCTAGCTAGGTGAAGGTGCCATAACTCGAAAGCCTCTACTGATTCGATACCGCAATAAATCTCTCTAGAGTTGCAAGAGCCTTCGATGAATCGATTAACTCAGCTCCTGCTTCAATACCTTCTTTGATGCTACCGACCACCGAAGAGACATAGAGGCCCGCACCGACGTTCAAAAGAACTATCTCCCTTACAGCACCCTTTTTACCCTCGAGAAGATCGATGAAGACCGAGGCGTTGTACTTCGCCGTTCCACCCTTCAAATCATCGCTGCTCGCGCGCTCTAGACCGTAGTCAACCCCGTCGAGGATGTACTCCTCGTAGAAGACTTCATCGCCATCGCGTTTTACCTCGACTACAAAGTTGGGGGACGTGGTCGAAAGCTCGTCATAGCCATCCTTGGAGTGTGCGAGCAGAGCATGATCCGATCCCAAATCAGCTAGAACTTCAGCCATCGAGCTCAACATTGTGGGCTCGAAGACGCCGACTACCTGTCGTGACGCCCTTGCAGGATTTATGAGCGGACCGAGGAAGTTGAAGGTAGTAGGAACGGCCAACGTTCGTCTCACCTTGCTCACATTTGCCATTGCAGAGTTGAACTTTGGAGCTAGACAAAACCCGATATTCGTCTCGCGGATACATCGCTCAACGCCATTCGCATCAAGGTCAATCTTTACCCCAAGCGTCTCTAGGACGTCGGCTGAGCCAGAGAGCGAGCTCGCTGCCCTATTGCCGTGTTTGGCGACCTTTACCCCAGCAGATGCAACGACGACAGCAGTCATCGTCGAGACATTAACGCTGTGCTTTTGATCTCCCCCAGTACCGCAGGTGTCGAGTACCACTCCATCGATCGACACACGAGTAGAGGAGTCGACCATGGCACGGGCGAGGCCCCTCATTTCGTCTATGGACTCTCCCTTGGCGCGAAGGGCGGTCAAAAATGAGCTAGTGACGATGTCATCAACACTTCCCGACAATATTTCGGCCATAGCCGAATAGGCAACTTCAAATGAGATGCTCTCTGAATTCATCAGCGTCTTGAGGACTGCCTTCCATTCGACGTCTGAAGTTACAACCTCTTGGGCGATTTTGGTCATATATAGATCGTAGCCTGCCCAAGAGATAACCTCTCGGGCAGGGCTTTATGAATTGATCAGTAACTCGCGCTATTCGAAGCGCAAACGAGAGACCACCTCTTCGAAGACCTCGCTATGGCGGTCGACGTCTTTCGATGTCGTCGAAGGAGAGATGAGAGCCATGTTGTGAAACGGGGTCATCAGTATCGAGCGATTTGCCATTGAAAGGTGCATGTAGAGGTCGAGTTCACTGTCGGCATAGCTAGCAGATTCTCCGCCATTTTCAGGCACTGTCGCAGAGAATCGGTATTCGCTCCTCGCGCCGAGGGTAACAATATGCCATGGTACCTCGTACTTTCGAAGAACTGCATTTACGCCATCGGCAAACCTCGATGATAGCTCGACCATTCTTTCGAAGTTTTCTTTAGTAAATACTTCCGATAGCGTTGCCCTAGCAGCAGCCATGGAGAGGACGTTTCCCGCCAAAGTACCGCCTATGCCACCGGTATCGATGAGGTCGATCTCGCTCTCACGCGAAATTGCATTAGCAATAGCATCGCTCACCCCGAAGGCACCGAATGGATATCCCCCCGCAACAGACTTTCCAATGGTTACAATGTCGGGCTGGACGTTGAAGAATGACGTTGCCCCGCCCCAGCTAGCTGAAAATGTATGGGTCTCATCAAAGATCACATAGGTGCCATTCTCATGAGCTAAACGAACCATCTCTTCTAGGAAGCCTGGCTTTGGAAGGACGATTCCGATATTGGTCAAAGCAGGCTCGGTGAGAATGCATGCCACATCACCCTTCTCCAAGTGCTCTCGAAGTGCCTCGATATCGTTGAATTCCACAACTTCAGTGGTGTAAGTAGGATCTATTGCCGGACCAACGTTGCCCTCACGTGAGTGGGGCTCACCGCCCTTCAAGGTAATAAAGGTTTCGTCGACCGTACCGTGGTAACAGTAGGAAAATACCAAGATCTTCTTGCGGTGGGTAATCTGTCGACAGAGGCGCAGTACGAATCGATTTGCATCAGTAGCAGTCAACGTGTACTGCCAATAAGGGAGATTGAAGCGCTCGGAGAGTTGCTTTGCAACCTCTATTGAATCAGAGGACGGAAGCATTGTAGTTAGCCCACCGTCTACCTCAATTCTCTGCTTAATTGCTTCCACCGTTGCCATTGGTGAGTGACCCGCCATTGACCCTGTATCACCTAAACAAAAGTCGACGTAAGAGTTACCGTCTATATCAACGAGAGTAGAACCAAAGGCTTTATCAAGATAGATGGGATATCCGCCAGCCCACTTATTCATCCAACTCATGGGAACGCCACCTAAGAGATGACGACGAGCATCATAAAACATATCGCGGCTCTTGGAGGTCCGCGCGTTGAAGACCTCAAGCTCATCGTGCGTAAGACGCGCTAGATGGCCTCGGTCGACCTGTTTACCCCCAACGTCTGAAGTGCTATTCACGATAGACAACCCCTTCCTTTCGTAATTTCAACACGCCCACAAAAAATCTGAATCGGTGGGCCAACTTAACGATACCGAAGGGTTGTTATCGCAATATTTACTTACGGATACAAAATGCAAATAGTCACGTAGTGCTACGAAACAAAGGAGTCAAGGAGTAATTAGCAAAGACACCAAATACCTAAGAAAAACAACAAATTAACGCTACGGAGAATGCACTCTCATAAGTCGGGGTTCGCATCGATCGACGAGATTTAGAAGTAGATACCAATCTAAAAGAGCACCTATAAGCGAAATTATGGCGAAGAAATATAAAACCATCTGCCATTTAGACTCCATGGTTAGTCCATAGATCAAATCCAAGGCGAAAGGTTATGGTGCAGCTTCGCTCTACTGAAGTCCTACTTCTTTAGCGGCTTCCTACGAGGATAGAGACTGCCACGCTTTGCCTATCGCGAAGCAGACGACGCCTCTGGCGGGGATTCAATCCACCCCAAATACCATCTGGCTCTCGCGATGCTAGAGCGAACTCTAGACACTCGACCCTAACCGCACAAAGACCGCATATCGCCTTTGCTTTGCGCTCTGCGCCCTCATCATCGGAGTAGAATAGCGAACCCATACTCCCCTTGCATGCAGCTTCAGCTGACCAAGAAACTGACCTCATTGAGATTCCCCAAACCCATGTCCACCACTACGAGTGGTGGCAGTGCTGAATACAACACTTAGAAGCACCCAGCACTGCTACGCGACCCAAAAAAACTCATTTGCAGTGGCTGTTACCACGTAAATGAGACGATATTTAGATAATAACAACACTCAATCAGAAATCAATCATTTTTTTGTACTAAGAGTTATATTTTCTTACCAATTTCACAAAGCGTTTACAAATTGCAATATATCTTTAGGATAAACTTTAAAAAAGCACTTGAAGTGGTTATATAGTCACATATTGTGGGCGGCTCTAAAACCAAAATGGACGCCGCTAAATACGGCGTCCATTTCTTAACTAAATTTGAGTTCGTAGAGTCAATGACCTATGAGAAGATGGACTCTAGATCCAATCGCCAACTAGAGAGTCCACGGTCTCTGAGGACAATGGAGTCTCATGAACGTATCTAAAGTGCGAAGAACGTACCACTCCACCACCTCGGGAAAGTGCTTCTGCCTGTTGGTCATTTAGGTCAAAGCGGATGTAATGAACGGATGCAGTCATCTCGTTTCGAGTCAACTGCTCTTTATGGCTCTCTTCACAAAAAGCTGCTACACTCTCGCCAAGTTCATTTATATGAAGTTCAATCGAATCTTCAATACCCACTAGCTTTGGTAGCCACTCAATTAGTTCTTCTTTTGAAGTCAACTCGAGAAATAGTGTCGCCGATAATTGGTTTTTACCCGGAATCAGAGGATTGTAGATTCCTAGTTCAACCTCTATCTCCTCGTCACTAAAGAGCTTCTCAGCGCGCGCCATCTCTTGGATCTGAAATCGAATGGTCTCACGATTTTCGAATAACAGTGTCATAATTGGCCCAACCGAAACCCTTCTTAGCTTCTTGAGGGCGATAATCTCTCGACGATAGTCATCACGATGTCTCTCGTATTGCCGAATATCTTCGATGTCGTTTAAGGTAAGTAGTGCCATTGAACTTCTCCTGACTTTCTTTTCAACCCCAACTCTTCCCCAAGTTTCAAGGCTTCCTAGATATCAATGCCGTAAGCTCTAGCCATTACAACCATAGGGTGAGAGACGACTTTATCGGTCTCCTCGGAGATCGCATAATTCGCAAGGTGGCAGTCACCAACTAATGATGCATTGGGTCCTGCTTTATCAATTGCTTTGGCGAGCAACCCTGATACCCGCTTCGCAAGTGCATAGTTCTTAGCTCGATAGCCCCACGTTCCATCGATTCCGGAGCACTTCGTCACTACTTGGATCTTTGCTCCAGTGAGCTTGATCAAGTCACGAGACTTTAGACCAATATTTTGCGCCTGAAGGTGACATGGAGCATGGTAGGTGACCTCGCTAGGAACGCTTCCATTGAAGTTAAGGTCGAAGCCCTCTTTGTCCTCTCGGTACTTGGCAACCAAGTATTCGGAGGTATCGAAGGTGTTTTCAGCGACCCTTTTGGCCTTATCGCTCTTTAGATAGAGTGGATAGTCACGCTTGATAACATATGCACAAGTAGGTTGTGCTACCACGATTGACCTACCAGCACTAACTTCAGCATCGAGGCAATCGACGTTCTTCTTTGCTGCCTCGATGAACTTATCGACCTCTCCGGCGTGTAGATGAGGTGCACCGCAACACTTTGCCTTTTCAGCAAGAGTGCATGAAATTTGATTGCGCTCGTAGACGCCGAAGATAGCTTTGCCGATAGCGGGCTCCATATACTCAATGAAACACGTTGGATAGACAGCTACCGACCCCTTGCGCTTCGCTATGAACGGCTTAGGCCTCTTCTTGTACCAAGTAGACAAGCGCATCTTGGCATAGGGAGGCAAAACTCTCTCGGAGGCGATGCCAGCGCCCTTTTCCATGAGATTGCGGCTAGCAGTGGAGTGAACGTCGGTCAGCTTGTTCACCAAAGCGGATAGTGGCACCGAAAGTGACCCGATGAGATCAGTATTGGCAAGAACCTTATCGGAGATCTCTTCGATCTTCGAAAGCTCACCGCGAGCTTTACGGATCGACTTAGCTCTAAGCATTAAACGCGGAAAGTCAAGGTCCCACTCGTGTGGCGGTATGTAGGGACACTTGACGTAGCAGAGCTTGCACTGATAACACTCATCGACTACCTGGTCGCTCTCGCTTCGCGTGAGCTTTGCAACGTCACCGTCGTGAGCATCTATGTAGTTGAACAGCGTAGGAAAACTCGGGCACAGGTGCAGGCAAAGTCGACACCCATGACAAAGATCAAAGACCCTCTCTAGTTCAGATCGGAAGTCAACTTCGTCGAAGTACTTGGGATGGCTTGGATCATATGTGATAGTCAATCTAACTAAACCCCTCACCGAACCTCGCTATGGCGCGAGGTTCGGCCTATATAGATGTTTCAATAACAAGCTTTGAATGCGAAAAAACAGAGATACAGTCGCCTCTAGGCTATTGATTCAAGACCTTGAGTAAAGCGTCCGGCGTGGCTCTTCTCGGCGCGAGCAAGGGTCTCAAACCACTCTGAGATCTCATCAAAACCCTCTTCGCGAGCGGTACGTGCAAAACCTGGGTACATCTCGGTGTACTCATAGGTCTCGCCCTCGATTGCGCTCTTGAGGTTATCCTCTGTTGAGCCTACTGGCTCACCTGTCACTGGGTCACCGACGCCATCGGCTAGAAAGTCAAAGTGGCCAAAGGCGTGGCCGGTCTCGCCGTCAGCTACTGAACGAAATAGCGAAGCGATATCTGGATAGCCCTCTACGTCCGCCTTCTGCGCGAAGTAAAGATAGCGACGATTTGCCTGTGATTCACCTGCAAATGCTTCCTTTAGATTCTCGGCGGTTTGAGTACCCTTTAATTCAGCCATGATTCTCCTTATTAGCTCCATGAATAGATCAGATTAAGCACGGAAGTTATTCCGTACTATGGGTAAATTCATCACTAGGGATAGTAGCGGGGTGAAAATCCTAATTTTGCACTTTGGCTGTGACATTTGCAATAAGTTAATGATCGAGTACTTTTGTCATCGACAGTTCCATTTGCTGTCCCAGACATTGATGGGTAAGTACGAACTTTAGCGCAGAATACCAAAGAGGCTGCGGAGCCTGTTGCAGATATTCGACTGCTGCGGATTAGCAATAGTTGAAGCGACTCGAAACAGGTACCAACCCAGTCGATAGGTCTGCACAGTTAGTTTCACCCTCGGGTGCCAAAGATAGAGGCGATTCAAGCGATGATAGTAACCGAACGTAGAAGCAGTGACATTGAAGTTGTAAAGAGTGAGAAGTTCGACGTAGTCATCGTCGGGGGCGGCATCACGGGAGCTGGCGCCCTACTAGAGGCCTCCTCTAGAGGCTACAAGGCGTGCTTGGTAGAAAAGGCTGACTTTTCCTCGGGGACCTCGAG
The DNA here is from genome assembly GCA_021841935.1 of Actinomycetes bacterium. Taxonomy (GTDB): domain Bacteria; phylum Actinomycetota; class Acidimicrobiia; order Acidimicrobiales; family Acidimicrobiaceae; genus Acidithrix. Next base: position 9,687 of record JAKCDL010000005.1, on the reverse strand, counting down.
TGCGTCATCGAAGCTAATTCACGGTGGAATACGATATCTTGCACAAGGTGAGATCGCACTCGTCTATGAAAACCTTCGCGAGAGAACGCTACTTCTCAAAAATGCTCCTCAATTAGCGAGCTATCTCGATTTTGTCCTTCTCATCGATGCTAAGAGGTCGTTCCTTTCGCCGTTGGGCTCACCTGCTATGCGTTTTGCGCTCACCGGCTACGATCTGACCGGCGGATTTCGAATTGGAAGATTCCATAAAAAAATTACAGTTGGACACGCTAAGGGTATCTTCCCACGACTAAACGCCTCTAAGTTCAAGGCGGCCTACATATACCCCGACGCACGATGTGACGATAGCGAACTTACCTTGAATGTTTTAAAGGTCGCACAAAAGTCCTACGGTGCCGTAGCACTCAACTACACCGAGGTGGTATCTGTCGAGAGTTATCCCTCAAAGGTCTCGGTTGAAGTCAACTCCACTTCAGAGGAGTCCAGCATTGACAACTCTTCGATTCAAAGGGGAAAGTCAAACTACATGGTAAAGGTCAAAGACCGTACCACCGGGGCAGAATTTTCGATAAGTACACAAAGTGTTGTAAATGCCACGGGAGCATGGGCTACCAACCTGCTTGAGCGTGCGAATGTAGAGTCGACTATCTCAATAAGGCCTTCTAAAGGTGTCCACATAGTCGTTCCAGCAGAAAAACTTCCGACTACATGTGCAATGGTTCTGCCCGTCGACGGCGACAGCCGCACAATCTTTGTAATACCAAATGGAAGGTACACATATGTAGGTACCACCGATACGGATCTTGGAAGTAATCCAGTTCGCACCGAAATTGAAGACGTTGACTACCTCCTAGCTGGCGTGAACGGAAACCTCGACACCAAATTAACCCGTTCAGATGTAACTGGGGGCTGGGTCGGCGTTCGTCCTTTGATCGCGGAAAAGAGCGGAGAGAAGCTAGCCGAACGAACTAAAGACCTCTCTCGTCGCCACAAGATAATCTCGAACGACGGAATGGTGACGGTCACGGGAGGAAAGCTAACAACGTATAGGAAGATGGCAGTTGACGTAGTCGACGAGATCGACAAATTTCTCTCGCGCAAGACCAAATCAATTTCACAGCGACTCCCAATTCCAAGGGCGATCAGCGACTTTGGAGACCTACAAGAGTCAGATAGATTGTCAACAAGACTCGTCGATGAGGCAATAGCCGATGGTTGGAGCGTCACGATCGCCGACATAATTTTCAGACGGAGTCGAATTGGCATATACGATCAGTTGCTTAGCTATAAGTTGGCGGCCGAGATCGCTGCCTATTTGGTCGAAAATTCGGCTCTCACCAAAGAAGAGGCCGAAGCGCAGATAGATGAAGTAGTTCGTGAGCTAGAGAAGAATCTGCCCCTCAAAGACGAACTACGAGAACAACTAGGGTCAAGATAACTGTGTCCAAAAAAGTAATCGCCATCGATATTGGATCCTCGTCGATCCGCGCAAGTGTCGTAAACGAAACTCTCGAGATTGAAAGGCAGTTCATTCTTCCTTTTTCTCGAGTCAGCCCAATCGCCAACTTCGTTGAATACAACCACGATGAATTTCAACTCAATTTGCTCTCCGCAACCAATGCAGCTCTAGAATTTGCTGGTGACTGCGAAGTTGAGATAGCCATTACCAACCAACGGGCAACAACGGCGGCGATTGATAGTGATGGCAAAGGCTTTGGGCCGATCCTGTCTTGGATGGATCTTCGCACCTCACCTCTATGCCTAGACCTATCCTCAAAGGACCACCACATAGCGCCTAACCAAGCGGTAACAAAGGCCATGTACCTCGCCTCGTTAGAGGCAAAGATGGCAGAGCAACTCCGCTTTGCCACACTCGATACTTTGGCAATCTTTCACCTGACCAACGGGCAAATATTTGCAACTGACCACTCAAATGCTGCCACCGCTGGCTTCATAGAGAGCCTCGATCTATCCTACTCTAAAGATCTCCTACGGGATTGCGATCTAAACATCGAACAACTACCGCAGCTCCGTAATACCTACGGTACCTTCGGTTTTTACGACTTTCGAGGGCGTGACATTGAAATTACAGTCGCGATCGGAGATCAACAAGCTAGCCTCCTCGGTCAAAATGCGATCGAGCGAGGGAGCACCAAGGTTACATTTGGTACTGGTACAATCCTCGATACGTCAATGGGGCTAGATAAACCTAAATCGGCACATAAAAGTGATAACGGAACCTTCCCCATCGTAACCTATACCAACGATAATGAAGTTGGTTGGGGTTTTGAGGCGCTCTCTCTAGGTTCTGGAAGTTGTGTTGACTGGCTAATCTCACTTGGAGTAATATCCGGGTATCACGAAGCCTCCACATTTGCACGCAACTTCAGGGACTACTCAAAGGCCATCTTTGTTCCAGCCCCCTCTGGACTAGGGACTCCAATCTGGGACTTCGGCGCACGAAGCTTGTTTGAAGATCTGACTCTTGGAGATACAAAGACCGAGATAGTAGCTGCCGTCTTAGATGGAATTGCGGCACTTACAAACGACCTTCTTGATGCCGCTATCGCTGAGAGCGGCGTCGTCCCAGAGACAATATATGTCGATGGAGGAATGGTCACTAATAGGTCATTCGTCGAAGTCGTAGCAGACAACTTGGGGCTCAAAGTCGCTATATCGCCTGAGAAGGAGGCGACCACCATTGGCGCAAGCGCTCTAGCCCTAGCAAAGGGAGATCCGAGCCGATTCGCCGACCTCTTTGAGCAGATTGAATCCCGTCGAGAGATAGTGGCACCGCTTCACGAACGAGGATCCAATGAGTACAACCGCCGACGAGAGGCTTGGTTAGAGGCTCGATCTAAGGCCCAAGGTTCAATTCCAGAACTCTCAGCGATATCGTTTTAAATGAGTGCTCGGAGTGCTCTGATTCGAAGTAGTTCTGTGACACTTTTCGACAAATGTTCTATATCAAAATGCGCGACTGCGACACTCTTGACCTACTAGCTAAACGGAGTAACTCAATTGAAATTAGGGATCGTTGGTGGCGGCCAACTAGCACAGATGATGGTTCAAGCTGCAATATCCCTCGGGATTGACGTAGCCATATTGGCGTCAACGTCAGATTCTTCAGCTCCGCGATATGTATATTCAACAACAATAGCTAAAGAATTTGACAAGGAACACCTTCAGCACTTCGTAGACTCTTGCGACTTCGTTACATTCGACCATGAAGTTATCGATGCTGATATTCTTCGCTCCATCGATGGATATAAAGAAAAGATCTTTCCGACTCCTGACACCCTAGAGCTTTCATCACGAAAAGCTAAGTGCAGAAGATTGATGGCAGAGATCGGCCTTCCTACGCCAAAATTTGAGATTGCAACGAACTTCGATGAGTTGCGAACTTCGATCTCGAATATTGGCCTTCCAGTGATTGTCAAATCTTCCTTTGGGGGATACGACGGCCGTGGCGTCTTTGAAGTTAAAGATGCAAATGATCTAGCTTCTCTAAAAGGAACACTTCCTGAGATATTTGAAGTAGTCATAGAAGAGTTTATCGAAATCGAAAAGGAGCTCTCTATTATCGTGGTTCGTGACAAAGACGCAAATGTGAGGAGCTATCCGCTCTTGGAGACCCTCCAACAAAGACAGATGTGTTCTGAGGTTTACTATCCCGTTCATGTTTCAGAACAGATCGAAGCCAAATCTCGTGAGATCGCTGAAGCGGCAGCTAACGCCGTTGCAAGCGTCGGAGTACTCGCCGTTGAACTCTTCTTGACGAAATCCGGTGACGTGATCATCAATGAGCTCGCACCTCGTCCTCATAACTCCGGCCATTTGACCATCGAAGCGATGGCCACCTCCCAATTCGAAAACCATATTAGGGCGGTCTGCTCGTTACCGATTGGCTCCGTGGAGCCACTATTTGCCGCCGCGACCATGGTAAATCTCGTCGGCATCGCCGATAATCTCGACCAAGACGAGGGTCGACGGCGAGCAATCGGATATGAGGACGTACACCTCCACCTTTATGGGAAAGAGAATAGAGACGGACGAAAGATCGGCCATATTACAGTCACGGGTAAAGATCAAGGAGCTACGTTAGAGACGTCAAGGATGGCACGCGATGCATTCCTTGGAACTACATCGTAAGGGAATCGCCGCCTTCTAGCGCAGATTCCGAAACTCCGATAGTCTCTGTACGATTTCTGCCATTTGACTTAGCAGCATACATAGCTCGATCGGCGCAAATCAAGACTGCTGCCGAGTTAGAACCTTCGACCATAGTGGCGATTCCCGCTGAAAATGTCACCCGTCCAACGGAGGACCAGGCACCCCTAATCTGTTCCACCTTGAGGTGTGAGTCTAGCTCATTCGATCCTTTCAGGATAAGAACAAACTCTTCCCCACCGTAACGAGCGGCCAAATCGCCGCCTCTATTTAGACTCTTCAACACATGACCAAAGGCACGTAGCTCCTTGTCACCCTCAGAGTGACCGAGGGTGTCGTTTAGCATTTTGAAGTTGTCAAGGTCCAAAAACACAATTGAATCACCGGCTTCTATGAGATTTAGGGCACTGAAGAAACTTCTGCGATTATTCAACCGTGTCAACTCGTCAATTGCTAATCTTTCAGTCAAGTCCTCTCTGTCGAGCTGTGCAGCAACAATTCGAGAGGCTTCATCAAGGAATGATCCAATAGCATCGATAACCTCATCACTCGGCCGCGGCATCCACCGGTGCCAATAAACTGCAACTGACCCCAATCGATTTGAGCCCATCTTCAACGGAAAGAAGATACAGGACGAGTATTTGAATACCCTATATGCCTCTCGGTCCAGATTTGAAAGTGCGGCATTTTCGACAAAGACGTATTCGTTGCTTTGAGCCGAAACAAAGAAGCCAGACTCCTTCTCAGAGCCGTCTAACAAGTTAGGAGAGGCTAACAGCGCGAGATCGGTACCGTTGAACGAGGTAGAGATAAGGATATCCTTTGCCCCCTGGCCCTGGAGCCAAGTTACTGCAACCCCCCCTGTACCTCGCAAAATCTCATTGCACGACGATGCAACGAAGGCCAAAGTATCGAATGCCAGAGTCGTCGAGCCGACCTCGCTCATCGACTTCAGCTGCCAATTTCTAATCCGATCCTCGCGCGCAGCCAACATTCGATTGTGCACAAGCAAACCTGCAATCATCAGACCCGCCAAAGTGGTTATCGGTCCGACCAAAACCCACGTTACTGGCGAATCAGCTGACATGTAGAAAAAAGTTACAAGAAAGCCAAAGGTACCGTTGAGAATCAGGAGCCTCGGATCTTGTACCATTCCTGCATAAAAGAAACCTGCAAGCATCAAAACTGGAAGTATGGAAGTCGCATGGTGAAGTTGCGGACTAAGTGCTGCTGACTCCGAGAAGATCGAAAGTGTGATTATCACATTAGCTCGATGGTCCGCCTTATCCCACGGAACCTTCAGGCCGATCAAGCCAATTAGTGAAAATACAGCGATCACAGTAAAAAGCTGCCCGTAGTTAGCTCCCCTAGAGTGCAACAGTGGCGAAGCTAAGAGTACGATAAAATTTATAATTAGTAGAAACTCGCCTCCGAGACGCCCGTCTCTCTTTCGCTCCGTAGGGGTTCGGGAGTAAAGCAGGGCGATGCCGCCGATCGACTTCACCGAAATTTACCACCCTCCGTAACGTTTAACGATAATTCCTACCAAGTGCATCGACGAACGCGCAAAAATATTTAGTTAATTGCTGTAATAGCCCTCTCTTCTCGCATGAATCAATCGTGCACCAACTGCAAAATCAAGGCAATGCCAACAAGACAAAGGTCAATGAGCCTATATTGTGGTCTCAATTTGAAATTAAAGAAGGCGTAAAATGACCGAAGTTGTAATCGCAATGGGATCTGACTCTGACCTTTCTACTATGTCAGCTGCAAAGGAAGTCCTCGACGACTTCGCAGTTGCATCTCAGTTGCGCATACTATCGGCTCACCGTACTCCATTTGAAATGCTCAACTTTGCAACGCAAGCTCGCGAATCTGGTGTAAAGGTAATAATCGCCGGCGCAGGAGGTGCTGCGCATCTTCCAGGAATGATAGCTGCGGCAACAACTCTCCCGGTAATCGGCGTTCCAGTATCTCTCAAACATCTCGATGGCCTCGACTCACTTTTATCGATAGTCCAAATGCCTCGTGGAATTCCCGTAGCTACGGTTGCAATCGACAATTCAACTAACGCCGCACTTTTGGCTGTAAGAATCCTCTCTATAGCTGATAGTTCCCTGGCAAATAAATTGCTTGAATACCAGCGAAAGAATCGCGAAATATCCCTACACAAAGATGAATCGTTACGGGGTTAGCATCCCTTGCCAAACTATTGTGCTCCACTAAAAATACCAGGGGTGTAGGCATTTTACCTACACCCCTGGTAAGGCGTGACAATTTTTCTATACAGACGGACCTGTAGAAGCTCTGCTAGTCGTCGGATCCTCCGCCATCATGACTCAAGGTACTAGAAGATGAAGATGTCGACGACGATGAACCATCTTTGCTTATAGACGAACCGTCGCCACCATCGTCGGAGTGACCTTCCGTCTCGCACTCCGAGACGCCCGGTCCACTACGAGCAGTCGTTGACTGTCCCGCCGTGGTCGTCGAAGTCGACGAGCAACTATTTCCCAGAGGCCCAGTCAAATTCACCACGCCACTTCCCCCGGTAGTAGTTGGTGGCGATACAACGGTGGTGGTTGGGGCAACTGTCGTTGTTGGGGCAACTGTCGTTGTTGGGGCAACTGTCGTTGTTGGGGCAACTGTGGTGGTTGGGGCAACTGTGGTGGTTGGGGCAACTGTGGTGGTTGGGGCAACTGTCGTTGTTGGGGCAACTGTCGTTGTTGGGGCTGCAGTGGTGGTTGAGGACGATGGCTGACTCGTAGATGGAATTGATATTCCAACCGCTGAAGCCGTTAGAGACATAGCTTGCTGAATAGGACCGGGCAAAGATCCGGTAGCTGCCGCGGCTGCGGCACCAGTAGCCAACACGGCGGCAGCGCCTCCGATGATCGCCTTCGATGTCATTAGCTTTATGATCATTCGCTTTCCTTTCAATACCTCGTCCGGACGATTCTCAATCTCTCGGAACTCTTCTTCCATCTGAGATACGAGCTCGGATCGAACTAGTTCCTCAGGAACGGATACCTCATGTCGAAGAGCGGAAAAGAGATGGTAGAGAGGATCTGACGGGGAATTTTCAAACCCCTGATACCCACTCACGTCAGTCGGCTTCGAATGAAACCACTCACTCTCGAACTGCTCTTCGAAATTTTCCATAGTCATGAAATAAACGTCCTAGAAGTAACCGCCGTTACACTTTTTTAAAAATCAGCAAATATTCTTTCAAACTCTCGAAAACACTTCGATACTCTTCATCTTTATTGATCGGCAAACCGACTAACCAAAGTAACATCGCCCACAGTCTTCTGACCAACTTGCCCTAGCCGGCATCGAAGAATCTGAGATTATTTGGTCCAAAAAGACCGCATTCTCCCAATGTCACCCTCACAATCCGATGTCAGCCAGATCCTTACCTAGCAAGCGCTCACGCAATCGCAAAAGACCACGGTGCGAAGCAGTTCTGACTGCCTCCTGGCTTCTATTTACAATTTGGGCTACTTCTCCGACATTGAAGTCCAAAATGTAACGGAGAAAGATAATCTCAGCAACTTCAGATGGCAGGTAAGTCTTCAAAAGAACCAGCAGGTCCGCCGAATCGTCGACGACATCTGATCTCTCCCCTATTTCCAAATCGCGAGAGTAAGCGATGGAAAAACGGTCCTTCCTACGTTCACGCACGATCGCTCCTCTTTCGAAGTCAACTGCCTTGCGCTTAGCGATAACTATTACGAATCTTCTAAATGCCTCTTCATCACCTTCAAATGTCTTTAGTGCCCGAGCAATCGAAATCCATGCCTCCGATGCAACGTCATCACAGTCACTTCCCACGAATATAGAGAGGTAGCGAACCATGGCTGGGTTATAGTAGCGCCAAAGGGTAGCTAGATCGTCTCGATCTCCCCTTCGTGCACCCTCTAAAACGACTTCGAACACTTCACTCGCAAGCAAGCTAGCTCCGCATCTCACTTAAGTAACAAATTCAAATCCAAAACCACTCTAAGTGATATTTATTTCGTCGTATTAATTGGTCGGAAACTTTAGGTAGCTAATAAAATCGAAGTCGCTGAGTTGACCGGGTAGCCGCGGAGGCAATCGCCTCTGAGGAAGGTCGGGGCTTCACAGGGCGGAGTGCTTCGTTATTGAAGGCAGGGTGACCTGACGGAAAGTGCAACAGAAAAAAAACCGCACCGTTGAGGTGTAAGGGTGAAAAGGCGTGGTAAGAGCACACCAGCACAATGAGTGATCAATGTGGCTTTGCAAACCCCACTCGAAGCAAGATCATATAGAGGTATAGGGCGGCCCGTCTAGGTAGGTGTTTAGTACCTTCCATGCCTCTGGTAGATCGCTTAGATGGATGGCTACCGCGGACCTAAGGTCCAGACAGAACCTCGCCTACAGGTCAACTCAGCCCGAAACTACTATTCGACCACACTCTTCGCAAAAGTTTGGACTCGACGGCGAGCGTCTGATCTTTTCTGAAAGCGAAGACGAAAACATTAGACGGCAGCCGCCACAGCTTCCGCCGACAAGCAATGAGACCTTATCAACAATCTCCGATGGAACCCTCTTCAGATTCGACAAGACAACCTCTGAGAGCGACGAACGAAGAATATCAAGCTCGCGATTCAATTCATCTTGAACTTCATCAACTTCAGCCTTGAGACGATCGAGTTCGGCTTTAGATACAGCCGCCTCTCTATATGCAACCTTGACATCTGCATCCAATTGGGCGCTCTTCTTTTCGAGAGCTTCCAACTTATCGATTATTCGCAGCTCAGCCTCGGTATATTCAGTGACCTTGCCATCGAGTTCTGAAATTTGCAGTTGAAGTTTCGGATTGAACCGATACTCCTTTTGCGAAGAGTTGGCAAGCAACTTCTTGGACTTTTCAAGTTCGCCGCTAAAGCGCGCTAGCTCGGCTTCAACTTGAAGTTGATCAGCCTTTAGAGCCTCTATCTCACTGCTAACCGCATCGAACTGACTCTTGAGACGCTTGTAGGCGACGGCCTTCTCGCGAAAATCACCACTTTGCGGACCAGCAGAGAGCCTAAGAGAGTTCTTAACAATGCGCGAAGTCAAACTTTGAAGCGCGATGAGACTCTCTAAGTCGGATTCACTAAATTGCTTGTCGTTCGAGTTCGTCATTGCTCCATAATCTAGCAAGTCCTAGTCAGTCTTTACTCCAAATACTTCGTTAACCGCTCCCCGAGCCGCTTGATGTCGAGCCATTTTGGGTCGCTTGGCTTATCGTCGAAGTTACCGGAGGCAAAATACCAGCAGCGGAGGGTGTCGTAGATGGAGACGAAGTTATTGATGTCACAGTCGTCGGTGTTGTCGATGACGTAATTGATGTTGTCACCGTAGTTGACGTAGTGGAGGAGGTCGTCGTAGTCGGCGAAGTGATTGCTCCAGGCGAATCTATTGGAACGATAAACTTCGACGGCGGAATCCAGCTAGGTACGACAGCTGGAAATTGTTCCGCGGGCTGACCTGCTAACGCATTTGCCATAT
>JAKCDL010000016.1 GCA_021841935.1 Actinomycetes bacterium | reverse complement strand
CCGATGCGACGTCGTCGCTGGGCCATTCCAACCACTTTTTTCCCCTTGACGAGGATCTCCCCGTGAGCCCTTCCAGCAAAGCAGATCTCTCTATATTGGGGGTCTTGTAGGTACGCCCCTCTGTAGGTTTCTGCATCGACTCCGCCACTTTCAAGTATCGCCTTCCACCCAACACTTGCCACTTCAAAGGTCTCTTCAATGGACTTTTTTGCCAGCGGATCATTGGGTGGAAGAAATATATCTAGCCATATTGAGTTGATCGGATCTATCACAACAGCACTTCCACCTGAGCTTCGTCGATGAATTTCGCTCGAGTGCGCCTTTGCGTATCGCTCAAGCTCGTGAGTCATCTTCTGAGTAGAGCCGATAACTACTCCGGCGTCCTTTGGTATGCACAAAACCACTTTTCGCTTATCTACCTCCACCTCACTGTTCTTCAAAAGTGCTTCGATGTAGTCGTGGTCGGTGGTGGACGTAAAGGATAATTCGGACTTATTTAGAGCTGTCATCTCAACCTCATCTTAGGTCCGAATCGTGCCAATCTTCCAAAGCAATGTCCTTGGCTTCAACAGCAGGACTTTTTGCAAAAAAATTGAAGCACTTACGGTGACAATGAGCAACTTTTGCTTGCCGGTGGGAGATTTTGGTGTAAAGTGGTACGAAAGGGATGATTTTGGGGCAAAGTTGAGAGAGGGGGTGGCGATGACAGAGTTAGAGTCACCTCGGTTCTTTGGTACGCACGAACACAACCTCGACATCAAAGGACGACTAACTCTTCCTTCTCAACTGCGAAAGGATCTAGGTCAAAGCTGCGTAGTCTCCAAGTCCCAATATGGCGATCCCTGCCTTACGATCTGGCGAACCCAGGACTTCAATGAATTCTCCGAGCGGTTTTTGAATTCGAATCTCGACGATGACATCTCGGCTCGTCGCCGAATGAGAATATGGGCGAGCGAGGCCTCTTTGGTGGAGATCGACGCCACGGGAAGATTGGCACTACCTCAAAGATTGCGCGACTACGGCAATTTGACAAAGGAAGTCATAGTGGTTGGCGTGCTGCTAACTATCGAATTATGGAACGTCAATGCTTGGAATTCGCACATCGGGGGCCAAGATGTTCAGTAGCGAACCTTACTCCTCGAGATTTTCTAGCAATTACCATGCACCTGTACTTTGGCGCGAGATAGTAGATCTTTTCTTGGATCGATCTGGAATCTTGCTTGACGTTACCCTCGGAGGCGGAGGTCACAGCGACGCAATCCTATCGACGTCAAAGGCGATTCGAGTAGTCGGCTTCGATCGGGACGTAGATGCTATTGAAAGTTCTAGAAGTCGCCTTGCAAAGTACGGGGATCGCTTTGTTGCTGTGAATGCTCCATTTTCTAGCGTCGGGGAGAAGATTGGATCAGGAGACCTCGATTTTTTCGTTGGTGACGATTCAATCGTTGGGGTACTTGGCGACCTAGGTGTCTCATCGCATCAATTTGACGATGGAGCTCGAGGTTTTTCGATTCGTGAGAACGGTCCCCTCGATATGAGGATGTCCTCCTCGGACTCCATGACCGCAGCTGAGCTTCTCGAAGTTATTGACAGTGATGACCTAGCTCGCCTGATTGCCACAAATGGTGAACGTCGGTTTGCCTCGCGAATATCACGAGTTATAAAAGAGTCGCTCCCGGTGGAATCAACTTCAGCATTAGTTGAGGTCGTCGAGAGGTCGATTCCAAAGGGTTACGGTCACGTGCGTAAAGGTGCAGTAGTAGCTACCTTTCAAGCTCTTCGAATCGCGGTCAATAACGAGCTTGACGAGTTAGACCACCTTCTGAACTTCATAGACGAGCAGCTGCCGATAGGGGCTGTTGCTGCCATTATCTCGTATCACTCGGGAGAAGACGAAAGGGTAAAACGTGCCTTCAGGGTCGCAGTTGAAGGCAACTGTAGTTGTCCTGCCAAATTACCGTGCGTTTGCGGTGCTACTAAAAAGGCGCGGTATTTGCTAAAGAGGGTCATGCCTCGCAGTGACGAATTGAAGGAGAACTCTCGGAGTCGCTCGGCGCGTTTGCGTGCCATTGAAATTACTGAAGAAGAGTTGACGCGACCTCAGATGGAGTTTTCCAGTGACGATTAGCCAAGAAAAATTAGCTAAAACAAGTGCGGGTTCCTTTGAAGATTGGCTAAATTATGCCCGTTCCGCAAATCTAGATTCAGCCTATGGACGAGGCGAAGCTAGAGGTAGCGTAGCGAGTAGCCACGACGAGAGGCGTTCGGCGGCGTCGGACGAGAGGCAAAACCGCCCCTCGGCTCCCCGAGTGCGGCGAGGCTACGCCCCGGCACAGGCAGCGGCTGCAGCGAAGCCGAGCGTTGGTCTCAAGGCTCAAATGCGGTTGGATGTAGAAGGTCAGCCCACTTATCGCCCCGTACATTTGAGGCCACTACCGACCGGCGAGGAACTCAAAGAGCTTCGACGACCAGTTTTGGTTAAAAGGTTCTTCTATCTGAGCTCAATAACAGCTCTGGCGGTAGCTGTGCTGATCGGTGTGGTCGCACAGGCGGAGATCGGCAAGATGTCACTCTCGGTTGCCGGAATGAATTCGACGATCAGCTCGCTCAACGCGAGTAACCAGCAACTTAGTTTGACCGAGGCATCCCTCGACTCTCCGGCGAGGATTGCATCGATTGCTCAATCGAAGCTTCATATGACCTTTGCAACCGCCAACGGTCTCTCAAGTAATAGTCACCTAGCTCTCTATTCGGCCTCGTCTCAACCATACTCTGAGTACTACACGCCGGGAGGAGAGGCACCTACCACAACCCTTGCGCCAGTTAAGGCTGGTCAATCTTCTGTTGCGGGGGCCTCCCAACCTCTTGCAAATACGCTATCGCCCTCGACTACCGTGGTGGCAAAGGCACCATCTACTGCTGTGGCGGTTACGCCAACTACGGTAACCTCAGCTTCTGCTACGACGGTGCCTCCTACTACGACCGCTTCCCCCGCAACTACTTTGCCATCTTCGACCTCTTCGAATGTGGGGTAATGGATAATGACCTACGTTGATCAAAGAGATCCAAAACAATCCTCTACGCAACCCTTGCATAGTTCGGGTCGCGGAGGTAACCGACGTCGAGGTGCGCAAAGTGCCATCTCTCGACGACGAGGACGATTTTTATCCATTATCGTCGTCGTCATTGCGCTACTAATCGTTGTAAGGCTTGTCTTGGTTACAATGGCTCCTTCTACTAGTTATCTCGATCTCTCAAGATTGGTTGGAGATAACTATCAGACGATAAATGCATTTCGGGGTTCAATACTTGATCGAAATGGTGTTGTCTTAGCTGCGTCGAAGCCCGCAAAGACAGTCGTAGTCGATCCTGCCCAGGTCCAAAATCCAAATGCCGAGGCTCAGCTTTTGGCAGGTATTTTGAACCTTCCCGAGTCACAGATTCATGCCGCGTTGATCACTCCTGGCCAATTTGCTTACGTAGACCGTCAGATCTCTGACGCCGATGCAAATGCCATTGAATCGGCGATAAATAGCGCCTTAGCTCGGGGATTGCCAGATCCCTTGCTTGGCATCTCTTTGATCGATGATCCGATCCGAGTAGATCCAAATCAAGCTATGGCACAGGCGCTCATCGGTAGAGTTACCCTCTATGGTGAGGCCCAAGGTGGTCTTGAAAATTACTTCAATTCGGTGCTGACCGGAACTCCGGGGACTGAAATCACATCGAGTGCGCCCTATAACAGCAACCTTCCCGTCCCTCCAAAGGTAATAAAGGAGGCAATTCCCGGAAAAAATGTCGTCACCACTTTGGATACGTCAATCCAACTCGATGCCGAAAGTGCGCTGTCAGCTGAAATGGTTGCATCACAGGCTCGTACCGGTACCGTAGTTGTGATGAATCCTACTAATGGCGAGATCTATGCCATGGTAGATGAAACTGCTGGACTTCCGCCAAATTCGACTGCTTCACCGGTAGCTCCTCTAAATCAGCCGCAACCTGCTTTTACATTCACGCAACAGAGTGACACGATTAATGCTGTAACAGATGCCTACGAACCAGGTTCGGTGGCGAAGATCGCGACGTTTGCTGCGGCGTTAAAGGCTGGAGTTGTAACTCCTCAAACCGAGATAGTAGTCCCTGACTCTATTCACGTTGGTGGATCGACATTTCACGATGCTGAAGTCCATGCCCCACAGGTGATGACCCCGAAGGATATCCTTGCACAATCTTCGAATGTCGGGACCATCATGGTAGCTTCAAAGCTCTCGCCTACCGTAATTAACAACTCCTTCAATAACTTCGGCTGGGGCGTTCCAACTGGGCTGAACCTTCACGGCAGTTCATATGGATTCCTTGATCCCGTTGCCAAGCAGTCGCTCACAGCTAGGGGAGCAGTTCCAATTGGCCAGGATGAACTCGCAACACCGCTGCAGGTGCTCGACGCCTACAACGTTCTAGCGGCTGGCGGCAAGCTCTATACCCCTCGCCTTGCTCTATCGATCGGTGGTAAGGCCGTAGCTGCTACTTCAAGGCGCGTTATTTCACCCTCTTTAGCTGCTACGATGCGTTCGCTCTTCGCTGGAGTTACTGATCCTAATTCGACCGCTCCCTTGGCTGCAGTCCCTGGCTTTGCAATTGCGGGAAAGACAGGCACGGCTCAGATTGCATATCCAAACAATCCATCTCTCGGTTACATCCCTGGCCAGTACATGGCGACCTTTGTTGGTTTTACTACTAATTCATCGGTTCCACTCTCGGCGGTTGTAGTCCTTACAGAGCCAAAGCAGCTCTACGGAGGTGCAACGTCAGCGAAGGTATTTTCCGATGTGATGACGTACTCCCTCGCTCATCTAGGTGCAAAGGTGGTAACGTCGCCGAAATCACCGTCAACGGTTGACAATGTATCGACGACCCCTTTGCCCAAGCACTTCGTCCTAAACCAAGCAGTGAATCCGAAGCCCTCGGTTTGTGTCAAATTCGGTGGTAGGTATCGAATCGTTACTTTAGGAAGTACTTGTGGCGGTCGGTCTAATTGAATCTCCGCTCGACCTCATACTCCGTGATTCACCCTTGACCGACGCCGACGTCGCGATATGAAACGGCGATTAGCCTTTAGGCATAAATCGAATTTCATGCGACCGACTGCCGAGGAGGACATCATTTTATTAAGTGAATTGCTCGCTGGTTTCGGGAGCTCGCTTAGTCAAATTCAAGGCGATATAGATGTCTCGGGAATCTCAATCGACTCTAGGAGGGTGGTTGAAGGAGATCTCTTCGTTGCTTTAGATGGTCGCATGAGTAGCGGGTCTAAGTTCATAGCTGACGCACTATCTAGGGGTGCCGCTGCAGCTCTTAGTCCGACGACCGAATCCGAGTCAGAGTCCGTCGTTGCTATAGATAAGTTAGATCGCGAAGTTTTATCCAAGTTGGTGTCAAAGTTTTATGGTGATCTTAGTTCAAAGATGACTCTCATTGGAGTGACGGGCACTAACGGGAAGACGACGGTAACCCATCTTATAGCTCACATTCTGAGGAAACTAGATGGTGGTTGTGGAGTTATAGGTACCCTTAGTGGCAACCTTACTACCCCTGAAGCCCCGGATCTCTTTAGAAATCTTGATGCCATGTACCAGGAGGGAACCTCGAGTTGTGCCATGGAGGTGAGCTCGATAGCACTTGAAGAGGGGCGACTTGCAGACCTTTTCTTTGATATTGCAGTATTTACTAATCTGACTCCTGATCATTTGGACTACCACGGTAACCTCGAGAACTACTTCCGCGCCAAAGAGAAGCTCTTTAGAGCTGGAAGGTCGCGCTTTGGTGTCGTCAATCGAGACAGTAGCTATGGTCGGCGCTTGTTATTAACCCCTCAGATTCCCTTAGTGTCCTATTCAATTAAGGACGTAAGGCTCCTAACCTTTACCTCAGGTGGAACTTACTTTGAGCTAAATGGTGTGCGCTTTTATGCGTCGATCTTTGGTGAGCATAACTTATCGAATCTGCTAGCGGCTATTGTGGCGGTCAATCACTTGGGTTATCGTCTTCAAGATATAGCTGAAGCTGTGAGGAGCTTCAGTGGAGTTGACGGACGCCTTCAGCTAGTAGGTGTAAGCGATAACGTGAGGGTTTACGTTGATTATGCCCACTCACCTGATGCTCTAGAACAAGTATTGAAGGCACTGCGGGCAACATTACTTCAGGGCGGACGAATCATAACGGTCTTTGGAGCTGGTGGAAACCGTGATGTAACTAAGCGTCATTTGATGGGAGAGGTCGTCTCGCACCTCTCTGACTTTGCGATCGTCACAAATGATAACCCTCGCCGTGAGAACCCGAATGAGATAGTAGAGGCGATAGTCGTTGGATTTGACCCCAACTTCGACTATGAGATAGAACTTGACCGTCGACGGGCCATTGAGCGTGCAATCTCCGTATCAAAGCCCCACGACATAGTTTTGATAGCTGGAAAGGGCCATGAGAGGTACCAGGTAATAATGGATCAAACGATGCCCTTTAGTGACTTTGAGGTGGCTACGGAGGCATTAAGCAAGTGATAGCAATTCTTGTAGCTAGTGCAATTGCCTTCATAGTTGCGGTCTCGGCGACAAATTATTTGATTAAAATTTTGCGAGCCTATCGAATCGGACAGCAGATCCGCGAAGATGGTCCAAAGCGTCACGTCACCAAAGCTGGTACTCCCACGATGGGCGGAATTGCGATTCTCTTTGGACTGATCTTAGGATATGCCGCTGCGCACGCCAACCTAGGTGTACCAGTCTCAAAGGAGGCATTGACTCTTATTGGCGTTACCATTGGCGCTGGTTTGGTCGGATTTTTGGATGACTTTATCAAGGTGCGCAAGTCGAGGTCACTTGGGCTGACAAAGAGCGCCAAGATTTTAGGGCAAGTCATCGTTGCAGCCGCCTTCGCACTCGTAGCGCACTACGTACTACATATTCCGTCGACTATTGACTTTGTAAGAAGTGGCGGTTTTTCAATCAATGTTCCAACTCCGCTCTGGATCCTCTTTGCGATTGTGGTGGTTATCGGCTCGTCGAATGCTGTCAACCTTACCGATGGGCTAGACGGATTAGCTGGAGGATCGGCTATATTTTCCTTCGCGGCGTTGACGATAGTTGGCTATTGGGAGTTTCGCCACTACGCCGTCTACCACATCAATGGTTCGTTAGACCTAGCTATCGTCGTCGTCGGTATGGTTGGAGGACTCGCTGGATTTCTATGGTGGAATGCGGCACCGGCGAAGATCTTCATGGGCGATACCGGATCACTTGCTATTGGGGCAGCACTTGGTGCAGCGACTCTCCTAATGGGGCTAGATCTATGGCTACCAATATTGGCCGGACTATTTGTCATCGTTACCCTTTCGGTTGTTATTCAAGTCATTAGCTTTCGAGCATTTGGACGCAGAGTATTCAAGATGGCTCCGCTCCATCACCACTTCGAATTGATGGGGTGGCCCGAGACGACTGTCATCGTGCGGTTTTGGATGATCGCTGGCGTCTTTACCGCCCTTGCTATGGGCCTCTTCTACGCTGACTTTCTCTCGTTGGGGCCACTAGCTAAGCCCTGATCACATCCTGCTACCGAAGATTCGAGGAGGGCATATGAAGGTACTTATTGGAGGTTTTGGAAGGGCGGGAAGAGGAGCTGCTGCCCTCTGTGCAAATTTAGGTATCGAAACACTGGTCTACCAAGATAGTGCACTTAGCCAATTGGATCGCGAGCAACTTACATCGGTTGAGGTCATCGACGTACTTTCTTCAGATGCGCTCGAAGGCGTTGACCTTGTTATCGTCTCGCCTGGTATCGCTCCAAGCCATCCGATCTTTTCGTTGGGGATCGAAGTTATCTCAGAGCTCGCCTTTGCCAGGAGATTTGTTACTGGCCCCCTCGTAGCGGTTACCGGGACCAACGGCAAGACCACAGTCTCCACCCTGATTCATCAAATGCTGATCGAGTCCAATATCTCAAGTGGCCTCTTTGGCAATATCGGAGATCCACTTTCAAATGCCTACGGGCGCGACTTCGAAGCATTTGTAGTTGAGGCCTCCTCGTTTCAGCTTGCATATAGTGATAGCCTCGATGCGCAAAGCGCTGCGATATTGAACTTTGCGCCTGATCATTTAGATTGGCACGGCAGTGTCGATTCGTACCTAGAAGCAAAGGTGAAGATCGCAAGCTTTGTCCAACTAGGTGGCCAAACCTATGTCAGTCGCGACTTTCCAATGGTACAGGAACGACTTACACAGTACGGATTTTCATATCACGAACTGCCCGATGATCTCTACCACCACGATGGTGGCCAATTGACCTTAGGTGGAACTGTTGCTATTGAGCTTTCATCGCTCAAGAGACGCTTTCACCACGACCTATCCAACTTCATCTTCGCCTCTGCGCTCGCCAGAGATCTTGGAGCTACAGATGACGCAATTTACTCTGTTGTCACGAGATTTTCAGGGCTAGCCCATCGTCTTGAGTACGTTGGAGAGGTGTTGGATGTCGCAGTCTACGACGACTCAAAGGCGACCACTCCAGATGCAACGGTCAATGACTTGATGAACTTTACCAGCGTAGTCGCGATAATGGGTGGTAGAAACAAAGGAGTAGACCTATCCCCGTTGGTTGCATTATCCGATAGGTTGATCGCTGTTGTGGCGATAGGTGAGTCGGCGACGGAGATCGCAGAGGTATTTCTAAACACTACAGTTCCCGTGGTAATTGAAAGCGATATGGATGGCGCTGTAGAGAGGGCATTCGAAATGGCAACCGTTGGATCGACGATTGCTTTATCACCAGCGGTTACCTCCTGGGATATGTATAGTTCCTATGTAGAGCGAGGAAAGGACTTCAAGAGAGCTGTAGCGGCTCTGGCGCGCTCAAGAGGCGAAGGGCATGTGAGGTTGAGCTAATGCGAAAGTTCACATTGATAAATGGGCATTTGTCGGACGAAAAGGCAAATATTGGCCAAAACGGTTCGGCTGATGATCGGTCAAGTGAAGGTTACGTCGGCTCAAGGTCGCGCCTCTTTGGTAGAAGCCAACGGCGTGACTTTGGCGATCGCGTTACCGATCGTCTCGCCGACTACGGCTATGACAAGGAACTTGTTGAGGCGGAAGTTACCTACGTCGATGGAAACTATGGTTTGCCTCTGTTGGTTTTAGTTGGGGTAATAACCGTTGTTGGAGCCGCAATGGTGCTTTCAACTACCTTTGCTCCATCTTTGGCTTCGGCAATTACGCACTCCCCATTTGCAATATTTGAAAAGCAGTTGGTTTGGCTCGTAATATCGGCGATTGCATTTCTCGCAATCTCTAAAGTCCCAAGTATCTACTTGGCTGCCTTCTTTAGGGCACCGATAATTTTGGCAAATGTCTTGCTGCTAGTGGTACTCGTTCCTGGAATAGGAATTAAGGTCTCGGGAGCGCGAAGGTGGATCGGTTTTTCATTTTTGACCTTTCAACCTTCGGAATTTGCAAAACTAGCTATAGTCGGATTCTTAGCGAGCTTCTTTGCCGCTCCAGTTAGAGGTAGGTCGACGACGCTCAAGGGTGCAATGCCGGCGATAATCGTCTCTGGGGCAGCTATGGGATTGATCTTGATCGAACCGGACATGGGTACATCGATAGTCGTTGGTATGATCCTTACCCTTCTTCTATTTCTAGTTGGAATGAAGATGCGCTACTTTCTCCCCTTTGCTGCAGCGCTAACCGTGGGAGGCCTTATCTCGGTCACCTACTCCACCTATCGTCGCAACCGATTCTTTTCTTTCCTACACCCATGGCAAAATCGCCTCGGCTACTCCTACCAGGAGGTGCAAGGATTGGTCGCCTTTGCGACCGGTGGGCTACACGGTGTCGGGGTTGGAGCAGGAATTTCAAAGTGGGGATACCTGCCAAATGCCCAGACTGACTTTATATATGCGATAGTAGGTCAGGAGACCGGTGCCATTGGTGCAATTGTTGTACTTGTACTCTTGCTGGGGTTGGCTGGGATGATCTTTCGCATATCACAACTAGCCGAAGATCGCTTTGAATCTATCTTCTGTGCCGGCGTGGCGGTATGGATTGCAGTTCAGACACTATTGAATGTCGGAGCGGTCCTTGGGGTCCTTCCAGTTACCGGTGTTCCGTTGCCTTTGATATCATACGGTGGATCATCGATGGTCTTTTTCATGTTGGCCCTAGGAGTTGTCTATAAGGTTGCTCGAAAGACCGAGAGGCGTGTAAAGGTATAGGCCATATTTAGATACCTACTTGGCCCGGGTCTCTTTATGTAGGTGACCTCATTAGCGAACTATCTAGAAGCCATTGGGGCCGAGATAGTTCGCTTGGCTAATCGAAGCCTCTTACTCCTTGAACTAATCGATCCACTCAAACTCTGCTGTAAAGTGGCGAAGTTGAGGAGGAGCATACGTGATCTTCAAGCCACGAAGCGCCTCTCGCCTCTCAAAGACGTTTGCTATAACTTCAATTACGTAGTCGATGTGGCTTTGGGTATAGGTTCTACGTGGGATAGCTAACCTCAACAGATCCATAGAGGCCGCCTTTTCAGTGCCATCTGGCTGTTGACCGAACATTACAGTTCCAATTTCGCTTGCTCGGATGCCACCCTCCTCATAGAGTGCCACCGCTAAGGATTGTCCCGGGTATTGAAGTGGTGGAATGTGGCTGAGCATTGCCCGTGCATCGATGTAGATCGCATGGCCACCGAAGGGCTTTACGAGTGGTACCCCGATCTTATCTAGGGCCTCTCCCAAGTAGTGGGTCGACGTTATTCGATAGTTGAGATAATCCTGCGAAATGGCCTCTCTGATACCGACGGCAAGAGCTTCTAGGTCTCGACCTGCCAAACCCCCATATGTAGGAAATCCTTCAGTTAGAATTAACAGGTTTCTAGCACCTGCTGCTAACTCGTCGCTATTGAGGGCTAGCCATCCACCGATATTTCCCATCGGATCCTTCTTGGCCGACATCGTCATTCCATCGGCATAAGAAAAGGTCTCTTTTACGATCTCTTCGATCGAAGAATCTTTGAATTGTTCCTCTCGCATCTTGACGAAGTAGGCATTTTCAGCGAAGCGGCATGCGTCAATGATGAATGGTATTCCAAATGATCTGGCAACCTTTGAGACCTCGCGAACATTTTCTACGGAAACTGGTTGGCCTCCACCAGAGTTGTTGGTAATCGTTAGCATTACGAAGGGGACATTTTCCGGTCCAACCCTCTCGATCTCGCTCTTTAGAGCATCTACATCCATATTTCCCTTGAATGGATGGATCGCTGATGGATCGCGCCCCTCTGAGATTACGAGGTCGATCGCGGTTGCCCCTGTGTATTCGATATTTGCACGAGTCGTGTCAAAGTGGGTATTTGAAAAGACGAAGTCCCCGGGCTTTAGGGTGCTGCCAAATAGGATCTTTTCGGCAGCCCTTCCTTGGTGAGTTGGAATTATGTGTTTGAAGTTGAAGAGCGAGCGCACCGACTCTTGGAAGAGCTCAAACGATGGCGATCCAGCGTAAGACTCATCACCGTGTTGAATTGCCGCCCACTGATCCCTGCTCATTGCGCCGGTACCAGAGTCAGTCAATAGATCGATTATCACATCTTTTGCCGCCAACGAGAAGACGTTCAGGTGGACCTCTTTGATGCAACGTTGGCGTTCTTCTTTAGTTGTAAGGCGGATCGGCTCAACTGAGTGGATACGAAACGGTTCAAAGATGGTTTTATATGTCACGAGACGATGCTACAGCGCTAATTGATTAGCTTCCAATGCAAAGGTGGCTTCGGCTCATCTCTTCATTGCTAAAAGAGCACACAATTTGAGTTATTTTTTTGACTTGCCACAAAGCGCCATTGAACCTTTGAAATTTCAACGGGCTCTAGGGGTGGAGATCCTTGGGTAACTAAATGTGGCGCCAAAGAGGCGCTATCGGAGTCGGATTTTGTTTCATCTCAGAATTTGATATAAATCGACCTAATAGGATGATCTGGTCGAAACCGATTACAAGTGAAGGTGGTTTGGGAGTGATTTTGATAGCTGCGGCTGGAACTGGTGGCCACATTTATCCGGCTCTAGCGGTAGCCGAGGCTCTCGAGGCAAGGGGGGTTTCAAGTAGCGAGATCGTCTTTGTAACGTCGTCGCGCAAGGTGGAGGACAGAATCTTTTCATCCACTAACTACAGGCGAATAGCCCTACCAATCGGGGGTTTAGCTGGAGGTCTAAAGGGCAAGGCCATTGGTCTAGTAAAGATAGTGATGGCGGCAATTACGCTACGTAGGAGGCTCGCTAACGAGGCAACGTCATCCCCGCTGGTCTTGATTATGTTTGGAGGATACATCTCAGCAGTAGCTCGAATTGGCCTACTACTAAGACCAAAGGACGTCGTGGTAGTCGAGACAAACTCTGTGATGGGCCGAGCAAATCGGATCTTTCGTCTCGGAGCAAAGGCGACATTTGCTGCATTTTCGGACGTTTCAAAGGGTAGTGGAGTGCCGCTTCGAAATTCGGTGCTTGAGTCCCTAACTTCGCCCGTCGTCAATAGACAAGACGTAATTTCGACAATAATTTCAAGCGAAGAGCACTTTGGACGCTTCATAGTTGCCTTTGGTGGCTCACTTGGAGCTCGTACAATCAATCAAAGTGTGCTATCACTGCTCGAGGGTGGTTCACTAGATGGCGACATTCGAACCCTTATCTACCTGGTCGTCGGAGAGAGAGACTTTGCGCAATTTTCGACTTCGCGCAACTTTCCGTTGACTATCGGAGATGTAACTCTAGCGATATCTGAATATGACGACGAGTTGATCGAAAAGATCAAGTGTTGTGATTGTGTTATCTCTAGGGCTGGATCAAATACGGTTGCCGAATTAGCGGCTCTCTCAAAGGCAGCAGTACTTATCCCACTTCCTAACTCCCCCAACGACCACCAGAAGAAAAATGCCCTCTGGTATCGAGAGAGCGGGAGAGGGGTACTTATCGAAGACGATAAGGTAAGCAATGCAACTTTGAGGGGTGCAATCTACGAAGCTTTGAACGCACCAAAGGTAAATTTACCTGAGTTGGATGAACTCAATGTGGCAAGTAAGATCTCGTCAGCGGTTCTTTCGTTACTTGAAAGTCTCTAACTTAGACTTGATCGACTCCAAACCCCAATGCCGCCTGTCGTAATGGTTGCATGATGAATCGAAAGGCGTATAGTGTCCCAAATCGATCTTGACAATCTCTCACACGTACACATTGTCGGTGTAGGTGGCGCTGGTATGTCTGCTATTGCGATAATCCTCTCAGAGAGACAAGTGAGAGTCTCCGGTTCGGACTTAAAGGCCTCCTCGGCATTCGAGCGTTTGAAGGGCTACGGCGTTGAACTACATGTGGGCCATCGCAGAGAAAATATCGAAGGCGCCGATCTCGTTCTGATCTCGTCGGCGATTCGCCATACCAACGTTGAGGTAGTGGCAGCCATGGAAAACTCGATTCCAGTTATCGATCGACGTGCCTTTTTCCCAACCCTGATGCAGGGTAAAAAACCCCTCGCAGTAGCTGGGACCCACGGAAAGACTACAACTACGTCGATGCTTTCTTTAGCCCTAATTAGAGCGGGCCTTGAACCCTCTTATATAATCGGCGGGGAGCTCAATGAGACAGGTACCTCAGCAGCATACGGCGACGGAGAGTACTTTGTGGTCGAAGCAGATGAGTCAGATAAGAGCTTTTTGGGCCTTGGTGCCTTTGGGGTAGTAGTTACCAACATCGAACCAGATCACCTTGAAAACTATCGTGACTATTTAGATCAACGCGACCACTTTGCGACTTTCGTCAGTCAGGCTGAGGGGCCAAAGGTGATCGGTCGATACCTTGGAGATACCAAAGATCTCGCCGGCGATAATTTGGTAACATTTTCCGACAGTGACGAAAGCGACTATGTGGCAAGGGTGTTGCGTGAAGAGGACGGTCTGCTGCACTATTCGGTATCGGCCCCAGATGGGAGCTACGCTGAGTCGTATTTGATGATACCTGGTCGGCATAACGTTATGAACGCCACGGCGGCTATTGCCATGGCTCATCAAATTGGTATCTCGCTCGAGACCTCTACAGCTGCTATTTCGAATTTTCTAGGTGTAGCGCGACGATATCATATCAAAGGCGAAATAAGTGGTGCCCTAGTGGTCGACGACTATGCCCACCTCCCATCGGAGATAGATGCCACGTTGGATGCAACCCGAAGTCGATATCGGGGCCATCGTGTAGTTGCAGTATTTCAACCACACCGATTCTCAAGGACCCAAAGGTTGGCTCTAGACTTCGCAAAGTCGCTTTCAGCAGCCGATGTAGTTGTCATAACAGACGTCTATGCCGCTGGAGAAACATCGATACCTGGTGTGAGTGGTGAATTGATCGCCGTAGAACTAAATGGGCGATATCCCCAAGTTGACGTTATGTATCACCCGTCACGAAGCGACTTGGCCGATGTGGTACTTCCATTAATCGAAGAGGGAGATATCGTTTTGACCTTAGGTGCCGGTGATATCACATCTCTATTTAGCGATATGACTTCTCTTGAAACCAAGAAAGGACCGAGAGGTTAGATAGAGCGATGAGTCAGCTAGAAGATGCGTTGAGGGATCTTGGTATCAATACAGTCGATGACAAGAGTTTGAAGGGTCGAACAACTTATAAAGTGGGGGGCGATGCACTCTGCGTACTTCGAATTGAGAGCGATCAAGACCTCATTGCCTTAAGTGAAGTTACCCCTCAGCTAGGCCATGAGATGTTGGTAATCGGAAATGGTTCTAACCTCCTGTTGGCCGATGGAGACCTTCCTTTTGTGGTGCTTGTCCTTGGCGATAATTACAAGGCGGTGGAGATCGTCGATCGATGCGTTGAAGCTGGTGCATCTGTCTCTCTCCCGATCCTCTCGCGTCAAGTTGCGGCTAAGGGTATGACTGGACTTGAGTGGGCAGTTGGAGTTCCAGGTAGCGTCGGTGGTGCAGTCAGAATGAATGCCGGCGGACATGGATCGCAAATGGCCGACTCACTTATCGAGGCGAAGATATTTGACCTAAACTCGGGAAAGTTCATGGTTAGAACCATAGATGATCTTGGCTTTGATTATCGTAGGTCCAACATCTTGCAGAGCGAAGTGGTTGTAAGTGCCAAGCTATCGTCAACGGGATTTGATGATCCAACCATTGTAAAAGAGCGCCTTTCAGAGATTGTCTCTTGGAGGAGGGAAAATCAACCAGGTGGTCAAAATGCGGGGAGCGTCTTTGTAAATCCCCCAGGGGACACTGCAGGGCGTCTAATTGAGGCTGCCGGAGCTAAACAGATGCGCATAGGGGGAGCGGAAGTCTCTGCTAAGCATGCAAACTTTATCCAAGCTGATCAAGGGGCTAAGGCGAGTGATGTCATTTCGCTGATGGCATCGGTGCGCGATCTTGTCTACTCTAAGTATGGCGTGCGGCTCTTTACGGAGATCAAGTTGGTTGGATTTAGCGATACCTACGGACTGCCGAGTGGTTCGTGAAGGTTAGGAGTAGGGAAAGGTCGCAAAAGGCCGGTGAATCAACTCCCCTCAATGGCGCGTTAGTTACTAAATTTGGCGGCAAGAGGAGGCGATTGACTCGAAGGCAAGGGACGACGGTGACATTGACCTTTGTTGTAGTTCTGCTTGCCATCGCCATCGGTACTCTTTTGAACTCTTCGGTCTTTGCGATTTCAAATGTGAAGGTTACGATCCACGGCAAATTGATAACCGATTCGGAAGTATTGACCTACACCGAAGCGATCAAGGGTTTGAATTACTTCAATGTCGATGTTGAAAAGATCGCCAACAACTTTAATTCAGATCCCAATATTGAATCTGCGACAGTTACTAAGTCCTTTCCAAATACGGTCTCAATAACATTAGAGTCGGCAAAGCCATCGTACGTTGTGATGACAAATTTTGCGACTTTGTCGCGAATCTCTCTCAATTTACGTGGTCAACCAATAAATGGAGTCTCTCCTCCGTCGAACCTTCCCATTATTTGTTCTTCACGCGTTGCAACCTTTACAGATAGCGCCTCAGACTTCGATTGCGGGCCAACGACCAAGGTGGCTGACGTTCAAAGCATCTTAAGTCGAATCTCGACGATCCTAAATAGCTGGCCTGAGGCAAAGGCGAAGATACTTTCGATATACATTTTCAATGGTTACGGTATTGGAGTTCAAGACGGAAGTGGAGATCTTATTTACTTTGCAAATGAGAATTCGACTCCACTTTCGCTTGATGTGCTTTCGCGATTACTTACGAGCACATCCTTTCCTCACCCATTTTTACTTGACCTATCGAACCTTAGATCGCCATTTTATCTACCGGTACCCGCATTGAAGGGAAAGTAATGTATGGCTTCTGGGCAATTACCTACAGTCTCGGACCATCCTAAGTATCGAGTTAGCCTACTTAGAAAGTGGCGCTTGATGCCAGAGGAGTTGGTTCCGGGCGGCCTACATTTGGTGCCACTTTGCCCCTTCAAGGTATCCTTGCACCAACGCTCAATGCGGCAATAGAGGGTTGTGATTAAGTTTTGATTAGAGAACTTTAATACGAGGTTGACATATAAATCCAAGTTATTTTATGTAATTATTGCATGTAAATTGAGTTCATAAATATGTAAAGTTTGACTTTTAAATATGCAGTCTCTTTGTCCTGTGGTTGCTCTGGATGAGAAGTGTCGACTGGACGGAGCGTGCCGATCAGTGGTGCATCGCAGTGCGCCGCAAATGCCCTAATGACGCCGTAGTCGATACATTTATCCTGTTCAGGTTAGTTTTTATAGAGTCAATTGCTGTCAAGGTGTGGTTAGGGGCTGCCTATTGCGTTTTCAGCTTACGCGCTTACCTTTTTGGTCGACCGGTAAGCTGGTGATTCGTTGAACAGTCGTTAATTTCGATATTATTAATCGGATATTTTAAATTTCAATCAAATATTTTTTATTATCCAAGTCTCTCGATCGAAGTTGGCTATATTAGACTATTCAAGACTTGCTGCCATCCTCTTGCCGCTGTGAAGGCGTGAGGTCTCTGCATCCTTCGCTTTAGCGGATGCAGATTAGGTAATTTTGGTAGTTGAATGGTTTAATGGGGTGAAGTAGATGATCGGCAGTGATTCACATAACCACAATTATGTGGCTATGATCCGCGTCGTTGGCGTCGGTGGTGCCGGTGGAAACGCCGTAAATCGGATGATCGAGAGCGGCCTCAACGGTGTTGAGTTCATAGTCGTAAATACGGATGCTCAAGTCCTTGCCCAAAGCGAGGCTGGTGTAACTCTTCAGATTGGACGTGAACTCACAAAGGGCCTTGGTGCTGGTTCGGATCCCTCGGTAGGGCGACAGGCTGCGCTCGACCACGAGGCTGAGATCGAAGACGTGCTTATGGGATCAGACATGGTCTTTATTGCTGCAGGTGAGGGCGGAGGAACTGGAACTGGCGCCGCTCCCGTTGTCGCTGAGATCGCTAAGAAGGCTGGTGCCCTAACAATCGGGGTTGTTACCAAGCCGTTCTCCTTCGAGGGCTCTCGCAGGACGAAGCAGGCTGAAGATGGGATCAAAGCTCTGCGGGACCAAGTAGATACCCTCATCATTATTCCAAATGACAGAGTTATTGCTGCGTCAACTGAAAAGACCTCCTTTGTTGACGCCTTCAAAATGGTCGATGATGTTCTCCTTCAAGCAGTGCAAGGGATCACAGATCTAATTACTAACTCCGGCATAATAAATACCGACTTCGCTGACGTTAGAAGAATCATGTCTTCTGCAGGAACTGCAATCATGGGTGTCGCTACCGCTTCAGGTGAAGATAGGGCGATAAAGGCGATGACGATGGCGACGACGAGCCACCTTCTCGAGACGACGATGCGTGGCGCTAAGGCTGTGTTGGTAAACTTCGCTGGCTCGAGTCAGCTAACAATGATGGAGATCTTCAACGCAAGTGCACGTATCGAAGAGATGGCCGATCGTGATGCAGAGATTATCTTCGGAGCGGTATGTGATGAGAGCCTCGGCGATGCAGTCAAGGTAACTGTTATTGCAACGGGCTTTAATGATCGACCTTCCGGGGCCGCGACCGCATTTGGAGAGGATCGAGAGCCTTTGGCCAAAGGTGGGGACGATCGCCAAAATATTCGGCCTATTCCGACTATCAACAATGACCGATCTCCATCGGCAAACGTTGGTTCGCCCATAAACAACGGCAACAGCGCTCCTAGAGGGTATGAGGCTTCACCTACTGAAGATCAGAGCGCCTTTAGATCGGTCGTCGACGACGACGATGACGACGATCCAGATGTTCCAGACTTTATAAAGCGACTGAACTAACTTCTCTGGTCCACTCGCCTGAGCCCCTTTGAAGACCTTTAGATCGCTACAGTTCTCGACGGTTTAAGTAAGGTTTTGTTCTGATCTTCGTTGCCAGAGGTCTTCGGGCTCATTGATTTGACGGTTGTCGTAAGAGTACTTTGGCCTATCAGCTGTGACATGGCTAGATTGTTTTGAGTCACTTAAGAATCTCTCGGAGCTCCAATGAGAATAAATGGAACATTTGATGACGGAACTAACTTTGTTACGAGCACACGCGACGAAGGTGATCCTCGAGAGTGGTCGATTGAAAAGAGGAGCTCTTTAGTTGGATCTGAGGCGATCTTGAGGCTCCGTCAGATCCACTCCAATATCGTGGTTTCAGCCGATGACTACGGAGCTCTAGCTACTAGCGATCTAGCTTTGGTCGATGGCGATGCCATATCCTTTGCCCTTGAGATCCGACATTTGATGCAACCCACCGTGCTAACTGCTGATTGCATACCGCTAGCGCTCTGGTCGAGACGTCTAGGTAGGTTTGCTATCGTACATGCGGGCTGGAAGGGGCTAACGTCGGGCGTTATTGAGGGAGCTGCGAGCAGTTTAGGTGACGCTTCTCTTCAGGCTATCTTTGGTCCATTCGCGCGTTCTTGCTGTTATGAATTTGGAGAAGAACACGCAAGGGTGCTCTCGGACTTGATCGACGTTGATATGGTTGCCCAAGGTAACGGGGGAATCGTAACCCTCGATATGTACCGTGGTGCAAGCGAGATCTTGAAGAGGATCGGTGTCGAGGTCGTGGGGGAGGAGCCTCCTTGCACCATCTGTAACAGTGACCTCTACTACTCCTATCGTGCGGGTGATACCTCACTTCGAATGGGGTCTTTCCTTAGATGACCGGTGGCTCGAACGTCGATAATTCGGGAATTGAAGTCCTCGAGCGCTATAGAAACATAGCCGAACGTATTTTGTCAATGTCTTCAGGGCGAACTGAACTTTTAGCCGTTTCTAAGACAGTTTCAGTGGATAGGATCGCTTCACTTGTTGAAGGTGGAGTCCTATCATTTGGAGAAAACTACTCCAATGAACTGATCGAAAAGGCTAACGATATCCGGCTATCGAGTGTTAGTTGGCATATGATTGGCCCCCTCCAACGCCGATCTATTCCGAAGTTTGCACGATTTGCAGCTGTTATCCAAAGTGTTGGGAGATTGGCCGAACTTGACTCTCTGGCGAAGGTTAATTTTCAAGGGGAGATTTATCTGCAGGTCGACTGCGCCGTTGGAGGTCAGCGAAATGGATTTCTGACCAATGAGGTCGAAGGGGCCTTGCTCCACGCGCAATCACTTGGCAATAGTCCAGTTGGACTTATGACGGTAGCTCCAAATACCGATCGAAGTGGTCGAAGGGACTGCTTTTCGCAGGTGGCCTCAATTGCTAAGGATCTTGGGTTGGCGAAGCTGTCAATGGGTATGAGCGATGACTATGAAGATGCAATTGAGTTTGGCTCAACCTTGGTGCGTTTGGGCAGATCAATATTTGGAGAGCGTCCATCGAAATAGAACATTCGAGCGTTGCTTGATAAATCTAGGGTAGATTTAATGGTGGGAATGGACGTGCATTGGGGTTGCTATGGCTTCTAAAACTAGACGAATAATAGAGTGGCTCGGTCTCGCTGATCCGCTTGAGGACTTTGATCCCGAGTTAGACGTTGAGGCTCCGATCTCAAACCAAAGCCAATCCGCAGGCGGCAATATATTGATAAATGAGTCGAAGGTCAAGACTCCTCCTCCATCTTTCGCCCCTAGGCCAACCTTTGACGAGCCACGCCCTGGGTTTGTTGAGAGAACTTCCTCTAGAGGTGGATCTGACAGGTCATCTGACAGAGGTTCTGACTTTGACTCCATACGAGAGCCGCTTGTCGCACCGAGCGTTGATCGTAACGTCAAGTCGGGTCTAGGTAATGTAAAGCCAATCAATCAACAGCAGGGAAAGCAGACCGTGCACATCATTTTCCCAAAGGACTTCAAGGATTCAACTGAAGTAGCTATGTTGCTGCGCGATGGTTACCCGGTGATACTTAATCTTCAATACGTCTCCTCGACGTCGCCTCGTCGAGTTATCGACTTTTGCTCGGGTGTGACCTTTGTCTTAGATGGCCACATGGAGCGCATATCGCACAAGATCTACCTGCTTACTCCTCCTAACGTTACGGTGTCTCAGGAAGAGAAGGAGCGGCTCCTCCAGCGGGGCGCTCTGTAATGCGATCACTGTGGTAGCCTGTCCTTAGCGGAAGCTTCGAGGATATGAACCTCGAACTTCGTGGTTGAAACGAGAAGAGGTTGTCAAATTGCGACTCATTCAAGAGATTCTCTACCGAGGACTAGAGCTCTACGTTCTAGTTATTATTGCGCAGATAATTCTCAGCTTCTTCCCGATCTCCCCAGGGTCACCGGTGGAGAAGGCCAACTTTTACATGCACAAGGTTACTGATCCAGTCTTTCGACCTCTTCAAAAGCTTATACCTCCAATCTCATTCGGATCTATTGCCCTTGACCTCTCTCCGCTCGTGGTCCTTCTGGCGATTCAAGTTTTGATGTCAATAGTGCGACCCTTGCCTTAGGCACTTTGGCGAAGTTTGGCTCTAGCCCCTACCTCCGCACACTCTTTGTCGTGAGGTAGGGGCTTTTGCAATTTGGTTAGAGATTTGGATTTGAGCGGTAAAACTTCAACTTTTTTATGATGAATACATCGATGTAATTTAAATCTTGCTACCATCTAAGACATGGACTTTAGTGCTGATCAGGTTCGCGAGGCTCAATTTCGTGATAGGGTTCGCGGTTATAATCCCGAAGACGTTGACTCCTTTTTGGAGCAAGTGGCCCGTGGTATAGAGGAGAAGGATCGTCGGTACGATTCGCTTCTCGAGAAGTTGAGTCAAGCTAATGACGAGATAATGCGCTTGAAGGGTGCTTTGGCTGAGGCTACGGCCGCGGCATCTGCGCCTTCGATCCAAAATGAAGATCGCGATGTGAGAGCAGCTACAACTCATGAAGCAAATCAAGAACTCTTCGAGATCTTTGCACTAGCTAAGCAGTCTGCTGATGAGCTCGTTGCCCGTCGCGAACTCGAGGCGAGCGAGATCCTTGAGGGGGCAAAGAGGGAAGCAGAGGCTTTAGTTAGTAACGCTCGAAGCGAGGCGCAGTCACTACGCGAGAGGGAACTTGGAGTTCTCAATACCCAAGTGACCGAACTCGAGGAGCGTTCTAGTCAACTTAGAAGCGAGATTGCGAACCTAGGTGACATATCGGTCTCATCTCGTGAGCAGGTTAGGAGCGTACTTCGCGATGCCCTTGCTCGAATCGAAGAGAGCTATGCTCCGATCTTCAAAGGCGAGGACTTTGAGGGCTCGGTAGACGAAGAAGACTCCTACTAGAGCTACCTCTATCTGAGACACACAATCTAGGGCACACAATCTAGGACACACGGTCTATTACACATTGCTCTTTGATGGTGTGACTCTCGGAAGTCGACAACTGTGGCTCTGCGAGTTATTTACACTTTGGATTTTCGTTAAAGAGAACTCTGCTGATCTTTTGCTCTAGCGCTGCTTGGTCGTTTACTCCTTTATTGAAGATCTACTAGAGTCTCTGCCTGAGTTGATTAATGTCTCATATTGGTTATGACATCGGGTAGATCGCCTTCAACAAGATCCTTTGATGGTGTTTTGGCGCCCCATCCCAAATTCAAAGTTGCGCTGAATTTGGGATGGGGCCTGCTATCGAGGTCGGGCTTCGAATTAGCTTCGCTCTACTTTGATCTGCCATTCGGCGATCTCTTCTGAAGCCGAAAGACTTACTTCATCTGCAAGTACCTGAGCCTTGATCATCTCAATATGCTCTAAGATCGCCGCCATCTCGATCGAGGTTGATACAGTTGCGACAACCCTTATTCGGTCGGTGATATTTAGGTTCTCATCCTTGCGGGTAGCTTGAACTGATCTAATAAAGTCTCGAGCAGTCCCTTCGGCGATTAGCTGTGGTGTAGGTTCGATGTCGAGCACCACTACCGCTGAGTTGTTGAAGAGGCTCCTTGATGCCTCTGGAGACGAGACATCTACCGTTGCTATAAATTCACCTTCCAAAAGAACGGTGCCTCCAACGACCATCTGCCCCTCCTCATTGCGGGCAAAGTCTCCAGCCTTTGCTGCATTGATGATCGACTGGGTCGATCCACCTAGCCGAGGTCCGAGAAGTCGTGGAACTAAGGTGATGGTCTCTTTCGCGAGGGAGGTCGGATCATCAACCAATTCAACGCTCTTCACATTGGTCTCTTGCATTATCAGATTTATAAATGGTCGTAGACGCTCAGAGTTTTCTGTCGCGATTGTAAGAGAGGCAAGAGGTAGTCGTGCCCTAAGCCCACGTGCTTTTCTGATCGAGTGGGCTTGAGAGCAGGCCTCTCGAACCAGGTCCATCGCATCAACTAGCTCGTCGTTCGCCTTTGGTAGGCCCTCCGTTGGCCAGTCGGTCAAGTGGACGCTTCTACCGTCTGTTAGGCCCTTGTAGACGTATTCGGTCAGCATTGGCAGCATTGGAGCTGTTACTTGGGTGAGCAAAAGGAGGACACTGTGGAGGACGTTATAGGCCGCTACCTTATCTAGGTCATTCTCTTTGCTAAAGGGGGTCTCGCGCCAGAACCTTTCACGAGAGCGTCGGATATACCAATTTGTAAGAGCCTCTAGAAACTCCTCTACCTCATTGGATACTTGGAAGAGGTCGTAGTTATCGTAGGCCTTTTGGCAGTTGGTAACCAACCGATGGGTCTTGGCGAGGATGTAGGAATCGAGAATGTTTTCGCTGTCGGTGACGTACTCACCTTTAATTTTGTCCGCATTCCCATAGAGGGTCAGGAAGTAGTAGGCGTTCCAGATGGGGTTTATGACTCTCTTTAGCGCATCTACGATGCTCTCGCGATCTACGATTGCGTCTTGTCCCCTTAGCACGGGCGACGACAGGAGGAACCAGCGCATTGCATCGGCGCCAATCTCTTCGAAGACGTCCCACGGGTCAGGGTAGTTCTTGAGGCGCTTGGATAGCTTTCTGCCATCTTGACCGAGCAAGATGCCATGTGCCATACAGTTCTTGAATGGCGGCTTATCAAATAGAGCTACTCCAAGGACGTGAAGGGTGTAGAACCAACCGCGCGTCTGGCCGATGTATTCGACGATGAAGTCAGCTGGGAAGTTATCTTCGAAGTCGCTCTTTCTTTCGAAGGGATAGTGAAGCTGCGCATATGGCATCGAGCCCGACTCAAACCAACAATCTAGAACGTCCGGAACGCGGACCATCTTCGACTTGCCGGTGGGATCATCTGGGTTTGGCCGCGTCAATTCATCGATGTATGGACGGTGAAGATCCTTTGGCCTAACACCAAAGTCGGCCTCGATTTGGTCGAGAGATCCATAGACGTCGACTCGGGGATAGTTTGGGTCATCGCTCTTCCAGACTGGAATTGGAGCACCCCAGAAGCGATTTCGTGTAAGGGTCCAGTCCCTAGCACCTTCGAGCCACTTGCCAAATGAGCCATCTTTTACGTGGTTTGGAGTCCAGTTGATCTTGGCGTTTTCTTCTAATAGCCTCTCCCTCATGGTAGAGACAGCTACAAACCATGAAGAGACTGCCTTGTAGATGAGGGGGGTATCGGTCCTCCAGCAGTGCGGATATGAGTGTTCGTATCGTTCAGACTCGATAAGAAGATCCTGTGCCTTCAAGTACTCGGTTATTGCTGGATTGGCTTCGAATACTTGGAGCCCCTCGTAGTCGACTACAGGTGCGACAAATCGGGCTCTATCGTCGACGGGTGCTACGGTTGCAATCGAGTACGACTCGCATAGCTTTTGGTCGTCTTCGCCAAAGCCAGGAGCCATCTGAACTGTTCCTGTCCCCTCGTCGGTGGCGACGAAGTCGCCAAGGAGGACCTTGAAGGCGTTATCCCACCCCTCGAAGTAGTTGAAGATCGGCCTAAAGGAAAGCCCCTCGAGTACCTTACCTTCGAATGAGGTTATAAGTGTCGCCTCTTCTACGTACTTCGCGTACTTGGATGTGGCCGCTGCGGCTATGACAAATGGCCTCTTTCGCCGTGGGGAGCGATACAGGTTGTAGGTGATCTCAGGGCCAACTGCTAGGGCTAGGTTAGAGGGGAGCGTCCAGGGGGTAGTGGTCCAGGCCCAAACTTCAAAGTCTTCTCGTAGGGCTGATACTTCGTGATTTGGGTTGGCGTTGATTTGGAAGGCTACTGTAACGGCCGGATCTATGCGTGCTCTGTAGGAGTCGTCTTGACGGGTCTCAAAGTTCGATAGGGGAGTCTCGCACTCCCAGCAGTAGGGGAGGACCCTAAATCCCTCATAGACCAAACCCTTTTCATGTAGGCGAGCGAAGGCCCACATCACTGACTCCATAAAGTCCACGTCCATGGTCTTATAGTCGTCTTGGAAGTCGACCCACCGAGCCTGTCGGGTGACGTAGCGATACCACTCGTCTGTTGTCCTTTGAACGAGGCTGCGGCAGTGGTCGTTGAACTTGTCGATTCCGAAGTCGATCACCTCGAGGCGCCCAGTAACTCCAAGCTCCTTTTCAGTGGCCATCTCGGCCGGAAGGCCGTGACAGTCCCAGCCGAAGCGTCGCTCCACGCGCTTACCGCGCATCGTTTGATATCGCGGAATCGCATCCTTTACAAAGCCTGTAAGTAGGTGTCCATAGTGTGGAAGGCCGTTGGCAAATGGGGGACCATCGTAGAAGACGAATTCGGCGCTTCCCTTTTCACGAATGTCGATGGAGGCTTGGAAGGTCTGATCCTTATCCCAGAACTCTAAGATCTCCTCTTCAATCTTGGACAGACGGATCGAGCTCTTCTCGGATCTATACGGCTGTCTACTCTCATCTTCATTCTCTAAAAATCCCATACATCTAAGTTAATCGCTGCGAAGCTATTGCGAAGCTATGGGTAATAGACCAAAGTGGAATGTGTTTGCCGATCTTAAACCTTGGACGTGTATACTTTTCGGAATTATTGCGCCCTCATCGGGTGTTTACAAGTGGCCAGCATGGAGTCGACTTCGGATGCTTATATCGAAGTCGATGAAGTCGCCAAAGGGACACTTTTGAGCCTTCGATGTTGGCGCGTTACTACGACGACCGCTATGGCTTGCCTAGGTGACAGCTTCGAAGGCTATAACGGGCGATTGTAATTGAGATTTATGTGAAGGGGTAACCCTTTCACAGTGGAGGCTATGTGAAGACCTACAGCAAAGAAGAGATCGAGGCCCTCTCGGACGAAGAGTACGATGCCTTGAGTGAAGAGGAGTATTTAGCTTCGCAAGTTGTACTGCTCAACAGCGAACGAGATACCTATGTCGCCCAAGCTGAGATGTTCAAGGAAGAGGCAGCAACTCTAGCTAGAGAGTCAGAGCCTGGCGACGTACAATTTGACGAAGAGTCTGGTGAAGGTGGCAACTCAACGATGGAGCGTGAGCGTGACCTCGCTCTGCTCGCTTCACACTTGGCGACCGTTGCAGAGATCGAAGAGTCGATCGAAAAGGTTGAAAAGGGTACCTATGGAATCTGCGAAAACTGCAAGAGCGCGATTCCACGCATCAGAATGCGTGCCCTTCCATATGCAAAGCTTTGCGTCCTCTGCAAGAGCGGATCTGTCACCCGGCGATAGCCACGGTGGTAGGAATTGGGGTTCCAAATGACTTCGAGTAAATATAAGCCTCAACTTCTGGGGCTTGTGGTGGCGGTCATATGGACGGCGTTAGATCAGATAAGCAAATCGATAGCTCAAGCGACTTTGAGCAAAGGGCCACACTTTTTCTTCGGTCACGTGGGATTTGCCCTGGTCTATAACTTCGGTTTTGCCTTCTCGCTAGCCTCTGGTAAGACGATAGTCGTGTCGCTCTTCGAAGTTGGCATCTCGATATTTGTCCTCTACTCGCTTGCCAAGACTACAGATCTTCCTATGGCAATCGCTTATGGATTGATACTTGGAGGAGCCTTCGGTAACATCGCAGATAGGTTCTTTAGGAACAACCATGGCGGCGTTATCGACTTTATCTACACCGGATTCTGGCCTACCTTCAACGTCGCTGACGTGGGTGTAGTTGTCGGTCTAATTTTGATATTTTTCCTCATTCGCCGACCTCGAAGAAGGGGAGAGGTTGATTCTTTGAAATCTAATGAGTCTCCGTCATAACCCCCTTTTGTGGTAGCTGCTCCTAGGGTAGATATCTAACTTTTGATTTTTACGAGGTATCACCATGTCAAGCGATGACTCTTCTAACCTCATGGGCGACGATGGCGAGGGCCTTCTCTTCGACGAAGATGTAGATTTGGAACTTAGCCAAGAGATCACGATTGAAGTTCCAAATTCGATGGATCAGGTACGCCTTGATCGGATTATCTCGACTTACACCTCATCCTCAAGGTCTGTAGTTGAACGTGCAATCGACGATGGTGAGGTGTCACTAAATGGCAAGGTCGTAAACCACAAGTCACAGCGCGTCAATGAGGGTGATTTGATAAGCGTTAAGCGCGAACTTCTCGTGGAGGCAATATCGCATGAAGTAAAGGGCGAAGGTGGAATCTCTTTTGGAGTGATCTATGAAGACGACGACATCTTGGTCATCGATAAGCCAGCCGAGCTCGTAGTTCATCCCGGAGTAAAGAACTCTACAGGTACGCTCATCAACGGCATCGTGGGGCGCTTCCCAGAGGTAGCAGAGGTCGGCAATCCACTTCGCCCTGGAGTGGTCCATCGAATAGACAAGGGGACCTCAGGGCTCTTGGTGATTGCTAGAAGCCAAGTCGCATATGACTCTCTCTCTAGGCAGATGGCAGAGCATAGCTCTAGGAGGAGATACATCGCCTTGGTCTCGGGATCTCTGACTCCCGATAGCGCAGTTATCGATGGACCTATAGCAAAGTCCCTTAGGCAAATTGGATTGATGAGAA
This sequence comes from Actinomycetes bacterium, assembly GCA_021841935.1. GTDB lineage: Bacteria > Actinomycetota > Acidimicrobiia > Acidimicrobiales > Acidimicrobiaceae > Acidithrix. The sequence goes on along the minus strand of JAKCDL010000016.1, from coordinate 20,759 downwards.
TAGCACCGAGTGGAAAGCCGTCACGGACTAGGTATCAGAAGCTAGGTGAGGGATACTTTCGCTCAGAACTAGTCTCATCTGCATCCTTTGAGTTAGAGACTGGTAGAACCCATCAGATTCGTGTCCATATCTCAAATTACGGCTATCCGATCGTGGGCGACGTCGCCTATGGATCCTCATTCGATCTAGGCGAGAGGGTCTTTTTGCACGCCTTCGCCTTGGAGCTAGATCACCCAATAACTGGTGAGAGGATTGAGTTTCATGCTCCACTTCCGCCGGATTTGGTGGCTTTAGAGGCCGAGATGGACCAAGGACTCGTCGATAGCCTCGGTCCATTTCACTGAAGTTGGAAGTTCAAAGCGGCTGCCGCCTATGAACTTTAGCCTCTCTAAGTCGGTGACTACCTGTAGATAGTTACTGGTTAGGCTTCGCCAAAGCCATAGATTGCAGCGCCATTAATCTCAGCGGAGTAGTCCTTCAAGTAGGGTCCGTTCATCGTGACCCCGAGCCAACCGCCAGGTCCGGGCCCTGAGTCTCCCTCGACTGTTGTGAGTGCTCCATCTGGCCACGCTTGAATGACTATGCCAGCGTGTACCGAGGTTGATGTGCTTTGCGGTCCCGTTCCATAGAAGACGACGTCTCCTGCTGCTGGCTGATCTTGTTCGGATAAGACAGAGTAATTACCTGCAATTTGATCGTAGAGGTCGCCGGTAAATCCGTCGCTAGAGACTGACAGTCCCGCCTGATTCCATGTCCAAGCAGCAAAGAGGGCGCACCACTCCTCGCAGGGACCATAAGGGTTGCAGAAGTTTGGCGAAGTCGCTGGTCCTACTTGGCTCTGTGCGGCATCGATTATCGCTTGAGAGTATTGAGTTGTTCTCTCGTTCTGATTTATAGTCGGTACGACCGAGATAGAGTCGGGCGAGAGAAGTTGATAGCCGAGGCCATCGCTCGATGGGATGATAGCTGAAATTGGTGTATTTGGAAGTTCTCCTCCAACTGATCCGTAGAAGGTGGCATCACCAAAGGTAAATACTCCTCCGTCGGTACCAACGATCCAGTAGCCCTTGTGATCTGGCGTGGTTGCCATCCCGGCGATTGAGGCATTTAGCGATATGTTGCCAAGCGATCCGTAGAAGAGCGCATCTCCATATGAGAAGATACCACCATCTGCCCCTACTAGCCAGTAACCCTTGCCGTCGGCGGTGGTTCCCATCCCGACGATAGCTGCATTTAGATACTTGCCGCCCATCGAACCATAGAAGGTTGCATCGCCGAAGGCAAAGATGCCGCCATCAGATGCCAGAAGGTAGTAGCCCTTGCCGTCGGCGGTGGTGGTAATGGAGACGATTGGGTTGTTGAGCTTTACCCCGCCCATCGAACCATAGTAGGTTGCATCGCCAAAGGCGAAGACCCCTCCGTCTGCCGCTACAAAGTAGTAGCCCTTTTGATCGGGAGTGAGAGCCATCCCAACGATTGGGGCATATAACGAAAGTCCGTAGGTGTCGCCGTAGTTGGTCGCGCCACCATAGGTCAATAGTTGACCCTGGGCTGTGACAAAGTAGTAGCCACCATTTGAAGTTGGTTGGGCCCCGACGATAATTGAGTGGGGTACCTCCGTTGACGGAAGGTTGATGGAGGGGGAGTCGCCGAAGCCAGTCAAAAGTGCGTGGCTATATACGACGTTCTTGCTATCGATCGAGTAGGTTTTTATGGTCTTTGGAGAGTTGGTTGCAATCTCTACGGTCGCAACCAAGAGTATCAAAATGCTAATAAATATCTTTGAACTTCGCCTCAGCAGGCCATTTGTTGCAAAGCTATCGGAGGTTGATTTTGTCATTACATTATTTTGAGATTCAAAGACCATACTCTTCGATTTGTCTGCGGTCATTTACAATTCGTTTCTAGATTTTGCCGTCACCTATATCGAAGCGTAGTGCCGATTTATTAACAAAACGTTGCCTAGAGGCCTTGGAGTTAGAGTAATTTTTGAAAGGTCGTACCTCCTTATGGCCATGGGCACCATCTCGTAGAGGTGAGAGAGTTTACGTTTTTTTAGTCGTTGGTTTGAAGCGCTAGGCGAATTTACAGATACGAGTGGCTATTATTTTTTTCATTTGCCTTTAATTTGTACCTTAAATTAAGTTAGGAGCGGCAGATGCCTGCCGCTCCTAACTACGTAAGAATGGTCTCAGTTAGATTAGTAAATAACCTTAGATTTACCCTAGGGTCGGAAAAGATACCTAAGCAGCGGGTGCCTTCAAACCGGGGTGATCGGCTAGTCGATCAAGGGCGGCTGCCTCTAGTCGTCTCGCTCGTCGTGGGCCGATTCCAAGTTGCTTTGCGGTTGCCTCCAACGACGCTGGGCGATTCCCATCTAACCCAAAGCGAAGTATTACAACTGCTCGCTCCAAGGGGTCGAGCTCCTCAAGCGCCTTACGAAGTTGATCGCGAGTCAGCGCCTCGTCGACTTCATCTTCGAAGGTGTTTTCGCTGCCGACTACCAAATCACCTAAGCTCGTCTCACCTTCGGGGCCAACTGCCTGATCTAGGCTTGCAACCACTCGTGCGGCGTGGCGAACGTCAGCTAGCTGAGCGAGGGAGAGATTAGCACTCTTGGCAATCTCAGTTTCGGTTGGGTTTCTCTGGTTTTCGTTTTGAAGCTCACGAGTTACGTTGTCGACGCGTCGCGATCTCTCGGCGGCCTCCATCGGCAGACGTATCGCTTGTCCATGGTTATGTACAGCTCGCTGAAGACTTTGGCGTACCCACCACGTCGCATAGGTTGAAAACTTGAAGCCTCGACGCCAGTCGAACTTCTCAACGGCTCTAATAAGACCGAAGGTTCCCTCTTGAATGAGGTCTGATAGTTCGACGCCGCGATCCTGATAGCGTCGTGCCCAGTGGACTACGAGCCTCAGGTTGGCTGCAACCATCTCAGACTTGGCACTTTCGTCGCCCGCTCGAACTCTTTTGGCTAGTTCAACCTGCTCCGCGGGTGATGGAAGTGGGTGTCGAGCTAGATCATCTAGGAAAAGCCGGACAGCATCTGCACCCTGTCCTGAGATGTTAAATATTGCTTCTACCGTTGCCGCATCTGACTTGCTTCTACGCTTGCGAGGAGCCTTGGCCGGTTCGACCTTAGCCTTTTCAACTTTTTTTCTTCCCGTTACGGTACTCTTCGTCATCTGGCTTTACCCTAAAAGTGTTAAATGAACCTATGTATTATATCGTGCCTACTGGATACTTAGTCCAAAAAGCGAAAAAATTATTTTTTACCTTGATCTCTTTGGTGCAACATTGAGGCAAGGATTTGTCGGACTAGATTGCGTGGACGAAAGTTCTTCGATGACTCTTTGCTTTCTTGACACTCCTGATTTGGTTCTTATCAGTAATATCTCCATAGAAGAGACCTGTCTTAGAGTCTAAATAGTCGTCGAGGATGGTACTTGTCAGGCCCAATCACCGACTACTCATTTAGCCACTTGTCTATCGCTCTTGCTGTTTGTCTCGCTCTTATCTAACTCGCTATTGCCTTATTCGCATTTGTCGGTATCGACAAGAAATTGGAAGCGCTTCATGAAATCCCGGTGTAACAGGCATTGACTTGAAAAGATCGAAAGCTCTTTGACCTCGGATACTTAGCGTTTTGTCACTGTTTAAGTGCCACTTCTTGACTTTCAGACGTAGTTACTGATTTGTCGTAAGAGATAAGTTAACCGCTGCCCTTGATAATCTTTCGAATCTGCTTCAATTCATACTTATCGATTGACTCTTGCCCTTTGTTCCTTCCTTTGAGATCAAAAAACTCTAAGTTTGTTACTAAGTCGTCACCCGCTGCCACCTGCCGACCCGCACATCGGTTGACCCTCAACGAGGCAACAATGTGACACCCTCTACGCGCAACCTTTGTTAGAGGTATTGCGTAAATCTTGTGACGAATTCGTAACGGCTCTATTTTTGCAGGTTGTCGGTGCAATTGCAAGTAAAAGTCAATTTGACACATTGAATCCGATTGCAACCCGATTTATATTGAAGTATTTTCTCTTCACAATGGCGATGTGAGCGCCTTGAGTTCGAAGCTCTACTTGGGATTATCCCAGTTCATGGTATTTTTTTTGCCTCGTCAGAGACGACGAAGTAGTGTTGTATCTATGTAGGTGTATCAACTTATACAGTTCGCTAGAGCACTAATGAAGGCTTCATTGCGCTATCGGGGCTAGGTGGGTAATTGATCTTGTTCGATGCAATATCTGCACCGCAAAAGTGTTTAGGTAGGTAAGTCGATAATGAGCCATCGGTCAGCGTAACTAGAGGGCACTTGGTGACTGTTTAGATGACCCACCCAAAGATTTAGGGATCGAAGCAATAGGGTCAAGGTGAGGACCTACACCCAGAGTGGACGAAGTGGGTCAGTTGAGTGCAGTCGTATTTAGTGGCGTGAAGTCATCAAAGACTCTGGCTTAGCTAGATTTTAACTGTACGTGGTAGCTTCACTGAGGTGGGCTCGTTTGGCAGAGAAGTTTTTTGAAGTTTTCGAAAGAGTAGCAGGGAGTTTGAAGTGAAAAACGTTTACTTGAAGAAGATGGTTCTACCGATCGCGATAGCCGGTGGATCGATTGTAACTGCTTCGGTCTATCCGTCTCTAGCCTCTGCCCAGGTCCCCAACCTTCCGACGATCACAGCCCAGAGTCTCCTCGCAAACGTGGTGTCGTCGAAGGCTCCTATCTACTCTGGGACAATTTCGGTAGTTTCTAATACAGGCATCCCTTCAGCAGCAATCTCGGCAGCAATCCCAAACTCCTCTGGTGCGCTACCTTCACTCTTAGTAAGTGCACTGACCGGTACAACCTCCTACAACTACTGGGTTGATGGCTCCTCTAATGCCCGAGTGCAAGTTCCGCTCTCAAATGGAGAGATTGACCTATATGCATCTCCTAGTGGAGCGTGGGTCTATGACTCTTCAACAAACACCGCAACTCAGGTAAAGGCTCCAGCTACCTCCGCTACCTCGGCTACAAATTCCTATACGTCGTCACCGACGATGACGCCTGCATCCATTGCGTCGAAAATTCTCAGTAAGTTGCCTAGCGGATCTACTGTATCAGTTGCTACCAACGCATATGTTGCTGGCGAGCCGACCTATACACTCGTTGTCAATCCAAATGACCCCAATTCATTGATAACCTCGATCTCGCTGTCTGTCGATGCCAACAACTATGATCCGATTGGCATCGCGATAAATACTGCATCGGGACAAGCACTATCAGTTTCCTTTACGCAACTTTCATTTACCAAACCGGCAAGTTCCATCTTTGCTTTCACCCCGACCTCTTCGATGATTCAAAAGACTCTCTCGCCTACGAGTGGCACTTCTACGACGGTAATGCCGACGAGCCCAACATCGTCGACCTCCTCCTCTAGTACCACTCATCTAGGGCAGGGCTTCTCATCGATCGTTGTGCACCACGCGACCACTACTCCATCTGCCTCGGTACAAAAGGAGCTTTCGATGCTCTCTAAATTTGGTACCGCTGCGAGTACGTCGCTTGGAAGTGGATATGTAGTGAGCCTCTCATTTGGATCGATATTCATCGCCTCTAACGGTTCGTACGCGGCTGGAGCAGTCTCGCCATCCACACTTCTAGCAGCTTTAGGTTAGAAAATCCGAACTAGAGCGCTGAGGCCTACCTTTGACTCTTTTGGAGGTTGGTATTTGTTCTGCGGGCTCACTATTGAGTGGGCCCGTTTTAGTTAATGGGACTTTGATTGGAGGCGATGAGTTGAATCTGATTGAGTGTCGTGGCCTCACTAAAAGCTACGGGGAAAGTAACGTCGTAAATGGAATCGATCTAGAGGTTCCAGAGGGTTCAATCTATGGTTTTCTCGGCCCCAATGGTTCAGGTAAAACCACGACTATACGGATGATTCTTGGACTGATTAGCCCTACCTCGGGTGAGATCTCTGTATTTGGTGAAGAGATTCCAAAGAGACTTGAGAGTGTGCTTCCGCGAGTTGGAGCGGTCGTTGAGGGGCCGGGACTTTATCCGTCGCTTTCGCCGCGCAGATACTTAGAGCGCATGGCGAACCACTCTCGCTACTCGAGGCCAAAGGATCAACGAAATCCAGATATTTCGGCAGCTCTAGCTCGGGTGGGCCTTGATAAGGTCGCAGATCGACGGTCGAAGGCGCTCTCGCTCGGTATGAAGCAGCGTCTCTCACTTGCCAATGCACTCCTGTTTCCACGACAGCTTCTAATTCTCGATGAGCCCACTAATGGGATGGATCCTCAGGGGATAGTCGAGATGAGGCAGTTGATTACTGATCTTGCTAGTGAGGGTTCAACGATATTTATATCTTCACACATCCTCTCTGAAATTGAGCAGCTATGTAGCCACGTAGCAGTTGTACAGCACGGAAATCTACTCTTCCAGGGCGAGCTAGAGTCGCTTCGTGCGCAGATGCCTACTCGAATCAACGTTAGAACTTCTGACAATCAAAGGGTCGCTCGGCTTCTGCAAGAGCGCTTTGGCCCATCTCCAACACTAGATATACCGAACGATGCGTCAGATGTTATCCAAGTTGACCCAGCCGTGGTGGCACCAGAGGTAGTAGCCAAAGTCATAATAGATTCAGGATTTGATCTATATGAGCTTCATCAAGAGCGACCAACACTTGAAGAGGCGTTCGTTTCATTGACAGGAGCCCGTAGCGATGTATATTGAGGAACTGCGCTTTATCTTCTTTCGTCGTAGGACGGCAATTAGCTTCTTCGTTCTCGGAGCCATCTCGCTGCTACTAGGAATTGTCGTTGCTACATTTGGTAATGGACGCGGTGGCGGAGGTGGAAATCCGTTTTTAGATCAGATATCTCATAACGGAGTCTTCCTTGGAGTATCGGCTATAACTACAGCTCAGATTGTGATCATTCCGCTGGTTATTTCAGTGGCTGCCGGCGAGGCATTTGCACAGGAGGCGGCATATGGCACTCTTCGTTACCTTTTGATCTCTCCAGTTTCTAGAGTTAGACTCCTGATCGTAAAGGCGCTGGCGCTTTCGACATATGCCTTAGCGGCGGTCTTATTCATGGCTACAGTCGGTTTGATAGTAGGCGCGATACTATTTCCGGTAGGAAACGTCACGACGCTATCGGGTACAACTGTCTCATACTTAGATGGGGTGCTTCGCCTCTATGGCGTTGCGCTAGTCGAAGTTTTGTCGGTGATGTCAATCGTCGGATTGGGCATTATGGCCTCTACCCTCACCGACTCCGCAATCGGGGCGGCATCTATCTCTTTTGGAATTGTTGTGATTCTTGAGATACTCAACAACATTCCTCAGTTAGTCCACTTTGCTCCATTGATGCTCTCGAACTACTTCTCCGCAAGTAATGACATCTTTCGTAGCCCGATCGTCTATTCAAATGTCCTGAAAGACCTCTACGAACAGCTTGGATGGATGGCCGTAACCTACCTCGTATCTTGGGCAAGAATTACCACTAAGGACATCACTAGCTAAGGTTTTAGTGCCTCTCAAAGCGACTCAGTAGCGACTTCATCTCACTCGAACAAAGGGCGGTGGCCGTGAGTCGTTGAGTGTTGACTTGTTAGAATCACGCTCTTTTGGAAGGTTTGTTGTAGATCTGAACTAGCCTTTAGGTGTCATAAATCTAGACACTTCTCAAATGACCAGCACTTTGTTAGTTAAGTTGGTTGTGGGAAGTCGTATGTGGAGGTTCTGATGGCCCTAAATGAAGTTGAAGTCGTATCCAAGGTAGAAAAGGGACTCTTTATCGGTGGCAAGTGGATAGAGGCGACTGGCGGTAAGAGCTTCGTCGTCGAGGATCCATCTACCAGGAAGACGATTTGCGAGGTTGCGGATGCCTCCGTCGACGATGCAATGGCGGCACTCGACGCCGCACACGCCGCCTTTGAGGCATGGGCGGCTACGCCGCCTCGGTATCGAGGCGAAATCATACGTCGAGCATATGAGATAATCATGGCTCGAAGCGAAGAGTTGGCGCTCATCATGACTCTCGAGATGGGTAAGCCGCTGGCTGAAGCTAGAGGTGAAGTTGCATACGCGGCAGACTTTTTTAGGTGGTTTGCTGAGGAAGCTGTAAGGATTGACGGTCGATTCTACGTCGCTCCCGATGGGAATTCGAGAGTACTGACGATGAAGCAACCCGTTGGGGTCGCATACATGATAACCCCTTGGAACTTTCCACTAGCTATGGCCACGAGGAAGATGGGACCAGCCCTAGCGGCGGGAGCTACTGTTATTCTAAAGCCTGCCGAACAGACCCCACTTTGCTCGCTGGCACTCGCCTCGATCCTTGAAGAGGCTGGATTGCCCGCTGGCGTTGTTAACGTCGTTACAACTAGCGATCCCGCGGGTATCTCGGAGGCTCTCATGAACGATGATCGTCTTCGTAAGGTCTCATTCACCGGTTCGACTGAAGTTGGCAAGATCCTCGCCGAAAGAGCAGGCAGACGACTACTTCGTGTCTCCATGGAGCTAGGTGGAAATGCACCATTCATAGTCTTCGACGATGCCGATATCGATCTCGCAGTTGGCCAAGCAATGATCGCCAAGATGCGCAATATGGGCGAAGCCTGTACATCTGCCAATCGTTTTCTGGTTGATGCGAAGATAGCGAATGAATTCTCTGAGAAGCTCGCCGATCGAATGGCTCACCTTAACCTTGGACGAGGAACCGAAACTGACACCAACGTTGGACCACTTATCGATCAGGCGGCGATCGATAAGGTCACGACCTTAGTCTCCGACGCAGTTGCTAATGGTGCTGCAATCCTAACGGGGGGTCGTGCAAATCTAGAAGATGGATACTTCTTCGAACCCACAGTCATCGTAGGGACCTCTTCAAATAGCGCAATCTCTAAGAATGAGATCTTTGGTCCAGTTGCATCGGTCGTTACCTTCAACGACGAGGCGGAGGCGATTGAGCTCGCCAACGGGACAGAGTATGGATTGGTCGCCTACGTGTTCACGAATAACCTCTCCCGCGGTCTTCGCGTCATTGAATCACTTAAGACTGGCATGGTAGGACTCAACCAAGGTTTAGTCTCCAATGCCGCAGCGCCATTTGGTGGCGTAAAAGACTCTGGATTCGGCCGCGAGGGCGGCTTTGAGGGCATTGAAGAGTACCTAGACCTCAAATATATAGCAATAAACCATCGAGCCTAGAAGTGTCCTACAGCGATTTACTGATACTCATTGAGGTTGAAGCCGAGACTGCTCATAAAGTAGCTTTCTCCTAAGGGCACCTTTGACCGAATCAAGGTGGAAAAGGGGGGTCGGCGAAGAAGTTCGCTCGATCCCCCTAGTTGTTTTCTTGGGTGATTTTCTGCCTCCTTGAAGGGGTGGATTCGAGATCGAATCGATCTGTTTCGAATCGTTGCAGCTTCTTTATTCGAGCGACTTTTGATAGATTCGCCACTTAGAATTCTCGAAGTTTTGGATTTGAATTAGCGACGTCATTTAACTGTGATGATATATCTTTTGCGCCTTCTATATCTCTCCTCGTGATACTCTTAGGTTTGATTTATTCGTGTTTTTAATGATGTTTAGATTCCTGAAACAGAGTTCTCTTTAGCTGTTGGGCCTATTTGAGGCGTCGTCTCCCTCACGATGCATTTTAGGTTCCTTGGCCATTTGGTTGCACTTACGTCGATCTCCCTCTGACGCTTTAGGATCTAGTGAATCGTCACTATGGCTACTGATACAGTTGAGAGATGGGTGTTGAACTCCTCTCGTCCAGGAAGGATCGTCTGTCAAACTCTCGCGATTGAGTCATATCAAATTATTTTCACATTGATACCGATCTCGCAAGGAGAGCAAACGCGTTTCCACCAAGTCTTTATTAGAAGAGTGTGAGCCTGATCTTATTCAGTAATAATCATTGTTGAGCCATGACTTTTTATCGGTAAAAATTGCCAACGGTTCATTTGAGTAATTTTAGGGAGAGGTGAGATCGAAGAACTTGATTGTTGATTTTAGCGATTGTTATTTCTTGATAATATTAAAAATTAAAATTAAATAGATGACTTTTGTTGAGCTTTGATCGATGTTTTTTGTATTCATTAAAAGCTTGAAATTTGTAGTAGGTTCGTCGGCACGTCTGAGCCAACGCGGTGGGAAAGCCAGCGCACATCCAATTGCCAGGGTTTAATGACCTCTACGAGCTCCATCTACCTTGGTGCTTTCTAAGTAGATCCCATATTGGATTTGCTTCTCTTGCACCTATGCTTTTTAGCCATTGCTTCATAGCCATTGACACTTAGCCATTTTGTACTGGCGGTTATTTTTGTATTTCGCTACTGGTACAGCCTAACTTTTCATGCTTATCGCTGCACGGATTTAGGCGTATCGACAGGTTACGGAGTCGTTCAAACGCGCGATGGATATAGCTAATGATTACATTCCGGTATGTTATCCATCTTTCTTCTTTGATATTGTTACTCCTCGTGACGAGATGCTTGGGTGATCAAACTTTGTCATAGCTGACAGCTCGGGAACGATCGATTCGCTATTTCTCTGATAGAAATTGAACTGCGATGATAAGGGAATCTTTGATTTTGTTTAAAAAAAGTTGCTTTGGTGGCTTGAATTAGATTTATTCCCGAAATAGAGTGTTAATTCGTGGAAGCGCTTCCACGGTGCCGTCCAACGGTGCAAGGTCGAATGGGGGAACGTTACGACCTTGAATCTAAGGCGCCAATGAAGGCGGTTGCTTTCAATAGGTCTCATTGGGGGGTGGAAATGGCAAATAATCAGCGCGTCAATATCTTCGACGTCGCAAACCAAGCAGGCGTCGCTCCCTCAACCGTTTCGCGCGTCCTCAACGGCTCCTCGAAGGTATCCGATTCGACGAGGGCAAGAGTGCAGCTCGCGATCGAACTTCTTGACTTTAGGCCCTCAAGAATCGCGAGTGGACTTTCTAAGGGAAGGGTCGCAAACGTAGCGATTGTCGCGCCCTATCTGACACGGCCAAGCGTTGTGGCGCGGGTAGATGGAGCTCTCGAAGTCTTTGATAAGCGTGGATACCAGACGGTACTCTACTCCGCGGGTACTCCCTCACAGGCGACAGAGTACATCGAGCGACTGATGGATCGTCACGAGGCTCTAGGTGTAATGGTGATCTCACTCCCACTTACAGAGTCGCAGCTTTTGGGTTTTAGAAAGGCGGGGGTAGAGCTTTCGCTTGTCGACTCCTATGCTAACAGCGTTGTCAACGTCCATATAGACAATGTGCGCGGAGGATGGTTGGCCGCCGACCATCTTATAAAGGTTGGTCACCGAAGAATAGGAATCGTCGGCGATATTGACAACAACTTTCATAAGTTTCGTTCCTCGCAGGAGCGAATCTACGGATTTACAAAGAGGCTTCTTGATGAGGGTATCTCACTTGACTCTTCGTTGATCCGTATCGGAAAGCACTCCCCGATAGAGGGGCGAAGAATGGCAGAGGAGCTATTGGTGCGTAAGGCACCGCCAACTGCTCTCTTTGCAACTTCAGATACGCATGCGATCGGTATCCTAGCGGCGCTAGAGAGTTTGGGGTTTTCAGCGCCAGACGACTGTGCCGTGGTCGGATTCGACGACCTTGAGGTCGCTCGCCTGCTAGATCTTTCAACGGTTCGCCAGCCGCTTATAACCTCGGGCACTCTAGGTGCTGAACGGCTGTGCGACCTATTGGAGGGAAAGAGTCCAGAGCCAAAGAGTCTCAAGTTGGACCTTGAGTTCGTGGCAAGGGCAAGCACGATGGGGAAAGTGGGGGTAGTTCTTGGTTCGAAGTAGTTGATTGGTTTTTCGAAAAGAAGTTAAGTCAAAAAGCCGCACGAAAAAGCCTTCCGGTAATTGAGGTTTGGGATCCTAAGGACAGGAAGACTCGTTCGCGGCAAGTCACAAAAATGCAATTTGCACAATAAGGAGTTTAGATGAATAGTGATCAGGTAGAGCCAAAGGCTCGCATACGGCGTCGTCGCGGTGGCAAGTACGCCGTAGCGCTGGCAACCTCATCTTTCATTCTTGCAGCTTGCGGCTCATCGGCTTCAAGCTCATCGTCATCGTCGGCAACGACCGCTGCCTCTAGTGGTCCACAGACCATTACATGGTGGTCGAGTCCGCTTGGTGCTGGTAGTGCTGACATCCGTTCGAATTTGATCTCGGCCTTCGAAAAGGTCTACCCCAACATCAAGGTGAACTTGGTGTCGGCACCGACGAACACTGATACCAACAGAGCGCAGTTGACGACACAGATCTCTGGTGGATCGACCTCGCCTGACGTCTTCATGGGCGACGTAATTTGGCCGGCTCAGTTTGGGGCACACGGTTTGGCTCTTCCGCTCTCTAAGTATCTACCGTCGAGCTACTGGTCGCAATTTGCACCTGGTTTGGTTCAGGGTGCAACCTATAAGGGTCAAGTCTATGGGTCACCCCTCTTCGAAGACCAGGGCTTCCTCTTCTACCGCAAGGACCTTCTCCAAGCAGCCAACCTACCTGTTCCAACGACTTGGGAACAGCTACAACAAGAGGCAGTACAACTTGTAAAGTCTGGAGCGGTTCAAAACGGCTTCGTATGGGAGGGTAACTCCTATGAGGGTCTCACCTGTAACTTCATGGAGTATCTAGGTTCTGCCGGTGGAAATGTCGTCAACTCTGGCTACACCCAATCGACCATTAACTCAGCTGCTGGACAAAGGGCACTGACCTTCATGCGCTCGCTAATCACTTCAGGGGCAAGCCCGGCGTCGGTTACGACTATGCAAGAGCCACAGGCCGAATCCACCTTCGTCGCTGGTAACGCAGCATTCCTTCGCAACTGGTCATATGCATGGTCTGACTCTCAGACATCTGCTGGATCTGCGGTTGTTGGAAAGGTTGGCGTAACTACACTTCCGACCTTCGCTGGTCAAAGTGGAACTGGCTATGCTAACATCGGTGGCTGGAACCTCTATGTCAATCCTCACTCCACACACTTGAGTGCTGACTTGACGTTCATCAAGTGGATGGCTGGCACCACTGCACAGACGATGCTCGCTAATGCCTCCTTCATTCCAACCCTCCAGTCGGTTCGTCAGCAATTCGCAGCTTCTACGACAGCTCCACCTCCGCTTCAGATCGCAGCTAAGGAGAACTTGATTCCAAGGCCATCTGGCTCGCCCAACTATGCAGCGGTTTCGCAAGCGATATATACCAACGTCAACTCCGCACTGACCGGATCTTCGTCTGTATCGGCAGCTCTCTCCTCTGCTGCTAGCCAGATGAACTCCGCACTTAGCGGCGGACTCTAAAGACCCCTATGCGCGCCCTTTCGGTTCCCTGGCATACATATATGCCAGGGAAGGCCAACACCCCAGGCTTGGAAGGGCGCAAATTTATACCCCACCGATACGTCACATTGTTATAAAGAAATGGTGGTTCAATGGCAGTAGTTGAAGTCGCTAAAGAGGCTGAGGTTGGGAGTCCTACCAAACAAAGGCCCAAGGCGAATAAGCAATTTCGAGATCGTAATCAGATAATGCTCGCTAGGTTGGGTTGGCGCTTTACAACTCCAGCCCTGGTAATCGTCGGTGCTATAACGATCTTTCCCGTCGTCTTCTCGATCGTATTGAGCCTCTCAAACGTCAACATAACGGGCAACGGCTTTCAGTTACAAGGATTCACCTTCAGTAACTACTCGCTCCTTATCCACTCATCTGAGTGGAGGTACTCCCTTGGTTTTACAGTCTTCTACACATTCGTAACCGTCTTCATTGAGGTAGTTCTCGGTACGGCCTTCGCGGTGCTGATGGAAAAGCTCTCCAAAGGTCGAGGACCGATGATGGCTCTCTTGCTGTTGCCGTGGTCGATCATCACAGTCATCTCCGCTGAGCTTTGGCAATACGTCTATCAAGGTACCTATGGTGTTTTGCAGTACCTGATCAATTCGATCGGCTTTGGAAAGCCGGTAATACTTGGCACACCGACCCCAGCAATTATCGCCATGATGGCAGCTGACATCTGGAAGACGACACCTTTCGTTGCCGTCATAGTCCTTGCCGGTCTCGTCATGCTTCCAAGTGATGTATTCGAGGCGGCATCGGTCGATGGTTGTTCTCCATGGCAGTCATTTTGGAAGATAACCTTCCCGCTACTGCGGCCAACTCTCTCGATTGCAGTTTTATTCAGAATCCTCCAAGCCTTTGGAGTCTTTGACCTACCCTTCGTTCTAACAAGTGGTGGACCTGGCACATCAACAACGTCGCTTGCGATCCTTGGTTACAAGGTGATGTTCAATAACTTAGAGTTCGGTCCCGGATCGGCTGTAGCTGTAAGCGCCACCCTGCTAGTCCTTATCGGATGTCTGCTCTTCCTTAGAGCATTTCGTTCTCAGGTGAACGGAGGAGATCTATGAAGGTGACTCGCGTCGGTTGGAAGCGATACATAAACGGCGTTAACTTTGGCGTTGTCGTTGTGATCTTGTTCGTGATGCTCCCCATCTACTGGTTGGTTATCTCATCTCTCAAGCAGCCCGCCTCTTTGGGAGCTACCCCTCCTCAATTCTTTCCAAACCCTCTGTCGTTGGCAAACTACAGAGATGCCTTCCACACCTATGGATTTGGGATATATTTCAGAAACTCCGTAGTAGTTACAGTGGTCACAACTATCTTGGTTCTCTTCTTCGGCTCCTTGGCTGGCTATGGTCTCGGTCGTCTTCCGATGAGAGGAAAGAGCGCGATATTGATCACCCTCTTGATCATCTCACTCTTTCCAGGGATTGCAGTTGTTCCGCCGCTCTATCTACTCGAGAGAACCGTTGGAATCCTAAATAGCTACCAAGCTCTAATTGTTCCCTACACCGCCTTCAACCTCCCCTTTGCGATTTGGATCCTCCGAAACTACTTCCAGGGGATTCCAAAGGAGATGGAAGAGACCGGGAGAATCGACGGTGCTTCTCCATGGAAGATCTACTGGTCGATAGTGATGCCCCAAGCACTTCCAGGCCTCTTTACCGCCGGTGTCTTCACCTTTACTGCTGCCTGGACCGAGTTTTTGATGGCTCTCACCTTCAATAACTCCAATAACTACCGAACGATACCGGTTGGAATTGCACTCTTTGGAACACCCTTTAATATCCCCTATGGAACTATCTTTGCAGCATCTGTAGTGGCGGTTATTCCAATTGGGATTCTGGTATTCGTCTTTAGAAAGTCTGTAGTGTCAGGCTTGACGTCGGGTTCAGTGAAGGGCTAAGTCCATGGCTTTGGCAAGTGAAGGAGCTACGAGGGATAAGCCTTGGTGGAGTGGTGGCGTGATCTACCACATCTATCTGCGCTCCTTCGCAGATGGCAACGGTGACGGCCTTGGAGATCTAATTGGGGCTCGTAGCAAGCTTCGCTACCTAGCTGATCTTGGAGTAGATGGCATATGGCTCTCACCGTCCATGCCCTCACCCGATTGTGACTGGGGATATGATGTCTCAGATTACCTAGATACGTCGTCGTCTCTTGGCGGGATGGAGGCTATGGAGGCCTTTCTGGCTGAGGCAGATGCTCTTGGGATTAAGGTTCTCCTAGACCTGATCCCAAATCATACGAGTGACCAACATCGGTGGTTTCAAGAGGCGATAGGCGACAGGTCCTCTAAGTACAGGGACTACTACCTCTTCGCCAAAGCAGGCGTTGGAGGGGCTCCACCTAATAATTGGCTCGACAATACAGGTAAAAGCGCTTGGACGAAGGTAGACCAAGACGAAGAGTACCTCTACATGCATAACTATCTCGAGAGCCAGCCAGATCTCAATTGGTGGAACGAAGAGGTTCATAGGGAGTTCGAAGAGATCTTAAAGTTTTGGTTCGATAGGGGCGTCGCGGGATTCAGAATCGATGTTGCCCATGGTCTCTATAAGGATAGGTATCTTAGAGATAACCCCCCTCTCGATCGAGCTAATGAGAAGTTCGGGTTAGGTTTTGGCTACGAGCAGCGATACAACAAGAATCAGCCTGAGGTACATCAGATCTATCGAAGGTGGCGTGAGATCTCTAGCTCCTATGATCAGGAGAAGTTGCTACTTGGTGAAACATGGGTGGCATCCTTCGACCGCCTGAAGGCGTTTTACGGTAGCAAGGAGGAGGGGCTCGAGCTTCAACTACCATTCAACTTCCGCTTTACCTACAGCGACTTTTCTCCCCTTGCGATAGCTGAGGTAATAGAAGAGACCCTAGCTATGGTTCCTGACGGCGCCGAGATCGCATGGACCGGCTCGAACCACGACATCTCTCGCTTCCCATCTCGTTGGTGTAACGGTGACAATAAGAAGATTCGAATGGCGATGACTCTGTTGATGGTCTTGCCTGGAACCACAGTTATCTACTACGGAGACGAGCTTGGTCTAGTAGATGGAGAGCTAGATGTTTCAAAGATGCGCGATGAAATGACGGCACGGGTTGTAGGTGCAAGATTTCAACGTGATAGGGCGCGACTTCCAATGCCGTGGAGTAAAGAAGAGGGCTTTGGATTTACTAATGCAGGTGTTGAGCCCTGGTTGCCATTTTATGACTCCAATGTATTAGATGTTGAGACACAAATCACTGATAAATCATCTAACCTCTTGTATATGCGTAAGTTGATCGAAGTGCGTAAGTCTTCACCTTCATATGTGGGTAATGACTTTGCCGTGGCTTCGGTCGACTCTAATCATCTACTACTTCGAAGCGGAATGAGCTATACGCTCTTCAACTTCGCAGATAGTGAAGTCGTCGCCGATGTGGCGGGAGCTGGCACTGTCATCTCCTCCATAACTGGCGAAGAAAGTGACGTCTCGGGTGGGGAGACGTTCTACCTACAGCCGAGCGAAGCTTTAATCTTCTCAGATGGAGTTTCGCCTAAGGTGCGGGGGTGAGTGTGGGAGACGATTATGGGAGTTGATCATTAGAGATCTTCGCTTATGCGTTCTCTTTACTAGCCCTTGTGCAATTTTAAATTAGGGGGAATTTTGGCAACAATTGAAATGTCCAACATTAAGAAGCGCTACCCAAATGGCGCTGATGTAATCCATGACGTCTCACTCGCGATCGCCGATGGGGAATTTATGGTTCTCGTAGGCCCCTCGGGTTGCGGCAAGACGACGCTCCTGAGAATGATTGCGGGACTAGAAGATATCACCGACGGTGACATGAAGATCGGCGATCGCAGGGTCAACGAAGTTAGCCCCAAGGATCGAGATATCGCGATGGTCTTTCAAAACTACGCTCTCTATCCTCACATGTCGGTTAGGGATAACATCGGCTTTGCATTGAAGCTCAAGAAGACCGATCCAGGTGAGATCAAGCGTAAGGTAGAGGAGGCGGCTGAATTGCTTGGCCTAACCCCATACCTTGAGTCAAAGCCTCGCCAACTCTCGGGTGGCCAGAGGCAGCGAGTTGCGATGGGTCGTGCGATCGTTCGCGAACCTTCAGTCTTTCTAATGGACGAACCCCTTTCGAACCTTGACGCTAAGTTGCGCGTTAAGATGCGCTCTGAGATTTTGAAGATCCAAAGGCGACTTGGTGTCGCAACGGTCTATGTTACCCACGATCAGACCGAAGCTATGACCATGGGTGATAGGGTGGCGGTATTGAGCAAGGGGAACATATTGCAGTGCGATACTCCTCAAAACCTCTACGACCATCCAGTCGATCAGTTCGTAGCCTCATTTATTGGATCGCCTTCTATAAACATGTACTCGGCTCAGCTCTCAGAGGGCGCTAAGTCGATTCGTATCGGCGGAGAGTACGTCGAACTTACTGATGTAGCCCACATCTCACACCCCAACCTTGCCTCTTATGCCAACAGTAGGATCACGGTCGGGATTCGCCCCGAGGACTTTGAATTAGTTGATAAGGGAACTCCAAACTCCATAACTGCCACAGTGGAACTCGTCGAAGCACTCGGTTCAGAGCTTTTGGTTCACTTCAACACCGATGCTAAGGCTGTCGTCGTAGAAGGAGCCAAGGATGAAGAAGAGACCATCCTCGAGGCGAGCGGCGCTGGCATAGCTCGAGTTGAGCCCCGTGCAGGTGTCAAAGCCGGAGACATTATTGGACTTCGTCCTAACCCTGCGGTTATGCACTTCTTTGATGTAAATACAGAGTTGGCTATCTACTAATAACAACTATTAGTAGAGCCGTTTCAGTGCTTTAGGTCGCCAAAGGCTATCGAAGTGATCGTGTGATCGCACTAGCCATTGGCGACCAGTCATTTAATAGGATCTCACACTCTGATAGGTACGAACCGTTAGGTGTTGAGATAACCGTGGCACAGAGGTTGATGATCTCAAAGTTATCCTCGATCAACTGGCTGATTCTCGATAGGATCTCAACTAAAGAAGTCACGTCATGTATGGTACGCTCGTAGTCGCCCATGATCAGACCAATTGCTGGTATGTCGTCTATGAACTTTTCTACCTCACCTTCATAAAAGGGGAGTGTTATGTGGTTGGACGAGTCGAGATAGGCTGAAATTTCTCCTTGAACCGCCATCGACATAACAGGTCCGAAGAGTCGGTCGTGAACGACTTTTAGATCAAACGGCACGGCCAACTCATAGCTCAAGTAGCCAGTAGTCGCTTCGTGTGCTCGGGTGTCGATTCGATATGCGCTAAGCAATTTAGCTGTGTCACTCTCTGAGAGCCAAGTAGCTTTTACTGAACCCTCAGGTGGCGTTGATATAGCTTCAAGTGAATTTCTAATAATGCGATTTGCTCGCTCGTTATCGACGTCTAAGACGGTTATCGCCTTGGTCTTTAAGTCATTCTTCCATGCGTAGTGCTCTGCCATTCGAGCTAGAACCGTCGCTGCCATCTCGGGGAAGTTGTAGTTCGGGACTTCACTCCCGTTGGTGGTCAATTCAAATTTCAGTCCAGGAATGGCCAGGAAGTTTGCAAGTACCGTTTTCTTCTTATCACCGGTGAACTTTGACGCTGTAGTTGAGATAGAACGAGCGACCGCCTTGGCTACTGCAATTGCCGGCGGGTCCTCCTCGGGATGGCTCCTAGAGTGCTCTTCGCTGTAGCGTTGGGTTACAGTTGGAACGTAGACGACGATGACGGCGTCGACTCCTTCATCATTTAGAAGTATTTCGAGGGCTTCTCCATAGACTTCAGGAGGTACCTCTGCGCCAAATTCAATGGGATTTGACAGGCGTGAAGTGGATGAGCACTCCTCTATAAGCGCTTGGGTCTCGGGTGACAGCTTTGCCATCCTTAGACCATTTGCCACACAGGCATCTTGAGCGAGCGGTGCCGGGCCGCCGCTGTTAGAGACAATTGCGACTGATCGCCCTTTGGGAAGTGGCTGACTCACAAGGCCTCTTCCTACTTCGAAGAGTTGTTCGAGGGAGTCGACTCGGATTACTCCCGTATGCTCCAAGAGGGCCTCTACTGCTATCTCATCTTCGATAGATTGCGGATAAATTCCTTTGGGAGATGGAAGTTCGACGTCGATCGCATCTATCTTTGGAAGACTCCTTGCTACCATCGCACCGCTATGGCCATACCTTCGGGCCTTTACCGCCACGATCGGTTTAGTAGCTGCGACTTTTCGCGCAATTCGCGCGAAGGATCGTGGGTTTCCAAAGGTTTCGAGATACAGCAGTACGACGTCGGTCGTATCGTCGTTCTCCCAATATTGAAGGAGATCGTTAGCTGATACATCTGCCCGGTTACCAGTAGAGACGAAACTAGAAAGTCCAAGTCCACGCCTCCGAGCCTCTTCGACGATTGCCAGACCAAGTGCCCCGGAGTGTGCTACCAGAGCTGCGCGCCCTTCGCTGATTCCAAATGGTGCAACCGTTGCATTCATGCTCACTAAGGGATGTGTATTTGCCACTCCCATCGACGAAGGTCCAACTACTCGCATCCCGTTTCGTCGAGCAAGGCGGACAATTTCGCGCTCATGATATGCGCCGGGATTTGACGCATCGGAAAATCCCGATGAGATAATAACAATTCCGCCCACTCCCATTTCGGCGGCTTCGGAGATGAACTGCTTAATGTCTGGTGCAGGTATTGCGACGATAGCAAGGTCGATCTCATCGTCGATCTCAGTGATGGATTTATAGGATCTAACTGCTGATACATAGTTGGTATGGGAGTTGACTGGGTATACCGGCCCTGCAAATGACGACTCTAATAGGTTGCGAAAGATTACATTTCCAACCGACTGTGGATCGCGAGAGGCGCCAACTACAGCGATTGATTTGGGTGCCAAGATTCTTCTCATCGAGCGTGCGACCGCTCTCTGTTCGCGAGCGTGCATGCGATTTATAGATTCGATAGTTGGGTTGATGTCGAACCTTACTCGTATTACGCCGTCTTGAAAAGAGCGCGAGTCTTCGAACCCTGCATCTCGAAAGACTCGGAGCATCCTCATGTTTTCAGGCAGTGTATCGGCGATAAAGGTCGAAATACCGGCCTCCCGAGCGGCCTCTACGAGGAACTCGAGCATTATTGTGGCAATACCTCTACCTTGGTGGGCGTCGTCGACGAGAAATGCTACCTCTGCACTTGAACTTCCTGGAAGTCGATCGTAACGAGCAACCGCAATGATGTCATCTCCTAAGAGTGCGACAAGGGCCATGCGATCGTCGTAGTCGACGTTGACGAAGCGTGACAACATCGGCGGAGAGAGTTTTGGAAGTGGTGTGAAGAATCGAAAGTAGATGGTCTCTGGCGATAGGCGAGAGTGAAGTGCCTCAATTCGAGGTGCGTCGGTGGG
>JAKCDL010000001.1:71678-420707 GCA_021841935.1 Actinomycetes bacterium | reverse complement strand
TTGCCTATGGTGATGCAAACTTCTATGGATCTGCAAACAACATAGACCTCAACAAACCAATAGTAGGAATGACATCTACACCAGATTCAAAGGGCTACTGGTTAGTTGCATCTGATGGTGGAGTCTTCTCATATGGTGATGCAAACTTCTATGGCTCTGCAACCAATCTGAAGCTCAACCAACCTGCCATCTCCATACAGGGGTGAGTTGGGGTATAGGAGGGTTTTGAAAAATTGGACCCTCTGATCGCTTTGCAAAGTGTTGTTTCTATAGAGATGTTTGGTTTTTGATGGACTGGGTCCTAGTTAAATGCTTTGTGGTGTTTGTCGAATTTCTGTGTGATCCACTTGTTCGTGTCCATTGTTGATGTCGAGTATTCTTTCATGTTCTAGCAAAATGATGATTAGTTTGGTGTCGATATTTACGTCATTGTATAGAACAGCAAACCTAATTTGAGCTATTTGGCTTTTTAATTTAATTTCTCCTGGGAAGTCCTATATTTGAGAGCTATTGATTAGTAGTTGATTGCACGTTTGAGCGGAGGTTGGTTTAGTTTCCCGCGTCTAATGTTAGCGACGATATTTGGTCCTTTAGAGTGTGTGTCTCAAGGAGGCTCATGGTTGATTAGCTGGGCACTTAGCTTTCGTTAGTGCTTGACGTTTTGGTTAATTCGAGCTTTAAGGGCTTTCTGCCCCTCTTTTAAGTCGATTAGTGGCGGGAAAAGGACAATGTACTTTTGCTCGTGATTATTTTGATATCGAGTGCTCTAAGCCTCTAGATTTCGGATGCCTGGTTGACGAAGTTCGTTTTATTTTTTGGCCCTATTTTGTCTCTCGGGTAGAACCGTAGGAGAATAGTGGATTTTAGTGAAATCTAATGACAAGTGCTATGCCTACGACTATTGAGTAGATAGCAAACGGGTTAAGAGTTTTGCTTTTGAAGTAGCGCGATAGGAATGCCACAGAAAGAAAGGCTGCAATGAATGCTGCGATTGATCCGATAAGAATGTCGCCACGTATTGGAGAGGCAGAGTGCTTCAAAAGCGACGGAAGTTTGTATACCCCTGCAGCAAAAATTATTGGGGTAGCAAGTAGAAAACTGAATCTAGCTGCGTCTTCATGATCAAGACCACGAAATAGTCCAGCCACCATTGTTATTCCTGACCGGGATATCCCAGCTAGCAGAGCAAATATTTGTGCGACACCGATCGTGACTGCTTCGGTAAATTTCATGTCAGATAACGGCCTTGCCGATGGAGCGGTGCTTGCACCGATTGCTCTGGAGGAGTTTGCCTTGACCTGATTTTTGATCTTGGCTTCCCCGATGAAAAGTACTATGCCGTTGATGATGAGAAAGATTGACGCGTCCAAAGGTTTCGCAAAGAGGCGACGTAGTAGGTGATCGAATACAACTCCTACCAATCCGGCGGGTATCGTAGCGACGACCAAAAGCCAACCCAATTTTTGGTACTTGTTGTCGATGCTTCGAGATTTTATCGATTTGAAAAGACCGCCAATTATGCGGTACCAGTCTCGCCTGTAAAAGACAAATAGTGCGGCAGCAGTTGCAACATGGAGACCTACTAGGAAGGTAAGGAAGTATGAGTTTTTAGCCTGCTGCTCCGCTACTAGGTTATTCCAGCCTAGAAGCGCTGGAAGAACGACCGAGTGGCCTAAAGAAGAGATAGGAAAGAGTTCGCTTACACCCTGAAGTAGTCCCATGACAATTGATTGGGAGATAGTTAACGGACTGGACAAGTTTGTACCTCGAAACTAAACGACCAAAACGATCATAGTTGCCGAAAGATCCGCTCTAGGAACTTTTTTAAAAGGCGTCCACACTTTTGAAAGCCTTTTAAACGATAGCTGTTAGAATCTTCGAAGGCTAGGAGAGGTGCCAGAGTGGTCGAATGGGTCTCACTGCTAATGAGTTAACCTGGGAAACTGGGTTCGAGGGTTCAAATCCCTCCCTCTCCGCCATCATTTCATTGGAAAGCTTGCTGGTCGTTGGCTTTTTCTTTGACTTTGAACTTGGGCGAGTGGCGGAATAGGCAGACGCGCAGGATTCAGGTTCCTGTGTCCGAAAGGACGTGGGGGTTCAAGTCCCCCTTCGCCCACCAGTCCCCTCTGATAGTAGAAGCGCTCTAGTGGTAAGCTTTACTAAAATCCCTTTACGAATCTTGATGCAAAGTGGCTTTTTGGCTTTCGGAACTCAGCCTGTAAACCCATCGTTGACTTAGATCGAAAATTTTCTGATGAGCCACCATATTTCCAGCGGCCAAATGTGGGCTCTACGAAGTAGTTTCACTTAATGCCGATGATTTGTGAACTGATAGAGATAGCTCGTTACCGGTCACCATTGCTTGTACTGAATCTTCATTTTTTGAATTAGTTCATAAGTTGCAACTTGAGTTGTGGGTTTATTAGAAATTTAGTAGCGAGCTTCTCGTGTGAAGCGATGTTTTGAGTTGTTTTTGGTTCCCAATGGCAAATTCCGATCGAGGCCTTGAGGATTAAAGTCGTCGTTAGCTTCTCTAATCCCTTAGGTGATCAGTTGAAGATGTTGAGCCACGACATTTTTTAGATGGATCTGTCAAGTTAGGTGTAATTCTCATCGCGTTAAAAAGGCTTTAAAGCATTTTTTATAAGCTGAGAAGGTCATTGCAAAAAGAGTGAACGAAATTGGTTGAGGTAAATGCCAGTCGGACCGCTCAGGCTACTACGTGCCACGTGTTCAAGATGGATTGAGTCTGAAGCGGAACAGAGTGTAATTTGCACCTGAGAAACCACCTTCTCAGGTGCTGGCAGTTGGTGCTCGTAAGTTTGAGAAAGTAGCGGAATGTGAGGCAAAGTTTAAAGAAATATTTTCCTTAAGGAATTATAAGTTAGAGGGTTTTGCGTAACTTCGCCGCATGAAGCGGTTGAAATTTGATTGCCTGGTCACTAAAAATTGGGCTTTGACTGCGTCCTATTAGGGATTTAGAAATTTGAACTATCATAGAGATGTGCCGTTTAGTGAAATTGAAGGTCGTCTAGAGCGTTTGGTTGAGGGTGTTTTCGCCAGATTCTCAAAGAGTGCGATTCAGCCCGCGGAAATAGGAAAAAAGCTAAGTCGTCACATTGACATGGAAAAGCGCATCGGCGTTAGGGGGCCAATAATACCAAACGATTATTTGGTGGTTCTCTCGCGTGAAGACTTTGACGAGTTGATCGATATCTCAAATGCGCTTAAATCTGAACTTCAAACGTTGATCCATCAGGTGGCTAAGGAGAGAAACTATCGTTTTGTAGGTTTTCCAGATATTCGCATTGACTTTGACGATAACCTTCACCGAGGTTCATTTGCTATTGAATCAAAGTTCATTGAAGACGCTGACTACCTAGGTCATTTGTACATTGAGTTGCCCAATGGACTTCGTATCCCAGTGGGTAAGAGCAATATCACTATTGGTCGTGCTCCAACGTCGACGGTCATAATTGACGACCCAAAAGTATCGCGAAGTCACGCTGAAATTACGCCATTAGAAAATGGATCAATTATCGTTCGTGATCTAGGAAGTACTAACGGTACCAAGGTGAACGGAAAGAAGGTTACGGCCCTTCAGGTAGACGACGGAGACGTTATCGACATCGGTACCGTTGAGATCAAGGTGGGGCGGCAATAGAGCATGCCTGTTGGACTGTTGGTCGTCTTCAAGTACGTATTGATTGCGTTGATATGGCTATTTTTTATTCGCGCACTTCGCGCTGTTTATGTGCAAGTGAGGCCACCAAAGGTCAAGGCTGAAAAGGCTGTTGCTACTCCAAGTATTGTGAAAACGTCACCATTGGTTGAAAGAAAGAGTAACTTCATTGGTTCTAACGATAAAGGTTCGACAAGCAACAGGGTCAGACTGGGAGTGCGCGCTCTAGGCGTCTCCGGAGACGCCTCTAATACCTGGCCTGTTGATAGTTTTGTAACCATCGGTAGGTCTTCAGGCTGCACTATTTCTATAAGCGAGGACGAATTTAGCTCTTCTGTTCACTGTCGTCTCACAAAAACCGACTCTGATTTCTTGATAGAAGATCTTGGGAGCACGAACGGCACATTTCTTAACGGCGAGCTAGTGAAGTCGCCAACGCCGTTAAGCGAAGGCGATGAGATTTCAGCGGGTCGTTCGCGATTTAAAGTGGTGCGCCTATGAGGGTTCAGGTTGGGGCTCATAGCGATCGCGGGCAGGTAAGAGTAGAGAACCAAGATTCATTTTTAGTCCTGGATCGCGCCTTTGTAGTTGCGGACGGGATGGGTGGAGCTAACGGTGGGGCGACAGCTTCGAAAATGGCTGTTGAGGTCTTTGAAGAAGCTCTAGGCCAAGGAACAAGTCACTTTGAGGTTGAGAAGGCACTTCGAGAAGCTAATTCGGCGATTTTTCGACTCTCTCAGACAGACTCTTCACTGAAGGGTATGGGAACCACTTTTGTTGGCGTTGTCATGGATGATGAGAAAGAAAATCAAATAACCCTCATTAACGTAGGCGATTCAAGGGCCTATATTCTTCGTGGTACTGAGTTCACCCAACTCACCCTTGACCACTCTTGGGCGGAAGAGATGATTCGCGCAGGAAAGGTAAAGGAGAGTGATCCAGCCAGTATTGCATCACGTCACGTCTTGACGAGG
Source organism: Actinomycetes bacterium (assembly GCA_021841935.1). Lineage (GTDB taxonomy): Bacteria > Actinomycetota > Acidimicrobiia > Acidimicrobiales > Acidimicrobiaceae > Acidithrix. Next base: position 416,051 of record JAKCDL010000001.1, on the reverse strand, counting down.
GTCGTTGGCGTTGCCCCAGAAGTTGATCCGGATATGTGGTCGATCGTCGTAGAGGCCGGAGATCGTTTGGTTCTGTGCTCCGACGGCGTAACTAATGAGTTGGCAGATCCTGAGATTGCTACGATTCTGACCCATGGAGAAAGTGCTCAATCTGTCGCTCACGCACTGGTTTCGGGCGCAGTAGCTGCTGGTGGTTTGGATAATGCGACGGCAGTTGTTATCTTTGTCGACGGTGAAAAGAAACAAGGTGATCTCAAGGTCGTAAGTTCGCCGATTCCAGTAGTTAGGGTATCACCTGAAATCCACGAGTTGCGTACCTTTGGCACTTTGGCTCGGAAGGATCACCTTGGCCCAATGCTAGGTGCAATTCCAACTCCGATTTCAAATTCTTACTTCAGATCTCTAGCGACATTTTTCAGAATTTTTATATTTTTGGTCATGTTCGGGTTGATTGTCGGTTTGGGTGTATTTGGAATCAAGACATACGCTAACGGTGAGTATTTCGTTGGGCTCAGTTCGACTAACCATGTTGTAGTTTATCAAGGTCGTCCAGGTGGAATCTTGTGGTTCAAACCCAAGGTAGTATCAACCGAATCGATAGTAACCTCTTCACTGTCATCGGCTATTGTTTTGAAGCTGCAAAATGGGGTTGTGGAGCCAAGCTTCGCTGCGGCTAATCAGTATGTGAATAATTTGAAGAATTTGCAGGCCTCGTTCGCAGCGGGGGGAGGAGGCTGATGCAGAGTCGAATTCGAGTTCTCGCTATTTTTCTCTTCAGCCTTTTTCTGTTACTGTTTATTCAGTTGAACCACGTGCAAGTTATTCAAGCCAATGAGCTCAATAATCACAAGGGTAACTACAGGGCTATAACAAATACTCTTTCACAAGATCGTGGAACTATTTACACTAGCGATGGTCAGGTCATTGCTGAAACAGTTCCATCCAATGACGTCTACAAGTATCAGCGTTACTACCCCGATGGGCCACTCTACGCACAGGTAAGTGGCTTTGATTCGATCAACTATGGTCTTGATGGCCTTGAACTCGAGTACAACTCCTACCTTCAATCAACCAAATTGCCTCCTAAGACATTTGGTGATCTTGTTACACCTAAGTATGGGGTCGACAACGTTATTACAACAATCGATTCCAATCTACAAAAGGTTGCTCAAAGCGCATTGAGTAAGTATCAAGGCTCGGTAGTGGCAATCGACCCTACGACTGGTGACATTTTGGCGATGTACTCCAACCCTTCTTTTGATCCAAACCTTCTTGCATCGATTTCTGGAAGCGTTGAAAAGCAGGCCTTTGATGCGAATAATTACGGACCAACTCAGCCAGGTCTAGCTCGAACATATAGGAGAAGCTATCCCCCCGGATCAACCTTTAAGATTGTCACCTCATCGGCTGTCTATGATCACATGCCAAATCTTGCTACGAAGTCATACCCGGTAGTTAGTTCGATTCCTCTCCCTGACACGGTAAACAGACTGCATAATTATGCAAATGAGCTGTGCGGAGGAACAATTGCCCCAATGTTAGCGGTTTCATGTGACAGTGGCTTTGGGCAGATCGGTCTAGATTTGGGAGCCACCAATTTGGCTACCGAAGCGCAGTCTTTTGGATTCAATCAAACTCCGCCGATCGACCTACCGCTACCAGCTAAATCTACCTTTCCAAGTGCCTCTTTTTTCTCGAACCAGTTACCAACACTCGCTTATTCAGCGATTGGCCAAGGTAATGTGGCGGCAACGCCTCTTCAGATGGCTTTAGTTGGCGCTGCGATCGCCAACAATGGTGTTATTATGGCTCCGCATCTGATGAAATACATTACGAATAGTCAAAATGCGGTCGTAGTCAGATATCAAAATCATCCATGGTTGCAAGCTACTTCTCCTTCAACGGCTCAGACGGTGGCAGGGTTGATGGAGGGTGTGGTTTCAAACGGAACCGCCCAAGGTATCGCAATTCCGGGTCTGAAAATAGCCGCTAAGACTGGAACCGCGCAACTAAGCTTGACGGCTAGCAATCAGGCGAGTCCGAACGGTAACGATAACTGGATGGTGGCATTTGCTCCTGTGGGAAGCGCAAAAATAGCCGTTGCGGTAGTGGTGCCCGCACAAGCGGGGATGGCCGCTGATTCAACGGGAGCGGCATACGCCGGTCCGGTCGTCAAAGCTATTCTGAATGCATACTTTAATGCCAACAAGGCAATTGGAGGGTAGTTGAACGTGGCTCAGCCTTACGGTAGTCGCTATGAGATTGTAGAGAAGATTGCGCGCGGAGGTATGGCGGACGTCTTTAAAGCCCGCGACCTCTTGCTTGATCGTAGCGTCGCATTAAAGGTCCTATTTCCCGAACTCAGCACCTCTGACGCCTTTGTTGAGCGTTTTAGACGCGAAGCTACTGCGGCAGCTAACCTAAGCCATCCAAATATCGTTTCGGTCTTTGACTGGGGAAAGAGTGAAAACTCTTACTTCATCGTAATGGAGTTAGTCGAGGGCCAAACTCTATCGGCTTTGATCAAAAACAGTTCAAATATGGGCTTCGAACATGCTGCAGCCATCGCAAGTGATGTTGCTTCTGCTCTAGGTTATGCGCATCGCCACGGTGTGGTTCATAGGGACATAAAGCCAGGTAATGTCCTAATCACTAGCGATGGTCACATCAAAGTTACTGACTTCGGAATAGCGCGTGCCCAGAGTGCCTCTAGCGAGGACCTTACTCAAACTGGTTCGGTAATGGGCACCGCAAGCTATATCTCACCAGAGCAGGCAGAGTCGCGTACTGTAGATGGGCGTAGTGACATTTACTCGCTTGGCATAGTTCTCTTTGAGATGATATGTGGCCAACCTCCTTTTAGGGGAGAGTCTGCAGTTTCGGTTGCGATGAAGCACGTAAAGGAACCGCCTCCGTCGATTGAAACACTTCGTCCTGGCACACCACAACCACTTATCGACATAACCTTGAAAGCCTTGAGCAAGGATCCTTCTGATAGGTACGCAACAGCTCAAGATTTCAGAGCTGATCTCTTGAGATTTATCCAAGGAAGGCCAGTTGAAGCCGGCACTTCTACTAAAGTCGGCGACGCTACAGCGGTGTTCGACGGAGTGGTCAATAATCGAAATAGTTTCAATGAAGACCGTATCCCGGATTATTTGGAAGCAACATCGGTGATTCCGCTTGCACCATCCCAACCAAATAAGAAGCGTGAGAGCCTGGGTACAGTTATCGCAGTTGTTGGAGCAGTAGTAGTCCTAGCGGCTTTCTTCCTGGTTTATTCCCTCGTCAAAAGTAACAAGCTAAACACTCCCACCACGACGACTTTGCCAGCGATATCGGTGCCTTCCGTAGTCGGCGATACGGTTAGTACGGCCACTAGCACGCTTTCGTCTCAGGGCTTTACATATAAGATTTCATACCAACAATCTTCTTCAGTTGCTAACGGCACCGTTCTATCGCAAAATCCAGCCGCAGGATCTCAAGTATCAAAGGGAAGCTCCATTACGGTTCAGGTATCGTCTGGTGCCGCGCTGGTAACTCTTCCAAATGTAGTGAATCAAACAATTGGTAATGCGGAATCCCAGCTAGTTCCCCTTGGATTCTCTATATCTACAACTTACGTAAATTCGTCTACGCCTAACGGTACTGTCATAAAGCAAAGCCCTGTTGGTGGTGGAAAGGCTCCCCAGGGTTCGACTATCGATCTTACGGTTTCAAACGGACCAGCTCAGGTGAGCGTTCCTGATGTCACTGGCCAACCGAGTGCTCAAGCGGCAAATGCGTTGGGTACTGCTGGACTATCGCTAGGAAACACTACAAATCAGGCATCTGCAACAGTTCCGTCGGGTGACGTCATATCCACTAATCCAGCCGCAGGATCTCAGGTATCACCTAACTCGAGTGTCGATCTCGTAGTATCAAGTGGCCCAGCCCCTTCGACGACCACTACAGTTGCCTCATCCACCTCTTCAACTAGTACTACGGTGACTGCGACAACTGCTCCGTCGTCTTCAACTACTACGACAGCAGCTGGTTAGAAAGAGTATCTAAATGCGCAATAGCCAGAAAGTTTCTGATGAGATTCTTACCATCAGCGGTAAGGATGGATTCGGGATGAAACTGTACACCGTAGAGGTCGTAGCTTCTATGTTTCAGCCCCATTATAAGTCCATCTTCGGATCTAGCGGTAATCAACAGATCTGGAGGAACCGTCCCTTCGTCGACTATTAAAGAATGGTATCTAGTTGCAGTCATTGGATTTGGAATGCCAGCAAATAGCCCATTGCCGTCGTGTGAAATGAGAGAGGTCTTTCCATGCATAGGTTTAGGGGCACGGATTACTTTAGCTCCATAGACTTCGCCAATGGCCTGATGCCCAAGACAAACCCCTAATATTGGCATTTTTGGGGCATATTTTTTTATGACTTCTTTTGTCGCACCGGCGTCAGTTGGATTGCCGGGTCCAGGTGAGATTACGATAGCTCCGTAGATGTCCGAGTCGATCATATCGTGATTAACATTATTGTTGCGAACTACGTCAACCTCTACTTCAAATTCGCGCATGTATTGGACTAAATTGAAGACGAAAGAGTCGAAGTTATCGACCATGAGAATGCGTGGCGACTTGTTTGTCATACATCAGAGCATAACGTCTCATGAATAGTGCCTTAATCGGCGATTTTGTTTGACTTTGGAGGTATTTCTTGTCTGAACGACGAGCGAAGATAGAACGCAGACGTGAACTTAAGAAAAAGCGGGAAGCGAACAGGGGAGTTGTCGCCAAGGGTAGAGTGCAGGCACCTCTTGCCCGAAAGCGGCCGTCACCAAGGTGGATGCTGTATCTTATCTTTGCCTCCCTTGGGATAGGTTTTTTGACGATCTTTATCAATTACCTTGGTGTGCTCCCAGGTGGTGCATCTAACTGGTATCTGTTGGTCGGTATCGTTCTATTAGCAGTCGGGTTTTACACAGCAACTAAGTACCGATAGGTAGAAGTTGCGACAAGATAAATCAACCTTGTGCTATCGTCAATGGGGTGATTGACAGAGATTTATTGAAGTTCATTGCCAAAGAGCGATATATCGGTACTAGACAGTGGGTATCACCGAAGTTTTCTCCAGATGGGACAAAGATTTACTATCTCTTTGGTGAGGATGACGATCCTTCCACCCTGCACTTACATGCGTTTAACGTTGCGGATAGAGTCTCTCGACAACTGAAGGTTACAACCAATCAAGGGAACGGTGAGATCTCTCTTGCCGAAGAGCTTCGTCGTGAACGCCTTAGGAGCCCATATCAAGGAATCAGTGACTTTGCAATCTACGGTAACGCAAGAGGGTACCTGATCTTACTGAATATAGATGGCCGATTTTCTCTCTTTGATCCAATTGAAGAGCGAGTGGTTTTTGAATTTACATACGATGGCGTCGTTGAAGTAAAGCCTCTTGAGTCACTTGATCGGTGGGTCGCCTCCACATCCAAAAAGGTTGTCCTCTTTGATGTAGCGACCGATACCATCCAGGTCATCGCTGAGGCTCAATCGAATTTTTCACTTGGGGTCGCGGAGTACATTTGTCAAGAAGAATTTGGACGATTGAGTGGCCTCTTCACCCACTATGGCTCTGAGATTTTTGTGTATGCAAAAGTAGATCATTCGCCAGCGCCTGTATTTCCAATCGTGAACCATGCTGATGGGGATATTCGCCTCGAAGAGTATCACTATCCGTTTGTTGGCGGTGACAATGAGAGGGTTGAGCTGATATTGCGAAATTCCACAATTGAGTTGAAGCTCGATTTAGGAGAGTATGAGTATATTCCTCATGTAAGGTGGGTCAGCGACTCTTTGCTCCTTGTTGCAACCCTAAATCGTTCTCAGACTCTCCTTAGTTGGATATTTTTTGATACAGCAGGCAACGAAGTTGCAAAAGTTGAGAGAACGAATGATAAGTGGATTAATGTATCGAACTCACTAGAAGTGGCGGGTTCAAATGACATCCTAGCAATTGATGAGGAAAGTGGTTTTGGCCACATAACTAAGTTCGGTCCAGGCGGAGAGCTAAAGCAGTTGACTAGCGGCGAGTGGATGGTTTCCGAGCTCGTAGGAGTCGCAGATGAGTACGTCTACTTCATTGGATCCCCAATAGATCCGCGTTATCGCCCTATTTGCAGGGTTCACTTGGATGGTGGAGAAGTAGAAGTCGTTTCTTTAGGGAGAGGAGTTCACTCTGGGGTAGTTTCGCCGAATGGTACACACATCGTTGACGTCTATTCGACGAATGAACATCCTACGTCAACCGAGGTGCGGCAGATAGGTGGCGAAGTCTTATTTAGCTTTACATCATTACTTGAAGAGTCACCGTTTTCCCTGGAACCACCGATTGAATTAGAGTACACAACTAGAGATGGAGTCAAACTCTATGGTGAGTTGTACCTTCCTTCGGGTGACCTCAACGGGGCCCCGATTGTAGTTGACGTCTACGGCGGACCGCACTTTCAGGCAGTTACCGACTCGTTTGGTGCCACCAAAGATCTTGAAGCGCAATACCTTCGATCGATTGGTATTGCTACATTGAAGGTTGACAACAGAGGTTCAGCAAATCGTGGAAAAGTCTTTGAAGAGTGGCTCTTTCATAAGTTCGGAACTTACGAGCTCGTTGACCAATTAGAGTTCCTGGACTTCGTAGTAGAGCGTTATGGATTTGATGCATCAAAGGTCGGTGTAACTGGTTGGAGCTACGGTGGCTTCATGACGCTTTCGCTGCTTCTGAAGTATCCCAATCGTTTCAAAGTTGGAGTTGCGGGTGCTCCGGTGACAGACTTCCGATTTTATGATACGGGTTATACCGAAAGATACCTAGGTTCTGATCCAAATGCCGAATCGTATGTTAGCTCTGACGTTAGGCCGTTGATCTCTCGACTTCGCTCGAAGCTATTGGTGATCCACGGATTAATCGATGAGAATGTGCACGTCCGAAATACTCTTTCATTGATGCAAGAGGCGACTGAAAATGGAATAGAGTTTGATACTTTCTTGATTCCAAACTCTCGGCATATGCCACGTGGCGAAAATCTCCTTATGGAGATTTCAGATCGTCGATTGAGTTTTCTCATCGATAACCTTAGATAGCAGAGAGTCCTGTTTCTCGGGTCGGAACGAGAGAACGGCGAAAAAGATTCTAGCTCTTTAGATTCTCAATGAAATCTTAAAAATGAAGCGAGAGGGATCTTCTCCCTCTCGCTTCATTTTTTTTCAGACGATATACGAGATAGCTACGCGATATTGCTATCAAATGACCCGGTTGATTTGCTCTATATTGGGTCTTTCAATTTGACCGATATACATCGATAGTGACGAGGGCTTTAGAGCCGTTCGATTATCGTCGCATTGGCCATGCCGCCACCTTCGCACATTGTTTGTAGTCCATAGCGTCCACCAGTTCGCTCAAGTTCGCATAGCAGTGTTGCTAGGAGCTTGGTTCCCGATGCTCCTAGTGGGTGGCCTAGGGCGATCGCTCCCCCGTTTACGTTGACCTTCGACATGTCAGGGTGAAGCTCCTTCTCCCATGCGAGAACTACAGAGGCAAAGGCTTCATTAATTTCGACAAGATCGATATCATCCATGGTCATCTTGGTTCGCTCTAGAATCTTCTGAGTTGCAGGTATTGGTCCAGTGAGCATGGTTACGGGGTCTACACCGGCGAGCGAAAACGAAACAAAGCGAGCTCTCGGCTTGAGGTTTAGGCGGGCGGCCATCTCTTCACTCATGATTAGAGCAGCCGAAGCGCCATCTGTGATTTGCGAGGAATTCCCCGCGGTTACCTTACCGTTCTCCTTGAAGGCTGGCTTTAGAGAGGCGAGGACCTCTAGGGAAGTTGTGCGGATACCCTCGTCTTGGGTCATCATCTCGCCCGTGACGCCTCCTTCGGCATGATTTACAGCTACTGGAATAATCTCACGGTCGAAACGATTTTCATCACGCGCAATGGCGGCTAGCTGTTGGCTACGAAGACCAAATCGGTCTAACTCTTCGCGGGAGAGTCCCCATTGATCTGCTATGAGTTCGGCTGATATTCCTTGGTGAACTAAGCCGCCCTTATCGCTATATCGCTCCATTACCTTGGGACCATAGGGTTTTCCGGGTCCGTTGGCAGCGGATGCGCCGATCGGAACCTGGGTCATCGCCTCTACGCCGGCTGCAATGACAACGTCGTGAAAGCCGGACATTACCGACTGAGCGGCGAAAGCTACGGCCTGTTGAGACGATCCACACTGCCGGTCTACGGTCGTAGCACAAACGGTCTCTGGAAATCCAGCCGCAAGGACGGCATTTCGAGCGATGTTGATCGACTGCGCTCCGACTTGCATTACGCATCCCATGACTACATCTTCGATGATTGCGGGATCGATGTCGTTTCTAGATACCAGAGCTTTCAGGGTTTCCGCAGATAGGTCGGCGGGATGCCACCCCGATAGCTTCCCATTTCTCTTTCCGCCCGGAGTGCGGACTACGTCTACAATTACCGCATTGGTCACCTTATTGAACCCTCACTTTTTAAAAAGTTTGTAATCAAACTAATTAAAGAAGGTATCAGAGTTTGGAAGTCCTATCAAGCAATAGCTAAACCTTGAGTGTGGTTTTATCAAATGCGACAACGTCGATTAGGCCAAGATCCGTAATTCGAAGGTCGGGAATTACGGATAGGCCTAGGAACGATAGTGTCATAAATGGTTCTTTGAGGGTGCCCTTGAGATCTCTTTGCACCGCATCTTCAAGCTTTCGAAGTTGGACGGCTACTTCTGGGGCGGCAAGGGTTGACATTAGTCCTCCGACGTTGAGTTGGACCTCTGCGAGGATTTTGCCGTCGAGAACAGCAATTTGACCCCCTCCAATATCCCTTAGGCGTTCGATTGCAATATTCATATCAACATTAGAGGATTCGTCTAAACCGCCAACAATCATGATGTTGTGGGCGTCATGCGCTACGGTAGAGGCGATCGCGCCGCGGTAAATTCCAAATCCTTCAACGAAGCCCACGCCATATCTTCCACTACTGTGGTGACGCTCGATGACTGCTATTCGCGAGAGGTCGTCGAGTTGAGTAGCGTGCCTATGTCGTTCGTTTGTTAGTAGGGAATTCTCGTTCACAACGATGACGCGTACGACGTCAGAATCTGACAGTTCAACCGAAAAGTCATAGCGCTTTCTTGGTTCGAAATTTATCGAAGATAGCATCCATGCAGGTGGTGGACTTGGTTGAAGTGCGCTCGGCAGGGCTTTATTGTCGCGGGCAACTTCGATGCCTTTGTGAAAGACAGAATGCGTCCGAAAAGAGACAAGGTCTTCGAGTACGACTATGTCTGCTTGGTAGCCCGGTCCGAGCGAGCCTAAGTCGTAGAGCTGGTGGTATTCTGCGGGATTCGAAGTAGCTAAAACCAGAGCATCTTCTGGGCGTATGCCACATTCAACCGCGATCTTGAGACAGTCGTTCATATGACCATCCTCAATGAGTGTTGATGGCTCGCGATCGTCGGTGCAAAGCGCTACCCTGTCGGTTCCACCAATTGCTACGCTCTTTATAAGTTCCCGAAGATTCTTGCTTGCGGAACCTTCTCGTATGAATATCCACATACCCTTTTGGCGCTTTTCGTGAGCCTCTTCGAAGGTTGTACACTCGTGGTCAGATTCTACCCCTGCTGTGAGATAGGCATCTAGGTCGGCTCCTCGAACTGAGGGAGCGTGTCCATCGACGCGACGTCCATTAGCACTTGCAATCTTTGCGAGTACTTCCGGATCACCATAGATAACTCCCGGATAGTTCATAACCTCTGCTACTCCAATAGCGCCATAATCATCTAGAAGAGAAGCTACTGCATCGGATCCAAGCGTTGCACCAGGTGATTCAAACTTTGAAGCTGGAACGCACGATGAAGCGGAGACCAGAAATTGAAAACGCTGTATCTTGGCGGCATCTAAAAGCGCAGCCACTCCCGGAACACCAAAGACATTTGCAATCTCGTGGGGATCGGCAACTACAGTAGTGGTTCCGTTAGCTAACGCAAGAGGTACAAACTCATCGATCCAGAGCTTTGTTGATTCAAGATGCATGTGAGCATCTATAAACGCTGGAGTTATGTGACGACCGCCTACGTCGACGATTTCTTTTGCCGGTCGATCCCCCCAACCCACGATTACGCCATCAAAAATAGCTAGTGAAGTTTCAACCCACTCTCGCGTCGCGGTGGAAAAGACCTTTCCACCTCTTATTAGTAGATCTACTTCAACATCGCCACGAGATGCGGCAAGGAGTTTTGAACTTCGGGGAGTGCGTGCCATAAGTATCTATTCTACTTTCTTATGGCGTCAAATGAAGTTTTCGCTAGTTGACAGACTCCCTCAGGCCCTTTCGAGCTGAGAGTGCTGTGTAGTTGACGACGCAAGTGGGGCAATCGTCGTAGTTGACTAGACCTAGGTTGAAGGCGATGCCAAAGATCTTACATCCAAGGCAAAATCCCAAAAATCCTTCGAGGGATGCGGCTAGGCCTAGGGCGATCAGTACCACTAGCGCGGGAGTGAATGATGAAAAGGCAACCGATAGGATTGCTGCGCCGAAGGAAAAGATAACCCCGATCGCTTGTGCGAAGCGCTTGGGCTTCCCGGCCACGAGTTTTTCGTACCTGCTTAATCGAGGTGCTACAAGCTTGGTAGCGATTATTCCCATCGGGGAGATCTTAGGTCCCGACGAAACTCTCGCTAGAAAGCCGTAGCAAAGGGGGATAAATAGGAGACGATTGTGTGTCATTGCGAGAAGCACTACCTGTAGTACGACGCCAATGGCAACTGCACGAGCGGCTACTTCATTTACTGGATCGGGAAAGGAGAAGAATCCTTGCTTGCCACCTACGGTAGCCTCTGCTGCCTTTTTTGTTTTAGCCGTGGTCATCAAAACTCCATTTGCTACGGTTGCTGTATCTAAAAACTTCTATTGTTGATAAATCTTATCATATTTATTCTATTTCTGATTCCGGAAGATTTAAAACTGTTGAGACGATCTTTATAGCGTGACTCTTTTGATGAACTCTATCGAAAGGCGTTAGCGTTGTCTTCAAAGGAAGTTTGTGGGAAGAGGTAGATTTATGCATCGATCAAGAGCGACACTTCTTGGACTACTAGCCATCGTTTCCTCTTCCTGTGCAATTGGTGCCACGAATACACCTGGCGGTGCTGCTAGTGGTTCAGGCGAGAAGGTAACTGTTGAAAGGACTCAGTTTGGAAAGGCGATAGTTCTCTCAAGTGGTCAATCTGTATATACCCCAGGTACGCCCGCCTTTGCTTGCTCTGGATCATGTACAACTTTCTTTCGACCTATTCAATCGAAGCATATCGTTGCTGGAGTAGGGGTAAGCACTAACTTTTTGGGAACGAGGAGTGGTCAACTTCTATTGGGAGGACATCCTGCCTATACATATGTAGGAGATACCCTTCCCGGTGAGGTCTCTGGTGAGGGAAAGATAATTGCTGGCACCAGGTGGTATCTCATATCGCCAAGGGGTGATCTAGTCATTGGTGTGGCGGGCGCGAGTGGAACTGTTAGCAAATTAGGCTGATCTTCCTGACGGTTAGCTACGGGAGTCATATATGGCCAAAGTTGATACTTCGCCATCGCGCGGCATGCGAGATCTACTTCCTCGCGAGGTAGCAATTAGAGATCACATGACCTCTGTAATTCTTGATACCTACAAAGAGGCTGGATTCGTAAAGATTGAAACTCCTGCCGTTGAAGATCTGGATCGCCTTGTTGGAAGTGGCGGTGGAGAGAATGAAAAGTTAGTTTTCAAGATCCTAAAAAGGGGGGAAAAGCTAGATATCGCAGATGAGGATAGCCTCGCCGATCTAGGGCTTCGTTTTGACCTAACCGTTCCATTGTCTAGGTATTACGCTCATAACTTTGCCAAGCTAGGCGGATCTATTCTGCGATCGATTCAGATCGGACCCGTTTGGCGAGCAGAGCGACCTCAAAAAGGGCGATATCGTCAATTTGTACAATGCGATATCGACGTGATCGGGGAAGCCTCCATCGTTGCAGAGCTAGCGTTGATATCAACTACTCTTAGGGCGCTAAAGCGTTTAGGCATACCGTCTTTGACGCTTCGATTCAATCACCGTGCACTGCTCGATCAGATTCTCGAATTTTTCGAAATCGAGGTCGGTAAGCGTTCTGGTGTCTTAATTGCCCTTGACAAACTCGACAAACTGACTTCCATGCAGGTTGCTCAACTGATCATTGATCTAGGAGTTGACGAAGCTGTAGCAACGCAACTTATTGAGCGGATGTCGGACCTTGGTGAAGGTGGGATCGTCGATAGCGATCGTCTAAAAGGGATAGGTATCGCAGAAGGTGTCGTTGAAGATCTATTAGCTATAGCTTCTATGTCGAGTGACGATGAGTTCGGTGACGTTAAATTTGTCTTTGATCCAACCGTTATAAGAGGTATGGGTTACTACACCGGTCCAATTTTCGAACTATCCTTACCCCAATTCGGTTTTTCTATTGGCGGAGGTGGGCGATACGACACCATGCTCGAACGTTTTGGTAGATCTGCACCGGCATGCGGCTTTTCGATTGGCTTTGAAAGGGTTGCACTGTACTTAGAGGAGTCCGGCTTTAATCCACTTTCAGATGCCAATGTTGTGCATATTCGACTTTCGAATCCTTCTCTCTTCACGAGGGTCGCTAACATTGTTGCGAAGTTACGGACGGCGAAATTCATAGTCGACTTTGACGGACCTAATCGTAAAGCGGATGCTCAATTGAAGAGTTATCGTCGGCAATATGAGGAGAGCGGAAGGCGCGGGGTTGAAGCTTTCATCGATATTGATGATGGTGGCACAATAACTATAAGCCGTGTCGGTGGGGCGGAGAGTTCTATAGAAGAGATCCGAACTTTATTCTCGGATGAGCAGCCATTGTTGTGAATCGCCTTCGGTGGTCGCGAATCCTTGTTGGTAGCGTGGCATACTTTTAACGTTAAAAGCTGCAGTTCTTTGGAATGGAAGTTTTACTGCCAAAGACCTTCTATGACTTTTGCTCTTTGCGTGCGAGCAACTTGGATTATTGGATCGTTAGTCAAAGAGAAGGTGACGCTGCTTCATCCGTGGTTTTCTCTAAGTGTCCCTAGATCTATATTTAGCGCAACCAAATTGCGATTACTTTTAGGGTCGCTCCGCCGTTCGAGTTCAATTCTAGAAATTCGCCACGCCTATCAATTTGGTGTTTACTCCAAATTGACACGAACCTAAAGGTTGTAGGAGGATCGAACGAGAAGAGGTAGCCATTGTGTGTTTTTGTACATCATCTATAAATGAAGTAAGGCATTTGGCGGAGGGAGTGGGATTCGAACCCACGGACCTTTTGGGTCAAAGCATTTCAAGTGCTTCGCATTTGTCCGCTCTGCCATCCCTCCGGGGTACAGAATAGCAGTTAATCTTTGAATTCTCTGCGTCTCAAAATCTCTTCGATCCAAAGGTGGCCTGGATCGTCAAGAGTGTTTCGAAAGTTTGACGACTGCTTGTACTTTGGATAGCTGCCTAGAAATCTAACTTCCGCTAGACGATCTTTAAGATTTACTAGAGCATCTGCGACGAGGGGGTCACGTATGTGTCCGTCTAATTCGATGACAAAGCAGTACTCCCCGAGACCTTTTTTAGAAGGTCTCGATTCGATTTTTGTCAAGTTGATTCTTCGAGCGTAGAACTCTGCCAAGATCGAAAAGAGAAATCCGGGCTCGTCCCGAACCTGGAAGCAAGCTATGGATGTTCTATCGTTACCGGTTCGTGGGGTTAGGGCTTCTTTTGTTACTTCGATGAATCGAGTCTGATTTCCACTGTGATCTTCGATGTTGTCGCTGATGATTGACAAAGAGTAGATTTCTGCAGCTTTTCGTGGAGCTATGGCCGCAATTGACTTGTCTTGGGAATCAGATACCTCCCTTGCAGCTTCAGATGTTGAAGTGGTCGCACGGAGATTTGCATTTGGGAGGAATTGAGCCAAGAACTTCCGACATTGAGCGAGGGGTTGAGGGTGAGATATGACAGTTGCAATCTCTCTAAGCGATGTGTGATCTAGGGCCATCAGATCATGATGAATGTCATGAACATATTCACCAACAATAGAAAGTTCAAAATCGAAGATCAGGGAGTCGATAGTTGCAGAGACGCTACCTTCTATTGAGTTCTCAATCGGTACAAAACCAGAGTCGACAGCTCCGTTCGCAGTTGCCTCTAGAACTTGGGCGATCGTTGCAAAGGGTATGGTGTCAGCTTTACTACCTCGTAATTTCTGCTCAATTAGGGCCTCTTCAGAAAATGTACCTTTTGGGCCGAGAAAACCGATCTTTTTTAGCAACGTCATTGAATGACAATCTAGCTTCCATTGATGGGTAGCAGTGACTCCCTCTAAACCGCAGGGGACCAATTTCGCATAGCATGGCAAGCTATGAATGGTGATCAATCAACAAGTGGATTTGCTGAAATCGACCACGGTCGCTATGCACGAATTGGGATACCCGAGGCAATTTATGCACCGGGAAAGAGCAAGAGTCAACTTATAGCTATTGCGCGCGAGATGGATAAGAAAAACCAAGGGCCAGTTCTAATAACTCGATTGAGTCTTGAAATCGCAGAGGAGATTCTTAGGACCTTCCCCGACTCTTTTTCGATGCCAAATTTAGTGAAAGATGCAAATCATCTTTACTCAGTGGTCATATCGGCGAATGCGCCGAGAGATAAAAAGGTTGTTATTGTGACAGGTGGTACCACCGATCTGCCCGTAGCTAACGAAGCGGCAGCGACTCTTGTTGCTTGTGGAATCAGTTGCGAGATAATATCAGACGTTGGTATAGCCGGCCTTCACAGGATAATGGCTCGTCTAGATCATATTAGAACCTTTGATGTGGTCATAGTTGTGGCGGGTATGGAAGGAGCACTTGCATCTGTTCTTGGTGGGTTGATTTCGGCTCCGTTGATTGCAGTTCCCACGTCGACAGGGTATGGTGCGTCGAATGAAGGAGCGACAGCGATGATGGCGATGTTGGCATCGTGTGCTCCAGGCATTGCGGTCATGGGGATTGACAACGGTTTTGGTGGCGCGTGTGCGGCTTTGAGAATCGTCAATCGGTTAGAAGCTAATTATTCTGCGGCAAAGCTATGACTTACGACCTCCACCTCTGGTGCCAATCGGGACTTTCTGGCGATATGTTTGCCGCCTTAGCGTTTGGGTTGGGCCTAGATATCGATTTGTGTAGGTCCATCCTCGACGAGATGGGACTTGGAGCAGAGATCGAACTTCTGTTAGAAGCTGGCGAAAATGGTGCCTTCCATGGTCCGAAGTTTTCAGTAGTCTCACATGCAAAAGCGAATCCAAGACGATTTGCCGATATCGTCGCACTCCTTGATCTAATCAAAAGTCGTGACATCGCCGATATGGCAAAGAAGATTATGAGTGAACTTGCGACCATTGAGGCAGGGCTTCATGGTACCTCGCCCGAGGAAGTAACATTCCATGAAGTCGGTGCCTGGGATACAATCGCTGACGTCGTCGTCGCGGCTACTGCACTCATAACCTTAGAGATCGATACGACATACATTCACTACCTAGAGGTGGGTAAGGGTCTACGGATGACTTCTCACGGTGCCGTGACGATTCCCGCTCCGGCAACTATAGAGGGTTTGATCGGAATCGAATTTCATTCGAGTGTCAATAATAAAGAGTTGTTGACTCCAACTGCGGTGGCAATACTTGTGGCGTGCGGAGCTAGAAACTTTGAAGGCGGAGGGATTCTGCTCGAGAAAGTGGCGATTGGCGTCGGTGAGATGCATCTCGATGATCGGTCAAATCACGTTCGGGGTGGCCTGGCAAAAAGAAAAGATCAGAGTTTAGATGGTCGAGTTGTCCTGATCCAAGCGAACCTTGATGACCGGAGTCCTGAATTTATTGCATCGATGCTGGATGAGGCTTTGAAAGTTGGCGCTCTCGATGTTTGGCAAGTTGCCATCACTGGAAAGAAATCACGGGCCGGAGTTATTGTGAACGTGTTGGCTCGATTGGATGACAAGCAATTCATGGAGGAGTTGCTCCTCTCGCGTAGTGGGTCGCTTGGAGTTCGTTCAAGTTACCTAGATCGTCGTACACTTCCAAGGGAAGTGCTTACAGTCGATCTATCTACGAGTAAAGTTAGGGTAAAAGTTGGCCCCTATAACTCTAAAATTGAGAGCGACGACCTCATTGAATTGGCTAGAGGACGATCTATCTCTCTATTAGAGGCTCAGAGAATCGTAGTGAAAGAATTTATTAGACAGTTTCCCGATAAAAACCTTCCGCTTTGATAAGTGGTACTTTGTAGAAGATGAATATAGGTAGCAAGGTAAGACCTGATGAAATTCCGACAACTTGGCAATAGCGGTCTGACCGTATCAGAAATTGGACTTGGCTGTAATAACTTTGGTGTTCGATGTGACTTTGAAACTACCCGACAGGTCCTAGATAAGGCCATCGACCTGGGTATAAACCTGTTCGATACCGCAGATATATACGGTAATTTGGGTGGTTCTGAGACCTTCATGGGGCAGATTCTCGAAGGTAGAAGAGACTCGATTGTCTTGGCAACCAAATTTGGTATGTCAATGAACACCGGCGACGTAGCCAGGGGTTCACGCCGGTACATTCGAAAGGCTGTAGAGGCTTCGCTTACGCGTTTGCGTACTGATTACATTGACCTTTACCAATTTCATGAGCCTGACCCCAACACTCCAATTGAGGAGACGCTCGATGCCTTGAATGAACTGGTTCTTGAGGGTAAGGTGCGCTACATAGGGTCATCTAATTTTGCTGGTTGGCAGATAGCCCAAGCCGACCACGTTGCTAAGGATAGAGGAACTCAGCGCTTTATAGCCGCTCAAAACCACTACTCGATGATTAAGCGCTTTATTGAAGATGAGGTGATTCCCGCAGCGCGTCATTACGGTGTGGGCATTTTACCTTACTATCCTCTAGCTTCTGGTCTTCTTACCGGCAAGTTCAAAAAAGATCAGCTTGCTCCAGTCGGAACTCGTCTAGCCTCTCGTCCATCGGAGTTGGCAAATGCTAACTTTGACTTGATTGACGAGCTTACGCAATATGCCAATGAGTGTGGATTTTCAATTCTTGACCTAGCCTTTGCCTGGCTACTCTATGAACCTACGGTTTCTTCGGTGATAGCCGGAGCAACCTCAGTTTCACAGTTGGAGGCGAATGTTGCGGCGAATCGAATCACTTTGACGAAGGATCAGTACGACGAAGTTACCCTGATATTGTCGAAGTACTCAAAGTGAGCTAACGAATGGTTTGGGCCTAATGTGGATTTAGATCCTGGAATTCAATTTGTTCTCAGTCAGCTAAATCAATCCTCTGTGTCACAAAGTGGTGATTCAAGTCGACCAAATTTAGATGAGTTTCGAGTCATATTCGACAACATTTCCCGTTTAGCTAGTGGGAGTGTCGATTCGATTCGAAGCGTAATCGACTTTGAATTGCATCTCAAGGGTCGTTCTATCAAAGTTAGAGAGTTCATTCCCGAGGATTGTAGTAGAAGTGCCTACGGGATATTTTTTCACGGTGGTGGCTTTACACACGGTTCAATTGAATCTCACCACGGTGTCGCGGCCCAACTTGCGGTGGCCACCCGCTCTAGGATCTATTCAATCGACTACCGCTTAGCGCCAGAGTTTCCATTTCCAGCGGCAGTAGAGGATTGCATCGACGCAACAAAAGCGATTATAGCTATGAGCGACGATAACTCTAAGATGCCACTGTTTCTAGCCGGCGACTCGGCCGGAGGAAACCTTTCACTCGTTACTTCGATTGAGCTCAATAGCGAAAGTACAGAGCAGGTAAGAGCACAGTTAATCTTCTATCCCGTTGTTTCGTTTGAGGAACGCCCATCGGTAGAGCGTTTTGGTAGTGGATATTTCCTGACTCGAGATGATCTGATCTACTATCGCCAGAACTATCTTCCCGAAGAAGATGGGTTGAAAGATCCGAGAGCTAACGTCCTCATGGAGTCACGGTTGAACGCTTCGCCCCCTACCTTGATAGTTTCAGCCGACCATGATCCGCTAATTGATGAGGCGTACGTACTACGGGAGTCCTTCGATGAGGTTGGGGTCCGAGTAGATCATGTCGTCTTTGAGGGAGTGATACACGGATTTATATCGATGGGCGCATTCACCACAAAGTCAAAGGAAGCCCTAGATCTATGTGCATCATTTCTCGACGAGTATCTATCGACAAGAAGTCCTCAATGACCACCGAGTGACTACCTTAGGGTTGGGGTGATCTGTCTCAGTTGTTTTCTTTGGATGGCGTCGAAGGCTGATCGATATCCATCTAGGATTAGGGCCTCCGATCGAGAAAAGTCAAGCCAGTTAGTGTCGGCGGCGACGGGGCTTTCGATCAAGGTCACCTCCATTTTGTTTGATATGAGGGAAATGTCCGAACGCAGCTTAGCTTTTTTGGCTAACGTGAACGAATCAAGAATTGCCTCAATTGGTCTCTCGTGGTTCCTCTTTCTCTCGTTGAGAGAGGAGCAATAGAGAATATAGACGTGAGTGGCGCCGAGTTCATAGGCACGAAGAAGAGGGATGTCGTCTGAGACACCCCCGTCAACGAGTTCGTCATCTCCGATGGTAATGGAAGGATAAGTTCCAGGTAAGGCAGTTGATGCAAGGAGTATGTCGACTGCATTTCCTGAAGAGAATCTGACAATTTCACCGGTGCAAATTTTAGTTGTAACCACCTCGACCGGAATCGTGCAGTCTTTGAGGTCTTTGATTGAAATCGACTCCTCAATTAATTGTCGGAGGTTTCCATTTTGATAGACCGAAGGGGACTTTTTGGCATACCTCCAAGTTGATCCGAATCGAGGTGGAGGAAGGATCGTCTCGCGCTTCATGTCGCGCCAAATCTCTTCAAGGTGGTTGATGCCCTCTTGTGTCGGATTGGATGCAAATGCGACTCCATTTAGGGCTCCCACAGAGGCTCCTAAAATTAGGTCGGGCAGGACGTTAAAGTCATAGAGAGCGCGCAGCATTCCGACTTGACATGCACCGCGATTTGCGCCTCCGGAAAGGACGAAGACGACCTTTTTGCCCTCATCTCGATGGCGCCATTTAGCCATAATCTTCTCGAGTGATTTGTGAGTTTTTTGCCCTTTGGACACCTGATTGCCACGGGAGATCTTCTCTGAGGAATTGGGATCTATCATTATCCCCCCTTATTGTTTGTCACTAATCTTCACTTCGACTTAGAATCTCGATTTCTTGATTGATCCTCTGAATCAAATAACGATTAGTTCGATTACCGCTTTCCAGAATTACTAATTTCGCATAGATTTTTATTTGAGATAGGAGTCGCCATGGCTGTGGTTCGAGGTGCTGTATTGATAACTGGCTTATCTCGGAGTGGATCAATCGGTTATGCGATCGCTAAAAAAATGATAGAACTCGGCCGGGATGTCGTTGCAGTCGGCAGTTTCGTATACGACGCGCGCGTCGATAGAGAGCCAGATGACCTCTTCATGGATACTCTCGTCACCGTATCGGATACGACGAGCGGAAGTTTTAGATACTTCGATATCGATTTAGCCCAGCCGAACTCGGTAGATCAACTCTTCGTCGAACTAAATAAACTCTCGCTAACCGTTACTGATCTCATCCTAAGTCACTGCGAATCAGTTGATTCTGACATTTTGACTACTACGGTTGAGAGCTTCGATCGTCACTACTCCGTTAACGTTCGCGCTAGCTGGCTACTTGTGAGAGACACGGTTATCTACCGTAACGACGAATTTGGCGAAATTATCATCACTGCACTAACCTCTGATCACACTGCTTTCAACCTTCCGTATGGAAGTTCAAAGGGAGCACTTGATAGAGTGGTTCTAGCAGCAGCTGACGAATTTTCCAATATTGGTTTGAGGGCAAATGTGGTAAATCCCGGACCAGTTGATACTGGTTGGATTACAGACGATTCCCTAAGATGTCGGATCGTTGACTCAACTCCCCTAGGTAGAGTTGGGGTTCCGGGCGACGTGGCAAATGTTATTGCTTTTTTGCACTCCAAAGATGGGGGATGGATAAATCGCCAGTTGATCTACTCCAACGGAGGCTTTCATAACTTCAATTAGATGCTATTTAGCCAATACTTTATGAAGACCTCTGGGTCGTTAGATGGACTTTCCCACCCAATACTCCTAGGGAGTGCGGGGCGGAAAAAAATCGAGACAACGACTGCGTGGATCGTAACCACTTTGATTATAGGTTGTCTGCTAATTCGGAAGTTCTTCAAGCTCAACTATGAATTGCGTTAAGAAGTAGAGCAAATTTGATACCGATTCTTGGTCCCAGTGGTCGAGTACCGAACCGATCTTGTCCCTTCGTGCTTGAGTCACAACATTTACAAGATCACGGCCAATGGGACTCAGCGCAACTAATGATGCGCGAGCATCCTTAGGATCCGCCCGCCTCTCAACGAGTCCTTGGTTTTCGTACTTCTGGATTTGCCTTGATACAGTAGAGTTATCTAAACCTAGTATCGCTGCTAGTTCGCTTGGGCGCAATACCTTGTCTCCGCGGAGCGGTGTTAACTGCCAAAAGGTAGTTATGTCGATCTCACGACTTAGCAGAGGGCTATCGATCTTTATCTTTCTCAAAGCTCTTCCGAGGCGAGCAATCGCCTCTTCTAGCTCTGCGATGCTCGAGGAGGCATCGTCTGCACTCTTAATGTCCTCTGCCAATTGATAAAACCCTCAGATTCCCTACAAGTTTTCGCACAATAGCCTAGTAGTTGGTTTCGACTTGCAATGAGAAGTTGAAGCTCGGCGGTAGATAGGGCGATCATTTATTCAGGTATTAATTGCCCAATCGTCTCTTCTATCTGTCTTTGTAATTTCAGAACTTTTACCTCTTCGAACCTCCGACCAACGATCTGGGCACCTATCGGAAGATTGTTCTCAGCCTTACCAATTGGTATTTGTCCCACGGGAGCTGCAGTCATGTTAAAGACTGCGGTGAATGCAATCCAGTCGAGCACCTCTTTCCCGTTTATCGTAGGTTTTCCACCTATTGTTGGGGGAAGGCCAGCAGTGGTGGGGGTTAGTAGTAGATCGAAGCCCTTGGTTCTTTCTTGTATGTAGTGGGCAACCCTCCACTGATGCTTTTGGGCGCGTATAAATGTTTGGGCATCCATTAGCGAACCACGACGAGCTAACTGCCTAACGTCATCCGTTAGGAGATCTCCATCGGAGCTCTTCAGTACTTCGTCAAGTACTTCGCCAAAATATCCGCGTACAAGGTCCAACCACGGCAAAATCGGTGGAGTTGAAAATAAGTCTTCAATTACGGTTACTTCGTGACCTTTTCCCTTGAGGATTGAAAGTAAATTAGTGAATCTTTCTCTGACTTGGTCATCGATTTCGGTAAAGCCCATGGTATACGAGGCAACAATCCGTTGCGGCTCTATCTCTGCGAGTATTTCAATGGCCCAATCTTTATCTTTTTGATCGAGACAGTACATGTCGTCTGGATTAGGACCAATCGTTAGGTCGCACAACCAAGCTATATCTTCGATGGTGGTAGCAATCGGTCCAACGGTTGAGAGTCCTCCCCAGCTAGGGGGTTCGTGATTGGTGTAGGCAAATCGCCCATGAGTTGCTTTGAGGACCGGAAGGCCACATACTGCTGAAGGAATTCGAAGTGAGCCCCCTCCATCGGATCCGGTCGCGAATGGAACCATTCCGCTTGCTACTGCAGCTGCACTACCACCCGAACTACCACCAGCATGATGTGAAGTGTTAAATGGATTTCGAGTCGGACCAAAGACCCTATTGTCTGTGATCCCTTGAGATCCAAATTCTGGAGTATTCGTCTTGCCTATGGGAATTGCACCGAGATCGATAAATCTTTGTACAAATTCAGAGTTTCTCGTTGAAGGTGGATCGCTTTGGTGGAGAAGCGATCCATAGGTAGTAGTCATGGACTCGCAGTCTTCTAAATCTTTAACTCCGAAAGGAATTCCTGCGAGTGGCTTAAGGAATGCTCCTGCTGCCCTGGCCTGGTCAATTACCTTTGCTTTTTCAATTGCTGATTCGTAGTTGAAGGCAACGAAGGCATTCAACTCCGGATTTTTCTCCTCTATGGTCGCAATAGATAGCTCAACCACTTCAACGGAGGACAATTCTTTGGAGACGAGCTGTCTCGCAATTTCTCTTACACTTTGCCTTGTTTCTTGAGCCACACTCTTTACTACCACATTGAAATATCGATAAATGGGACATAATGCAACTTCTGAACCGATAGCAACTTTTTTATTGCGATATTCAAAAAATTGTAAAAATTTCTAAAATAATTAGCACTTTATTGGAATTTGAGTTTAGTTTTTGCATATAGAGAGCTAATAGGATCATGATTCGGCTCTAATTGAGTTGTTTTGGAGGTCTAGTGCACAGTTTTGACGAGCAAATGCAAGAGTTAGCTGATGAGATCATACGCTACTCTCTGTACCGAGTAGGGCTAGACCCAATTCCTTTGGATGGACCAAAGCCATTGTCCGAGCTAGCCGCCTTATTTCCGGCGAACATCACAGAAGAGGGAATTGGCGGAACGGAGGCGTTGCGAAGATTTGCTGAAGGCTACTCGCTTGCTACCATGAGTTCAGACAATCCTCGATTTTTGGCATTTGTCCCAAATGCTCCAACCAAGGCGGCTACCTTATTTGACCTTGTTGTTTCGGCATCGAACATATGTGGTTCCACATGGATTGAAGGAGCCGGTGCAGTCTATCTAGAAAATGAAGCGATTTCCTTTTTGGCAAACCTCGCTGGTATGAGTGAAACTGCAGGCGGAACATTTGTTTCAGGAGGATCGGCTGGGAACCTAGCGGGACTAGTTGCTGCTCGTGAAAGGGCACGCTACCGAAATGAGCTCGTTGGTAGGGGAGCTGTTCTTGCATCAGCGGATGCGCACTCTTCGATCACTATGGCTGCTCGAATAATGGATGTAGATGTCATTCTCGTAGACGGTGACGAAAAAGGTCGTTTGACCGAAGAAGCACTGGAGAGGCGCTTTGCGACGCTCGACGATGATGACAGGCGACGCGTCTTTGCAGTGACCGCGACTGCTGGTGTTACCAATACAGGTATCGTGGATCGGCTCGATGGGGTTAGAAACTTTAAGGAGCGACATAACCTATGGATGCACGTAGATGGGGCCTATGGTGGCGCCGGACTTCTTTCAAATCGAATACGTCACCTTTACAACGGTATTGAAGGCGCAGACTCTTTCGTCGTTGATCCCCATAAATGGCTCTTTGCACCCTTTGATTGTGCTGCGGTGATCTACTCACGTCCAAGCGATGCCGCATATGCGATGACTCAAGAGGCTAGCTATCTAGAAGACATCAACGAAGAGCGTGACTTTAACCCCGCTTCTTTTGCCTACCATTTGACTCGACGTTCCCGTGGTTTACCATTCTGGTTTTCTCTGGCGACCTACGGGATAGCACGTTATCGTGAGGCAATCGATAGGACCCTTGACATAACACAATATGCACTAGATCAGATCACGTCTCGCCCATATCTCGAGTTAGCAATTGAACCAGAGACTTCGATCGTCGTATTTCGAAGAGCCAGATGGACTAGCGAAGACTACGTGAACTGGTCAAATAATCTGTTGAGGGAGCAAGTAGCTTTTGTGCAACCAACAACATTCAGGGGAGAGCGACTGGCGCGCCTCTGTTTTATTAATCCGAACACCACTGAAAACGACGTTGATTTGGTTTTGGATGCGATGGCGTAAAGGTTTGGGTTTTGATTGACAACTAACTTGGCCGCCTTTTATCTTTTGTTAGTAGTCAATCCCAGAGCATAAAAGTCGAAATAAAGGTAGATCTGAGGGGGAAGCGTGAATGATGTTGCGTGTCCGTTCTGTAGTTATGTCGGCGAATTAGTTCACGAGAGTGATTTTTTCACTGCAATTTACGATCGCTTCCCGGTCGCCAGGGGTCATACCTTGGTGGTTCCACGCATTCACGTATTCGAATTTTTTGAACTGGAGCCAAAGGCTCTAGCGGAGCTAATGCCCTTCGTTAGCAAGGTGCTGGATCGACTTAGAGATAGTTTTGAATTAGCTGGCTATAACATCGGAGTCAACGGCGGAGCCGTGGCGGGCCAAACGGTCGGGCACGCTCATCTGCACATTATTCCGAGATACATCGGTGATTGTGAAGATCCCAGAGGTGGGGTACGTCATATTTTTCCTGATAAAGCTAGGTATTGGGAATAACGTGTGAAAGATTTCACAACTTTCTTCTCGCACAGAATGAGCAACCTCTACTAGCTTTTGAGAAAACGTCTAGTGGGTGGTGACTTCTTTGAAGGTAGTTGATCAAGGTGAAGTGCAGACAGTTAACCTTGATAGATACTCGGGAGATGTAGAAGTTCGTTCGTTACGATCTTCGGTCAACCCTCTAGATCCTGACCTTTTGAGAGTGCGCTATGAACCGGGATCGGTAACGAATTGGCATACTCATCCGGGCGGTCAATATATCTACGTCCTTGAAAACAGCGTCCTGATAAGTAATGACAAGGGTGAATCAAATGAAGTTCAAGAGGGATCTCTCGTTGTTGTTCAACCGGGAGAACGCCATTGGCATGGCGCTACACGAAATTCGAGTGCTGAGATACTAACGATCTCTTTTGGAGTCACACGGTGGGAAGAAAACCACGGAGGAAATCTGTAGCGATCTAATTGCAAATATTGTTTTCGCAATGGAGATAAATTCCAAGTGCTAACCTTTACTAAATTTAACTTTCAATAGATGGTTGGTGCATTTGGCTTGGGGTTTCGCCGGAGATGATGATGAACGTCTTCCGCCATTAGAACAAGATATCCTCGCCAAATTTGGCGATAGGGATGTCGATCGCTTTGCTACTGGTGTAATGTCAAACGTCTATAGGGTTGCTTCACTGCTTCGCAACCATATGGAACGTGAGGTGCTAGGCGAAAGCCAACTTTCGTTTACGGCATTCGTAGTTCTCTTTACGTTGTTAACTTGGGGCGAGATGGAGGCAAATCGTCTTGCTAGTCGTGCTGGTGTAACGAAGGGAACCCTCACTGGAGTGGTGACGACACTAGAGAGGCGAGGGTTGTGCAAGAGAACTGTGCATTCGTCGGATAAGAGAAAAGTATTAGTCTCTCTTACGAGCGAAGGAACTTCGTTGATTGAAATGATTGCTCCACTTTATAACAAAGAAGAGGCGCGGTTAGTTTCTGATCTTTCGTTAGAGCAGAAGATTGAGACCGGAAAGGCACTGCGCACAATACTTGCAACTGGCGTAAAGCTACGAAGTTCCGGTGAAGACCCCGTTCCGTAGAGGCCCATATCGCTAACCGATTGTTAGGTAACCTCCCGGATAACACGACGTGACACCCTTGTCTCCAAAGAGGTTCTCAATTATCCAAGGCGGCATCTGCCCACATGGATAATTGGTAAATCTCTGAATCAACGCGCTACCTGTGCTCGATACACGGAGTGCCACGCCAGTTGAACCATCGCCGTAGCAAGAAGGGGAACTTGCGATCACCACCCCGTACGTCGGGTCGGCGCTCGATATGAGGTAAGACGAGCTTTGAATGCACTTAGAAGTCATTCCAGAGGAAACAGCGTTCTGTTGCATCTGTGAAGTCGTCGCACCAGTGGGTCGCATTGGCTGGCACAAAGGAGTAAAGAATGTACGAAGAGCGGTGAGAGTGGCGCCAGCGGACGCTGATGTCCCTCCTTTGTTAGTTGGCGTAAATTGATAGAAGGTAGAGAGCGCGAGAATTTGCTGTTGAGAGAGTCCAATCGAAATAGCCTTTTTGGCGACGAGTTTTATTGCACTTTCGGCCCTTTGCGAAGCCGCTTGGCTCTCCGATGCACTCAGTTGGGCTAACTGCGGAAAAAGTATGTAGGTCGAAACGAGATAATCATACGCTTGACAGAGGGGAGCAATCCCCAAGTTGTTACCGATAAGTGCATCAGTCGTAGTGGTTGAAAGCAAAGTATGGGTGTTGCTAGCTTGAGGACCTGCAAGATTAGCTTGCGTGTCTGGTGAGCTTTGTCCGCAGGCTGCTGTGAGTGCAGCCACCACTAACAGCAAAGATACCTTTACCTGCTTTATTGCGAATGAAAAGACTCTTTTTCCAGATGACATCGGAACAAGTCTATTTCGTCCGAGCTTGCCTTTACCCAGGCCGACAATCTTGGTAAAAGTACGAAATTGTTAGTAAATTGCGAAAAATTATAAGGATTCAACATGAGATACACGTTTTTTATAAGATTTTTACACTTTTTTATTGAGATTGTAACGAAAAGTGAGCCTGGTGTTCCTGGACGTAGATAATAATTACAAGGGGGATATTGGGGGAAGTTGAGTGGGGAATTCAGGCTGAGCGACCGTTTTGGTCCTCTAAGTTTGCAGGCCAATTGCTCATCTCTTGATTTCATATATCCACGAAAAGGAAATACGATAAGGAGATCGCATAAAAATGTCTATGACAACCGAACAGCCGCCAGGTGGTGGTACGGACGAGTTGCACCTTAAGTCAAATGTGCTCTCGCTCTTTGACTCTACGGCTGTTGCAGTCGCGAGCGTAGCGCCGGCATACTCCATTGCTTCGACGATAGGTTTGGTCGTTGCGGCGGTAGGGTTTACAGCACCGGCAATTATTTTGGTGAGTTTTTTACCGGTCCTGGCAATTGCATTTGCCTATTATTACTTGAACAAGCAGGATCCTAGTTGTGGTGCTTCGTACTCTTGGGTCTCTAGGACGATGTCACCATATTTGGGTTGGTTTAACGGTTGGGTACAGGTCGCGGCATCAGTTCTCTTCTGTACATCGGCGGCTACATTAGCTGGTCAAAATACTCTGTCATTCCTAAATACATTGAACGTAATCGGATCAGGAACCGCTGGTTCTGTCTATTGGACTGCGTTAGTCTCGTCGATTTGGTTCGCATTCATAACATGGATCTGCATCGTAGGAATCCGCGCAACTGCCAACTTTCAGTGGGTTCTCGTCGCCATTGAATACGTTGCCGTAATCATATTTTCGATCATCGCAATCTTTAAGGTACTCGCCAACCATCCACATGGTTCTTCTTCATTTAGTTTTGGTTGGTTGAATCCGCTAAATATTCATGGCATTAGTGGTCTTGCAGTTGGTGCTGCCCTCGGAGTCTTCTTCTTTTGGGGTTGGGACACAGCGTCAAACTTGAACGAAGAGAGTCAAGATGCTGCTGAGACTCCAGGTATCGCCGGAATCAACTCGATGTTCTTGCTGCTCGTGGTATTTCTTGTCAATAACATCGCTATGCAAATGCTCGTGCCTTCGGCTGTAATTCAAAAGCAAGGTGGCAACGCCCTCTTTTACTTTGCACAACAAGTTCTTCCAAAGCCATGGAACTACATAATGTTGGTGGCAATATTGTCTTCTACTGTGGCGACTACTCAAACCACATTGCTCCCAGCATCGAGAATTACGCTTTCGATGGCTCGCGATGGAGTCTTCCCAGGCATTTTCGCCAAGATCCACAAGAAGTGGTTGACGCCAGTTGCAGGAACGCTAATTCTCGCCCTTCTCTCCTTTATTGGAATTTGGTTGACTACCTTTTCCTCTTCTGTAAATAACGTCTTTGCTAACATGGTTGCCGATATAGGTGTTCTAGTGGCCTTTTACTACGGCATCACTGGAATTGGAAGTGCGTGGGCATATCGTAAAGTCTTGACCAAGAAGCCGTCGATACTCTTCTTTGCCGGTATTCTTCCATTCGTTGGTGGGGCATTTTTGATCTGGATCGGATATCAGGTAGTAGCTCAATCAGGACTCTCCACATCCCTTCCAATCTTAATTACCTTCGGAGCGGGTATCCCACTTGTTCTGATAGTTAGGTATAGCGCCAAGACGCCGTTCTTCAAGACGAAAGCTGTTGCATACGAACTGGCTGACATCAGCTAATTCGTATATTTCGAACAGGCACTAACTATTTGGGCAAGAGGGGGTAGGGTAAATTTCCCTACCCCCTCTTTTGGCTATTGATAATGTAGACTAAAAGAATCGCCCAGTAATGATTAGTGACGGGGTACCTTTGAAGCGATTTACTTTGTTCACCCTGGTAACCGTAGTCTTTTTGGTTTTGACAAGTGGACCTGTGGGTGACAATTACTCACAAAACATTCCGAACCCATCTAAAAACTCCTCTATCTCAGATGCGACGTGGAATATTTGTGTAGCAGGTAAGGCAGACGCTGGATTTCAGTTGGACTACTATCCTGACTCTTTCAATCAAAATTCAATTGTCAATACCAAAGCCTGCGACCAAGCCGTTTTGAGGGACATAAATGCAAGACACAGGGCCGAAGGTGTACCTCCTATGACTCTTCCAAGTAACTTTGAATCACTCTCTCCTTCTATGCAAGTAATTTATGTTGTAAATGCAGAGAGAGTATCCCGCAATTTGCCTCCTTACGTTGGAGTTCTAAACTCGTTGAATGCCGACTCTCTGATCGCTGCTAAGGCTGGAAACGATCCAAATCCGTCAAAACATGATGGGAACTGGCTTGTGTACAACAGCATTTGGGCCGGTGGGTATCAAAGCGCACTTCTAGCTGACTATGACTGGATGTATAACGATGGCTGGGGCGGCAACTCCGACAATACTATTAATGTCGACTGCACCTCGGCTAGGGCCCAGGGATGTTGGGGTCACAGAGAGGGTATATTGGCAACTTATGATCCTAGTGGAGGAACAATTTTGCTAGCGGGCGCTGCGGTTGTAACTAGTGGCCCGAGCTCACTTTCGGTTCCATCCTATGCAGCTGCTTTCGAGCAAGTTCAGACACCGATTAAGGTTGATAAGAATTTGGGCAATTGACCTTTTTGCGAAGTTGCAAATGTCAATTGCCCAAAAGTCGTATGAAAGTCGAAACTTTAGCGACAGATAAATCTATCGAAATGACCAGGCCGCTCAATTCTATTTTTCAGCAGACTGTTTCCCGTTTACTCGTCTCTAAAGAGAAAGTGCAAATGAGTTGGTCGAGATCGGTGCTGGTAAATCGCTATCCCCCATTAGGTAGCGATCTACAGAATGTGCCACCGAACGTCCTTCTGCGATTGCCCAAACGATCAAGGACTGCCCACGACGTACGTCGCCTGCGGCGAAGATTCCATCGCGTTCGGTCATCCAATCGTTATTTGTTGCGACACTACCGCGAGGTGTGAACTTGATGCCGGCATCTTCGAGGTGACTCTGAAGTGGGGTTCCTATGAATCCCATGGCAAATAGAACCATATCGGCTTCAATGATAAAGTCCGATCCCTCGATTTTTTCAAAGGCAGTTCCTTTATCTGTCGATTTGAGTTCGATGCGATGTGCCTTTATTCCAACGACGTTTCCATCTTCGTCGCCCAAGAACTCCTCGGTGTTAATTGCGTAATCTCGAACGCCTCCCTCTTCGTGAGCTGAAGAGATCCTGTAAAGCATCGGATAAAGCGGCCAGGGCGCATTTGTTGGGCGTTCGTCCGTTGGACGTGGCATAATCTCAATCTGCATAACGCTTTTGGCACCTTGGCGGTGGGACGTTCCGAGGCAGTCTGCACCAGTATCGCCTCCACCGATAATCACTACACGCTTCCCCTCAGCTGAGAGGGCGGGAGTCTCGAAGTCACCCTCCTGTACTCGATTTGCTAGTGGCAAAAACTCCATCGCTTGGTGAATGCCACCAAGGTGTCGTCCCTCTACTCTTAGATCGCGGGGTACTTCGCTTCCTAGTGCTAAAACCACAGCATCGAAGTTAGCCTTTAGCTCTTCGATGGTGATGTCTTTGCCGATCTCAGTGTTGGTGACAAAGATGGTACCTTCTTCACGCATTTGTACGAGGCGTCGCTCTAGGATTGCCTTTTCCATTTTGAATTCAGGTATTCCATACCTTAGTAAGCCACCAACGCGGTCGTTCTTTTCATAGACCACCACATCGTGACCTGCACGAGTTAACTGTTGTGCTGCTGCTAGGCCAGAGGGGCCCGACCCTACTACCGCAATCTTCTTGGAGCTCTTTTTAGTCGCGTGAACTGGCTTGACCAAGTTGCGAGCAAAGGCGTGCTCGATAGTCTCTTGCTCAATGAGCTTTATAGATACCGGATCGTCGCTAATACCTAGGACGCACGCAGTTTCGCAAGGTGCGGGGCAGAGTCTCCCGGTAAATTCGGGGAAGTTGTTGGTCGCGTGAAGGCGATCTATCGAGTCTTTCCACTCATTTAGGTAGGTAAGGTTATTCCACTCCGGTATCAAATTTCCAAGTGGACAGCCTTGATGACAGAATGGTATTCCACAGTCCATGCACCTAGCTGCTTGTGTGGTTACGAGCTCATCACTTGTCGGTAGATAAACTTCTTTCCAGTCCTGAATGCGAAGTTCCGGCGGTCGTCTCGTTGCACCTTTTCTTTCGAATTTTAGAAAACCCCGTGGGTCAGCCATCTCTACTCCTGTATCGTAAAAATTATTTTTTGGCTAATAGTTAGACGTAGAACTGTCTCAAAGCTCTTGCTCGGTTAGATGGCCTGGGCCTCTTCACGACGCTTAGCCAAAACAACTCTCTTGTAGTCGCGTGGGAAAACCTTGATGAATTTTTCGACTTCGGTATTGAAGTTTGCGAGGATCGAAGCAGCAACTGGCGATCCAGTCTCCTTGACGTGTCTCTCTAACGTATCCTTGAGCCACGTGCGGTCATCTTCTTCAAGGGGATCTAGGTCTACCATTTCGCCATTGACTTTGGAGGAAAATGTCCTTCTGGGATCCCAAACATAGGCCTCGCCGCCCGACATTCCAGCACCGAAGTTTCGGCCCGTATCACCAATTACGACGACACGTCCACCAGTCATATATTCGCAACCGTGATCGCCGACTCCTTCGACAACAGCGATTGCGCCGGAGTTACGAACTGCGAAACGTTCGCCGACCACACCTCTGATGAAGATGTTGCCACTTGTTGCACCGTAGAGAATTACGTTTCCGGCGATGATATTTTCTTCGGCTATAAACGGAGCGCTTTCAAATGGCTTCACGACAATAGTGCCGCCTGAAAGCCCCTTTCCTACAAAGTCGTTGGCGTCGCCGATAAGGCGAAGGGTAATTCCTTTTGGTACGAATGCCCCAAAGCTCTGTCCGGCGGATCCTTCCAAAGTGATATCTATGGTTCCTTCCGGAAGTCCTTCTCCGCCGTGACGTTTGGTTAATTCATGGCCGAGCATCGTACCAACGGTACGATTGACGTTTCGAATCTTTCCGTTTATCTTTACTGGCTTTGAATCTTCTAGAGCTGGAAGGGATTGGGCGATCAGCTGATTGTCAAGTGCGAGATCGAGACCGTGGTCCTGCTTTACAGTAGCCTTCCGTGGTGTGTCAGCGGCAATGAAGTCTGACTTCAAAATTGGAGATAGATCGAGTCCTTTTGCCTTCCAGTGACCAACAACTTCGGATGTATCAAGCATCTCTGCCATGCCGATCGCCTCGTCGAGAGTCCTGAAACCTAGCTGTGCCAGATAGCCTCTTACCTCTTCGGCAATGTACTCAAAGAATGTTTCAACGAATTCAGGCTTGCCTGTGAACTTTTCGCGAAGCTTGGGATTCTGAGTAGCGATGCCGACTGGACAGGTGTCTAAGTGGCAGACGCGCATCATAATGCAACCAGAGACGACGAGAGGCGCGGTTGCAAAGCCATATTCCTCGGCTCCGAGTAGGGCAGCAACGATCACGTCTCGACCAGTCTTTAGCTGCCCATCAACTTGAACTACGATCCGATCACGAAGGCCATTGCCGATCAGCGTCTGCTGCGTCTCAGCTAGTCCAATTTCCCAAGGAGTTCCGGCGTGCTTGAGCGAAGTAAGTGGAGATGCACCTGTTCCGCCATCATGTCCAGAGATTAAAACGACGTCCGAGTGAGCCTTTGCGACCCCAGCAGCGACGGTTCCTACACCAACTTCGGATACTAGTTTTACGTGAACGCGGGCTGCTGGGTTAGCATTTTTTAGATCATAAATAAGTTGTGCAAGATCCTCTATTGAGTAGATGTCGTGGTGCGGAGGTGGAGATATTAGACCAACCCCTGGAGTAGAGTATCGCGTCTTGGCAATCCAAGGATAGACCTTATCACCTGGTAGCTGTCCGCCCTCCCCGGGCTTTGCTCCTTGTGCCATCTTGATCTGAATGTCAGTGGCATTGGTTAGGTACTCACTGGTTACGCCAAAGCGTCCCGATGCAACTTGCTTGATAGCAGACTTTCGGGAGTCGCCATTTTCATCAACGACGAATCGATCTGGATCTTCGCCACCTTCACCGGTATTAGATTTACCTCCGATACGATTCATTGCGATAGCTAGAGTTTCATGTGCTTCTTTGGAGATAGACCCGTAACTCATCGCTCCCGTTGAAAATCTTTTGACGATCTCGCTGATCGGTTCGACTTCATCAAGGGGTAGCGGTTGGCGAACTCCATCTTTGAACTTCAGAAGGCCACGTATTGTTGCAAGGTGACTTGACTGGTCATCTACCAGGCGTGTGTAGTCACGAAAGATGTCGTATCTTTTGTTTCGAGTAGAGTGCTGAAGTTTGAACACCGTCTCGGGATTGAAGAGGTGATATTCACCCTCACGCCTCCATTGATACTCTCCGCCAACATTAAGGCTCCGGTGAGCTAGCTCACTCTCCCTTTCAAGGAAGGCCAAATGATGGCGTTCAGCTGCCTCTTTAGCGATTTCATCGAGACCTATACCCCCGAGACGAGAGGATGTACCTTCGAAATACTCATCGATTACGTCTTTGGCTATTCCTACTGCTTCGAAGACCTGGGCGCCAGTGTAAGAGGCGACGGTGGAGATGCCCATCTTGGACATTACCTTTAGAACTCCCTTGGCCGCTGCTTTGATGTAGTTATGGATGGCTCGATAGGGTGATATGTCCGAGAGGGTACCTTCTCGCACCATGTCAACGATTGAATCGAAGACCAGGTAAGGGTTGATCGCTGCAGCTCCGTATCCAATTAGCAGTGCCATGTGGTGTACTTCACGCGCCTCACCAGTTTCAATGATCAGTGCTACCTGAGTACGCTTCTTTGTCCTGATTAGATGATGGTGAACTGCCGAAGTTAGGAGTAAAGCTGGGATGGGCGCTAAGGTTTCATCGGCTTGACGGTCGGAGAGTACAAAGATATTTTTCCCCTTGGCGATCTCTTCTGTAACTTCGCGGCGAATCTTATCAAGTGCGGCAGCGATGGCACTACCACCGCCAGATACTTCATAAAGACCGTCGATTACTTTGGTGGAAAAACCACCGACGCCCCCCTCTTCGTCGATATAGACCAACTTAGCGAGTTGGTCGTTGTCGATGACAGGATACTTGAGTGAGATTTGATGAACCGATTTGGCTGTTGGCTCGAGTAAATTTTGCTCTGGACCGATCGTTCCCGAAAGCGAAGTTATCAATTCTTCGCGAATTGCATCTAGAGGCGGATTTGTTACTTGGGCAAATAGCTGCTTGAAGTACTCATATAGCATCCGTGGGCGATCGGATAGAACCGCAATTGGAGTATCGGAACCCATAGAGCCGATCGCCTCGGCGGCAGTCTTTGCCATTGGGGTAATAATGGTTCGAAGTTCTTCACTGGTGTAACCAAAGAGTCTTTGGTATGTAACTATCTGCGAATGTTGTGGAACGAGCATATGTCGAGGTGGAAGATCTTCTAGATCGACCAAGTTTTCGTCGATCCACTCCTTGTAGGGGTGTTCAGAGGCAAGTTGGGACTTGATCTCTTCATCGGCGATAATTCGGCCTTGTGCGGTGTCTACAAGGAACATCTTGCCCGGTTGGAGTCTTCCTTTGGTGACTACTTTCGATGGATCTATCTCAAGCACTCCGACTTCGGAGGCCATAATCACGAGGTCATCTTGTGTGACCCAAAAACGCGATGGACGAAGACCATTCCTATCGAGAACAGCGCCAATTTGCGTTCCGTCGGTAAATGCAATGGAGGCTGGTCCATCCCATGGCTCCATAAGAGAGGCGTGGTACTGGTAGAAGGCTCTCTTTTTTGGATCCATGGACTTGTGGTTCTCCCATGCCTCTGGGATCATCATCAATACAGCGTGAGGAAGGCTCCTTCCTCCCAAGTGAAGCAACTCAAGGACTTCGTCGAACGAGGCGCTGTCAGAGGCTCCAGGGGTGATAATTGGGAATATTCGATCTAGGGGTTCTCCAAAACTGTTCGATCGAAGAAGGCTCTCCCGAGCTTTCATCCAATTTCGATTGCCCTTTAGGGTGTTGATTTCGCCATTATGCGCGACTAGACGATAGGGGTGAGCAAGTGACCACGCAGGAAAGGTATTGGTGGAAAATCTCGAGTGCACCAGCGCAAGGGCGGACGTCATGCGTGGGTCACTTAGATCTAGAAAGTATTGAGGTACTTGCGGAGTCGTAAGCATGCCCTTGTAGACAATTGTGCGACTTGAAAGCGATGCGAAGTAGACACCGTCGGTCGAGTGCTCGGTGACTTTACGGAAGGCATATGCAATTCTTTCAAGATCCATTCCGCTTGTAGTGCCGCTGCTATGTTGTATAAACAATTGCTTCATCACTGGCTCTTCAGCAAGTGCTCCACTACCTAGTGATGAGTTATCGACTGGAACTTCGCGCCAGCCAATTATCTCAACGCCTTCGACTTCGGCAATCTTTTCGATCGAACTTTGAACCAAATCGATGTCGAGAGACTTGTCGATAAAGAGAGTTCCAACTGCGTAGGATCCAACGGGAGGAAGTTCGATGTCAGTTACGGCTCTGAAGAATTCATCTGGAATCTGAATAAGAATTCCGGCGCCATCGCCAGTATTTACTTCTGCGCCGGATGCGCCACGGTGCTCAAGGTTGAATAGAGCTGTTATCCCCATTTCAACAATCGAGTGCGATTTAACTCCCTTGATGTTCGCTACGAAAGCAACGCCGCATGCGTCGTGTTCGTACTCAGGAGAGTATAAAGATCCAGAAAGTGATATGCGAGGGTCGTTACCTCTAGCCAAAGTGTCTCTCCCAGTCTTAGTAGGTGTGCCGCGATGGCACGATTTCATACAGTTGACGGGACATCGTTGGCCCTAATGGTGCTAATACATTCTAATCATCAAATTGCAGAGATCGCGTTCTTGTCGTCAGCCCGCTAAAAATACCCCTATCGTTAGTGACGCTACTGCCATCACCCCAGAGATACCTCCCCAAGTCGCTATTTGGGATTTGGACTTGGCTTTGGTGTGAATGAATGCAGAAATTCCTGACAGCGCGACGACCGTGACCTTAATGCCCAGCACTACCTTCCACGCGGAAGTCGTTTTGTTCATATCAGTAGCGCTTACGTTCCAAAGTCCAGTAACTATCAAAAGCCCGTAGGCGGGCCATGATAGCTTTGAGAATGCTTTAGCTGCCGCAGCCGCTACACCTTCCCCTGACTTTCGAAGGGTTGGAACCAAGCCTGCAAGTGTAAATTGTCCACCGACCCAGATGGTGGCGGCTAGAACGTGAATTGTTAGTCGAATTCCGTCGAGTGCGCTTGCTAACATAATCGATCCTTGGTTGAGTAAGGTTTTAGTACCGCGGTAATTCTAGTTTGTCTCTATCGGATAACTAAGTCCATCGACCATTGTGATCTGCCATCGATGTCTAGGTGGGTAAATGTGGAACAATTTGGCCCGTCTCTAACTTTAGTTGCGTCATTTTTTCTAGAACTCCTTTAGAAGGGGCTTAAGGGCTGCCGATAGGAAAGCAAGTGGATGAAGGAAAAGTACTTTTGTGTAACTTTTCGCTCTCTCTGTCTCGTTATTAGGTAAAGAGTTACATGAAGAGGTGGTGACACAGTGGTGAGCAAGGCTTCTTTAGACGACACACTCGCAGCTGGTGTCGTCTCGATGACTCTCTCGTTTTCGAGTGGGAACATCGAATTTGCCTCTCCTGAGGTCGAAGATACCTTGGGATATCTTCCTAATGAACTGATCGGACTTACTTTTGCTTCTTTGATTCATCCTGAGGACCAATTCGCCTTTGATGACGTTGAAAACTCTTTTTGGGAGAGTAGGAAGAGGAGCATTACTAGGATTCGAATTTTGGACGCGAGAAGTGAATACGTCGAGGTGGAGTTGGCCTTTGCTCGACGTACGGAGGGAGACGATCCTACTTTGACTATCGAATTATCGCTATCAGAAGCAACGATTGACCTCGATGATCCTACCTTTATAGCAAGTGAGATCGATGAAGTTACAGGACTTTATACAGTCGACTACCTAATTTCTGAGTACGAAAGAACCAGAAGGGTAATTGGCGAAGATCTGCCAGGGGTTGCCCTCTTGGTCGTAGACATCGACCGATTTAGCGTAATCGAAGGTGCTTTAGGGCTGAACGGTTCTCATGCGGTTTTGAAAGTTGTAGCGAATCGATTTGAAGATGCCTTGGGGGGACTCTTTCTCTTGGTTCACGTTAAGAAAGATACCTTTGCAATCCTGTGTCTTGGCGTTACTGAGCATGCCCAAGTTGAGATGGTTGCGCGTGCCCTTCGAACCACTATGGACAGCCCGGTAGTGGCACCGGACGGTGAAGAGGTCGTTGTAACTGCAAGTATTGGGGTAGCATTTGCCTACGATCAAAGTACCAGCGGTCTTGATCTACTTGAAAGTGCGAACTTAGCGCGCGATCGAGCTAAGACCAGAGGTTCGGGTAAGTTGGAGTACTTTGCCGAGTCGATGGTATCAAGTGCAAAGGATCGTAGAACTTTTGAAAATCTGGTTCGCAGAGCTATCGATGACGAAGATATCGTCGTCCTCTTCCAGCCAATAATCTCTCTTGAGGCCAGAAGAATCTGTGGTGTAGAGGCACTTGTAAGGCTGAGGCATCAAGATCGTGGTCTGATCTCGCCATCTGAGTTCATTCCTGTGGCAAAAGAGATAGGAAGATTGCCAAGGATGGGCGCCAAAGTAGCTCGCTACGCACTTGAATCACTCCAGGCTTGGCAAAGGCTCTACCCAGATCAAGAGCTTTCTTTGGGTCTGAATCTCTCTGGTGATGAGTTAGAAGAACAAGATTTAGTATCTGATCTGATCTCTCAAGTTAACACATCTGGCATCGACCCATCTTTACTTTTGGTTGAAATTGGAACCGTTGACAACAATCCGAACTCCAAGGCGCACCGCTCTATCGAGCAGATTGCCAAAGCTAAGATTGGGTTGAGCGTAGATGAGTTCGGAACTGGAAGCTCTGCCCTGTCAATATTTTCGAGATATCAAGTGTCACAGGTGAAGATTGACAGATCTCTGGTACTGACTTTAGGCCAAAACGAGAGGGTACTTGGCGTTGTTGGTGGGCTAGTAAACCTAGC
The DNA here is from genome assembly GCA_021841935.1 of Actinomycetes bacterium. Taxonomy (GTDB): domain Bacteria; phylum Actinomycetota; class Acidimicrobiia; order Acidimicrobiales; family Acidimicrobiaceae; genus Acidithrix. The sequence continues at coordinate 378,521 of JAKCDL010000001.1, read as the reverse complement.
TCATACGATGAATGCTGAGGTAGTTGGTATTGGCGTGGAGCGCGCAGAGCAGATTCGTTTGATGAGAAGCATTAATATCGATAAAGTTCAGGGTTACCACATTGGACCCCCTATTGAGAGGGACCAAATTGAGACTCAACTTGAGTTACTTTCGATGCGTTCTTCGTCTTAGTTGCCGACGGTAAATGGTAAAAATCGAGCCGAGATGCTCTGCTGGGTAGAATGGTTACCCTACGGCTACGGTGCCCATAGGAAGGAGTACCTTTGCTTGCCGCAACATTTCATCTAATTGCGTCAGCACTTGGATTTGACTGGGTAGACCTACTCATCCTGATCGGGGTGGGCTATGCCGCTGTTCGCGGGGGAAAGCTAGGTGCGGCTGTTCAGCTTGGCTCGTATGGAGGGTTTTGGCTAGGCCTTCTAATAGGAGCAGCACTGGCTCCAAAGATCGCCTCCTTGGTTTCAAGCCCTGCATTACGTAGCGTAATTTTGATAGTGGTACTCTTTGGATTTGCCTCAATCGTCGGCGGTGGTGGAAGATACCTGGGAACTGCAATATCTAAGTCCCTTGCCAAATATAAGCTTAAGACCGTTGACTCAAGTGTAGGAGCAGGTGTTTCAGTAGTAGCACTGCTACTGGTCATATGGGTGACTGCCTCAATTGCGGTCAATCTTCCCTATGCTCTGGTATCTTCTCAGGTTGCTAATTCGGCTATCGTAAAGACAATTACAAAGGCAATGCCGCCAGCGCCTGCGCTATTTACTCGAGTCCAAAGCTTTATCTCCTCGGCAGGATTCCCGTCGGTATTCGCCTCCCTTCCGCCCGCTGTCTCTGGTCCTGTCAACCTTCCATCGCAGGCAACTGCTAATGCTGTCGCGCAAAAGGTTGAGCCTTCGGTAGTAAAGATTCAAGCGATTGCGTGTGGACAAATTCAAGATGGTTCGGGTTTCGTGGTTCAAAGTGGGATCGTAGTTACCAACGCCCATGTTGTAGCGGGAAGTAGCAACATTACGGTTATCGATTCATCGGGATCCCATCCAACGACTGTTTTACTCTTCAATCCAAAGTTGGATATCGCAGTTTTGAAGGTTCAGGGTCTGACAGAAGCTCCACTTCAGATCCTAAGTGGTGCGGTGGGTCGTGGTGTTCAAGGAGTTGTCCTTGGGTATCCAGGTGGAGGTCCTCTTACAACGTCTACTGCAGGAGTGATGGATATCTTTACAGCTCAAGGGCGCGATATCTACAATCAAACCGTAACCGATCGTCTCGTGTACGAACTTGAGGCGATTATCCGTCCGGGAAATTCGGGTGGACCGATCGTAAATCTCAATGGCCAGGTTATTGGAGTCGTATTTTCGCGATCTACAACCAACCCCGACGTTGGTTTCGCCCTAGCTATGCCAGCGGTAATAAGCGAGATAAATACTGCTGTGGCTGCAAATACAGTCGCCTCCACAAGTTCTTGTGCCGCATAGGCGATTGCAATCGATGGATCTATGGCTAGCCTTTTAAGGCTATCCTTTCTTCTTCGTTGAAGTTGTATGTTTTTTCAAGAGAGCCAAGATGCTAAGTGTAAACAATCTGTATGTTGAGGTGGGAGGCAAATTCATTGTTTCTGATCTCACCTTTACACTTGCGGCGGGCTCTAAGGTTGGCCTTGTTGGCCGGAATGGCGCCGGTAAGACCTCGTTAATGAAGGTCCTTGGAGGAGTAAATCCTCCTTCAAGTGGAAAGATTCATATAACTGGATCCTTTGGCTACCTCAACCAGGATACTTTAGATGCGATGGCTGATCCTTCAACCCTTGTGGTTGCACGAGTACTCTCGGGAAGGGATTTAGGAGATTTAGCAGATCGCATTGAAAAACTCCGAGTTAATGTAGGTGCGGACCCCAGCGAGAAGAATCTTTCCCGTTACGCCAAAGCACTTGATGAATTTGAACGCCGTGACGGATATCGAGCTGAGGCAGACGCCAAGGCACTCCTAAGTGGCCTCGGATTAGCTGAGAGTAGGTTTTCTCTAGCGCTTGGTGAGATCTCGGGTGGAGAGCGTAGGCGCGTCGAACTTGCACGGATTCTCTTTAGGGGATCAGAGGTGCTCATGCTAGACGAGCCGACCAACCACTTAGATGTTGATGCTAAGAGATGGCTCCTCAACTATCTCAAAAACTTCGCTGGTGTTTTGGTGGTTGTAAGTCACGACCTAGAGCTCCTTGATGAATCGATAAATCGTGTCTTTCACTTGGAGCGCGGTGATAGTGATGGATCGATCATCGACTTCAAAGGTAATTACTCGACCTATAAGCGAGCGATTGCTCAGAGACGTATTGCAATCGAAGCTCAAGCGAAGCGGGAAGCATCAGAGCTTGATCGCTTGACGAAGCTCGCAGACTCTATGCGCCATCAAACCGCTTCTCGTGCACGAGTGGCAAAGAGTCTTGATAGTCGAGCCGAGCGACTTCGAAGGCAGATGGTCGACGTCTCCACGGTCAAAAATGCAAGTGTGAGGGTTAATATCCCAGATCCTAAACCGGCGCCCAGGGTGGTAGTCGAGGTGAGTGGCGTTTGCAAGAGCTACGGTCGCTTTACGGTCTTTGAAGATCTTGAATTTACTATTGAACGCGGGGAGCGTTTTTTGGTAGGTGGGTTGAACGGAGCCGGAAAGACGACGCTCTTGACCCTTCTTGCGGGCAAAAATCAGATGGATTTAGGATCAGTAAGTATCTCTGATGGTGTCTCCGTCGGATACTTTGCGCAAGAGCACGAAGAGCTTGACTTTGACCGTACTCCGCTTGAACAGATGATCGCTTTAGGAGTACCTCTCACCGACGCTAGAGGGACCTTAGCCGCCTTTGGACTCGTTGGTGATGTCGTGGAGCAGCCCACTAGAACTCTCTCAGGTGGTGAAAAGACTAAGCTCGCACTTTCACTTCTTGTCGCTGCACGTCATAACTTGCTGCTCTTGGATGAGCCGACAAACAACCTAGATCCTGAAAGTCGCCGAGCAATTTCCAAAGCTCTTGCTGGATGGAAAGGAACGATGATCGTCGTAACCCACGACGTTGAGTTTGCTTCACAACTCGAGCCAAATCGACTTATCTTGATGCCCGATGGAACGGTTGACCATTTCTCTCAGGATTATCTTGAACTCATTGAGCTATCGTAAAACCATATCTGCGATTTTCTATAATTGACGTAATTTTCGAAAAGATTGTTATGGCGATGCACCTCATTGGTTGTTGTAGGTGAGTATCCAATTAGAGATCTCAGGTATCGGAAGTGCCTTCGAATAACGGTATCCCTGTGCGATGGTTCCTCCAAGGGATGTCCATAGAGCCTCTTGTTCTTCGGTCTCTATTCCCTCTGCAACGACCTTCGCATTCGCCATTTTCCCTAAATGGATTATCGATGAGAAGACGGCGTAAGAGTTGGGGTTGATATCTAAACCGTATAGAAACGACCTATCAACTTTTATTTCGTCTACTTCAAGTTGGCTTACTGCTCTGAGAGACGTATAACCGCTACCGAAATCGTCGATTGAAATCTTAAATCCCAGCCGCTTGACCTCGTTTATCTGCTTTCTTACCTGTTCATTCGCGTCGATTGCTACGTCTTCAGTAATTTCAAGTATGAATGCGTTCGACCGTGGTAGGAGCGGCGACAGTTCTTCGATAAATATTGGATCGGTAAAGTGATTCGGAGAAATATTGAGCGCAACTGTAACCTCGTTCAGTTGCTCCGCATCAAGTATCGCTCGTGTCTTTGCAGCGTGGTGAATAAGGTGACGACCGACAAGGTGGCTAATGTGTCGGTTACTTCGGATCTCATCTATCAGGACTTGGGTCTCGACCTCGGGCCAGCGAATGAGCATCTCCAATCCAACGACTTTTTTTATAGAAAGATCGACCTTAGGTTGGCAGTAGAAAGTTGCCTCACCGCTTAGTAGGGCCCCCTCTAGATCGTCACGGATGGTTGAACGGCGAGAGACCCGTTCTGCTACTTCTCCTGCGAAGATCATCGACCTTCCACCACCAATTGCTTTGGCGGCATAGAGGGCTTCGTCTGCTTTTAGTATCAAGCTGTCGTAGGTGGTGCCGTCAAGCGGAAAAAATGACCATCCGAAACTACCAGTCACCTTGATTTCTTGGCGCTGCCGTTTGAAGCAACGGTTCATTCGCTCCACGAATAAGTCAAGTTCAGATAGATCATCAAGGTGAATTAGGAAGCCAAATTCATCTCCACCGAGGCGAGCCATAAATTCTCGTTCCCTCAGGGACGAGCTCATGGATTTTGCAAGGCTTCGTAACAGATTGTCGCCTACTCTGTGGCCTTTCGAATCATTTAGTAGCTTAAAACCGTCTAAGTCCAAAATGCCAAGTGCCATGATTCCGGTTTGGTGTAGACGCATGACTCGGGCGACTTCACGTTCAAAAGCTCGACGATTGTAAATGTCAGTAAGATAGTCACGACTTACGATCTCTGTTAGGCGTGATTTTTCCTCACGGAGTGCCTTTTTTAGTGCGATCTCAGAGAGCATGTGTTCAACAAGGAGCGAAACAGTCTTTATTACCTTGATGACGCTTCCCTGAAAGACGTCTTCTTCTGTTGAGGTTACGACTAGAACTCCTTGGACCTGGGAGCTACTTTCTCTTTTTATTGGAACCGCTATTGCCGATCTCCATCCGTTTGCCTCAACGAAGTTGCTATGGAGGTGGGCCTCTGCGTAGTCGGTGAGACGATTCTGAATTGTCATCTCACCACTAGTGAAGGCGATCTGCGCTAGCGTCTGCTTCGGTGTTTCATATAACGGGACTCGATTACGAGCGAGGGCTTGAAGTTCAACTCCAGCGGCTGAAACTGGTTGAAGTAGTTGGGTACTTTGACTTGGCTTAACGTAAAAGGCCGCTCGGAAACGACCTGGCGTTAGAAGTGCGTTACATATGGCGCTTAGTAGTTTTGTCTCCGAGGAAGCTGTAATTGATGAGGACGTAGCATTCAGAAGGGTCTCATTTAATTGTGCGATCCAATGAGACTGCTGTCGGGTTATGTTGTTTTGAGCCCGCGAAACCGCTAAGTTCATGAGGTCATCAAATTGACCTAGAAAGCTGCTGTCTAAGAGTTCAGCTTCGTTATCGGTGACAAATGTAAAAGAGACATATCCAGAATGGGAGTCACCTCCATGAAGAGGAATTCGGACCGCAGAGGTCGATTGTAGAAGTTGATCGGTTTGACTATCGATGCCGACAATTTTGCTACTTGCCACAGGAAGACCCGGAGTTACCTTTGGACTTGCCTCTACGATTGCAGCTATTAGAGGACTATTCATATCGAAGGCGATCTCTGCCCTCCAATTTTCCACCCCGACAAAAAGACCCTCTGGGTCGTATAGGTCCGTTATTGAAAAGGAAAAGGTGTTATTTTGGTCAATTGAGTACCTTATGATCGCACTGCCGAAAATCATCTGCTCTCGATAGAGGTCAATAGAGATCTCCCTCGCTAAGTCGACAAAGTCGGTGGAGTCACTCTGTAGAGTCTTCTCTCGGATTTCCTGAAGTTTGGAGAGGCGTACTGAACCCTGCCTCTCCCTTAGTAGGCGAAACACTCTCTCAATGCCGACTTTGATAGCACTTGCCACTCTTCTGATTTCACTGGAATCGCTGATTTCGACCTGGCTTAGGATGACTAGTGTGCCGTGTCGCGTCAGTGAAATTTCAATCGGGATTAGAAGTGCAGAGAGCCGAATACCCCCATGGATTTCATTGGCCTCTGTTTCGAGCTCAGTAACAATTGGCCCTTCGAACGAGGGGCTAGCAAGTAGCACAGTCATCTCATCTGCTAGGAGTACATTCTTTATTGAATCCAAGAAGTAGAGGTCTTCTCTGCGATTCGATGCAATTACGAATGGGGAGCTAGAGTTGGTGATTAGTGCGGAAACCGCGTCTATCGAGTGAGCTACCATTTGATTTATTGAATCGATGGTGCTCTCTTCTGAAAACCGACTAAGGGTCTCTTCGTTTGAAGAAAGTAGAAGCAACAGCGCCATCAACGAATCTCGAAATTTGGACTCCCCCCTCGCGACCTTATTGAGGGTCTCTGAAAATCGCGATTCAAATATCGACAACGAGAGAGATGCGATCTTAGTATTAGGGTCATCGTGATTCCTGTTTAAGATTTCGCTTCGCACTTCAATCAGGAGATCTTCAAATACGTGACGGAAATTTTCGTCGACGGCCAAAATGCGTGTGAGGGCCTCAACGACGGTGTCGTGCTCACATGACCTACCGTGGCCACTAAATACACAGCTTCTAATAGTAGTTATGACTGCATCGATATCTGGAGTTGCGATCAACTCTGAAATATTTGACGAAATCTGAGTCTTTTCGAAACCACTTAGAGGCATCACTAGTTCAAGGCGCCCTTCCTTCGGATCTATCTCGATCCCTTTACGGCCGAAAATCATTGCTTGTTATACGAGCGACGCTATGAATACTAATGGAACTTTTCGACTTTAGTCGATTCAAATAGTTTAAAAATTTTCACGGAGGGTGAAGGTCTTTACTTTAGGAGTACTGCCAGGAAGTCTCTCCAAAAGCCATTCAAATAATGCGATGGTCCGAGATTCATATTAGGGAGAAGGTCGCTACCTTGTAGACCATTTTGACCATAGGTATATTGGATGTAATTTACCCAGTACGGATTCATATCCAATTGCATACCCCTGATAGCGCCAGCCCAAACAAGAACTGCACCGAGTTCTGCAGGGGACAGACCGGGTCCGCCAACATAAATTAGGGCACCTGAAGCAGTGATCCCGAGCCCACTCCGCCAGGTATTCAGTATGTTTCCAAGTGAAAAGCCCCACGTTACGAGAGGATTTTGATTTGCTGCGGCTACGACTCGACCATTGTCAACCAGAGGAATTAGATTTTGTCGAACGCCGGTCACGGAGGGAGTCATTGATACTTCGCTCCCCCAGGCGCCGATATCAACGGTTCCGTTTGAGTACGACACAATCGATGCAGCCCCTTGGACTAATGGAAGTCCATATCTGCCGTCTGCATACCAACCACCGTTGGATTGGTTGAAGATGAATCCTCCTTCAAATGCGCCGATCAACTTTGGCCAAAGTGATTGTGGAATCGACCCCTCGTAGGGCCAAGATCCGCCAGGTTGAGATGTTCCTGCGAACATCTGCACCTGTGCATAGTCCTGGTTTATCCATGCTACCGACACCTTAGGACCCCCAGCGTATGGAGTAACGAATGTTTCAAATGTCGCAAAGCCTGGTCCTGCATTTGTTCCAATTGGAGACCAGACGCCTTCGGTTGGGTCGGCACCTGGGATCATCGGCGAGAGATTCATGGGTGAAAACCATATTTGCGGAAAGTTCTTCAGCGTAATACCGTGCGCATTCCAGAGTGCGAGCCGATGGTAGATCGGGACACTTGGTGCTGCTGCAAGTGGCATCTTCTTCGAGGTGAGATTCCAACCATAGAGGTACTTTGTGGGACTGGCAATTGAAATTGAATATAACGCAAAGGCAATAGAGGCTAGAAGTGAAATTGTATGTCGTAAAAGTCGGTTTGCGGGTGCGCTGAAATTTGCTGGAATCATGGTCGGATAAATTCTACTTTGACGATCGAGATTTGTCAGAAGGTAGCCCTTGAAGTGGTTTAATCAGTTGGGAAGCCGAGCTAGCTTTGCCTTTTGCGAATTTGGATCAGCGAAATTCGTTGTATTGCTGTAACGTTGGGGTCATGAGTCGAATTGTAAGCGATGGCGTAGTAGAAGTTGATACCAAATTAGGCGGTTGGGAGCACATAACCTCTGGTTACCTAATTACAGGTGATAAGCCCGTGCTAATCGAGGTTGGTTCTCAAAGTTCAGTACAGACAGTTCTAGATGAGCTTGCTCTACTTGGAGTCGGTCCTAGTGATCTTTACGGAATAGCATTGACCCACATCCACCTAGATCATGCTGGTGGTGTTGGAGATGTTGCATCAGCTTTCCCAAATGCAAAAGTCTTTGTTCACTCCCGTGGAGCTAGGCACCTAGCCGATCCGTCACGACTTGTTGCAAGTGCCGAAATGGTCTACGGCGAGAAGCTCGATTCCCTATACGGTCGACTCTCTCCCACGGACGCCGCTCGAATCGTCGTCGTAGAAGATGGTGAGAAGATTGAGATTGGACCGTCGAGGTCTCTAGAGGTGATTGATTCTCCAGGCCACGCTAAGCACCACCTTGGCTTTTTTGATCCGCAATCAGGAATAGTCTTTACTGGCGATGCGGCGGGAGTGCTGCTTCCAGAGGTGAGAATGTTGCGTCCGGCTACACCTCCTGCTGACTTTGATTTGGCCGCCGCCATCAATTCACTTGAAAAATTTAGAAGTAGAAGACCCCTGAAGCTTGGATTTGCTCACTATGGCATCTTTGATAATTCCGACGAGCTTCTCGATGAGGCAAAAGAGTCTTTGATTACTTGGGCTAGTATCGCTGAGAGTGCTTTTTCGGAGGGGCGATCCATCGAAGACGCACTGTATGGGCAATTCGGCGAGGCCGACTCATCGGTTAGTGCAGAGGCGATCGAGCGCTTTGACACTTTGAATGGTATCCACTCTAACGCAGCTGGCCTTGGTCTTTGGTTGGAACGCGGTGGTAGGACCGCCGATCTTCACCATCATTGAACCGAATTTGCATTTTATCAACTAGTCAAAGGTCGAAAGAATCGACTCTAATTAGCTAATAGATCTTCGACCTTCGATGGCACGGCCTAGAGTTAGCTCGTCGGCGTATTCGAGGTCACCTCCAACAGGGACACCACTAGCTAGGCGGCTTACCTTTACTCCAAGGGGCGTGAGCGTTCTTGCTATAAACATAGCCGTAGCCTCCCCCTCTATGTTTGGGTTGGTACAGATGATGACTTCACTTATCGACGACGATGAGAGGCGCTCGAGTAACTCCTTAATGCGAATTTTATCGGGACCTATGCCTTCAATTGGGTTAAGGGCACCTTGAAGGACGTGGTAAAGGCCATTGAATTCACGAGTTCGCTCAATGGCGATAACGTCGCGAGGTTCTTCGACAACACAAATGAGACCGCGGTCTCGTTGCTCTGATGCACAAATTGAGCATGTGTCTTCTTCGCTCAAGTTGTAGCAGGTGGTGCACCACTTGGTCGCTCTCCTGCTCTCAACGATTGCGTTGGCGAGTCGTTCGCTATCTAGGGCATCACTCTTTAGGAGGTAAAATGCAATTCGTTGGGCAGATTTCGGACCAATGCCTGGAAGCTTGGAAAACTCATCGATAAGACCCTGCATCGACTTCGTGTAAATCATCGTCTAGCCCTTATGCCTTTTCGATCGTGCTGAAGGTAGCGTTTGGAAATACGTTTAAGATTTGGCGCTGGATTGTTCTACGATCTAGCTCTTCGCCTAATTCGTAGACGGGATCATCGTCTTCGCTGGGGTTTTGTTCTGTGAGTTGAACTAGCGAAACGTAGCCATTCCAATTTGGAAAGCGACGATTAATCTCCGCGGACAGTTCAGGAAGTTTTGCCTCGATTCGGTCTTTCAAAAGAGAGTTGCTCGACGCTACCTCGAGACGATCTCCAACTTCGTTAATCGTTGCATCTTCGAGAACTGTTATTTCAAATCGCGGAAACTTCAACGAAGCAACAATTGCACGCCACTCTTTTCTGATCATCCCGGGAATGTATGGTCTGCTAAAACTTGCCTGAGGAGGTGAAACTTCCTCTAAACCTTGAACCCTTCCTGCACTTTTGGCTTTGGTGCTTGCTTCGGGTTCAGCTTTGGATGCTGTAGTTGATTTTTTGGTCTCCTGTGGAACTTGGAGGCGAGACGTGGGTGTTGAATTTGGAGGTGCTCCACCTAACCTTCCGGAAAGAGAGGGTTCCGGTGGCTTTCTTATAGGGGCATTTTGTAAATTGTTCCGGACCGCAGCGATGTTTGCGGCAGTCGAGGTTGGCCCCTCTGCTTCACTAGATGGAGCATATGTGCCCCCGCTTGGCGCGGTAGGGTTGATCGACGATGCGTTTTCGCGACTTCCATCGCCTTGTCTTTTGTCGACGAGTTGTGGAAGGTACTCCTTGATCACGAAGTTGATTGCACGATTCACCTCCGCCACTATGAACTCCTCAACCTCCTTTTCTAGACCACTTGGACGGAGGGCCAACTTGATTAAAGTTGCCTCTAGGATCCCGCGTGGATCGAGATTGTCTCGAAACTTCGTTGAAGCTTCACCTAGTGTTTCAATTATTCTTACGATGCGCCTCGTCGGTAAATTTGCCTTGGCATAGTTCGGTGAAAGTGAATCAATGAATGATTCTCGCGCCAATGATGAAAGTTCGGCGACTATGCGAGCTGGCTCGAGCCCCTTTTTTGAGGCGAAATCCACCCCTTGTAGGACCTTGGTGGCATCTGATTCAACAATCGCGGCGAAGATCTCCTCAATTCCGCGAACTGAATCGTCGATCTCCCCGAGCGCTACTACCTGATCGAGAAATGAGAGAGTATCTCTCGCTGAACCCCTACCTTTTTTGATTACCCAGCCCACGCCGTCTGTACCAATTTCAAGTTCGGCTCGGCTGAGGACGCTCTTTACGAGTTCTTCGAGTGTATCTGTGTCAAGTAGGCGGAACTCAAAAGACTGAGCTCGTGACGCGATCGTTGGGAGAACCTTCTGTGGATCCGTTGTCGCTAGGACGAAAATTACATGAGAGGGAGGTTCCTCTAAGGTCTTCAGAAGGGCATTGGATGCCGCAGTCGTGAGCATGTGAACTTCGTCGAGGATGTAGACCTTCCATTCTCCAACGGTTCCAACTGGCGCAAGGGCGATGAGATTTTTTATGGCATCTACGCCGCTGTTCGATGCTGCATCGACTTCGATGACGTCCATCGATCGTCCCTCAGTGATAGCGATGCAAGAGGAACACTCGCAGCATGGTTCACCGTCTATTCGATTGGTGCAATTCAGAGCTTTTGCCAAGATCCTTGCCGAAGACGTCTTTCCAGTTCCTCTCGGCCCCGAAAAGAGGTATGCGTGGCCAACGCGTCCATTTTTTACAGCGTTACGAAGTGCATTTGTGACATGATCTTGTCCTAAGACTTCACTGAAGCGTTGTGGTCGGAAGCGACGATATAGAGAAGCGTAGTCATTAGTTGTGGTCACGGATTCGATTCTACTTGTGGGCAGTGCTCTCTTCTCGTGACTCGCTACTAAATAAAGACTCCGCTTCTCTTTGGCGCCAAATTTTCGGTGTTTATGAAATCGACTTGATTATCATGGCATCACCCTGTCCACCACCGCCGCACAGGGCTGCTGCTGCATATCCTCCGCCACGACGGGAGAGTTCATATAGAGCAGTAAGAGCTAGTCGGGCACCGCTAGCTCCAATTGGATGGCCGAGTGCGATAGCGCCACCGTTGACGTTTACGATCTCTTCCGAGACTCCAAGATCGTCGATGGACCCGGCTGCTACTGCGGCGAACGCTTCATTTATTTCAAGGATTGAAAGGTCATTGACTGATAGGTTGACCTTGGCAAGTGCGCTCATTATGGCTCTCGATGGTTGAGTAATGAGCGAAGCGTCAGGTCCAGCCACTTGTCCGTAGGAGACGATCTGGCCAAGAGGCGTAACTCCTCGTCGCTCAACTTCCGCCTCTGACATTACTATCAACGCACACGCACCATCACTGATTTGAGAGGCATTGCCTGCAGTTATGGTTCCATCGCTGCTGAAGGCTGGACGAAGCTTACCAAGACTCTCGACGGTTGTTTCCGCGCGAATTCCCTCATCTTCGGTGATGGTCAGTGCGTCACCTTTTCTTTGGGGAATAGAGATAGGCGCAATCTCTTGTTGAAAAAGTCCGTCTTTGGTAGCACGAGCAGCCCTCTCGTGAGATGCGGCCGAAATCTCGTCCTGGCGACCTCTGGTAATTTTAGGGTAGTTCGCGGCATAGCGTTCGGTTCCAAGGCCCATCGCACAGTTGTCGAAGGCGCAGAATAGTCCGTCATACATCATTGTGTCAATCATCTTGGCATCGCCAATGCGAAGTCCACTTCTGACACCTGGCATAACATATGGTGCATTTGTCATCGACTCCATACCACCTGCGACAACGACGCTTGCTTCACCGGCCTGAATCAAAAGATCAGCAAGGTAGATGGCGTTGAGGCCAGAGAGGCAGACTTTATTGATCGTCGTTGACGGAATGGACATAGGTATGCCACCCTTAACGGCGGCTTGGCGGGCAGTAATTTGACCTTGACCGGCCTGTAAAACTTGACCCATGAAGACGTAGTCGACTTCCTCGCCTGCGACACCTGCGCGACCAAGAGCTTCTTTGATGGCAAAACCACCCAAGTCGACTCCTGAAAGTGACGAAAATGCTCCCTGGAATTTTCCGATTGGGGTACGAGCACCCGCCACTAGGTAGGATCTTGCCATTGTTTCTCCTTGATACTCAATACATTTGGCTAGCTATTGCAGTTATCTAATAATGATAACGATTTGTGTTAAAAGTAGAGTAAAAATTGCCTACGTTCATTAAGTGACGACATTCACAATATGTCGGTAACTTTCAATGGTGTATCTTCGACCTAAGGGAGAGCCGAGTCTGTAGTTTGAATTAGAACGAAATTAGCTGCTGATAAAAAATTATCAACTGCACATTTGGTTTTAGTAGCTGAAGCTACATGAATTTTTATTTTATTTGGAGGGGCTAAATAGATGAGAGAGTTTGCTGATGCAATTAGGGCGGGGGCGTCGGGCGAAGCTCTAGAGGCTATTCCATTGCCTAAGACATACCGAGCAGCGTATTTGCGTCGTGAAGATACTGATATGTTCGCGAATATGCCTAGCAAGGAAAAGGATCCACGTAAGAGTCTCAAGGTCGGAGAGGTTCCAACTCCTGAATTGGCACCCGATGAAGTGATGATCGCCGTTATGGCCTCTTCGATAAATTTCAACACTGTGTGGTCGTCGATCTTTGAGCCAGTATCTACCTTTGGGTTTCTCAATCGATTGGGTAAGTCTGGATCTCTGTGGGACCGTCGCCACAACCAGGACTACCACGTAATTGGATCAGACGCATCAGGGGTCATTATCAGAGTTGGCTCTTCTGTTCGGAATTGGAAGTCTGGCGATAGCGTAACGATTCACTGCAACTACGTGGATGACCAAGATCCTTCGGCTCACGATGACTCGATGTTGGCTGCAAACCAGAGAATTTGGGGGTTTGAGACCAACTTCGGTGGCCTTGCTGATCTTGCTGTTGTTAGAGCAAATCAGTTGATGCCAAAGCCTGCTCACCTCTCCTGGGAGGAGGCCGCGGTAAATGCTCTATGCAACTCGACTAGCTATCGAATGCTTGTATCTAAAAATGGTGCAGCGATGAAGCAGGGCGACGTGGTTTTGATCTGGGGAGCTACCGGAGGAATCGGAGGTTACGCCGTCCAATATGTCCTTAACGGTGGTGGGATTCCAGTCGGGGTTGTATCGTCGCCCGATAAGGTCAAACTTTTGAAAGATATGGGGTGTGAAGCGGTTATCGATCGCAGCGAGAAAGGTTATCGGTTCTGGAAGGATGAACACACTCAAGATGAGTCGGAGTGGCGACGCTTTGGGTCGGATATCCGTTCCTTAGTTGGCGAAGATCCAGATATTGTCTTTGAGCATCCGGGCCGATCAACTATGGGTGCCTCTGTCTACGTCGCTAAGAAGGGCGGACTTATCATGACGTGTGCTGCTACCAGTGGCTACATGATTGAGTACGATAACCGTCACCTCTGGATGAAACTCAAGAGTATCAAGAGTTCTCACTTTGCTAACTACCGTGAAGCATATGAGGCAAATCGCCTCATCGACAAGGGTATGATTCACCCAATTCTTTCGAAATCCTACGGCCTAGAAGAGATTGGTGAGGCATGTTACTCGGTCCATCACAATCAACACGAAGGCAAGATCGGTGTTCTTTGCCTCGCAGATGAAGAGGGTCTTGGCATTACCGATGGCGCTCTTCGACAAAAAGTCGGCGAAGACAATATAAATAGATTTAGAAGATAGCGAAGGGTCTATATGTTCACAGAGATCGATCACGTAGCGATAGCAGTCAACGACCTCGAGGCAGCTAAGAAGTATTACCTCGAGGTCTTCGGTGCAACGGTCGAACACGAAGAGGTGATAGAGAGTGATGGTGTGGCTGAAGCACTGATAAAGGTTGCAGATTCATACATTCAGCTTCTATCACCCGTGACCGATGACTCTCCGGTGGCTAAGTACCTAGCCAAGAAGGGTGAGGGCCTTCATCACGTGGGATATAGGGTCGCCTCTTGCGCCGAAGCACTTGAGGCAGTCGCATCACGAGGATATGCGACAATTGACACGAAGCCGCGCCCAGGTTCTCGGGGTACTACTGTTGCCTTCGTCCATCCCAAAGGTGCATTTGGAACACTCATTGAGCTGGTAGAAGAGAGCGACTCTTCTCACTAGAGACATGTCGAAAACGATCCCCTTCGCTCAAGGAAAAGTTTGGCGGAGGGGATTATTTGTTAATAACGTCAGTAAATGCGTAATTACTGTGAGTTTATGACACTTTCAAAAAACCAAACAACACTCTAGAATCGGGATATTGATTCGATTCAGGAGCGATATTGATGTCTACTTTGGGACATTTTATAGACGGTAAGTTACAAGTTTTTGAAGATGACAGACTGGGTGATGTCTTCGATCCGGCGCTAGGAAGCGTATCGTCACAGGTTGCTCTGGCATCGAAAAGGTCCGTTGATCACGTTGTAGAAGTTGCCCTACGAGCCTTCGAGGAGTGGTCCAATTCATCGCTATCACAGCGAACAAAGGTTCTCTTTGCATTCAGAGAGCTAGTAAATCGTCGAGCCGACGATATCGCCGCACTTATAACTAGCGAACACGGTAAGGTCCTATCGGATGCACGAGGAGAGGTACAAAGAGGATTGGAGGTAGTCGAGTTCGCTTGCGGCATACCTCAGCTCCTCAAAGGTGACTTTTCATCACAAGTATCTACGGCGGTAGATGTCTACTCCTTCCGTGAACCTCTTGGCGTATGTGTCGGTATCACGCCATTCAACTTTCCCGCAATGGTTCCCATGTGGATGTTTCCAGTCGCGATTGCCTGTGGAAATACCTTTATCCTCAAACCAAGTGAGAAAGATCCCTCGGCATCACTTTTAATTGCTGAGTTGTGGCGGGAGGCAGGACTACCTGATGGAGTCTTCAACGTTATAAATGGAGATCAAGAGGCGGTAAATGCTCTCCTCGATCATCCCGATGTTGCTGCTGTTTCATTTGTTGGATCGACGCCGATCGCAAAGTACATTTACGAAAGAGCCTCTCAAAGCGGTAAGAGAGTCCAAGCACTCGGAGGAGCGAAAAACCACGCAATCGTACTTGAAGATGCTGACCTAGATTTTGTGACCGAGAACCTGACTGCGGCTGCATTTGGTTCAGCTGGTGAGCGTTGCATGGCTATTAGTGCCGCCATTGCCGTTGGTGATCGAGCAAACGATATTGGGAAGTTGGTTGCCGAAAGAGCCTCCAAAATCAAGGTCGGTTCCGGGACTTTATCAGACGTTGAGATGGGTCCAGTTATCACCAATCAGTCGAAGGTTCGTATCGAAGGCCTCATAACAAAAGGGGTTGACCAGGGAGCTTCAGCTCTAATCGATGGGAGAAACTACAAGGTAGACGGTTACGAGAGTGGTTTCTTTGTTGGCCCAACAGTTATAGATGATGTGACGGTGGAGATGGACGTCTATCGTGAAGAGATCTTTGGTCCTGTACTATCGGTTCTTCACGTAAATGACGTTGAGGACGCAATTGCAATGATCAATGCAAATCCTTACGGAAATGGTACAGCGATATTCACCGGCAGCGGCGATGCCGCTCGAAGGTTTAGCCGCGGTGTAAAAGTAGGGATGATTGGAATCAACGTCCCTATTCCTGTGCCTATGGCGTACTACTCATTTGGAGGGTGGAAGAACTCCCTGTTTGGCCAAAGTCACATTCACGGCCCCGAAGGTGTTGCATTTTATACAAGAGCAAAGGTTGTAACACAGCGTTGGTTTGCATCTCACATTGGCGAGCGTGCGAGCCTGTCATTCCCTACAGCGAAATAGTAACAAGATCGTTAAGTGTGAATTTGCAAAAGTGACTATTTTGAGGCATTCCAGCGGGATCTCACTGCACTAATTGCAGTAGATCTCGCTGGAATGCTCATTTTACCCCTGAAGAATTAGTTTTTCTGGTTATCTTTACGACGGGTGTGAAAGTTCCAGGACGTCGCCGTAGTTCGAAAATTGAGGATATCCCCCCACTACAACTTCACGTGCCTTACCCACAGCGAGTATTGGACCTTGACCTTTTGGGAGTTTCAATATTGAATAGGGAAAGGTGGGCTGATTCATATTTACAGTAATAAGAAGGCCGTGTATCGAGGAGGCATCAGACCCTCCGATTATGCAACTGCTCTCTGCACAGCTAACCGCAAGGAGAAGATTTGCGGGGGGAGTATTGACGTTAGTAAAGGTAAGTTTCGTTAGGTCAGGGTTTTTGTTTAAACTTAGGGTGAATTCGTAGACGATTCCCTCGGTACCGTCGAAGTTTTCCATGATCGCAAGACACTTTTGGCTTTGATCACAAGATATGTCGTAGACCCCGCCGATATCGGGCAATGACATAATCGCTGGCGCTCCAATGAACGAGAACGTTTTGATAGAAATTAGTTGAAAGGCGAAATTGTAGTTTCCCGCTGCCTTACCGGCAACTAAACAGACGGATGTGTTTGATCGACAGTAGATCGCATTTACCTGTTGAAATTGCGCTGGTACTGAAAGAAACCTGACTCCCGAGTTGGATACTGTCGTGGGTGAAAATTGCGCGAGCTCACGAGATGAATTGTTTTCTGCAAAGGCCACTAAGCATCCGTTCTTCGCGTAACAAGATAGCGCAGTTGCATTTGGAATATGACCATCTAATTTTTCGAATCCGACTGTCTGTCCTCGGAGGCCGATTTCGCCTATAAATCCACCCTTGGCCAAGTAGTTTTCGCCCACTATCAGACAACTAGTGGTGGTTTGGCAGTCGATAGAGTGAGGTCCGCCCAAATCGTGGGGCAAATTTATCGAGATGGAATTTTGTTGCCTCAAGGAAAAGGATGTGACGAATCCTCCTGCAACAAGGAGCATCAACACTGCAAAGATCGCGATTTTTCGCCCCAATTTAGAAGCTAGCACTTCGGTAGCGTATCACTTTGTCGAAGCTATGCGCGCTCGAACGCTACATTTGTAATGGAATTTAGATCCCAACTAGAGAGCAACCACCGCGAGGAGCTGAGGAATGTTGTTAGGTACGGTTGCTCTTATAATTTTTTGAGTGCGATCAAGTATGCTCATTTAGGAGCGGAGGGGGTGGGATTCGAACCCACGGTGCCTTGCGACACAACGGTTTTCGAGACCGCCCGATTCGGCCACTCTCGCACCCCTCCACAGAAATTTAGAGTTTAGTTTGAAGTTGTCATCAATACGACATAGAGCAGATATTTTGCGACCCAAACGCCCCAAAGCACTCTTATCCCGTTCATACTCTGCGCATTTGAAAAAAGCTTTTTAGCAACTCGCTCGACTCTGCGGCGAGATGACCTCCGCTGCGATGAAATTCATGGTTTAAACGTGGGTCATTACCGACGCCGAATAGTGAGAGTAGGGCACCTGCCTTTGGGTCAAACGATCCGAAGAAGACCCCTCTCAAGCGGGAGTTGACTATCGCTCCTGCGCACATTAGGCAAGGTTCAAGGGTGACATAAAGGTCACAGTTGGTAAGGCGCCACTCTCCCTTTCTCCTTGCCGCTGATTGAATTGCAATAATCTCTGCGTGGCCCGTGGGGTCACTACTGGCCTCTCGGCAATTGCCAGCTGCGGCAATGACCACTCCATCTTCAACAATTACCGCTCCCACGGGAACCTCTCCCATTGAAGCTGAAGACGTAGCATGCCCGAGAGCCTCTTTCATGTACGTTTCGGAGTATTCGAGGAACCAGGAAGAGTAATCCATTGCATCCTTTTGAGAAACTTCATTGTAAATATTAGCAAAAACAGATCGAAGGCTTGAAGGCGACTAACTGTAGCAGACTTGAGCCAAGACGACTAGGAGGGAGCTTCCCGGTAGGTTTCCTTGTTAGGCGCGGGTATCGAGTTGTTGGCGGGAGCCACCTTTTTGCTCCATGCAAATGATGGCGGAGGAGGTGGGATTTGAACCCACGGTGAGTTTCCCCACACACGATTTCCAGTCGTGCCGATTCGGCCGCTCTCGCACTCCTCCAGCAGAGAAACAGACTAGTATGTTTATGCGTCAAAGGATGCCGTGGGAGTTGGTCGGGCCCTGCGCGGCTTGCGTCCGTGAACCGAGTCAGGGCCGGAAGGCAGCAGCTATCAGCGGAGCCGTAAGGGTGCCGCAGTAAGTCTGATCAACTCCCATGGCATCCTTTTTAGTTTCGAAAACAGTTTGCATGATTGGTAACAGAAATTCAATTTCTATTTACCTCAGGTTGTCCTTCGCGAAAGATTTGGCTGCAAAAATCTCAGCCATGGGTTATGCATCAAAATTAAATCGACGTGGCGCAATTGCGCTTGGGGTAGGGGCCCTTTCGTTACTCGCAGCAGCTTGCGGTAGTGGAAGTTCTTCATCCACTGCTACTACGGCAGCTTCATCGTCTAGCAGTAGCGCCAAAGTTCCTTTGGTTGTCTATTCGGCTCAGGGTTACGACTCTGCCATGACTACTGCTTTTCAAAAGGCAACAGGAATTCCGACCACACTGGTCGATGACTCTACTGGTCCTCTACTAACTAGAGTTCAGGCTGAAGCTTCGAATCCAAAGTGGGGCGTGCTATGGGTAGACGGTGACGAAGCATTTGCCGCACTCGACCAACAGAATTATCTCCTCAAGAATTGGGAGCCCGCTGTGAACTGGACTGCAGCTGGAAAGAGCGTCGTTCCAAGCGACGGAAGCTACATTCCAACTGGATTAACTATGGCCGGTACATTGGTGTACTCCACAAAGACAGTGTCGACTCCGCCAACTAGCTGGACCGACCTATTATCTGCTCAATACAAGGGCCAAGTTGGCATGAACGACCCAGCGGTGTCGGGTCCCACCTTCCCCTTCGTAGCTGGAATGATGAACTACCTTGGTGGTGTAAACCAAGGAGAGTCCTTCTACACCAATCTCAAAGCTAACGGCCTTCAGGTCTTTCAGACCAACGGAGATACCCTTCACGCTCTTTCAACTGGTCAGATCAAGCTAGCTCTGATACAGAGCTCAGCTGGTATTGGAGCCGGATTCAAGGACCCAACGATCAAGGTCGCCTTCTTGTCGCCATCGACATTGCTGCCTGGTGTTATAGGCATCGACGCCAAGGCTCCTGCACAAGAGATCGCTGAGGCTAAGCAGTTTGTAAACTTCGTACTGTCTCCAGCTGGCCAAAAGGTGCAACTCTCAGGAGATCCAACCGGTGACTCTCTCTACTGGCCAGTGATCCAAGGGGTTTCCCCCGAGTCTGCGGTGCCTTCTCTCTCGTCAATTCAGTATCAAACGGTTGATCCATATAAGTGGGGTCCGCAAGAGAACTCGATCAATGCGTGGTTCACTTCGAATATCGTAAACTGATCTGATTCTTCGATAGCGAATTTATTTGGGGCTTTCACCATATTTCGGTGGAAGCCCCGTACCTATTTATTGAGAACACTAGGAAATTATGGCACTTTTACTTGATCGGCCAAAAGAATTGGAGTCGAAGTCGCCTTCAAAGTTCAATTTGAAGAAGCTAAACGTTTCGACCATTTTAGGAATTGTGGTAGTTGTTCTGATAGTAGTGCCTGTCATCTACTTTTTGGCACTTGCATTCTTTCCCAGACTATCCACTCCAGGTGCACCGATATTTTCACTTACTGGGATTAGATATGCATTTGCGGGTGATGCGCTTCGGGGACTCCTCGATTCGCTTGGCGTATCGATTGCGTCGGGTATTATCGCTACCTCTATCGGGTTAGCTCTTTCTTGGATCACTAAGCGGACCAACGTAAGGTTCAAGAAGCTAATTTCTGCCTCTGTTTGGTTTCTGCTTTTGGTTCCGACATATTTGACCACTGCAGGATGGCAGCGACTACTCGAACCAGGTGGAATTCTTGTGAGACTACACATTGGTTCGCTGGCACTCTTTCATCCTTTCTTTGGTCCCCTTGGCGTAATTGTGGTACTTGGGTTTTCGGGTATTCCCTTTGCCTATCTAACGATCGGGGCCACGGTGGAAAACCTAGGGGCAGAGCTAGAGGACGCCGCAAGGGTTCACGCTGGCAGTCGCATGAAGTCCCTTCTCATTATCGCCCCTATATTTATGCCGGCTATCATCTCGTCCTTTGCGATAGTCTTTGCCGAATCAATGTCAGACTTCGGCGTGGCGTACTCTTTAGCATCTGGGGCCCACTTTCCCATGGCTACCTACAGCTTGTACACGGCTATAGATTCCATTCCGCTCAACTTCTCCGGTGCTGCCGCAATTAGTTGGATACTTATCCTCTCTGCCTTGGTTCCGCTCATCATTCAGCGACGGCTTACTAAGTCAAAGAGTTATGCGATTGCCGGCGGTCGCAGACGACGAGCCACAATGGTAAAGCTAGAGGGAAGAGCTAAAGTTGGCGTCTATACGTTTCTCGGAGTGGTCTTTTTCTTAGCGATTCTGGTGCCACTGATCGGAATTTTGACTTCGTCATTATTAACGGGCTTTGGTGGCTCGATTTCGATTTCATCATTAACGTTATCAAACTACTCCAGAGTCTTTTCTTCTACGCTTTCGGGTTCGCCACTTTGGTACTCTTCACTGCTCTCACTCATGACAGCTACGTTGACCGTTGCCGTTGGTGGCTACTTGGCTTCAGTTTTAGTAAAAAAGGGTGCTTCATGGGGTGTTAGAGCATTGGACTTTGTCCTCCTGGGCTCAGTCGCTCTTCCAGGAATCGTTCTGGGTGCCGGATATATCTTCAGCTACAATCAGCCAATCTTTGATCACCTTGGGTTTGCTATCTACGGAACTTCGAAGTTACTGCTATTGGGTTATGTAGCCTCCGCAATTCCGGGAGCCTCGAGACTTTTGGTTGGTCCGATATCTCAGGTGCAGTCGAATATGGCAATGGCTTCCAGAGTGTATGGTTCAAATCCCTCGAGGGCATGGCGCCACGCGGTTCTCCCATTTGTTGCACGTGCACTTCTTTCGGCGTGGCTTTTGACCTTTGCTAAGACGCTTCTTGAACTACCCATGTCACAGCTTCTTTATCCACCTGGTCTTTATCCTCTCTCTGTTGCAATCAATAGACTTGTGGCAGGTTATGACTATGGCGGGGGTAGCGCTATGTCAATCGTCGCACTTCTCTATGCTCTGGTAATCGTTGGCGTTGTCTCGTTGATCTATCGTCTTGTGATTCCAAAGGGGTGGAAGGCTTTGTTAAATGTTGATGCATCAAGGAATGAAGGTTTTTAATGAGCCAGATTGCGCTTACCTATAGCGGTGTTACTAAAAGTTATGTAAAGCGTCGAGTTGTAATCGATGACGTGAGCTTTGAGGTCGAAAAGGGGGAGCTTCTAGTTCTCCTTGGTCCAAGTGGATCGGGTAAAACGACTATCTTGCGTACGATTGCCGGGATCGAAAAGATCGAAAAGGGTCAGATCTTTATAGGCGAAACTAAAGTTTGCCACGATAACTTCGCACTTCCTCCCGAAGAGCGAAGGGTTTCGATGGTCTTTCAGGACTATGCACTTTGGCCCCATATGACCGCACTGGAGAACGTTGCATTTGCTCTTCGTCGTGGTTCAGATCAGAAGAAGGATAGAAGTCCTAAGGCACTTGAGATGCTAACCAAAGTGGGTCTATCGCATAAGGCGAACCGCTATCCGTCGGAGTTGAGTGGTGGCGAACAACAGCGAGTTGCATTAGCGCGGGCCTTGGTTGGAGATAGCGCTCTTGTCCTATTCGATGAACCACTTTCGAACCTTGATGTTGACTTGCGTGAGCGACTCAGAGTTGAAATTGCATCGTTAGTTCGCGAATCTGGAGCTACAGCGGTCTACATAACCCATGACCAAGGGGAGGCATTTGCGCTGGCTGATCGTATAGGGGTGCTTTCGGAGGGAAAGCTAGTTCAAATTGGATCTCCAGAGGACATTTATTTGCGTCCGGCAACTCCCTTCGTTGCTCGTTTTACGGGAGTCAGCGGGGAGATATCTGGTGTAGTTCGCTCGCGCCTTGGCGGCGATCTTGTCGAAGTCACCATTGATGGGAGCAATGGAGCTGTCATTGCAACTGCAATGGATTCAGCCGATGCTGGTGACCGAGTAACTGTGCTGGTACGGCCAGGCTCGATAAAGGTTGTCGAAGATCATGGCGATGGCTCAATTGGAGGGACGGTAGTAGACGTTGCTTACCGAGGAAAGAGCTATGACCATGCACTCGTCCACGGTACTTTTCACCTCCACGGGGTTGCGAGTCATCGACGCTACGACAGGGGAACTTCAGTAATTGTTACGATCGATCCGGCCGGTGCCTTGGCTTACTTAAGTGAAAAGGGAACAGGCGGTCACGAGCCATCTCTTAGCCACCTAGCATTTACAAGTGAAGTTAGTGAAGAGGTGAATAGTTGAGTACCACGGTATTAATCATCGCAGTCTTCTTGGCCTCTGCCGTTGAAATGGTTGAGGCATTGACGATTGTATTAGCCGCTGGTTCATCGCGAAGCTGGCGTTCGGCGTTCGAGGGAACTGCGGTAGCGGTACTTGCGCTAGCAGCTTTGATCCTTGGAATCGGACCATCGCTTGTCAAATACGTTCCCATATCATCGTTGCGCTTTATTATTGGAGCGCTTTTGTTGATATTTGGATTGCAGTGGCTTCGAAAGGCTATGTTACGTTATGCGGGGCTAAAGGCACTTCACAATGAGGATGAGATCTTTGAGAAGGAAGTCGCGAGACTCAAAGCGATTCCAACCGTCAACGATTCTCGTGATTCAACCGCATTCGTCGTTGCCTTCAAGGGGGTTTTTCTAGAGGGTTTAGAAGTGGTAATTGTTGTTCTGACTCTAGGACTTTCGGCCCATAAGCTACTCATTGCATCTGTATCGGCGTTAGCAGCGGTGGTCATTGTTGGGATAATTGGAGCGATTGTAGCCAAGCAGTTGTCTAAGGTTCCCGAGAACCTTATGAAGACGACGGTCGGGATAATGCTAATTAGCTTTGGCACCTTTTGGGCGGGAGAAGGATTGGGAATCAAGTGGCCCGGCTCAGACGGTGCAATAGTCTTTCTAATTCTGGTCTATGCCATGTTCATGATGCTGATAGTCAAAGGTTTTACCTCAGTCCAGGCTAATTACGCTAAAACGCATAGAGGGGCTATTGGATGAAGTACGTTGTGGGATTCTTTCGCTTCTGGTACGACTTCTTGATTGGTGATACTCCTGAGATAACTGCAGCTATCGTAGTGATTCTTGGAGTTGTGGCCATTCTGGGGAAGGGTACTCGTTACCAGGCGCCGATATTGGTAGTCGGCGTAATCGCTACCTTTACAATGGCATTCTTCGTGGAGGTAGTAAAGAAGTCTCGAAGGGCAAAGTCGGGAAAATAGAGAAATTTCCTCGTCTTTATCGCAATAATGATGCTATGTTAACTTTTTGGTGAAAAATTCTCATAAAGTTAGGTTAGTTTCATTGCGCTTGGGTGGCGTCGCTCCGTTTGAGGATGGGGCGACGCTTTCGTTTGTTGCCTCAAAGGAGCGTGCGAGCCGCGAGAATCTCTATGTGATCCCTAGATTTCGAATGTCACTGCTTCCCCTTGTTGCTCTATACGGAGAGATGGGAGCGGGAAAAAGTGTGTTGATGAAGGCTCTAGCTGCAATCTTTACGGCAATAGGAGAGGCTTCATTTGAATCAATCCTGTCTCTTGCGGTACAAGGTGAAAGAGATTTCTACTCAATATCGGCCGTTTTTGCTGTAGATGATCGGTTGTATGAATACGTGATTGCCGTTCGGGGTGGGAACGTAGTAAAGGAGGCCCTCATATATGCCAGAACCTCGAAAGACGAGGTTTTGTTTCTCGCAGAAGCCGATGTCCATACTCCAATAGTTGTTCCTACGCTTGTGACTGCAGGTAACCTTTTAGGTCGTTTTGAACCATCGAGAGGCGAAGATGTAGAGGCGCTGGTAAGGGCTCTTAGCCACGCTATCTATTATGATCCCCTAGTTGTTTTAGAAAATCGAGAAATAATCGTAAAAAAATCTTCTATTGAAGGTTTTTTCTCGCTTTTAGAGAATATAGCTCGAAATACTTCAAGTAAGGTTGCAGAAAAACTTCGAGAATTCTTAAGTGGGGTTGATGATTCAACGTTCGGTGCTTTAGAGAGCAACGAACGCAAAGATTATCGGCTGCCCCTTTCGAACTTGTCCACTTCTGAGGCTGCGCTACTTGCTGTTTCTGCTATCCTTGCCTCTCAAGCCGATATGGAAAATGGCGGTATTGTTGCGATCGATAACTTCGATACTCTCCTTGACTTTAGAGTAACGAGTTTAATTCTCGAAAAAATCACTGAATATGTAGCTGGTGACATCTTTTTGTCACTTCTTCTCGGTATGAAGGAGACGGTCTTTTTTGATCAGAGTTACTTTCGACGGGACCAACTCGTCTTAGTTGGCAATGGAACCAATGCATCGACTATCACTTCGTTGGCTGAAATATCCGAACTGCGTTACGACAGGGACGTCAGAAAGATGTATATCAATCGTCTCTTTGACGCTACATAAGGGGCATATCCAAAAAATTGTTAGACCAACTTGAATTCGGTGAGTGTCTTTTGGATATGGTCTAGCTTTGATAGTGCCTTGTCCCTCGAGTCGCTTGGAAGCCAAAAGATAGCTCTTTCGACGCCGAGTTCTGCGTATCGAACAAGGGAGTCTCCATCGACTGGGGCACCAAATATGTAGACGGGGGGTCGATCTACGTTGCGCGTCTTGCAGAAATTGTCAAATTCGGTTAATCGAAGCGAGAAGTCGTCTGCGCTTGATCTTACAATTGGCATCCAAACGTCGCCGTAGTCAAGGCAACGTTCAAATGCAGACTCTCCGTTGCCGCCAACCAAGATCGGAGGATGAGGAGCCCTAATCGGCTTTGGATCACTTATTATTCGATCAAAGTTAACGAACTTGCCTGAGAATGTCGCCTCTTTATTAGCCCATATCTCCTTCATCGCAAGGATGCGCTCCCGTAAGAGACTAAAGCGAGTTTTGGGATCCGTACCGTGGTTCTCCATCTCCTCTCGATTCCATCCCGCTCCAACTCCAAATTCAAAGCGGCCATTGGATAGTCGATCGATCGAAGCAACTTCTTTGGCTAAGACAATCGGGTCCCTTTCAACTACCAGAGTAATTCCGGTACCAATGAGCAACTCTTTTGTAACTGCAGCCGCAAATGATAGGGCAACGAACGGATCATAGGTTGAGTAGTACTCGAGAGGTAAATCTCCCCCTCCAGGATAAGGCGTAGTGCGGGAGGCGGGGATATGGGTGTGCTCTGGGAAGTAGAGCGATCTAAATCCACGAGATTCGACCTCTTGGGCGATTTCAATAGGCGATATTGAGTACTCTGTGGGAAAAATTATTGTTCCGAAGTCCATGGCTCGATCATACTTGATGAAAGTGGCGATAGAAAAAAATTACTAAAAAGTAAGATTTCTTGAGGTTATATTGCAGTTACCAATCACCATCTTTTTCATTGTCGACCCAATTGTGGACTTAGTATTTAGACATGACGAATTCTGCAGTAGAAAAAAGATTAAGTGATGCGGGTTTTACCCTGCCTGTTGCTCCCGCACCGCAGGGAAGCTATGTTCCGGTCGTTGTGGTTGGCACTGTGGCCTACTGTTCAGGAGTCTTGCCTATGTCAGGTGGGACATTGGTTGCAAAGGGTCGCCTGGGAGTAGATATATCAATCGATGAAGCTCGTGAAGGTGCTCAACTAGCCGCTCTTGGACTTTTGGCAAACCTAAAGGCGGCGATCGGGGACCTCGACAAGGTTGCTCGAGTAGCAAGATTGGGCGGATTTGTTGCGTCAAGTCCTGACTTTACGGATCAGCCAGAGGTTATAAATGCCGCAAGCGACCTTATGGTCGTAGCCTTTGGTGAGGATGGAAGGCATGCACGAGCAGCGGTCGGCGTGGCCGTGCTACCACGAGGCGTCGCTGTCGAACTTGAAGCAACGTTCATTCTCAAATAGCAATTGGATAGTAGGGGCAAAAGTTCGTTAGGTAAGGCTTTCGTGAATTTTGCCCCTATTTTTATTTGAAAGACCAAAAGCGATACCAGCTACCGACACGGCCACGCCGATCGAAATAACGATGCCTCTGTGGGGCGCGATACCAATAATGAAGGTTGTAGTAAGGGCACCTACTGGTATTAGACCAGGAAAGAGTCCAATTGACTCTATATTTACGCGCGCCATCCCTTTGTACCAAAGCACAAAAGCTCCAAACGTTGAAAACACCCCTTGATAAGCGATGATCAGGTACTCGCGGTGGGTGAGAGAGCCAAGATTTAGATTTCCCGTCAGGGCTTTGTAGCCAAGAAGCACGACCGCACCAAAGGCAATTGTGATGAAGCTGAGACGATAAGCCCCTATTTTTTTGACCACTCCGACTGAAAAGATGGAAAACGAAGCATCACAGCCCATCACAACTATTGCCAAAGCGATCCCTATGAATGTGGCCGATGAGTTACCCTCAACTATGGCAGTACCAAGTAGGACGATCACTGCGCCTATGATCGGTTTGATCTTAGGGCGCCGTTTGTCAACAATTGGACCAAATACCCCGATCGCTACTGGTGCTGCGCCAATTACGATAGCGAGACCCGAAGGATCAATATGTCTAAGGGCAATAATACCCAAAGTAGAGAAGGCGACTACTCCAAGGCCTGATACGAGCAAGAGATGGAGGTAGTCGATTCGGGTAAGTCTTTCCTTTGATCTTTCTTCGTGTGCTACCAATGGGATCAGCAGAATTGTTCCAATAAGGTAACGTGCGCCTTGTGTAATAAGGGGGGATGCATTCTTTACGAGCGAAGCGGTAGCTACTCCGCTACCTACCAGCAGTGTTGCAAGAGTCGCTTGTAGATATCCGAGGATCTCATTCTTGTCTGCCATGGTAGTTATATATTCCCAGCTTTGCGAGGGTATTCTTGAAGTGCTTGAAAATTAAGTTTAAATCGAGTTAGAACGTTCCGATAATTAGACGGACTTCAATCTAGCGTGGGTAAACAATGAGGAGCAATGAAGTGAAAGTGGCGAAGCTGGGAAAATCGAGGATCTTTGCAATTTTGACTCCGCTTGTTTTAGCTGGCTGTGGTGCCACCGCAACGACTGCGACCACTACTACGGCGCCGTCCCTATCTTCGACGACGCTCATTCCTCCTACAGTCACTGCCGCCCCAGGAACGACTGCTGCTCCCACGACGACTGTAGTCGAGGTTACTCCGAACGTTTCTGCATCGGTATTTGCTAAAAGTAGCACCTCTCCGAACTACACGATTAACATTAGCTACCCCGTAGTTAGTGGCCTTGTCTCCTCTGTAGATGAATCTAACATCAACTCCCAGATCGCTAATGCCGTGAATAGTTGGGCGGAATCCTTTGCCCAGAATTTGAGCCTCGGTTCTAGCAACGTTCAGACTTCTACAACTTCGACTCTAAATGGAGCATTTAAAGTTATTCTTGCAGATAGCAAGATATTTTCAGTACAGTTTGTTCTCCAGACGGCAACTGCGAGCAATGCGGCCGCTACCACAACTATTTCAACTCTTAATTTCAACCTCTCAACTGGAACATTGTTGTCTTTGCCCGGACTTTTCAAGAGTGGAAGCGACTTTTTATCGATCCTTTCACGTGACTCCAGAAGTCAGTTGCAGCAGCAACTTAGCGCGCAGGGAGTCGCAGCATCCTCTCTGAGTCAAAGTGGCACATCGCCTTTGCCATCTAACTTTGCCGCCTTCAACATAACTTCAAATTCAATAATGATTGGCTTCTCGCAAGGGCAAGCCGTCCCATCTTCTATAGGTGCAGTCACTGTTAATGTGCCGCTTGCCGACTTAGCCGGAGCGATTGATCCAAATGGACCCCTCGCAAATCCATAGTTACGAAGAACTCAAGTTGGGCACGCATTCGATAAGGCCTATGTGTTTACCGGAAAGTGCCCTATTTGGGATCTTTATGGCCATCAGAAGGTAGCTCGAATGCTAGAAGGCGTTGCGGTAGAGACTTGCGGTTTGAATACCTACGTTTAAAATCATCGGTGTTGGCTCTGTGTTCGGAGATCGATTTAAGGTAAGGGTCTCTGTGGCCATGCACAAGGGTGCTCTAGTGGGAGGCGTATCTCTCTATTGGTTAGGACCTGTGGATTTTATGTCGTCGAATGCCGGATGTATCTCGGCGTTACAAACCCGCCGAGCAAGTAAGTTTGCCCGAGGAATCTTTGCAATCGTACGACCCCTAGATTGCGATCGTTGCGGCTCTGACACTTTGCGGGAGTGGATAGTGCGAAGTGGCCTTCGCTATTGAAGAGCCAAACTAGGTTGTCAGTCGTAAATTGTCAAAGTGAATAGAGGGAGAATCTCTAATATGAACACCGTCGCTAAGCCGATCCGAGTTTTGTCGGATTACGTAGGAACGACAGTCCTAGCCGACGTTGCTCTCGTTGTTTCGTACGCAATACTGATTGGAATATCGGGACAGTTCTCATTTCACCTGCCGTTTACGCCGGTTCCCGTCACTGCGCAGACCTTTGTGGTGCTGCTTGGCGCCAGCACCTTAGGTTCGATTAGATCGATCATCGGTACCTCGATCTTTCTATTAGTCGGAGCGGCTGGAGTGCCTTGGTTCGCCGGGGGTACCGGCGGAGTAGCGATATTTGGCGAACCAACCTTTGGCTACATCATTGGATTTATTGTCTCCGCAGCTGTTATTGGCGTGATGGCTTCCCGCGGCTATGATCGCAGGGTACTTGGAGCAACGAGTGAAATGATAGTAGGAAACTTGGTTATCTACATTTTTGGTGCTGGATTCCTTGCGATCTCATTGGGCTTGACCCCAGCGAAAGCGATCAGCCTAGGTGTTGTACCATTCCTAGCGGGAGACGCAGTAAAGATCGCACTTGCCTCAGTGGCGCTTCCCTCGGCGTGGAAATTCGTCCAGCGTTCGACAAAGTAACGACTTTTATACCTATCCCCTGAGGATATCTAAATAGGTAGTCCAAGGAATGGTCACCGCACCCAAACTCTTGAGGTGCGGTGTATTCCATTGGGTCTCAATCAATACAATATTGTTTTCGGTGCAGTAGCGAACCAGTTCAACGAGGGCCACCTTAGATGCATCACGGCTCAGGTGAAACATTGATTCCCCGCTAAAGACGCCATTTACCTCTACCCCGTAGAGTCCCCCGACGAGTTGTCTTTCCTGGAATACCTCAATAGAGTGTGCAATGCCATCTGCGTGCAATTCTTTGAATACGCTTTCGATGTGATCGTCTATCCATCCTCCTGGTCGTGGGGTCTGACGACAATTACTAATTACTCCGTTAAAGTCCCAATCCACCTTGCAGCGGTAACGTTTCATCGACTGTCGAAGGGAACGTGGTGGATTGGCTAGGTGTGAATTCTCTAGAGGTGGAATTGGAATGACCCCACGCTCTTTAGGCAAGAACCAACCGTAATATCCTTTTGGAAGAAAGTCATCTTCGATTGGCATAGCAAATATCCCAATTGAATATCCGTGAAGGAACATCTCTTTTGTGGGCTGATTAGTGAGAAGTATCAGGTCACCGGAGCGTTCGAGTCCCATCATCTCAATATCATCGAGATTGAGTGACAAGAACTCTTCCTCCGTGATGCCTACGTCAGTTTCGAACGCCATGTTGTTTTAGTGATTTCTAATTGATCTAGCGAGTATCCTTATCTTATATGTCTCAAGGATCCATGGCAGAAAAGATTGAAGAGTTAGGTCTACGTAGAACTCAGGCCTTAAATGCGGGCTCGCAGCGTTCAGTTGAGCGACAGCACCAGAAGGGCAAGATGACCGCCCGAGAGCGGATTGAATATCTTCTCGACGAGAACTCTTTCCAGGAACTCGATATGCTCGCTCGACACCGAGCCCATGGAATGGGTCTAGAGGAGAATCGTCCTTATACCGATGGCGTTGTGACTGGATTTGGAACGATTAACGGTCGCAGAGTATGTCTCTTCTCGCAGGACTTCACGGTCTTTGGTGGAGCCCTTGGTGAAGTCTTTGCGGAAAAGATTCATAAGGTGATGGACCTTGCGAACTCGGTTGGCGTTCCAATGATTGGTCTAAACGACGGTGCTGGTGCTCGAATCCAAGAGGGAGTGGTTGCACTTCACTCCTACGGAGGCATCTTCTATCGAAACGTTGCATCCTCAGGTGTGATACCTCAGATTTCGGTGATATTGGGACCATGTGCTGGCGGTGCTGTATATTCACCCGCTATGACCGACTTTATATTTATGGTCAAAGAGAGCTCTCATATGTTCATAACTGGACCTGACGTCGTAAAGACTGTAACGGGAGAAGAGGTTACACTCGAGGAGCTCGGCGGAGCGATGAGCCATGCGACTAAGAGCGGAGTTGCTACCTTTGTCTTTGATGATGAAAAGTCATGCCTTGATGAAGTGAAGTACCTCCTCTCTCTTTTGCCATCGAACAATCTGGAGATGCCGCCGTCGGTCGAACCCACCGACGATCCAGAGCGCCTCACTTCGGAGTTGGCTGACATGCTGCCGACTAGCCCAAACCAACCATATGACATGAAAAAAGTGATCTCAACCGTTCTCGACGACGGTGACTACTTTGAGTACTTTCCATATTGGGCACAAAATATAACCTGTGGATTTGGTCGACTAAATGGCAACGTCGTTGGAGTAGTTGGAAACCAGCCGGCCGTACTAGCGGGCGTACTCGATATCGACTCGTCGGAAAAGGCTGCTCGCTTTGTTCGAACTTGTGACTCATTTAATATTCCTATCGTTACCTTTGTCGATGTTCCGGGTTTTATGCCAGGAGTCGATCAGGAGTATGGAGGTATTATCCGCCATGGAGCCAAACTGCTTTATGCCTACTGCGAGGCTACCGTACCTAGAATTCAGGTGATCACGCGCAAAGCTTATGGCGGTGCTTACGTAGTTATGAATTCGAAGAGTGTTGGGGCCGACTTTGCATTCGCTTGGCCTTCGGCTGAATTAGCAGTCATGGGGCCACAGGGTGCAGTTGAAGTTGTGCATAAGCGTGAGTTAGCTGAATCTAACGATCCTGCCGGACGTAGAAAAGAATTGGTTGAAGAGTACATAGAGCGTTACGCCAACCCATATGTGGCAGCGGAACGCGGATTTGTAGATGATGTGATAGATCCTGCTGAGACCCGTAAGGTTTTAATCAAGTCTTTGGCTGTGTTGGCTACCAAGAGGGAAGAGTTGCCAAGGCGTAAGCACGGTAACGTTCCACTGTAGTTTTGTACCACCAAAGTTGCCCAAGAAAGTTGGTTGAAGAGATGGAAGAATTTCAGATTACTGACGAAGAGGCATTGGCGGTAGTTGTCAGTGCCTATCGTTCGCTAGTTATGAATCAAGTTTCACGACAACCGCAGGATACCTCTCGCCCGTCAATTGTTGATTGGCGATTTTCGGGTCGATGGTGGTCGGCACCTGTAGTTGCGCGGCGTGCGCGGCCCTGGTAACACAATATTTGAATAGCTGGTATCTTCGTAAAGTCTTTATAAAGACTTCATAAGAATGTTAAAGACCGTACCCCCGAGAATCTCGGGGGTACGGTCTTTTTTTCAGAAATTTTCTTAGAACCGGAAGGATAAGGATGAGGATTTGATCGAATTTCGATCCGAGAGGCTATGCCTTATAGGGAACCGATGGTGCTACTACGACCTTACCAATTCCGGCATCTGCGGCTGCAGCGAGAGCGTGCTCGAGTGCCATAGTCGATCGGGTAAAAAGTTCGGAGGGCACTGATCCATTAGACGGGTATCCAGCGACACCTGCTGAGATCTTGTGTATTACGGTACTTCCGGCTTTAACTTGTGCCACTTGAATCCTCTCCGCGACCCAAGCCGATCCTTCTTCATCTGTATCTTCGAGAATTAGCGCAAAGCGAGCGTTTCCGATACGGGCGATAACGTCGGCTTCGCGGAGGGTAAGTTTTAGAAGTGAAGAGAAGGACACAACCGCCGCTGAGATTTCATCACGGGTGGGCTCTATTTGGTCTAAGAACGAAAGCTGTATTTGAACGATCGTCACGGGCCACAGTCTTCTTCGAGCTGTAGCAACCTTCGACTCAAGTATTGCTCTAAAGACGGGATAAGTTGCTAAGCCCGTCTCGGGATCGGAACCAGTGTGTGACTCTTGAATTTCTGACGCCTGCGACTTCGACTCTAGGTTCGATGCCTCGAACTCTTGGGGTGTTAACTTTAGGAAGGATGCATCGGCGCGGTCTCTTTCAAGACCATCAACTTTGCGACCAACTTTGACGACTGATGAGATAACTACGATCCCAACAACGGCTGCCGCAATTGCTGCATACTTCGAAAAATATGCAACGCCTGCGAGAGCTGCAGTTACGACCGACAGCACAAGGACTAGGCGAGTAGATTTCACTCTTTAATTATCGGCAAAATTACCCCGTTTTTTAGGTTTTTTACCGTTTATTTCAAAAACAACGTGGGATTCACTATTCCTTTGGTCCATCGACACTGCTCAGCAACATCTTGAAATATCAAGGAAAAGCTGGTTAATTAGACTATTTTGCGCCAAGCCGGGCATTTTCGATTAGGTGGAAGATCGATGAAATTATTTCACTTAGCTCATAGTCTTTGGGGGTGTAGATAGCTGAGACTCCAGCACTGAGAAGATGTTCATGGTCTATCTCTGGGATAATTCCCCCTACAACTACGAGAGAGTCACTTCCAGCTGACCGCAGCTCGCTGATCACCTCTGGTACTAATTCTAAGTGTGAACCCGAAAGGATAGATATACCAACACAATCGACGTCCTCGTCTATCGCCGCCGCCGCAATCTCTTTAGGACTCAGTCGAATCCCTTGGTAAATTACTTCGAATCCGGCGTCGCGTGCGGCAACCGCAATTTGCTCGGCTCCATTAGAGTGGCCGTCGAGGCCTGGTTTTGCAACCAATAGTCGTGGTGGTCCTCCAGCTAGCTCTCGCGCTGCCTCTCGAGTTTGCGCGGAGCGTTCGTTCACGCTTGCCTTTACCTTCAATATTCCTGTAGGGGCCCGATACTCGCCGAATACCTCTCTTAGGACACCTGCCCACTCCCCGACAGTACCACCCGCAAGAGCGAGTTCAATGGAAGGTTCCATAATGTTTCTGTTAGTTTTGGCGGCGTCTCTGAGATCTTCCAATGCGCTTGCTACCCTTGCGTTATCTCGATCCTTGCGCCAAATGTTGATTTTTTCGATAGTTTCAAGTTCAACTTGAGGATCAACTACCAAGTGAGCCGCCTCGTTTCCGGCAGTAAGCGGTGAAACTTCGGTCTCGGTGAATCGATTTACGCCAACAACAACTTGGCTCTTATCCTCTATACGGCGGGTTCGATCGGCTTGGGACTGTACGAGTCGACTCTTGAGCTCTTCTATCGCCACAAAAGCGCCTCCGAGCTCGAGTATCTCTTCTAGCTCTTTATTTGCCGCCTCAACGATACTCTCGGTCATTCCTTCTACGACCTTTGAGCCCTCGAAAATATCTGGGTACTCTAAGATATCGGTCTCATATGCGAGAATCTGTTGAATTCGAAGAGACCATTGTTGGTCCCACGGCCTCGGTAGTCCCAAAGCCTCATTCCATGCTGGTAATTGGAGGGCGCGCGCTCTAGCATCGCGGGAAAGAGTCACCCCTAAGGCCTCTAACACTATTCGAGTTACGTTGTTTTCGGGCTGTTGTTCCGTCAATCCTAAAGAGTTGACTTGAACACCGTAACGGAAGCGGCGAAGTTTCGAATCATTGACGCCGTATCGCTCTTTTGTAATCTGGTCCCACATTTTGGTGAAGGCGCGCATCTTTGCGATCTCTTCGATGAAGCGGATTCCTGAGTTTACAAAGAAAGATATCCTCCCGACCACCTGGGGAAACTCGCTCGCTGGTACTTGCCCTGAATCTCTTACTGCGTCCAGAATCGCAATTGCATTTGCTAGTGAATATGCAACCTCTTGGACAACTGTAGCCCCAGCCTCTTGTAGGTGGTAGCTGCAGATATTTATTGGGTTCCATTTGGGCGCCTCTGCGACTGTATAGGCGATCATATCGACGATCAGACGCCTCGAATGTTCAGGTGGAAATATGAATGTTCCCCTTGAAAGATACTCTTTTACTATATCATTTTGAGTCGTTCCTGAAAGAAGCCTTTGGTCGACCCCATTTTTCCGTGCGACGGCTATGTACATGGCAAGGAGGTAAGCGGCAGTGGCATTGATCGTCATTGAGGTATTCATATTCGCCAGCGGAATGGCTTCAAGTAGAGTCTCCATATCGCCAATGTGACTTACTGGAACTCCGACCTTCCCGACCTCTCCGCTTGCCGATGGATCGTCTGGATCGTAGCCGATCTGAGTAGGTAGATCAAAAGCTATTGAGAGGCCTGTTTGGCCTTTGGCAAGGTTGGTTCGATAGAGTTCATTTGATTTCTTAGCCGTTGAGTGGCCACTGTAGGTACGAAATACCCACGGTTTATCCTTCTCTTTCAGTTTTGGATCTTCCACTTTTTGCAACCTTTCCCGCGCTGGATTGCTTCTCCGATAGCTTGACACATTCCAACCAAATCAATAGGTATAAAATCCCTTTTTGGTCTTTCTCCCTAAAAATCCTGCCGCAACCATCCGCTTGAGAAGTGGTGCTGGGGCAAAGTTGGCGTCGCGAAACTCCTCGTAAAGCGCGTCGAGAATTGCCAGTGAGGTGTCAAGTCCTACAAGGTCTAGGAGCGCGAAAGGACCCATGGGGAATCCACATCCGCCCTTCATGGCAACGTCGATCTCTTCTATCGAGGCCATGGCACTATCTGCCATTCTTATGGCGTTGTTAAGGTAGGGAAATAGTAGGGCGTTCACGATAAAACCGGCTTGGTCTTTAACTTTGACGACATCTTTGTTGAGAGATTTGGCAAAGTTGACTGCGCTGATGATTGTCTCGTCTGACGCCGTGATGGGTGTAACTATTTCGACCAACTTCATCACTGTAGCTGGATTGAAAAAGTGTATTCCACAGACTCGCTCAGGATGTTTGGTGACTGCAGCCAATTCAACTACCGGAAGAGTCGATGTATTAGTTGCGATAATTGCAGAGGAGTCCACCACTATCGAAAGCTCGCTAAAAAGGTTCTTCTTAATCTCGAGATCCTCAACGACGGATTCAATTACGAGGTTGCATCCCCCGAGTGCATCTATATCTGCAGTGGTTTTGATGCGTCCCAAGATTTCACGGGCGACATCTTCGCTGATCCGACCCTTTTCGATTTTACGAAGGAGAGATCGTTCAATGCTTAGCCGCATGTGATCAGCTGTCTCTTGTTTCCTTGATCGAAGAACCACTTCGTAGCCAGCTTCGGCCGCTACCTCAGCTATGCCTGAGCCCATTATTCCGGATCCGAGGACCCCCACCTTGCGAATTTCCATCCACACAATTTAGCGTTACTGACGCTGTGTTATCAATGTTAGCCATATGTGTTAGGTAAAATTTGATCAATTGTGGCATATTTCACACCGCGCTATGGCGAAAATTACTTCCCGAATATTAATATCCACAAATTTAAATCGTCTTTAAAGTTATGAATATCATTCAATGACGTCGTATATTGGACGATAAATTGCGCATAATGCTAATAATTATGATCAAGTGGAGGTTCACTTGTCATTAGTAAAACGATTCGTAATGGGTACGGCTCTAGTTGGTTTTTTGGAAGTACTAGGTGCTATTGCCCTGATTATAACGGCACTTTCAGCATCGACTAGTGCTGATCACTATCGCTCTATTGAAGCACCGATTGCAAGTCAATTGACACAAGTCAATGGCTACTACTGGAAGATGGACGATGATTTGAATAACTTTATCTACTACTTGTCTATACACGATAAGGTAAATGAAACTTCCTTCAAAGATGCGGCAATAGCTGATTATAAGGTAATTCAATCTTCGCTGACCAAGCTAGATCAGTTATCCGCAGGCACTTCCCTTGCGCTCCTGGTAAATCGCATTTCAAATGATCTGGCTGGTTATAACGCAAACACCGTCAAAGTATTTACGGAAGCTACTAGTGGAAATAGCTCAAGGGCTACTTATCTTCAGATAAATGGAAATTCGAACCAATCCAACGATCTCACGGTAGCTCTACCGTTAGCAGCGTCGATTCAAAGCACAATGTCTCGCGCTCGTCTCTCGTCCATAGGAAGCGCGGCTATGACAAATATTTTGACCGCTATTTTGGTCTCGTTCATAAGTATCTGCGCGCTTGGCGCAATGTTAATAGTCTTTATGCGGTTTGTAATACGCCCTATTCGAGGTGTGATTGATGGCTTGATAGCCGTCGACGAGGGCAAGGGTATCGATGGCGATATGGATGAAAGTAGAAATGATGAATTTGGAGAGCTAGCTCGCCACTTCAACGCGTTTGTCCATACGGTTCAAAGTTTTATTGAGACTCTTACTTCGATTGCTTCTACTTCGACTGAGATCGGAAGTTCTGCAGTTGCCATAACGCTAAGTGCCTCTGATACATCTGCGCAAGTCGAGCAAGTTTCTCATGAAGCATCATCGGTGAGGGACTCGATTGTTCAAGTTGCCCGCTCCACGGGTGATATGCGAACGTCTATTAGCGAAATTGCTGAGAGCGCCTCTAGGGCAACCGAAGTTGTGGCTATGGCTGTTGAATTAGCGATCCGTACCAGTGGCACGGTTGGAGAGCTAGAGAAGTCCACGGTTGAGATCCGAAGTGTTGTTGATTTGATTTCTTCAATAGCTGAGCAGACAAATCTCCTCGCACTCAATGCCTCGATAGAAGCGGCGCGAGCAGGAGAAGCTGGTAGAGGCTTTGCAGTGGTAGCTGATGAAGTCAAGACCTTGGCATCTGAAACAGCCAAGGCTACGGCTGCGGTAGCAGAGAAGATCGATGTAATTAAGGTGCGCACGAACCAGACTGTTGAAGTTATCGCTGAATTTCAGATAGTGATCAATTCAATCAATGATTCTCAGAATGCGATAGCATCGGCTGTAGAAGAGCAGTCTGCTACTACCAGTGAAATTGTGAGAATGACAGACTTGTGCACTGCTGGTGCTGAAACGATAAATTCTTTGATCCCCAACGTTGCCAAAAATGCCCAACTTACAAATTCAGCTGCTCAGGACACCGTTCGAGTAGCCAAAGTATTTGCCGATAACCTAGCCTTTGAATTAGGTGCGGTCTTGAAGCGCTTTGGGGTAAGTCAAGGTGGCATAGAGACCTCGCTGACCAATAACGGTCGAAGTGAAAACTCAAATGCGGTGCTACCAGTTCGCTAAAGTCAATGAAGGCGATATCTTCGTAATTGGTGTGGGCCGACCTAAGATATCTTGAAATATCTTGGTGAAGGACGGCTAATGACAGTTGCAGATTGCGGATTAATTGGTTTAGTAGGGGGCGGCGAATGGTCGCCGGAATGTACATTCGACGAGATGTTGCTTGAGGTGTCTAAGACGGAAACTGTTTCCATTCTGCCAACTGCTGCGGCATATGAATACCCGGAAATGGCGATAGATACGGCAAAGAAGCACTTTGAATCTCTGGGAGCCAAAATCGATCCTGTGATGATTTTGAGCAGACAGGATGCTTTTAATGAAGATTTTATTAAAAAGTTAGTTGATTCGAAATTTATATACATCGGCGGGGGATCGCCGCACCACTTGAGATCCGTATTGTGGCAGTCTCCAGCATATGAAGCTATGATTAGCGCCTGGAAAAATGGAGCCTCAATCGTTGGGTCGAGTGCCGGAGGAATGGTTCTTACCGATCCTATGGTCGATCCTAGAGGTGGTGCATTTACAGTCGGACTTGGTCTTCTAAAAAACATCGCCTTCATCCCCCACTATTCGCAGTGGTCTAGTGAGAAGAGGGAGCGTACTCACTATCTTGAGGGATCGCAATTTGCAACT
The DNA here is from genome assembly GCA_021841935.1 of Actinomycetes bacterium. Taxonomy (GTDB): domain Bacteria; phylum Actinomycetota; class Acidimicrobiia; order Acidimicrobiales; family Acidimicrobiaceae; genus Acidithrix. The sequence continues at coordinate 340,187 of JAKCDL010000001.1, read as the reverse complement.
GTAGGTGTAGATGAGGCTAACCTTTTGTACCGTACGCCAAATGGAAAGTTTGAATTGATTGGTACGGGTGAGTTCGAGGCTTACTTCGATGGAGCTCGAATTGAACTGGAAGACCTTGAATTTCATGTAGAGGTTTAATGCAAAAGAGCCCCTCGTTCGACATTTAGAACGAGGGGCTCTTTTGCTTGAAATTGATTTTTGTTACTCTTCGGTGATCGTGACGGAATTTATGGTTACCGTCTCTTTTGTTTTGCCACTTGAAGTTCCAACGGCTTCGATCTCCATTACGACATCCATGCCAGTTACAACCTGGCCAAAGAGGCTGTAAAGGGGAGGAAGGCCAACACCACTTGCCCCTGTAATAATGAAGAATTGGCTTCCGTTAGTATTCGGGCCGGCATTAGCCATTGCAATTGAACCAAGTTGGTATTGGCCAGCCTTTGGTAGCTCGTCCTCGAATCGATATCCTGGTCCACCGGCACCGGTCCCCGTTGGATCTCCACCTTGAACTACAAATCCAGGGATAATCCTGTGGAAGATAACTCCCTCGTAGTAGTGGTATCTCGACAGGTAGACAAAGTTGTTTACTGTCTTTGGCGCCTTTAGAGCATCAAGCGCTACGACAAAATCACCTTTTGAGGTTGAAAACTTCGCAGCGTATCTCTTTTCGGGGTCGATACACATGGGAGGTTCGGCCGGAAAGTTCTGTATTTTTGGACTTGAGCCGTCTGCATTTGGACATTCCATGGGATTATTCTTACCCTTCTTCCCGAACACTGTGTTACCTCAATACTATGAGCTTGTGATTGTTTGTCTTCTTGGTGGGTAGCTTATTGCTACGGACCTGTGATTGTGACCGAGATCATCTTGTGAACAACCGTTGGAGTTCCACCTGCTGTACCGTCGGCAGCGATCTTTTGAACCACGCTCATTCCGGAGGTTACAGTTCCAAAGATCGAATACTGATAGGGCAAAGTTGTTCCCTGTGCACCAACGACTATGAAGAATTGGCTTCCGTTAGTATTCGGGCCGGCATTTGCCATCGCTACGGTTCCAATCTTATAGCTCTGGCCTGGTGGAAGCTCGTCTGCGAACTCATATCCAGGGCCACCGGTACCTGTTCCAGTTGGATCTCCGCCTTGAACCACGAACCCAGGTATTACGCGGTGGAAGATTATTCCATCGTAGTAGTGGTAGCGCGCAAGGTAGACAAAGTTGTTTACAGTCTTTGGCTCCGTTGCTGCATTTAGTGAGATCGTAAATGTGCCAACATCTGTTGTCACTGTGGCGCTGTAGCTCGCCGATGGAGTGATGCACATCGGCGGAGCAGCTGGGAATTTCGTTACCCTCGTCGCTGATCCAGTCGCAGGCGGACATGGGAGCGGCTGGGGAGCCGCTGTAGTAGTTGTCGCTGCGGTTGTTGTCGTGGCGGCAGCCGTGGTGGTAGTCGCCGCTGCCGCGAGCGATGTCTTAGTAGTAGAGCTCGCGGATGACTTCGTTGTGGTCGGTCTTGAGACAAGATAGATGGCACCGACTACCAGTACCGCACCTATCCCGCCGTAGATAGACTTCTTGACTCGATTCTTCTTCTTTGCGACTGCCATTTCAGCAGCTTTCTTCTTGGCTTGATTAGCCCTAATTCGTTCTCTTTTAGCACTTGGCACAATCATCCAAAATAGTCGATTTTCGACTTAATGTGTCACTGGTAGCATATTGAACCTCTTCAGCACACTCGTAACAGCATCTCGAGTGCAATTGTCACCTCGGTTGCTCGCCTAGCCACGAGGGTTTAGGTGTTCGCGACTATTAGTTTGTTAACGTGGCTTTAATTGTTCAAAAGTTTGGTGGTACCTCGGTCGGCGATGCTGATCGTATTCAAGCTGTCGCCGACCATATCGCTCGAACTGTGCGAAAAGGTGACCAAGTTGTCGCGGTCGTATCAGCTATGGGAAAGACGACCGATAACCTCATTCGACTCGCAAACGATGTGTCCAGCACACATCCTGGTAGGGAGATGGATATGCTTCTTACAGCTGGTGAACGAATCTCCATGGCACTTCTATGTATGGCTTTGGCTGATCGTGGCGTTGCTTCGGCATCGTTCACTGGATCGCAAGCAGGAATAATCACGGACACAGATCACACAAAGGCAAAGATCATCGATATTCGTCCAGATCGTCTCTTTGAAGCTCTTGGCGAGGGTAAGGTCCCCGTCGTTGCTGGCTTTCAGGGCGTGTCAACGGAGCGAGACGTAACAACTTTGGGTCGAGGAGGTTCTGATACTACTGCCGTCGCTCTTGCTGCTGCATTGAAAGCACAATTGTGTGAGATCTACACCGACGTCCCAGGTGTATTTACCGCTGATCCTCGCGTCGTTCCTAATGCTCGCAAAATCTCCAAAATTTCTTTTGAGGAGATGCTAGAACTTGCTGCCTCGGGAGGGCGAGTTTTGGCTTTGAGGTCAGTGGAGTTTGCTAGAAACTTTTCTGTTCCCCTACAAGTTAGATCAAGTTTTACATGGGAGCCCGGAACTTCCGTTCAAGAGGAGGATGACACGATGGAGCAAGCTGTAGTCTCTGCAATTAGCCACGACACAAGTGAGGCAAAGGTTACTATCACCGGCGTTCCAGATCGACCGGGCATTGCCGCGCGAGTTTTTCGTGAGATTGCAAATCGAAATGTCAATGTGGACATGATCGTACAAAATGTCTCACACGGTGGGACTACTGACATCTCCTTCACGGTCCCACAAGTTGATCTAAATGCAGCCTTGGCAGTAACTCAAGATATCGCCACAGATATAGGGGCCGGTGCAGCATATGCTGATCCCGGAATCGGAAGGGTTTCACTGATTGGAGCAGGGATGAAGAGTCATCCTGGAATAACGGCGACCATGTTCGAGACCATGGCAAAGGGTGGAATCAACATAGAGATGATCTCAACTTCTGCGATTCGAATCTCATGTGTGGTCCGCCAAGAAGAAGTTGAGGAAGCTGTTCGACTTTTGCACGAAGCCTTTGAGTTGTAGATAATTTTACTTTTGGATGGAGGTCCAGTCGTGAACCTTGGAATCTTTGGTGCCACGGGACAAGTCGGTGTTGTGATGAGGGCGATACTCGAGCAGAGATCATTTCCCATCGACAGTGTGCGCTTCTTTGCGACCGCTCGTTCGGCCGGTAAGTCACTTAGTTTTATGGGGCAGAATGTAGTAGTCGAGGATTCGGAGACTGCGAACTTTTCGGGCATTGACATTGCGCTATTTTCTAATGGTGCCTCCGCTTCTAAAGTTCTAGCTCCAAAGGTTGCAGCCGCTGGAGCCATAGTTATCGATAATTCTTCGGCGTGGCGCATGAATGATCAGGTCCCCCTCGTAGTGCCGGAGGTAAACAGCCACGCACTCTCCAATATCCCCCTCGGAATTGTGGCAAATCCAAATTGCACCACGATGGTTTGCATGTCTCCGATGAAGGCGATAGCGATGGCCTTTGGCCTAAAGCGAGTGGTCGCCTCCACCTATCAAGCTGTATCTGGCGCCGGAGTAGCTGGCGTTGAGGAGTTGGCAGGTCAGATTCAACGGGCAGGAAGTGACATCTCAAAGCTAACCTTCGACGGATCTAGCGTTGACTTGGGCGATCCAAAGGCCTTTCTCGAGCCGATAGCGGGAAATGTGATTCCCCTCGCAGGATCCTTGGTTGACGATGAAACCAACGAAGAGCATAAGTTCCGAGACGAAAGTCGCAAGATTCTTGAATTGCCAGCGTTGAAGGTGTCGACCACCTGTGTTAGGGTTCCTGTATTCACGGGCCACTCTGTAGCTCTGAATCTCGAACTCGAGAGAGAGTTTGAGATCGAAAAGCTCCGTCAAGTAATTGCTGAAGCTCCGTCGGTGATCATCGATAACATCCCGACGCCACTCAAGGCAGCTGGGATTGATCCTTCGATAGTTGGACGAATTCGTAGAGATGAGAGCGTTGAAAATGGAGTTGCCCTATTCATTTCAGGAGATAACCTGCGAAAAGGTGCCGCTCTAAATACAATTCAGATCGCTGAAGCGCTGATTGATATGGGAATCGTAGGTCAATAACTCAATGGAGGTAGGCCATAAAATCTCCTACCTCTTGTGGTCAGTCGAATTAGCGCCCCTGTAACAGCGATCAATGTTGCAAAAGCAAGAGGGTTTAGTTAGTTGCAGCAGTTGTGTGTCATCTCTTAGAACGAAATTTACTATCGTTTGAATGCCTCTGCGTAAGTGCTCAAGCTCCGCAGAGAAGTATGGTCAGTTAGTTCTTTGACCAGATCCGATAACCGAGAACAACCTGCGATGTCCGACTCGACGCAACTTGATCTTCTGGGTCCGCTTATCTTCGAAATTTTATACGGTTTCGGATCATCCTTTTACGAACCCTTGTACTGATTGGGCTATTAGCTGAACTGAAATCGCCGCCAGTAGAAGCCCAAAGACTCGGGTTAACAATGTTATTCCTCCCTCTTTAAGGAGGCGTATTAACGCTAACGAGTACCTGAGCGTTACCCATAGAAGGACAAGTACAAGGGCAAGCGCAGCAGCAATTGCAGAGTATCGATCAAAGGTATGGGATTGTTTGGCGAAGACGATCGTCGCTGCGATAGCACCTGGACCTGCGATAAGTGGCGTGCCAAGTGGTACGAGAGCCACGGAAACATCGTCTACTTTGGTGTGCTCTTCACTGCCTCCAGTAAGGAGTTTTAGCGATACTAAAAGAAGCAGAAGTCCACCTGAACCTTGTAACGCTGGAATCGAGATTCCTAAATACGAGAGGATCTCTTGACCAAACAATGCAAACGATCCAATTACCGCGCCCGCGACAAGAACAGCCTGTAACGCAAGGTGACGTTGAGCTTTTGGAGCGACATTTTTGGTTAGTGAGAGAAATATTGGGACATTTCCGAGGGGGTCCATTATTACCAAAAGGGTTACGAAAACCTGCGTAAAGAATTTAATGTCCAAGGATTATGGTCATCCAGTCCGTGTTGTTCTGCCACCTGTAAACGCGCTTAGCGCACAACGAGCATAAATGCAAAAGTGAATCTGTATAACAACTATAAAAGCCAACGCTACTCTAGGCCGACGTATGGGACGTGTTCGAATTAAAGCCGGGTTCTTTCGTAGATGCGATCCTAATCATCCCAGCTAGCCGGTATGAGTGAAGAGTGACGAATTGTGACAATAATTAGAAGCGCCTCGTGCTTCTAGATTTATTCTTCCGTCTTTTTCAGCGGAGATTTCGATTCCTTCCGATCTTTGAAGTGGTTATAGAGTGCGCTATGGATGAGATTGTGACTGTGTTTGTTGGTGTTGAAAATTCCGATTCCCTACTTTTTCAAAGTCGAGACTTATTTTCCATAGGGATTGATACCAAGACTCGGATCGATAAGCTTTTTTTGGTACTTGTATCGGTGACGACGCCGATCGAGAGTTTTTCCTTGGATAGTTGGCATTTCTTGTGGCTTGCTGTCCCAGCTCAACTAACACGTTCGGTACAACCTTGCTAATTGGAGGTAAGTGGTCAAAGGAAGGTACTACTGGATAGATGTCATTCAGTAGAGGTGCGGTTTTCTTCTGAGAAGGAAAAATTAGCTGTCGCGAGCATCGATCCATCGGACTTCACTATCATCGCCGCTATGTCCTCCATCTTTGAAATTAGGGTTAGAACCTCGTCGCCTCCAGCTATTAGTGCAGTTGCAAGTGCGTCGAGGAGTGTTAGGTCCTTGCCTGTTACGGTTGCTGCTACCGTCGTTATGGCATTACCTTTTACGTTGACGATGTGGTCGCCGCGCTCGTAGCTACCTGAGGTGGCAACCGCATCGGTCACTTCTATTGCCCCGAGGAGCTCTTTTGAATTAAAGGGGTCTTGGACACCAATTAAGTAGGGGCGACCGGGGAAAACGCAAATGTCTCCACCGGCGTTGACAACACCACCATCAATTCCAGCTTTAATTAGAGTCGACAGCGCGCGTTTCGCAGTCCACCCCTTGACCAACCCCGTTGGATTGAACTTCTCTCCCAATGCCCAAGGGTCAAAGTGGCCAGCGGTGATCACTTTTGCTCGTTCGCACTCCTCCAATACTTCGATAAAGAGGTCAGAGGGCTCTTTTGCCTCTCCTCGATTGTAGAGGCTTAGCTCGCTCTCCTTCTTCCATGGGCTGAATCGGTTATCTTGGGAGTCGATCTCCGAGCATGCCATCAACAGTGCCTCTTCAATTGTTGATTTATCAGTTTTCTCATCTGTGATCAAGAATGAAAAGGCGGTGCCCATTGCATGGTGAACGTAGGAGATCATTTGAATTTGAGTTTGGTCAAGGCGTTTTGTAGCGAATAGGCATATGCCTCACTGGTGTAGGTGGCGCCGGTGATCCCCATGATTTGTGCACTCTGGGCCTTCAGAACTTCGGACTTTAAGATTGGTACTACTTGTTGTTCTAGCTGTAAAGAGTAGGATTCGGCTGTCTGAAGTGAAGCTACGCTTACGTCGGTAATTTTGTTGTTTTTTATCGTTACCTTAACGGCCATCTGCCCGTATCCGTAGTTTTCCAAAGTTCCGATCATCGTCGCATTCGAAATCGATGTAGGAGCAGCGGTAGTCGTAGTCGTTGCGTTAACGACGGTCGTCGTAGTCGATCCAGAGCTAGCCGAAACTGTTGTCGTAGTCGATCCAGAGCTAGCCGAGGCTGTTGTCGTAGTCGATCCAGAGCTAGCCGAGGCTGTTGTCGTAGTCGAAGACTGGGACGATGTGCTTGACTTTACTAGCGCGGTATTTTGAGTCGACGGTGCTGGTCCGTGAATTACAATGACTCCAACAAAGCCGACCGAGGCAGCGCCTATTAACTTTAGGGATGGTTTCACTTGGCAATATTCCTAACTAGATGCTGTACGCTTCGTGGTGGATGGCCTCCGTTGGGACGCCGCTTCTCTTAACTATCGATTCAACGTGGTTTACAAAACCCTCAGGACCGCAGATAAATACGTCGCGGCGTTTCATGTCTGGGACGAGTTTTACAATCGTGGCCAAATTGACTTCTTCACGACTACCGATCAATTTGTGAACCACTCCTTTGCGAAGTCTTACAAGCTCTATAATTTCGTCTAGTAGAGCTAGCTCGGACTCTTTGTTGGCGCGCAATACAACTACTGGACGAGCCTTTGGCGAGATCTCCTCCAGAAGGGATCGTATGGCGGTTACGCCAATTCCACCAGCTATCAATAGGGCCAATTGTCTTTTAGATGCCTCAACGGTAAATGAACCATACGGCCCTTCTATTGCAACAGAAGTTCCGACTTTGATCTCTGCGATTGACGACGAAAAGTCTCCGAGGGCTTTGACGGTTAGGCGCAAAAAAGGAGGCCTAGGTAAGGCGGATACAGTAAATGGGTGTGCCTGCCACCACATCCCCTTCGCTAAAAACCGCCACTCGAAGAATTGTCCGCCTGAGATCTTCAATCGCTCCAAACCCTTGCCCTCGAGAACGATCGATGTTACGCCCTCGCTCTCGCGATGTACCTCTGCGACGCGTAACTTGTAGCGCAGCGACCTAGCTACTGGTACTCCTATACGAAATATTACGATGAGAACAAGGGCAAAGATCCACCCCCCAATCCATGCAATTTGAGTTAGGGGATGTTTCACGAAAGAGGGTCCTAGGGCGATTTCGTGGGCGAACGAAATGACGAGGGCAACGTACATTAGTAGGTGGAGGATCCACCAGTTCTCTCGCGAAACATTTCTTCGTATCTGCGGGACCGATACTACGCCGATAACGACCATAATCCCAAGTCCGAATGTTGCAGTTACCAAGTGAGGATAGGTATTTACTATGACCCCAACCTCAGATAAGATACCGGTCTTTGCTGCCTCAGCATATGACAACGTTAGAAAGATTGCATGTGCAGCAATTAGCAAGATAGGCCACGGGGATAATTTTCGGTGCCAATGTATTACGCCGCCCTGACCTAGTACTCGTTCTAGAGCTGGCATCCTGCTAGCTAGGATCACCATTATCAGAGCCAAGTACGTTCCAACTATGCCGGTGATCGATCCGATGAACATAGCGAGGCCCCCGGTTAGGTGCAATTCGCTTTGGGTGCCGTCGACGATCGGAAGAGCTACGAATACCCCGAAGCCAAGGCCGAGAATTACCACCATTACATTGAATGCAACGCGAGATGGGGGTCTAGGTACATTATTTTTATAGCCTGCTGAATTGCTCCTAAGATTGCCAAATTGCGCGGTGTCAGGGAAAAAAGTCGTGCTTTTCATTACAAAATCCGCCTTTCTTAGCAAGAAAGTAGCGAGTTTAAATGAATCCTTACTGAAGCTTGAGGTGAAGACAGCAATTTAGATCGAAGGTGCAGAAATACAAATGACTTGAGTTACTCGACTTAGTTAGTTGATGTTCATAACTTTGCTGCTCGATCGAATCGACAAGACGGCGATAGTTACTCGAAACAAATCTGTTGTGATAGGAGTTATACGAGAGGCCCCCGCATTTTGATAAATGCAACTCTTGAAGGGATTCAATGACTCATAATCAATGTTGATAACGGTCTGCGAGGGTTATTTGGAGAATTTGAACAAGTTTTATCACGCGGGGGGAAACCAGCTTCATAGATATTTTAACCTACTCACGATAGGCTATAGACATTCTCGCTTATTTCAAGGAGAATGCACATCTTTTTCGAATTAAGTCCCAAACGAGATAGCTCCTGTAGGGACTTTGTCGCTATGGTCAGATGTGAACGCTTGCGAAAAGTGACGCTGTCCAAGTGGCAGAGACTGCTTTTTTTCATTAGGCAGGTAGCAGGGGAGCTCGGCATCCCTGGGATAAGGGTTATTCCAGCTTTATGCTGTTAAGTAGCTTAAGAATTTATGTGTAAGAACCGAAGCTAAATATTCATTTAACTTCAACTTATCTTTATAAATTGCGTGGTCTCTGCTTTGTTAATTATGGCACTCACAGCATCACCACTACTTTCACTCACAGCGATAAAACTTACGGGTTTTATCCATTATGTAGGATCGAGCTATGGCGAGTCTCTTTGAAATGATTTCGCACGTCTGACTTTATTAGATAGTTCTTGCTTGGGCAATCTTGTTTGTAAGTGGTCGGATTTCCCCAGGTATCATTAGCGAGGTAGCGTCGGCATTTAAGAAATTCCATCTCCAGATAGCACTATATCTAGCGTCCGCGCTTCATGCGCCCGGAAAAATGCGCTGGTTTGAGACAGTGCTATCGTTAGTCGCCCCGTAGCCCTCTTATGGCAAGGTCAATTTAACCAAGAATCGAGGCGAAAGACTGCTTCTTCTATGACCGATGTTCTCTTACAGAATGCAAAGCGAACGTAGTGTTCGCTGCCTTCGCGATCGAGATAGAAGACCGAGCTGGGAATGGCTACTACGCCGCCTTCATTTGCCATGCGCATGCAGAAGGTTAGGGCATCGTCCTTTGTTACGGATGAAATATCACAGTTTACAAAGTAGGTACCGGAGGTTGGAAGTGGTTTGAGCCCGAGTCGCTCTAAGGAACCGATTAGGAGTTCCCTGGATGGTCCGAGAGCATCCTTTGCCTCCGCGATTAAGTTCAGCTCTGGATCTAGCCCCTTGGCGATTGCATGTTGAAATGGCGCACCATTTACATACGTCAGAAACTGCTTCGAGGTTCGGATGGCAGCCAATAGTTCGGGTTGCGCCGTAACCCAGCCGATCTTCCAGCCGGTAAATGAAAATGTCTTAGCAGCTGAAGAGATGGATATGGTGCGCTCTCGCATGCCTTCGAACGACGCCAAAAAGTGGTGTTCCCCCTCGAATACGAGGTGTTCATAGACTTCGTCAGTAATTACGAGGAGATCGTTTTCGAGAGCTAAGTTAGATATTTGTTTCAGCTCTTCTAAATTGAAGACTTTGCCCGTTGGATTATGAGGAGTATTCACGAGTATCGCTCGAGTTCTTGGGCCGACTGACGATTGCAGCAGTTGAAGGTCAAAGTTCCAATTTGGTCCGTGGAGTCGAATCGGTATCGCTCTAGCTCCAGCCATAGCAATCGATGCAACGTAAGAGTCGTAGCATGGCTCGAAGACGATTACCTCATCTCCTACTTCGAGTAGCGAGATCAGGGTAGATGCGAGTGCTTCCGTTGCTCCAGCGGTGATAAGAACCTCAGAGGAGGGGTCATAATTTACGCCGTAGTAGCCAAAGTTGTGGTGCGCAACAGCGCGTCGAAGTGGCTCAATTCCTGGTCCTGGAGGATACTGATTGTGGCCACTTCGAATCGCATCAATCGCCGCATCTGCGATGATTGCGGGACCGTCGTAGTCGGGAAATCCTTGCCCAAGGTTTACTGAGTTGGTTTCGATTGCCAACTGAGACATCGTGGCAAATATGGTTGTGCCAAAGCCTTGAAGTCGAGAAGAAAGATACCGTTGCCTGCTACGCATGGTCATCAATTTAGTTATTGAGAGTCAATTTATGTGCAATGCAGGATTACTTTCGGCAAGTTTCACCTATATCTTGCCAGACCTAATTTCATTTGCGAGGCCTTCAACCAGTTCTTTAATTTGATCTCGGATTATGCGGACCTCTTCGATAGACTTGCCCGCTGGATCATCTAGTTGCCAATCGAGGTAAATCTTTCCTGGAAATACGGGACAAGCATCTCCGCAACCCATCGTGATGGCGATATCTGCGGCTTTCGCGTCGTCAAATGTTAGTTTTTTTGGGACTTCTTGGGAGATGTCGATGCCGATCTCTGCCATAGCAGCTACGACTGCCGGGTTCAATGAGTCAGCGGGTTCGCTCCCAGCCGATTTTACATCAGTCACGTCAGCTGCTAGATCTCGCATTAATCCTGATGCCATTTGTGATCGCCCAGCATTATGGACGCAGACGAATAGGACCTCTTTTTTATCCATATTTACAGTTATCCTTTGCTCTTGAAGATTTTTGAGAATAGATATCCACCCGATGCACCTATTATTTCAGCGATAATAAAAGAGATTGATGACGATGGGCTAATACCAGCAAACGAGTTTGTAAACATTCTTCCAACCACGGCGGCTGGATTTGCAAATGAGGTCGATGAAGTGAAGAAGTAGGCTGCTCCAATTAGAGTCGCAACCAAAGCTGGAACTGCTCTTGCGTCATAGGTCTTTCCAGCTAATTCGATCACTGTTATGAGGAGAAAGGTTGCGATTACTTCGGATAGAAAGTGGGGCGAAGATTGACGAATATGGTTTGAGAGGTGCGTAATAGGTACGCCAAACATAGAGTTCGCGGTAATAGTGCCCAATATTGCGCCAGAGAATTGCAAGACCACTTCGATGATTGCTTGCTTCGACGTTAGTTCGCCTTTGGTGGCGGAAAAAAACGTGACTAATGGGTTGAAGTGAGCCCCAGACTCCTTTGCAAATACAGTAATGATCAAGTAGAGAATTGCCGCCGTTGCAAGGGCGTTTTCTAGAAGTTCTAGGCCGATGTCGTGAGGCGATAGAAGGGTAGCCTGAATGCCAGATCCCACAACGGTTAGAAGAAGAATCGCCGTGCCCAAAAATTCGCTTATCATTCTGCGATAGCTCGGGCGCACCTCTGTGGCAGCTGCTACCTCTTCAATTTCCATATCTAATCATTATATCGATAGCTATCGATATGATGATCAATGCAATGATCTCTTTTAGAATCAGATACGTGGAATATTTTAAGGCTTTGGTTATCGACGATTTGGACTCCCCACAGTGTGAAGTCAATGATGTGTTGGAGACTAAAAGCCAATTGTTTGCCAGGGCAAATGAAATTTCCATGGCTTTAGCAGCCACCTCGGATCCGGTGCGATTGAAGCTTCTAGCCTTTCACTTGGAGGCATACCCAGACGCACTTTGCGCCTGTGCGTTAGTCGATAAAGTTGAAAGATCTCAATCTACGGTTAGCCATCACCTTGCAACACTCGTTAGGGCCGGATGGCTCACATCTGAGAGAAGGGGCAAGTGGATTTGGTATCGGCTCTCACCAGTGCGCCTTTCGCTTATTCGTGCCATTGAAGAGTTAGCATCTAGCCTTGAAGAATCGATCGACAGCTAATCTCGAGTGATGCAAGTTTGAGGCTGGCAAAGTAATCTATGGTTTTGTCGTTCGCTATCTTTTTGCACAATTTCTCAGACAGCCTGCTGTACTCCGTATCGAATATCGTCTTCGAGAGTGCCAAGTTTTGTAGGCCGTTTGCTAAATTTTGATAGCTAAGTCAATCCATGTACGCGAGACAACTCTCCTCGACCGCAAAGTCAAAGGCGGGTGAAAGTACTTTGAATTGATCGAGGTCGTTCTTTAGAGCTACCAAAAGCCCATAGTTGTGAGCAAGGTCGGCTGAGAAAAGGTTGAAGCTGATCTGCTGGGAGGCGGTGATGTTGAAGCCAGTGCAATTTTGATAGCCATTGACATCGTCGAAGTCCACAGCCTGGAAGCCGCGCTCCTTGCAGAGCCTTACTCTAGCTTCAAGAATTCTAATCAAAGCGTCGTTAGGCACAGAGACATCAATCAAGCTCTCTCCGCTCCATCCAACGTCACTTTTACCCAAAAGTGTATTGGGATACATACTGGCATCTGGTCTCCATGCTTCGGCAGTTCCGGCGTCTATGTAGCAACCAAGGATGCTTCCATGTGATCTAAGTCTTTTCAACCTTGCTATTTGAGACGGCGAAGTATCGAAGAGATCGGTTTCAATTTAGCTCAATCCCGATGGAATCGATTTTGGAATTGCGCCCAAGTAAAGCTGAAAGGAAGTAGTCGAGGTGAACTTCGCGCAAGAATTGCACTTGAATTTACCGAAGTTAGGCCATGCCAAATTTACCTGGGATGGTTTAATCCATGACTTTAATTCTAAAAGAGCCGATAGGGATGCTTCTGGTATCAGGACAGTCGAAAATATAGCCAACCACATCTTTCTTTGTGGAATCCGCTGACGTGATGGCACCAAGAAAGTTCGTGTCTTAGTTCATCTCGAAGGCGCTAAATGCGGCACCAGCTCCGGCAAGCCCCGCTTCGTCTCCGAGCTCGGCTCTTTTTACCTTCACTGAAAAGTATGGGGGGCAAAGTCGATTGAATTTTGCCACCGCAAGATCGAAAAAGTAATCTCCAGATAAAGAGACGCCTCCACCGAGAACAATAGTATCTACTGAGAAAAGATGTACCATGTTGGCCATCGATACTGCGGTGTTGTGAGCTAGGCCTTCGACGAGTTGTGAACATTCACGGTCCCCGTCAGTAGCTCGCTTTACGATTTCCGCATTTGAAAGCAGTATCTTTTTTTCTTTGGCGATCATTGCTAATGCCGTTCCGCTCGCCATAAGCTCGACGGAGCCAACGCCATCTACGTTAGCTGAGTTGGCGTCGATGAAACTGTGGCCAAGTTCGGCAATTGAGTGGCGAGATCGAAGAAGGTGTTTGTCGACTACGACTGCGGCTCCAACTCCGGTTGAGATAGTTACGTAGGCCATCGATTCACTTTCACGACCTGCGCCAAAGTTGGCCTCTCCAATTGCTGCAAGATCCGCATCATTCACAAGTAGAGTCTCAACCTGAAGTTTTTCACTTATCGCTTTGGAGTTGAGTTCAGGAACGAAGTTTTGTGGAATATTTGGAGCGTAAATAAGCCTCTGCTCTTTGTAGTCAACAACTCCGGGAACACCAACTACCAGCTTTGTAGCGTGTCGATCGGGATCGATTAGTTGGCGAAGATCTGTGAATGCATCGTATGAAGTTGAAAATGATGGAGTCGGAAGTGACTTGTGACCGATCACGCCTCCGTCATCAGTGACAAAGCCCATCCTAAATTGGGTACCACCGATATCAACTCCAAGTAGCTCGCTTTGCACCTTATCCCCTTTTCCCAAATATCTTTCTAAAGGATGATTCCAAACATAGGCAGACCCTCGGCAAGGTTATCAATTGCGAAGTCGGCCCCGGCCTCTGATAGATCTTCTCGCTTATATTTGTGGGTTCCCACGCCAACGCATTGTATTCCACAGCCATGAGCTGCTTTGACGTCATTCGGGGTATCGCCGATTGCAACGAATTCGTCAAGGGCAAGATCTGCACCGTAGATGTCGCGGCATCGATCAATCGCTATTTGAGTCAGGTCGACTCGCTCGTAAGCATCTGATCCATAGCCTCCGAATGAGAAGAAGCTGGACAGGTTGGCCTTCTCAAGCTTCATCTCAGCCGCTAGCTGTAGGTTGCCTGTAACTACGCCAAGTATTGCTCCAGTCGCCTTCAACTTAGTAAGCAGCTCTGTAACTCCGGTTAGAATCTCGAAGTGCGCCGAAGCATGGATCGTTTCTCGAAGGTGGCGAAGTCTTACCTCGATCAACTCTTTGAGCTCAGCCTCAGTTGCACTCCTCTTCATTGTTGCTTCGAAGGTGTGTTTGGCTATAGCTTGATCTGTCATTCCGGTATCGGTGTACTGAAATATGTCGGCTGAGATGTTGTAGAGTTCTTCAAATGCGAGGGTCCAAGAGGATGAACCAGCGCCATCTGAGATCAGTAGAGTTCCATCGATATCAAAGAGGAACACCCGCTTTGATTTGGAATTGATAATCGACAAGACTCAGTCCTTCTTCTCTGCGTGACCACCGAAACCCTTGCGCATTGCGCTAAGAATCTGATTTCCGTACCTGTCGAGATCGCGTGAGGCGAATCTGGAATAGAGCGATGCGGTGAGAACTGGGGCTGGAACACCCTCTTCGACGGCGGCGAGTGCCGTCCATCGTCCCTCGCCTGAATCAGATACTCGTCCCCCAAACTCACCTAAGTCGGGGGAGTCAACGAGCGCTATCGCTGTAAGGTCAAGGAGCCAGGATGTCACTACACTTCCTCTTCTCCACAACTCCGCGATCGCCGCAATGTCAAGATCAAATTGATAGTATTCGGGGTGTGCTAACGGAGCCGTCTCGGCGTCATTATCGCGCGATAGGGAGCCAATGTTTGCATTCTTTAGGATGTTGAATCCTTCGGCGTAGGCTGCCATGAGACCATATTCAATTCCATTGTGGACCATCTTTACGAAGTGTCCAGCTCCGTTCGGCCCGCAATGATGCCAGCCAGTTTCAAAGTTTTCTATTTGGCCGCTTCGGTTTGGAGTACGAGGCGCAGCTTCGAGTCCAGGAGCGATGGTAGAAAATATAGGTGATAGGTGGTCCACTATGTGCTTATCACCGCCAACCATTAGGCAGTAACCGCGTTCAAGACCCCAAACACCACCACTGGTTCCAACATCTACGTATGAGATTCCTTTTTCCCTCAATCTGTTGGCTCTATCGATGTCGTCACGGTAGTAAGAGTTACCGCCATCGATGATTATGTCGCCCTCTTCCATATACTGCTCTAGTTCGTGAACTGTTGAAGTCGTAATCTCTCCGGCGGGTACCATTATCCATGCCGCACGAGGCTTCGAGAGTTTCTCTACGAAGTCTTTGATTGAGGTTGAACCAGTAGCGCCTTCGGCCTCAAGAGTTGCGACAGCTCCCTGGTTTACGTCGTAGACTACGGCCTCGTGGCCATTTGCCATAAGCCGGCGAACTAGGTTTCCACCCATGCGGCCGAGTCCGATCATTCCCAGTTGCATAAACGCACCTTTCTAGCTCTTTTCTCCGCCATTGGGGTGAAGAAAACGCCTTTGAAACCCTGTGTTTTAGGTCGTTATTTTTAGCTTAGACCTTTTAGGTAAACCTTTGGTTAGGAGGTTGGGCCGCTCCAATGCCTAGCAGAAAGATAGACATAATTTTATCATTTGAAATGGGTGACCGAAGATTACTTTCTGAGGGCGTAATTTCATTGTGAGACAGACGTACTGACTTTCACTACGTTCTATAGATCATGGTGCTAGCGATGACACTAGTCAAAACTTTACGCTTAGCAAAAGCGACGAATATTTAGATGACAATTGTCCAATCTACCGATTCTCTGGACATTAAAAGTTTTGGTCGGGAAGGGGGGATTTGAACCCCCGGCCTCAGCGTCCCGAACGCTGCGCGCTGCCAAGCTGCGCTACTTCCCGTTGTGAAGATGTCATATGCCAACTTCGACTACTTAGTCTAAAACCAGTGATGACATCTTAGCCGCCGTCGATTATGCATTTTCAAGTGGAGCATATGAAGTGTCTTCATATGTACCGCCGTCGAGTACCGCGCGTGCCGCATCGATTAACTTCCGCGAGTTGTAGGGTTTGATCACAAATCCTTCAACCATGGTCCTTTTTACGATGAAGACGTCCGCCCGGCGATCCAGGATTGCGATCGTTGGCACATGATCCATTCGCCCACCAGACTCTTCGAGGTGAAGTTCGTGAATTGCCGCTATCGCCCCCATATTTCCTATCTGCATATCAAGTACCGCTAGATCGGGCGTAACCGTTTTGCACTGTTCAATGAAGGTTTGAGCCCTGTCGAACCATACTAATTTCGATGCGACAAAGTCGAGAGCCATGCTTATCTCATCTTTTACAGTTTCGGAGTCGCACACTATGTAAATCGTAGCCATGGGCAATATCCTACTATTTCAAGGTCGAAAACATTAATTTGGAGAGATAATTGAACTTGCTAGGTGGGCGAGATCCTCGATTGAGCTAAGACCAGCGCCGTTATCTGCCACGTGGATGAGTCCATCTGCTCTGAGTCCAAACGCCATTTCATCGATGTCTTTCTGTTCGACGTTTCGCAGAAGTTCAATCTTTTTCAGATTTTCGCTCAGTACATCAAGATCTGACGGAACAAGATCGTCAAGAGCGCCACTTTCATGATCATCGCCCGAGAAAGACGGAACCTCACGATTGGAGATGATTCGCGCGATCGAGAATCCGTAACTGATCAACTTTTCACCAAAGTCTTTGGCATCAACTATCGTGTTGGTTCTTGGAGAGGTTACCAGGAAGAAAGTGGTCTTCTCGGATTTTAGAAGTTCGCCAACTTCAATAGCTCGCGCCCGAAATCCCTCTTCCATACCCTCGAAGTCTTTGAAGAATGCAACAGCTTCGTCGACTATCTCTGCGCCCACCACTTTCGATATTGTCTTGAGCACGGCGCGAGTTGCGAAAGATATTGGCTTCAGAAACGATGACGAAGGGGACATTATGATCTTAAAGACTTTGTTATCGAGAAAGCTGACTAAGCGCCGCGGAGCATCGAGAAAGTCAAGGGCATTTGCACTTGGTGGAGTATCTACAATCAGTAGGTCAAAGCGGGGATCGTTGTGGAGCTCAAAGATCTTTTCCATGGCCATGTACTCTTGAATTCCTGAAAGATATTGGGTGAGGTTTTGGTAGACCTTATTTGCGAGAATTGCCTCGACTTGTTCTTGGCTCTTGGCGTATCTCTTTATTAATGCATCGAATGTTGCGTCAGCATCAAGCATCACTGCGCTTAGAGATCCGGCGCCACCCATCGGAATCTCGACTGGATCGTTGCCTATCGACTCTAGACCTAATGCGTTTGCAAGTCGTTTTGCAGGATCGATAGTTACAACGGCCGTATTAATACCACTAAGGGCTGCTCCAATGGCAATTGAGGCTGCGCACGATGTCTTTCCAACCCCGCCTGGACCGGTCAAGATTACTACTGACTTTGAGTGGAGAATTTCAAGAACACTTTCTTCGCTCATCGGAGATTTCCCTCTCGTATGATCTCGCGTGCTACCAGTTTCTCTAAATCCGCAATTGAAAGATTCGATTGATAGAGATACGGAAGCTCAATGATTTCAACGTCAGAGACGCCGTGGATGAGTCGCTTTATCTCGGTATCCGCAATTTTTTCGCGGGAAACAACGTACTCATATGCTCTTACAGATGGTGAGGCGTCTCTTGAATCGAGGATTGAGGCCACACCTGATGCCGATAGTTTTGGAGCGGCAATACGTTGATTGACGACAATTGAATTAACTGAGATCGACTTGAGCTCTCGGATCTTTGCGATAGTTTCAATACTTTCAGTTACTGGCGTCTCTTCGGGAAGCGTAACAATGGTAAGCCCGCTTCTACTTCGATCGTTCAACAGCTCTTCGACATCGTCCGCCTGGTTTTTGAGGAGGCCTACCTTGGCGATATCCTTCAGCCCAACTGGGGATGACAAAAGTGTCATTAAATGCCCTGATGCTGGGGCGTCAAAGATAATCTTTTCGTATTCGCCGCTTTGTGCAAGCTGCTTTATCTTGGCAAGTATGAGTAGCTCTCGGATTCCAGGAACTGCGGTGGCGATCACAGATACCACGCCGGTTGAAATTAGTCTCTTTCCAAGAGATGCAAGGCCATGTGTTTCGAGGTACTCTATCAGAATTTCTTCGGCACGCAGGAGCTGGAAGACGGGGCGACCAGATAGAAAATCACCTGCAGAGGCAACCTCTTTTTCAGCCTTTGTAATGATAGTTGATGTATCGGTAGAAAGAAGTATGACTGATTTTCCAGCCCTAGCATTTGCCAGGGCACTCGCAACTGAAACCGTTGACTTCCCAACCCCACCTTTCCCTGCAACGATCGTTACTTGTTGGCGCGTCGTTGCCAAAAGAGAGCTATCGCGACTTTGGATCACGGAGTTAGAACGCCTTTTGTGCAGCAACTACAGCTGGAGATGTGCACACAGACCCAGGTTGGTTGTGGTCAATCTTGCATACGGTAGCGATAATTAGATTCGCAGAGGCGAGAATTGCTTGGCTCGTCACCGCACCTGTGATTGAAAGGCTACCGGCAATTGAAGCACGAGAAAGACCTTGGAGAATTTGAGGTGAGTATGCAGGGCCACTTTCGATGTATTGGTTTCCAAAATCTATGAATGGAATTCCAGTCGCTGTCGCAGCATATGGCGGTTGGTCATACTTTGCAAACAACTTCTGCTGTTCAGCGTTAGGAGTTTGTAGAGTCGTGTAGCCGCCAGAGCTAGAAGCAACGTTGGTTTGCATCTCTACGGCTTGAAAGTCGATGTAGTTTGACTTGTAGGACGAACCATAGAAGGAGAAGGTTTGAGTGTTCGGGTAAACGTCGGTCGATGACGATGCAGTCGTATGGAGATTCGAAAAAGTCCCAAACTTCGATAGAGCCACAATCAACGGCCAACGTTGAGCTGCGCAGTATGGGCAGTAGTCGGCGCCCATGTAAAGAACAACAGGTTTTGCGTTGTTCGTTAGGACGGGAGTGTTCTTAACTGCGACAGGGAGAGGTATCGAACTCGTTGGAACCGTTGCCGATGCTAAAAGGGTGTTTGGGACGTTAGTGACTGCATTCACGACAGAGGCCGGAGCTAGATCAGTTGCCTGGGCTGAACCAGAAGATTTGTTGGCTTTTATGATCACAAAAGTCGCGATAATTGCCGCGACTACAACAAAGGATGCCGTTACCCATAGTAAGCCGCGATTTGTGCCCGACTTCTTCGCGGCGACTACCTTGCGATTTGAGCCTCCGCCACTTCTATTGCTGCCTTGCCCGCTGCGCTGCTGGGCACTTTGGGATGAAGTTCTATTTCGATTCGCGGGCCTTTGCCCGCCTCTGCTCGAGGCCTGAGCCATTTCTTGTTGCACTCCAGATCTAAACAGACATTCACGTAGTGAGTCAACTTACTTAATTGAGTTTACATTAAATGATTACCAAGCTTTGAGATCGGGCCACATTGCCAGGTTGAAGTGTCAAATGCTCGTCTGATATCTGCACAATTTACTTATTACGTCGTTGCCGTGAAGGAATCTTGTAACATTTTTGTTACCAAATTTGCAAAAAGAGTCGATATGGCAACTAGGTCGGCTCTGCCCGGAAGTGACAAGGAGGTGGTCAATGTCCCAGGCACCTATTCGACGCCAAGTATTTGAAGTTGATAAGTTCGGAGGACATCACCTACATTGTGGCGCCGGCAAGAATTTGATGGTCGTTCCCGGTTGGGCGTTGAAGCCTGCTACGTACCGGCAGGTAGCCGTAGAGTTTGCAAAACTCGGTCATAACGTGGTGATACCCGATCTCTATTCTGTGATACCAACAGCTACTAAAGCGTGTTTTGAAAGTTACGTTGAAGCTCTTGAAAAGGTGGCAGTAGAGGCCTTTGGCGAAGAGGCTAAGTTCGATCTGATCGGTCATTCCCTTGGTGGTGCCATATCCATTGAAGCGGCATCAGCATTGACCGACCGAATTGAAAAACTGGTTCTTGTGAATGCAATTGGTCACCCTACCTGGAGCAAAGATAACGATGTTTCGGTCAGAAGCAGGACGTTGATCGATTGGAGTAGTGCATTTATTCAAGATGGCGCTAGAAGCCTATTAGTTTCGCCTCAGATATTCTCGGCTCTATTTGATGGTCTCGGAGAAATATTGAAGGCTCCACAACGTACTATCGAGTGTGCTTTGATAGCAAGGAGCTCTGATATTAGACCAGCGATGCAGAGGGTGAAGGACTCTGAAATTGAAGTTTTGACTATTTGGGGTTCAAGGGATGTGGTTGTAACTCGCGACCTTTTCGAAGAGATGACTAGTGAGTTGGGTGCCTCTTCGATAGTTGTTGATGCCAATCATGGTTGGCCGTTTTTGAAGCCACAAGCATTTGCTGGGACTGTTCAAGCATTTCTAGCTTGAATAATAGTTTGATCCCGTATTACCGTTTTGAAGCTAGCTAGGATTTATAAGGTGATTACACCTAGAGAAGCTGCAACGATCATGCTCGTCAGAGACGGAGGTGACTCGCGACTAGAAGTCTTTATGCTCAAGCGTAACCTTCAACTTGATTTTGTCGGAGGCGCCTATGTCTTTCCGGGTGGCGCGGTGGACGTCGGTGATGCCGAGATTGCATTGGATTGCACGCTTGTAAGCAGCGAAAATTTAGATGCCAATCTTTCTCTTAGTATCGAAGACGGTGCCCTAAGGTTCTGGGTTGCTGCGGTACGCGAGTGCTTTGAGGAATCTGGAATCATGCTTGCCAGGAGTAGCTCGGATGATCTCAAAGAATCAGCTAACTTCAAAGAAAGGTGTGCACTCTTACGGGACCAATTGAACCAGGGGAAAATAACGTTCGCTGAGATTTTGAAGAGCGAGTCATTGGTTATCCATGCAAATGATCTAGCCTATTTTGCTCACTGGATTACTCCAGAGGGTGCCCCAAGACGTTACGACACCCGTTTTTTCGTAGCGAAAGCACCAGAAGGGCAATCTGGCAAACACGATAACTCCGAGACTGTGGAGAGCGCGTGGATAACTCCTCAACTTGCCCTCGAACGTCACGAACGGGGCGAATACGAATTGGTGCTTCCAACTAAGAAGAACCTAGAGGCCATCTCGCGCTTTGATGACGTTGAATCACTTTTTGATTATTTGAAGACAGAGCGCAACGTTGTGAAGGTGGCACCGAGGATGATTGCCGAGGGGAATGGAATCAGAATTGTGCTCCCAGGGGATCCAGATTTTTAGGTGGAAAAAGGGAGCCCAAGTATTTTGTACTTAGGCTCCCTTCGAAGGTTTCACTGGTGCTTTAGAGGGCTAAAAGATCCCTAGCTCCGGTGTCTGATGAAGGGTGGCGTAGTTTCGACATCGCTCGGGCTTCAATTTGACGGATTCGTTCTCTCGTTAAATTGAAGTGCTCACCAACTTCTTCGAGCGTGCGAGCCTCTCCACGGTCAAGTCCGAATCTGAGGCGAAGGATCTCTCTTTCCCTATCGTCAAGGGGTGCTAAGAGGCGGCCAATTTCAACGGGAAGCATAGAGGTAGCGGCTACATCAAATGGTGATGCTGCTGCCCTGTCCTCAACTACATCTCCCAACTCGGCGTCTCCGTCGTCACGCAACGGTTCGCTCAATGAGACCGGCTCTGCTCTAAATTTCATCGCATCAGCAAGTTTGGATTGATCGATCTCAACTTCCCGAGAGAGCTCTTCTAGGTTGGGTTGACGTCCGTGAAGAAGTTCGAATCGTGCAGCGGCTTTTTGAACTCTCGAGAGCGTGTCGCCAGCGTGTACCGGAAGTCGGATAGTCCTACCTGTGTTGGCGATACCTCTAGTGATAGCTTGTCGGATCCACCAAGTCGCATACGTTGAAAATTTGAAGCCTTTCCGCCAGTCGAACTTGTCGACTGCGTGGATTAGGCCTAGGTTTCCCTCTTGAATCAAATCGAGTAGAGGTAATCCCGACGCTTGATACTTCTTGGCGATCGAAACCACTAGCCGAAGGTTGGATTGAATGAAGCGCATCTTCGCATCTTCACCTTCACGAATTGCATATCGCAGTTTTGCCTTGCGCTCGGGATCCACGGCTTTACCCTTGCTAGTTAGTTCCTTCTCCGCCTTAGCGCCAGCTTCGATACGCTTAGCTAACTCGATCTCGCCGTCCTTGTTTAGCAGTGGGTATTGTCCAATATCACTGAGATAAAGGCGTACCAGGTCCTCTTCCTCTTTGTCGATTCGATCCTTCGCCACTTCACCCACCTTCTATGGTTGTAACTTGTCGGTGATATCTACCAAAACCCGTGAAACGGTTGAGTGATTCCCCATGAAAACTGAATGTATTTAGTGATTGTAGTTTCTTGTAGTAAAAATCCATCAATGCAATTACCAGATGCTGGAATTGACCACTTCAAGTAAGATCGAGTTTCGAAGACTATTTCATTAGCCAGGTCTAAATTGGTTTGTTATCGGCATTCTACGGTCTTTGCCGAATGCCCTTGGAGTTATTCGTACCCCAGGTGCACTTTGACGTCGTTTGTACTCGTTCCGGTCAATTAAATTAGCGACCCTGACTGCCGTTTCTTCGACAACCTCATCGTTATCGCTAAGGTCGGTGGGAGCTAAATCCATTTCGATTAGGCCGATAACTATCGGGTCAAGGATCTCATAAGGTGGGAGCGAATCTTCGTCTTTTTGGTCCAATCGAAGCTCTGCCGATGGTGCCTTTTGAATTATTGATTCTGGAATGACTTCGCTTTGAAAGTGAACTTCGTTAATGAAGTTGGATATCTTGTACACGAGTAGTTTAGGAAGATCTTTGATTAACGCAAACCCTCCTGCACTATCGCCATAGAGTGTCGAATACCCTGTTGCAACTTCGGATTTGTTGCCGGTAGCTACTAAGAGGGCACCAGTCGCATTTGAAAACGCCATCAACGATAGGCCCCTTATTCGACTTTGTAAGTTCTCATCAGTTAATCCCTTTGGTGGTCCATTCAGGACTGGTGCCAGGGATCTTCTAATCGATTCGTGTATTTCGACTATGGGCATCACGTGGTAATTTATGCCAAGATTATTCGCAAGTTCCTTGGCATCCGATTGAGAAGATTCTGGATTGTAGATCGAAGGCATCGCGATTCCGGTAACGTTTGAAGGTCCGAGTGCAATCGAGCAAATAGCTGCACATAGGGCGGAGTCGATTCCTCCCGATAGCCCTATTACTACTGAGCTGAATCCATTTTTGGAAACGTAATCGGATAGACCTAAAGTTAGCGCTTTGAGAATCTGTGATAGGTGAAATGAATCCAACTGTTCCAGCCAATGCTGATTTGAGCTAATGTTGGGGTGAAAAATAAATTCATCTTCGAGCGGTGCTACTTTCGGTTTTGAATCGTTCGACGGCATTGGCCCGACTTCGATAACGCTGCTTGGACTAGTCTTTTTGGTTCCACGAGGATCGAGTTGATGGTCACGAATCTGACGTTCAAGATTTAGTTCGACTACGGCGTTTGCGCAATTAAAAGATTCCAGTGATGCGATCAGCTTTCCGTCGCTACCAAAGACCATCGAACCTCCATCAAAGACCAATTCGTCTTGGCCTCCCACGAGATTGGTGTATACGATCGGGATTGAAAAATCGCTTGATCGAGTTGCGAGCATCAAAAAGCGATCCCACTGTCGCCCAACCGAGTATGGCGAAGCATTCAAATTGAAGATAACCTCCGCTCCCTTGGAAGCAGCGATTGCGCATGGTCCACTTGGGCTCCAAATATCTTCACATATTGAGACCCCGAAGCGAATGTCTCCAAGCTGAAAGATCTCGACTTCATCGTCGCCCGGAGTAAAGTAACGAAGCTCGTCAAATACCCCGTAATTTGGGAGCAAGCGTTTGCGGTACACCGAAGCAACTTTGCCACCGTTGATAATTGCAGCAGAGTTGTGAAGACTCCTATCTCCCTCCGGGTAGCCCACTATGGAGCAGACCCCGGGCGTTCTCGCTGCCACCTCTTCAAGGGCTTTAGAGCACTCTCGAATGAATGCTGGCTTCAATAACAGATCTTCAGGGGGGTAACCCGAGATAGCAAGTTCGGGCAGAACAGCCACCTGTGCCCCGCCGCGCTGAACATCGAGAATTGCATCAACTATTTTTTCAACGTTGCCTGAAATATCACCAACGATTGGATTTATTTGGCATAGTCCGACGCGCAGGGACTTGGGGTTTGAAGGTTTGTTCAAAGTCGTGGCTCAATCTTTTTTATAGGGTCCGTCTTTCGCGTTTTAAACGAAAATGATATTTCTGATCGTTATGATAACTTTATAGGTTTAGTGTAGCTATCTTCCAGCTACCCTGCGAGTTCATAGTGTGGCGGCTGACTGGGTTGGTTTGTTGTGAAGGTGGGAAACGATAGGAGTTTGGAGTTAGGTCAGTGGCTTCGACGTCCCAGTAATGACTTCTGGGGTTGGTTTGTTACATCTCCATTTACTCCACCGATCAAAATAAGAAGTAGTAAAAGTATCTTGGGGATTCCGCTTATTCTTGGATCGCTAGTTGCAATTGCTGTCTCATATGTCGGACGAGTTTCAGCTCATCGAAGTGTCTACCTAATAGATCTTGCCCTTCTGCTACTAGGAGTACTTCGAATGTTGCTGCGAGCTGAAAATCGCTTGCTTACTAACCTTTCACTTGCTGCTGCAGTAGCTGCCACTAGTTACCAGCTGTACCTCTTTGGATATCGCGATCCTGGTGAACTTGCTGTGGTCTTTTATATTTGGATCGCAATTTATACCTTTACCTACCTTTCGGTAGTCGAATCTATTGGTCAGATACTTTTCATTCTGATATCGTATTCAGCTGCTTTGGAATATGGTCGCCGGCCGTCGGCGCCAATAGGTGATTGGATCTTGACCACGGCTACAGTGATAATAGCCGCCATAACTAGCGGATATCTTATGCACGTTAAGCGTTCGATGGCGATTCGAGATTCACTAACTGGCGTTCTAAACCGCCATGGTTGGTCTCTGTTAGTCCCTCGTGAAATTGAACGAGCTAGACGAGGAGACAACCACATAGTCGTCGGTGTAATTGACTTAGACAACTTCAAAGCAATAAACGATAGCGAGGGACATAGCCGCGGGGACGAAATCTTAAAGGGAGTGGCTAGCAACATAGCTCGTTCCGTCAGACGCGAGGACCTTTGTTATCGCCTCGGGGGCGATGAGTTTGGGTTTTTGTGCATTACCAAGTCGGCCCAGGATGCTGAGTTGGTAGCAAAAAGAATCTTCGATCGTGCAATGTCTATTACCTCGGTAAGTTGTGGTGCAACTATTACCTCGCGTCCCTATTCAGTCGACGAGCTTTCCCGCTCGGCAGACCTAGCACTCATTGATATCAAGGGATCTGGACGTGGTCGAATGACTATTGAGTATCGCTGATGGATATCCATTGAATCGGGCTCATTGTAAATAATTCGTTAACTTGGAGTGCTTCGGACCCTGAATCGATGTGCTCGAGACATCTTTGCCACTAGGAAGATAGTGTGGAATTATCTTCTGAAAAAAGTTCAAAGGTTGGCTACGTTCTAAAGACGGTCGAAGAGCGTAAGGTCAACTTCATTCAATTGTGGTTCTCAGATATTCTTGGCACTCCCAAGAGCTTTCAGATAACTCCGGCCGAGTTAGAGAATGCACTTCAAGACGGTATGACCTTCGACGGCTCCGCTATCGACGGATTCTCGCGGGTCCAGGAGAGTGATGTTATTGCACTACCAGATCCAACTACATTCACACTTATGCCATCCGATCCCTCGGTTGCATCGGTATTTTGTGATATCTACAATCTCGATATGACGCCCTTTGAGGGCTGTCCTCGAAATACTCTTAGACGGGCATTGGATCGTGCTCATAAACTCGGCTACACCTTCTTCGCCGCGCCGGAGATCGAATACTTCTACTTCGATAAGCAGACGAAGGACGGCCCTTTGCCGCTAGATAATGGATCTTACTTCGAATTGACGGTTGCGAATTTGCCCTCGCAAATACGCAAAAAGACGGTTCTTGCGCTCGAAGATATGGGTATACCTGTCGAATACTCCCAGCACGAGGATGCACCTAGTCAACACGAGATCGACCTACGTTACAC
The DNA here is from genome assembly GCA_021841935.1 of Actinomycetes bacterium. GTDB lineage: Bacteria > Actinomycetota > Acidimicrobiia > Acidimicrobiales > Acidimicrobiaceae > Acidithrix. The sequence continues at coordinate 313,857 of JAKCDL010000001.1, read as the reverse complement.
TGACGCTCTGTCAATGGCAGATAACGTCATGACTGCGCGGCTCATTATCAAGGAGATTGCAGCAGCTCACGGAGTATTGGCGTCTTTTATGCCAAAGCCGATTTCAGGGGTGCAAGGGTCGGGAATGCACACCCACTTTTCGCTCTTCAAGGGAAACTCAAACGCCTTCTACGACGAAGATGATCCCCATCACCTTTCAGATGTGGCTAAGCGGTTTATCGCTGGTGTCCTTCATAACGCGCCAGCAATGACTGCAATTACAAATCAGTGGGTAAATTCGTACAAGCGGCTGGTTGTTGGCTACGAGGCCCCAACTTATGTCTCTTGGGCTCAAAATAACCGTTCAGCTCTTGTTAGAGTGCCGAAGCCGAAGTCAAATAATCCTGATTCAACCAGGTTCGAATATCGCGCGATAGATCCGGGAGTCAATCCATACCTTGGTTTTGCAGCTATTTTGGGCGCAGGATTAGATGGCATTGAAAACGAGTATGAGTTGCCCGCAGAGGTCCAGGAAAACCTATACAAGCTCTCTCAGGAAGAGGTGGATAAGTACGGCATTCGATCATTACCTGGAAATTTAGACGAAGCGGTACGTGAGATGGAGCGCTCTGCCCTTATGCGTGACATCCTCGGTGAACACGTATTTGAATGGTTCATTCGAAACAAGCGGGATGAGTGGTCTGGATACAAGACCCACGTCTCGCAATTTGAGATCGACCGATATCTCGAGAGGTTGTAATGGAGCCACTGATCCTATACCCGGAAAAGGCGCCCTTCCACGTTGCCAAGGCACTCGAAGAGTTTGGCTATCCGTTTATTCCAATTTCAATGATAGCTCGAGTCTCAACACTCGAACCATCAGAGGGGTGGTCTGGCGCGATAGTATGTGCTGATCAGAGTCTCGAGGATGCCTTTTTTGTTTGTCGACACCTCAGGACAAAAGAGCGCCAAATTGCTCCGTTGTTGCTAGTGATCGATAGGTCGATGTTGGATAAGCTCGAGCTTCGAGAAGACCTTTTTGATGATTTTGTTACGCTTCCCCTCGATACCAAAGAGTTTCACGTGAGGTTGCAAAGACTCTTCTTCAGAACTGGAAGAGGTCTTGTTCAGGAGTTGATCGAGTACGGTCCATTGCGCATAAACCTAGAGACGTATCAAGCGACTGTTGCGTCTCGTTCTCTTGACTTGACTTATATGGAGTACCAGTTGCTAACCTTTTTAGCCTCACATCCCGGGCGAGTATTCGACCGCGAAACGCTTTTGTCGAGGGTATGGGGATATGAGTACTATGGCGGAGCCAGAACAGTTGATGTTCACGTTAGAAGGCTTCGTGCCAAGCTCGGGGAGCAACACGAGTCTCTAATAGAGACTGTAAGGAGTGTTGGCTATCGCTTCGGAAGGCACTGACGAGTGAGTCGTTCTTCAAAAGCGATAGCGCAATAATGTTTATGAGAAAGATGATCCGCAACCGCAGGTTCTGGTTGCGTTAGGGTTGGTTATATGGAAGCCTGCCCCTTGTAGGCCGTCTTTGTACTCGAGAGTTGCGCCTTTGATGAGAGGTAGGGATGCTGAGTCGATTGCGACTTTTACTCCGTTGAAGTCTGTCACATTATCGTCGTCTTGAATCTCGGAGTCAAAGAACATGTCGTACGAGAAGCCAGAGCAACCACCTGGCTTGACGGCAATACGTAGAAAGAGGGCCTCGGTACCATCGCTCTCTTCATTCAACAGTTCGGCAACTTTGCTAACAGCCGCATCCGTTACGATGATGTTGCTAGGCTTTCTACCTATCGATATTGTGCTCGTATTTGCCATAACGAACCTACTTTCGTAATTACTTGCGTGCGACATCTCTAGATTCACGAGGCGCACTTCGTTGCACTCACTTTTACAATTTATTCTACAACGATAGTGGAAATTATTACTTACGGTAGGTTATCCCTTTTTGCATACGGGATCAATAACTCGTACCTGAGTGGAGTGGTGGGTGAGATGAATGGCTGACGTTTCTGCTATCCGTGAAAAGATCGGTACCGTCGTAGATCCAGAACTTGGTGTCTCGATCGAAGAACTGGGAATGCTCGGCTTTGTTGAGATTATAGGTGATGAACTCCGAGTTGAATTGAAGCTCACAACAGCTAAATGTCCCTTGCAAAAGGAGCTGAGAGGCTCGATTAGCAGAATCGTCGGTTCACTTGAAACTGAATTAGAGATTAAGTTCACAACAAACGTAATGGACGCTGATGAAAAGCGTAGGGCGATGGACATTGCCAGAAAGAGTGTGAACGAGCGCGCTCGAAGACCGCACTCCATATCGCCAAGAACCCGAATTATCGCGGTGGCCTCGGGTAAGGGCGGAGTTGGAAAGTCGACCATAACGTCACTTCTAGCTCTAAGCTTGGCAAAAGATGGCTACAAGGTAGGCGTCCTAGATGCAGATATCTGGGGCTTCTCTATTTCAAAGTTGCTTGGATTCGAAGAGTCAGTGGAGGCGACTGGGACTAAAGAGAGCTGGGCTATTAGTCCAGCTATTCGAGATTACGGGAGTGGTTCAATCGCGGCAATCTCGATGGGTATGCTGGCCAGCAATCGCGAGGCGGTTATGTGGCGTGGACTCATTCTCAATCGTGCCTTCCAGCATTTTGTAGAAGACGTTCGATGGGGTGACCTTGACTATCTCCTTATCGATATGCCTCCAGGGACGGGTGACATTCAAATGGGACTGTCTCGCCTTCTTCCAGATACCAAGTTGCTGTTGGTTACGACACCTAATGAAAATGCATCAAACGTTGCCGCTCGAATGCTTGACATGGCTCGTCGTGAAATGCTTGAGGTGATTGGTTACGTCCTTAACATGGCTTATTTCGAGTGTCTTCACGGCGACACATACAAAATCTTTGGTGACTACCGAGATGAATTTCCTGCTCAACTTAAGCTTCTGGGGGAAGTTCCTTTAGTTGCCAACTCGAAGATGAATGAGTATCCGCTTTCAATATCTGAGACCAACGCTAAGGATATCGATGCAATAGTCAAGCTAGCAAGGCGTCTATCTACCGAAACCCTACCTCCAATAGTCGATCTCAGCTGCACAGCACGATTGGAGGAGATTGAGGCTCAACTGTTTATGCAGGGTTGAGCGTTGAAGTAATTTTCGGGAATAGGAGGCCGATCCGATTCTGTTAACTCCTTGAGAATCTATTTAGGTATATGACAAGTTGGATGGAAATAAGTTGATCAAATCTAGTGTCGATAGGCCCCTTGACCGTAAGGGGCTTCTTCTATTTATCGCAGCCCTTGCCCAATTCATGGTGGTTCTTGACGTCTCAATCGTAAACGTAGCTTTACCGGCGATAAAGTCCACCCTTGGTTTTACGACTAATGACCTCGGATGGATCTTAAACGCGTACACGTTGAGCTTCGCAGGACTCCTTCTCTTGGGAGGACGTCTCGGGGATATATTTGGCAAAAAGAAGATTTTCATCATAGGTATGGCTATCTTCACGGTGGCCTCACTTCTTGGTGCAGTTTCGAACTCACAGCCACTGATTTTGATAGCAAGGGCGGTTCAAGGCTTAGGTTCTGCAATAGTCTCCCCGGCAACGCTAACAATCATAACGACGACGTTTGCCGAAGGTAAAGAGAGAGCGAAGGCGCTCGGGATTTGGAGTGCTACGGCGGGTGCAGGCGGTGCTGCGGGTGCTCTATTCGGAGGTGTCCTAACTAACTACCTCTCATGGCGTTGGACCTTCCTAATCAACGTGCCTGTTGGTGTGGTTGAAGTCATTCTGGCGCTTCTTTACATCGTCGAGTCTCGTGGCGAGCATAAGTCGTCGAATCGGTTGGACGTCGTGGGATCTCTTATGGTTACGCTCGGTCTTACCTCTATAGTGTTTGGATTAGTTCAAGGTGGAAACATCGGCTGGAGAAAGGCAGAGACTATCGCCGCCTTCGCCGCGGGTATCGTACTGATTGTTGGTTTTCTCTTCTACGAGGCTCGAGTCGCTGCCGCACCGATAATTCCTCTTTCAATCTTTAAGTATCGCGCGCTCTCGGCGGCCAACGCAGCAATGTTTCTCGTTGGCGGCTCGATCTTTGCCTCGTGGTTCTTTTTATCCCTCTTCATGCAGGAGGTACTAGGTTACTCACCGTTGAAGGCAGGGTTGGCCTTCGTGCCACAGACTTTGGCCATAATATTTGGAGCCCAAGTTTCATCGCGTCTAATCCATAAGGTTGGAGCCCGCCCGCTGATCATCGGAGGACCAATAATCACAGCAGTTGGACTGGTTCTGTTAGGTGGCATAACTCCTGAGGCTTCCTACTTGAAGACCTTGTTCATTCCGTCGGTACTTATTACTCTCGGAATGGGACTTTGCTTTACCCCGCTCGCCTTCGCGGCGACAAGTCAAGTCGATCGTAGGTACGCAGGCTTGGCATCGGGACTTCTTAATACGTCGAGGCAAGTTGGTGGTGCAGTTGGCCTTGCGGCTCTCTCTACCGTTGCAATCACGAGCGCTTCAAATGCGATTCGACACATCCCGGCTAGTGCAACTTTAGCAGTTCGCCATGCCAGTGCTCTTATGGCTTCTGCGCACGGATATGGTCTTTCGATGAAGATCTCGGCAATAATAGCTATTGGAGCATCGCTGAGTGCGCTAGCACTTCCGGTAAACAGAAGCCGCGGAAGCGAACCGATCGACGATACTGCGATAGCGGCTATCGAACCAGCTTAAGTCTTCTTGTCATCGCCGACTTGGCGAAGTCGGCGATCTTTGGTGTAAGTTATTGTTAGATAAATCTTAAAGGTGGTGTTCAACGTTGTTTAAAAAGCTGATCTTTGCCGTTATCCTAGGAGCGCTCGGAACTTTGGCTTTCAAGAAGTTGCGCGCTAGCGCGTAAGTCGTTCAAAGCGATTCAGGCGTTAATCCAAGTAGTGATCTGAGTTGCTTTGAAATGTGCCTTACTCGGTAGGCTAGGTAGCCACTTGCAAGAGCGACAGTTGTAACTCCGATAGCAAGTGCTACCAAAGCCGTCGGCCTTGCGTTTTTGACCCTTCCTTCTCGAACACGAACCGGGCTCGAGAAGGATTTGATTTGCCATCCTCTTTCTTTTGCCAACTTCGCTAAAACTCTATCCGGATTTACGACGACTGGGTGGCCAACTGCCTCAAGCATGGGTAGGTCGGTATAGGAGTCGGAGTAGGCGTAGCTCTCTGAGAGCAAGAAGCCGTGTTCTTCTGCTAAACGCTCCATGGCAACGGCTTTGTACGGTCCATAGGCGTAGAACTCCACCTCTCCCGTATATCGCCCATCGCTGTCTACCTTCGATTCGGTAGCGATAACTCCGTCGACCGCCAGTCGATCACCAAGTGGCTCAACAATCTCAAGCGGGGAAGCCGAGACGATAAAGACCATATCGCCATCTTGCTTGTGCATCTCTATCAAATCGAGCGCCTCTTTGTAAATTAGAGGCTCTACAATTTCGGTCATTGTTTCGGCGACTATTGCAGAGACAAGGGATCTTTCCCACCCTTTTGTTAGAGACAGCGCCGTTTCACGCAGCTTTGCGAGTTGTTTTTCGTTTGCCCCAGCATATTTGAAGATAAATTGAGCGTAAATCGAGCGAAGTATTGTGCGACGAGATAGAAGACCCTCGTTATAGAAGGTTCTTCCAAACGCAAGCGTTGACGCCTTCGCAATGACAGTTTTATCGAGATCAAAGAAGGCAGCCTTCACGAGAGTAATCCTAGTCGTAGAAGTTCGATTGATGTGGACGAAGGTGAATATAGCTCAATGCAACCACCTTCGAAGGTTTCTGGCAAGGACCTTGCCGTACTCTTTTGATAGTAGCGAATTCGAGTTGCCGCACTTAGGACTTACGATACAGCTCGGGCAACCATCCTCGCAGGGACACTCTTCCAAGTTCATAATTGAGGTCTCCAATAGCTCTCTCCACCGTGCGAAAGAGGCACGAGCTACGCCGTTTCCACCGTCGCTCCCGTCGTAGATAGCAATTGCGCCTCCGTTAGCGATAATGTCAACTCCGTTGTTGAAGGGTCCGTTGATAGCAAAGGAGACGCCTCCAACGTCCCAGCGATCGCAAAGTGAAATTGTGGATAAAACTCCAATGGTTGCATGTTCGAATGCGTGCAGGGCCGGGCCTACTTCACTTTGAGGTATCTCTGATAGGAGGTAGGTAGGTATTGCAAACAACAGAGCTTCACTCTGTAGTGTCTTTGGCTCTAACTCCTGATCAACAAATTCGATCACCTCGCCTTTTCCCTGAAGAATCTCGTATCCAATGAAAGATTCTGTAACTTCGATATCGCTTAGAGAGACCAGACCTCCCGTGGCGTAATCTTTCTCAAGGGTTTTGATAAGGCTATATTGTGACTCTATCCGTGGCTTGGTATAGCGCTTGGATCTCTCCACAGAGCAATAGGCCAAGCGCTGATCAAAGTCGATTTCATAGATGCGAAATCTTCTTCCACGGTGACGATGGATAGCTCCGAGGTAGAAGTTGAAGAATAGGCGAGAGCTGTCGAAGACCTCGAGAAGTTCTCCATCATCTGTAATCAAGGTGAAAGTTATGCTCTCTCCTCCCCTGAGGCTGCTAACTTTGCTTGGTCGATGAGTGCCAACGAAGAGAAGTCCCGAAGCTGATTCAACTAGGTGTCCCTTTTTCAAGTTTTCATTTATCTTTTCAATAATGGTCTCTTTGTGCGCCGGTTCTTTTGCCAACTGATCTGGCCGAATCGATGATTCATCTGCGGCACAAAGTAACTGGTACTCCATGACCTTGGGATTTTGAGGGTTTATCGCCGCGGATTCATCGAGGCGATCATTAATTGAATTGATATTTCTAACTACCCATTGATCGAGGTTGTCACCGTCGGGAAGAAAAATAATCACAGTGTCGTCTATCGAAAGAGTAGAGACGTTGCGTCTAATTTGGGCGATCGTCTTTGGAATACCAAGAAATATAACGAGATCGGAAGGGGGTAGCTCCAATGAAAGTTGTGCCGTCGCCACCGCTATTTTGAAGCTGTCTTGAGCGATCGCGTCCCTTATGTCCTCCCTTACCTCATCGATGTATCCTCCACGGTATAAGATTGGCACAACGGCGCCCCCGCTATTTTTGCTCGAAACCAATGCTATAGTTTCTGCGACTACCTCCGCTTGGCTTCTAGAAGAGGTTAGAACAGTCGTTCTTCGACCAGATTCTTCGAGGTAGAGCGCTACAGTAGCCGCTAACAGAGTGGGAGATGAAGCAGAGTTCACAGCTTCAATTGGGGCCGTTAGACACGGAATCTTCAACCCATCTACCTTCCATAGTTCTTTCGTCTGATTAGGGTTTGCATCGATGATCGCATCAAATAGTTGTTTTGAGTTGCCAAGGTAGATTGCCGTAGAACGATACACCAACCGATCGGCCTCTTTAGTTATGGAGAGCCTTTTTAGGATGTAGTAGAGGTGTGAGCCTAGGACGCCTCGAAAGTTTGATAGGTCATAGATGTCTACATATGCAATGGCGCCGAGAAGTCGACTAAAGCGAAATGAGTCAGGCAATATTTTGCGATGAAGTACTTCGGGAGTCGCGATAACGAGCCGTCTTCGTGATCCGAGGGTGGCGATCTCTTTGTTCGAAATTCTGTCTGTGAGATCTAGAGCAAAGTCGTCTCCGAACTTTGCTCTCGCTCTTTGGGTCAATATTTGAGCCTCGTACCTACTTGAGGTGATGACGAGTGTGGAGCAGGAGCTCTGTGCCGCTTTCCAAGCGTTGTCAAGGGTAACTTCTATGGCGATGCTCGGGCGATCAACGTTTATGATCGTATCCAAATCGTCGGCGACTTCGAAATCTGAGGCCTTTGGCTTTACTTCGAAGATGGTTTTGGAGAAGAATGACCATCGATTTGATATCCCGGTTACGACTTCATTTTCTGCCATTTGAGAGATCTATTGCTGCCAAGGGCTTAAGGTGCTTTAGCGATTGCCAACGAGAATTGACTTTACTTCGCTCTCAGACTCAACTGTGACTAGGACTACGACTTCATCGCCACTTCTTAAGATCGTGTCACCTCGAGGCACGATAACGTTTTCTTCGCGGATAATTGCCACAATCGACGCCTCCCGCGGAAATGGTAGTAGAGAGAGTTCTTTGTCGTTAGCGGGCGAGTTGTCAGCTAATGTGACCTCAACTAGACGAGCCCCACTCTTTTCGAACGATAGCAGCCGAACTAGTGATCCGACCGAGACTGCCTCTTCAACTAGTGACGAGAGAAGGTGGGGAGTTGAGACTGAGACGTCAACTCCCCACGTCTTATTGAACAACCAGTGGTTTCTAGGGTTATTGACACGTGCTACTACCCTAGGCACCATGAACTCTTGCTTTGCCAATAGGGAGATGACTAAGTTGTCTTCGTCGTCTCCCGTTGCTGCCACAACTACATCGGCGTCGGAGAGGCCAGCTTTTTCAAGAGATGAGACTTCGCACGCGTCAGCAACTAAGTAAGTGCACTTGATCTCCGGATTGAGCTTTTTGACTTCGTCTCGATCCTTTTCAATCACCAAAACTTCATGGCCGGCATTTCCGAGATCTTCTGCAATGAAGGAGCCAACACTACCTGCACCTGCGATTACTACCTTCATTTGTGGTGGTCTCCCATCCTCGAAATCGTGGCGTCTAAAGCGGCGATGTTATCGCGCTCAATAAGAAAGTGAAGAATATCGCCGTCTTGAATGACGATCTCAGGTGTGTAGCGACGAGTAGTTGTTCCTCTAGTCAAAAGAACTGGTTCGAAGTTGGCCTGAAGAGCGCTGTATCGATGGCCTATCAACGCTTCAGGAACACCACGTTCTAGAAGGGCGAACTGTCCATTTGAATCGATCCAATCGGGCTTGGCCTCAGTATCGAATAGTCGACGCATCGCTTGCTCGGTTGTCCAAGTTACAGTCGCGACGGTTGAGATACCTAGCCGTCGGTAGATTTCGGCGCGCTTTGGATCGTAGATTCGAGCCACGACCTTCGGGACTTCGAAGGTCTCCTTCGCAATCCTTGCAGTCAATATGTTCGAATTATCTCCACTTGTCACTGCTGCGAGGGCATCTGCGTGTTCGACGCCTGCGGCTTTGAGGCAGTCTCGATCAAATCCAAGCCCTTCGAGTGAGGAGCCTTTAAAATTTGGAGGCAACCTACGAAAAGAAGCGACGTTTTTGTCGATTATGTAGGTCGAGTGACCCTCTTGATCGAGTCGCGCCGCCAGTTCGGAGCCCACTCTCCCACACCCAACTACTATTACGTGCAAGATAAATCACCTAGTAATCTAAAGTTAGTCGGGCTACTAAATCAACCGACGTGCCTAGATTATATACGTTACAGGGCTACCGATAAAACCCATGAGTTTTAACTGGACTCTCGGGCGAAGGGATTCTTAGAGTGTCAGATAGTGAAAAGTTAGATGCGCAAAGCTCTAACTCGCATGATCCCAACCAAAATGTACCATTTCGTGGCGTTCGAGGAGGCAATAAGAGTCCATCTAGCCTTGCGCCTCTCGGGTCATACGATATTCCAGAGACGAGGCTATATCGCCTTAAGAACAAATTTCTAGGTAAGCCATTAGTCAATGAGAACCTCAAGGGTGAACGCCTCGGCAACTTTACAGCGATGGCGGTTTTGTCGTCGGACGTAATCTCGTCTTCGGCATATGCGACAGAAGAGATACTTACCATCCTCGTGCCAGTAATAGGCGTAGCTGCATTTTCACTTGTCTTGTCAGTCTCGACTTTGATTCTCGTAATCTTGGTAACTGTTGCGGCCTCTTACTTTCAAGTAATTAAGGCATATCCAAAGGCCGGCGGAGCATATGTGGTTGCTCGAGACAACTTTGGGCCCAAGATCGCTCAAATAGCTGCGGTTGCAATCATGATCGACTACACGATTACCGTTGCGGTTTCGGTGGCCGCTGGAGTCGATGCGGTGGTCTCGGCAATCCCCTCGCTATCGCCGTACGTTCTTGAGCTATCTGTACTGTTCGTGCTGCTTCTAGCGTACGGAAACCTGCGAGGGATCAGAGAAGCTGGTCGCCTATTCGCGCTGCCTGCATATCTCTTCATTGGAAACATGTTCATAATGCTTGGCGTAGGTTTCTTTAAGGCTTTGACCGGTGGCTTGAAGGCTCTACCACTACATGTTCCTGGAGGGTACACGCCCGGCACACCGGGTTCGGGACTATTCATGGGTGCCTCACTCTTCATCTTCCTCCAGGCATTTGCCAATGGTGGATCAGCAGTGACGGGAATTGAAGCTGTCTCAAACGGCGTGTCTCTTTTTAAGGCTCCGCAGTGGAAAAACGCCCAGCGGGTCCTTGTCTACATGGCTGTTATCCTAGGTACTTTGTTCTTTGGCCTGTCTTTCCTTGCTTCAAAGATCCACCCGGTTCCTAGGGTCTCTGGAACCCCAACGGTTATTTCAATAATCGCTCAAACGGTCTATGGTTCAACCGCAGTTGGAAAGGTGTTCTTCTACATACTTCAGATCAGTACGTACCTGATCTTGATCTTCGCAGCAAATACCTCCTTCAATGGCTTTCCCTTCCTGGTCTCCTTTGCGGCCGAAGACTCCTTTCTTCCAAGACAATTTCGACGTCGCGGCCATCGTTTGGCATTCTCAAACGGCATAATCTTACTAACTGTCGTCTCTGAGATAATTCTGATTGCGACTAAAGCAAGCGTGAACTCGCTGATCGGACTCTATGCTATCGGCGTCTTTACCGGCTTTACGATAGCGGGCCTAGGTATGTTGAAGCATCACCTAACCATAAAGCAGCCGGGGTACAAAAAGGGATTTGCTGTAAACTTGATTGCGGCGGTTCTCTCATTTATCGTTGTGATCGTCTTCTTAGTCACAAAATTCACCCAAGGAGCATGGGTCGTTGTTGTTATTGGCCCAGCAATGGTCTTTGGTTTCATCCGTCTCAACAGGCAATACGTCGAAGAGGGAAAACGCCTCGAGAGCGATGTCACAGCGGCCTGTGAAGCCCCAGTTCTTCGAAAGCATAAAGTAATTCTTTTCGTGGAAGAACTCGATCTAGCTGCTGCACGAGCTCTTCAGTACGCACGAACTCTTACGCCTGACGAGATTCGCGCGGTTCATATTGAACTTGATCGAAAGGTGGCAAGATCTTTAGAGGCCTCTTGGTCTGAGCTTGGCGTGCGGAGGATCGACCTCGAAGTCGTCGAGTGTGCTGACCGGAGAATTCGTCGTGCTGCGATTGATGTCGTAGCTGACGCCGTCTCCGATAACGACTCCGAAGTGACGGTTCTCTTGCCGCGTAGAAGTTACTCCGGTTTCTTTCAAAGAATTCTCCACGATCGTACCGCCGACTCTCTCGCGAGAGTGCTAAGTCAGTTGCCGCACGTAAACGCGACGATAATTCCATTCCACGTTAACTTGAGTCAGCACGATAGACTTCGGAGGATCTTGGGAAGAAAGACAGCCGAAGATGCTGAAGTCAAAAACGTTATAGCAAATATGGAAAAGTCGCAAGGGATTGACGTTGATGGTGCAACGTCTATTCGTGAAGTTGAATATCGAAAGGTATCCAAGGTTGCGGGACGTATAAAATCAGTGCGCGTTCAACCCCTTGACTCGGTTCCCTCATTGGCAGTGCGACTTGAAGATGCTAGCGGAGGAATAATGCTGGTCTTTCCTGGAAAGAGGACCATCCCAGGTCTAGAGCCCGGGCGGTTAGTTGTAGCAACGGGTCGTATTGGTAATATCGATGGTCATTTAGCGATAATGAATCCCGACTATGAAGTCTTATCGGCTCATGATGACGATGAATAGTTAGTGACAATGTGAAGTGTTCATGTTATCGTCTATCGAGTAGCCTAGGTAATTCGTTGGCACATGGCGAGATTGGTTTTACGGTAATTAGATGGCAAAGCCACTTGTAATAGTTGAGTCCCCCACAAAGGCGAAGACGATATCTCGCTTTTTAGGCGACTCCTACCTTGTAGAGTCTTCAATTGGACACATACGTGACCTTCCAAAGAGTGCCGCTGAGATTCCAGCGGCCTACAAAAAAGAATCTTGGTCCCGCTTAGGCGTGGACGTGAATAATCGATTCAAGCCTCTCTACGTGGTCTCAGATAAGAAAAAGCAGCACATATCTCACTTGAAGCAGCTCGTCAAAGAGGCGAGTGAAATATATCTTGCTACTGACGAGGACCGAGAAGGAGAATCGATTGCTTGGCATCTAATGGAGGTTCTCTCCCCAAAAGTGCCTGTGAGACGAATGGTGTTTCACGAAATTACCAAAGCTGCTATCGATGACGCGATTGCGCATCCGCGTGAGATCGATACCAAGTTGGTGTCGGCTCAAGAGGCAAGGCGAATTCTTGACCGACTCTATGGCTATGAAGTGTCGCCTGTACTGTGGAAGAAGATAAAGCCGGCTCTATCTGCCGGAAGGGTTCAGAGCGTGGCGACGCGTGTTTTGGTCCAGCGAGAGCGTGAGCGTATCAATTTTGTCTCTGCGGGTTACTCTTCGCTGAAGGTAGCTGCAGTCAAAGACAAGAGTCGATTTATCGCATCACTACAGCATCTCGATGACGTCAGGGTGGCAACTGGACGAGACTTTGGAGCTGATGGCACCCTGAGCGGGGCCGATACCTCTAAGGCTTGTGTAATTCTGGCGGCAAGCGACGCAGACCTACTTTCGAGCGCCTTGAACGAGAAGACTTTGCGAGTCGTCTCCGTCGAAGAAAAACCATATCGCCGTTCCCCAGCCCCTCCATTTAGAACTTCTACGCTTCAGCAAGAGGCGGGGCGAAAGCTACGTTTTTCGTCGAGCCGGACTATGTCCGCAGCTCAGAGGCTCTATGAAGCAGGTCACATAACTTACATGCGTACAGACTCTACCTATCTTGCAGATGTCGCTGTAGCTTATGCTCGCAAGGTAATTACCGAGTTATATGGGGCTAGCCATTTGCCCAAGAGCTCTCGTGACTACAAGAACAACGTTAAGAACGCTCAGGAGGCCCACGAGGCGATCAGACCATCTGGCGATAATTGGATTCACCCAAACGAGATGGCCAGGCTTGTCTCAAGTGACGAAGCACGACTATACGAGCTAATTTGGAAGCGTACGATCGCCTCTCAAATGACTGACGTATTGGGAACCACGGTTACGGTGAAGTTTGTAACTCCATTGTCAGCACTTCCAGAGCTCGGAGCGCAAGGTGGGCGCCGTCTTGCGCCAAATGAAGCTCGATTTTCCTCGAGCGGAAGAGTGATTAGCCACTCTGGCTTTATGGCGGTCTACGTGGAAGATTCGGACGACAATACGACTGATGAAGAAGATGCGATCCTTCCTGCATTTGCAGAGGGCGAATTGATACCAATCGATTCGGTCGAGGTAAATTCACACGTCACCAACCCCCCGTCTCGATATACAGAGGCGTCGTTGGTGAAGACTCTTGAAGATCTTGGAGTGGGACGGCCGAGTACTTATGCCAGCATTATTACGACGATTCTTGATAGAGGGTACGTCTTCAAACGAGGAAGTGCTCTTGTACCTTCGTTCATAGCCTTCTCGGTAGTCAACCTCCTTGAGCAGTTCTTTAGCGATCTAGTTGACTACAACTTCACCGCTGAACTCGAAAATACCCTTGATCAAATTGCCACAGGTAGCACTCCAGCGATTCCTTACCTTGAAAAGTTTTACTTTGGCAATGGCCATCCTGGCCTCAAGGACCAGGTTGCGAATCAGCTTGATCGAATCGATCCTCGCGAGATTAACTCAATTCCTGTTGGCATTACTGAAGATGGTGAGTTAGTTGAGGTTCGAGTAGGCCGTTTTGGCCCGTTTCTGAGCGCAGGCGATCGCAGTGCTCCAATTCCAGATGGAATGGCTCCTGATGAGCTTACCTTTGAAGTCGCAGTTGAATTACTTGAAAAGGGTTCAGGTGATCGAGTCCTTGGAGTCGATCCAGATACTAATTTGCCGGTGATGGTCAAGGTCGGCCGTTTTGGGCCATTCGTGCAGTTGGGAGAGGCTGAGCTGCTCGGCAAAGGTGAGAAGCCAAAGACGGCGTCTCTATTCAAGTCCATGGCGCCCGAAACGATTTCGCTTGATGAGGCGCTCCGCCTCCTTTCGTTGCCGCGCCTCGTCGGTGTTGAAGAGGGTGGTGGAGAAGAGGTATTTGCCACTAACGGTAAATTTGGCCCGTACATTAAAAAGGGAAGAACATCGCGTTCTTTAGAGAGCGAAGAGCAGATATTTACCATTACTTTAGGAGAGGCTTTAGAACTGATCGCCCAACCTCAAAGCAGGGGTGGGCGTCGCAGTGCAACTTCGGTAGAGGTGGGAGTCGACCCAGACGGTCGAAAGATTACACTACGTTCTGGACGATTTGGCCCTTATGTTACCGATGGCGAAGTAAATGCAACAGTAAAGCAATTCGAAGTTGATATGGGGATTACAGTTGAGCGGGCGACGGAGTTGCTTGCTGATCGAAGAGCCGCAATTGCTTCAAGCGGAGGCGAAGTAGCGAAGAAGCCTGCTGCTAGTAGAACCAAATCTTCTACCACTCGAGCGAGCACCACTGGCAAAGCTAAGTCGACCACTGCTACTAAGAGATCTACTACTTCGAGAAAAAAGAGTTAGGCGGACCTCAAAGATGTTCATCGCCTTTGAAGGCATCGATGGCGTCGGAAAGAGTACGCAGATCGAATTGTTGGCTAGATATCTCTCGGAGATTGGATTTGAAGTTTTGTCGACTCGCGAACCTGGTGGAACCGAGGTTGGCGAGAAACTTAGATCGATCCTAAAGACTGACCAGTCTTTAGGTTTTCGTACAGAACTCCTTCTAATGCTTGCGTCTCGAAGCCAACATATCGATGCGGTAATTCGACCAGCTTTAGATTGTGGCAAATTGGTGATAACTGATCGCTTTGAGGCGTCTACATTTGCGTACCAAGGATACGGGCGTGGCATTGAACTTTCGCAGCTACAAATTCTAAATGACTTTGCAACCAACAAATTGAAGCCAGACGTTACGATTTTAATCGATAGAGATTACTCGTTTCGATTGAGCGACGATGATCGATTTGAAAGTGCGGGTGCAGACTTTACTGATAGAGTTCGGTCGGGTTATCTTGAATTGGCTAAGGATAAGAGCTGGATAACTATAGATGGCAACCGGACTGTTGAAGCCGTGCATAAGGAGATTTGCGACCACCTCCATCAATTAGGGTTGGCGAGAGGCCTTCGGGGTAGGAATTGAATTGAGTCCATCGAGAATTCTTACAGAGTTGCCACTTCATAGGGCGATCTGCGCGAAGCTCGACATATTTGTCGATGCACCAACCAACAGCTACCTGTTCCATGGGCCTTCTGGTAGTGGAAAATTGGAGCTCGCCTTCGCTTTTGCAGCCTCACTTCTCTGTCATGACGGGGGTTGTGGTAAGTGTCCAACATGCCTTGGGGTGAAGAACTCAAATAACCCTGATTTTTCTTTTGAGACCTCCTTGAATAGGAGAATCACAGTTGACGAAGCACGTTCGCTCGTTCGTCGTTCTCACCTATCCCCGAACCAATCATCGAGAAGAGTCATCGTAATAGACGAGTTTGACAATTTCGCAGACGTTGCTCCAATCTTGCTAAAGACCATTGAAGAGCCTCCTCTATCAACGGTTTTTATAATTATCGTGGGTGAGTTGAAGCCGTCGATTGCGACCATCGCCTCTCGGTGCGTAACAATTGAAGTTCCTCTTGCATCGCAAGATGAACTGGTTAGCTTTCTGGAATACAAATACTCGATTGATCGACAGCGTGCCTCCGATCTCATTGGTGCAGCGGACCGTGACTTAGATGTAATTGAAGAGACGATATCGGACAAAAATTTTGACAGACGAGCCTTAATGTGGGATGAGGTATACCGAAGTCGCGGTAGCTCGCAGTCGCTTTTAGGCAGAACAAAGAGAGTGACGGACTTTTTAGACGAAGTCGTGGCACAGGTTATTGAGCGCCGAGACGATGAGTTATCAAAATTGAAGGAGCTGCAGTCTAAAGGGTCGCCTCCTAAGGGTTTAGTCAAAGAGTTGGAAGATCGATACGCTAGGATCGTGCGATTTAGACGGCGAAGTGAGATTGAACTTGGAGCACGATTCCTTCTTGAACGGTTGAAGGGTGACGCCTATTCGAATATCACAGATCAGCTTTATGCAAGTATCGCCTACGAGAACGTGGTCTCGTCAATAGCGGCGCTACTGGGTCAGTTGAGGTTCGGAGGGGACGAGCAAATGATTATTGCTCAACTTATTGAAGTTGGTGTGAAAAAGTCTCCATTTTGATTAGGATGTACTTCGCGCCCGGGTAGCTCAGTCGGCAGAGCAGCTCACTCGTAATGAGCAGGTCAGGGGTTCAAATCCCCTCTCGGGCTCTATCATGGTAGCCCATCGGAGATTTGCGGCTCATCGGATATTAGCGTGTTTGATCTTTTCATCAATTGATAATCAGTTGATTCCGATATTTTGTTTCAAGTAGTCCAAAGAGTCCAGTTAGCGGTTTGGATGCGTCCAAAATAGCCACAGAGATCTCAGAACCAACTCAGTAACTTTGATTTTGAGTGAAACTGTGGTGAAGACTGCGCTGTTTGATTTGTTACCAAACCTTCGTTTTGTCGCAGCCCTCTCCACCATCTTATGCAAAATCAAAAAGCTGTGAAATTGGTAGGATTTCCAGGAGAGGTGTGGTATTTCTAGCGCTGCTTTCGAGTATTCGCATAAAACGTCAGACACGCGAAGAGCCGATAATTTCCTGAGGAATCCAGATCTTTGAAACCGCGCCTAGCGAAAGCTCTGGTTAGGTGCCCGCTCCCTGCTCACGAAGTATACCGACTAGCGTTTCGATGATTTTGGGGCAGACTTAAACCTTCGACCTCAGGGTATGAGTCACCCTAAAGAAGCCCCTCATCGGCAGCTTGGTAGACGCTACGCACCGCAGGAGTGAAGCCGAGACTTCGGGCGAGAGTCCCATCGACGTGCCCGTTCCACGGGTTTTCAAGGGGCTGAGCCGACGAGGGGTAATCGGCATCGACTATGCGAGCGATCTCATAGACCGAGGTGGGAGCGTCGTCCGTGAGGTTGACGATCCGCCTATCAAGGGCTCCAGTGAGAGCGAGTTGCATGGCGGTCGCGATGTCACGATGATGAATCAGGCTCAACGTGGCGGCGGGATGCCAGCCCCATGACCCTAAGAGTCCTGGCGCCGATTGCAGATGGCCGTCGCTGTCGCCGTAGACGAAGGCGAACCGCAAGACGCTCCACGTCAGACCGCTACGCCTGAGTTCTTGCTCGGCAATGATCTTGCTAGCAGGGTAGGGCCGGGTCGAGTCAGTAAGATCGTCTTCGCACGCTGGCCGCGACAGACGTTCGTTGTAGACGAGATTGGTACTAGCCATGATCACTCGGGCCTCGGGGGCATGGTTCTGCACCGCTGTGATCAGGTTGTGGGTGCCGTCGACGTTGACTTGTCGTATCTGCTCCGGATCTGGGGTCCGCAGAACGGCTGCTAGGTGGATCACATCGGAGACTCCCTCCACGGCTTTCGGGAGGTTGGTCGGGTCCAAGAGGTCGCCCACTACCGACGGGACGCCTTGAGAGAGGGGTCTACCCGGTCGTACGAGTGCGCGACAGTCGTACCCCGCGTCGACGAGGCGTGGAATTAGGCGAGATCCGACTAATCCGGTGGCACCGGTGATGAGAATGGTCATGGTGTACCTTTCGAAAGGAGGTCCTGGAGCCTGTCAGTGGCGGTGCGAAGCACGTGGACAGTGGTCTCCACGTCAGACGCTGCAATGCCATCGAACGCGGTATCGAGAATCAGGGCTATCGGGTCGGGCAGTTTTAGCCACAATGCGGCACCGGCCGGAGTAAGCCTAAGTACCTTTTGTCGCTGATCGGTGTGGCTCGGCTCCTGTACGAGTAGCCCTTTGCGGACCAGTGCGGCGACTACCCCGGTGAGGGTCGCTCGTTCGACCTGAAGCAGGGCGGCGAAGTCGCGCTGCGGGGTCTCTCCGACCGTTGCAAGGTGGTAAAGCACGTACCATTGCGTGGGGCCGAGATCGTGGGGGCGCAGAACGGACTCCATCACCAGCCGCGATGCAAGGTAATACCTCTTCGCCCATGCCCCTGCTGAATTGTGCTGAGGGTCTGTTATTTCGTTAGCCACCTTACAAATTTAGCAAGGTACCTAACAGATGTCAAGTCAATGGTTCATGTGTATGTGGCCAACGTTCGACGCCAAATCGAACTGCAACTGCGGGGTCCGGGTGCCCGTCGACGTCCTCAAGCCCATCTAGGAATAGCTGCCGGACTTCAAAACGCCGAAATCTGACAAGCAGAATTTTTTCAATACTTCTCTGTAGCTCGCACATAGGATCCAGCGGTACTAAATAATTTTCAATTTCGACATTTGAATTTCGCCTATTCGTGACGTAGATGAATCTTTCACAGATTTTTAGTTGAGTTACCAAGTTGAAGAGGTTCGTTATTGCCCTTCAATTTGAACAGGAGCGCTAGTTTCTAGGTCGCTCGCTTGCGATCTCTGGTTTTGGCTGAACCACGATATCCAAAGGTTGACTTCGATCAACTTAGCTTTCGTATTATTTTGATGACCTTTATGTCTGTTTTTCCATTTTTGACTTTTGTCTGCTTTTGTTATATTGGTAAATTGAGTAAAAGTGGTTGTTTTTGGGCATGAAAACCAAATTAAGCTTTAGATTGGAAAGACCAGGCAGACACTTCGGTTAGGAGTTTTGTGTATCCTCAAGAGCGCCATGATTGGATTGTAGAAAAATTAAAGGCAAATAAGCGGATCGAAGTCGCAGAAGTTGCGACCGCTTTGAACGTTACTCCTGAAACTATACGAAAAGACCTGGCCATTTTGGAGGATGCGGGAGTTCTCAAAAGGGTCCATGGCGGGGCAATATTTGTTGAGAGGCTTAGATTTGAGGCCACCCTCGACTCCCGCGATCAAGCAGAGCGCTCTGAAAAAGAGGCCATCGCAAAGAGGGCAATCGAAGAGATTCCTGAAGGTGGATCCATTATCTTGGATTCCGGCACCACAACTTCACGCATAGCCCAACACATTCCAGACGACCGAGAGCTAATGGTTGTAACTAATTCGGTGCCTATATCTCTTTCGCTGGCGCTCAAACCAAATTTGAACGTACTTTTAATCGGGGGGAGAATTAGGACGAGAACCGCAGCGACCGTCGACAGCTGGGCGCTAGAGGCGTTGAGTGAGATAAGGGTAAACGTTGCTTTTATTGGAACAAATGGAATTTCAATTGAACGTGGTTTCACAACCGCAGACCCCTCTGAGGCAGCTGTCAAAAGGGCCATGGTGGCTGCTGCTAAGCGGGTTGTTATCGTTGCGGACCACACGAAGTATGGGGATGAAAAGTTTGTTAGGTTTGCATCTTTAAGCGATGTTGACTTACTTATCACCGATGAAGGATTGACAAAGGGGGATTTGATGTCATTGGTCAGCGCAGGGTTACAGGTGGTGACGGCTTGATCGTTACTCTTACGCCAAATCCAAGTGTCGATCGAACACTTGAAGTTAGCAACTTGCGACTCGGAGAGATTAATCGGGCTGCACATGTAACTATCGATGCAGGAGGCAAGGGCATAAACATAGCCCGCGCTCTGGCGGCTTCCAACCGTCCAACTAAGGCTGTTCTGCCAGTCGGCGGTGTGGAGGGCGGTGAAATCTCACGCCTTCTTGCTGCTGATGGAGTTGAAACAGTTCTTGTGCCAATAGCCGAGTCGATTCGGATGAATATCTCGATCGTCGAACCGGGTGGCATTGTAACCAAAGTCAACGAACCGGGACCTTATCTCATCGTGGAAGAGGAGAAGGCGTTGTTAGAGGCGACGGTTGAAGCAGCGGAGGGGTCGTCGTGGTTAGTGCTTTCTGGAACGATTCCACGAGGTGTTGGAGCCGACTTTTACTCGAGAGTAATTGACAGGGTTCGTGACACCGGAGTCAAAATTGCGGTTGATACCAGTGGTGAAGCCCTTGATAAGGCTCTTATTGCACAACCTGATCTTGTAAAGCCAAACTTGCTAGAGATGGAAGAGTTACTTGGCGGACGCATCCTGACTTTGAAAGATGTCATCAATGGCGGACAGATCATGATGGAAAAGGGAGCCCGAGCAGTTCTGGTCACAATGGGTGGCGATGGTGCTGTGTTCATGAATCGAAGCACCATCATCTACGGAGAAGTGCGACCAATACGCATTGAGTCGGCAATAGGCGCGGGAGATGCGCTTCTGGCTGGGTTCTTGTCAACTGAGTCTGATGAACGAGTGAAGTTCACTGAGGGGTTAGCTTGGGCGGCTGCAACGATAGCCTTGCCCGGAACCAAACTTCCAAAAGCCAACCAAATCAATAAGTCCTCCGTATACATACATGATCGAATCGATTTAGCGAAGCCAATAGCGAAAAGGGGAAGACGGTGAATGAGATTCTTGAAGATTCGTTAGTGCTCTTAGATCCACCCGTAAGTACAAAGAATGAGTTGATCGAGGCTATGGTTAACGCCCTGGAGGTGGCGGGTCGAGTCTCCGACCGACAGCAACTCTTAAAAGATCTTGCTGCGCGTGAAGAGATCATGGCGACTGGCCTTGAGGGGGGAATTGGTCTACCTCATGCCCGAAGCGCAGGCGTCAAAGAAGCATCGATCGCTTTTGCACGTGTTGGAGCGGGAGTCGACTTTGGTTCGGCTGATGGGAAGGCAGACCTCATCTTCATGATTGCAGTTCCTGCCACCTCTGAAGCTGATCATATGAAGATTATCGCATCTTTAGCTCGTCGTCTAATACACGATTCGTTCAAGAGCTCACTTCGGATGGCCACGAACCCCGATGAGATCGTTGCAGTCATATCAAAAGAGGTCTTCAACAAAAAGTAGTTCCGACTGTAGAAGGAGAAGTTCTAATGCTTATGAAAACCGCCACGGTGGGTTCACGAATAGGTCTTCATGCGCGTCCTGCGACCTTATTGGCTGAGCGAGTGCAAGATAAGGGTGTGGAAATTGAGATTGCCAAGGTGGGTGATGATGATTTCGTCGATGCCTCGAGCATTCTGATGATTTTGTCATTAGGAGTTACCCACGGCGATACCGTAACCATCCGGAGTAGTGATGCAACAATTGAACAGATCGAAGAGATAGCAACGCTCATCGAGAGTGATCTCGACGCCGAATAAGAGGGCAATTTTTTGGATACGGACAGTTTTTTACTCAATGGAGTGGGTGTTCAGGCGGGTGTCGCTTATGGCGTAGTGCGCTGGATGGCACCTTCGGTTGTCTTCAGAGATCTAGTTATCGACCTACCTGAAATGGATGAAGCTAAGCAGCTCTACGATCGATCGGCGAATTTCGTTGAAAGCCAACTTATTAAGTTAGCTGAGAAATCTGTCGGCGAGCCCAAGGCGATTTTAGAAGCCCAAGTTCAAATTGCCAAGGACCCAGCACTCCGGAAAAAAGTTTTTTCATATATTGATAAGCAAGTACCTCTCTTGAAAGCAATTTTTGACTCTGGTGAAGAATTTCGAGTTCTTTTCGAACGCCTCGGTGGAATCTATGCTGAACGCATCAGCGATTTGCAAGATATCATCAATCGGATTTCAGCTGCGATTGCCGGACTAGAGTCACCCGGTCTGCCACATTCGGATACTCCTTACATCCTCGTAGCTGACGATTTGGCTCCAGCTGATACCGCTACTCTTGATCCGAAGGTGGTCAGTGGCATTTTGATAGCAAAGGGGGGACCTACCTGTCACGCTGCGATAATTGCTAGGTCGCTCGAGATTCCAACAGTCGTTGCTATTGCAAATCTTGACAAGGTGAGATCTGGAACTTCGGTATTGATTGACGGTGATTCTGGAGTTGTAAGAGTCGGTATCGATGGTGTGCTGGCGGGAGAAGTGATCGCTGCTAGCAAGGTCAATACCGTGAGCTCAATTACCGTTGGTCCCAGCAAATTTAGAGACGGCGAGCCTTTTAGCTTGCTTGTCAATGTTGGAACAAAGAGGGAAATCGAACAAGTCTCGGCTAAGGCAGTCGATGGAGTAGGGCTATTTAGAACAGAATTTCTTTATCTCAATCGAACGAGTGAACCGACTCTTGATGAGCAAGTCGACTACTACTCCATGCTCTTCGATAAGTTTGAGGGTAAATCAGTAACCGTAAGGACCATAGACGCTGGTGCTGACAAGCCTCTTCCCTTTTTGGGGTTAGAACGCGAGTCAAATCCAGCTCTCGGCGTTCGGGGATTTCGAGTGACCAAGTCGCGAAGAGAGGTAATTGAACGTCAATTGGAGGCGATATCGATAGCCGCGAAAGATCGTGGAGCGATTGTGTCGGTTATGGCTCCGATGATTTCGACTGTAGCCGAGACCGAGGAATTCGTTTCATTGGCAAGAAGTTTTGGACTAGCGCGAGCCGGTGTCATGGTCGAGGTTCCCGCGGCTGTTCTATGTGCGGATGAAATTCTTTCAGTATGTGACTTTGTTTCGATAGGTACAAACGATCTGGCGCAATACCTCTTTGCAGCTGATCGTGAATCACCACAACTTTCCTCTCTGCATGATCCATGGAACGTTGCACTCTTGCGTGCAGTTGAGATTGTCGCTGCAGCGGGAGCAAGAAGGGGCAAAGCGGTATCTGTCTGTGGCGAAGTGGCTGCCGACCCCTTGTTCTCCTTGGCTCTGATAGGTCTTGGTGTTACTTCGCTGTCAGTTGGCGCTGCAAGCGTCGGTAAATTGAGGGCGATAATTTCTAGAAATAGTCGTAGCGAGCTTTCAGGGATTGTTCGGAGGGCGATCGCGATTACCGATCCTAAGCTTCTAAACAGTTTTATAAGTGGAGAGGTTGTAGCAGCACAAAGTATCTAATTGGCTTTGCTCTCAAGTAGGCAATGTCAAAGAAACTCTGAAAATCTTTGTGAAATCTTAGAAATTAAAGTACCTCTTTAATCACAGTATCGAATGCATACCGGATAACTGTCCTAGGCTATAGCAAAAGATTAAATTGGAAGTGACTAATGGCGGATCAATCGAAGTTTGCTGAGGATGCGATGATCTATATCGACGCCCTATTCTCAGCTGCAATGCGTATGACGCGAAACTCTGCTGAGGCGGAGGATCTGGTTCAAGAGACGTACTTAAAGGCCTACAGAGGATATGGATCGTTTCAAGAGGGAACGAACCTTAAAGCCTGGTTATATCGTATTCTGACCAACACCTTCATCAACTCCTATCGCGCTAAAAAGCGTCGCCCTGACGAAAGTGACTTGGATGAGGTTGAAGATCTTTACCTTTACAGGCGCTTGGGAGGATTAGAGGCGGTTGCAGCGGGGCGTTCCGCTGAAGAAGAGGTTCTTGATTCATTCACAGATGAAGATGTTAAAGCTGCAATAGAGGCGTTACCCGAACAGTTTCGCCTTGCGGTTCTATTGAGTGATGTAGAAGGGTTTTCCTATAAGGAGATCGCAGAAATAATGGATGTTCCGATTGGAACAGTCATGTCTCGTCTTCACCGTGGAAGAAAAGCGCTGCAAAAAGAGTTGTATCAGTTTGGTGCAAATCGAGGAATGGTAGCGAGCCGAAGTGGGAACTGATCACTACAACAACGATTCAATGGAGTGTAAAGATGTACTTGCACGCCTATACACGTTTTTGGACGGTGAATTGACGGAAGAGCGGCGAATACGAATTCGTCGCCACTTAGACGAGTGCTCTCCTTGTCTCGAAGCCTATGAATTTGAAGCAGAATTGCGCCAGATGGTTGCCAATAGACTTCGTGACCGCGTGCCGGACATGCTCCGAAGCAAGATCTCCCGATTGATTGAAATGGATAGCCAAGGTACCAACTAGGCGGGGAATATTTAGCTTTAGTCTGAGTTAGTTTTAATATGTCTAGAACATCAGAAGGACTAAGCGGAGTCGCTGTTAGTGCAATTGGAAGGCCATCGAGAGCATATACAAAGGGTCGCATATGCAAGTACGATGGCTGCGAAACGAAGTTGTCGATTTACAACTCAGGTAAGTACTGCTACAATCACCAGCCCTTGACTGTTCCTCGAACGAGGGGCAAGAAACTCGACTAGAGTTCGATAGATAGGAGGTCTGAGTGATTTCATGGGACTTGGCTACCAAGGTAGCAAAAGGCGTAATTGCTTCATTCCCGAAGGAAGACGATGCTCGTTTGTCTAATTTATCGAACGAAATGTCTGAATTTGGCTCATCTGTTCTTCCGGAGGTTGAACGGGTCAGTGGAATAGAAATAGCGGACGACCGCATCGAGGTGCGTTTTGCCAGCCGAAACGAATGGGTCGAAAACAACGCAAAGTCAATGCAAAAGCTTCTAGACCCAATCATCAAAGAGGCGACCGATTCGATACCCGAGTTCCTTTCGAATATCTACTCCTCGGTCGGTGCGGTTCAGTTCGGCCTTCTCTTTGGCTGGATGTCGAGAAGGGTTTTGGGGCAATACGATGCGGCAATGTTTACAAATGCCGATGTAGCAGGCGCTCCAGTATTCGTTGTCGGATCTAACGTTCTGGAGATCGAGAGCCGAAATGACTATGTCCCAGGTTCGTTTGGACGCTGGGTCCTTCTGCACGAAATTACGCACAAGCTACAATTTGAGGGTATCGACTGGATGGCCTCATATTACCGTTCTTTGATAAGCGATCTGGTATCGTCTTCGAAGTTAACTCCGTCCGACATCTTCGAGGCTATCGTTACCATAATTGAAGAGTTAAGAGCGGGACGAAATCCAATTGACGAAGCTGGTATCGCGGCTCTTTTCCTAGGGAAAAGCCAGCGGCAAAACCTAAAGAAGATCACCTCCTTGATGACGATACTTGAAGGCCATGCGGACTTTGTGATGTCAAGAGTGGCTAAGGATTCAATTGAATCCGCTGATGAATTTGAAGCTATGGTCTCGGACCGTCGCCAAGGTGGATCTCCACTATTCAAGCTAATCTCGCGACTCTATGGCTTCGACGCCAAGGTGCGCCAATACGCAAATGGTAGAAAGTTTCTTGAAGAACTTGCTAGCCGTAAGTCTGATGATTTCATTCGCACAATATTTTCATCCCCAGAGACACTTCCTAGCGTTGAAGAGATTGCCGACGTTGAAACTTACCTATCTCGAGTTAGCGCATAGTAACTCTGAGTTATTCTTTAGCATTTAGCGAATGGTAGAAATTGTATCGAAGGGCACAAAAAGGTTATCTGTAGGTTCAGCTCGTGCCCTTTTATCGATCAACTACGAAGCGATTGATAAATTGTTGAATCGATGCCACTTCCCATCCGAGGGAAGTTTCCATGCTGCGGTCTCAGGGGGATCTGATTCACTAGCGATGACGATGATCGCCTATAGCGCCGGATTAGAAGTTGAGATTTGGAATCTTGACCATCAAATTCGTCCAACCTCAAGCGCTGAATCAGCGGCGGTCAAAGACTTTGGCGATTGGCTCGGGATTCCAGTTCATTGTTTCAAAGCTAGTGTTTCAGATCGGAACGTAGAAGCAAGTGCGCGTAACTTGCGTAAGCGATTTTTCCCAAGCAACATCTCTACTGGCCATACGATGGATGACCAAGCTGAGACCTTTATCTTGAATATGATGCGTGGTTCCGGGATCGATGGTCTCTCTGGGATGCGACCAAGTGCCGAGAAGCCAATTCTAAATTTACGGAAGAAAGATACCCTCAAGATATGCGAAATCTTTACCCTTAATCCGGTTGAGGATGAGAGTAATAAAAGTGATAAATATCGTCGAAATAGAGTGCGCATGGAGGTCATTCCGCTCTTGTCTGAGATTTCTGGTAGAGATGTCGTTCCAGTAATTTCTCGAAGCGCTTCAATATTGCGGTCCGATGCCGATTTTCTATTTGCTCTGTCAGATAATGTTGATACAGCTTGCGTGAGTGAACTGCTTTCCTATGGCGAGCCGGTGTTGGCGCGCGTCCTTAGGAAAAGAATCAAAGCCATTTCGGGGTATCCTCCATCTGCTAGATCAATAGATAAGCTACTTGCCTACATGAGAGAAAAGCGAAGCTTTGCCCTGCAGATGGAGGGAAAAGTGGTTGCGAGAGTCAGAAAGGGAATGCTGTCATTCGAATCTCTAGATGTGTAGATATCTTAGGCAATGCTACGTCTCCTCGCTTAATGCATTATCGTAGTTACGGCTACATTTATTTGGATCTGGCTAGGTAAACGATGAATGATAACAGTGCAAAGCACCTGAATGACCCCAATCTTTCTCGCATTTTGATTTCTGAGATTGAATTGAAGAATCGAATTGCAGAAATAGGGGCGACAATCTCCCACGATTACGCAGGTCGAGAGATTCTCATGGTCGGCGTTCTAAAGGGAGCTTTCCTATTTATGGCCGACCTTGCTCGAGAGATCACAGTTCCGGTGCAATTCGACTTTATGGCGGTTTCGTCTTATGGTTCTGCGACCAAGACCTCTGGTGTCGTCCGTATCCTCAAAGATCTCGATATTGATTTAGAAGGACGTGACGTCCTCATCGTTGAGGACATTATCGATTCCGGTCTAACTCTTTCGTATCTTCTTCGGAACCTGAAGTCACGAAATCCGGCCTCCCTAACGATATGTTCGCTATTGGTGAAAGATACAATGGTGGCCGAAGAGCTGGATCTAAAGTATGTCGGCTTCAATATCCCAAATGAATTCGTCGTAGGGTATGGACTTGACGTGGCAGAGCGCTACCGCAATTTGCCATTCATAGCCATATTTCAGGAAAATTAGAGATAAGGGTTAAGGAGGTCTCGTCCTTGAGTGAAGCACGGGGAGAATCTGAAAAATTACGATTGGCCTCGCTAATCCGAATGGTTTTGGACGAACTCCCCTATGACGAAAGTGTGATTACCTCTACTAAGGACGAGACCTCGAAACGCCTCGCAGATCTTTGGTCAGAGCTTCTCTCTGGCTCATCTATAGACGCTGCGGCTTGCTTCAATGGCGGTTTAGAGACTTCTGCCTCAGAGTACGTTGTCTTCAGGGATATCCCCTTCTTTTCCCTTTGCGAGCACCACTTCTTGCCTTTCTTCGGAACGGCAAATGTTTTGTACAGCCCAAGTGAATCTGGACAGATAGCTGGAGCTGCGACGGTTGCCAGAGCTATTGGAGTCGTTTCAAGAAGGCTTCAATTGCAGGAACGATTGACGCATGAAATCTCTGACGCCATCTTTAGGGGTGTTGAGGCTCAAGGTGTCATCGTTGTGACAAAAGCACACCATCTTTGTATGTCTATGAAAGAGAGGCGCGATGCAAATACCTCTCTGACTTGTGTTGCGACAGATGGAAGTTTCGCAGGCGAAGGTCCAAAGAGGTTTGAGGCGATGCAAATTATCCTCGGTGAAAAATGAGTATCCATCAGGCTGGCGTCTCTTTAGTTCCAACAGTCCCTGTCGATGTGGTCGGCATACTAAATGTTACGCCAGATTCATTTTCGGATGGAGGCAAATACTTCGACCCAACGAGCGCCATCTTGAAGGGCCTCGAGATGTTTTCCGATGGTGCGACGATTGTCGACGTTGGAGGAGAGTCAACTCGCCCTGGGGCTACCCCGATTTCAGTTGCAGAAGAGATTCGACGGGTGGTACCAGTCATCGAAGAGCTATCGAGACATGGAAGAGTATCGATCGATACATTTAAAGCTGATGTGGCGGTAGCCGCCATACGTGCTGGTGCTAGTCAAGTTAACGATATATCTTCCTTACTTCATGAGGTAGCGGCCAATTTTGGGGCTGGTTGGGTTGCGATGCACATGAAGGGAACTCCGGCGAATATGCAAAGTAATCCGATCTACGAAGATGTCGTAGAAGAGGTTATTTCGTATTTAAGTGACAAAATTGTAATAGCCCAAAAGTTAGGGATTGAAGAGATCTACATCGATCCTGGTATCGGATTTGGAAAAACGTTAGAGCACAATTTGCAAATACTCGCGTCGTTATCGAGAATTTGCGAACTTGGAGTACCTGTATATCTCGGAACTTCAAGAAAGAGTTTTCTTGGAAAGCTAATAGCCGAGGTTGAGGGGGATGATGTTCCACCTAATGATCGCCTAGAAGGTAATTTGGCAACAATAGCGTGGGCTACATCGGTGGGTGTAAGTGCATTGAGAGTACATGATGTGAAGTCGACGTGTGACTATCTTAGGCTCGCTGGCCTATCCTGATTCCATGACCAAACAAGGCGTTATCTCAATTCAAGGTCTTTCATGCTTCGGGCGCCACGGTGTTTTGCGCCATGAACAGATCGTTGCCCAAGAGTTTCTTATCGACATCGACATTGATATGGATTTGGGTTCCGCAATTGAATACGACAATGTAGATGCATCGGTTGACTATTCGAAGGCCTGCAAGATCGCTGTGGAGGTCGTCGAGGGTAATAGTTTTGCCCTCATCGAGACGCTGGCACACACTATCGGCGCAACTTTGACCTCTGAATTCGATTCAATCGATCGGGTAAGGGTGAAGGTTCGCAAGGTTGCGCCTCCAATGCAGTTCCACGTAGCATCGGTTAGCGTGACTATTGCCGTTGAACGAGGTATTTAGTTTGCAAGCTCTAATTTCAATTGGATCGAATTTAGGCGAATCCATCGAGCACTGTAAACGGGCACTTCGACTCCTTGAATGCAAGGTGGTCTCGGCGTCGTCGCTGTATCGGACTTCTCCGGTAGAGACTTTTGAGAATCAGAGTCCCTACTTTAACGTCTCAGCGATCGTTGATACTCCTGAGAGTCCTCAAGATTTCTTGAAGCACTTACAGGGCATCGAGGACCTATTTGGCAGAACCAGGCCCCACTATCATGCTGAGCGAACGATGGATATCGATATAGTCTCCATAGATGGAATCGTTATGAATACTGAGGAGCTGGTCCTTCCTCATCCAAGGTCTTCGATGCGACTATTTGTACTCATACCGACATTCGAGATTGCTCCGCGCCTTGCTGTCGAGTTGGCCTCCTTAGAGGCGGCAAATTTTCTAAGAGTTCTCAATTTGGGCGAGACTCTTGTTGCGGAGGTAGGCGGAGAGACTCAAGAGATAATGCGAATCACTGACCCCCTACTTTGACTATTCCGACTTTTTGTCGTAGTTGCCCATTTTTACTTCTATCGCGTGGTGCGCTTTGCGCCCGTGGTACTTTTGTCTAACTAAGAGGTGAGTTAAGTGAAGTCGAGTTACAAGCTAGATGAGGCACGTGAAACTATTGACATTTGGAGAGGCAATCGAGAGTCGATTGGTTTTGTCCCAACGATGGGTGCCCTTCATAAGGGCCACCTTTCGCTCATTGAGCGGGCAAAGAGGGATAACAAAAGGATCGTCGTTTCTATTTTTGTAAACCCACTTCAATTTAACGATAAGAACGACTTTGATAACTATCCTTCGACGTTAGAACAAGATCAGTTGCTTCTAGATGAAGCCGGAGTCGACCTACTCATTGCGCCAGCGGCATCAGAGATGCACCCACAGCCGATGAACTTTGCTATGTCAGTTAAGTCGATCTCCGATGTCTATGAGGGTCAGTTTCGTCCAGGTCACTTCGACGGAGTTGCAACAGTTGTTGCAAAGCTGCTCCTATTGGTGGGCCCCTCTAGGGTTTACTTTGGCGAAAAAGACATTCAACAATGTTATGTAATCAAGCGGATGGTGGAAGAGTTCCATTTTCCAAACGTGATCGAGATCGTTGAAACTTATAGAGAAGCAAGCGGTCTCGCCTTTTCCTCAAGAAATACTCGCCTATCAGATGCGTCTAAGCGCATTGCGCCGTCGATGTATCAAAATCTACTCCGAGCCGCCAAGGAGATTCGGGATGGCTCTGACCCGGCGACCGTAATCAATGTTGCAATTGAAAAAGTTGCTGAAGCGGCCAAGAGAGAGGCAGTTGAGTTTGGTTATGATTACGTGGAACTTATCGATCAGAACTTTAAATCTGTAGCTCAATATAGTGAGGGACTTAGGATTGTCGCCGCCTGGACACTAGATGGTGTTCGATTGATCGATAACCTCTCGGTTTGAAAATTTGGAGAAGACATGCTGCTAGTAGTGGACGTAGGAAATACAAATACGGTCATCGGGGTCTACTCTTGGGACTCGCTTCAGGTAGGTTCAAAGGGACAATCACGAACGGCAGACTTTGGACTATCCCATCACTTTCGAATCGCCACCGTAACAGAAAGAACGGTGGATGAGTATGCACTCCTGTTGGTACAGCTACTAGGAATGAGAAAGCTAGATCACTTAGAGGCCATCAAAGCAGTCGCCCTCTCCTCTACGGTTCCTCAGGTGACACAAACAATGCGCGACGTCTCTTCAAAGTGGTTCGGCGTTACCCCAGTTGTAGTAGGACCGGGGGTAAAGTCTGGGATATCGATACTCTATGACAACGCCAAGGAGGTAGGAGCCGATCGAATTTGCGATGCAGTCGCGGGGTTAGACCTCTACAGTGCGCCGTTGGTAGTCGTAGATTACGGAACGGCGACGACCTTCGATGTCCTCTCTGCCAAGGGAGAGTATCTTGGAGGAGCGATTTGTCCCGGAATCGAGATATCTTTGAATGCCCTTGTATCTCGTGCTGCAGCTCTGCGTAACGTAGAACTTACACCCCCTAGGTCTGTGATAGGAAAATCGACAGTTGAGTCGATACAGTCTGGGGTTTTATATGGATTCGCAGCGCAGACCGATGGGATGGTAGAGAGGATCCGTGATGAAGTAGGCGAAGACCTGCATGTAATTGCTACAGGTGGCCTTGCTCCTTTGGTTGCTCCATTTTCAAATACCATCAAGAGTATTGAACCTTGGTTGACGCTACATGGCCTGAGGTTAGTTTATGAGCGTAATTCATAGCAATTGATCGTACATACCTTAGACTTAGAGCTTCTAGCTATCGAAGAGGTGACCACTTGAGTAGCGACCGTGAAGTCGTAGAGATACCGTACTCCTTTCCAGTTGACTCGAATACCGCAATTCTTACAGAGAAGTACTCCCATATTGAAGATGGGTTTGTGACGGAAGATCGTTGCCGAATTGCGGGACGATTGATGCTTCTACGAAGCCAGGGAAAGATCTCCTTCGGAGATCTTCGTGACCAGTTTGGCTCGGTACAACTCTTTGTTCGAGCGAACGAAGTTGAAGAATTTGACCTTTTCAACTCCTTGAATCTTGGAGATTGGATCGGAGTTGAAGGACGCATTGGTAAGACCAAGAAGGGAGAGCTGTCGGTATTCGTTGATAGCTTTACCTTGCTAGCGCGCGCCGAGAGGAATTTTGGCGACAAGTGGCATGGCGTGAGCGATACTGACACCCGTTACCGCCAACGATACGTCGACCTTTGGGCTAATCCCACCTCGAGAGAGACTTTTGCAAAGCGATTTAAGATGGTGTCTCTTATGAGGCACTTCTTTGAAGATCGGGGCTTTTTAGAAGTTGAAACGCCGATATTGCACCCCATTTCAGGTGGGGCTCTGGCTAAGCCATTCGTTACTCATCACAATGCATTGGATACCGACTTTTATCTACGTATTGCTCCCGAGCTGTATCTAAAGAGGCTCGTAGTCGGCGGCTTTGAAAAGGTCTTCGAGATTGGGCGAGTCTTTAGGAACGAAGGAATATCACCTCGACATAACCCTGAATTTACGATGTTAGAGCTTTACCAGGCATACGTCGACTACGCCGACATCATGAATTTGGTTGAAGAACTCGTATGCCACCTTGCTATGGAACTCAATGGATCGCTTGAGTTGGAGTATCAGGGCAAGACAATTGACCTCTCTCGGCCATGGCGCCGTAGCTCGTTGGAAGAGCTAGCGAGCGAGTCATTAGGTTATGAGATCTCGCTCGAGACTCCTTTCGAGAAGTTGGTTGAAATTGCCACATCCCTGTCGATCAAGATCGAGCCGGAGTGGGGACCTGGAAAGCTGATGCTCGAGATCTATGAAGCTACTACAGAACACCGACTGTGGAATCCGACGTTCGTAATGGATTTCCCAGTTGAGGTTTCTCCTTTAGCGCGGGACCATCGTAGCAAGCCCGGGCGAGTTGAACGCTTTGAGACTATTGTTGCCGGGCGCGAATTGGCAAATGCATTCTCGGAACTTAATGATTCAAAGGAGCAGCGACGCAGGTTCTCTCACCAAGTAGAGATGGGACGTGCGGGCGATGATGAGGCAATGAGTATGGACGAGGACTACATCAGAGCT
Source organism: Actinomycetes bacterium (assembly GCA_021841935.1). GTDB lineage: Bacteria > Actinomycetota > Acidimicrobiia > Acidimicrobiales > Acidimicrobiaceae > Acidithrix. Next base: position 281,546 of record JAKCDL010000001.1, on the reverse strand, counting down.
CTAGAGTACGGCCTTCCACCTACCGGGGGATTGGGAATTGGTATCGATAGGTTAGCGATGTTACTCTGTGATGCATCACAGATTCGCGAGGTAGTGGCATTTCCTGCTATGCGCCCTGAGGTCTTCGACTGAAGTTAACCGGCGATAATTTCGAGTTGGTGGCGATTTGTGATCTTGTAGTTGCGATCGTTTACTTCGATGTACCTCGCGCGAATGAAGGTTGCGATAGTCTTGTTTACCCTTTCGCGCGACGCTCCGATCAAGCCCGCCAACTCTTCTTGCGTTAGTGGAATGAAAAATTCGTCACTTCCCTGAGATAGCTCAAGTATCCTCTTCGCGCATCTTCCAGTTACGTCGAGAAACATGGCATCTGTAAGGGCATCATCTGTCTGCCGCATCCGCTTGGCCATTAGATCAAGGAGAGACCAGAGAAGCGAAGGCCTTCCCTCCAAGACGGTTCGAATCGGTTCATACTCGACTTCAATGACCTCAGATCGCTCAAGAGCTCTTGCGGTTGCAGATCTAACCCCTTTGTCAAAGAGGCCCATTTCGCCGAAGAGATCGCCCCCTTCCATCATCGCAACTATTGACTCTTTGCGATCTAGGAAGGCTTTCACAATCCCGATGCGTCCGGTCGAGACTATGTAAAGCGAATTGGCTGGAGCATCCTCTTTGAAGAGTTCGTCATTGCGCTTCAACGATAGCATTCGATGTCCCTTGACAACTTCTTTGAGTTCTTCCTCAGTCAGCGCAGCGAATAATGATGTATTTGACAAAAGATTTGCAACGTCCACTCTTATACCATATCTAAATAAAATCGCGATTATTTGCCTAAGACTACATTCGATGCATGTTTGGTGCTTCGTGGAGGAAATAGCGGTTAAAATTTAACGGTAAGTTAAATGTCTAGCTTCGGGAGCATCATGAAGTACGAGGTTGGAGACAAAGTTGTCTACCCCCATCACGGAGCTGCAATAATTCAAAAGCGCGAAAATATCGACTTCAACGGTACTACTACCGAATACCTCGTTTTGAAGCTTGCATTTGGTGATTTAACTCTCAAAGTTCCGGTTGAGAGAGCAGAGGAAGTTGGCATCCGCGAAGTAATCAATGACGAAGAGGTCGAAGAGGTCTTCGCAGTTTTGAAGAAAAAAGATGCCCGCATGCCTACGAACTGGTCACGTCGATATAAGAACCACGTAGAAAAACTCAAGTCGGGTGATATCTACCAGGTTGCTGAGGTAGTTCGTAATCTAACAATTCGTGACAATGATAAAGGTTTGAGCGCCGGAGAGAAGAGGATGCTCTCCAAAGCACGCCAAATCTTGGTCTCGGAACTTACCTTTGCACTTGACGTTCCTGAAGGTGAAGCCGAGTCTCGACTAGACGAGGCACTCAACTAGATATTTAAGGCGTTCGGTCGTTGATTGAGATTGAAAATAATGATGTTGCAGTAGTCCTAATGGCAGCTGGGACATCAACGCGATATGGACGCGATAAGTGCCTTGAATATATCGACGGTTCTCAGTCGGTCCTTGACTACTCGTATAGTGTCGCGCGTCGCGTAAGTTCACACGTACTGGTAGCTGCATCTGGGGCTACGTTTGATTATTGCGAAAGACAAGGGTACCCGTGTGTACTTGGAGGGTCTAGTCGTTCGAGAAGCGTACTCAATGCGTTGAGTGCGCTAAGTGACTTTTCTACAATTCTCGTTCACGATTCAAGTCGGCCATTAGCTAGTGTCGAGCTCTATAGACGGGTAATAGACAAAGTTGGCGCCGGCCACGATCTGGTCGTTCCGGTGCTTCCGGTAGTCGATTCTATGAAGATCAAGACTGAGAGCGGTTTCGTAACCATAGATCGAAGTGATAAGTACCTAGTTCAAACGCCTCAGGGCCTTTCAAGATCAGCCAGTGCTAGATTGCTCGAAGCTCAATTGGAGGCTACCGATGAATCTGGAGCTGCGGAGGCTTTAGGCATTAACGTAGCTACCGTTGACGGAGAGCGACTAAACGTCAAGATCACCTATCCTGATGATATTTTGCTTGTGCGCGCACTCCTAATTACGACAAAGGTGGATTGAAGAGTGGTTGACTTTGATTGTTTGCGCATAGGAAGTGGCCTAGATATTCACAAGCTCTCTGATGATGAGGATAGAAGATTCATTGTTGGAGGGGTTGAAATACAGCGTGAAAACGGGCCAATTGGCCACTCAGATGGCGATCCTCTCTGTCATGCGATCGCTGATGCCCTTTTGGGGGCGAGTGGCCTTGGTGACATCGGTGATCATTTTGTAGATACAGATCCTCAATGGAAAAATTCGGATTCAACGGAGCTCTTGGCCACGGTAGTTCGGATGGTCGGTGATTTAGGCTATCGAATCATAAACGTCGATACAACCATTGTTCTGCAGCATCCCAAGGTAAAGAACTTTAGACCTTTGATGCAAGATAAGCTGAGCCAAATAGTTGGAGCTGCTGTGACCGTGAAGGCTAAAAGCCCCGAAGTAGTAGGTTCACTCGGCAGAAGCGAGGGTGTTGTTGCCTTTGCATCGGCACTCTGTATTGCCCCAAAAAGCTAACCAGCTAAATATTTTTTGAAAGAGGATTTTATGGCAAGGCCAAATCAGCGCGGCGGAAGAGGCGAAGGACGAGGAGAGGATTTTTCTAAGCGTCGACGCTCAGTTGGAGGCGACCAAGTAGAGGGTAGGCAATCTGTAAAGGAATTAGTCTTTGCCAACCGTCGAAGCGTCGAACAGATATGGATCGAAGAGACGGTAGTACGAAAAGGAATTGTCAACGAGATTATCGAAAAGTGCGTTAATCGAAGGATTCCAGTCCATACTGTTTCTACTCGACGATTCGAGAGTGCAGTCAGATCTGAGGGATCTCAGGGAGTAATTGCATTCTGTGCGGCTCTTCGAGAGGTTGAACTTTCGGAGCTTGTATCGTCAAAGACGAATCCATTCCTACTCGTGGTCGATGGTATAACTGACCCTCGTAACCTTGGCGCTATCTTGCGGTCTGGAGAATTGGCCGGTGTAACTGGTGTGATTTTACCGGCGCATCGTTCAGCCCTGGTTACACCATCTGCGACGAAGGCCGCAGCTGGAGCAATAGAGTATCTAGATTTTTCGCTAGTCCCGGGTATTCCATCAGCTTTGATGGAACTTCAAAAACTTAATGTCATGTGTGTGGGTCTTGATTTGAATGGCTCTACAACCATTTACGACCTCCCGAAGTTTGAAGATACGCCTGTGGCGCTAGTTCTGGGCGCCGAGGATAAAGGTATGAGCCGATTGACATCCGAGCGCTGTGACATTATTTCGAAGATTCCGCAATTTGGGCGTTTGGACTCACTAAATATCTCTGTAGCTGCTTCAATCGCAATGTTTGAGATTGCAAGAAGTAGAGTGAGATGACGCTTTAGGAGAGTGCGAGCCGGTGGTCGGGCTCGAACCGACGACCTGACGATTACAAATCGCCTGCGCTACCAACTGCGCCACACCGGCAATAGGCATATCATTATAACTTGTGCATCTTGTAGTTTTGCCGGGAGAATGGACTTTGAAGAATATTTTGCAACTTTAATTGCGTAGATGTAATTTCTATTGCTACTGTTAATTTACGTGAATAACAGCGACGTTATTTTACTTTGTTTTCGCTCCTTAACCTAGGATCGTGGTCCGATTCATAAGGGAGATTTTGTTGACAGACGGCCAGTATCCCGACGATGAATTCTTTGCCCGCCCTGCCGCAAGGAAGAGAAATGTCAGCTCGCCTTCCGCGGAAAAGCCCATCATTGGCTTCAAATCAACTGAAGTTCCGAAAGCCAAAAAAAGGTTGCACAAGCATGCGGCTTCTAGTGACCCTATGGTGTTTCGCCGGGTAGCTGTTGGAGGGGGCTTTGCAGTGGCCTTCGTCATCCTCCTTGCCTATGGTCTAGTAAAGGGTGGATCGGCGGGGTCATCCTCATCAGTTGCTGCGTCATCTTCGATTCCGGCAACGGTCGGTACCGCCTCTTCGTTGCCGTCCAATCAAAAGGTAGCTTCTTCTCCGTCGACCGTCGTTCGCGACTCCGCACCTACTACTTTGACCCAGTCCTCGCCATCTGCGGCTGCGAACCCAGCTTCAACCACTGTTGCGCCTCCTACGACGCCACGAACTACCTTGATAACGACTACCTCTACCGTCGTGACCACAGCTTCAGCGGCCTCCTCTGCCTCGAGCCTTGCACCTGGAGTAAATCCAGCTAATGCTTCGATTACGGTGCGAGTTGCGAATGCGACTTATTACGCGGGTGCAGCTACTACTGTAACGGAAGAGCTTGGTCGCCTTGACTTCAATGTTCTCGGCCCTGCAAATGCTTCGACGTCCAATCCAAATGTAACAATCGTCTACTACTCAGCTGGCTTTCAAGTTGCAGGTGACGCGATTGCTAGGATCCTAGGAGTCCCGCAATCTCAGGTAAAGCAGTACAGTAGCGGTGACGCAATTGGTGCGGTAGCGCCTTCGGATGTAAATGTTGTACTTGGTACCGATATCGCCGCTGGTTGAAGTTTTTAGAAATCGGGAAAGTCGTGCCAGATATCAGAAACGATAAACGGGAGACATTTAGGGGTCTCTTGGGCGAAGGTAAGAACTTGTGCTTCGTCTTTGACTTTGATGGCACATTGGCCCCAATTGTCGATGACCCTTTGGAAGCTAGAGTTAGCGAGTTCTTAATTGAGCCTCTAAGGGCGCTAGCAGCACGCACTCAAATAAAAGTCGTCTCAGGTCGTCCGGTAGATTTCCTAATCGAAAGACTTCGAGACGTATTTTTACCAACCGCGGTCGATCTCGAAATATTTGGGAAGTATGGAATCGAAAGCGGAACATTAGCAAAAGGGGTGACAAGAGTTTTTGCCACTCCTTCTGAGGCACTCTCTCAACTACATGCCTTAGAAGATGCCATGAGACCGCTTATGCCAGAAGGTTGCTTCATAGAGGAAAAGGGAACTTCAACGGGGTATCATTTCAGGCAAAATCCGTCGCAGCAGCAGAATATTCATGACTTGCTCCTCGGTAATATCAGGGGGCTTCAACTTGAACTCCTTGAGTTGCATGGCGGAAAGATGGTCTTCGAGGCGATGGTTAAAGGTGTGCCCACCAAAAGAAGTGTTGTTCTTGGATTTCAGAATGACTTTGAGGGCATATTCTTTGCTGGCGACGACCTCGGTGACGTCGATGCACTTAATTCCGTCTCTGAATTGCCCGATGGAAGAGGTTTTACAGTTTTGGTTAGAGGCAGCGTAGAGGCTGAAGAAAAAGTTGGTAGCTTTGTGGACTTGATTGTAGAGGATCAAGTCCAGCTAGCTGATTTGATTATCGAACTTATTGACCTTTGAGGCGATCTTTTTGGCTCTAAAACCAGTCAATCTGGTTTTGAAGCCACTTCGCAGGATTGCGCTCTTTTAGAACGGCAACAAGCTCAGCAGAGCGTTCCATACGAAGTTGGTCATTTTGATCGAAGATAGAGAAGATCGCAAGGGCACTCTCTCGAATATCGTAGGGATTGATCAAGTTAGCGCGATCCGAAACTACCTCGGCAATGCCGGCATTCGTAGATAGGACTAGACCTCCGGATCTTTCGTTTATCAAAGGTCCTTCACTCGCAACGAGGTTGTAGCCGTCTCGGATTGGATTTACAAGTAGTACGTCGTACTCCTTCAATAGCGCAAGTGAGAGGGCAAAGTTGTCTTGCGTGAACTTGTAGATGGGATCAGTAGGGAGTTGCAAACCGAGGCGAGAGGCGAGATCGCGGAGGTATTCATTTGACTCCTCGATCTTTTTCTCAACTTCATTAGCGTAAGACGCGTAATCTTCGAGGGCCTCACGGCTCGGGTAACAATTTGCTATGTGTACGACAGACCTCATCATGTGAGGATAAAAGCGAAAGAGTTCTACAACAGAATCGATACCCCTTAAAATATTTTTAGAGGGCTCCATTCTGTCGACTCTTGCAATTATTCGCCTTCCTGCAGCTATCTCTCGGATCTTGGTCCTTTCAATTTCAACGGTATCCCTATTTGCGGCAGTTGAAATGTCTTCGATATCTGTTCCAAGAGGATTTACATGAAGGTTTGGAAGTTGTCGATGGGAGGCAAAGCGGTTGAAAACTTCATTGAAGTTTTCTTTCCATCGGGAGGCATGGAAACCGATGTGAGTGACTTTTGAAAGCGACTCTAGAAGTTGATCTCTCACCACTCCTGGAAGTACCTCAAACTCTGAAGCCGAGGAGAAGGGAGTGTGTAGAAATAGCGAAATTGACAAGTCGCTCCTCAAGGTGACGAGAAATGATGGGACCAAGAACATGTGGTAGTCCTGTAGGAGTACCTTGGCGTTTTTTGGCGCGATCTTAGATATTGCGACTGCAATAGCCTCTGAGAAGTCACTGTAGTTTTTCCAGTCGAGGTAGAACTGAGTATCAAACTTTGGCGATCTTGTGAGCGAAAACATTCCGTGCAATAGGTACCAGAGAACCTTGTTAGATATTTCGTTGTAAGCAATACTGTGAATATCTTGAGCAACTGGTACTGGAATGAGGTTCGGGTCACCGCTGGTAAGAGATCCAGCCTCATACGCCTCGATCTCGACATCATTCGAAATCGGAAAGAGCCACTTTGCGAGATCATTTTGGACCAATGGGCTGATTGCAGAGGCGAGTCCTCCGCCCGACCTTACAACGGCGATCCCTTCGCCATCGGGCGATCTCTTCGCGGCTACTGGACCTCGATTAGAAACAATTATGTAAGAGTTCATTGCTCTATAACTTAGCGAGCCCAAGAGAAGTCGTAGGTCCAAGGGTTGAATATCTCGTCCTCTGAGTCATTAGCATCGTTCAACGTGAAAGTGCTACTTTTATTCGACAAATTCAGGGGCACTCTAAGCGCTCGCGAAGCAATAGAAATTGTGACCTCTACCGCTCCTGAATGGGCAGAGATCAAAGGAATAGGACTCTCAGATGGCGGCGAGGGGCTACTTGAAGCAATCGCGACCGAGCGATATACGACTTCGGTACACGGTCCGCTCGGCGAGAAAATAATTGCAGAGTTCGGTAGTTCGATCGATGGCTCTGCGATAATCGAGATGTCTAAGGCCTCTGGTTTGACACTTGTTGGAGGTAAGGACTCCAACGATCCAATCGCAGCTTCAACGATCGGCACTGGTGAATTGATCAAGGTGGCGATCGAAAGGGGATATCGAAGTGTCGTCGTGGGATGTGGTGGTTCCGCCACTACCGATGGCGGCTTAGGTGCTTTTGAAGTACTGCGTAATCTTCGAGGCTTCGAAAGAGTAGACGTAACGTGTCTTTATGACGTTGAGACGACGTTTCTCGATGCGGCCACCGACTTTGCTCCACAAAAGGGAGCAACTTCCAAGCAGGTTCAATTTTTGCGTAGACGCCTAATGGGTACTGCCCAGATCTATCAGGGAGTTTATGGAATATCGCCCGTAGATGTTCCAGGTAGCGGTGCTGCGGGTGGACTAGCTGGATTTCTCCACTGTGCGGGAGCCTCGTTAGTTCGTGGCTTTGACTACGTGGCAGAAGCTCTGAATTTGGAGCGGCACATACTTGAATGCGACGTCGTAGTCACAGGAGAGGGCCTTCTAGATGAAGAGAGTTTCAATGGAAAGGTAGTTGGGGAGGTAGTAAAGCTTGCACGCTCGGCGTCAAAGCCGATCTTCATATTGTGTGGCGATTCAGAGATTACCCCTGGTAGCCGATTTCTTGAGGGATTGGCGTCACCGGTAACGCTGAAGGAACTTGTCGGTATTGAACGTTCGCTCAACGAGCCGTACTCGTCTTTGGCGCTTGCAGTTGATGAACTTTTCAATCGCGAGATTAGTCATTACCGTCAGAACTAAACAATCGCTGCGACCTAACCGATCTCACTAGGTAGACTTGAAAAATTATATGTTTCATCAAGAGCGGTCGAGGGACGGGCCCTACGACGCCGCGGCAACCGCTCGAGGAGAGAAGGTGCCAACGCCCGAGCGATGAGGAGGATCGACATGTCAAATGTTATGGCTCTTGTGTGCAAAGAGTGTGGTAAGAGCTACGAAGCTAAGGCGCTTCACGTTTGCGAATTTTGTTTTGGGCCTCTTGAGGTAAGGTACGACTACGACGCCATCGCATCAAAGGTCTCTCACGAGTCAATTGCGGCTGGCCCAAATAATATGTGGCGTTACCGTGAACTTCTACCTGTCGAATCTACCGACTATGTCTCGCTTGGAGCCGGATTTACGCCACTAGTACGCGCAGAAAGACTCGCGAGTCATCTTGGCCTCGACGAACTCTGGATCAAAAACGATACGTTGAATCCAACAGGGTCATTCAAGGATCGTGTCGTATCAGTTGCACTGAGCAAAGCTCGAGAACTTGGACTCAAAGTAGCTGCATGCGCTTCAACCGGAAACTTGGCTAACTCCGTAGCTGCTCATGCAGCGTGGGCAAATATGGAGTCTTACGTCTTTGTTCCGGCAAACCTTGAAAGAGCAAAGATAATTACAACCGCGGTATATGGCGGAAATGTAGTGGCGATAGATGGAAATTACGACGATGTCAATCGCCTGTGCGCCGAGATAGCCTCTGAGGAGCCGGAGTGGGCATTTGTCAATGTCAATGTCCGGACGTACTACTCGGAGGGATCGAAGACCCTCGCCTTTGAGGTAGCTGAACAGTTGGGATGGGACACGCCGGACCATGTCGTTGTCCCGGTTGCCTCTGGAAGTCAATTGACCAAAATCTATAAGGGTTTTGACGAACTACACCGAGTTGGGCTCCTTGAGCGAAAGCCTAATGTCAAGATTAGTGGTGCCCAAGCAGCAGGATGTTCTCCAGTCGCGACTGCCTTTGCATCCAACAGCGACGTTATTAGGCCGGTTAAGCCCAACACGATAGCTAAGTCCTTGGCGATCGGCAATCCTGCCGACGGATACTACGCACTCGATGTAGTACGAAAAAGTGGTGGCGGTTTTGGTTCTGTAACTGATGAAGAGGTTTTAGAAGGTATACGCTTGCTTGCGCGAACCGAAGGTATTTTCGCTGAAACTGCGGGTGGGGTTACAATAGCCACTCTTGTCAAGTTGGTTGCAGAAGGCGTCATCAAAAAGAATGAAAGGACCGTCGCATACATCACCGGTAATGGATTGAAGACCGTTGAAGCGATGGCCCCCACAACCCAGGCAACTATAACCATCGAGCCAAAGCTCGATCAATTCTTTCAGTTTTTAAATGAGCAAAGGAGTCGCTAAATATGTCGGTAAATGTACGGATACCAACCCAACTTCGTTCTCTTACTCAGGGTGTCTCAGAGATAGCCGTAAGTGGTAGCACTGTCGGTGAGGCTTTGAGCGATTTGGGCGCGCAGTTTCCAAGTCTTCAAGATCGAATATTTGACGAATCGGGCGTAATACGACGCTTTGTAAATGTCTTCCTTGCAGATGAGGACGTACGTTTTCTAGATGGTTCTAACACCCCGGTCGCCGAGGGTCAGGTTATTTCGATTGTTCCTGCAGTTGCGGGTGGTTCAAGATAGCACTACGGCCAAAAAATTCTTCGTTAGTGCACAACTTTGAGTTTTAGCACTCTAGTATTGAGAGTGCTAAATAGTGACCCAATGGAGGGATCAGAGTATGCCAAAGTTGATTGCATTTGATGAAGAGGCAAGAAGAGCGCTCGAGAGGGGAATGAACCAACTTGCAGACGCTGTTCGTGTGACTCTTGGACCAAAGGGACGTAACGTCGTCCTAGAAAAGAAGTGGGGAGCACCTACTATCACCAACGACGGTGTCTCCATTGCTAAGGAAATTGACTTAGAAGATCCATACGAGCGAATCGGCGCAGAACTCGTAAAAGAGGTCGCCAAGAAGACTGATGACGTTGCTGGTGACGGAACCACAACCGCTACTGTTTTAGCTTGGTCGATGGTGCGCGAAGGCCTTCGTAACGTGGCTGCCGGAGCCAACCCAATGTCGCTCAAGAAGGGTATCGAAGAGGCAGTTGAAGCTGCTATCGATTCCCTAAAGGCTCTTGCACGTCAGAGCGAATCAAAGTCTCAGATTGCGCAGGTCGCATCTATCTCTGCTGCTGACACCGAGATCGGTGGTTTGATCTCTGAGGCTATCGACAAGGTAGGAAAAGACGGCGTAATTACCGTAGAAGAGTCTCAGACCTTCGGAATGGAGATGGATCTGGTAGAGGGAATGCGCTTTGATAAGGGCTACATCTCTCCATACTTTGTTACAGATCCAGAGAGCATGGTTGCGGCACTCGACAATCCATACATCCTCCTCGTTTCGTCGAAGATCTCTTCTGTCCGTGACCTCTTGCCACTCCTTGAGAAGGTAATGCAGACCAACCGTCCTCTCGTAATAGTCGCAGAGGATGTAGAGGGTGAAGCTCTCGCAGCTCTCGTAGTGAACAAGATTCGCGGAACCTTCAAGTCGGTAGCGGTGAAGGCTCCTGGCTTTGGCGAACGTCGTAAGGCAATGCTCCAAGACATCGCAATCCTAACGGGCGGACAAGTCATCTCCGAAGAGGTTGGCTTAAAGCTCGAAAACACCACTCTTGACCTGCTCGGACGGGCTCGCAGGGTTGAAATCTCGAAGGATGAGACCACAATCATCGAAGGCGATGGCGACGGTGACGACATCAATGGTCGAATTAACCAGATTAAGACCGAGATAGCAAACACTGACTCAGACTACGATCGCGAAAAGCTACAAGAACGTCTTGCTAAGCTTTCGGGCGGAGTGGCGATTATAAAGGTTGGAGCTGCAACAGAGGTTGAGCTCAAGGAGAAGAAGCATCGAATTGAAGATGCTGTTTCCACAACCAAGGCTGCCATCGAAGAGGGAGTGGTTCCTGGCGGTGGCGTTGCATTGCTGAGATCACAGGCTGCGATTCTTGAGCGAGCCGAAAAGCTCGAAGGCGACGAAGCTACTGGTGCGCGCATTGTAGCTAAGGCCGTTGAAGAGCCCCTAAAGCAAATCGCGGTAAATGCAGGCCTCGAAGGTGGCGTTATCGTTGAGAAAGTCAAGGCTCTCTCAGGTGCCGATGGCCTCAATGCTGCGACAGGTAACTACGAGGATCTATTTGAAACTGGAGTTATTGACGCTGTCAAAGTGACGAGATCAGCTCTTCAAAACGCGGCTTCAATTGCAGCGTTGTTCTTGACAACTGAAGCAGTCGTAGTTGACAAGCCAGAGCCAAAGGCGCCAGCAATGCCCCAAGGCGGTATGGAAGACTACTAAAGCTCGTATTTGAATATCGATTATCTTGGTCGATATTGATATTTGAGTTGATGAAGGCGGACAGTCACTTGACTGTCCGCCTTTTGTTATCTTATGGCAAGTTTTCTCTAAGGGAAATTACAGATAACGCCACTATCTATAGAGTGGGGAATAGCGTATCCTTGTATTTGGAAGTTCGATATTTGGAGAACGAGAAGAACTTGCTTAGTTTCCTATCACAATCGAGAAGAACAAAAGGTGATGTACGAGGTAAAAGCGTCGTACCGCTTCTGCTTGGTTCGTCGGCAGTTGCCTTACTTGCATCGAGCTGTGGCCTTTCTCACTACAACTTCTTCAACTTTACGAATTCCTCAGGTGCCGATATGTACTTCAAAGTGCCACAATCGTGGAGTAATTTTGGCCCCAAAGACGTCTATTCGACGCCTCAGATGACGTTGAGTGCATCACAGTTGGCGTCCATAGAAACCGGGAATTGGGCAACAGTCTTCACGGCTCAGAGAGCAACGTCGCTCTCGAGTTTGACTGGAATCTTTTCGAATGTTCCCTTTGGGATTTCGCAGGCAACAAAGTTGTCCGCATCTCAGCGTGACTCTTTCTCACTTGCGACCATTCGTAAGTTGTTGCTGCCGGTAGATCCTCTTTCGTCTTCAAATTCTGTGGGCGGAGTAACATACGCGTCACAGTCTTACAACGAATTTGTTACAGCAAGTGGAATGCGCGGATCGCGTATGGTTGTTTACGTAAAGCAATCGGGTAAGCCCACTGCCGTGCTTGACCAAGTTGCAGAGGTCGATGCCAACACTAATTGGGTCTACCTAATTGGTGTGGGATGCGACTTGAAATGTTTTAATTCAAATAAGTCGACGATTCAAACGATCGTAAACTCCTGGAGCGTTAAGGAGAGATAGTGGGAAAGAAGAATAGAGGCGAAAATGCCTTTGATTCAGAGATGGCCGAGCAGCACTATAAGAGCTCGACTCTAGATATGGAAGTTCGTCAAAAGATGAGCTTATGGGACAGGTCTAAGTTCCTTCTTGTGATCGTGGGCTTGTTTCTGTTTCTTACTGTAAACGTGCTCTCGCAAAACCCGTTGATGAGTGTGCTTGATGGAATGGCACACGAAATGGGCGCAGCTTGGTGGCTGGTGGGACTCTTCGTTCTTGAAGGGCTTCGCCAAGTTCACTATCTAATTGCTGAGAGGTCGGCTGAATGGAATACCTTCTTTTCGAAGGTTCTCTTCTCTGGAGTAAATCGACGCTCTGCAACGATGAATGATTGGAACAAGTATCGCGTGAGTCGCGCCCTTAAGTATGTCGGAGCTCTCGCAGCGTTGGATATATTTTTGGCCGCGCACTACCACTTGTCAGTCTTTACGGCGATATTTCAAGCGCCTGCAGCCCTATCAGCGTCGCTCCCGTTGATTCTGCAACTCGCCTTCGCCTTTGTGTTCGTAATCTTGCAGTTCGTTGGCCTCTTCTGGTTCCTTTCGAAGGGCGGTATTGACGTCTACTTCCCGGGCGACGTAAAGACAAGGTTTAGTGACGTCTGGGGCCAAGATGCAGTGCTCGAACGCATCAAGGAAAATATCATCTTCCTCAAAGACCCAGATGTAATCGAGGAAAAGGGTGGCTATGTTCCCGGAGGTATTTTGCTGTGGGGGCCTCCAGGTACAGGAAAGACTTTGATGGCAGAAGCTGTCGCTGGCGAAACTGAGAACCCCTTCGTCTTCGTCGATCCAGGTGCCTTTATAAACATGTTCATGGGCATCGGTGTCCTAAAGGTAAAGGGCCTCTTTAGAAAGCTCCGAAAGCTTGCAGTGCGATACGGCGGCGTAGTAGTCTTCTTTGATGAGGCAGACTCTTTGGGAAGTCGTGGAAGTCTTGCTGGCACTGGCGGTAGCTTCAACTCACCCTTGACATCTTTCGCCAACCACATCGATTCGTGCAATGGGTCAAGCTATATTTCTACAGCTTCTTTAGGACATATATTCAACGCAAATAGGCCGGCCGAAGAAGAACCAGAGGTTCGTCGCGGGCGTCTGTCACGCTTTGTAGCTGGTGCGGGCGGAATGGGTGGTATGGGTGGTGGAGGTACAGGAACCCTCCAAGCTCTCTTGACTGAAATATCTGGCCTCAAGAAGCCGAGGGGCTTCTTCAACAGAACCGTCCGAAGGGCGTTTGGTCTCAAGCCAAAAGAGCCACCGAAGTACAGAATGTTGATCATGATGGCCACCAACATGCCTGATGCTTTGGACGAAGCACTCCTTAGGCCCGGTCGTATCGACAGAATCTATAGAGTCGGTTATCCATCTAAAGCAGGTCGCGTAAGGACATATAAAGGCTATCTAAACAAGGTGGCACACGTCTTGACTGAAGAGGAGATTGATCGTCTAGCGACGATTACTCCTTATGCAACTGGAGCGACGATCAAGGACTTGGTTAACGAGGCCCTAATCATTGCAATTAGAGATGGGCGAGAGGTCATCACGTGGAAGGACATCGTAAGGGCTAAGCAGCTCAAAGACTTTGGACCACCGGATGACGTTGAGTATATCGAACGCGATCGTCACGCGGTTGCCATCCATGAGGCTTGCCACGCTATTACCGCTGTCACCATCCGACAGCACTTGACGATCGACATTGCAACAATTGAGAAGGGAAGTAATTTCCTGGGGCTAGTTGCATCAATTCCGCCAGAAGATCAGTTCACTCGATGGAGGAGTGAGTACGAAGCCGACATTATGGTCTCTTTGGCCTCGCTCGCAGGGGAGAGAATGTTCTTTGATGGAGATAACTCATCTGGAGTCTCCGGCGACCTTGAATCAGCTACTACCGTTGCTACGTTGATGGAAGGTAACTGGGGTATGGGTTCGACTATTTCTTCGCACTCTATTTCGCAGCAAAGTGGCGCTGGTGGCGCACGACCAGGTGGCAGGAGCGGTAAGAACGCTAAGGAGTCTCCTGCAATGCTCGGCGACCGAATCGAAGCTAAACTCGACGATCTCTTCAGAAAGGTGCGTCTTCTCTTAGAGGACAATCGCAGCAAGGTCTTCGCAGTAGCGCACGCTTTAGAGGCCTATAAGACAGTTACGGGTGAGGACATTCGAGCAATAGTAAATGGGACAAAGGGACCGCTCATCGACGGAACGGTGTATAGCGATCCTGAGTTCATCGCCAAACTTGAGGCTTACCACTATGCTGCGTTGGCGGCTCACAAGGATCATAGAACCCCAGATATGGCGCTACCAATGCCAGCAAATACGGAGACCTACATTTCGTCGGACTCTACTCTGGTAACAACTGAGTTTTCGTTGGATGGTGTGAAGCCTATGACGAATCCAGATGACCTGTAGTTGTAGCGACAACTAGGTAGCATTAAATAAAGCGTTTATACGACATATCCGCCTATGGCGGATATGTCTCTTTACAAGGAGGATCAAGGTGTCTGAAGAGGTTCTTCCTGAACTTTCATCTGATGATGAAACTTTCACTCCAACTGAAGGGCTTTCAGTTCTTCACTTATTCTGTAAGGCGAATCGGGAGTTAGACAAAGATGCGATAATTGTGGCATCGAAGGCTCTCACCGAACCGGGCTATCATTTGGTACCATTTTCAATGCTTGGACATAAGGCGCAGATTGGTTTTCTCGCCTATGGTCCAAATTTTGTAAAGCTTAAGCAGTTCCAAAGGGATATTGAACGTGCGGGCCTTGAAGTGGTAGATAGCTACGTGTCGATGACGGAAGTTTCGGAGTATGCGAAGGATCTTCCTGCGGATCGACGCGCACCGAGACTCTATCCCGTTCTACCGCCGAAGGGTATGTACAACATTTGCTTTTACGGCATGTCAAAACAGAGGGGCGAGAAGTATAACTGGTATACGCTTCCATATGAAGAGCGTGAGAAGCT
This sequence comes from Actinomycetes bacterium, assembly GCA_021841935.1. GTDB lineage: Bacteria > Actinomycetota > Acidimicrobiia > Acidimicrobiales > Acidimicrobiaceae > Acidithrix. The sequence continues at coordinate 266,342 of JAKCDL010000001.1, read as the reverse complement.
GATGTTTGGTCATGGAGCGTCTGGTAGGGCGTTTGCGGGGAGGGTAATTCAGCTTGTAACAGGGTCCACTGGTGTGGATGACTACGAGTGGGGCGTTACCCTATTTGCCACCAAGCCAGATTTTCTGAAGGAAGTCGTCTATACGATGCGCTACGATGAGGGTTCTGCACTCTATGGCGAGTTTGGTCCGTTTTATACGGGCGTAATTGGCAACCTCGAATCAGTCCTCGAAAATACCTTCTAATACAGAAGGGTACTCTCGGGTAGACTTCTTTATGTGAATTATATTGCGGAAGTAGAAAAGTTAGAGTCAATTCTTCGAGAGTGCGAGCGGTTAGTCGTCGGATACTCTGGAGGAGTTGACTCTACGCTTTTAAGCTACCTAGCGGCCAAGGTTTTGGGTGAATCCAAAGTTACCGCCGTTATTGCGGATTCGCCTTCCTTGGCGCGTGATGAATTAGCTGACGCCTTAGAGATTGCCAATAACTTGGGATTTCAGGTAAAGGTCGTAGTCACGGATGAATTTAGTGACGAAAATTATCTTCAAAATGATTCATTGCGCTGCTACTACTGCAAGAGCTCGTTGATGGATAGCCTTGAGCCAATAGCTATTGAACTAGGTGCCACTGTTGCTCTTGGCGTAAATTTGAGTGATGTAAGTGACTATCGACCTGGCCAGCGGGCCGCAAAGGAGAGGGGAGCTAGATTTCCTCTCCTCGAAGCAGGTATTACAAAAGATATGGTTCGAGCCATTGCTAATGACTTTGGAGTTCCAAATTGGGACAAACCTGCCGCCCCTTGTCTTTCATCACGAATTCCATATGGAACTCCAATTTCAATTGGACTTTTGGGTAAAGTTGAGAGGGCGGAACGCTATCTAAGGCGTCGTGGGTTGGTCGAGGTAAGAGTTAGGGATTTTGGGCAGTTAGCTATGGTTGAAATTGGTGGCAACGAGTCGCTAGGATCACCCAAAGAGCAACTTGAGATTTCTACTGAACTTCGTAAAATCGGTTACGACTTTGTATCGGTCTCCCTTGAACCGCTAAAGAGTGGATCGCTAAATCGAGTTATACGGCCAAAGGAATAGAGGTATTGGAAATGGCAAACGTACGTGCAAAATTGGTTTACCCAGTTTCTCAAGTCAAGAGACCCGTCATTGCACGATTAGCCCTCGACTTCAATGTGTTGGCCGATATCAGAAGGGCTAGTGTTGAAGATGGAAGCGGATGGCTTATTTGCGAGCTAGAGGGCAGTTCGGATGATCTCGAACGAGCCTTCAATTGGTTGTCCGAGATCGAAATCGAAGTTGATACCCTAGGTGATATCGTCGAAAGCTAGCGGGATAACTTTTTCAAACAACAATCTTACGGCCGTAGTGAATATTTTGATTAAAGTGCGTCGTTTTTCGCACTTCGATTGGTTTCTTTGGTATCTTTGAATTAACTTTTTTTGGGATGGACCCCTTAGATTGCCAGGAAATGGATTTGAAGTGGACACGGTATTTGTTGTTTCTTTTGAAGGCGACGACGACGCGGTTTGTTCCGGAAAGATCGCGGTCTCCTTATTGAGAGAGCTCCTCTCCGCTAAAGTGTGTGGAGAGCTGAGGGTAGATAAGTATCTTGACGAAGGGTCAGTACAACCGTCAATTGAAGTTGGTAAGGGGCTAGATCGTAGCCTCGTTTGGCCAAGAGTTTTGCTTTATATGGCTGAAATACCATCGATCGGTAAGCGAATTTACCTAGCATCAATCCCTCCGGTCAAACGGAGTTGGGGAAGTTTCTGTGATGAAGTTGCCGAGATGATTGCAGGCGTTAAACCGGATGCGGTTGTGCTACTTGGAAGTATCGTTGCAATGGATCGTATTCCGCACTTTGGGCGTATCTTAGTTCGATCAAATTCACCGGTTTTGATGCGAAGGTACGGTTTGTTCAAAGACAACTGTGGAGGATTTACAGGGTCTCTTGGTGCTGTTCATGTCATACTGGAAGGCAGACAATTGCCCGCAGTTTCGATGTGGCTCACTACTCCAATTGCCTCAGCGCACGAGGCAGATGTCAATGGCGCTCTAGAGCTGATTGAAGCGATTGAGAAGATGTTTGACTTTAAAGTTAGAGACGTTGAGATGAGGCTGGATCCCGCCAACGTCTTTGCTTCGGGCGCAATCGAATTGAATGAACTCGAAGGCAGGGCAACTGTTGACTTGTGGGCAAGTCAAGTTGACTTCCTGGACCTTCAAGATTTGGTCGATGATTTTCCAATGCGGAGTCGCGAACTCATCGAAGAGGCAGAGGAGTACCTTAGGTATATCGAGGGGTAGAAGTTGAATCTACTCTTGCCAAAATGGGGAACGGACTTGGTCAAAGTGTGTGGGCGGTATCTTGCCATCGATAGCGTCAAAGGCCATTTGAGCCCAAGCCTCATGACGAACCATCGGCGAGGGGAGATTGTCGCGGGAAAACCACCCTACATCCCTGCATTCAAGTGGGTGGGCCTTTAATTTGCCGCCGGTGGCTCTGCATAAAAAGAGCATTGAGTAGAGAGGTACGGCGGTAAAGCCACGCCTTAATCCATCGATTACTGAGAGGAGCGAGATGACCTCAACTTCGATACCAGCCTCTTCGTATACCTCTTTTGCCGCGACTTCGGCTGGTGAATATCCGACATCGGCCCATCCAGTTGGGTAGAGCCATATACCTGAGTCGCTGCGCTGTATCAGTAGAAGTTCGCCGTTTTCGTTACCTACGATTGCTCCAATTGCTGCTTTTGGCGTCACGTATCCGCTGATTCCATTGCCAATGTTCTTGTGGTAGTAGTCGTAGATCTCATCTGAGCTTGATTCAGCTGAGATCCCTACCCCGTCGATATGGGCAGCGGATCGAATTTCAGAAGCTATCTTGAGCATCTCTTCAAAGCGCTCCACCTCGTAGAGGTTTTCAGTGAAACCAATTCCAGTCATAGCAGATGCGGCGATAGCCTCTGACCATCTGAGGAGTGTTGCTTTAGATATTTCCACAAGCATCAAGGCTATCAAGGAATGCAGCCTAGGTCGTAGCAATTTTGCTCTCATATAGGTAATGGATCGCATTATGTAATTTTGGTGTGGAAGTAGGCTGAAGTGTGATGTCTAGCTTCCCTGAAAACTTTGATCCAATTGTTACAGGTTGGTTCACTCGGAATTTCAAAGAACCTACCGACATTCAGATCGAAGGGTGGAGGTACATCTCTGAAGGCAGGGACACCCTTATTTCTGCTCCTACCGGATCGGGGAAGACTCTAGCCGCCTTTTTAGCCTGTATAAATGATCTAGTGGTTAATGGTTCATCGCAAGATGGCACTTCGGTACTGTACATATCGCCGATCAAAGCCCTAGCTGTCGATGTCGAACGAAACTTGCGATCGCCTCTTCGTGGTATTGAAATGCTAGCCCAAGCAAGTGGCGGCCCAAAGTTGTCAATCGATGTTGGAGTACGAAGCGGAGACACAGACTCGAAGGAGAGAAGACGACTTATCAAAGATCCGCCTGACATCCTCATCACTACGCCAGAGTCTCTTTACTTGATGCTTTCATCTGGAGCAAGTGCCACTCTGAGGTCACTACGGTACATCATTATCGATGAGATACATGCCCTGGCGCCCAATAAAAGGGGCTCGCATTTGGCGCTCTCGTTAGCTCGAGTTGATTCTTTGGTGGAGGCTAATGGCGGCAAGAGGCCAGCCCGCATAGGCCTCTCTGCGACACAGCGCCCTCTGTCTGAGGTAGCGGCCTACTTAGGTGGATCGGAGGGAGAGTCGGCGCTTAGACGGGTGGAAATTGTAACCACTAAAAATCGTCGAATGATGGAGATTGAGCTCACGAGCGTAGTCGAAGATATGTCCGATATCGGATCCGTGGTGGCAAATGAAGATGGCTCTTCAATGATGTCAGGAAGTGCGGTCTCCGATCCGTTGGTTCGTTTTTCGATTTGGCCACACATTGCAAAGTCGATTTTGGGGCGCCTTCAAGGTGTGAATTCGGCGATAGTCTTTGTAAATTCTCGTAGGCAGGCTGAGCGGCTTTCGAATCGCATAAATGAAGAGGCCGGCGACGAGATAGTCTTTGCTCATCATGGATCGATGTCAAAAGAGACGCGTGGGCAGATAGAAGATCGACTCAAGAGAGGCGAAGTTAAGGCACTGGTAGCCACCTCGAGTCTCGAATTAGGCATTGACATGGCCTTTGTCGATCTGGTTATTCAGGTTGAATCTCCTAATTCTGTATCGTCGGGAATTCAGCGCGTCGGAAGAGCAAGTCATCGAGTGGGCGAGGTATCGAGGGCTGTATTTATCCCAAAATTTCGTCATGACCTAGCTGTGAGTTATGCGACGGCGCAGATGATGATTAGTGAAGAGATCGAGGCTATCTCAGTTCCCAAAAACGCTTTAGATGTTTTAGCACAGCAGATAGTTTCGATGGCTCTTGAGTCAGAGCTAAATGAGCGCGAACTTGCCGTCGAATCGGTTTTGAAGATAGTCCACTCTACCTATTCCTATCAGGGGCTTTCGTATACGGCTCTGCGTAAAGTGCTCGAGATGTTGAGTGGAAAGGCAAATCGAGACGGAGAGGCACAACTGCCAATCTTGATTGACCTTGATATTGCGTCAATGACAATTAGGCCAACAAAAAGAGCACGGTTGGCTGTTCTGAGCAACATTGGTACGATCGTCGAACGTGGCCTGTACAGAGTTACCGCGCCTGATGGAAGTCGTGTGGGTGAACTTGACGAGGAGATGGTCTTTGAATCAAGGCCAGGGGAGGTTTTTATCCTAGGGTCGTCCTCGTGGCGTATCACCTCAATCGACGACACCGGTGTCAAGGTGGAGCCTGCCGCAGGATTACCAGGAAAAATGCCATTTTGGAAGGGCGACTCGCTGTCTAGAAGCAGTCAACTAGGTAGGCGGCTTCTTGAGATCTACGGTGCTTTTTCTAGATCGAGGCGAGTTGAAAGAGATAACAAGCTTAAGTTAGATGATGATTTTTATAGGAACTTAGAAGAATATCTAAAAGAACAGTACTCAAGTGAAGCAGGCCTCCCAACTTCGCGTCGCTTACCAGTTGAGATAATGAGGGATGACTTTGGTGAGTATCGTGTAGTTCTCCTTTCGCCATTTGGACTTGGAGTAAATAGGCCTTGGGCGACAATTATCTCTGAGCGAATCTCTTCAATCTATGGCGATGACATTCGCGTTATCGCAGATAATGACGGGATTGTTTTCAGGTCTCCAACATCTGAAATAGATGAAATCTGTGAGCTCATAGCAGTTGACGAAAAAGAGGTTGAAGATCTACTTCTAGCTGGTGTTTCATCGACTCCACTCTTTGGGTCAACCTTTAGAGATTGCGCTTATCGCTCCTTGATGATACTCAAGGGTCGTCCCAACTCAAGGACTCCTCTTTGGAGAATGCGTCAACGCTCCAACACGCTTTTAGGAAAGTTGGGGCAGGACCAGGATTTTCCCGTTACTTACGAAGCGGTTCGTGAAATCTTGACGGCTTTATTCGATCTAGATGGTTTGCGGGAGATTTTGAGAGAGATTGGAGATGGGCAAGTAGTGCTCGCTCCTCGAATGGTATCGCGTCCTTCGCCCTTTTCATCTACCCTTGCTTATAACTACGTCTCATCATTTCTCTATGACAGCGATGCTCCGAGTGGTGAGCGAAAGTCGATTGTACTTTCTCTTGATCATCAGCTTTTGCAAGAGCTGTTAGGAGAGGGTGAATTAAGGTCTTTTCTTGAGATCGATGCCTTCGTAGAAATTGAGCAGAGGATAAAAAGGCGGGGCACTCTCGAAGAGCGATCAACGGACTCCGACCTTTCCCGAAGCCTGTCGCTTCTTGGAGATCTTAACCGCGACGAAGTCGCATCTCTCTACCAGATTGGAGTCAACGTTGATGAAAAAATCCAACGAGCTCTCGATCGTCGTGCAATCTTAAGGGTGCAGCTAGGTACTGAGTCTCGTTATATCGCACCGTTGGATAGCGCAAAGTACCGTGATGGACTTGGCGTTGTAATTCCAGCATTCGTTGCAAGTGACTTCCTAGAGCCCCTCTCAGAGCCCCTCTATAAATTGTTGCACCGCTTCGCCAAGGTAAATTTGCCCTTTACGGTGAGTGCCTTTTCGGAGAGGTATTCCTTAGAGCGAAAACTAACTGAGGAGTTATTTGAGCGAGCTCTTGAGAGAGGGGATTTGCTTAGAGGTGGCTTTACTCCAGGTTTCGTAGGCGTTGAATACTGCGATCCGGATGTTTTAAGGGCTCTTAGGATCGCCTCCTCTGAGATTGCGAAGGGGTTATTAGCCCCGATACCGATAGGCGACTTTGCAAAGTTTGTTACTTCACGATCCAATCAGAGCGGAGGAATGGTGAGTTCTCTTGAGACAGTGGGGGAGCTTCTGTATGCTCACGAAGGGCTTACCTTTACGCTTTCTGAATGGGAAGACGAGATCCTTGCGCCTTCGTTGATGGGTTATCAATCTACGCACCTCGATGACCTCGTTCGAATGGGGGTCTTTCTTCCGGTCGTCGTGCGCTACAAGGTAAATTCCAAGAGCGAGATAGCCTTTTTGTCACCTGAGATGGCCCAGTATTACTTAGATGGTCCCCTTCGGGGAAAGTTGGGTGATCCAACAAGTGAAGACCTTTCGTGGCTAGATGGAGTCGGCGATCTCTTTTCAATAAGTGACCTAGAGGAGGGTTTCAGCGCTACTTCAAAGGTCATCGAGGCTTTGAAGTCCGCTACTTTGACCTGTGACTCTATGAAGCTCTTGCGCAACGGACTTTCGCGAGTTTATGGCAAAAACTTCGGTTCATCGAAGGCGTTGCCCTCGAGGGGAGGTTTGAGAAGAGGGATAGCGACTGCAATTGAAAGGGAGCGCGACGGTCTTGCCACAGCTCGATTTCGTCGCCTAGATTCGATTAGATCGAACGGCACCGAGATCGATTTTTTGCTTTCGATAGTCGATAGGCAGACCGTAGTTACGCCAAGATCATTCAACTTTTTGTCGCTTCAAGGAGGCTTCTCAAAGTACAGGCGATCATTGGATACCTTGGTTGCTAGTGGACATCTGGTGAAGGGTGTCTTTGTCGAAAAGCTAGGCCACCTTCAATTTATGAGACCAACACTATTGGATCTGATGCGTAGTGAAGTGGGTGGAACTTCACGTGGTTCAAGGTCTTTGAAGTGGATCTTTGAAAGAGATTCAGCTAATCCTTATGGCAAGGTCATTGACTACCCTGAGCTGGTACTTTCGCGTACGAGCGCTCAATATAGGCGACGCTCCTTGGTATTTTTAGACGATGGGTTGCCTACGATCTTCTACAACCTCGTCTCCTCGACACTCCTCGACACCTACTCGCCCGAAGATCTCGACGAACAGATCTTTGCTCAAGCGCTCGCGGGACTTTTTCAGAGGATAGGAGATGTGCGAAGAGATGCGCACGTTAAATTGGATCCGGATAGCCCTCTGCGCCCTCTTTGCGTCGCTGTGGGTTTGGTTGAAACTCCACGGGGATTTGTTCCGGGCAAAAACTTTAACGTCTCGACGAGGTAGGTCAAAGTGCCCGAGGGTGACACGATATTTAGAATTTCGCAGAATCTAGGTCGCCACCTGATCCAAAAGAGGGTCGCCAAAAGCTACCTCCGCCCGATCCCCTACAGCGAAGAACTCCTCGTTGGAAAGGTAATTGAAGATGTCACTTCAATCGGTAAAAATCTCTTCATAGTTTTTGAAGATGACCGTATCCTTCGTGCGCACTCGAAGATGTTTGGAAGTTGGCATCTTTATTCTCCTGGCGTACGGTGGAAACGCTCAGCACGCCATGCGGTCTGCGTAATTGAGACAGGTGATGTTGTAGCGGTCGCATTTGACGTCCCCTTGCTACAGCTTGGTTTGGGAGTTGAGAGGACGCTCGGGAGTTTTAGGTCTGAACTTGGATCGGACCTTATTCGAGACGAGCTAGAAGTTGAAACTGCCTTTATGAAGTTGAGGCAATTTTCGGGTGACGTCTCGATCGGTGAAGCGCTCTTGGACCAAAGAATTGTTGCAGGAATTGGCAATATCTACCGATGTGAGACTCTCTTTAAAGTCCGGATGTCTCCATATCGACCTGCAAAGGATGTCGCAATAGAAGAATTAGCAGAGATGCTTGAGGTTGCTCGGTCAGATCTGAAATTCAACGCCACCCAAAACGCCAACGTAAAGCGAGTCTTTGATAGTGATATCGAAGGAACCTTCGTCTATGGTAGGTCGGGACTGCCATGCCGGATCTGTACTAATGCGGTTCGTCGTCGAACGCTCGGATCGCCTAATGAGAGAATTCCGAGACCGATCTTCTACTGTCCCAATTGTCAAGTGTGATCCTTGCAGCTAGGGCACTACTCTAAAGGAAGTTTAAGAAGGTGACGAATAGGCAATACCCTGTCAATTGTCTTTTACCGTGGGAGAAGTGTTTTGGAAATCGAAGTTGCTACAGAATTCTCAGAGACGTTACTTTCGGAGCTCAATCGTTTGATACCGCAGCTTTCACGATCTTCGGGACCTATGTCAAAGGAAGACCTTTCGGAGATAATTTCTGATGAGGATGCAACTTTGATAGTCGCAAGAGATGAAGCTGGAACTGCTCTAGGGATGCTTACGTTGATCGTCTTTCGCATCCCAACTGGAATAAGGGCATGGATTGAAGACGTCGTAGTCGATGAGAGAGCAAGGGGTAAGTCCGTAGGTTCTTATCTGGTCCGAAGGGCAAACTCAATAGCTTCAGCAAAGGGAGCAAAGAGTATCGACCTAACTTCAAGGCCGGATCGTGAGGCCGCGAATCGCCTCTATGTTCGAGAGGGATTTGAACTTAGAAAGACCAATGTATATCGCTACACTCCAAATTCATAGCTTGGAAGATCGAGCCACTTGCTTCAATTAGTTCAGTCTTGCAAAGTAGCGCTAGTTACCAAAAGGCGCGTTGAACATCCAACGTATCTTGTAACGGTCTAGAAGGACAGCCCAGTAGGCACCCCACATCTGTGGAATTGGATCTACTCGCTCAGTAGAGTCCGGTGCGAGGGCAGAAAAGACACTATCGAGGTCCTCCTTGTTATCAAAGTCGACGCTAATAGTGGTGTTGTTACCCACCCTAAGTTCGTGGCCCATCGACCTCAACATGTCAGTTCCGTGTAACAGGTGCCCTGGGACGATCTCAAGCTGAGTGTGCATGACTAAGTTTGCTTCATGAGAGTCCAGGGCTGGCGAACCTTCTGGAAATGTCATGTCGTCAAAGCGAACTATTGGGTCGGAAAAGTCAACGGAGAAGGCTTGAGCGTAGAAGTTGAATGCCTCTTCGCAGTTTCCTTCGAAATTTAAATATGTGCTAACGCGTCGACCCATGAGAAGTCACCCTAGTGGAAATTCACTTTATCGTCAAGGTGAGCCGAAGAACTTCGAATGACATACCTATTGATACTTTTAGATCCTAAGATTTGTCGTTGACGAACAAAGTTGTTTAGTCTTAGAGAGAGTATCGATCAGAGTTGGCAAAAGGCCAAGGTGGGTCGGAAAAGAAATAAAGAATCGCTCGAATGATGGAGGCCAATAGAAAGTGCCAGAGTCAATAACTATTACGGACAACCGGACCGGTAAGTCCGTAGAGATTCCAATTACCGAAGGCGGAGTATCAAGTGACGCGTGGCGTTCGCTGCTGCCAGGACTGTGGTTTTACGATTCAGGTTTGACAACTACTGCGATGTGCGAAAGTTCGATCACATATCTCGATGGGGACGAGGGAATACTTAGGTATCGCGGATATCCGATCGAACAATTGGCAGAAGAGTCAACCTATCTTGAAGTGGCTTACCTCTTGCTCAAGGGTGAGTTGCCAAACAAGGAACAATATGACGCTTGGGTCAAAGAAGTTACCCACCATACGTTTATTCACGAGAACGTTCGCAAACGATTCCTCGAGGGCTTTCACTACGATGCCCATCCGATGGGAATGCTCGTCTCCGCGGTTGCGGCATTGTCGACCTTCTACAGCGATGCAAAGGACATCTACAGCGTAGAGTCAAGAGAGAAGCAGATCGTAAGATTGATCGCCAAGATGCCGACTTTGGCAGCTGCAGCCCACCGTTTCAGCGTGGGTATGCCTTTTGTCTATCCAGATAACGAACTTCCGTTTGCTGCTAACTTCCTTTCAATGATGTGGAAGGTAGCAGAACCCCGTTACGAGGCGAATCCAGCGCTAACTAAGGCGATCGACGTTCTCTTTATTCTTCACGCCGACCACGAGCAAAATTGTTCAACTACAGCGATGCGCACTGCTGGTTCGGCCCACGCGGACCCCTACTCCTCGGCGGCAGCGGCAGCTGCGGCACTCTATGGTCCACGCCATGGCGGTGCTAATGAGGCAGTAGTAAAGATGTTGACAGAGATTGGTTCGATCGACAACGTCGACTCATTCATTCAAGGAGTCAAAGAGGGTCGTGGTCGTCTCCAGGGCTTCGGACACCGAGTATATAAGAACTACGATCCCCGTGCTCGTATCATCAAGAAGGTTGCCTATGACGTCTTTGATGTTACAGGCAAGAACCCGTTACTTGACATAGCTTTGAAGCTAGAAGAGGTAGCCCTCAAGGACGACTACTTCGTCTCTCGTAAGCTCTATCCAAATGTCGACTTTTACTCGGGCCTTATCTATCAAGCAATGGGATTCCCGGTCGATATGTTCCCGGTACTCTTTGCGATACCGCGTATTTCGGGGTGGCTCGCTCACTGGTCCGAGCTTCTAGATCAAGATTTGAAGATCGTCCGCCCTCGTCAGCTATACACTGGCGTAGGAGAGCGAAAGTATGTTTCCATGGAGCAGAGGTAGTCTCCAGCACCTAGTTGAAGCTGCACATAGTGTGGGGTCGTCAAAGTCGTGACGACCCCACATATTTTTTAATCCGGTCGATATTGGTCGGTGATTCTTATGAGACCCTCTTGAACCACCGAGACTAATAAAGTGCCACTCTCTGAGTAGATCTCGCCACGAGCGAGGCCCCGAGCGCCGTATGCGTTGGTGCTTTGTTGGTCGTATAAAAACCACTCGTCGGCCCTAAAGGGCCTATGAAACCACATTGCATGGTCGAGACTCGCTACCATTATCCCTGGTTGGTCCCACGAAATTTGATGAGGAAGCATTATGGAGTCGAGGAGGGTCATATCCGATGCATACGCAATTACGCACGCATGGAGAAGCGGATCGTCAGGGAGCGTGCCGTCGGCTCTGACCCAGACCTGTTGTAATGGTTCTCTAGGCGAATCGGTCTTGAACATATTAGGTTCAGTTACGTAACGTTGATCGAGAGGTCGGGGTCGCGAATACCACTCGCCCATACGTTTTGCGAATGGTGCCATCTTCTCTTTGAAGGTGGGAAGAGACGAAGGAGGCGGTACCTCGGGCATCTTGATTTGATGATCGATACCGACCTCTTCTTTGTGGAAAGATGCCGAGAGATTGAAGATCGCCTCTCCGTGCTGGAAGGCAACAACCCTGCGAGTTGCAAATGACTTGCCATCCCTGATTCTGTCCACCACGTAGACTATCGGAACCTTCATATCCCCTGGTCGCAAGAAGTAGGCATGGAGGGAGTGCACCGAAAGTCCATCCACGGTACGCCCGGCCGCAATAAGAGCTTGAGCAGCAACTTGTCCACCAAACACCCTTATACGTTTTTCGTCGGGTGTATACCCTCTAAAGATGTTGACCTCGATTTGTTCGAGGTCAAGAATCGAAATTAAGTTATCAAGGCTTTCAGTCATGTTTTTTTATTGTCACGCTCTAGCGCAACTCTCCTCGAGAAATTTTAAGTGCCAATGTGTCGCCTTCAATCTAAGTGTGTGAATTTTGCTACACCTTAGCCCGTGTATCTGCCTATTTATGATGCTCTTGTGTCCGCCTTTAGCACTATGCTACACACGCCGATAGAACCGTATAGTGTTAAAGGGTTACACTGCACCGAAGCTGGAGATCTAATTGTTGGATAGTCGAGGGTTGATCAACGAGTTCCGCACTGATGGCAAGTACGTAAAGGCCTTTCGGTATATGGTAACTTCTGGAGTCTCTGTCGTCGTTGGTCAAGTCACTCTGTTCGTCCTTTACGGGGTCTTTCGTAAGTTCAGTGCGACGTCTTCGAATGTGATTGCCACGGGCGTATCGGCAGTTCCGGCATACTACATGAATCGTAACTGGGCGTGGGGTAAGAGTGGAAAGTCGCACTTTTGGAAGGAAGTCTTTCCTTTTTGGGCGTTAGCCTTTTTGGGGCTAGCAGTGTCGTTGGTTACAGTATCTTTTGCAGATAAGTTCGCCAAGAGTCATAGCTTTTCTCACCTTGGGGCCGCACTGGCAGTGAATTTTGCCTCGCTTTTCGCTTTTGGAGTTCTTTGGGTCGGAAAGTACTTCATCTTCAACAGATTTATGTTCTCAGGAAGTGATATCCCTGAGTTAGAAACTGCTTGAAATTAGGTAGTCAGCGGCAGGCGATTATCTTGGGAATTAAGGTTGGACTTATTTCTTAGAGACTGCCCAGATAATCGGTGTGCCACAGAGATGTCTCACGCCGACCGGACTCGCTCATCTGCTATGTCGCTGACCGTCGAAAGAAGTGAGTTTGCGAGTGAACCTAGGTAGTCGCCTATGGCATTTCCAAACTCTTGAGCGATTCTCGACGCCTCGTCGCAATACTCCTGTGCAATCCGAATCGACTCTTCTATCGATCCTGAACCTACGATGAGCTTCTTCGCAATAGTCAAGTCATTTTCATTCTTTGCTACCTCGTTGAGGCGCAATGCGATCTCTGAATTTGACCCTTGGGATTGAATCGCAATGATTGTAGGCAGGGTGTAGACGCCTTCAATGAGATCTTGACCCGGTAGCTTTCCTAGCTCCTCTTCGGTTCCTATGATGTCTAGGACGTCGTCGCGAATTTGATAGACCATACCAAAGAGAAAACCAATCCTCTCGAGCTTATCGAGTTGTTCGCTGGCCACACCTGCGCTCAAAGCACCAATTCGGCATGCCGTAGCCATGAGGCTGGCAGTCTTACCCGCTATTGCTTCGTTGTAGCTAGCTACGCTGCGACTTGAATCAAAGGTTGCATTTACCTCAAGAATTTGTCCTTCACATAGGTGCGCAAGAGTTGTTGCGAGTAACTTGGCCACATCTTGTCCAAGATCTGCCGCTATTGCCGCCGCTCTTGCAAGTAGGAAATCACCTGCTACGATCGCGACTAGATTACCCCACCTGCTGTTGACGCTGGGGACGTTGCGTCTTGTGGTTGCTTCGTCCATGACATCATCGTGATATAGAGATGCGAGGTGAACAAGTTCGACTGCGACTGCAGCCATTAAAAGGCGATCGTCAACTTCAATACCTGCTGCGCGTGCGGAAGTTATGGTCAGAGTGGGTCTAATCCTCTTCCCGCCAGCCTTTATAAGATGGGCTGCAACCTCTGACAATCGTGGGTCATCCGATGCCACCGCCTGACCTAGGAGCACTTCGAGGCGCGCTAGGTATTGATCGATCTCTTGAATTGGTGATTCTGTAAAAAGTTGCACTACCTAATAGGCTATGTCAATGTCGAGTTAACTTTGTAACTACCAAGTAAAAAAAGGCATTAATACCCAATTCTGCGACAAATGACACACAGAGAGAGGGTTTTGCCGAGATCAACCCTATTGAAATGCTTGAAAACTTACTTGATTGGGTATTGGCTTCAACTTAGCGCTGAGATTGTCCGATATAGAGGTAAATCTCAGGTTTATGTGGTTCAATAGAGCAGTAGGGTGCGATGATGCTCAATAGTTGTTATCCGAGGCAACTTGGAAGTAAATCAGCTTCGAAAACGTTTAGGTTACTGAAAGGTAAATGAACTGAACTGATATGCGATTTGGAGAAATTGAAATTACAATTAAGAGTGTTCTATCTGCCGTAGCGAGGAGGCAAAGTCTTGTTTGAAAGATTCACTGATAGGGCCCGACGAGTTCTAGTGCTCGCTCAGGAAGAGGCGCGCCTTCTCAACCATAACTTCATCGGAACCGAGCACATTCTGCTCGGACTGATCCACGAGGGTGAAGGTGTAGCCGCAAAGGCTTTGGAGTCTCTGGGGATATCGCTTGAGGCCGTTCGCGAGAAGGTCGATGAGCTAATTGGCCCAGCAACTACTCCAGCCGCTGGTTCGCCTCCGTTCACACCTCGAGCTAAGAAGGTTCTTGAGCTCTCACTGAGAGAAGCGCTACAACTCGGCCATAATTACATCGGAACGGAGCACATGCTCTTGGGATTAGTGCGCGAGGGCGAAGGTGTAGCTGCTCGCGTTCTTATTTCCCTCGGTGCCGATCTCTCCCGAGTTAGACAGCAAGTTATCCAGATACTCTCTGGCTACCAGAATCGTGACACCGCGGGAGCTAGTGTCGGAGGTCAATCGGCTCAAACTGAAAACAATGCCGGATCACCGGTGCTCGATCAGTTTGGTCGAAATTTAACTCAGATGGCGCGAGACAAGGAACTTGATCCTGTCGTAGGGCGCGACAATGAAATTGAACGCGTAATGCAGGTTCTATCACGTCGAACTAAAAATAATCCTGTGCTAATTGGTGAGCCTGGGGTTGGAAAGACTGCCATCGTTGAGGGTCTCGCTCAAAAGATCATCGCGAACGATGTGCCCGATACACTCCGTGGTAAGCAACTTTATACTTTGGATTTAGGTTCTCTCGTGGCAGGCAGCCGCTACCGAGGTGACTTCGAAGAGCGTTTGAAGAAAGTTCTCAAAGAGATCAAGACTCGTCGCGATATCATCCTTTTCATCGACGAGCTCCATACTTTGGTTGGTGCTGGGGCCGCTGAAGGCGCAATCGATGCCGCCTCAATCCTCAAGCCCATGCTTGCACGTGGAGAGCTCCAAACAATCGGCGCCACCACGCTAGATGAGTACCGTAAGCACCTTGAGAAAGACGCTGCTCTTGAGCGACGATTCCAGCCAATCAAGGTCGGTGAGCCAGCTCTCGAACATACAATCGAGATCCTCAAGGGCCTTCGTGATAAGTATGAGTCACACCACAACGTGACCATTACTGATCAGGCAATTGTTGCGGCTGCTAATCTGGCCGATCGCTATATCGCAGATCGTTTTCTTCCGGATAAGGCTATCGACCTAATTGACGAGGCGGGAAGCCGCCTGAGAATTCGTCGTATGTCTATGCCACCAGAGCTAAAGACGATTGAAGATGAAATTACGAATCTTCGACGCGATAAAGAGTCAGCTATTGAGCGCCAGAACTTCGAAGATGCGAAGAAGATCGCCAACCGGGAGAAGGAGCGTCTAGAAGCCAAAGCTGCTCTCGAAAGTGAGTGGAAGGCCTCTGGAAAAGATCTCTTTGATGTAGTCGATGAAGATGTAATCGCGGAGGTCCTCTCGAACTGGACTGGCATTCCCGTCTATAAGTTGACCGAAGAGGAGACTGCAAAACTCTTACGCATGGAGGACGAGCTCCATAAGAGGGTCATTGGACAAAACGAAGCAATCAAGGCATTGTCGAAGGCGATTCGTCGTACTCGAGCCGGTTTGAAGGATCCAAAGAGGCCAAGTGGTTCATTCATCTTCCTAGGCCCAACTGGTGTTGGAAAGACCGAGCTCGCCAAGACTCTCGCCGAGTTTCTCTTTGGAGATCAGGATGCGTTGATCCAGCTCGACATGAGCGAGTACATGGAAAAGCATACGGTCTCTCGACTGGTTGGATCCCCCCCAGGATATGTGGGTTATGACGAAGGCGGTCAGCTAACTGAGGCCGTAAGGCGTAAGCCTTTCTCAGTCGTTCTCTTTGACGAAGTTGAGAAGGCTCACCCCGACGTCTTCAACGCACTGCTACAGATTCTTGAAGACGGTCGACTAACGGACTCGCAAGGAAGGACAGTGGACTTCAAGAATACCGTTCTTATCATGACCTCGAACTTGGGAACTGCTGACCTTAGAAAGTCGAGCGTTGGATTCTCGAAGTCGAGCGAAGACGTTACATATGAGATGATGAAGCGACGAGTCAACGATGCACTGCGAGCTCACTTCAAGCCTGAGTTCCTCAACAGGATCGACGATGTAATCGTCTTCCATGAACTTACCCAGGCAGAAATGACGGAGATCGTTGATTTGATGGTGGCTAGGGTTCAGAGCCAACTCGAAACTATGGGTATCGAATTGGTCCTTACTCTTGCGGCTAAGCATTACGTGGGTGAAAAGGGATATGATCCGACTCTCGGCGCCCGCCCTCTGCGTCGTGCGCTTCAGAGACTCATTGAAGATCCGCTCTCTGAGAAGCTCCTTTGGAAGGAGTTCAACGTCGGCGACACTATCGTCGTCGATATTGAAGAGGGGGAGGTTGTCTTCCGCAAGGTTGAAGGCTTTGAGCCACCAGAGATAGAACTAACTGGTTCTGGAACTGGTCAAGATAACTAACAACTAAACGGCAAAGAGTCGTATAAGTCAATTCGTTGTAGAACACTGGCGGACCTGCGGGTTCGCCAGTGTTATTTATACAGGCGTTTGCTAGCCTCATCGGCAATATTGAATAAGGAACGAATGTGGCGAAGAAGAAGAGTAACTCATATATCTGCAGCGTCTGTGATGCAACATTTCCAACTTGGATGGGACAGTGTTCTAAGTGCGAAAGTTGGAACATGATCGTAGAAATATCCGATGAACTTCTCGATGATTCGATGGAGAGCTTCTCTCAACCGATCGAAGAGGTCGTCGCCAACTTTGATACAGCGCCGGTAGCCATATCTGACCCTGAAGTATCACGTGCTATCGACGGAGGAGTTGTAGCGGGCTCTACTCTGCTGATCGGCGGCGAACCTGGCATAGGCAAGTCGACTCTGGCGCTCTTGTTAGCTAAGGATGCCGTGGGCAGTGGTGGTCGTGTTCTCTATGTGACCGGTGAGGAGTCTAAGGAGCAAGTGGCCGCAAGGGTTGTAAGGTGCGGATTAGATACTGATGGCTTAGAGGTGATCGCGACTTCAAATATTGAGAAAGTTGTATCTACTAAAGTAAAATACGCTCTTGTGGTTGTCGATTCGATTCAGGCCATCTCTGACTCTTCGATTGAATCTCCCCCTGGATCGATCAACCAAGTCAGGCAATGCTCGTCACTTCTCTCCGCATTTGCGCGACGAACTAAGACTCCTGTGGTAATCCTCTCCCACGTAACTAAAGACGGATCAATCGCCGGTCCAAAGCAGCTCGAACACTTAGTTGATTCAGTCTTCGTTCTCGAGGGTGAACGAAGTGGTTCCTCTAGGTCGTTGCGCTCGTTGAAGAATCGTTTTGGGCGAGTCTCCGAAGTTGGTTACTTGAAGATGTCTAGTAAGGGAATTAGAGCCGATCAAGACTTTGTCGCGTCAGCTCTAGTTGATCGTAGGAGTGGAGCGTATGGTTCTGCAGTCACTGCTATACGTGATGGACTTCGAGTTCGACTTGTGGAGATTCAGACTCTGGTAGTTCCAACCGCTAAGGAGAGTCCCAAGAGAATCTTCAATGGAATCGCTTCGGTCAGAGGTGGAATGATAATCGGTGTACTTGATCACTATATTAAACTTCGCTCTGAGAGATTTGACATCTTCGTATCAGTGGCTGGAGGAGTATCGATCGACGACCCGGCCTCTGATTTGGCTTTAGCAGCAGCTATAACTTCGGCAATCACAAAACTACCAATTGCTAAGGAGGTAGCGCTCTTTGGTGAAGTTGGATTGACGGGAGAAGTGCGTAGGGTTCCACTTGCATATGAGCGATATTTAGAGCTGGAGCGCCACGGTTTTTCAACTGTGATTGCTCCAAGGTCAAGCGATATAGATGAGGTACGTGTGCCAGGTCAAATAGATATTCGCACCGTGAGTGAGGCGTTGTTAGCAGGGCGTTTGATTAAATCGCACAATGAAAACGTCTAGGATCTAACTATGTTCACTCGTCGCGGCCCTGAAATCTCCACAACGCTTGCCTTGGTAGCACCTGGTGCACCACTTCGAAATGGCCTCGATCGGATACTTCAAGCTCGAATGGGTGCCCTGGTTGTCGTAGGTGACGGGCCGGAGGTTCTTTCGATCTGTACCGGTGGATTCCTGCTCGATACCGAGTACTCCCCTCAGCGGCTTTATGAGCTAGGAAAGATGGACGGGGCGATAATACTCTCTTCTGATGGACGGAGAATAGCTAGGGCAAACGTACACCTTATGCCAGATCCCAAGGTTCCGACCTCTGAAACTGGTACACGCCACAGAACTGCAGAGCGCGTTGCACGGTCGTTACGGATTCCAGTTCTATCGGTATCTGAGGAGCAGAGTGTAATTACCGTATACAAGGGTGAGCTTCGCCGCTCCTTGAGCGCAATAACCGCATTACTTTCAAAGTCAAATCAGGCACTTGCCACTTTAGAGCGGTATAAGAATCGGCTAGAAGAAGTTATTAACAGGCTTGACAACTTGGAGTCTGCAAGGTCGGTTAACTTTCGTGACGTAGTTTTAGTCTTGCAGAGATTTGAGATGGTCAGGAGGATCTCGGAAGAGATTGAGGCTTCGTTGGTGGAGCTCGGAAGCGATGGCCGCTTGGTCTCTTTGCAATTAAATGAGTTGACTAGCGGTTTTGAGCTCGAGTATCGATCCATGGTTGAAGATTACATGGGCGCATGCTCGATAATGGAGGCCGATCAGGTTATTGAATTTTTGGGAAGCCTTGAAACCGAAGACCTCTTGATTATGGAGAGAGTTGGAAAGGCACTACTTGAGATCCCGCTTTGCTCGGCAGTATGGAAGAGAATTGACGGCGGGGGATCCTCTCGGGAGCGAAGGTCAGAGGGTGACGGTCTTCCAGGTAGGGGCATGAGAGAACTTGCACGAATGCAAGATGTGCCTGTAAATGTGAAGACAGCGATCCTCAATGGTCTCCCGAGCAATATCTCCCTTCTCGATGCGAGTGAAGAGGATCTTGTGGCAATTCACGGGGTTAATCCGACTTGGGCGAGCGTGGTAGCGCAACACTTTCGGTCCCTTGTATCGATACGAAATTAGCTACTTTGTCCAGTCTAAGAGACGCTGAGCTGCACTTCTGGCTGAGGCGATACACGAGGGAATTCCAACGCCGTCGTAACTTGCACCCGCAAGGGCAACTCTTTGATTAGCTTCGACCGCGCCTCGTATCGAAGCAACCATCTCGCGGTGGTAAGGCCGAAATTGTGGAAGTGCCTTATCCCATCGCTTTAGAAGGGTTAGGTCGGGTGATGAGTCAATCTTTAGGATCTCCTCAATCTCGCGGGATACCTTTTCGACTATCTGCTCGTCGTTCATCTGCAAGAACCTAGTATCCCTGAATCTCCCAACTGAAACTTTGAATATTTCATATTCATCGCTTGAGATATGGCCCCACTTTCGAGATGCATAGGTGGTCGCCGTCATAAGGAAGTTGTTTGACATCGGAACAAGCACCCCGCTCCCGTTCATTTGAGCCCGGATTGAATCCTTTCGATAACGAAGTAGCACTACTCCTACGGATGCAAAGTCGATGCTGCTCAATCCCCTCCTCGCTTCGGAGGAGATATTTTGAAGAATTTGATGAGCACTAAATGCGGGAGATGCCAACACCACTTTGTCGAAGTTGTAGGTTGTGCCATCTGTAGTTTGAACTCTGACACCATTAGGATCTTCTGTCACTTCGGCGACCGTTACTCCCTCGTAGATCGAAATACCGTCAACGTATTTGATAGTGGCATCTATGAGTTCTGAAAGTCCATTTGAAAATGAACCGAAGGGGACCTGTGCGGGAGTTGCGGTGCTGCTCTTTGGTGATGCTGAAACAAGATTTTTTGTAAGAGATCGTCCGGGAGATTTTTTGTAGGCGTTCTTAATCATCGGGGCGACCGCCTCAATCCCTAGATCTTTGGTAGAGCCAGCGTTAATTCCACCGAGCATAGGTTCAACTAACATCTCCTCAACCTCTCGGCCGAAGCGCTTTCCTACTAACTCAGAGACGGTGTAGTCCTCTCCTAGTTGAGATTTGGGTAGAACAAAGTCAGCAGCAGCTCTAAGCTTGCCCGCCAAGGAGATCATTGAGGCACTCGAGAAGAACTCTTTAAAGTTAACGGGTACCCCTAGCATTATTCCCGACGGCACTTTATGGAGACGACCCTTTGCGTAGATCGATGCGCTAAAGACCGATGGACGAATTAGTCGGTCACCAATTCCTACCATCTCTGCGAACCCTATGGCATCTTGGGTACGTGTTAGGAAGGCGTCTGGTCCTAGATCAACAGGACGATCACCAAAGAAAGCAGTCTCTACCTTTCCTCCAAGGCGAGCATCCCTTTCGAATATTGCAATCTCCGAGGGAGATACGCCGCCTTCGACGAGATAAGCAGCGGTCGCAACCCCCGCTAATCCTCCGCCAATTATCGCCACAGTCATCGATGAAACCTCTTTTTTAGCTACCAGTTGTCTATCTATGATCTAAGTTCAGGTCCATTTTCATGTACAAATTTGACTAGTTTTTCAAGCATTATTGGATCTGTAGAAGGAAGTACACCGTGTCCTAGGTTGAAGACATACCTCTTCGCTGCGCGTGATTCGAGCAAGACTCTTTTGGCTCCATCAATCATGACTTGTTCGTTGGTAAGACAGAGAATGGGGTCGAGGTTTCCTTGAATAGCACGATCTGATCCAAGAATCTCGATCGCCTCCGGGATCGAACTTCGGTTCTCAAGGCTGACGCCGTCAGTAGGTATTTTTGCAAATTCACCGAGTAGGTGTGTGGTGTTGGTTCCAAAGTGGATGATGGGGACGTTGAGTTCCTTGACCCTTTCAACCACATAGCGAACGTGTGGCGCCACGAAGTTGGCGTACTCATATACGGAGAGGTTTCCTACCCATGAATCAAAGATCTGAACCGCGTCTACACCTGCTTCTATTTGACCCTTTAGAGAAAGGTAGGTGATCTCTGATAGCCGCTCCATGAGTCTTTTGAATGTCTCGCCATCACCGTACATCATCGCCTTTGTTGCTTCAAAGGTTCGGGTTGGTCTACCTTCAATCAAATAGCTCGCAACCGTAAATGGTGCGCCAGCAAATCCGATTAGTGGTACCTCGAGCCTACTTTTGAGTAACCTGATGGTCTCAAGAACATATGGTGTTGACACGAATGGATCAAAGCCTTCAAGCCTTGTAAGGTCACGTTCTGATCGATATGGACTCTTAGTTACTGGGCCGATTCCAGCTTCGATCTCTATACCAAAGCCGATTGAGTTAACTGGAACGATAATGTCGCTATAGAGAACAGCGGCGTCCACTCCGTATCTCTCCACGGGCTGCATCGTAATCTTGGCTGCTAGTTCCGGCTCGGCGATCGCATCGAGGATATTTGTTGTCCCCTTTGTAGCCCGATATTCGGGAAGACTTCGTCCAGCTTGACGCATAAACCAGACGGGAGTAGTCAGATTTGTCCCCATAGTCAGGGCAGAGATAAAGGGTGAAGTTTTCATAACTTTCTATATCTTAGGTAGCTATCGAGCTAACCGCGGTGAAGACGATGATCTTAGAAGATGTTGACTTGGGCACATCTTCTATCACGAGAATTACGATTAGCCTTTATTGCGCGTTTTTTTCGAATTTTTTGGCATTCGTCACGGATGAAATGGAGAACTTTTGGATAATCATCCAGAGCTAGAGTCTGAGCGTCAGTACATCAGGGGTGCCTATGAACAGGTCCGTAAACTTAGGAGTAGCTTATCAAGCAACCTTCAAGAGATGTACTTTCAAGAAAAAGGAGGGACGCATCAAGCCAGGGCGGAGCGAGACATTGTCGTCAATACCACCCTTGAGCGTCTGAACCACCTAGATTTTGGCGAGTTAGCCCTATGCTTTGGGAGAATTGACCACGAAGTTGGCCCAATGAGCAATGGCGACCGGTTCTATTTGGGTCGAATTGCCGTTGCTGACGATTCCATGGAGCCCCTCGTAGTGGATTGGAGAGCACCTGTAGCGGAGCCCTTTTATCGCGCTACAGCTCTAAACCCAATGGGGCTTAAATTGCGACGTCACTTCCAACTTCATGGTGAAGATCTGATATCGATCGAGGATGAACCCCTATCGGGTGATGTCGATACGAGTAATGAACTCGTTGGGCCAGGTGCTCTCTATAGCGCAATCGACAAAGCGCGCAGTGGCCAAATGGGCGATATCGTCGCAACGATTCAGGGAGAGCAGGATCGGATAATTCGATCTCCACTAGCTGGAGTCTTAGTAGTGCAAGGGGGGCCAGGAACAGGTAAGACCGCCGTTGCACTTCATCGTGCCGCTTACTTGCTCTACACACACAGAGCGCGTTTAGAGAGCCAGAGAGTGCTAGTCATTGCACCGAACCCTACTTTTTTGAAGTACATAGAACGCGTACTTCCTTCGCTTGGTGAAAGTGGAGTGGAATTAACCACCATCACGAGGATGGTCGATGTAAGTCGTCAATTGAGGACTGCGCAAGAGGCAGAGGCAGTTATTAAAGCCGACCGCAGGATGGTGCGCTTTATAGAAAAGGCAGTGCTTGATCGACAAAGGCCACTTAGTTCTCCGATTGAAATATCCATTGGCTCGGTGACAGTATCGATAACAAAAGAGCTCTCTGCGTTGGCGGTTCGAAGGGGCAAACGACGCTCCGGGACTCACAATGAGCGGGTTCGATTGGTCGAGAACTTTCTAGCGAATGAGCTAGCGGCTGAGTATGTCAAAAAGAGTGAATACTACGCATCACTCAGAATTGACGAGAAGGAAAGCGAGGAGGATGCAAAGGCTGTCTCTACTGAAATTGATCAAGATGAGGTAGATCAAGTGGCTGAGATTGCGCGGGAGATTCGAAGCGATCCGACCTTTTTGCGGGCGGTAGGACGAATTTGGCCACGGCTTTCACCTGAAGATCTACTTGACGATTTGTATTCGCATGGGGCCCTTACAAAGTTGGCAGCTCGTGACATTCTGAGTAGTGACGAAGTGTCAATATTGAATCAGACATACGTCCAAGGTCAACTAAGTGACGCCGATCTTCCTCTCCTAGATGAAGCACTCGTACATCTCGGTCCGTTTAGCAAACGACAACAATTGCCGGTTAAGTATGGCCATATCGTTGTTGACGAAGCCCAGGAGCTCTCCTACATGCAGTCTCGAATGGTAGGTCGTAGAACCCTGTCTTCATCGGTGACATTGGTTGGAGACCTAGCTCAAAGCACGGCACCCTATGCAGTGGGAGATTGGTCAAAGATCGTTGAGCCGATCGCAATCTCTATAAAAGAGTGGCGCTACGAACAGTTGAGTATCAATTACCGCACGCCTAGCGAGATCCTTGAAGTGGCAAATCGCCTCTACGATCCAAAGTCCATGGGACTTATGCCAACGCGAGCAATTCGCTCTACGGGGGTCAGTCCGAATATCATAAATTGTGATAGTGACGTTACACAATGTGCTATCAACGCGGTTATTGAGATGGCCAATGAGTTAAAAATTGGTCTTATCGGAGTAGTTATTCCGAATCATTCTCAATGCGACGAAAGTCTCATATATCGGTCTATAGATTTACTACTCAATGACCTTCCTGATGTAAAAGTCGATGTCAGAGGCTTTGATCAATCAAAGGGACTGGAATTTGACGGAGTTATTGTCGTCAATCCCTCTCGATTAGTAGCGTCAAAGAGAACTAAAAAAGCTGCATTTTTTACAGCCGTGACACGTGCTACGAAGCGGTTGAGTATTATCGTTGAAAGTGATGAGGTTCGAACTTTGAATTCTTGGGGAATTATCCTTTAATGGTTGATCGAGCCTCTGAAGTGGTCGATATGCAATTTTGTCGGTCTTTTGATAGACATTAAGGTATCGAAGGAGCTTTTCTGAAACGTTTCTAGAGTCGAAGCGAAGCTTTAGATTTCAAGAGATGTCGGAAATGCTCTGCAATGTAGGTTTGCACGGGTAAGAATGGGGTATATGTCTCAGACTATTGTTTCGCACAACAGTCGAGAGAGCGAACCAATCCGGTTCAACCGACCGTCCATGCTTGGCGTGGGCACAATGGTCTGGTTGTCTTCGGAGTTGATGTTTTTCTCTGGACTCTTCGCAGCATACTTTACGCTCCGGTCGGGAGCCAAAGGTCCTTGGCCGCCAGCGGGGATAAAGTTAGACGTTCTGCAGTCGGGTATATTCACCCTCATCCTCGTTATGTCTTCGGTGACGATGCAAAAGGCTGTCTTTGAAGCTGAGCACGGCCGCAGAAAGTCAGCCATCTGGTGGATTGTTCTAACCTTGACGATGGGTGGCTCCTTCGTGGCAAACCAAGTTGTCGAATGGACTCACGTCGCCTTCTCGGCTTCGACCAATGCCTTCGGATCGCTTTTCTTTATCATGACTGGACTTCATGGCCTTCACGTGATCCTGGGACTCGTAGGAATGATATTTCTAATCGGTCGTCTTGCTGGCCGGACGGACGATCCTGGTGAACTTCCGGTAATCCAATCTCTCAGTTACTATTGGCACTTCGTTGACGTTGTTTGGATTGCACTCTACAGCGTCCTATTCCTCACGCACTAGGAGATTTGAATGTCGATATTCAAACGCCCTGCAAAGGCGCGTCGAGCTGCCCTGTTGCCTATTGCCGTTGGGACGCTTACTGTTGGAGCTGCCTTTTTAGCATTTGCTCCGACGGCTAGTTACGCCCAATCCAACAACCCTTCCTCGTTGAGCAACTACGGTTACACCGGTTCGTATATCTATGGATCGAGTGGCCAAGGAAATGGCAATAACGGCCCCATCACTAACGTGAATCTCAATCCATCGACGATTCCTTTCGGTAGAAGCCTCTTCGTGGAAAATTGCGCGAGCTGCCACGGCAATAACGCTGAAGGATCGAGTCGGGCGCCCAACCTTCAGGGTCTTGGCGCCGCCACGATTGACTTCTGGGTTTCGACCGGTCGCATGCCGCTCGCGGACCCGACCGTACAAGCCGTTCGCAAGCCGGCTCGCTTTTCAAGGAGTGAGACTCTTGCAATTGACGCATATGTATCTTCTCTCGCAAGTGGCGGTCCAGCCATCCCCAATGTCAACCTTCAGATGGCAAACGAAGCGAGTGGATCGGAGTTATTCGCGACCAACTGCGCGGCATGCCACACTATCACTGGCGCCGGTGATGCTCTTGCGGCTGGTGTCTATGCTCCGAGCCTCTTGAGCGCAACACCTACGCAGATCGCTGAAGCAATTCGTAGCGGCCCCGGCAACATGCCACGGTTCGGCTCAAACACCTTAACTGATCAGCAGGTCGCTGATATCGCTAAGTATGTTACCTACCTCCAAAAGCCTGTCGACCAGGGTGGTATCGCATTGGGTCACGTTGGACCGGTTACGGAGGGTTTTGTAGGAATTCTGATTGGACTTGGTCTTTTGATGCTTGCAGGTTTGTGGATAGGAGGAAAAGCTAAGTGACACAGCTCCACGAAAGTTCCGCAATCGATGCATCGCCAAAGAGCCGTGCCGCCGAGGTCTTTGTCGGAATTTGCTTTCTGCTTTCGGTGCTTGGAACCATTGGTCTAGCTATCACCTATTGGGTTGGTGGACAGCCTCAAGTTGAAGGCGGACTTCTCTTTGTCACCTTGGGGGGAATCGGAATTGGAATGGTTGCTTGGGGAAAGTACCTTGTCCCTCAAGGCCCATTTGTCCAAGAGCGAGAGGTTCTCAAGTCAGAGATCGTCGAGAAGCAGGCGATGTTGGCGAGCCTTGATCGTGGCCAAAAGCAGCTTGGGCGAAGGCCTTTCCTTGGAAAGATGCTTGGAGCCTCTATCGGCCTCTTCGGCGCCATCAACCTCTTCCCATTTTTGCGATCCCTTGGACCGGTTCCTAAGAAGGCTTTGACAACGACGCCATGGAAGAAGGATGCCCTCATCGTGGGTCCTGATGGTCGGGTAGTGACGACTTCCACGCTCGAGGTCGGCGGTATCTTGACAGTCTTCCCAAGCTATGACGTAGGTGGAGCGATTTCGCAGACGGTTTTAGTTCGCGTTGCGAATGAGAACTGGACAACTAAGCCGGGGCGCGAAACCTGGGGTCCCCAAGGTTACTTGGCGTTCTCGAAGATCTGTACTCACGCAGGGTGCCCCGTCGGGCTATATCAGGAGTTGACGCAGCAGCTACTTTGCCCCTGTCATCAGAGTCTCTTTGATGTATTAACGGGAGCAACTCAGGTATTCGGACCGGCACCTAGGCCACTTCCCCAGTTGCCGATCTACTTCGATTCAAATGGAAACCTAAGGGCGCAATCGGGCTATCTCGAGCCGGTTGGGCCAGGATATTGGGAGCGCGGATGATAGTTACTCAGGCAACCGACTGGTTTGACGAGCGACTTGGAATTGCGAAGTTCACAAGAAAGTCGCTCAACAAGATCTTCCCTGACCACTGGTCTTTCATGTTGGGCGAGATCGCTATGTACTCCTTTGTTGTTCTTCTGTTCACAGGAGTATTCCTTACGCTCTTTTTCGTGCCAAGCTCGAAGGACGTTATCTATAACGGAGCATACGCCCCATTGAGAGGGACGAAGGTCTCTGAGGCGTTTGCCTCAACACTGAACATCTCATTCTCAGTGCGAGCTGGCCTCGTAATGCGTCAAATGCACCACTGGGCTGCAAACGTATTCATCGCAGCAATTGTGGTCCACGTCTGCCGTATCTTCTTCACAGGTGCATTTCGTAAGCCCCGTGAGATCAACTGGATCGTTGGAACTGGCCTCTTGGTGCTAGCGATCGTCAATGGATTTCTTGGGTATTCACTTCCAGATGACCTAATCTCAGGCACTGGAATCCGAATCGCATTCTCGATCGTTCTTTCAGTTCCTGTAGTTGGAAGCTACCTAGCTTTCCTCCTCTTTGGTGGAAACTTCCCTGGCGACTCCATTATCCCACGCTTTTACAGCCTCCATATTTTGATTATTCCTGCTCTTATAGTTGGACTGCTTACTGCGCACTTAGCGATCATGTGGCATCAAAAGCACACTCAGTTCAAGGGCAAGGGTAAGACCGATAGAAACGTCGTTGGAGTTGCCATGTGGCCGGCGTATGCATTTCAGGCCGGTGGCTTCTTCTTCGTTACGGCTGCTGTGATTGCTATTCTTGGTGGCCTCGTGCAGATAAACCCAATTTGGCTTTACGGGCAGTACGTGCCATACCGGGTTTCATATGCAGTGCAGCCTGACTGGTACATGGGTTGGTTGGACGGTGCGCTTAGGCTTATGCCTAGCTGGGAGATTCAGGCATTTGGACATATGATCCCGAACGTCTTCTTCCCCGCCGTTCTGCTTCCGGGAATTACCTTTACGCTCCTGGGGGCATGGCCCTTTATTGAGAAGAAGATCACGAAGGACAATCTTGAGCACAATTTACTCGACAATCCAAGAGATGTTCCATGGAGAACCTCACTTGGAGTCGGTATTCTTGCCTTCTACGTTGTTCTCTTCTTCGCGAGTTCAACCGACGTTTTGGCCAATTCATTCTCCCTCTCTTTGAACTTCGTTCTTTGGGCATTTCGTATTCTCCTCTTTGTTGTTCCGCCGATAGCGGCCTACATTGCCTACAAGCTCGCTGCTGAGGCATCAGACGTTCCAGGCATTGGCCGACGAAAGAGGGCTCTCATCATCTCGAGGAGCGAAGAGGGGGCATTTTCGACCTCTGAGTCGGCTCCGCGCAGTGCTACTCACGAAGAGACCGTTGAGGAGTTGCCCGAAGAGGTCAAATACCATAATGTTCTTGAAGGTACTGAAGAGTACGTTATGCCCTCTGCTGTCTCCTCTGTCGCAACTGTAATTAACAACGTTTCGGTGGACGTAGACCTCGGTCCACTTCCATCTGGCGGTAGTGGTGTGTATCAGATTCCAAGATCGCCTCGTGGATCTGCGCCGAATGGTCGAATTGACGAGCAAGAGGGCCATGGTGACATCGATGAATAGTCGCGTTGGCTTCTTAAACGAATGGACCCTACTATGAGTAACTTCAAGTCAGTTAGAGAAAGACGCGTTGGACGTAAAGGCTTATTGCTTGCCTTCTTCGCGGTCGTACTGTCGTCGTGTTCAAGTACCTTTGGAGGTTACAGGGGTGCGACGACTCAAGGCCAGTCCGAGGCGTCGCTATACCAAGGATTTATGATCACCGGAATAGTGGTCGCAGGAGTTACCTTTTTGGGGCTCTTCTACGTTCTAGTGAGGTACAGGCGTCGTAAGGGAACCAACAGGATTCCGTCGCAGCGCCACTCAAATCTCCCCGTAGAAGTCATTTACACGGTGATTCCAGTTCTTATAGTTATCGGATTGTTTGTCTTTACGGTTCGATCCGAGAACAAGATCACGCAAGTCTCTTCGAATCCAAACGTCTCTGTTGACATTACTGCGTTTCAGTGGGGTTGGAGATTTACATATTCGAATGGTGTCTCCATCGTCTCTCAAGGAGCTAACTATCCGCAGTTGGTTCTTCCGGCAAATGAGACGACCAAGGTTACCCTTGTTTCACAGGATGTAGTTCATGGGTTCTACGTCCCGGCATTCAACTTCTCTCGTTACGCCCTTCCGGGAGTAACGAACTACTTTGACCTTACGCCAACATCTACCGGAACCTACGTGGGGCGTTGCAGCGCACTCTGTGGCCTCTACCACGGTGAGATGCTATTTAGCGTCAGGGTCGTAACACCATCTCAATTTCAAAGCTGGCTAACACAACAGAAGGCGGCATAATGACCATAGCAGAGGAGAGAAACGATCTCTCTAACGAAGAGGGTGGCCACGAGCACGAGCACGGTGGGCCAAGGGGGATATATCTGTGGTTGACATCCACGGACCACAAGGTGATTGGGAAGTCGTACATGTACACCGCCCTAATCTTCATGCTTATCGCAGGAGCGATGGCGATGCTCATTAGGGCTCAGTTGACTGGTCCTAATAACCACATCGTCTCCCAGCAGACCTACAACGAACTCTTTACAATCCACGGTTCAATGATGCTTTATCTCTTCGCTGGCCCATTTGCCTTCGGGGGATTTGCTAACTACATTCTGCCGCTTCAGATTGGGGCGCCGGATATGGCATTTCCGCGATTGAATGCCCTCTCCTACTGGCTATTTGTTACTGGAGGCATTACGATGCTCTCTGGCTTCTTCACCTCGGGGGGAGCAGCAGCATTCGGATGGGTATCTTATGCACCGCTCTCTAGCTACTCAAATGCACCAGGTGCTGGTCCGGACCTATGGATTGTCGCTATAGCGCTTACGGGTTTTTCTGGCATCTTTACTGCAGTTAACTTGATTACAACTGCCTTCTATCTCAGAGCGCCTGGCTTGACAATGTTTAGACTTCCTATCTTCACGTGGAACATGATCGTAACGGGAATGCTCATATTGATCGCATTTCCGATTCTTACCGCCGCGATGATCATGCTCTATGCAGATAGGCACTTCGGAGCTCACTTCTTCACAGTCTCTGGGGGCGGGTCTCCGGTTATGTGGCAGAACCTCTTCTGGTTCTTCGGCCACCCTGAGGTTTACATCCTTGCATTGCCCTACTTTGGTATCGTCTCTGAGGTAATTCCTGTTTTTTCGAGGAAGCCAATCTTTGGATATAAGGGTCTTGTCTTTGCGACACTAGCAATCGCTGGTCTTTCAACGGGTGTCTGGGCTCACCATATGTTCACCACAGGAACTGTTTTGCTGCCCTTCTTCTCGGCTCTATCGCTTTTGATTGCGGTACCAACTGGCGTGAAGGTATTTACCTGGATAGCTACGATGTGGGGCGGTGACATCGAATTCAAGACCCCGATGCTCTTTGTGATCGGGTTCTTGTTCACCTTCGTCATGGGTGGCGTAACTGGCGTTATGTTGGCAGCGCCCCCGATTGACTTCGCAGTACACGACACCTACTTTGTGGTTGCCCACTTCCACCAGGTGCTAGCTGGTACTGCGGTCTTCGGTGGCTTCTCTGGCTTCTTTTACTGGTATCCAAAACTTACAGGAAGGATGTACCGAGAGAGTCTCGGGAAGCTTCAGTTCTGGATGGCCTTTGTAGGGTTTAGCCTTACCTTCTTCCCGCAGTATTTGATCGGCCTTCGTGGAATGCCAAGACGAGTTCCTGTCTACTTGGTCTCGGACCACGTTACCTTCTTGAATCAACTGTCGACTGTAGGAGCCTTCTTGACGGGTGCATCCTTTATTGTTTGGTTGATCAATATGTGGATCTCTTGGAAGAAGCCGGTCGCCGCAGGTGATAATCCGTGGGATGGCCATACCTTGGAGTGGGCTACCTCTTCTCCACCTCCACACCACAACTTTGTGTCACTCCCCCCAATTCGTTCAGCTAGGCCACTGTGGGATGCCAACCACCCCGAGCATGCTGACTATAAGAATCAGGGACACGGATCAGTTCCGCGCGAGAGAGAGGAGCAAAAGTAAGTGAAGGTAGAATACCGTATCTACATGGGTATCGGGATCTTTGTACTCCTTGTTACCACGGTCTACTTCTTCTGGGCTAAAGAGTACGGTGGAGTCACGATGCTCTTTGGAACCGCCGGACTTGGAATTATGCCTGCTCTTTACTTCGGATGGTGGAGAAAGCGCATGGACCCTCGACCTGAGGACTCGGAGACGGCTACCCTTGCTGAGAGCAAGGGGGCAATCGGTGCCTTCCCGAGCAATACGATCTGGCCTTTTGTGCTGGGAATGGGTGCTTTTCTATCTGGCCTCTCATTGGTATTTGGGGAGTGGACGCTCGTTATTGGTGGTGCCCTCTTGATATTTGCCGCAGCTTCAGTAACTCTAGAGAGTCGTCGTGGAGGCGTTATTTAGAGAGGTTTCTTCTCTGGTGTAGCATTTCTCTATTGATGGGAGGGGCTAATCCCCTCCCATCTCTCATTTAAAGATAAGCAATGGGTTATATGATCTAGCTATGTCGTTTATTACAAACAACCTGCTGTCTCTAAGTGGATGGACTGCTGCATTTTTGATCTTTCTCTTTCCAGCACTTGAGTCGTCCGTCTTTTTGGGCTTTGTCTTCCCTGGTGAGACCGCAGTAATTATAGGTGGCGTACTCGCTTACGAGCATCGTATCTCTCTTACACTTGCTATTGGTGCTGCGATCTTCGGTGCGATACTAGGCGATACCATCGGTTATTTTGTTGGTCGTATCTATGGCCGTCGAATTTTGAATTCAAAGTTGGGTCTGCGGATTCTAAAACCAAATCACCTCTCGTTAGCTGAGACCTTTATCTCTAGGAGAGGTGGATTTGGGGTCTTTCTAGGTCGGTTTGCAGCTGCACTTAGAGCCTTCGTTCCGGGATTAGCTGGAATGGGAGGAATGCACTATCCAACCTTCCTTGTCTTTAATGTACTTGGCGGAGTTACTTGGGCGACTGGATTTTCGGTCGCCGGTTATCTAGCGGGAGCAAGCTTTAAAAAGGTGCAGTCGTACTCGAGTGTCGCTGGATACGCCTTGATGGCAATCATTATCTTGGTGATTGTTCTTTTGATCGTGCGACGTAAGCGACGCGAGAGGCTTGAAGAGCTCTCTTCAGGGGGCGCAAAGAGCTCAGAGGGTTCGACCGAGGGAGAAGTATAAGCCTTTTGAGTCGCAGAATTTCTTCTTGGGCGCGCAATAGTTGGCTAGAGGTTGATCGCTGTTAGTTTGATGTAAATCGATCGAGCAGAAATGGGATTGTGTACTTCGTAAGGGCAGTCGCGTTGTGGAGCGGAGACGTCGATCGGAGTGTAATGGTAGCCATCTCAATAGCTGGTTTGATGTTTTTGGTTAGAATTTGCCCAATCAGTATGCGTTGACGATGCCACGCCAATAGAGTTGCAAGTTGGCTCGGTGAAACCCCGCCGGAGTCAAATGCCTTTTCCATAACGAGTGAGCACTTTTTGAATAGAGTCGTGAGATCCTTTGAGACACCCTTTGGGGAGTCGCGATACATTACTAAGGGTGCATCGTCGACGTAGATCTTCGATATCAGCGCAGCTCTGATCCACATCTCCCAATCTTCAGCAACGTCTACGGTAGGGTCAAAGAATCCGACCTCGTCAAAGATCGACTTTTTGATAAGGACAGTTGAAGTTTGAAATTGGTTGAGTTTTAGTAGCCTTTGCCTGTCGACCAAGTGGTGTTTTTTGTTATCCAAAGAAAGCTCATGGAAGCTTCGACGCCATGAAGTTGCGAAGATCGATATGTCAGGGTTCTCCTTGGCAGTGTTGATCTGTTGTTCGAGCTTTCCGCGATGCCATAGGTCGTCTCCGTCGCAAAGGGCGATCCATGGACCGTTAGCTAGCTCTATTCCGGTGTTTCTCGCCCTTGATGGACCGCCGTTCTCCCTTTCGATGATGCGAATTTGTCCCTCGTATCGCTTTAGGACTTCGATAGAGCTATCGGTCGAGCCGTCATCTACGACGATGATTTCAGTTGGTTTAATGCTTTGGTCTAGTATCGAGTCGATAGTCTCTGAGATAGTTTCGGAGCCGTTGTAACATGTCACTACGACGGATACGTTGAATTTAACGGTCAACTAGATCGCCAAACTTTCTAGCGATGACTCGGGAGCATCACGGTCAGCGAATTTAGCTGCAGCTTTAGCTACCTCTTCCCGATCGTCTAAGTGCACAATAGCCGTTCCGATTCGGATGTTTGTCTCGTGTCCGCGCCCCACTATCACGACGGCGTCGTCTTGTGTTGCATTTTGCACTGCGAATGTGATGGCTTCGGCTCGGTCTATGATAACCCTCACATCACAGCTGTGGGAGTCGAGTGTGCCGAGAAATAGCTGCATTGCTATTGCCTCTGGATCTTCATCTCCTGGGTTGTCGGTCGTTAGGATGGCGACGTCCGCCAAAGAGAGGCTCGAACCGAGGCTGGGCCGTTTGAGGCGATCTCGCCCTCCCCTCGCCCCGCCGATTGCATATACCTTGCCATGGTGAGGTATGAGGGACCTTACAGTTCCAATCAGATTTGCAATAGAGTCAGGCGTGTGAGCATAGTCCACGACCACCATCGAAGGTTGTCCTGCTTTGACGATTTGAAACCTTCCATCGACCGATTCGCACTCCTCTATCCCTCTAATTGCATCCTCAGGAGTTACCCCAAGATTGAGGGCTGCGATGAATGCTGCCGCGGCGTTATAGGCGTTGATTCCACCTATGATCTTCGTCGAGATTTTATAGTTCTTCTCTTCGTTAGATAGAGTGAATGTCGTTTGAGACATATCGACTTCGATATTAGATATCCGGTAGTCGGCGTCATCAGCGTGACCGAAGGTAGTGACAGGAATTGAGACGATGTTCGAGAGGCGTCTTCCCCAAGGGTCGTCGACATTTACGATGGCTTTTCCGCATCGCTCGCGATCAAAGAGCTTTGACTTAGCGTAAAAGTACTGTTCCATAGTTCCGTGGTAGTCGAGGTGTTCAGGGGAGAGGTTGGTAAAGATTCCAATTTTAAAGAACGTCCCGTCTACACGATATTGATCAAGGCCGTGAGAGGAGACCTCCATGGTTACGACGTCGGCTCCTCCGTTTGCCATCTCATTGAGGAGATATTGAAGATCTGGACCCTCTGGAGTTGTAAACGTTGAGCCAATTCGCTTATTTGCGCTCCTGACTTCGATAGTTCCAATTACTCCAGTCGCAAGTGAGCCATGCGAGAGAGCTGCATCTAGGAGAAATGAAGTTGTAGTCTTGCCGTTCGTTCCAGTGACCCCAACTAACGAAACCTTCAAACTTGGATGTCCATAGACTTCACAGGCGATAAGTCCGAGGGTTTGGCGCACCGAAGGCACTACAAGAAGCGAGACTTTTTCTTTGAGCTCTGGCGAGATTAGAGATGGCTCAGAACAGATGATTGCGTTAGCTCCAAGTGAAACTGCTGACTCTATAAAGTCGTATCCATTTGAATGCGATCCTGTCATAGCGGCATATGCAAAGCCGGCTTTTGCCTTTCGGGAGTCGTGTGTGACGCCGATGATGGCAACGTCTTGACCCACCACATACGAATCGGGGAGCCCCTTTGCCAATTGGGTCAGTGTAATTTTCACTTTTCTAATGACGTCCTCTAGACAAAACTTATCCTTAAGCCTATCGCTGGTATTTAACGTTTCCTGAAAATAATGTCAATGCTCTGTGAAATCGAATCGGAATTCACAGAGCCAAAGGTATCGTCCTTTGGCTCTATTCAAACCAAGGCGCCAAGATGCAAATTGGAGTTCCTGGAAGTTATTGTTGCCGTGGTTCGAAGTGGAGCTGGATTACGCGCCCTCGGTAGGATTCGAACCTACGCACCCGGCTCCGGAGGCCGGCGCTCTATCCCCTGAGCTACGAGGGCGTACGACATACAATCTAGTTTCGCTACCTCCTTGAATAAGTACCTTTTTTCGAAGTGGGCGCGAAGTCATGAAAAAGTTGGAGTGAAAAAATTCAATTAGGATGTAGAGATTGGGCGAAAGGAACATAGACGGTGTTGGAGATTAAGAGGCACTTACACTCGGTAGTGAGTAGCGCAGCCGAAAGACTCGGTTATTTGGACCTCAGCTTCGATATAACCGAACCAGCACGTCCAGAGTTCGGTGACTTTGCAACTAATGCTGCCCTAATTGGCGCCAAAGCGGCTTCGATGAATCCTCGTGCCTTTGCCGACACACTCGTCAAAGAGATTGAGG
Organism: Actinomycetes bacterium; assembly: GCA_021841935.1. GTDB lineage: Bacteria > Actinomycetota > Acidimicrobiia > Acidimicrobiales > Acidimicrobiaceae > Acidithrix. The sequence continues at coordinate 231,566 of JAKCDL010000001.1, read as the reverse complement.
GTGCGAAAGATTTGAATATAGAGTCAATCTCGGTAGCAGGTCCTGGATTTATAAATTTCAAGCTCAACCGTAAGTGGCTTCACGATGAAGTTCGCCTAGCGATCAACCTTGGAGAAGAGGGTTATGGAAGAGTTGACGTTGGCAAAGGGGCGAAGCTGCTTCTTGAATTCGTCTCTGCCAATCCTACCGGTCCTCTTCACCTAGGAAATGGTTGGTGGGCATCCTATGGAGATTCCCTCGGGAGACTACTTCGATTTGTCAACTACCACGTTTCTACTGAATACTACGTAAACGACACCGGTGGTCAAATTCGAGCTCTTGGTAGTTCGATCGTGGCCCTAAGAAAGGGTGAAGATGTCCCTGAAGGGGGATACTCTGGTGCATACGTAGCTGATTTGGCTAAGTCCTACGATGGCAGTGATGACGTCACTGAGGCGGGTCGTTGGGCAGCTGAGAGGATTTTGGTCTTCATCAAAGATAGTCTCTCCAAACTAGAGATTGAATTCGATAACTGGTATAGCCAAGCATCGATCGAAGAGTCGGGCCTTGTGGCTGAGGTAATCTCCGTTATGGAGGGTGCGGGTGTCATCGATATCATCGATGGCAAGAAGGTCTTCCGCGCAACTGACTTTGGAGATACCAGGGATCGCTACCTTACTAAAGAAAATGGCGACTTCACCTACTTGGCAGGCGATATCGCATATCACTACAACAAGTTAGTTATGCGTGGTTTCGACTATGCCATTGACATATTTGGAGCTGATCATCAGGGGCAGGTGCCGTCGCTGAAGGGCGCAATGGTGGCACTTGGTGTAGCTAGCGAGCGCTTAGAGATACTCCTTGGACAGATGGTATCGCTAGTTAGGGATGATGAGGTCGTTAAGTTTTCAAAGCGCAAGGGTAATGTAGTCGATTTAGGTGAAGTGACCGACGAGATTGGATCGAGTGCTATGAGGTTGCTGTCGCTGTCGACCTCTATAGATCGAGCTACGACGGTGGATCTCGAGTCGGTTCGCTCGAAGTCTATGGATAATCCAGTCTACTACATTCAATACGCACACGCTCGAATGGCAGCTGTCGAACGAATGCGCATTGAACGAGGCATCGATGACCCATCACTGGAAAAGGTAGATCTCGGACTCTTAGAGCATCCACGGGAGATCGAGCTATTGAAGGTCATGGCTCGCCTCGATGAGACTATCGAATTTGCAGCGAGGGAGAGGGCTCCATACAAGATTGTGGGTTGGCTCAAGGAGTTTGCTTCAGCCTTTCACGGCTTCTACCACGATTGCTCGATTCTCGGCGCCACCAGCGAGATCGCGGCTGTTCGTATCTTGTTAGTACGAAGTTGTCAAGTGGCGCTTCGAGTCGGCTTGGCGCTAGTTGGTGTTACTGCTCCGGAGCAGATGTAGCTATGCCTATGGACTTTATTGAGATTGATCGAGGTCTACTTTGAATCAACTAAGCCGCCACCTTCTACCATTGGGAGCCTCAAGTGACGACGAAGGAAGGTTGAAACTTCACAACGTTGACTTTGAAGAGTTTGTCGAAGTATACGGTACACCGCTGTTTGTCTATGACACCGACGACATCGAGGATAAGGTCAGGCGATTGATCGCAGCTGCCAACTGGAGGGTAGCTTATGCATCGAAGGCCTTTCTTTCGGTGGCGCTATTAAAGATCCTGATGCAGTACGACATTCTTCTAGATGTGGCATCTGGAGGAGAGTTAGCAGTTGCGAAGGCGGCAAAGTTTCCTGGAAGTCGACTGATCTTTCACGGTAATAACAAGTCCAGCGTTGAATTAACTGACGCTCTTACCTATGGCGTAGGTTTGATTGTCGTCGACTCATTCGACGAGATCTCTAGACTCTCCGAGATTGCAAAGGTTCAAGGTGCGCTACCGCGACTCTTGGTGCGCGTCACCCCTGGGGTAGAGGCTCATACACACGAGTACATAATGACTGGACAAGAGGATTCAAAATTTGGATTTTCGGTCGCAAGCGGGGCCGCAAAGGCGGCAATTGAGGCTGTAATCGACGACGCTAATTTGGAATTTGCCGGTATTCATGCCCATATCGGGTCGCAGATCTTTTTACTTGAGTCGTATCGCAAAGAGGTCGAAGCGCTCGCTCTGCTTCTTCGTACCTATCGCCCTGAAGTCATTAATTTGGGTGGTGGAATTGGGGTCGCCTATCTCAACGACGAGGAGAGTGGTGACTTTGAGAGATGGGCTCGAACTCTTACGAAATCGATCGACGAGCTCAATCTCGACTACTCATACCAGGTAATAGTGGAGCCAGGTAGAGCTATCGTTGCCTCTTCGGCGTTGACCTTTTATACCGTTGGGACATTGAAAGAGATTGAAGGTATCCGTACCTATCTAGCTGTAGATGGCGGAATGAGCGATAATCCTCGTCCAGTGATCTACGACTCTGGATATGAAGCATTTCTGCCTCGAGATTTAGGGGCGGATCGCGATAGAAACTTTCGAATTGTGGGCAAGCACTGCGAGAGCGGCGATGTAATTATAAAGGATGCCTATCTGCCTGGTAGTACGTCAGTCGGTGACGTTATAGCGACACCGGTTACTGGGGCATATGGTTATTCAATGGCCTCAAATTACAACAGAGTTCCAAGACCCCCGGTTGTATTTGTAAATTCCAACGGTCACCGTCTCGCCATTCGAGGCGAGACCTACGATGATCTATTGCGTCTAGAAAATTTTGATTAGCCAAAGGACACCTAAAAGCAATGAATGGTCGTTGTTTAAATGTCTTTTGTGGCTCAGACGATACGATGTAAGTTAGTAATTAACACTTACGAGTTTTGCGTGCTTTGTGCTCTTCACTCAGATAGTGTCACGTTTTAGGCGGTGAGTTAGATTTCAGTTCGTATCGGCCTTCTAGGTTGTGGCAATGTCGGAAGCGAATTGGTGCGACTAATATCGGCCGGTGGCCACCAGATCAAGGCTCAAACCGGTGAAGAGTTGCAAGTTTGCCGAATTGCTGTTCGTGATCTAACGCGCGATAGGGGTGAATGGGTGGATCGTAGTATCCTTACCGACGACCCTAATGAAGTTGTCAACGACCCCGATATTGATATCGTCGTTGAAGTTATGGGTGGTATCGATCCAGCTCGCCACTTAATTGAAAGTGCCATTTCAGCTGGGAAGTCAGTGGTTACTGCAAATAAGGCGCTTTTGGCCGTGGCCGGTGCCGAATTGACCAAGTTGGCAGATGATTCGCGTAAAGACATCTTCTTTGAAGCGGCAGTTGCTGGCGGAATTCCATTGATCCGGTCACTTAGGGTATCTCTAGCTGGTGAGAGGGTCCGCAGGATAGCTGGAATCGTAAATGGAACTACGAACTTCATCCTCTCGTCGATGTCAGATAGCGGCGCGTCCTATGCGGAGGCTCTACGAATCGCTACCGACCTTGGATACGCCGAGGCAGATCCTACGGCCGACGTTGAAGGTGACGATGCACGTGCTAAAGCTGCAATTTTAGCGACCGTCGCCTTTGGCAAATTGGTTCGGTTTGAGGATGTCTACCGCGAGGGTATCACAAAGATTACGAGTGACGATATAGCTTTCGCCAAGCGTCATGGCTTTGAGATTAAGCTCCTTGCTATATGCGAACTCGACGAAAATGCGGGCGGATCTGAGACGATATCGGTGCGCGTCCACCCGAGTCTGGTCCCTGCAAGTCACCCCTTGGCTCTAGTCAGAGACTCATTCAATGCAGTTTTCGTGACCGGTGATGCCGTGGGAGAGTTGATGTTCTATGGCCGTGGCGCAGGTGGATCACCAACGGCAAGCGCTGTCTTAGGTGATATTATCGACGCCGCACATAACTTATCTTACGGGGTGACTGAACGTCAGTTGAGTAGGGACTCCGCCGCGATCGTCGACATCGCCACTACATCGAATAGTTTTTACGTCGCACTCGACGTCGAAGATCGCCCAGGGGTTTTGGCTCAAGTGGCATCAATATTTGGTCGCAACCTCGTCTCGATCTATTCGATGGAGCAGGAGGGCAAGGGCGACGAAGCACGCCTCGTATTCATTACCCATACCGCCCCTGAAGCAGCATTGCATAGTACCTTAGAAGAGCTAGAAGAGTTGGAGACAGTAAAGCGTGTTGCTGGATTCATTCGAGTCTTTGACGCCTGAAGATCTGATTTTTAGTAGTGCCAAGTAGGAGCAATTAGAGATGGTGGCTGGTATGAGTAGCTTAGGTGAGCGACTGAATTGGCGTGGTTTGATCCTTGAGTATAAGGATTTTCTTCCATATACCGATGGCTCGAAGGTAGTTACTCTTCAAGAGGGGCGAACTCCATTGATCCCGGCACCATATCTCTCCGAAGTAACTGGCGCAAATGTCTACTTAAAGTACGAGGGTGCGAATCCAACAGGATCTTTCAAGGATCGCGGCATGACTATGGCGATCACCAAGGCCCTCGAAGAGGGGTCAAAGGCCGTCGTATGTGCATCGACAGGAAATACCTCGGCGGCGGCAGCGGCATATGCAGCTAAGGCTGGGATGAGCTGCTTGGTCCTAATCCCCGCTGGATACATAGCTTTGGGCAAACTAGCGCAAGCACTTATCTATGGTGCGAAAGTCGTGCAAATCAAGGGCAACTTTGACAGAGCACTCGAGATCGTTCGCGAGCTAGGTGAGGCTAAGCCCATAACGGTTGTAAATTCAATTAACCCATATCGTATCGAAGGTCAAAAGACGGGAGCCTTTGAAGTAGTCGACCAACTTGGCTTCGCTCCCGACTACCACTTCATTCCTGTTGGCAACGCTGGAAACATTACTGCCTATTGGCGGGGATATGACGAGTACTACAAAGCTGGACTGAGCGACTCTCTCCCAGTGATGTGTGGCGTTCAGGCTGCTGGAGCTGCTCCAATCGTGCTAGGCCATCCAGTAGAGGCGCCAGATACCATCGCCACCGCAATTCGTATCGGAAAGCCAGCCTCGTGGGAGAGTGCCCTGGAGGCTCGCGATAGCTCTGGTGGATCAATAACATCTGCTACGGACGACGAGATATTGGCTGCTTACCGCCTCCTCGCTCAGCGTGAGTCGGTCTTCTGTGAACCAGCCTCTGCAGCGTCGGTTGCTGGACTTCTAAAGACTAAGGTAAGTCCTGGATCAACGGTTGTGTGTGTACTTACGGGCCACGGATTGAAAGACCCAGATACCGCTATCTCACAGATTGAAGTTCCTACCGCAATAGAGGCTACTATAGAGGCAATTTCAGAGTCTGTAGGGATATAGACAGCGCGACCATCGACGAAGTTAAAGCCTGGTACAGAGCGTCTGAAGATGGTTTAATTATGGAAAATTTTTTTCAAATAACCCCAAAATTATAAGTAATACGGTTCGTATTAGAAGGGATCGAAGCCCGCTTTGGCGAGCTTTTATGGGATAGATATCGCCTTGATTAATCTTGATAGTCCCCAAGACGAAGTGGATTAAATCCTATACTGCATTGAGCTAAGTAGATTTAAAGCATCTAATGTGCGGTAATTGCATTGTGAAGCCAAAATAATTTCGCGAGATGTGGTTTTTCTCCGAAACGCTGTTATATTCATAGTTACAGGATTCTTCCACTCGGGAGAAGATTGTCCGCAAGGATGAAACTGAGAAATACCCTCTCTCGAAAACTCACCCGTTGAATGCCTGAAAATAGTTTTCTAAAGCAAGCCACAGCCGTGAATCTGACTAATGGTATGAATTTTTGCGATACACGCGGCGTAAAATACGAAGTAGAGGTCCACTAATTGGCCACTGTTGCAAATACAGATAGAAGTCTTCTCGAAAAGAAGCGCAACGATGAACTTATCCTTATACTGAACTCCCTCGGAATTCCACTTCCCACTAGGCCCCGCAAGGCCGACTTGGTCGACTTAATCGTTGGCAAGTTCGATGCCTCACAAAGCTCATCGACTAGTGAATCAGCGGCAGCTAGTGGGCGAATGGAGGCGGCCCACTCTTCTCCAGATCGCACTGAGGTAGTCAAGAACGATTCAGTAGCGACGAAGTCGGAAAATGTACAAGGCGAGCAAGAGTCTCGATCTCGTGGTGGTAGACGAAGAAAGGTAAGTGGTTCTACGGCCGAGAGCGAACGTGCCGACGAGCTTCCTCTCTTTTCGGTGGCTACAGAGGCTCAACCAGCAGCTTCAACAGACCATGACGCTGCTCCATTGAATGGCGAGGCACCTACTACGACCGTTGCCCCTCAAGGCGAAGACTCACGTAATGAGAAGCGTCTCATTCGGTCGAAGCGACAAGTTCAGCGCGAAGAGGAAAATCCCGAGACGGCACCGGTCTGGAATGGTGAAGTTTCGCAAGTTAAATTCGAGCCTGTTGCGATTCTTCCTCCAATTGTCGTCGAAGTAGGGTCAAATCAGAGCCAAGCACCAAGGGGCGCACAGAGCGAGGAGCCAAGAGTAGCTCCTCGTGATCGAAGTGCAGCCGTAGCTGATGCGCCGAGCGAACCGCGTCGTGAAGGGCAAAGTCAAGGTGGAGAGCGAGTCGATTCACGCCAGGATAGCGATCGAGATGGCGGGGATCAAAACTCACGCCGACGCGATAAGCGACGGAATCAACGTGACGGTCGACGCGACTCCCGTGACGGACAGTCCGATAGTCGCCAGGCTGAGATTGCAAATGCTGAGCTGATTGACTTTGGTGGCCTCTTCGACCTTAGGGATGAAGGATTTGGATTTATCAGAGCCAACGGCTTTCTTCCCTCGCCCAAAGACGTCTATGTATCGGCCAACTTGGTCAGAAAGTTTCAACTTCGCAAGGGTGATATCGTAGAAGGTGGAGCCCGTAGTGCTATGGGTTCTGAAAAGTATGCCGCTGTTGTTAGGGTCGATCGAATCAACTCCCTAGATCCAGAGGCTGCGAGACTACGTCCCAAGTTTGATGAACTTACACCGCTCTTTCCCGATGAAAAGCTTCAACTGGAGTCGCGCAATGATCAAGCGAATACCACTGCTCGTATCATCGATCTAGTTTCCCCAATTGGCAAAGGGCAGCGAGGTCTAATTGTATCGCCACCCAAGGCCGGAAAGACAACGATCCTGAAAGATATAGCTCACTGTATTGAGGCCAACAACCCAGAGGTTTATCTGATGGTCCTCCTTGTGGATGAGCGACCAGAGGAAGTTACTGACATACGTCGTTCGGTGCGTGGTGAAGTCGTCGCATCTACCTTCGATCGACCAAGTGAAGAGCACGTTGCTGTCGTTGAGTTGGCTATCGAGAAGGCTAAGAGGATGGTTGAGGTTGGCCGCGACGTAGTTATCATGCTCGACGGTATCACTCGATTGACACGTGCCTATAACCTAGCGTTACCTGCAACGGGGCGTATCATGTCAGGTGGTGTCGACTCAGGTGCGATCTATCCTCCGAAAAAGTTCTTTGGAGCCGCAAGAAACGTAGAAGAGGGTGGATCCCTCACGATCCTTGCAACGGCGCTCGTTGAGACCGGATCTCGAATGGATGAAGTCATCTTTGAAGAGTTCAAGGGTACTGGTAACATGGAGCTTCGCCTCGATCGAAAGCTGGCAGAGCGTCGACTCTATCCGGCAATTGATGTAATCTCTAGCTCAACTAGACACGAAGAGTTACTCTTTCAGCGAGATCAACTGAATCAAGTTTGGAAGCTGCGGAGAGTCTTGAATGCTTTGGCGCAAGAGGGTTCAAGTGCACCCGGTCTTGAACTGCTAATCGACAAGATCAAGTCGACAAAGTCGAATGCTGACTTCTTGGCAGAGATAGCGAAAAGCCCAGGTATCTAGAGTGGGTACTCTTCTTGCTGCAGCTTCGTTGAGGCTAATCAACTGGTCTCTTGGAGATGGTTGCTTTAAATTATTGGTTACGAACTATACTCTTTAAGGCTATGAAACCGGAAATTCACCCAAATTATGTATTATCACAGGTAGTATGCTCATGTGGCAACACCTTTACCACCAAGTCCACCAAGGCTTCGGTTCACGTTGAACTCTGCAATGAGTGCCACCCTTTTTACACTGGCAAGCAAAAGCTAGTTGACACTGGTGGTCGTGTCGAGAGATTCCAGCGTCGTTACGGCGTCCGCAAGACGACCTCAGCTTAGTTTTTAAGATCAAGTTCAGCGCTTCTATAGACAGATAACGGCCGTCGTATGGTTTCACTCCCACCCGATTTCATGGCAAAAGTTGTCGGTCGACTTGCAGAAGCGAGGGGCGATATATTGATTGAAATCTACCCCGCTTCCGCTGGGGTAGATTTTTTTGCTACCGCTAAGGATGCCTACTATCTCGTAGTCGATGAGAAGTGGAAGCTTGATGCCACCTCGATACTCGCCCTTTCATCAAAGGCTCCAGGTGCAGATAGAGCTGTATGTATTTTTCTAGGGAAGAAGCTATCTAGACCAAAGCCAGTTGATGAGGTCGAGAACCAAGTTGGCTCGGAGGTAAATTCGGCCCCACTTGTCAGCAGTCGCGGTGCCAAACCGATTGAAAGACGCCCACTACTAGCTGGAGCGCTGTCGAGGCAGCTTCTCTCATTTGGAATTGAAGCTACGTTTTTAGAGCTATTGGGTACCGACGATGTTTTGGAGGTTTCACCGGCAAACTCTCCTTTGATCCTCTCAAGCTCGGAAGAAGCCCTAGCGCGGAGGCAATCTATCGTTGGTGAACTTGGGCTCAGTTCAGTGCCGTATGAATTGGAATTGAGAAGTCGCTTCGGAGATCTCTTCTTTGAATTCGACGGAGTCCCTTATGCTAAGGTCCAAGATGGCGGTGAGATCTTAACGGGTACTTCTTTTGCTGAAGCAGAGTTTCTGGAGCTGTCACACGAAGGACGATCCCTTGAAAGTCTTCTTGCCAACTTGAGAGTTAGCCTAATGAGTTGCCGTAGCGATAAAAAGTACTACGAGATCTTTACCTCAATGTGGTCGCGCTCATTGCTGGATAGGGCGCTACGAGGTGGAATATCTATAACCGCAGCCTTCGCCTATGAACCACATGATGTTGTATCGGTCGATGCGCAGAAGTATCAACTAGGTGACTACTTTAGGGTTGGCAATGTGGGCGTTGATCCATTTGGCGATCTTAAAAGGCCAACTAGTGGATTCTATGGTCACTCTGGCGACCCCCTTGCATTTGCTTTGAAACGCGACAGCCAAGGAGTGGACCTTTTGTTTGTCTCCTTGAGCCTCGATATCTCCGTGGCTGTCAAGATGGGCGAGATTGTAGAGAGCGCCAGTTCGCAATTTGGAAGTGTCGGCAGCGTTGTACTGATAACTTCAGCGGGACTAATGAAGTTTGAACGCGTAAGAGAACTATTTACCCGCCTCGACTTCCCGATTCGTATTTTGACGGTCGACGAAGAGTGGCGAAGCAAAGAAGATATTGGAGTTGTTGACGTTGGGGTTTATTGAAAAGCTTGACACTTTGCGTACGGAGTATGACGCGGTGGTGGCCGAATTGGCTGATCCATCTGTCTACTCGGATCAGAAGCGCTTCAAAGAGCTATCTAGACGCCATAAAGAGCTAGAAGCAATCGTAAATTGCGCCACTGACATCAAGTCAGTCGAGGGTGATATTGCCTCTGCTAATGAATTGATTGAGATGGCAGATAGTGACGATGAGATCGCTGAATTACGAGAGGAGATCGGTCGTCTAGAGGAGCTCCAAAGCAAGCTCAATGAAGAACTTGAGGTGCTGCTTCTTCCTCGCGATGAGAACGACGGCAAGAATGTTATCTTGGAGATTCGAGGAGCTGAAGGTGGCGAAGAGGCGAACCTCTTTGCTAAAGACCTCTTCGAGATGTACATCCGTTACTCCGATCGCATGGGATGGAAGAACGAGGTGCTTGGCGCAGATCCATCTGAACGGGGAGGATATAACGAGGCGACCCTTCTCGTAAAGGGTGAGGACGCTTGGAGACGTCTAAAGCATGAAGGTGGTCCGCACCGAGTTCAACGTGTTCCCGTAACTGAATCGCAAGGACGCATTCATACCTCTTCGGCTACGGTTACAGTATTACCCGAAGCAGACGAAGTTGACGTTCACATCGACCCTAACGATCTTCGCATCGATGTGTATAGGTCCACTGGTCCAGGCGGCCAATCGGTGAACACTACAGACTCAGCTGTTCGAATCACTCACATCCCTAGCGGACTCGTAGTAGCCATGCAGGATGAGAAGAGCCAAATTCAAAACCGCGCTAAAGCGCTACAAGTTCTGCGCGCTCGCCTCTTGAAGATGGAACAAGATAAGCAAGAAGAGGCGATGTCTAGCGCTAGGCGTAGTCAAGTTGGTGGGGGCGGGCGTTCGGAAAAGATTCGAACATATAACTTCAAAGAAAACCGTGTTACAGATCACCGCATAGGTTTGACCATCTACAAGCTCGACAGAGTTCTCTTTGGTGAGTTGGACGAAATATCAGACGCGCTACTTCTAGATGAGCGATCCCGTCAACTCTCCGTTGAAGACGACGACTGAGCTTACCTTCAATATGTTCAGCGATAGCCAGAAGATGAAACCTTTCTACGACCGTTATCTGGAACTCTTTGACTCTAAAAAAGAGATCGATTGGGCCGTGGACGAGGCGCAACTATTGGTCGCTGATATTTTGTTGGAGCGCATCGAAGGGGTGCATCCAAATGGGGATCGTCAAATTGATCAAAGTGATGAATCTGATCTTCTTCTTAGATCGATATTGGATGGCTGGGCCATGCGAAGAAGCCAAGGCGAGCCCCTTCAATACATCTTTGGCCATTGGCCATTTTTCGAACTTGACCTTATATGCGATTCGAGAGCACTTATCCCAAGACCTGAGACCGAAGGCTTGGTTGAACTGGTTATAAGCGACTGTCGAAGGAATGGCTCCAACCAATTAAGGGTCCTTGACCTAGGAGCCGGTACAGGAGCTATTGGTCTGTCAATTGCAGCATCGAAAGTCGCGTCATCAGTTGTTTTGGTCGACTTTTCCGAAGCGGCGTGTGCCCTTACCTTAGAAAATCTAACTCGAAATAGCGGAAAGATTGCCTGCTTGGTTGAGGTGATTCAAAGTGACTGGTTCGAAAAACTTTCGAATCGGAGCTTTGACGTGATCGTATCCAACCCCCCTTATATTAGGAGTGCGGAGATAGCCTCGCTTCAGGTTGAATTAGCTATGGAGCCTAGATCTGCACTCGATGGCGGAGAAGATGGCCTTGATCCATATCGAAAGATTATTTCGAGCGCCAAGGAGTATTTAAATGACGGAGGCGTCGTCTACTTCGAGATCGGCTTTGACCAAGGCGATGACCTGATCGCGATTGGAAAGAGTAGTGGGTTTGGCAAGATCGAGGTAATAAAAGACTTCGCCGCACACGATCGATACGTCAAGATGTCAATTTGAAGAGTCTTTGATCCTGACTCAGTCCAGTAACACCTATCCGCGGCTGAGGTTTCGAAGTATTGAGCAGTTGTCATGTACCTATGCATGGCTATGCGATTTTTTTCCTATCGTTCGAACTTTGTCGGTCGAATCGAGTTATTAAAGATCCCCCTTCGCCAACTCGAACTGTAACAACCATTGCTTCATCGGTCGGGATTGTGATGGATTTTGCGAAGTCGATGAAGAATAATTCGGTTTTATATTTCCTGCTTGGACTCAGGAGAGCTAAATTTGAGAATATAGCGCTTGCCAGATGCATCGACTGAGGTGCTTATTGGATCTGCGGAAGCTTTTTCTTGTACCCCGGAAATCGCTTTAACTGCAACCTTTCCGCATTGATCGACAATCTAAGAAGACGCCATTTGCGTGAACGATGACTCTTCCACGATCTTTGGACCAGCGCGAAGCGTTTGGACCAGTGCGAAACGTTTGGACCACGTAAATATCGATCTGATTAACTCGCCTTAATGTTTGTATTGAGTAGAAAATGTCAAGGAGGTAGTCAAAGATAGGTTCAGGGAAGTCGAAGGTGGGTATTTAGAGAGATCTTTCGGATTTCCATACTTCGATTATGCTTTCGCCCTTTGATGATCCTTTTGGATTCGTCAGTTGGATAGCTTCACCCATCCAAGCGAAATTGTATCTATCCGCTCCTTAGCTGAACTTCGAAAGGTTGTCTTGATAATCGATGACATATGAGCTCCTATGGCTCAAAAAGAGTTGATTCTATGGTTCTCTTTAATTTTGAAATTTAGCCTTATCCCCAAGTGAGATCTATGAAGGCAACTACTTGATCGTATGAAGGACCGAGCCCGCCAACTCCGACCTCATTGCCGAACAAGCGTCAGCCGTCGGGTCTTTGGACCCCTAGGAATTTTCTCTGACACTATAGACATTTGAAGAGGGGCAATGTTTTGCTTTATTGTGATCGTTCGGCAATTGAGACGCATAGGCCGTGTTTCTGTTACATAGCTTCCATGAATTTATGGAGTTACTCACCAAATTGACTGCAATCTTTTCGAGGATGCAAATATGCAGGGGTACGATCTTTATTTTCTCCCCAACTGACGGATTGAGTCGTAAGTAATTTAGAGCAAAGAGACAGGTTGTCTTTACTGTTGTATCTTTTGAGGGAACGTGATTTGTCTGTCGAGAAAATCGCAACTTTTGTAACTATGGGCGCCTATTCCAAAAGAAGTGCAACCACCGGAGCCGGAAGCGCCCAAGAAGGTTTTGATGTATCGGTAATGGATCGTGTAGCTACAATTCCGCCCGAAAAGTAGTTTTCGATGACTCGAGCCTCTCCTTGCCAGGCATTAGCCACCCATTTGGATTCAATAGGATCGCTCATCATGATACGGTCTGGACTCTGAATTGGGACCCTTGAAAAATCTGGAGACGGAGAGCCTGGCGTTAGGCGGTGTCCTATCCAGGCCAGTAGGGGATCTGCGAGGTAAAACTTTGATTGGGATCCTCTGAATCGGTTTCCGTCTGAATCAACTTGGTGACACCAGATTGCCGCATAAGCGTGCGAAAGTCGGTTCAATCGTACTTCGAAGGTGTTTTTGTCAGAGTAGTTCAACTCTTGGACTAGTTTACTCCTTGTAAGAGGTGAGCCGCTGTGCGATTCAATGGATGCGAGTAACCTTGGAACTGAGCCTACACCTGCATCGGGATCAATATCTCGAAATAACCACGACGAAAGATCTTCCAAGAACGAGTCGCTCACAAAGCCAGTTGTATAGCTCTCAGCAACTGCGCGAGGAAAACCGCCGGATGTGAGATAGGATTGCCACGCATCATCGAGTTCATTGACGAAGTGTTCGAGCGATTCCGCGATGTTCAGGGCCGTTGGAGATTGCAGATCCCACGGTTTTACCATTTCAAAGGTTGGTATGTCTCGATTTGTCGCGTGGATAACTTCACGGAATGACATTGGATGAAGAGTTCGAATGCGTTGTTCGGATCGGTAACCTGATCTGCCTGCCATAAGATCTCGTTCTACGTTTGACGTAGCATCCCATGACGAGCCAGTGCACACTACGGTATCATTTCCGAAAGGGGTATTATCCCTGAGGTACTTCAGCTCTTTCGTCCAGCCAGTGATTGCTGTAACTTCATCGAGTAGCCAAACGCGACGAGCATCTTTCATAGATCTCGTCAACTCTCGTCCAAGATGTAAAGCTCGTCGAAGATCCGACGAGTCCATACCGTCAAAGGCGAGATAAATTATCTGGCGCGGATCGATACTACGGCGTCTACAAAGTGCTATCGCAGTATCTTTTACGAGTACCGACTTTCCTGGGCGACGCGGACCCCGAAGAACAACCAGCTTGTCATCTAGGTCTCCTGTAGCCACGTCGTCAAGTAACTTAGAACGATATCCTAGATCTGATAACTGTCGGGTTTTCAGTGCTTAATCGTAATTAGCCCAGCTAGTAGGATCCTTTCCGCCTGCTGCAGCTTGCCACTATGGGTTGTTCTCACGGAGCCGAAATCGAATCTCATCATCGCGCATTTTTGTACTTTATCCTTTATTTGGGAATCTGGTATCTAAACTCACCAAAACCCACCTATTTTGGTGCTCTATTATTCCAAAACCCCCCAATTTTGGTGCGATGAGAAAGCAATGGCGATGCGTCGACGTTGTGGACATGAGTGAAGTTCAAAATGATCGCACTTCCTCTGGCGGAGTTGATAACGCCATTAGTAGCCGTGTCTCAAACAAAATGGTGAGATTGACTCTAGGATTTTCGACAAGGATGACATCGGTTTCGCCAAAGTTTTGATAGATCAAAAGGTTCCTTCTAAACCTGGAAGATTGAAAAAATCGACTTTGGTCGGACAAATAACTTCGAGTACCTACCAAGGTTCCAATTTGGAAGACCACTTGGGGATAAATTAAGTGCAACCTGAACTGGGTCTTTATGGTAAAAGATAGTGTTGGTTTACCTGCTGGTGCTCTTTTCCCGGCCATTCCAACCCAAGTACAGTATCGAAGCTAGCGCTTCGAGCCTGTGACGCAATTAAGGCATACCCCATCGAAGCGGTGCTTCGATGGGGTATGTCGGTAAGAGTCATTATAGATTGCTATCTCTTAGATAGCAATCTCTCGAGTAGGGCGATCTCGATCTAGTTCATTTACCATCTTGCCGGTATTGTTCACAATTGAAACCATGAACTTTTGAATGGTGTTTAGCTCTTGATTAGACATACGATCTAAAAAGAGGTCCCTAAGGATTGAGTGGTAGTACGGAGTAGCAATCTCTACTGTCTTCTTGCCCGCAAGTGTTAGAAGTGCAATCTGGCTCCTACGGTCAAAGGTAGAAGACTTCCTAACGACATACTTATCTTCTTCAAGGCGTGAGATTAGATGTGATAGTCGACTCCTAGAGAACTGAGTTAGAGCAGCAATATCTGTCATCGATAAGCCTTCTTCTCCCTCTTCATACAGAAGAGTCATGACTAAAAAGCCACTGTGAGTTACTCCAATTTCACTTTGAAGACCAGCATCTAGATAGGCTTCAAGGAGCAGATTTGCCCTTAGGAATGCCCTCCAAGTAACAATCTCTTGCTCTGTTGGTACTTGATGTAATTTCATGATCGAAAGCCTCCATGCCTTCTAGTCGATAATTTGACTCTCCATATGCCAGAGGTCCAACTTCCTATAAAAGAGCATCGACTCTACTCAAAGATCACTTGAAAACTTTAAGATCTTTTTGAAGCATGTTATTCGGATTGGACAGCCAATTTAGAACTAATTGCGGCTGGCGTGAAGGGGACGGGTTGCTCTTGAAGGCGTTGCTAACTTCTGTTTGACGTGGCCGTCGGTGTTATGGCACGATTGCCTCCTCTATCGAAGGTCAGAGGGCGATAACTTGCTTAGGTGACATACAGGTCGATTAATGCTCTGGTTGATTAAAGCGAGCTTTTTTAGGCTGGGCAAGCTCGTGGATCCCACGGCTGTGGCTGCTGGGAGACGTTTACTTGCGTTGCGCCAGTGATACTGACCAGCGTCGTCGATGGCGAAGTTGCCGTAGACGACGAAGCGGTAGCGGCTGTGCTGGTTGTAGATTGTTGGGTTGTTGCAACCTGAGTAGTCGAAGTAGTAGTCACTGGGGCAACGGCGACGGCCAACTGGTCTCCGACTAGCAGCTCTAATGGAGTGGAGTAACCAGTAGATGGAACTTGTCCCATAATCACTTCGCCAGTTAGAGTGCTTTTTAAGGCTTCCGCCTTTGCGATGTTTCCGGGAGTGTAGTAAATAACAGACTCAACCGGATTTGCATTTGGTGGCACTGAAGGTCCGTTGATTGCGTTGAAGCCAAGTCCTGAAAGGCCACTTGCAATCTGCGAGCCAACGCCATAGGTGTGAGAACCATTGACGACTGTGACGCTCACCTGCGACGGTGAGATCTTCGGTTGGGACAGGCCAATGAGGCTTTTTAGCATCGTTGTGTCGGCTGGCTCTTGGGGAAGAACTATTGAGTTGTAATTTACTCCGTCAAAGACGTACCCAGAGGCGGGTCCAAATGCAACTGGCAGGGTGCCAGTTGGGGTTGCCGCTGGATTTGAATGTCGATAGGTGAGAATTAGTGACAGCATCTCTGACTCTGTGAACTGGCTATCGATCGTTAGAAATGGCAAAACGCTTTTAAGTAAAGAGAGATCCTTTACCGGATTTGAGATTCCCGATGCTTTTACTTGTGATGCGAGTACTTGTAGGAATATGTGGTCTCGCCTAGTTCGGGAAAGGTCACCTAATCCGTCGTAACCCCAAGTTCCATTTGGAAGTTGATACTGAAGATGGCGAGCCCTAACTACCTGAAGAGCCTGTGAGCCATTTAGCGTGAGGCATCCTGTCGTAGTTATGTTGAGTCCGGAGTAGGCGTCTTTTACTGGAGTCGGGAAGTACATCTTGACTCCGCCTAACGCGTTTACGATACCTTGGAACGAGTCGAAGTTGAGCTCAACATAGTGTTGAATTGGGATTCCAAGGTCGTATTCGATCGTTTTGACTAGCTGATTTGGGTCTTCAGCAGTTCCAGTCGCAGCAGTTGGATTCAGGGCGGCATCAACTCGCTGCAGCTTCTTGGTACCCGGTATTGGCATAAACAGGTCGCGCGGAATTGAGACAAGTGTAATACTTTTATTTTTAGGATCAAAGTGGGCGATCATTGAAACATCGGCTCGTCCACCACCGACCTGGGCAGCAGTTCCAAATGCCGCCGCCTCCGCAGGACTCAATCCTGTTCGTGTATTGTTCCCGATGAGTAGGATATTCAATGGTTGACCAGCTACCTGGGTGGTTTCGGAAGAGACACTAACCTTCTTCACCTTTGAGAAGAGGTACTGTCCGTAGAGATACGAACCGAGCGCTCCGAGAAGAAGGGCAGCCACAAGAACTCCAACGACTATCGCCGAGCGTTTCATTCTTTTAGATCCATTCGTTTTTGATCTTTGAGAGCTGTGACTGTGGACGGGGTTTTTAGCGCCACCTACTTCCGCCAAAGACTCGCTCCTCCTGAAAAGCTCGCGAAAGCGTTTTTCTGCAAGCACCTATAACCTAAATCATCATAGCCGAGAGCTGAAAATTTGATCTCAAATATCTACTCACATCGGTAGCTATGCCTGTTCAAATGCAACTTTTGAGAGGCCCATGTGATATTTTCCGCTCTCGTTGAAGGCCAGGGGACGCAAAATGATCGATCAGTTGTAGTTGCTAGTTGCTTATTTTGCCAGATTACCTAGTAGTTCGATCAGTTACGTCTTTGGCAAGCTATCGGGCGGCATTCAAGGCTTTAGCGTCGGTTAATTTCGGTAAAACGATGGAAACCCTTGCTCCACCCTCGGGGTTATTCGAAATATCGATTCGTCCACCGTGCATTTCGGTGATCATATTTGCAATTGAAAGTCCAAGACCAGCGCCCCCAGCTGATGTGTTATCCGTTACGTCAAGAGTCGTCTTTTCACTTCTAGCAAATGGCCTGAGGGCATCATCGATGAAGTCGCTAGGAAATCCGGGTCCTTGGTCAAGAATATCAATCTGAACTTTGTCATCGCCTAGAGGTACTAGGCGAATCGTCAGAAACGAGTTTGGAGGAGAGTATCTAAGGGCGTTTTCAACGACATTCTCAAGTGCCCGCGACAAGTGATAGGGGTCGATTGCAACGAGCGGTTTGCACGTAAGGTCGAGTACGAGGTTAACTGATTTGTGGTCCGCCTCTCGCCTAAGACCCTCGACCGTCTCTGATATAAAGTCATCGAGACTTTGCGGGGATAAGTGGAAGTCGGCCTCTCCTCGCTCCTGCTTTGCAATCGTGAGTAAGGAGTTGCATACGACTACAAGTTTTCGAATATTGCGGTCTGCCTTTCGAATCAGAACTTCAATCTCCTCCAGGGTACGACCTTCTAGAAGAGCTAGTTCTAGGTCGGCTGAAACGCGCGCTAGTGGAGTGCGCAGTTCATGACTTGCTGATGCGATGAAGATCTTTTGCTCTGCAATCGACTTGCGGATATCGATAATCATTGAATTGAGCGTTTTGGCAAGATCTGCAATCTCGTCTTTGGTTGCGGGTACGGAGACTAGATCACCCTCTCCAAGCTCTTTGAGCTTTTCTGCCTCCCGTCTTAGCTGTTCGACAGGTTCGAGTGCTCGTCCTGCTAGGTAGTATCCCGCTAAAAATGCCAGAATCGCCGTTAGGGGAATTCCGATCAGAATGTAGAGGATGATGTTGCTCCTCGAGTCGATGAGCTGATCGATGCTCCCTCCGACGGCGATGACGTCGTTGGTCGTGTCATCGCGAATAACCAAGATTAGGTAGCGATCGTTCTCTGATCTCCTAAACGACACGTAACTGGGAGCGCTTATCTTCGCACCATCTACTAGTGCGGCCGATACTGATGGCCTCTTACCCGCCCCCTGGGTTGTGTAACGGAGGTGGTTTGTTGAATCGAATATTTGTATGAACTCTTGCTCTCTGACTAAGATCGGACCTTCGTTCAATGGGCGAAGATGGATCACCTTGGAGTCGAGCTGATCAATGATGCGTGCGCTCGTCTTATTGAGATCATTTTTCAGAGTATTTATGATTGCGTTGTCGTTACTTCTGTAGAGAACTGTTCCGGCTACGGCGAAGAAGATCACCGCCATTAGTGCGAATATGAGGGCAATGCGTGATCTAATGGTCATTGGTAAACCCTACGCTAGCTAGCTAATTTAATTCGGTAGCCTATGCCATGAATAGTCTCTATCTCGCAGTTGCTGTCTATTGTGCACAATTTGGCTCTGAGCCTTCTGATGTACTGGTCAACATTATTTGGTGAGATAGTCACATCGTTGTTCCAAACTTCGGCAATCAAAGTGGATCGCGATATTACGATGCCCGCCCGGCGAATCAAAGTGCTAGCAATTTGTATCTCACGTAGAGTGAGCCTTACTTCGTTGCCGTTGACGAAAGCGATGTTTTGAACCGTATCAATCTCGACGTTTGCAAACTTCAATGTCGAGATTGAGGTTGTACTTCTGCTTCTTCTAATCAATACTCGAACCCGTGCAAGTAGTTCCGACAGCAAGAAGGGCTTCACGAGATAATCGTCAGAGCCGGCCTCAAATCCAGAAAGTCGATCGCGCTCGCTCGATAAGGCAGTGACAATTATGACAGGGATGGTAGGAAACTTCGATGTTATGAATGAGCAGAGCTCGAGGCCACTATTCGATGGCAACATAACGTCGACAATTGCCGCTGAAATATCGCTCGACTCTAAAATCGATACCGCTCTTTCATAGCTGCAGCAACTGTCAACTTGGAAGTTATTCTCGGTGAGAAATTGTGCCACTGAGGCTGCAAGCTCTGCGTCGTCCTCGACAAAAAGTATCTTCGGTTGCGAGGCTAATTCTGTCATTAACGACTCTTCATCTTCTATTTGTGCAACTAGCCATGATCGTCATCCCCAAGACGAACATCAAAGTCCGCGATCTTGGATAATCGAATAGGGCGTTTGAAGATATATGTTACATTTCGAGTATTAAGCCCTTGCATCTGTACTTCGAGAATTAACGGATCGTTGAGCGATTGTTAACCAAAGAGACGACGTTTTATTGTCGGTTACATCAACGCTGGGAATTGACTCCTATGGTAGCCTGTGAGCGCAATTTTCTTCCGGTCGTCTCTCGGCCTACCGCTCTTGTAACTTCTTTAGTTGTCTTTGAATTTAATTTTTGAACAGGCAAATTATTTGTCCCAAGAGTCACTTGAGCTCTCCCGATGCCGTTAGTTGTCCGGATTTTTCTCATCGAGCCCGACAGTAGGGAGAAGATTCGGTCAAGATATCTGCTCGCTCGTGATTTCTGTTTAGCTGCCGCGAACTCTTTCAAAACTTGCCGTTTGTACGATTAGATTTGAATCATCGATGACGCTGCTTTTTTGAGCCTCGGTTGCTTGTCCACTCTCTATTTGAATCCTTCTCAACCTAACCATTTGCTTTTAGCCTCTACGCTTTCGAATCGGTCTCTTTGCGTCAAGTTCAGCACTTTATCGATCTGGCTAAATCCCTTCAAACTCAAGTGGGACTTTCTTAGAAATCAAGGCGAGGGAGCTCTTCTTTGGTTGCGGACAACCCATGCAACTAGCAAGGGGGCCGGCCACGAGCTATTTAGGGGAGTAAAAATACCTTTGTTCGCAAATCAGTTTTCGGCAAAGTGCTCTTATAAATCGGCTACGTCAGCTAAGGAACAACTCACTCTGTTATCGTGCAGTCGCTCCATTCCAACCCACGTACAGTATCGAAGCTAGCGATACGAGCCTGTGACGCAATTAAGGCATACCCCATCGAAGCGGTGCTTCGATGGGGTATGCCGGTAAGAGTCATTATAGATTGCTATCTCTTAGATAGCAATCTCTCGAGTAGGGCGATCTCGATCTAGTTCATTTACCATCTTGCCGGTATTGTTCACAATTGAAACCATGAACTTTTGAATGGTGTTTAGCTCTTGATTAGACATACGATCTAAAAAGAGGTCCCTAAGGATTGAGTGGTAGTACGGAGTAGCAATCTCTACTGTCTTCTTGCCCGCAAGTGTTAGAAGTGCAATCTGGCTCCTACGGTCAAAGGTAGAAGACTTCCTAACGACATACTTATCTTCTTCAAGGCGTGAGATTAGATGTGATAGTCGACTCCTAGAGAACTGAGTTAGAGCAGCAATATCTGTCATCGATAAGCCTTCTTCTCCCTCTTCATACAGAAGAGTCATGACTAAAAAGCCACTGTGAGTTACTCCAATTTCACTTTGAAGACCAGCATCTAGATAGGCTTCAAGGAGCAGATTTGCCCTTAGGAATGCCCTCCAAGTAACAATCTCTTGCTCTGTTGGTACTTGATGTAATTTCATGATCGAAAGCCTCCATGCCTTCTAGTCGATAATTTGACTCTCCATATGCCAGAGGTCCAACTTCCTGTAAAAGAGCATCGACTCTACTCAAAGATCACTTGAAAACTTTAAGATCTTTTTGAAGCAAGTTACTGCTAGCAATCTTTCGGA
This sequence comes from Actinomycetes bacterium, assembly GCA_021841935.1. Taxonomy (GTDB): domain Bacteria; phylum Actinomycetota; class Acidimicrobiia; order Acidimicrobiales; family Acidimicrobiaceae; genus Acidithrix. The sequence goes on along the minus strand of JAKCDL010000001.1, from coordinate 210,576 downwards.
TTGGCTGATAAAATACATTGATGTAATTCCCGCGATGGATGGCGAGGAGCTCGTTATGGCTGTTGTAATCGTATTAGCTGTCTGGGCTTTCCTTATCTCTTCGGTTGGCGTTTATAGATACGTGACCGGAACCGTAGAGCTATCTGTAAATAGATTTCGAAGCCAACTGATGGTTCTTGAGCGTACTAGGACGACGGTAGCCATTTCTTCGAATGGCACTACTGTCACTGCCACCAAGTCGAGGGAAAAGCTCAGGTTGGCAAAGGGGCATCACATAACACATGGCGCTGATGCGATCAGAGGTAGCAGTACGAAGAGCTTCCCAATGCCGTCAAATGCAGTTCATAGACGTCGCCAAATCCTTGCACTCTTAGTTGTTGCATTTGTAGTGTCGGGGCTGCTCTCTCTTTTTGTCGCGGCTGCGAGCCTTCTTGCGCTGCTTACGCTATCGCTCCTTGGTGCCTACATCCTTGCCCTCTTTGCAACAGCGGGCATGCGAGATATGGCGACGAAGAGCTACGGCATATCTCGCCACCACCCAACCATGGTGCAAGGGGGTCGGTACGATCAACCAGTTCTCGAGGCTAAGGCCAACGATTTCATAGGTGGTTATGAGAGAGCTAGAGTTGCGAACTATCGCTAGCGCAGATATATTGCTCGCCGCTCAATTGTTGAACGTTGGGTGGATTGAATTTGACTGACTTGTGGCTACCCTTTGCTCGGTCACACTAGACTCAGTAAGTATTACGGGGGTGTAGCTCAGCTGGAAGAGCGCTACGTTCGCATCGTAGAAGTCGGCGGTTCGAGTCCGCTCACCTCCACCAAAGTATCCGTATGATAGCCCTGCACCCCCTCGGTGCCCTCGGTTCTGGCCTCAGACCCACCCTTCGGTGCAACTGGATGAGCGCTTTTCTTTGTCTTAAGTTAATGATGCGCCCGGGCGGGAACAAGCCGTGAGAGCAGGTGGTCGAAGGGCTCGTTGTAGTCGACTCGAACGCTCCGTTCCCTGGTCTCGTCGTCTTCGTCAATGTAGATCTTAGCGAAGAACGCCTGGTTGAAGAGCCGTCTCGTGTTGTCATCGGCCTGCATGTATGCACTGTGGCAGTCCCTGGTCAGATCCAAGGTGTCCGATAGCATCGAGCGTGCCTGTTCGAAGTCGGCATCAGCGGCTGTGAGCTGCTCGTGGATCCGGTTGAGCTGAGTGGCGATCCGGGCCTGCTCGCTCTTCAACAGATCGATCGGTATCGCCCCCGCATAGTGCGCATACAGCAGCTTTTGGCGCTGGGCTCCAAGTTCGATCTGTAGAATCTCCATCTGCTTGCGGTCCACGATACCGCGTTGTGCTGCAAGTTCGCCGACAATGGACTTGCCAAATGATGTCGATGCGGTGACGAGTGGGCTCTTGTAATCAACGACACCTTTGTTGTTATTGGCATCTAGTAGGAGCGGGTTCAGCGTAAGGATTGCCTTGGCCCAAGCTCAAGCATCGACAAGAAAGTGCGGAACTCCGTATAACCCGTGATTTGAACGCCTGTGGCTTCGAGCTTTCGGACCTGTTCCGAGAATACTGCCGCTTAGAGAGCTCCTGGCTTCACGATCGACGAGGACGGAACACTATCGGCTCTTCCGAGGAATGCAGGGTGTTGTTCCCGGAGATTGCGGTCAAGGCATTGATGGACTCTTTTAATAGGTGCCGCAGTGTACAGTACGAAGCGTATTTTTCAAAGATCTGCTTCGGCAGGTTCGATTCCGACTCCAAATCTCGGACTTTGGTCCGCGCGAACATACTTTAGCCCCGAACTCTCGCAGAAAGCAGCAGCCGAGTATTCACGCGGGAGTGGTGCCGGAATCTAGTTCGGCGGCTCAGCAATTCCTCGAGTGACGGGCCTGTCCCTGCGAGCCGTGAGCAATCGGCGAGGCAGGGTGCAATTCTTGGGTCGTGCTGCAATGGCGGGAGAAAGCGACGCCAACCAGATTCTCGTCAATGCTAAAAGAAGCAAGCCTCTAGAACTTGTCGATGACGTGTGCCTTGGTGGCTCACGCATATATTGGCAGGACGTGGACGCCTTCAAAAACAACAGCGAACGGCGCATGTATCACAGTAAGGTCACGCACCTTCGACGATGGAAACCCGATGTCGGGAGGATTTAGCGGTCGACACCAATATAGGCCTATCGGAGTTCATTCGAACGCACCGCTATGTCATGCGCACGCGTGATATGCAATTTGCGCCTTCTTGTCATCAAAGGCCCCGCCTAGTCGTGATCCTTTTGCCGCGCTTCCTGAAATGTTCCGAACAACAGTTCTCGCACATACCCTTGCTGCTTGGTAAGTAGCGTGTTGCTATATCCACGCTCGAAAAGTTCATTAGAGTAAGCCACATAGGTTCCGGTCGTCCGTCGAGTATCCGATTTTGAGTCACGCGACTCATGCATCCATGCTCCGTCTAATAGGCGGACGCACGCGACCCCGTGTATTCTGGCATACTCTAACGCCCCGCGCTGGAATCCAGTGGCAGCCACTACTACACCCTTGTGCGCCCCATTTGATTGCATCTTTTCCGCCAACACTTGCAAGTGTTGGCGCTTTACCGGCGAGGCATGTCTCTTGCATTCAAAAAGCATGAGAAAGTCGGCGCCCATCAGTCTAAAGCGCACGGTCACGTCGATTACATACGTCCCGTCAACCCCTTCGACTTGATCAAGTAGTGTAACCTGCCAGTCAGTAATTTCGTGGCCTGAGTCCTGAACAAGATCAGCTACTGCGCGTTCGTATTCGCCTGGGCTTAGCGTAAACGTCGGCCACCGGTCCGCGACATCTTCATGGTTTGTTTCACCGCTCATTCCATCGCTCACGAGAGTTCTTCCTGGAACGCAATAGCAAGAAATACATTCCCTAAGCCGTCTAGAAGTCCGGATATAGCGCCCACTCGCGCAAGAATTTGTTCGCCGTTGGTCGATAAAAGGAACGGCACGCCGAACTCTCCGCGGATTGTCGGCGTTGAAGGAATGCCGCGCGAGTAGCTCTCTGCCTGAGTCAATGCGCCCGGGAGACCGAAAGTGACCTTATCGGCGCCAAACATACCGTGCACAGCAGAATCGTTTGTCGACGCAAAGTCGGCAGGGCCAGAACTCGTCGACAACTCTCGGACAGCCGACGGCCGCAGGGGTGCTTCTGCCGGCGCCGGTGCGTAGTCCGAGGCCGACCATCTCGCAGTCCATAGCTTCGAGTCGATCAGACGGATGCGTGTCGTCGCTTTACTCTTCATTCTTATCCTTCATTGATGCACCATTAATCAGCGGAACTCGCCTGTCACTCTGGTTAGTCTTGATCTGAGCCGCAACCGACATTCCAAAATATATCGAGATCCATAGCTGCTAGCGAGCCACCTCCACCGTGTCGCTGCCACTGAGTGACGACTGCAGTGGCAACTTACTGTTCTAGGCATCTGACGCACCGGGACCAGCCGGCTCGTACGAGACGCTACCTATTGAATGCATCGACACGCCAACATATCGAGGTGAATTCTCAAAATAAACGGCGTATCGATCAGGCATATCGCAAACGACCTTCATAAAGAAGCGTAGCGTTGCCGAGTCACGGAGTTTCGTCCTACTAGAAGAGTACACATAGCTGCATCTGCTGCTTCGAAGTGGGCCCGGTCGCTCGACTTATCGTCGTTGTGCGCAATGAACTTGCTATCTCTTTCCCGACCGTGGCGAATCTTCTGTTCGATCCGCTGGTTCAGATCAACGAGGCGATCCGCTCCTGAATCCCGGGTTTGAAACGCACTGCTATGTCCTACCTACCAAGGTTGTTGTTATTTGGCTGATCCCATAGACCCGGCCAGAATGAATGTCAATTCATCGCACTGGAGGCGACCCGAGGAGTGAACGACATCGTGCCGGGATGAAGTTTGAGCCGACATTGCTATGAGCTGACATGGGCGGCTACCCAGTGACCAATGAGGATATACCGTTCCGATTGCAGTGAGAAGGTGGATCGAAGTCCTCGACTAACTCGATGTCGAGGTTGGCGCTCTGATCGGTAGTTCGAGCCAGATAACCAACCCATCCCCCAACCATAACCGGTTGTATCTGCTGAGAATTCCACTTCGTTGACCTAGGCGACCAAATGCATCCGACCGGCCCGGGCCGAGAACATGATCGGTGGTGCCGCCCAATCAGTCGCTGTGCCTCACTGGGTCGTACGGTCATTCTTGGCAAGTCGGCCCCGTCGACATCATTTGGTTGATCTCGAATTTGAGCGAATCTAGCGTCGCTGAGGTGCCGACGACGCTTTCGACGATTTCAGCGATGGGATCTGCGCAGCGCTAGTGTTTGGTTTCTTCCCGTTGGCGCATCTTCACTTCCGGTTCACCACTCAGTGCACATTGACCGCCGCGTTCATTCCGGACTCGCTTGAGGTGTTTGGACTCCGCAAAGCTGTTGGCGCTTTCTAGGATGTTTGTGTTCGCCTTCGTAAGATCGCCGAACCAGAGGATCCCCTCGCTGAGCCACTCTGCTCATTACTTTTCCGACCAGGATCTGTATTTGACCGTGTTGAATTCAGGCGATCGTTCGTTTTCATAACTACAATTGGCTCCATTAGAATTTTAGCGGATGCCATGCCGGGCAACAAGTTCGTTAACGTGCCGCTTATTGGCGATGTCGTCCGCGGAAACGTCGGGCGCGCGGCAGAATGGTCTGGTCGTAGGTGTGAAGATCGTCACTCCTTGCCATTTATGTTTGACCGTTGAAATGCGCTTCAATTATTCCTGATTTTAGTGAGCGATTATCGCCTGGGAACACTCTACGCATATGCTTCCACCGCGCTTGACGCAACTAATCTACCCAACAGTGCCGCCGATGCTCGTAGAAATATCTGAATCCATTAGTCCCTTTTTCTGGAATATAGCCAAACGCAGTTAAGATTCAAGCGGTGCACTCCTTAAGTGGCTGGGGGACCGATATAGGGAAACCACAACAGTGATCTGTAGAATTACGAGGGCGGCGAAGATTAGACGTGCTACATTTTCGCTGAGCACACTAGTGCTCATGCGGTGTGCAATAACTACTCTGAAATGGTGCGGTCCATTCAGTCCAGTGGTACTTACTGGCGTTCCAGAAGTTGATTAATAAAGCATAAATTTAGGAACGAGTCCACCGGAAAACGCAAGCGTTGCATCCGCCTTTGCTTCAACCAACCATAAGTTGAGTGACTCTTGCGAGAAGTAAAGTGTCTTTTTGCCTTTCGTAGCCGTTTAATTACTCTCTCTATGCTTTTAGATTGCGATCCAGATTGGAAAAGAGCGGAACATATCTAAGCCGAAACTGAGAAAGAAGATTTTCGTATCTGAGTTGCGTCAACTCGATTAAATCCAGGAGGTTAAAGTCGACTCCTAATTCTTAAATGTGTTTTAGAAGGGGCGATGCAAAATATCTCGAGTGGCACTGCCCTGATTCGCCGAAAGGGTGTCATCCTAGGGTCGGACTATCCCAAGAATTTCATCTATCAGATTTTGATTTACCGCGACAAATTCATTGTGTCACTACCTATTGAGAGAGGGTTCGAAAATGTAACTCTTGGCCTTGGTGGTCTAGTAACTTAGAGTAATGAAGTTAAGAGTCTTTATAGAGCCCCAACAGGGAGCTAGTTATTCGCAGCAATTGAAGGTAGCTCAAAAAGCTGAAGAGCTTGGTTTCGATGCTTTCTTTAGATCGGACCACTACCTAAGGATGGGGGATGGTTCGCCATATCCCGGACCTTCGGATTCGTGGGTTACTCTTGGCGCGATCGCTCGTGAGACGTCTACAATTCGTCTCGGAACTCTGCTTACTTCGGCTACGTTTCGTGCTCCTGGAGTTCTAGCGATTTCTGTAGCTCAGGTCGACGAGATGTCGAATGGTCGAATAGAGCTAGGCCTCGGAGCAGGATGGTTTGAAGCGGAGCACCGAGCCTATGGCATAGAGTTCCCAGATACTTCCGAACGATTTGATCGCCTGAAAGAGCAGTTGGAGATTATCACGGGACTTTGGAAGACGAAGATCGGCGATGGTTTTAGCTACGACGGAAAGTACTACAAGCTTGAGAACTCTCCTGCATTACCGAAGCCCGTTAGTGACCCACATCCGCCGATCATTATCGGTGGACGTGGTCCAAAGAAGACTCCAGCATTAGCGGGAGCATTTGCACAAGAGTACAACGTGCCCTTTGCATCGATTGAAAAGTGCAAGGAGCAATTTGAATTAGTTAGCGTTGCCGCAGAGAGTTCAGGTCGGTCTCCCTCTGGGATTATTAACTCGGTCGCGCTCGTAGCCTGCCTAGGAAACGACAGCGAAACCCTAACGCGCAGAGCTAGTTCAATTGGCAGGTCCATAGATGATTTGACCGAGAATGGCCTGTGTGGATCGGCTGAGCAGATAGTCGAAAAGATCTCTCGTTATCAAGAGATAGGAGCCCAAAGGGTTTACCTTCAAATCCTCGACTTGGATGATTTAGATCATCTGCGTGATATCAGCGACGGAGTGAAGAGTCAATTTAGCTAACTTTATGTGCGTGACGACAGCGACTCTAGTCAAGCGATTTAGCACGTCGATAAGGCGTAGTCTTGTGAAGCTTTCATTCGGGAATTTGCCGTAGTGGAGAGCAGTCTCAGCGCTGCGGTAAATTATCACTCCCATAATATGCACTCCAATACATATGCTGGCGCAAGGGATGCCGATAGCTATATGTCATCTCCTGAACTTTGGCTAGTAAGTAGTTCCTAGGAATGTCAAAGTGATTACTTAGCGTCCCAAGCGAATGACGAAATAGGTCTTTCGCCGATGCGAGAACGCGTGAATTTCGCAGCACAGAGACGCCAGGTGAGCACCACTGTTGTGATGCGGAAGCTGTTACAGAGGTAGGGTTGGAGATATAAGTAGCGAAATCGTTGCCGAGTTCCACTGAAGGCCGCTTGATAAAGCGGTTGCTTTCATAGTTACCGTGATTCAAGACAAAGTTTGAGTTCCGGAGTTTGCTTTCAACATTAGCGCCAAGGGAAGGTGTAAGGTCAGGCAGGTTTGAAGCTGTTATTCTCAAAACTGATCTCATCGAACCGTCGCGCAGTCGCCGCTGAGATCTTGCTGGTTGCAATCGTCATCGCAGCAATTGGAGTGGGAATTAGCTTCGGTGCGCCAGCTTCGGTGCAGCATCAACCTCAGAGCCAGACCAGCGTCGCCACTTCACTCCCTGCCACTACTACTCCAGCCCCGTCGTCAACCACAACAACGATTCCGCCAACTACAACAACGACAACACCTCAAGAAGAACCAGGAGGCGGTCTTGCTCTGTTCCCTGGCAAGCGCATCGTTGCCTTCTACGGTGCTCCAGGAGGGGGCGCGCTCGGAGTACTCGGAAAGACTTCGCCTGAGGATGCATGGACTGCACTTATGCAACAGGTGGTGCCATATGCACAGCCAGGAGTTCAAGTTATTCCGGCCTTTGAATTGATCACATATGTGGCTCAACATTCACCTGGTCCAGATGGCACTTACTCTAAGAAGATCCCTACTTCGGACATTCAACAGTACCTAAACGTTGTGCAGGAACATGATGGACTTTTGATTCTCGATATTCAACCAGGTCGTGGGAGCTTTTTGGCTGATGCGCAGGCCCTTGCTCCTTTTCTGGAGCTACCTGACGTTGCGTTAGGTCTAGATCCAGAGTGGGAAGTTAATAGTACTCAAGTGCCGGGGGAGGTTATTGGCCAAACAACTGCGACTGAAGTCAATCAGGTCGCAAGCTGGCTTCAGATCCTCACGACTACCTATAAGTTGCCGCAAAAGCTGCTGCTCATTCATCAATTCACACAAAGTATGATTCAGGACAAGCAGGAGATACTACCTCAGCCGAATCTGGGGCTTGTCTTCAATATGGATGGGTTTGGGAGTTGGCCCGTCAAGGTCTCGACTTATCACCTAATAGCGTCTGAGGCGAGCTTTGGCGTCGGTATGAAGCTCTTTTATCAACAAGACACGCCACTGCATCCTCCCTCAGACGTTCTCGCCCTTGTCCCTCAACCCGATGTCGTTGAGTACCAGTAGTGTATTGCGATTCTGGTAATTATCTTTTCCTGCTTGATATGAGCTGTAGTTGATTAGGCCTTAATTTGCGAGACGATTGTTGAAGAACCACATCCAGCTGCCTTTTTCGACGATCAGGAGCTGGGACAGGGCCGATAGTAAGAGAGTCTTGGTTGCTACAGTTGGCCCATGTTTACCCATAACTTCGTTCAGGCTTGACCCGCGGTCCAACCTTGACGGCAAAATTTGGCACTACAACGTGAAGCAAGTTGGAAATGATCTCTTATGAAGGAGTTCACGCTTGTTAAATTTGAGGGTTGCCAGTGATGCGAATAGCCGATGGATGCGATTTGTAGATCTTAGGTAGCGAAGAAACGAGCCACTTCTGAGGTTACTCTCAAGTTAACTCCGGCATTGAATCCGTTTATCTTGCTCGATCGGGATCGCCCCAGCGTGTTTTTTTGTTGTAGAGGTAGTCATATCCCGACCAACGACCTATTGTTCAAGAGCGGTGGTCGAGGCCTAACGTGCTAGGCGAGGCACGTTAGGCCTATTAAGGGTTGTTAATGGAATCTGCCTGTGGCCTCCACTCGGTGCTTCGATGGCGAGTTGCCTTCGTCAAATTCTCGAGTTATGCCCATCGCCGACAAGGCTTTGTATCAATACGTTGGCTTGATCTTACGATACGGCTACTTTGCCTTTTGAGCACATCAAATAAAAGGGGGATCCTGTCATTTAATCTAAGTCAAAAGCGAAACTCACCTGGAAACCACGAAAATAAGGGTCGAGCTTCACGAGCTCTTGAACGATGAATAATTGAGATATCTCAAAGATATGAAGTTGTAGTGGCAACCCTCTTTGCCAACAAAGCAATACGCCTGAGTTTACCTAAATTGCCCTTTGGTTCACGGAAATAATCCTTGGCTATTCGGTGCATGTGGACTCCAAGACCTTTGTAAGTAAGAGTTAATGAATCGTTCGAACTTGCTTTAGCCCTTGTATATGCGGTGTTTGTAGATTCGGTACGTGTTATGGGCGACGATAAAAAGTATTTCGTCTAATCGCTACAGCGGGAGAAAATATAGATGACTGCTATCACGCTTGAGGCTCTCGAAAAGCGCTTTGGTGGAACGGCGGGCTCAGCTCTTGACGGGATTGACCTCGAAATTGCAGACGGTGAATTTGTTGTGCTGCTTGGTCCTTCAGGATGCGGAAAGTCAACCACACTTCGATTGATTGCCGGACTTGAGACGCCGACGGGCGGAACTATCCGCTTTGGAAAATCGGTAGTTAACGGAGTCGAGGGACGCGATCGAAATATCGGTATGGTTTTTCAAAATTACGCCCTCTATCCTCATATGACAGTTACGGACAATTTGTGCTTTGGACTCAAGTCTCGCGGTGTTGAAAAGGGAGAAATATTAAAGCGCCTCGATGAGATACTTGAAATGCTAAGTCTCGGGGATCTCGCTAAGCGTCGTCCCAGGGAACTTTCTGGAGGCCAGCGCCAACGAGTGGCACTTGGACGTGCCCTGATTGGTCGCCCTTCGGTTTTCCTGATGGATGAACCACTTTCAAATTTGGATGCGAACCTAAGGGAACAGATGCGAATGGAGATTGCAAAACTTCATCGCATACTTCGCATTACGACTGTCTATGTTACGCACGATCAAGTTGAGGCCCTTACGTTGGCGGATCGGATTGTGGTCATGAACGAGGGCAAGATTCAGCAGGTTTCGAGTCCTCGACGACTCTATGATGAGCCCGCGAATATCTTTGTTGCGCGATTCATAGGTGCACCAGGTATGAACGTACTCAGGATCGAAAAAGATATGCTAATTGACCCTGATAGCCCCTTTTATTTAGATGAACAAATTACACAATCGATAGTTGAATCGACTGGTTCTGCAGTGAGATTGGGGATAAGACCTGAGGATCTTGCGCTTCATAATGGCGGATTTCCATTGAGGATTCGATGTCGTGTAGTGCTCATTGAGCAGTTGGGGACTCATCTTCAGGTGCATCTTGAAGTTGACAGCGATAAGTTATCGTCGAATATAATTGCCAAGCTTGACGTGAACTGCGGCGTAGCCGTCGGTGATGTGGTCACCTTGGGATCGCCGGCGCACTTGATTCATCGTTTTGACGACGAAACCGAATTGCACCTCGGTCGCTTGGCAAATAAAAGCGAGCGAATTGTCTCGTTGCATTCGACTTCGGGCGATAATTCGCATGGCGTTCGAATCGGGGAACAGCAATGACAAAACAACTCGATCCCGCTTTGGACCACGACGATTATCGATCTAATGATAAAAGTGACCTAGTTAGAAGGGTAGGAGTCCGATCTTCGCTATTCAATGTGAAGAACAAGCTCGTAGGGTACGGTCTTCTTCTTCCCGCAGCTGCAGTCTTCATCCTCTTCTTCTACCTACCTGCGCTATATCTCTTTTATATCGCGTTTTACCACTGGAGTATTCTTTCGCCCTTCCAACAATTTGTGGGGCTCAAGAACTTCCGAACACTACTTGCGCAGCCCCTATTTTGGAGATCGCTAGAAAACTCTCTCTACTACACGATCGTAATGATTCCTGCGATAACGTTTCTTTCGCTTGGCATAGCCATGTTGTTGAGAGACGGGTTGAGCGCGCGACGCGGAGGAGTTTGGAGGGCAGCAGTCTTCCTGCCTCACGTCACACCGGTGGTCGCAACTTCAATCATTTGGGTTTGGATCTTCAATCCTCACTTCGGTCTCGCCAACGCTGTGCTTAGCGCGCTCCATCTCCCACAACTGGGCTGGTTGGAGAGTACAACTTGGGCTCTACCTGCGGTAATGATCGATTCACTCTGGCACTCGCTCGGTTTGTATGTCCTAATATTTCTTGCGGGACTCTCACGGGTACCGAGGGAGATCATAGAAGTGGCGTCGCTTGATGGCGCGAAGTCACCCCGGATATTTCGAAGGATTATTTGGCCGCTCATATCACCTACAACCTTCTTTGTGATAGTGCTCGCATCGGTGAATACTTGGCAGGCATTTTCGCAAATATATACGATGACCGGTGGTGCCCACGGAGGGGCAGGAGGACCAGCTTTCTCAACTACTACTGATGCACTTCTTGTGTTTCAAACTGCGTTTACCTATTTTCACTTCTCACTCGCGGCGGCTATGAGCTTGGTTCTATTCCTTATCATTTTGGCTTTGACAGTGGTCCAGAAGTGGATATCTGATCGGATTGTGTTTTATCGATGAGCGGGGCAAAACTGTTATCTCTTAATTTTCGCAAAGTGGTACGAACTCTCTTCGTTCTCGTAGTTGCTATTGGATTTTCATTTCCGCTCTATTGGGTGGTGGTGACGGCTTTCAACACCAAAGGCGGTGTCTATTCGATTCCACCGAACTTCGTTCCTGCTCTGCATGCTGGCGCTTTTCGGTATGTACTTCTTCATACGCACTGGCTGCATTATCTACTCAACACGGTCTTTATTGCAGGTGTAACAGTTCTCCTTGTGTTGATTACTTCAGCAATGGCGGGTTATGCACTTGCTGAACTGAACCTTCGAGGATCTGGATTATTCTTGCTTCTCACCGTTGGCGTAATGCTTCTGCCGACTCAAGCTCTATTGATTCCTCAGTATGCGCTAGCTCTCCATCTGCACTTGCTCAATGGCTACGCGATCCAGATACTGCCATTTGCGGCATCAACCTTCGGAATCTTTCTCTTTCGGCAGTTCTTTAAAAGTCTGCCGCGAGAGTATTGGGAGGTAGCCAGTCTCGAGGGGGTTGGACATCTTCGTTACATTTTGCGAGTCTCTCTTCCGCTTGCAAGGCCCGCAGTTATAACCGTTGCACTACTAACTTTTATATCGTCGTGGAATCAGTTTCAGTGGCCATTGATCATGACCCAATCTCACTCTGTGCAGCCAATTGAAGTTGCATTGAGCCACTACACACAGACTTTTGAAGCTAATTGGCGCAAGCTTACATCGGCTGTAATTATTGCGCTCGCGCCAATTGTTATCCTCTTCCTGATACTTCAGCGCTACATCGTTGCGGGAGTCGCTGGTAGGGACGGAGGCATAAATCTCTGATCTACTCAGAGTTTCGACTCCAGAATGAGGGTGGCGTCGAACGAAAAAAATGGCTGACGTTGAAGTGCGATTCAACGCCAGCTTCCCTCTTGGGCTAACTCAGCTTTGAAAGGATATTTGAATGCTAGCACGTAACCGATTTCAACAATACCTCGGGGGCTCTCGCTCGCCGCAGTCGCGTTATAAATCCCGACTTCAATCCGTACGTAGGGTTTCAGTTGGTTTTGTTGGAGGTTCCCTGATACTTAGTGCATGTGGATCTGCCGCTGCCGCTCCTACAACGACCACATCTGCTTCGAATGCACCGATCTCGTTTCAATTATGGGAGTCTCATAACGGAGGACCCGTTGGCGATGCTGTAACTGCTCTGGTAAACATGTTTGATTCGAGTCATCCGAATATCCATGTGTCGATCGTAGTTACGAAGGCCTCTTCAAAGCTCCCAGCAGCCGTTGCCGCAGGAGATCCTCCTGTCCTGGCTGAGATTTCTCACTACGATGGAACTCTTGTAAAAGGACTTGCACTCAACTCTTGGAATCAGTACATGAAAAATGATCCAACCTTTAGTCAATCAAATCTCTATCCCTCTGTCTGGTCGAATGGTTTAGTGGGAAATCAGCACTACAGACTGATTGCGAGTGCGAAAGTCTCCGAAGTCTTCTACAACGAAAGTATGTTCCAAGCCGCTGGCATAACAACACCTCCGACGACTTGGGCCGAACTTGCGAGCGATGCTGCCAAGTTGAAGTCTTCGAACGTGATCCCACTTGGATGGAAGGACTCCTCTGCCCACATTCTTCCGGCCATACTATCTAATGGCGGAAGCATGCTGAACGGCTCTAATACTGTAGGCACTTCAGTCAACTTCAACAACGCGGCGACTACTGCAACCTTTCAATACTTCAGGAATCTTTACTCAGCCGGTGATTTGGTCTTTGATCACGGTTCAACCTTGAGGGCTGATCTTGCCTCGGGGCATATGGCAATGATTGACGGTACTTCAGCCGGAGAGGCAAAAGTACTTGCCGCGGTCGGCGGGAAGTTCAAAGTGGGTGCTTTTGTTGAGCCCGCTGGTTCAACCGGTCATGCTGCAAACTTGGTGCAAGGTCTTGGCTTTGTTCTTCCTAAGGGGCATTCAGCAGCCGAGGATAATGCAGCCTTTACATTTGTGAACTGGTGGTACCAGCCTGCTCAACAGGTATATTGGTCTGAGCACACTGGTTTTGCTCCGATGACAAAAGCCGGTGCGGCCGCGATTCCACAAAGCTTCCTTTCCTCTCACCCAGGACTTCAGCAGTCGATCGTAGCGATGAGCTCTCAGTACTCTTACCCCCGACCGGTAAGTGATAGCTATGCTCAGGTCCAAGCGGTCCTCGATTCAGCGTTCCAACAAGCCGTAACTGGTTCACAGTCGATTTCGGCAGCGCTTACACAACTTCAAAGTCAAGGTAACTCTTATATGAGTGGTGCTAGCGCACTTTAGGGAGAGATCGTGGAGCGTAACCTGCAAAGAGTGGAATTATCGTCGAAGTCGGAAAAGGTCGCTGATATCCTCCTGGTAGAAGATGACGTAGAGCTTGCGCGTGCTATCGCTGTTGAGCTACGTCGTGATTTCTATAACGTAACGACCGTCCATGACGGTAAATCGGCGATAGGGATACTTGATAACCAAAACTTCGATATCGTGCTGCTTGATTTAATGCTGCCAGATATTTCGGGTTTTTCGGTTTGCGAGTCTCTAATTGCAATGCGACCTAACCTTGGTTTGATAATGATCACCGCTCTGGGCAGTTTACCTCACACCCTGAGGGGACTCGAAGCAGGTGCCGACGACTATCTGGTAAAGCCGTTCGGGGTTGCCGAATTGCGCGCTCGGGTACACGCCGTACTCAGACGGCGTAGCGAATTGAGCACATGGGATGGGGTGGAAGAAAAGCGAATTCACGTCACTCTGGTTCAATCTGGAGGGATGGTCTTCCACCTCACGGCAAAGGGGGTCATGTGCGACGGTAAGATGCTCGATATCGGAAATCGTCAAGAGGAGCTTCTTCGCCTTCTTTTAAGGGCGCCGGGCGTTGTACTTACCCGAAAGTACGTTGAAAGATATTTTCAAGAACGCACGAGAGCTGTTACCTCTGCCACGGTCGATTGGTACGTGCATGAACTTCGTAATGCTCTAAATCATCAAATCGGTGACGGTTTAGTTGAGACAGTACATGGCCTTGGCTGGCGCGTGAGAGCTCCAAGGGAAGGATCGTAGATGACATTGCGCATTCGAATAATGGCGTCAATGGCGTCAATGGCGCTTTTGCTAGTGGTGATCTTTGGTGTTGGATTTCACATCTATGTCGGCTCGGCCACTGTGGCAACACTGCAGAGAATCTTAAATGCTCGTGCCTATCGTGCGCAACAGTTGCTTGAGGGTAACAAATTCGTTCTTGCAACTTCTGGGAGTCAGGTAAAACCTGAGGAGGACCAGTCGATTGTGCAGATCATTAACCGTAGTGGAGAGCTTCAGTACACCACCGCCGCCGCGGGAGGTCTCCCCTTGATCTCTCGAATGACAGTCAAAGATATTTCCCACCCTACCTTTCAAGAGGTCTCAATTCGTAACGGTAGGAGCAAGCTTCTATTACTCGTTGAACCAGCGTCGAGTGCGTCCAACGAAGTTGTCCTCGTCGGTACCTCTATGGATCAAACTCAGGATTCGGTTTCGCTAGTCGATCAGCTCCTTTGGCTCTTTGGTGGGCTAGCCATCCTACTAACTGTGGTTGGGGCGGGAATTACGGCAACCTTTGTATTGCGTCCTGTCGCAAGAATGCAGCGTGAAGCTGTGAGGCTTTCCGAGTGCGGACTAGATATTCGACTCCCTGATCCCTGTACTCGTGATGAGTTAGCTGATTTGGCGGTTACATTGAACTCCTTTTTGGATAAGCTCTCGACTTCTCAAGAGATCCGAGAGCGCTTTGTGGCATCAGCAAGTCATGAATTGCGTACGCCTCTTGCTGGTATGCGCGCCGAACTTGAGACTAGAGATGTGGCTACGAGCTCAAGCGACGAGGCTCTTTTACAACGTTTAGAGCGCCGTGTCGGGTATTTGGGTGCGATAGTTGATGGGCTCTTGCTGATTGCGGAAGGGCAGGCTGGTTCGCTGCCTTTGCAGAGTGTTGAGGTTGATTTAGAGGCCGTGGTATCTAATGCATTAAGCACAATCGCTCCTTTAGCTGCTATGTCTGACGTGCTATTGGTGCTTGATGCTCAGATTGTCGCTCGGGTATTTGTGGATCCAGTTCGGATAGAACAGGTGGTAGAGAATCTTTTGAGCAATGCTGTTCGTTATTCGCCACCTGGATCTGCAGTCACAGTGAGTCTTCTCCCAGCGAAGGCAGGCGTCATAATGAGTGTAAGAGATCATGGCGTGGGGCTTCCAGCCGGACTTGAGAGAACCGTTTTCGAGCCCTTCGTGCGAGTTCAAAACGGAGAACATTCACTTTCTCGTGGATCGGGATTAGGTTTGAGCATCGTTGAATTTATTGTTGGCGCTCACGGAGGTACTGTAAAGTTAGAAAATCACCCAGACGGTGGTGCGTTGGCAACTGTTTGGCTTCCTATTGGTTCCTCTTTTTCTGGAGATATAGATAACCGGTCGTGGTTTTCAGCAAATTCTTCGACCGCTGATGAAACCGTGCCCGTTTCATCAGAATTAATTGGATCAAAGCGGAACGGAGCTCGCGAAACGAACGTTATTGGCGGCAAACTAGGCAAGATTTGAGAAGAGTGTGGAAAACACATCCTTTTTGGAAAGTTCCAGTTTGAGAATAGAGTTTGAGAAAAGAGTAAGGTGCCTTGAACTCTATGGATCAAGTTCAGGTGGATATTGTGACGATGCAATGAATTATTTTGTCGTCGCACACTCGCACAGGGAGTCAATTGGAACTTCTACAAAGCAGGGTTGCGAGGCGATTAATGGGGTTTGGAGTAATCGAAGCAGGCGGTACTTGAAGTTTGGGAGCTTTAGCCGTTCTCGCAGTAGCAGCTAGAGACGGGGCGCTAACAGATTTGACCTATTCGCATAGCCTTCGGTCGTAATGGGCGTGCTTCGTTGTAGTTAACTTAGACTTCATTTAGCCTTGCTACGAATCCTCAGATGCTGCGACTCGAATGCATAGTTGCTGTTGCATTTTTCATTGTTGCCGCTAAATGGATCAAGATTGACGAAAAAGAGTCGAAGGAACACCTGATATCGATGATTGCCGAGTGGGAATATTCAACAAGACACCGGTGAAGTAGTCGGCATCTTGAAGATGCTTATCCAAATGGAAAGGGCTAATACCTTTCGATCTTGAATTAGGTTCTTGCGCTAAATAACGGAGGATCTACCGAAATTAGTACGCTGTTAGCCTTGGGTTGCTCTAGAGTTCAGAGCCAGAGTGACTCCAACTTCTTAAAACAGCTGTTTTTAGTACTGGTCCAATTCTGTTTACTTGACTCGCTTTCTTTAGGCAAGGAGGCGATCTGTCTAACTTTGAGTTATTCGAATAGATGTAGCCCAATTTGGCGTCTCTATCTCATCTGACGTGAGAACGATTACGACCTTGGATTTGCGTGATGGGTTTTGCTTTGGCCATAGGGAAAGGCCATCAGTCATAACGACAATTACATCTGGCGCAGGCTTGATTTGCGCAGCTTTCTCAATTCCGACACGGAGGTCAGTGGAGCCTCCTCCGACTAGCTCGATAGCTGAAGCATCCCTTATAGTTTGCGTGAGCCGGACGCTGTCATCGCAAGAGATCACAGTCATCGGAGCCCCATGTAGAGTCCTAATTAGCGACGCAATTTCGGTAATGATTCGTTGAAATGCATCGGTGTCCATTGAGCCCGACGTATCTACAACGATAGCTACTTTTGGCTGATGTCTAGGAATTAGGCTAGGAAGGATGAATGTGGCGCTTTCGCGCCTTGACCATCCACCAATTGCGTAATCCTTGTTCGCCGCAGGATCAAGGGCCTGGCGTACCTGTCGCATCAGTAGGCTGACCCAGTTGATCTTTGGATTGACTCTTTCATTCGCCCACGCACGAAGGTGCGCAGGAGCATTGTCGGATTTGATGATGGCTCTAGCTAGTAGATCAAGGCAGAGCGCTTCGCTATCTGTTTGTGGTGCCCCGTCATGCTTTACTTCGTAACTCCTCGGGCTACCACCTGCGCATGAACCGCAGTCGACTTCGCCAAAGCTTGACAAGAGGTCATCCCTTTGGCCATTTATCTTCAGGTAAATCTCTTCTGCGGTCAGGCTCCCATTGATGTTTAAAAGATTTGAAGTTATCGGCGTTTGGGGTAGTTTTATGCCATTTTCCAGAAGCCTGTCGTTGATTGTGGCGTCAGCGGCAATGTTCCAAAGGAATGAATCAACAGCCCCAAATGCAACCATACGCTCTTGATGGCCCTGCAGTAAATGGTGAAGTTCATGTATAAGTACCCCGGCCAGCTCTACTAGGGGCGTCTCTTCTACAAAGTTGAGGTTGTAGTGCAATATCCAGTCGGAGCTGACGGCCATTGTATCTGTTTGGTCTGACTCCACCGGGAAAAGCCTGAATAGTCCCGTTGCCAAATATGGCATGAGATCTACGGCCTTCGCCCGCGCAAGAGCGATTTTCGCATTAATTGAGAGCTCGTTGACTAAAGCCATCTAGCGGTCATCGCTTATTGCGGCCATGATTGGTCCGAGGGCGCGAATCGTTGACGTTGGTGGTACTGCGCCTTTTGGCCTAAGTGCCATCCACACCTTTGCGCTATGAAGTGCTACATCGACATATCCAAGTTCAATTATGCGCTCGATTAGCCTTCCTAGCGCTAACCAATCACGCTGATCTTCGCTGGCGCGAACTTTAGATGTAGCGGCGGAAAGCACCACGTGAACAAGATCGCTTCTCCCGTTTGGAATCGAGACTTTATCAGGATTTTCCAGCACTTCGTCAGGGGTGACCTCCTCAATTTGTCCTAAGAAGGCCTCAAGTTCTATCGCTGGTCCATTACCTACGCATCCCTTTAGAAGTTTCAGTCGCAATGACGACGGTATTTTAGCCCTATCAGATGCCGCCAATATGCGTGCAGCCATCTCCCAGCTACGGGGAGTTGGAAATGCCCTTCGGTCATCGCTATCGGAGGGAAGTAGAAGGACTAAATCTGGTCGAGTGGCGATAAATGACCCCACAGTTGCTAGCGCCTTTGAGATTTCGTTTTTATCAAGGTGAAAGCCAGGATTTGCAAGCGGTTCGTTCCAACCGGTCGAAAATCCTTCTGCTATCTCGATTGGATCAACGCTCCAATCGAGGTGAACAAACCTGTTTGCCAGGGGAAGTGTAAGATCCCATCCTCCTGCAGCTAGGTCCGTATAGTTAGCTGCGGCGAGTGTAATGACGGTAGAAGGAAGTTGAAGATCGCCCACAAATCCATCCAATATGGGTCTTAGTAGCGCTGCTTGAACTGACGGAGGTGCACTTGAGATCTCATCGTAGAATACTATCCCTGATCCCTTTTCGGCGATATTAAGCGCCCATTGCGGTGGTGCAAATCTGACTCCATCACCGACTTTTATTGGCAGTCCTGCGAAGTCGCTTGGTTCTCGAATGGAGGCTATCACCACCTCTAGTGCGATGCTCCGGGCCGCCGCAATTGCTTTGATGGTCGAAGTCTTTCCGACTCCTGGCGGTCCCCAAATGATTGTAGGTAGTCCAGCGTCAACTAAAACTTCGAGAGCAGCTAGGTTCGATGATCGCAAATTGTTGAACTCCTATTATCGGTAATTTATACGAAGTGATGCTTTTTTCTCATAGATCGCGCCACTCGAAGGTGCCGTTCTTGAGGGAAAGAGCTACTTTTAGATCGCGAGACAAGTTCTTGCGCTCAAGAATAGAGTCCTTCACCCAATCTATCGGGTCGTCCGCTAGATCAAGAATGAGATCATCTGGGGTAAGAGGATTTAGGATTACCCCGCGTCGAACTAGAGGAGAAAAGTCTTTCGATAGGTGACGCAAAATTTCATCGTCACTTTTCGGATGAACGGATACTGCAGTGCGAATTGACTCGTCTCCATCTAAGGCCAATCGCCATAGTGCTGACTTTGGCGAAGAGGGGTGGCGCGCGACTCTGATACGAATTGCGTAGTCGCTGTGGCTTGAAGCCTCGGAGAGGATTTCTGAGTCGACATTCTCACTTTCGACGATCATCAACAGCATGCGATCGTCGTCTCGATCGTATTCAAATGCGGTGCTGATGGCTAAGGATGATGCACGTCTGCTCCTAATGACGCTGTACCTTACGGACTTTGCAGGATCTTGAGCAAGCTTCGTCTCAATATCTTCTGGCAAGAACCTATCTTCAGCAAGAGCCTCTCTCACAGTAGCAGCCACATCGTTGCTCAAGGAGGCAAGTTGTACCATCGTTAGATCTTTGCGTCGTGCTAGATGCGACCTAACGTAGCTAGTTGGCGAGGCGCTGATTATATGGAACAGTTCGTTGCTAAGGCTTCCTCTTGAGACTAGTGCCACCTCGATTGACGGCTCATGGCTTTTGGCTAAGGCCCGGAGATCTTCTTCGGACGTCTTTTCGAGTGAGGCTATCGTTCGATTGAGATCTTGATTTCCAAGCGAGATCAACCTGCTTAGCTGCGAAGTGGAAGTCGATGGATTGAGCGCAAGGTCTTTTAACCTATCGACCTCGGAAGAGGTTAGACCGATTGAGTCTTGGTCGTCGTATCGGTTCTCTTTGACGATTGAGTTCGTTTGCTCCGATACTTGCTCTAAATCTTCGTTGGTTAGAGATTTTTTTGCGAGCTCTGAACGTATTTCATTCGAGATGCTTGGGTCGAAGTCGAAGATGCCGTTTGCATTCAACCAAATAAGAACGTCATACTCTGATTCGGCAGCTGAATGAGCCAACGCTAGGAAGGCTTCAATGCTATTTCCGAGCGCTCTTAAAAATTCGATAGTGGATTTGGAAAGTGAGTTTTCAGCTTCCAAAAGAGATCTAAGTAGATTTGTAGCTGAAACGATAAGCTTCGAATCACGGTAAATATCAGCTAGTCCCATGATCTTTTGGAGTGCTACTTCAATCTCGCTCATCTTGGATCATCCCAACTCATATAGTTGATGGTAATTGAAAGAGGTCAAAGCACCCTCTAATTGTCGGGATCGGCACCAAGTTGGGCCTGTGACCAGTTGGGCTAATAGCTTCTTTGGTATGAGTTTTTCCCACAGCATGCGTTTCTTAGCGTCAGTTGAGTAAAGCCCTATGTGGCTAAATTGCCCTCTCGTCGATTGTTCAAAGTTTCAGTTACCCCTCTCAATCCAATCGATGAGCAAGGAGTTGCTCGTGCAGACGATGCATCGGATGTGTTGATTGCCCATGTGAATGTTTGGCGTGACAAAGGATATTATCGACAGCACTCAATAAGAAACACCCACTGAGATCGAATTCTCGGTGGGTGTTTCGCTATAGGTATATTCGCACTATCTCCTATCTTTCTCTTAGCTGTGCTAAGAGAAAGATAGGACTTGTCAGATGTAAGAGCGGTCTTTAGAGGCCAGTTGAAAGCTGATCTTCTGCGATCTGTCGAAGGGCTTCGACGCCGTCTTCGGTCTTTCGTCCAGATGCAACGCCCCAGTAGTAAAAGCCAAGTGCCATCGCAGCAACGACGATAAGGTCGAGTGGATAGTGGATGAGGCCCTTGCCATGGTTGTACGGAGATCCAAATGTAGCCGAACCAAAGTAGGTCATCGCAAGCATAGCTAGAAGGTAAACAATCAACCAGGTGGCGCTCTTTAGGGACGCCGCATCGACCTTGTTGAGAGTTGTATTCTTGCCAGCTGATGCCAGAGCGTAGATGACGCTTCCGCCGAGGATTGCAACGATTAGCTTCCAGTCGATAGCCCACCCAGTCCAATAGATGATGAGCGAACCGATAACGAATGCCAGCGGCGCGATGACACTCATTCCACCTAACTTGAATGGACGGTTTGCCTCTGGGTGTGTCTTTCTGAGGACGTGAAGGCTGATTGGTCCAATCATGTAAGTAAGAACAGTCGCCGACGAGATAACACCAACCAAGCTGCTCCACGTTGGAAATGGTGCAAGCGCGGCAATTCCAAAGAGTAGGGTAACGATCAAGCCAACTGAAGGAACGGCAGTTCGCTCATTGAGCCTTCGAAATGGCGCAGGTAGGTACTTGTTGTTGCCAAGTGCGTAGAGTACGCGCGCAGTCGATGCGAGGTAGACATTACCCGTACCAGCTGGCGATAGAACAGCGTCAGCATACAGCAAGGTTGCAAGCCATCCAAGACCAAGCGCACTTGCAACTTGGGCAAATGGACCAGAGAAGCTCAAAGCAGCCCAACCCTTTGCTAGCGCTGATGGTGCGACGCCTGCGATGAAGACGACCTGGAGCAGAGTGTAAAGAACGATTGCGATTCCAACGGCGGTAAGAATTGCGCGAGGAACATCGCGTTGTGGATCCTTAGCCTCTGCGGCTAGGTCGACCGCCTGTCGGAAGCCTAGGAAAGAGAAGACGATACCCGACAGACCGACTGCCTTTAGAATCCCGGCAACGCCATAGGGCGCAAAGCCACCAGGAGCCTTAGCCGCTGGTGCCATGTGAAGGGTGTAATTTCCCCAGTGTCCAGCAGCAAAGAGAAAGACGAGAATCGTTCCCGTTGGCATGATGAACTTGATGAAGGTAACGATGGTATTTGTCTTGGCGAAAGCCTTGACGCCATAGGCATTGATACCCCAGAAGATAACCATCAAGATTGCTTCAGCAATGAAGCTGTTGAGCTTGCTATTGGCGAAGAAGTTGATGTAGTGCTCAGAGTACTGAATTACAGCTTCAGCTTCGATCGCTGGAACTGTCGTATATGCAATAAATGCAGCCCATCCCATCATGAACCCAGTAAGAGAGCCATGTGTGAAGTGTGGGTACCTTGCAATTCCTCCCGATTGCGGAAGCATTCCAGACAATTCTGCATAGACGAGCGCAATTAGCGCAACTGCTACACCTCCAATTAGCCAGGCAATTACAGCCGCTGGGCCAGCATCGTTAGCGGCGTAAAGAACTCCGAAGAGCCAACCCGAGCCGATGATGGCTCCTAGGCCTGCCATCGTTAAGTCGAGTTTGGACATGTCCCTCTTCAACTTAACGGGCGAGAGATTTTTGACGCTCATATTTCCCCCTTGTATCGTATTATGCATCTCCCCAATCGTCAAAAATACCACCAACGATGCACACTTGAACCATCGGGACAGAAGTATTAATAATTTTCAATTTCGCTAAGCGTTGAAATGGTATGTAATTACATTTAAAACTATTGCCTAGCAGCACTAGTTATAGTTGCTTGAAAGTGCATACGTTTTTAGTGAACTTCAAAATCTGAAATTTGTTAACTATGAAGGTCTTTGATCCGTGGAAATAGATGTTAGATGAATAGTCAGATTGAATCTTGATTTTAAATTTGTGGGATGGTACGAGAAAGAATTGCTGCCGAAATGGACAAATGTGATAGTTGTCTAATACTTCAAAATCATATGTTTGCTCCGAAATACATCTAGTGGCATATCGCCACTTTCGAATTTTAATTTTCAGGGGTAAGAATTTTTTGATGCTATCTAGGTGGGCGAGTAGGTAATTTAAGGGAATCGTTGCTTCGATCTAGAGAAGTTCTCTTCGTGCTGACTGATGGCCAAGAAGCGCAAATTCACGACTTTGAGGTGAGTTTCTATAAAATACCCGCCTTCAATCTGCTTACTAGTCCATATTGAAACGACGCGAGGAGGGCTAGTAGCAGATCTGCTCTGTCTAAAAGCGGCCCTGAGGCTTGAATATCTTGGTTGGCCATGGCGTGATTCGACAAATCTACCTGGGCGTAGCGACCCATCGAACTGCGACTTAGTTACGTCGCCTTTACCTACTCAAACTTCCGCAAGTTCATTCGTCTTGTCGCGACTAGCTCGATATAGGCCGAAGGCGGCGGCGATAAGAGTTGCAATGCCTCCAACTAGAATTCCAACTCGTCCACCGAAGTGTTGAGATATAAATCCGATTAGAGGAGCTCCGATGGGTGTCGAGCCAAGAAAAGCTACCCCGTAAAGTGCCATAACCCTACCACGCATCTCTTCGCGAGCAGTTATCTGCAGAAGAGTATTGGCAGTACTCAAGAAGAGGATGGATATGGCACCGGTTGCTGCTGTAACAACGAGTTCTATTGCATAGCTAGGTGCTATTGCCATGCCTAGCATCATCACCCCGAAGATTCCAGCCGCGACATTTAGAAGCCTTTGCGATACCTTTGCGTACTTAGCTGAAAGAAAGCCACCAATAACCGCTCCAAATCCGAGCGATGCCGTAAG
The DNA here is from genome assembly GCA_021841935.1 of Actinomycetes bacterium. Classification (GTDB taxonomy): domain Bacteria; phylum Actinomycetota; class Acidimicrobiia; order Acidimicrobiales; family Acidimicrobiaceae; genus Acidithrix. Next base: position 187,021 of record JAKCDL010000001.1, on the reverse strand, counting down.
TATTGCATAGGAGCCAGCACCCTTGTGGAATGTGTTAGTGGCTAGAAGAGGAATGGAAATTTGAAATTCATATGCCAAGGTGCCCACTATGACCATCATCAAAAGTGGTATCGCTAAGTCTCCATTCGATCTAACGTAATTGAACCCTTCACGTAGCTGCCCTCTCTTAGCAACTACTCGCGTTGCCGGACGGAGCTTGGTCATATCTAGACGGAGCAAGACAACGATGACAGCGATATAACTAATTGCATTAAGGATAAAGTTGGGTCCTACGCCAAATGCATAGATGATCCCGCCCGCAATCGATGGTCCAACAACTCGTGCTCCATTCATGACGACTGTGTTTAGCGAGACTGCGTTTTGAAGATCCTCTCGTCCGACGAGTTCGATTACGAAAGCTTGGCGGGTAGGCATGTCTATGGTATTTATGACTCCCATGAGTGCGGCTGAAGCAAATATCATCCAAAGTTGAATCACGCCCGATAGATCGAGAATACCAAGGGCTAGAGCCACGACGCCAAAGAGACTTTGAGTGAGAATTAGAAGTTTTCTTTTGTTGTATCGATCAGTGTAGACCCCAGCAAGCGGACCGAGGAAAAGCATCGGAAGAAACTGAACGGCTGATACGATTCCTAAAATACTTCCGGACTTTGAGAGCTCTAGAACCAACCAAGACTGGGCAACCATCTGCATCCACGTCCCGGCATTTGATATGATCTGTCCGATGAAGTAGAGGCGATAATTTCGCTGCTTTAGCGATGAGATCGCACTTCGCTTTACCTTTTCCGGGCTATCACTCTTTTGTTCTTGACTATCTCTTCCAAATGTCTTCATATACGTACCTTGTGCTAATTGCCAGGCGAAGGATAATTTTGATGTCCCGCCTGTAGTGTTTTCGAGCTCGGTTAGCTACTCTGCTATGAATAGCGGGGCCTCCAACTCCTCTTCTTTGCTGCCACCGGCAATTGCCGCTACAGATCGCAGTGGCTTTTCCGGCAGTATTAGTGCGAAGACGATCGCGATTGCAGCAAATGGAATGGCGAACAGAAAGACGACATGGAGGCTTCTTACAAAGGCTTCGAGGATTCCTTGGTGAATAGCGGGTGGCAACTTGTCGAGTACCTTTGGTGACCCTCCCATGAGAGATGCTGCAGCACCAGAGGCACTCTTTCCTGCCCCGAGACGGTTTAGATTGAAGGTCAGTCGATTGACGAGAATGTTGCCAAAGAAACTCGTACCAATTGCGCCACCCATGGTTCTGAAGAAGGTTACTGCTGACGTCGCCGTACCCATATCTTTGAATTCCACACTGTTTTGTGTTGCTAGTACGATCACCTGAATGGTGAGGCCAAGGCCAATACCCGTGGCCGCCATGTAGATCGCCTCTTTCCAATAGGCGGTGTTGATCGATATGAGTGAAAGAAGATAGAAGCCAAGAGTGAGAACTATCGATCCAACTATTGGAAAGACCTTGTATTTTCCGATTCTTGTGATGATTTGACCCGACCCAACGGAGCCAAGGACGATGCCTATCGTAAGTGGAATCAGCATAAGTCCAGATTTGGTGGCTGATACCCCCCTTACCACCTGCATGTATTCGGGTAGAAAGATGACGGCTCCGAATAGGGAGAATCCACTGATAAATCCGATCGTTGACGAGACGGAAAAGACCCTATCTCGGAAGAGGCGAAGGGGAAGGATCGGTTCAGAGGCCTTCATTTCCACGTAGATAAATAGACCTACGAGGATGACAGCCAAAGCTTCAAGCGCAACGATTGTGGTAGAACCCCAAGAGTAAGTAACGCCGCCCCAAACGGTGACGAGAAGCGCTGCGGTAACTGCCGCTGTTATGAGAGCCGATCCCAGAAAGTCGATCTTATGATCTACGTGCTTTACAGGAAGTTTGAGAACTGCGGAGGTGACGATGAGCGCAAAGATGCCAACTGGGAGGTTGACGTAGAAGATCCAACGCCATGAGATCTGGTCGGTCAAAAATCCACCGGCGAGTGGTCCAAAGACGCTTGCGGACGCGAAGACGGCGCCTAGATAGCCTTGGTACTTACCTCGTTCGCGAGGTGGAACTATGTCGCCGATAATGGATAGAACCATCGCAAAGAGTCCGCCACCGCCAACTCCTTGGAGGGCACGAAATGCTATCAACTCTCCCATGTTTTGACTTAGGCCAGCTAGGGCTGAGCCTATCAAGAAGACTACGATTGCGAATTGAAAGAGCTTTTTACGACCGAAGAGATCGGACAATTTGCCATAGAGCGGTGTAACTGCTGTGGACGAGAGAAGGTAGGCGGTCACTACCCAGCTAAGGTGCTTCAAGCCTCCAAGATCGCCAACGATCGTAGGGAGGGCAGTCGCCACGATAGTTTGATCGAGGGCTGCAAGTAGCATTCCTAGCATAAGTCCGCTAAGCGCAATTAGTATCTGCTTGTGCGAGAGGGGAGCTGCGCCGTAGGTTTCTTTACTGTCACTCATTTGTTACCGACACCTGTGTTGAAGTAAAAGTGGACGAGTTGCTATTTAGTTGTGTGCAACATACAACTAATAACTTATCGGCAGTGCAACACTATTCCTGATATTGAATTAGATGCGGCTTGAAATTAGAGTTTGCCCTCGTAGGGCTTCTTGTTGAGGGGGATTAGAGAGTGTGCGGTCGATTTACTCAAACGATATCGTTGGCAGATGTTTTAGCCAAGTATTCCTTTATAAACCTTGTAAACACTGACATCTTAGGTGAGGAGAGATTCGAGAACTTCAACCTCGCCCCATCTGAAGTTGCTTTGACTTTGAAGTCCGATGGTGAGGGAGTTGTCATCTCGCAGGAGACATTTGGGACCTATATCGCTCTGGGAAAGGGCGGCTCTCGCAAATCCTTGCTAAATGCAAGGGTCGAGACCGTTTTAGAAAAGCCGACCTTTTCGCGTCGTGTTTTGACCTCTAGAGTTGTCGTCCCAATTAATGGTTACTTTGAATGGAAGACAACGACGCCCCCTAAGAGGCCGTACTTCGTCCATTTCGACGGCGGCCCAATTGCATCCATTGCGGGAATCGAATTGGTGGATCGTGAAACAGGGGAAGTGGGTGTTGTCCTTGTAACGACCGAGGCAAATGCTGAAATCAGCGAGGTACATAACAGGATGCCCTTGGTGCTCTCAAATGAGATAGTCACTAGCTGGCTAGATGAATCGCTCAAAGATAGAGACGAGGTTGCTGAACTTCTAGAGTTGGCCAAACGAACTACGAAAGAGAGCTCGCTTTTTTACTATGAGGTGGATAAGCGCGTTGGTTCACCGACCTTCAAGTCTCCAATGGCCATAGCCCCCGTTGAGCCGAGCACTCTCTTCTAACGCCTACCTAGATTTTGGATAGCTAAACCAGGTCGTTATCGAGAATGTAATTTCTGACGTGTTGCGCTATCCCAAAGGCATCGATCTCGAGCATTTTGTGAATTGCATCTACTTTTGCATGCGAAAGGAATTCGATAGGAATGCCGAGTTGAACTACCTTCGGTGATGAGCCCTGATAGAGCGAGCAGAGAGCAAAGTCGAGGTGGGAGCCGTATCCGCCTGGAACAAATCCATCTTCAACTGTAAGGACGTGTTTGTAGTTGGAGAGGTAAGTCAGAAGTTCATTAGGAATTGGCTTTAGAATCTGAGGATCCACCACCGTTACATCAACGATCTTTTCGTTGCCGAGGTAGTTCGCTGCATCAAGTGCGAATTCTGCCATCTTCCCAACTGCAACGATTGCGATTGATGAGGCGCCACTTCTAAGTACCTTACCCTTGAGATTGCCAGACATTGAAAGTGACTCTCCAGAAAGCGAGATAGGTCCTGGTGTCTTTGGAAAGCGAATGGTCGATGGCGTTGGGAGTTTAAGAGCCTCTTCTAGGCATTGGGATAGATCAGTTGTAGTAGATGGAGCATAGAGGGTCATATTTGGTACTGCCATCATCTCAACGATATCCATTGTGCCATTGTGGCTAGCGCCGTCGTCGCCGGTCACGCCAGAACGGTCGAGAACGAAGAGAACCGGCAAATTGTGGAGCGCAACATCAAAGTTTACCTGATCGTAGGCTCGGTTCATAAATGTCGAATAGATAGCCACAACTGGACGAAGTCCACCCATTGCCATTCCTGCCGCCGATGTAACAGCGTGTCCCTCTGCGATTCCAACATCAAAGAAGCGTGCCGGAAATTTGCTTTGGAATTCAAGCAGACCAGTTGGTCCTGGCATAGCAGCCGTGATTGCTACTATCTCTTGCCTCTCACTCGCTTTACGGACCAACTCCTCGCTGAAGGTCTCTGTGAATGATCGGCGCTTGGTTGAGTCGAAGGCGTTATTTCGAAGTTTGAGGTCGTGCAAACATTGAATCTCGTCAAGTATCGCAGGCTCATATCCGTGACCCTTTTCGGTTTTAATATGGACTACGATCGCGCTGTCCCACTCTTTGGCACCGTTGAATGCATAACGCATCGCCTCGATATCGTGGCCATCTATCGGGCCTGTATAGCGAACTCCGAGCGCTTCAAAGAAGACCCTTGGTTCGATTGCCTCCCGAAGTGCCGTTGTGACACCAATTATTCCAGTAGATGCGAGGGATCCCACCTTAGGCATTTCGTGGAGTATGTTCCTGATCCTCTCGCGAGCTTGCATGTAGGCCGGGTTGAGGCGAATCTTAGTCAGCGATGACGAAAGTCTTGAGATCGTGGGAGCATACGACCTGCCATTGTCGTTCCAAATGATTATGACTTTTTTATCGGAGTGGCCGAGGTTGTTGAGGGCTTCGTATGCGAGCCCACCGGTAAGGGCACCGTCACCAACAACGGCGACTACGAAACGCTCACTTTCGTTGCTCGTTTGAAACTCTGCTGTACCGACGTAAGGACCCCTCTTCAATTCGAGAGAGGTTGCTAGACCATAGGCGTAGCTAAGTGCGGTCGAAGCGTGGGAGTTCTCGATCCAATCATGTTCCGATTCGCGCCTCGAAGGGTAACCAGAGAGACCTCCTTCTTGACGGAGGGAGTCGAAGAGATTTTTGCGCCCAGTAAGAATCTTGTGAACATATGCCTGATGGCCGGTGTCGAAGAGAAGAATATCTTTAGGTGACTTGAACGAAAGGTGCAGTGCGAGAGTCATTTCAACTGCACCGAGGTTTGAACCAAGGTGTCCACCTGTGAGGCTCACATGATCGACGATGAACTCCCGAATCTCCGTTGAGAGCTTTGCTAGGTCGGTGTCGCTCAGCTTTCGCAAGTCGTCCGGCGAGTTCACTTTGTCAAGAATGGACATTAAATCTTTCTCCGTACACCTTACGAGCTTGAGATCGGATCATAACGTGGTCGCTGTTCTAGAAAACTCTACGGCGAGACACGGAAGCTACAAGATCACCTTGTTTATTACGTGAAAGCCTCGCTGTTTATTTCGTGATATACGACCAATATTTATTTTCGAATCTTAAGGAACAGTTTACTACGTGTTTTACGCCACCGCCTTGACGGTAACTTTTGCTGCAACCTTTGATGGGTCGTCAGAAGTGGATCGTTACTCGATCGCTATTAGATCCACTAATGGAAGCTAGGCCGCCTACTTCCCGTAGCGAGAGGCCATTTAGAGGTTGAAGTTGTTTGGCAAAATGGATTGGAATTATTCCGTCGACTTTGCTGTAGCGAGAGACGATTTGGATGTTGCTGGCGTGAACTTCAACCTTGATTGAATCTTTGCACCCTTCAACTGTGTAGATCCGAAATTTGCCAACTACATCTTGTATCTTCAAGAATGATAAACCACCCTTTACCAGCGATGCTTCGTCTACGGATGAGTAGTCATATGGTCCGGGCGGAAGTACAACAGCGGCTATCTCGTAGTCACAGAGCCAACTCTTGTAGCTTTTTTTGAAGGTAGTATTCGAAGTGTAGAAGAGGCTGTTATCGGGTTGATCGCTCTGTCGGAACCATCCACGCGCTATTGCAACGCCGTACTTTGGCAGAAAATATGCACCTTCATGAAGAGTGGTGTCAACGTACTCAATCCTTTGATCTCCATAGTCTTTGTGTACTACTGAGGCGAGCTGAGCCCAATTCCCGGCATCTTCGAGGTAGTGGGCCGATGGGTCGACAAGTGGATCTATGGTGAATTGACCATACCACAGTGCGCTTCCGATCGCCATGACTACGAGCAGTGAGCCGATTTGTCGTGAGCGAAATCGCGATAGACGAAAATTTTCTTCAAGCAACGCTGGAGATTTAGCTTTGGCGACTTGGCTTGGCCCTTTAGAAGTTTGGTAGATGATGGCTATGGAAGCCGTGATCAAAGGGGCAAATTCACCGATGCGGGCGATGTTGCCGCCGAGTGACGATCGTACTAAAACAAAGTTGACAATCGAACCTGCTAGATAAAGTGCAGCGGCTAGTGCGGGCGAAGGCCACGAAATTCGTAACGAGGTGATAGCTATCAATATCAAAAACACCGATAGCTCTAGTAGATCTGTGAAGTAGAAGGGATAGCTTCCCTTTGGAAATAAGTTCCGCGTTGAAAGGATCTCGAAGATTGCAACTAGCGCGAGCGGCGATAGGCCATAGGCAATATAGAGGATCCGATCTCTGAGGGTCTTCCCCTTTTCTAGGGTGCCGATAGTTACGAGTAGAGTTCCGACCCAAAGTGTGGCGATGATGGAAAAGAGAGCGCCGATCACGATCAACGATGAATAGGCAATCCAATTATTTTTTTTCGAGATCAATGTGAGAGATGCAAGGACGAAGAATGGCAGTGACGTTAGAAATGGATACGCCCCAGTCAACATGAGCCCTGCGAGGTTTACTGAACAGATGACGACAAACCCTATGAGTTTTGTCTCCACGATTTTGGTTGACCCTCCATCAACAGCCGAGAGCGCTCTCTTGGTAACGGCTTTGGTTATAAGAGCGGCAGTTGAAGATAGCGCAATAATCGGCGGAATGTAGACGTTAGTCAATGCAGCGAGAGGGTAGTAGGCGAGGCTGTATCCGACAAATTCGACCTTGCCAAAGTACCACCAGGGGTCATAGGCTGTGAGACTTTTTGTTGAGCGAAGAAACTCGACTAAGTGGAGGTGAGCTGCGGTATCGTTTCCAAAGGGTACGGTTGCCGCAACGAGGGAAGAGATAAAAAGCGTGAGAATTAGTGCAAGATAAGATAGCTTCGACCCATTGTTTAGAGTCAATTTATTTGGAAGCTTCAATGATAACTCACAGGGTGCAGGGGACCTTATGCCGCTCTTGGTTCTATGAAAGTATAGATAAAGTGGAAATCTTCGCGCACAAGACAAAACCTCAAGCAGGTCAAGGTTCTAAGACGGAGAGTAGATGATCAGGTACACTTACCTAATTTTGATGGCACTTTGTCTACTGCTCACGCTCCCCTTGGAGTTCGTCTTTAGGGCTAGGGTCTATCGCCGTCCATTAGCTCTTATCACATCGGTCGCGATCACAACGATACTATTTTCGCTGTTCGACCTCTCCTCAATCGTATGGGGTTGGTGGCGATATTCGAGTAAGTACACCACGGGAATCGACATATTTGGAAGGTTGCCAATCGAAGAGGTCGTCTTCTTCGTTGTGATTCCGATCTGCTCACTATTGACCCTTGAGGCAGTTCGGTCAATTCTAAATCGCAGAGCTGAGGGTGGTCGTCCATAGTGCACGCTTACACAGTTGGATCTATCGTCGCAGCCCTTGCGGCTATCTCCCTTGAACTTATCCTCGATAAGGGAAGGCTCTATAGAGAGTGGAGTTTTTGGATATCCCTTGCGATCATCTTCTTCTTTCAGATATTGGTAGATGGATATTTGACCAAGTTGTCTTCGCCGGTCGTTATCTATTCAAGTCACCACTTTTCAGGGTTTAGATTTCCATTTTCCATACCGATCGAAGACTTCATCTATGGCTTTGCGATGATTCAGTTGACGTTGACGATCTGGAATCGACTCAAGGATAGGTACCCCTCTCGATGAGTTGAATAGTTTGACAACTATTGAATACCGAGTGGTTAGACGTTGTCTCGCATAACTTTGACTCGGGAGTAAGATTTAGAAGAAGTGATGTCAACTCTGAGGAGGAGTGGCAGTATGAAATTTCTGCTTATTATCGCGACATTTTTCATAATGGAGCCAGTCGCCTATCTTGCCCATCGCCTAATTATGCACGGAGTGGGATGGGCGCTTCATAGAAGCCACCACTCGGTCACGTTGAAGAGGATCGAGGCCAACGATGCATACCCTGTAATCTTTGCGGCGATAACAATTGCCGCTATGGCAATCGGTACGAGTAACGGAAGCCTCTCTTACCTTTTGTATGTGGGAATTGGAATTACCGCCTACGGCGCGGTCTACTCATTCATTCACGATGTTTACATCCACGGAAGGTTCTTTACGGTGCCAAAGGTCTCGATCTTGGAGAGGCTTAAGTTTGACCACCAAATACATCATCTCTACGGCAAGGAGCCATTCGGAATGATATTTCCTTTCGTTCCGAAGGACGTTCGGGCTAGAGCGCTAGCAGTATTAGCTTCAAATCGGCAGATGGGATTTGATGAGCTAATCCCAGGTTGGTCGGCAAAGGGTAGCTACCTCGAGGTGTGAAATAAAGGCGACATGACCTTTTTGTCGGTCATGTGCGACGTTGACGCAAAGTTGTTTCTATAAGACCCAAAGTGCGATTAACTCGTGGTGGGGATCAAAATGTGGGAGACAAACGCTCATGGGGCGATACTTCTCTCTCGCGATAGCCATATGCAAGGTTCTTCAGGTACGGGTAGGTTCTTCTTTGATCGAATTTGGGCCGCAAGACTCAAGGCTCGTATTAGTGCCTGCGTAATGGCTATATTTGTGGTGTGACCACTAAACGGATTATCATTTCGATCGCACGTATTGCCCTTGCCGCAGCTATCGCTCTTGTGTTTGTCATTCGTATGTACGTGATCGTAACGAAGCGTCAAGCCATAGTTGATACCCTCAGCTATTTCACCTACGAGAGCAATCTCTTTGCAGCATTCGTCTTTGGATTGTTAGGTTGGAAAGCGGTAAGAGGAGAATCAACAGCAAGTCTCCAAGGATATCGTGGGGCGGCTACGGCCTACCTGCTCATAACAGGCATCATCTACAATCTGCTACTGAATGCCCCTTCATCTGGCACCTCTGAGATCTTGGTCAACCTTCTCTATCACCACATAGCACCGTTGTATGTATTGATTGACTTTCTCATAGATACACCGAAGCCTGCTATTACATACAGAAGAGCTCTTTTGTGGGTCGTCTATCCGGTTGTCTATATGGTCTACACCTTCATCCGAGGTGCTATAACAAATTGGTATCCGTACCCGTTCTTTGACGCGGCGCACCACAGCGTTGCCACTATCGCGACTAACGTCGTTGGACTTGTCGTCTTTGGCCTGGTTCTCTTCTTTGTTTTGTCGCAGATCTCAAAGAGGGTTCCATCGTTCTTTGGAACATCAAATTCATAGTCTTGACGAGGTGTACTTCGAGGGTTTTATCTTCTCGAGGATTTGAGGATTCCCCTCCGTTTAGGCGCCTCTAGGGTCCTGAGAACGCTGAGCGACACTGACTGTCGCTTTTAAAAAAAGTAGCGTGCGCTAGTATTCGGTTGATATTTACTTTGAGAGAGATTGTGCCGTGAACACCTCAATTGCCGTTGGAGTGAGCCTCCTAGATTTAGTGGTTTTGATAATCGTCGTCATCTTGATCTTGCGTAGCAGTAAATCAGGTGGAGTCGCGTCCTTGGTAAAGCAAGAGATAGGCCAGCTAGGTACCTCTCAGGAGAGGTTAGAGCGGACTCTAAGGGCTGACAGTGCTCAAGGTCGCGAAGAGGCAAATAGCCAATCCAAGGCCACTCGCGAAGAGGTAAGTGCACTTTTTAGAAACTTGAGTAACGATGTAAAAGAGAGCCTTGGCAGATCTCACGAAGAGCAGATGGAACTCCTAGCGGAGATTAATCGTGAATTTTCTGAGGACTTTGAAAAGGTAAACCGCTCCTTACTCGATAGCTTTGAGCTTTTTAGAGGTGAGGTGAGTAACTCGATGTCATCAAATCAAAAGTCAGTTCTTAGCGCCGTTAGCGAAATGTCTCAACAGCATAAGAATCTCTTGGATTCGTTCTCGAAACAACTCGAGGGGCTTACCTCGGTCAACCAAGAGATGTTGAAGGATATTCGCGAGACTCTTGAATCTCGACTCGCCAAATTGCAAGAGGATAATGGTCGTCGTCTCGAAGAGATGAGAGTTACCGTAGACGAAAAGTTACAGTCAACATTGGAACAGAGGTTAGGTGAGTCCTTCAAGCTCGTTAGCGACCGCCTCGAACAAGTTCATAAGGGCCTAGGCGAGATGGCAACTTTGGCATCAGGGGTAGGTGACCTAAAGCGGGTTCTGAGCAATGTGAAGACCCGTGGCACTATGGGTGAAGTTCAGCTCGAGACGATGCTAGAGCAGGTATTGACTCCTTCGCAGTACCAAAGGAGCGTGCAGGTAAAGAGTAATAGTGGCGAAAGGGTTGACTTTGCTATCAAGTTGCCTGGTAAAGATGACGGGGGAGATGTCGTTTGGCTTCCTATCGACTCTAAGTTCCCGCTCGAGGACTACCAGAGGCTCGTCGACGCTCAAGAGATAGGCGATATAGAGGCGGTGAATGCTGCGGGCCGCCAGTTAGAGGCTGCGATTAGAGGCCAAGCTAAAAGCATCTCAGAAAAGTACATCAATCCTCCGTCCACTACCGACTTTGCGATCATGTTCGTTCCAATCGAGGGACTCTTCGCTGAGGTACTTCGCCGCCCCGGCCTTTGGGATCAACTACAGCGTGAAAGCAAGGTTGTAGTGACCGGACCTACAACGATCTTGGCGATCTTGAACAGCCTTCAGATGGGCTTTAGGACTATAGCGATTGAAAAGCGATCGAGTGAGGTGTGGAAGCTTCTTGGCGCTGTAAAGACAGAGTTTGAGAAGTTTGGAGGAATTCTCGATAGGACTCAGAAGAAGCTAGAAGAGGCGAGCAACAACATTAGTGCCGCATCCGTTAGGACTAGAGCGATCGAAAGAAAATTGCGCGACGTTCAAGAGGTTCCAACTGAAGGAGTACTCGACTCCCTTGAAGAGCTTCCAGGTCTCGAAATGGCCGATGAGTAGACGTTTGTATCGCTTAACTGGCGATAGTTGAATTTAAAGAAGTACTGTTCGGGCTGCGGTCTTCAACTTTTTATACATTGAAACCGTGGCCCTTTTGCCAAAGATCTTATAGTCCGCCTTCTCGACCTCTTCTAGGATCCCGGAGTAGAGTTGCCTAGCTGCTTGTACGCACGCGGCCGATCGAGGTGGAAGATATACATCTCCTAAGAGAGATTCACTATAGTGCTCTTGTGCTCGGGTAATCTCAAATGCGACTAACTCTTTGACCTTGTCGCTGTTGTTGTTTCGAATTATATCGTCGATAGCGCCGAACTTTTCAATGTCCTCTAGCGGTAGATAGATTCTGCCCCTCTTCAAGTCCTCTTCTACGTCACGGATGAAGTTGGTCAGCTGAAAGGCAAAACCTAGTTGTCGCGCTGGTTCGCGTGCATATTTAGAGGAAGGTTCGAGCACGGGTAGCGTCATCTCTCCAATGACGGCAGCCGAACCCTCCATGTAGACGAGAAGGTCATCGTAGGTTTCGTAACGAGTTTTGGTAAAGTCCATCTCCATAGAAAAGAGAAACTTATCGAAGAGTACTTTGTCAATGTCGAACTCTTTGACGGTATTGACTACCGCCTTTAGAATCACATCGCTTGACCTTCCGACTTGGAGATCGCGGTAGAAGTCGTCCCCGAACTTCTTGAGCCGCTCCCTCCTAGAGGCAAGATCCGAAGGATCAAAGTCGTCGACGATGTCATCTGCATAACGGCAAAAGGCATAGAGCGAATGGATGTATTTGCGACTCGCCTTTGGCAATAGGTAGGTCGAATAGTAGTAGGACTTTCCGAATCGCTTATTTAGTTCTTTGCACTTCTCGTACGATTTGGCGAGTGAATCATTATCTTGGCGCATGACTATCGATCACCAAGGTAAGTTCTTACTCTTTCTGCGGCGAGTCGCCCCGATACGAGGACCATGGGGACTCCGACCCCTGGAGTGGTCGAGGCACTAGCAAAGAAGAGGCCGGGAACCCTCTTATCGTTGTTCGCGGGGCGAAATGGTCCACTTTGGAAGAACCGGTGAGAGATTGAAAATGGAGTTCCCATCTCCATCCCCATCGCCTTCCAATCTAGGGGGTCGATGATCTTTTCAACTTCTATGTCGGAGGGGTCATCGCTTAGAATCTTTGCGCTCCTCAGGGATGCTTTGAAGTTTTCGACAGCGTTTTGCCGTTGGTTCTTCCAGTCGATCTTCCCGCCCAAGTTAGGTACTGGCTCCAAGCAGTAGAGCGCTGCGCCATTATCTTTTGCGAGTTGGGGATCGGAAAATGATGGAATTGTGACCAATGTGGACGCATTGGTCATCTGCCTTCCCTCGTCGATCAACTCCACGAAGGCATCCTTCCATGAGTCTCCGAAGAAGATGTTGTGGTGGGCAACTTCTGCAGTAGGCCTACTCTTAGTTCCCATGAGCATGAGTAAGGCCGAAGGTGAGTATTCGCTCCTTGCAATCTTGCGGGGAGGTGAACTTTGGCCAAGGAGTTGTTTGTAGGTAATCGCGGCTTCTGCATTAGAAATTACTACATCGAAGGACTCTCTCGAGCCATCCTCTAGCTGTACTCCCGTTACGGAACCTGACATACCGTTTGAGCGAAGTATCGACGTGACCTTAGTTTTGGTTCTAATCGCTACACCCTTATCGGCAAGTACTTTTCCAATCGCTATTGGAAGTTGCGCCATGCCGCCCTTAGGAAAGTAGACGCCGGCGATCGTGTCCATATACGTGATGACTGCATATATTCCAAGAGCCTCAAAGGGTGAAACTCCTGCATAGAGCGATTGAAAAGAAAATAGTTTGACCAGGCGTTCGTCGGAGAAGTAGCTACTGACAATCGAATTTAGCTTTTTGAAGGCCCCTAACTTCAGTAGCTTCAATGTAGGTGAGATTGGTGCTAGAAAGTCGAAGAGTGAATCGAAGTTGCGGTCGATGAATTGATTAAACTCGGCGTCGTAGAGGTCCTTTAGATACTTAGAAAATCGAACAAAGGCGTCCGCATCCTTAGCTCCAGCAACTGAGCGGATCTCAGCGACCATATCATCATGATTAGCCCGAACCGATAGACTTCCCTCTCCGTAAGGATCATTCCCGCTTGCGAAATTAGCTTTGTATAGGGTGTCGAGTTTTACTAGATCAAGGTGTTCCGATGTCTTTTCGCCAAGAGCTGCAAATATCGTATCGATGATCGGAAGCATGGTTAGAACCGATGGTCCGGCGTCTATCGTATAGCCACCCGAAGTGAATTGAGATGACTTTCCACCAAGGTGGGAGTCTGTCTCAAAGATCGTTATCTTATGCCCCGAGGATACGAGATGCGCTGCGGCAGAGAGACCTCCGAGGCCACCTCCGACGATCGCGATTGATCGAACGGTGCGGTTGGGGCTATTGGTCGCCATTTATACCCTGTCCTTAGTACGTTGTCGTTAGTTGAGGTCTTTTGGTCTTAGTTTTTTCGATGTGCGATATAGAGGGCAATGTCCCTCAATATCTCTTTGCCTAAATCGTTGAGGTAGCTGCCTTCAAGTGCTCGAAGCGCTTGGTTGATGAGGAGGTCGACTCTCTCTTCGATCTGAACCTTCGCACCGCTTCCTTCGATCATGGCCATTGCCTCGGCGATTGCATCAGTGGAATCCTGGCAGCGTCTGAAGAGTTCGGAAAACTTTGCTCTATCCTTCACGCTGAGTAGATTTATCGTCTGTGCCACCAACTCGGTTGGTTTACCCTCGCGTAGATCGTCACCGACTGGCTTTCCAGTGAGAGTGTCGTCCCCAAAAACTCCGAGGATGTCGTCTTGGAGTTGAAATGCTTCGCCGAGTGGAAGGCCAAAGTCTGAGAGTTGATCCAACTCGTCCTGACCCTTTCCGCAGAGGACTGCACCTACGTGCATCGGCCTCTCGATGGTGTACTTGCCCGACTTATAGATGTTTATCTTTCGTGCCATCTCTACGGTTGGCTCACACCGTGCCGTCCCGAGAAGGTCGAGGTATTGGCCTATATTTACCTCTAGGCGAAGCTCGCTGTAGATCTTTCTTACATCGAGGGGAGCCTCTTCGATCATGATGTCGGCATAGACAAAGGCGAGGTCGCCGGCGAGGATTCCGACTCCGTCGCCAAAGCGTCGAGATTCGCCCCGATAATTCGATTTGGAGTGAAAAGCCGCGAACTCTTCGTGAACGGTCAAATTTCCCCGACGCATCGAAGAGCCGTCCATTATGTCGTCGTGAAGGAGGGCGAAGGTGTGAAGTAGCTCGAGAGCGGTCATCACCTTTTGGGCAGTTTCATCTTCTCTGTCGCCACCACTTCCGATAAATGCGCCATAGCAAAGGGCGGGTCTAATTCGCTTGCCACCGGCACGGACCATAGCGAAGAGAGAGTCAAATGGAAGCCCTAAATTCTCATCGATTAGTGTCCAACGTCCACGCTCCGAAGTCATCAGATCACCGAGGATCTCGTCGACTATGTCGGCTGCATCTGCTAGGCCGCGTGGAGCAGTATTCAAAATAACCTCATTGGTCAAGTCGGAGACCTTTCAAAAACTTCATCGCAAGGCGCTTTCGCAACTCTAGACCTTCAAAAACCTACATCTGTTTAGCCACATTTATTGCAAAAATATTTCGTACCACTGCGTCGGGTTAGATGGCTCGTTATCATTGTTGGACGCTACTGCGACCGAAGGGACTTTCTAAAGATCCATTCTAGCTTTCGCCCGAGTTGGTCTTGTCGGATCCAATTACGTCTTCTGTTACGGTAACGGGCTCACCTTGAGGGCCACCCAATGCAAACGATGGTGCCCCAAGAAGAGAGGCCAGAACGTTTATTCCATAAACTACTAGCCCAAATTCGATCGCTTGAGTCGTTGCTATCCCAAGTGGCTGAAGCATGAGGACGAGGGCACCCTCCCTGACTCCGATTCCGCCAATTGTAAGAGGAAGAACCTGAAGCATTGCAACGGTGGGAACCATCACTAAGAGCTCTCTCCAAGTTATTGCGATGTGGATTGCCGATGCGGCAAAGAGGGCGGCTGTAACGATACTCAACTGATAGGCGATCGCCCAAGCGATGAGTTTTGCGAGCGATGCGGGGTCCGCTTTGAATTGATTGATTCCGTCTTCAAGCGAGGCGACGATTGCAGATAGAGACTTGAATCTACCATTTGGCTTTACCTGCTTTTTCAAGATGGTGAAGGTAATGAGTATCATGAGGGCCGTCAATGTTGCGGTAGCAATGGTGATAATGATCCCAGAGACTTTGCCTAGGTGGAGCATTGCGGGGTCAAAGGCTATACCAATCAATGCAAGGCAGGGTAAAACGAGCCACCCCGTTAAACGCTCAATAATCACACTTGCGAAGCCCTCCGCAACCTGATCGCTACATCTTCCGAGCCAGCGCGCTCTGACTATATCGCCTCCAACCGTAGAGGGTAAGAAGTTACTAGCGAATAGGCCTACTAGCTGGAGTTTGAAGAGTTCGCTGAATTTTTTCTTCACCTTGAGAGCATCGAGGGCTCCATTCCAACGAAGGGCGGATAGCGCGATACCAATAACCGTTGCTATGAATGCAACAGATAAAAGGCCAAAGCCGCGTTTGCCAATCTGCCCTATCCAACCAAGGTGAACCTTCGCAGCTATTGTGAAGAATGTGATAACCGTGACGAGGACGCGAAGGTAGTTAAAGGCCCTATGGCGGTCGAAGTTCTTAGTTGTGGCTGCCCCTAGAGACCCAAACTCTTTGTGCATCATTTGGACTTCCTTAGGGTTAGTAGCTCTAGTTGGACCTTTTGTAGTCAGGTTCGGAAAACTTTCTCAGGGCTTCATTATATTCCAAGGAGAGGCTGCTAGGATTCAAGCCCCTTGAGACGTGCCATTTGGTAGTTTTTTATTGGCTAGAAAATTAGTTGCAAAAAAGCGAGTAACTTCGACTTGTAGTGAATTTGTCAAAGTTTAAATCGCATATCCAAGGCCAGCGGAGGTTTTATGGTCGACGCAGACATAGTAGAGAGAGTTTTGCGTTCTGCTCTTATGAGTGGTGGAGACTTTGCTGAAGTCTTCGTAGAAGAGAAGGCAACGTTTTCTGCCGCGCTTGACGACGGTAACGTTGAAGAGCTGTCATCGGGAGTGGCGCGGGGAGCAGGAATTCGAGTCCGTTTTGGCGAGACAACGGGATTTGCACACACAGCCGACTTGAGTGAACGGGGGCTTATCCGCGCTGCGGAGGCTGCCTCTGCTGTGGCTAGAAGAAGCTCTGCCAAGACCTCTACCGTTGCCCTCTCGCAGCGCCTTTTTGTCCCAGTGGATGTTGATACCATCATCGCTACGTCTATCTCAAAGGATCGAAAGGTTGAGCTCCTCCTTCGACTTGATGCCGCCGCTCGCTCCGCAGGAGCCTCTATCCGACAAGTCGGGGCATCCTATGGTGATTCATTTCGACGTTTCTTAGTCGCTAACTCGAATGGAACATTTGTAGAGGAGGAGCAGATAAGGACGCGGATCTCGGTCTCTACTGTGGCAGTTGGCGACACGGGTATGCAGGGCGGCTACGAGACCGTTGCTCGAACTATGGGTTTTGAACTCATCGACGAAATTGACTTAGAAGAACTTGCTCGAACCGCTGCAAATAGAGCAATCACAAAACTTTCAGCTCGCCCAGCACCAAGTGGCAAACTCCCTGTGGTCTTGAATGGGCGCGGTGGAGGAGTTCTCTTTCATGAGGCCTGTGGCCACGGTCTAGAGGCTGATCACATATCCAAGAACTCTTCGGTTTACACCGGAAAGATTGGTGAGCGTGTAGCGTCGCCGCTTGTAACGCTGCTCGACGACGGTACTGTTGGCAAGCAATGGGGAACCTATAGATACGATGACGAGGGAAATGAAGCTAAGAGCAACGTTTTGATAAAAGATGGAGTACTCGTCGACTACATGTGGGACCAAAATCAATCTGACCGTGCAGAAAGGGTATCGAGCGGTAACGGGCGAAGACAAAGTTATGCGCATCTTCCGATGGTGAGGATGACCAATACGTATCTAACCGCAGGAGAGTCGAACCCGCAAGAGATAATTGCCGATACCGAATATGGAATATACATAGCTCAACTAGGTGGTGGTCAGGTAAATACCGCAACTGGCGACTTCGTCTTTGGTATGACCGAGGCGTATCTAATTGAAAATGGCGAGATCACCGCTCCTTTGCGTGAGGCGAACTTGATTGGCAATGGACCAGAGGTGCTTCGTAACATCGATGCCGTAGCAGATGATTTTTCTATGGTCCCAGGAACATGTGGCAAGGACGGCCAAAGCGTTCCAGTCGGCTGCGGCCAGCCGACACTACGAATAACTGAAGTGACGATTGGCGGAACTGCAAATGGATGATCTTGAGAAGGCAGTCAAATATATAAAGTCTGCGATGGCAGATGGCGAAGCCATGGAAGCATTCATTCTGTCAGAGAGGGAAGTCTCAATTCGAATCTACGAACTTGAGATCGAATCGCTCACTACCGCTGAGTCATCGGGTGTTGGAATACGTATCGTTCGAGATGGACGAACTGGAATCTCATACTCTGGGACCCTCGAACGAGATGCGATAACGAGGGCAATCGAAGAGGCCCGCGATAACTCTCGTTTTGGTACTCCCGACGAATTTGCCGGAGTTGCCGAGTTCGATGGCGTTGAACCACCCTCGATGTCTTCTCAGTGGTCACACGAGCTTCTCTCGACTCCAATGGAGAAAAAGATCGAGCTCGCCCGTGACCTTGAAAGACTTACACGCCGATTTGATCGTCGTATTCGATCGCTGAACTCTTCGAACTACGGAGAGAGCGCCTATGCAAGTGCCATCATTAACTCCAATGGCATCGAGCGTTACAGCGAAGCAACATACTGCTGGGCATATGCCCACGCTTTAGCAGGAGAAGGCGACGAGAGCCAGAGCGGTTTTGGAATGAGCGCAGCAAAGAACTTTGGTGAAATCGATATCGAATTTGCAGCATCCGAAGCTGCCACGAAGGCGACTCGCATGCTTGGCGCTACCAAGCCGCGCTCGATGCGAACTATGGTCATCTTCGAGCCTGAAGTAACGAGGTCGTTCACCTCTATCGTAGCAGGGACCTTATCTGCCGAGAGGGTGCAGAAGGGGAGGAGCTTCTTTGCGAATCGAATCGGCGAAGCTGTTGCAAGTTCAAAGCTGACGCTCGTCGACGATCCAACAGATGAGAGGTTCTTCGCTGCGGTTCCTATAGACGATGAGGGACTTGCCTCTCGACGAAATGTGATGATCGATAGAGGTGAGTTGAAGGGGTACTTCTATGACACCTATACCGCTCGAAAAGATGGGGTAAAGTCGACGGGTTCTGCTAATCGCGGTGGGATTGCTGGATCTACATCCCCGGGACCAAGGGGCTGTTACTTTGAAGCCGGGATTAAGAGTCGAGAAGACCTCATAAAAGAGGTTGATTCGGCTGTTTTGATACAGTCGATCTCGGGTGTTCACTCGGGGGTAAACCCAATAAGTGGCGACTTTTCGGTAGGTGCTGAAGGTGTGGTTGTCACCAATGGAGAATTGGGTGAGCCTATAAAAGAGTTCACGATCTCCTCGACGATCCAAAAGATGCTTGGTGACGTTCATGAAGTTGCCTCCGACCTCACGTTTCGCTTGGGTTCGGCCGCTGGAATGACCCTTGCCATTGGAGACGTAAGCCTTAGCGGTAATTGACGGCCCATTGTGAGATTGGACCTGCATACACACACCTACGTGAGCGGTGATTCAAGCACTACCTTCGATGAATACCGTGAAGCATTTCTCAAAAGTGGGATCGATATCGTTGCAGTGACGGATCACCTTACTGTCGACGGAGCGCTTCAACTACGGCAGATGCTTCCCAATAGGGTGATTGTCGGACAGGAGTTTCGATGTGATCTAGGGGAGGTAATAGGACTTTACCTCGAGGAGTCGATACCTCCCCTTTTGACCTTTGCGGCGGCCATCGATCGCATCAGGGATCAAGGCGGCTTGGTGATGATCCCTCATCCGAACGATCTGGTTCGTGTCTCAATCGATCTAGAAGAAGTGGAAGACTTTGCCCGCAGAGGCTTCATAGACATAATCGAAGCTGGAAATTCAAAGTCAAAGCCCGACGGAACTTGCAAGGGGGCTAGGGCATTTGCGGAGCGATTTTCAATTCCAATGGTTTCAAATTCAGATGCTCATGTTGAAGGAGCAATTGGATCCTCGTTTACTGAGACTGATTCTGGCGTCGATTGCTCTGATCCCGAGTCGCTTCTTGAGGCTCTAAAGTCGTCAAATTGCAAAATATCGTACTTTGATCCCCCAAGAAGGTGGAGAAGTAGGGTAGTTCCGTCTAGCACAAATTCTTCATTTAAGTGTCTTTGAGTTACATTTTTGTTTCAAGAGAACGATTTTGGGCTACTTCAGCGTTAGCGTTTTTAACGAAATAAGTTGCACGGGTCTTCGAGTGTTATCGGCGTAGCGTCTTATTGCACTTGCCGGACGAGTAGGTCTGTGTGGCGAAATTGGTGTAAGTGAGGTATGGACGTGGCAAAAGTGGTAATCGTTGGCGCAGGCTTCGCAGGACTAGCTGCAATGAGCACTCTCTCTGATGCAGGAATAGATGTTACCCTGGTTGACCGTCACAACTTCGCAACCTTTCAGCCCCTCCTATATCAGGTGGCAACAGCGGGTCTAAACCCTGGTGACGTCGCATTTCCTGTGAGAACTCTTCTGAGAAAGCGAAAGGGAGTTACCTTTAGGCAGGGAATCCTGAGTGGAATTGACTCTGCGGCTAACGAGATCGCCCTTGTCGATGGCGGCCGTATCCCATATGACTACCTAGTTTTGGCTATGGGGGCGACTACTAACTTCTTCAATGTACCTGGCGCTGAGGAAAATTGCCACGCAATCTATACCTTGGATGAGGCCCTTGAGGTCCGAAATAAGGTCTTCTCTCTCTTTGAGAGAGCGGCTTCGAGGGGCACCCGGGACAACACCCTTACAACTGTTGTAATTGGCGGTGGCGCAACTGGTGTCGAGATGGCAGGTGCCCTGGCGGAGTTGAAGCTTCGTGCATTTCGAACGGACTACCCCGCATTAGATCCAGCTCAGGCTCGAGTGATCCTAATTGAGGCACAAGATCGACTCCTTGGTGCCTTCTCTCCTGAACTATCGAAGTACGCCTCGGCTGAACTCAAGGGAAGAGGTGTTGAGGTCTACCTCAACACGGTTGTTGAGGGTGTGACTCCGGAGGGGGTCGCCCTTAAAGGTGGTAACTTCATTGAGTCGCGGCTAGTTATCTGGAGCGCTGGCGTAGGTGTTTCGAAGCAATTTGCGGAGTTGGGGCTTCCTCAACATAGAAACGGTCGATTTGAAGTTGGCGAGGATCTCAGGGTAAAGGGTTACGAAAACATCTTTGCAGTCGGCGACGTCGCTGGTGGACTTCTAGGAGAGGGCCAACTTTTGCCTCAACTGGCACAACCTGCAATTCAGACTGGTAGTTGCGCCGCAGAGAGCATCAAAGCCCTTATAGGCGGTGGTGCTACCAAGAAGTTCCACTACAAAGATAAAGGAACGATGGCAACTATTGGAAGAAATGCTGCTGTCGCTGAATTGACGGGTGGAATGAAGCTCACTGGCACCACAGCTTGGGTAGCTTGGCTCGCCCTCCACCTCATGACTCTATTAGGTGTGCGAAATAGACTCTCGGTACTACTCAACTGGTCTTGGCACTACATATCATGGGGACGGGGCCCCCGAGTCATTCTCGGAGGCTAGTTGCTACTACCTCTATCAGCGCCTTTATTAGTGCAAGGATACGTTAGCTTGCTGCTGGCGTAGTCGATGGGCTTGCTGCCGGTGCCGGAGCTGCCGGAGCTGGAGCATCGTTAGCTGGCTTTACGGTGTCGCTAGACGCCGCGGGCGTTGTATCGATGTTAGAGGTCGGCGGAACGGTCGACGCTGATGACGAGCGTGAGTCGGTCTTGTAAAAGCCGCTTCCTTTGAAGGTAATTCCAATGTTACCAAAGACCTTTCGAAGCTCACCGCCGCACTTTTCGCAAACGGTCAGAGGGTCATCGGAGAAGCTTTGCTGTACCTCGAAGTTGTATGAACACGATTTGCAAATGTACTCGTAGCGAGGCATCGTAACTCCTAGTTTTAGCACTCAACACTATTGACTGCTAATTTTACCACCGACGCGTCTAACTGTGTGCATTAGGGATTGTGTTGCCCGCTGCTAATGCCTATGCAGATGAGAAAGATAACTATCTTTTCACGCAAAGTTTGGCTCTGTGCCGCTAATTCCGTGTTGAATGATACTAGGCGCATTGACATCAGAGGCGGAGGTCCTTTAGTTGAATAAGGTAAGAAAAGCTGTAATACCTGCGGCGGGGCTTGGCACCCGTTTTCTACCGGCCACAAAGGCTCAACCCAAAGAGATGTTGCCCGTGGTGGACAAGCCTGCTATTCAATACGTCGTAGAAGAGGCGATCGCAGCTGGGCTCGATGACATCTTGATAGTGACGGGGCGATCTAAGAGATCGATCGAGGATCACTTCGATCGGTCCTTCGAACTCGAGCACTATCTAAACGATGGTCATAAAGAGGCCGCGTTAGAAGAGATCCGCGCCATTAGTAAGCTCGCAGAGATCCACTACGTCCGCCAAGGAGAGCCGAAGGGTTTGGGCCATGCGGTTGCAGCTGCTAAGAGTCATGTCGGTAATGACCCCTTCGTAGTTCTTCTAGCCGATGATATTGCGGTAAATCGCTCGAGCCTCCTCCCCGAGATGCTCGATCAATACTATCGAAATGGACGAACGGTCATCGCGGTTAGAGAAGTTCCCATGAGCGAAATACACCTTTACGGGTGCGTTGACCCTGAATTTATTTCGCCAACATTCGCGCGAGTGTCGCAGATAGTGGAGAAGCCGTCGACAGGAGAGGCCCCCTCTAATCTGGCGGTTACCGGTCGGTACGTCTTTACTCCGGAGATCTTTGAGGCTATTGGTCGGACTGAGCCGGGAAAGAATGGCGAGATTCAACTTACCGATGCGATCTCGCTACTTTTGGAGAGGCAAGCTATCTACGCCCTCGTAACAAACGAAGTTCGATATGACATCGGAAATAAGATCGACTTTCTTCGGGCTACGGTCGAAACGGCTTTGAATCGCGAAGACCTTGGAAGTGTCTTTCGCGAAGTGTTAGCCGAAATTGTGATGGCCGACCCTCGCTTGGCAAAGCTATGCGTAAGAGGACTTCGAGAGGCGAGTGACACCAACGACTTCATTGGTTAGCTCACGTAGTTTCCTAAAAGGAACTCTCACTTTTGTTTGGATCGCTTAAGATCTAGAGTTATGATTTCTCTTTATGAAGCCCAAGAGTTTGTCCTATCGAAGGTTGAACGCAAGAGGGCGATCGCAACGCCGCTTGATAAGGCTCTAGGGTTAGTAACCTCGGGTGACGTAGTCTCGATGGTAAATATCCCTCCCTTCGACAACACCGCCGTCGATGGATTTGCGATCGATACCGAATCTTTAGAGGAGTTAGCGCGCAGAGGCTCCGTAACACTTTCGGTCGAAGGGACGATTGCAGCTGGAGATGGCAAATTGAGAGAGATTCCAAGGGGATCGACGTATCGAATCATGACCGGTGCTAGAACCCCGGAAGGTACAGCAGCGGTAGTAATGGTTGAAGACTCGATCGATCTCGATGGCGGGGCAGTCGAGCTTCGAGGAGCACTATCTCATGGCAGTAACATTCGTAGAAAGGGCTCAGACGTCTCAACCGGTGATGTCGTTGTTCCAGAGGGCACAGTATTGAATGCGAGCCACATAGGAACCCTAGCCTCAATAGGTCTTGTGCGGGTTCCGGTCTACCGACGCCTACGTGTTGGTGTATTGTCGACTGGCGACGAATTGAAAGACGGTGGAGAGTCGCTCGAAGAGGGTCAGATATATGACTCAAATCGCCATAGCTTGGTGGCAGCCCTCTCTCAATCGGGCGTTGAAGTCGTTGACTTGGGGATTATTCGAGACGATGCAGATCTAATTCGAGATGCACTTTCGAAGGCTGCCAAAGAGTTCGATGCAATCGCAACGTCTGGAGGGGTTAGTGTCGGTGACTTTGACTTTACTAAAGCGATCGTCCAAGAGCTCTCTCAAGGAAATGCGAGATGGATGCAGATAGCGATAAGACCCGCCAAGCCCTTTGCATTTGGAGTGTTAGATGGAGCAGCATTCTTTGGATTGCCTGGAAACCCTGTCTCTGCATTAGTAAGCTTCGAACTGTTGATGAAGCCAGCGCTTGCCAAGATGGCGGGTAAGGATCGACAACTTCCTAAGTTTGTCAAAGCTCGATCAGTAAGTGGATACAAAAGATCATTAGATGGAAAGATCCACTTCATTAGAGGTGTTGTATCCTTCGAAGATGACGAGATAACAGCTCTGCCACTGCCAAAGCAGTCTTCCCACAACTTGAACGAGATGTCGCAGTCAAATTGTCTGATCGAGGTTCCCGACTCTGAGGGATTTGAAGCGGGCGACCTAGTGCGTGTTCTCGTCAACTCGAGCGTATGGATATAAGCTATAGCGGATCGAACGACTAAAGCTATTGGATGGTCGTAGTGGAATTAGTAGATAATTATGGACGGCGAGTTCGCGACCTGCGAATCTCTATTACCGATCGATGTAACTTTCGATGTCAATATTGCATGCCAGCCGAAGGAATGCAATGGGTTCCGCGCGATGAAATATTGACCTTCGAAGAGATTGAACGGTTGGCACGACTTGTAGTCGATCGATATGACTTCAACGGGATCAGACTTACCGGTGGCGAGCCGACTATGCGTTCTCAGTTGGTGAGGCTTGTCGAGCGGTTAGCGGCGATAAGGCGTCCTAATGGTGAGCCACTCGACTTGGCCATGACAACCAATGGGGCAACGCTGGCGCACCAAGCAATTGATTTGAAAGAGGCCGGTCTAGGTAGGTTGAATATCTCTCTTGACACCCTTGATCGTGGTCGCTTTGCAGAGATTACGCGGCGCGATCAATTCGATAAAGTAATCGAGGGAATCAAAGCAGCTCAAGCGGCGGGGTTTACGAAGTTGAAGATCAACAATGTCGTGATGCGAGGTAAAAACGACGACGAGATCTTGGACTTTATCGAATTTGGTCGCCAAAATCAATTGAACGTAAGGTTTATCGAGTTCATGCCGCTTGATGGTGATGATATTTGGAATAACGACCTCGTTGTGCCTTCTGATGAAATCGTCGATCAGATAGCACAAAGGTACGATTTGGTACAGATTGATAATGGATCCGACCCTGCCTCAAGATATGTATTTTCTGATATGGACCTCGAGTTTGGCGTCATTCCTACGGTAACTAAGCCATTCTGCGACTCTTGTGACCGCATTCGTCTGACGGCAGAGGGTCAACTGCGAAACTGTCTCTTTTCGGTCGAGGAGTACGACCTCCGAAAGCTTCTTCGTTCTGGGGCTGGCGACGACGAAATCTATGCAGTGATAGAACGCGCAGTTGGCGATAAATGGCGTGGTCATTCTATCGGAAATGTCAATTTCCTTCGTCCGAAGCGAAGTATGAGCCAGATTGGCGGATAACTGCAACTCTAAAGCTGCTTTTGCCTCTAATGTTTAATGTATGTCTGATTCAGGATTAACACATCTAGATCCACTTGGTCGCGCCCGCATGGTTGATGTAACGCCAAAGGAGCCCACGCATAGGCGTGCGGTGGCTCGTTGTAGGGTAACCATGAAGCCAGAGACGACGGCCAAGGTAGCGACTAACGCTATAAATAAGGGCGACGTTCTAGGTGCTGCTCGAATCGCTGGAATTCAAGCTGCAAAGCGGACCGCTGAACTTATTCCACTTTGCCACCCTCTCTTGGTTGGTTCGGTCTATGTTAACTTTCAAATAGGCGACGACTACGTTGACGTTGAAGCACAGGTTGAGACTGTAGATAGAACTGGCGTCGAGATGGAAGCGCTGACCTGTTGTTCGGTCGCCGCTCTTACCATCTACGATATGTGCAAGTCGATCGATCGTTCGATGACCGTAACCGATTTAGCCCTTTGGGAGAAGATTGGTGGCAAGTCGGGTGTTTGGAAGAGACCTGGCCACGAGAATTTGGAAGAACCCCTCTTCTAAGTGGGGCAATTGCCTTCGAGAAACTAATCTTTAAGGCTGTGTTTAAGTGCGTCGGTGGCTACGTGAGCTCCGATGCTACTCTCCAAAGAGGTTTTATTTTGCCAAATACCAAGGAAAAGCTAGGTCTAACGCTACAGCGGATTGTTTGGTCGCGTCGCGCTACCTCTTGGGATGAGATGCAAAATCCTGGTTTACAAAGGGTAGTTGACCTGCTTGTTGAAAGAGTCGGCGACCGCCCAGAATGCCTAGCGGTTGATTTAGGTTGTGGCTCTGGGCAACTTTCAATACCCCTTGCTAGCCACGTCTCAAAGGTCATTGCTTTAGATATCGCGCCCAAGATGATCGATCTTTTACGGGACAAGCTCGCGAACTTAGGGATTTCAAATATTGAGGCGGCCGTTGGCTCCGTGCAAGAGTACGGAGTATCAAATGGTTCGGTCGACCTTCTCGTATCAAACTACGTACTCCATCACTTGAGCGATAAGGAAAAGATGGCCTTTGCTCACGATGCTTTTAGGTGGTTGAAGCCCGGTGGCGAGCTTATCTTCGGTGACATGATGTTTGGTCGTGGAGGTACCTCTGAAGATCGCAAAGTCATCGCTGATAAGGTCAAACAGATGGCTAAGATGGGTTTGGGCGGATATTGGAGGATCGTGAAGAACGGTTTCCGTTACATGTTCCGTTTCCAAGAAAAGCCGATCTCACAGCAGGCTTGGACCGACCTTCTTCGCCAAGCTGGATTCGTTGACATCGAGGTCGAACGGATCGTGGCGGAAGCCGGAATCATAAAGGCTCGTCGGCCCTAGGTTTTTCGTAAACGCGAGTTTAACTAAGCGCAAAATTATCGCTAATTGGCTGTTTTCGGCACCTTATTTTCGGTTGCACAAGTTAACTTATATTCGTCACTGCAATCCGCATTGGCGCATACAGATGTTCCAGAGGGGCATAGCAGGACTTTAATTGTTGGGTCTAAGACCGAGGATCGCTAGAGAATAGCCACGATACGACGGAGGTGTAACGATGAATAGGACACAACTACAGCCGTCCGAACGCCTAAATCGTCTCCGCTTGGCAAGGGCGCGCCGCGTCTTAGCTATTGCAGAAATTCGCTCCTCTATCGTTCCTTTGAGTGGCCTAATTGGTATTACCGTCAAGAATCAATTTGGCGGCGAAATTGGCAAGGTCGACGACATCGTAGCCCGCTGGTCAGAGGTCGTCGACTACCCACCACTTACTGGCCTAATAGTTAGGGTTGGGCGACGTAGGGCCTTTATCGATATCGACAAGGTTGAGATCCTTGGTGCGAGCCAGATAACACTTCGGTCTGCGAAGGTCGACCTTCGGGACTTCGCAAAGCGAGCCGGAGAGGTGATCTTAGGCAAAGAGGTCCTAGATCACCAACTCGTCGACGTCGAAGGCGTTCAAGTTATTCGGGCCTCAGAGCTTTACGTGGCCCACGCCCTAGGAGCCTTGCGCTTGGTAGGTGTGGAAGTTGGCGTCTCTGCACTGCTACGGCGTTTGATGATGCGACGAATACGGGCGCAAGCTAAGCCAAAGCGGGTCATCGACTGGGGAGACGTAGCGGCCTTCGACGAATCTTCTGGTTCAGTTAAATTGCGTGCCTCACGTTCCAGTGGCGGAATTCGGAGGCTTCGCCCATCGGAGCTAGCCGATCTTCTCTCGGACCTGGATAGAAAAGAACGCGATGGCCTCATTGAGGCGCTAGGCGCAGAGGTCGTGGCCGACGCTATCGAAGAGATGGACAGCGAGGATATCGAAGTCATCATAAATCAAAGCGATCCTGAGATTGCCGCTGACATAGTTGAAAATATGGAACCAGATGAGGCTGCGGAGGCGCTACGTGACCTAGAGGATGAAAAGCGCCAAGAGATCCTCGATCTTATGGATCCTGAAAAGGCAGCGGATCTCGAAGATTTGATCGACTATGAAGAGGATACCGCTGGTGGAATGATGACCACTTCGCTAATTGAAGTACCTATGGGAGAGTCGATCAGCGACGTTATAAATAGCTTGCGAGAAAATGCCGAGCATCGCTCTGATATCGATGCAGTTGTAGTCGTAGACGAAGATGGCAACTACGTTGCTGATATTCCCCTCTTTGACCTACTAGTAGCGAAAGACGCTACTGCATCGATCTCTTCGTTGATAAACGACGTTGAAGATGAAGATTCTCAGACCGTAAATGTCGATGATGACATTGACAGAATCGTCGAAGTTCTTACCTCGTCTCGCCGATCAAGCGTCATCGTCCTTGAAGATGGGGTCGCGGTCGGTCGCATCCTCGCTGACGACGTAATAGATGCCATAATCCCCGAGGAGCGTCGCTTCCGCTTCCCAAGGCTCCTTTCGTAAGACTTCTAAGGTGTGGTTGAATTGAATTTGAATATCGCTTCAAAGGCTAAGGGAATACGTCCCAAAAGATTTTCTACTCTCGCTTACTTAGCTGCTTTGGGGCCTGGATTGATTGCAGCAAATGCTGGAAATGACGCTGGTGGTGTAATCACCTACGCCTCAGCCGGTTCGCAGTATGGATACAAGACCCTCTTTTTCATGGTTTTGGTGACCGTTGGATTGATAGTCGTTCAAGAGATGGCCGCTCGCCTTGGAACCTTTTCCGGTAAAGGGCTAGCCTCATTGATCCGCGAAGAGTTTTCGATCCGTATGACCGCCTTAGCGATGACTGCGCTAACTGTTACGAATCTTGGCTTGGTAGTCTCAGAATTTGCGGGAATCGGTGCATCCTTTGGCCTATTTGGAATCTCTCGATACATCTCTATTCCGATTGCGGCTGTAGCCATATGGGCGTTAGTTTTATTAGGTTCTTATAAGTATGCCGAGCGAGTCTTCCTGATACTGTCACTCGCCTTCTTCGCCTATCCCGTGGCCGCCATAATTTCTCACCCAAGTGTCTCTACGGTTGCGTCAAATCTTGTAGTGCCTCACTTCATCCTCTCTAAGAGCTATATCTACTTAGCTGTTGGATTGATTGGAACTACGATCTCGCCCTATATGCAGTTGTACGCGGCATCAGGAGTCGTTGATCGTGGCGTGAAGCCCGATGAGTACTCTTTGGAGAGATTTGATGCCGTAGGTGGAGCTGTCTTTGCCAACGTGATTTCGATCTTTATGATTATCGCAACTGCGGCAGTTATTGGCGGAACGGGGCCACTAGCCTCGGCACAGCAAGCTGCATCGGCGCTAAAGCCAGTCGCGGGAAGTTTTGACGTGTACCTATTTGCGGCGGGGCTATTGGGGGCCTCTGCCCTTGCTGCGGCCGTCGTACCCCTTTCGACTTCGTATGCCTTAGCCGAGGCGATCGGATACGAACGAAGTGTCTCGAGCTCGTTTAGGGATGCACCGGTCTTTGTTGGGATCTTTACAGCGCAGATCGTTATTGGAGCGGTGGTGGCACTTCTCCCGTCGAACCTAATTACATTCCTAGTCTTTGCTCAGGTGCTCCAGGGGCTCGTTACCCCTATCATCCTCGCCTTTATCCTAAAACTTGCAAATAAATCTTCGATTCTTGGCGATCGCGCAAATACTCCGGCCTTTAGAACTGTTGCAACCATAGTTGTGGTGAGCATTTCGATACTTTCATTAGTATTGTTAGTTCAAAGCGTCTTGGGTTGGTTACATATTGGCGGTTGAAGACAAAAAATTAAAGATTGCATTTTGCATTTACAGAGGAAATCCATACTCAGGCGGGCAGGGTGTCTACACAAAGTACATGACGGCTGCGTTAGCAGATAGGGGTCATGAAGTGACTGTCTTTTCAGGACCTCCGTACCCTGAGTTAGACGATCGGTGTGAACTTGTAAAGGTCGAGTCTCTAGATGTGTATCGCGATGGAGACTCTATTCGGATCCCTCGACTATCCGAGATAAACAACATTGCTGATCTTTATGAGTTTTTGTTGACGTTGGGTGGATCCTTCTGTGAGCCTAAAGCCTTCGGCCTTCGGTTGCGAAGGTATCTACTTCCACGGTTGGATGAATTTGACATTATCCACGACAACCAGTCGTTGAATTCAACTTTGACGCGAATTGGCAAAAGATCCAAGCCTGTAGTGACTGCCATACACCACCCCATAACTGTGGATCGTCGTCTTGACCTTGCTTCGGCTCATGGGGTGGTCAAGAAGTTTGGTGTATGGCGATGGTATGGATTCGTGAGATCTCAGGTTCGCGCGGCACGCCGAGCTCAACAGATTATTACCGTCTCTGAGACATCTAAGAAAGACATCGTCGATGAGATGGGGGCTAGAGGCGACGTGATTGATGTCGTTCACGTTGGAGTTGATACCAAGATCTTTCACCCTATCGATGGCGTGAACCGAAGGAAGTTTCGAATCGTAACAACGTCGAGTGCCGACGTTGTTTTGAAGGGCTTGATATATTTGGCCAAAGCCGCATTGATTCTAAAAGATGAATACCCTGAACTAGAAGTAAAGGTTCTAGGAACCCCAAGGGGCGACAGCGAAGTGCATAGATTTGTGGCCGCGAATGGCCTTGATACGGTATTTGACTTTGTAGGTCGCGTGACTCAGGAGGAGATGGTCAGGCTCTATTCAGAGTCGACCGTAGCTGTTGTGCCAAGTATCTACGAAGGATTTTCATTTCCTTCAATAGAAGCGATGGCATGCGGAGTTCCTTTGGTGGCTACCTTCGGTGGAGCTATACCCGAGGTAGTCGGCGTCGATGGAGGTTGCGCTCTTTTAGTACCGACTCGTGATGAAGTAGCTCTCGCGAATGCCATCAAGGAGCTACTTGATAATCCTGAACTTCGAGATCGCTTAGCGGCAAATGGCTTAGATCGAGTCTATGAACGGTACACGTGGGATCGCTGCGCCGAGAAGGTCGAGAAGATCTACTCTCGAATGCTCGACCGAGACGAAAACTATAACGATGATGTTGAAGTGATAAGGGATTAGTTCGTGATCACTTTTGACTTTGATCGCCTCGGAGACCTATCAGGCGCCCTCGTCCTCGATTTGGGAGCTGGAGGGGGCCGACATAGTATTGCAGCCCTTGCGCGTGGAGCGCAAGTAATTAGCTTTGAAATCTCCCTCGATCTTCTTTTAGAGATTGAAGATGCTATCGCTGGAGCGGAAGAGTACCTCGATCTCGAAGAGGGAACTTTGTCAAAGAGGGCGAGTTCGATCCTTGGTGATGGAAGGTTCTTGCCCTTTGCCAACGACTCATTCGATGTGGTACTGGTAAGCGAAGTTTTAGAGCATATCTATGAAGATCGAATGGTCATGGCAGAGGTGCGAAGGGTGCTAAAGCCCAACGGCGTAGCCGCTTGTTCGGTCCCTCGTTACTTCGGAGAAGTAATAAATTGGGCGATATCTAAGGAGTACCACTCCGCTGCTGGCGGTCATATCAGAATTTATCGAAGTACACAGCTCAAAGAAAGACTCAAGGCGGCCGGATTGAAGAGCGTATCGGCGAGTTACCACCACGGCCTCCACTCTCCCTACTGGTGGCTGAAGTCTCTGTTGGGAATCGAAGACAACAACAGAAAAATTGTTGCAAAGTATCACTCGAAGTTGGTTGAGGTGATGATGGGCGAGCGACCAAAGCTGGAAGAGATCGAAGCCAAGTACCTAAATCCAATCATGGGTAAGTCATTTTCGGTCTATCTAAAGCGAGATGACACCGATGCCCGAAGGTAGCGAGTTGGTAATGTTCAATAGATTTGCAGACGACGAACTTTTCATCACGAAGTCAGAGATTGAGCAAAGTGCAAGATGGATCGAGGCACTGCAGCTTGATTCAGGGTTGATTCCGTGGCACGTTGGAGGCCACATTGATCCATGGAATCATATCGAATCTGTAATTGCAATGGCGATCGGTGGCCGGCGTAACGCCGTGGTGCGCGGATTAGATGGCTTGGCGAACCTACAGAATAGAGATGGATCATTTTGTCACTTCTACCTCTATAACGGCGTCAAAGAGGCCGATCGTGACCCCAACGTTATCTGCTACCTTGGCGTCGGGATGCTAGCTCTCTTGTCCATATACGGCCTCGACCTAGTGAAGCCGTACGTGCAGATTCTGATCGATGCGGTGGACTATGTAGTTACGATCCAACGTGAAGATGGGTTAATGCCGGCCCTGATGAGGCCAGAGGGAACAGAGAAGGGGAGACCCCTGCGCGCGGCTAACTGTTCGATAATGACCTCTCTCGAGGCCTCTATAGCCTTTGCCAGGGTGGCCAATCTGGACGCTAGAAAACTTCAATCATGGAACCTGTCCCTCACAAGGCTTCGTAGAGCCTACGAAGAGGCTACTGATGATGATTTTGCTGCAACAGAAGATTGGGCGATGGATTGGTACTATCCGGTCTTGGCTTTAGCTCCTGGGGCCGGTCAAGAGTTGACAGATAGGTTTTCGATCGGACTAAAGCAGTTTTTTGAGGCCGACTTTGGCGTCAAGTGCAAAGCCTCAAATAGTTGGTTTACGGCTGCGGAGACAGCTGAAGCAGCGATTGCTGCGCTTATTTTGGGTAATATAGACGTAGCCCGTGAGATCTATTCGACCCTTCGACGATTTCGTTCGAGTGACGGTGGATATGTAACTGGGATTGTAGAACCATATTCAGTAACCTTCCCTCCTGAAGAGAGGTCGAGCTACACTACTGCCGCGGTCATAATCGCCTCCGCAATGCTCTCGCGAGGCTCTAAGGTTAGCTCTTTCAAAGATGCTCTGTGCAGCCTTGGCTACTAGCGGCGCCGTAAAAAGTAGAGTGAACCTAGATTTGACATGTAGGTAAATTGCTCCGATGCTACTGCCCGGGTGTAGATCTCGAAAGGGGGTCTACCTCCTTTCGAAGGGTCTTCGAAGACGTCATGAATAGCTAGTACGCCACCCCTACGAACCAGAGACACATAGGAGAAGTAGTCGTTGAAGGCGACCTCCTCGCCGTGGCCCCCATCGATAAATATAAAGTCAGCGCGATCTCTTAAAAACTTTGTTGCAAGTGATGTAGTGCTTACAACGGGTGCGATGTATTCTTCAAGATCTAGCGAATGGATCATGGAGCGAAAGCGACTTAGCGTGCTCACCGTTCCACGCTCACGATCAAATAGAGATTTGTCGAAACTCTCCCAGGAGGGACCATTCTCCTCGCTGCCAAAGTGATGGTCGACTGAGACAACAACGCCACCGGTCGCCTTTGCCGCTAGACCGAGAAATGCGGTTGAGGTTCCGCAGTAGGATCCTACCTCAATGGCGTAGGCTGTTCCTTCTGCCATGGATCTGCGAGCCTCGTCGAAGAGCTTCATTCCTTCGTCATAGGTGAAGAAGCCACGATTTATGGTTGTTAGTCTCTCAAGCTTTGATAGATAACCCGGAGAATATGGTTTTGCACTCATCCCTGTAAGTTACTTGATCGTCCTAAATCTTCGGATGATTTGGGAAAAATTAACGAAAAAGACGATCCTTGCTGGTAGGTCGACTCTACTTCAATGTAGCCACCAATATTTAATGATGCCCGCCTCGCTATGGCTAGCCCCAATCCACTACCGCCACGCTCACGATCTCGGGCTTCATCGACTCGATAGAGACGTTCGAAGATCTTAGTGAGCTCCTCCTCTTTGATTCCTATCCCTTGATCCGTGACCGTTACCCGATACATCTCGTCGCTTTGACTTGAACCTTTGATTGTTACGGTGGAGTCGTTATTGGAGTATCGGATCGCATTCGTCATAAAGTTATTTAGGACCATTTCGATCAAGCGTCGGTCTTGATGAATCTGAGTTTCGTCGGCGTCGATCTCAATTTTTATGGCCTTTTCCCGAGCTGAGTTTATGAATCTTCCATAGAGCGATCTAGCAAGTTCGAGGGCACTGAAGTCCTCAGTTGATACTGTGTCAAGAAATTCGAGTTGGTTCAGTGATCTCAGATCGTCAAGTAGGAGTCTGATTCGCTTGGTCTCCGACGAAATTAGCGTCGATGCCTCTTCTATCTCGTCCTGGTCGTCGATGATGTGATCGGCGATTGCTATAGCCAATCCACTCACCGCGCTGATTGGAGTTGCTATCTCGTGAGCTAGATCCGAGAGAAACCTCCTCTGTTCAATGTCGCCCTCCTCGAGGGCCTTAGCCATATTGTCAAAGGCCGAGGCGAGCCGATCGAACTCCGGTGGAAGGGCGCTGTCTATTCTTGCACTAAGGTCGCCTGATTCAATTCGAGTTACAACCTTGGTCGTTGCCTCGACTGAGTTTCCAATTTCACGTGCGATAATCGATGTTGCCCAAAATGCACCAATTAGGACCCCTATTATTACAACGGCGCTTATGGCTGTTAGTTCTGCGCTAACCGGGGTCGGATTTGCGTGGGGAGCCACGACAAAGACACTGTACTTGCCGTCACTTGTGGTCTTTGTTGCGGTAACTTGTCCATTCAATTTGCCTAAGTCAGATGTTGAATAGATCTTTTTTCCATTTGAATAGACCGCGACATAAAAGCCCTTTGCCTCGGCGGTAGCGTTATCTATCGCTTGTTGAGATGCGTTGTCTTTGACGAGTTGGAGAACTGCGGTCGCGATCGCCTGGGAGGTTTGTTTGAGATCGGTTCTTTGACTAAGTCGAGTTAGTTGGGTGGCAAGGGCAAAGGAGACCACAATGCCGATTGCGCCAGTTAGGAATAGAACCGAGAGGACCCGGGACCGGATTGACTTTACGCGGCGGCGGTTGGGGGCCCTAGATCCACCGTCATGCGTCAAGTCTGTATCCAATCCCACGCAACGACGTAATGGTGGCCGAATCTCCTAGCTTTTTTCTCAAAGATGCGACGTGGACATCGATCGTCTTTTCGGTGATATATGTAGTGCCCCATGCGGCCAATAGTAGAGCTTCTCGAGTAAATACCTTCCCTGGAGACGAGGCTAGCTTTAGGATTAGATCGAATTCGCGGCGGGAGAGGTCGACATCTTTCCCATCAACGATGCAGCGCCTTGAATTTGGATCGATTATCAAACTTCCGCCGATATTTAATATCGCTTCTGTGGTCGTCTCGGTAAGAGCCCCACTTGCCCTGCGAAGATGAGCTCTGACTCTAGCGATTACTTCGGGAGCTGAGAAAGGTTTGGTGATGTAGTCGTCGGCGCCGATCTCGAGGCCGGCTACCCTAGCGCTCTCTTCCCCCTTTGCCGTAACCATGATCAGAGGTATGTCGCTCTTTCTGCGGATATTCTTGACTAACTCGAAACCATCCATACCTGGCATCATGACGTCGAGGAGAGCTATGTCCACCTGTGCTCGCTCGAAGATACTGAGAGCGCCTTGGGCATCCCCAGCCTCTAAAACATTGAAACCCTCTTTTTTGAGATAGCTAACTAAGATTCGACGTAGTGCCACCTCGTCATCGACGACCAAGACGGTCTGTTTGTCTTCCATCTATTCCTCCCTATGGCGGTGGCAACATCGCGTTCGATTACCTTCTGCGAATATCAGAAAAGGTAATGGCCGCTACATCCAGCTTTACCTTTGGTAGCGGCCATTTTACTAAATGTTTACTCTATGGCAAGTGCTCTAGCGGACGTTTGAACGGATCTGGGATGCCAAAACTTGGTTTACCTCGAAACGCTCCTTGATCTGAATTAGCCTCTTGCCGGTTTCGGGGAGGGAAACGCTACTTAGAAAGTTTCTTACCTCGGTTGCGCGCTCACTAATGTTGGGAGCAAAGAGGGAGGAGACTCCTTCAAGCATTCTTGGAACTGCAGAGGCAGGGTAGTGCTCCACGAGCCTCTCGTAGTTTGCCCGAATGAAGTTGAAGGTAGGTTCACCTGCAGAGGCCGAAGCTAGCATCGAGTAGAGAACGAATGGCGCATCTTGGCTTCGGATCTCATTCATAGCTAGGGCAAGAGTTCTGTCGATGAGCGATGGGTCTTCAAATGACCCAAGGCCACTTAGATAACGCTGCTCCTCTACTGGATCTTGTGCATTTCGGTAGCGATCTAGGACGAAGGCGTAGTCAGCCTCGTCGCCGTTGTGTGCGACGATTGAGATGATCGACGATGCTAACTCCGGATCGAGTGCCTTTTCCTGAGACATATCAAGGCGAAATTGGTCATTTGCAAATGCAATTACCTCTTGATTTTTACCGATAGTTCCAAGAATCTCGAGTGCGCGCCTTCGTGATGCACCTTGAGAGGCGGTGTCATCTTCGGAGGTTTCAAAACCCAAAGACTCTAGGACCGGTCCGAAGAGCGCATCTGCAAGTTGTACAACTCGCTCGCTAGCTGCGCTGCCAGCTGCTTTGGCATAGGTTGCAAGGGCGCGAGCAATTATGGCGTCGATCGAAGATTCGATGATCCCCGCTGACCTATATGCTGCTGCGAGGTCGAAGAAGTCATCAATCGACATCATGTTGCCTACCACAAATGCAAATGAATCTGAGATGAGGTTGAATGCTTCAATCTCCTCGAGCGATCCGAGGTGATTCTTTAATTCATCGAGAATCTCTGGTGAGTAAAGGACGTGGAAGTAGCCATCGCCGTGGGAGTTAACGATAAGCGCCGTCTCTTTAGAGGGGTAATCGATCGATGAACCCTCTAGTAGGAACTTTTCATCGATACTTCCACTTAGCGACCTGACTCCTACGGGAATATGCCAATTCGATCCGATTGCAGAGTCAAGATCTCCCTTTTCGATGAAGCTAAAGGGCCGTTGAGAGATTCTGAATCCTTCGGCAGCTCGCTCTACGGTTACAACTGGGAGCCCCCCTTGGAAGACCCAAGAGTCCATAATGGACCTTACTGGTGCATCCTCGGCCTCTTCGATCGCATCCCAGAGGTCTGTAGTCTCTGCATTGGCATATGAGTACTTGCGAAGGTAGTTGGAGACGCCCGATCTGAACTTTTCCATCCCGATAAAGCGCTCGAGCATTCGTAGGACGCTTCCGCCCTTTTCATAGGTGAGTAGATCGAACATACCTTGGCAGTCGCTTGGATGATTCACAGGGAATTCAATCGGCCGTGTCGCGTGAAGGGCATCTACATCCTGTGCTCTTCCCTTGGAGATTCCAAATGATACCCATCGCTTCCACTTTGGCTCGAATGCATCGCAACAGAGTAGCTCCATGTACGTTGCAAATGCCTCGTTTAGCCATATGCCATTCCACCACTTCATAGTTGCTAAGTCACCGAACCACATGTGCGCTATCTCGTGTGCGATGACGTCAACAGCTCGCTCGAGTTCGGGCTGGGAGGCGGTCGACTCTTCGATGACTACGAGGGGTTCGCGAAATGTTATGGCGCCCAAGTTCTCCATTGCACCCGCCGCGAAGTCAGGGATGGCGATTAGGTCCATCTTTGTGCCGGGGTAGTCAATTCCGAAAAAGTCGGTGAAGAAGTTCAGAGAGTGTTCCGCTACTTTGATTGCAAATTTAGTCATATCGCCCCAACCGGGTCTATGAACGACTCGAATTGGTATACCGCGAACAACAGTTGCCTCAGTGGCTTCAAGTCTTCCAACGATAAAGGCGACGAGATAGGTCGACATCTTCATCGTCCTTTCAAAGACGACTAACTTCTTGCCATTCCCTAGCGATCTTTGAGAGACCTCTGCACCATTTGAGATAGCAAGATGGTCTTGATCGATCTCAAGAGAGATGTCGTAGGTGGCTTTGAAGGATGGTTCATCGAAGCATGGAAAGGCACGTCTTGCATCCGTTGCCTCAAATTGAGTCGTAGCTATGGCGACGTTATTTCCCTCGTGGTCGCGGTAGTGGCTCTTGTAGAAGCCAGCTAACTTGTCGTTGAGGATGCCGGTGAATTCGATGGTGATCCTCACGTCTCCCGGATTTAGGGGTGAAACGGTGGTGATCTCGACTATCTCGTTCTGCTCGTCGAGCTGAAAACTATTTCCGATAGTGTTGTTCTCTTGTTCAATCTCAACCTTTGCGAACTCCAACTCGGCGTAGTTGAGTCTGAAGTTCGAGGCTTGAACGGCTAATTCGCAATCGATCGTAACTCGCCCGGAAAACGTTGCGTTTTCGATATCGGGAGCTAAAAAAAGATCGTAATTTTGTGGTTTCAAATATTCGTATAGGCGATATGGTTCTTGAGTCACCTACCCTACCGTAGTAGAAAATTTCGCGATCAGGTGCATGGTTGCTACGTCACCTTGACAAGTTTTGCCCCTAAATCATTCCAATACGTTGCGCGATCCCTCTACTTAGAGTGGATCATAAATCAGTAAAATTAGAGGGCGCCAAGTAGGAAGTTGTATACCAAGATGAAGATTTATGGCATTGGACATGCGATTATGGATCTTATAGTCGAATCGCGAAGCGAAGTTCTGAACCAACTCGGGATCGATGCTGGTTCTATGACTCTAATAGATGAAGAAGAGTCTCGTAATCTGCTGAACTTTTTTTCGCCTGACCGATTTTCATCGGGCGGATCAGTTGGAAATACCCTCGCTGCTTTGGGTAAATTTGGCACTCTTCCAACGTTCATGGGTGTAGTTGCAAACGATAGCTTTGGCGCTGCCTACGTTGATGATCTTACTGAAACCCAAGTTGCCTATCAGGGGATAGGAGCTGGAGAAGATATAAGCTCAACTGGACACTGTATCGTTGTCGTAACTGAAGATGGACAGCGTACTATGTTCACCAACCTGGGCTCATCATCAAAATTTACCGAACATTTAGATCTCGATCCGATAATTGGCGAAATCGATGAAGAAGAAAAGATCATCTACCTCGAGGGTTACCTCTTTGATTCGCCCAGTGGAGACCGAATCATTAGCTCAATTCTTTCAAACCAAAGGAAAGATTTGAAGATCGCGATCACCCTATCCGACTTCTTTCTCGTCGATCGCCATCGCAAAAGGATATGGGAGATCCTAGAGAGTGGACGAGTCTCTCTACTTTTCGCAAATGAGGCCGAGATTACTGGACTTTGCGAGGTCGAAAGTGCAGAGGCCGCTGCTCTCCAAGTAGCAAAGTTGGCTGAAGAAGTTGCGGTGACTCTTGGGGACAGAGGTGCGTTGGTCGTATCTGGTGGCGAAGTTATCTATTCTGCAACTCGAGCTACTTCCGTTGTGGATACGACTGGTGCCGGAGACCTCTTTGCAGCAGGGTATTTATATGGAAAGTACGCGGGGCGTGACGTTGAAACTTGCTCTCGTTTTGGAAATATTTGCGCCGGAGAGATTATAACTCACTTTGGTGCGCGCCTTGAGATTGACCTGCGGTCGCAGCTAATTTGATCTGTGTGCGAAGGCGAATCTTTCAGATTTGACAAAATGGGCTAGATCGCGTCTTTGAAGTGATCCTCGTACGCCTTGCTCAGTGATTGAAGTGCGGTCATAGCCTGATCTTTTGGAAAGAAGATGTGAGCCCCTGCTGCCATGGCCTCATGGCGTATAGGCGCTGAATTTGCGGTAGAGAAGGCGACTAGGAGGGTCCTTGGACTCTCCTTAGAGATCTCCCGTATTGCACTGATCCCA
Source organism: Actinomycetes bacterium (assembly GCA_021841935.1). Taxonomy (GTDB): domain Bacteria; phylum Actinomycetota; class Acidimicrobiia; order Acidimicrobiales; family Acidimicrobiaceae; genus Acidithrix. The sequence goes on along the minus strand of JAKCDL010000001.1, from coordinate 148,152 downwards.
TCGACTATTGGCATGCGAAGATCTGTCATGGCAATATCAGGGTGCTCTGCACTACAAATTTCGATCAACTCGGCACCGTTACGCGCTGCTCCAACGACGCTTAGATCTGGACAGCCATCGATTGCATGGGCCAAGGCCTCACGGTAGTCGTCTGAATCATCAGCTATAACAATTCGCATAACCGTCTCGGCCTCAACACTTCTAACTCGAATCTCATCAAGTATTATCGACAATGTGCGTCGCTTTGTGACAATTGTTGTGACTTTTGAGTAGTAAAAAGATACTACGTTGCGGCAAGGAGCGATCGCATCGCAGTCACCACAGAGAATAACTCATAACAGGATGTCAAACCAAAGAGTACATCTATTTCGAGTCGAGCTCAACTTGAGGCGAGTTCCCCTTTGGAATCTGATCTTTGAATTGTGCAGCTAAAGACTTAGTGTGGCCAAGTCGAAATTTGAATAAAAGGTCTTTGGCAGATCTCTTATCGATATGGACTTCTTGAAATGGGCGTGGCTAACTTGCAGATTGCAAAGTGTTCTGAAATCTGGGGAGGAAATTGCGACAAAGACGTTGTATACCCAGACTTTCAATGCCCACTCGGTCACAATCGCAGGATCGAAGGTGAAGAGAGTCTAGAGCGGGTTATTGTACACTGGGACGGCTCTTCGGGAGAGGTCGACGTCGAGGCAATATTGAGGTCAGTGTTGTCGCCCTACGTAGGTGAGCAGTTGGTGTCAACATTGCTTGAGCAGATTGAACTTACGGCCGAGGTAATCAGAGAGATTGCGCAGGCGCCTAATTTGCCCTTGAATCGATTTGGTGACTGCCTAAAGTTCAAGCAAGTGCCCCGGAGAGCCCTCGAATTAATGGTTCATGAGATGCTAACCCTACTTGAGTTGGATCCGGGTTCTTCCTGGCTATCGGGATTTTCAAAGAACGAAGTTCCTCCAGCGCTATGGGAGACCATCGCAGCGAATGATGCGGAATTTGTTACGGGTCCAGTTCCGAAGTCTGCACATAACGCAAACCTCGAAAAGATGGTGGAACTCTCTGGTGATCCAGTTTTTCATCACACATTAATCGGGGAAATCTGCAGGAGGGAGCTTCCTAAGGACTTTGCCGATAGTGCCCTTGCGAAGTTTAAGGCCGCTGAGGGGGTCGACAAGTGGGATCTTCAAGAGTCAATTGAGCTGATTGAGGAGACCTACAAAAATAGTTAGTTAGGTATTCGTTAGAGCCAAAGGCTTAGTTTGAAAGTATCGGTCTTGATCCCTTGTTTGCATCTCCAAGGAGCGGGACGGTGGCGGAAAAAAATATGTAGTGACCGTCGCTTGCATTCAATGAAGTGAGCATCCGAGCGATCTCTTTTGGAGTGCTCTCCCACTTTGTCGAAGTAGTTGCTCCATCTTCTTGGTAGAGGGGCGACCATGGAGCTTCGCTCTTGAACATGGCCCTCTCTTTGATTCTTTCGCCCCGAAGATCGATATTTCGAATTGTAAATTGCCCGCCAATAGATTCAACCGAATCAACGAGTAGTGGGATACCAAGGTGGCCAGCGTTGCTGTGGCGACGAATCGAAGATGACTTGAGTGAATTTGCTATCTTAGAAACCTCTTTGAAGTCTTCGTCTTCGATTGGATTAATCGATTCAACTAGCATCTCAAGTCTTGAAGCCTTCACATTGAGCAATATCAATCCTCCATTAGCTCCCTTTAGAGCATTGGATGCCAGCTCCTGTACGCACCGAAATCCGAGGAGGAGGGTCGACTCGGAGTGAGAGTCGCGATCGACCAATTCATCAAGCTCGACGTTTGCATGTATCTGGCTTTCGACACCTAACTCAATAGATGCAATATGTTCACGAACTGCTTGTTCAAAGTCCATTCGTGCAAGTCCAGGTGGATAAAGCGTTGCGATCATATTTCGCATCCAGTCGGTTGACTTGTCGATGAGCGCAACGACGGGGTCAATAGGGTCGAGGTGAGTCTCGCCTCGAGCTATCTGTAGCCGTAATTTGGCGGCGGCGAGAAGCTGAAGTGGGTTGTCGTGAATAGCTTCAGCCACCTCACGCCTCTCTCTAAATTGAGAGTTGAGTAGCGCAGTCTTTCGCTCTATGTCGGACTCGCGGAGGATTCCTTGGCGCATAGCTTCGATGGAAGCAGAGAGGGACTCAGTTTCACGCGCGCCCTTTACGGTTACTGGGGTACTTAAGCTTCCACCGGCTACAAGATTCGCGCCATCACGGAGGCGTCTTATAGGTTGGACGATGAATCTAAAGAATAGGGTACCGAGAGTAGCAATTACGAGTAGTGACGCTATGGCTGCGATAGCGACGGTGTTCTTTAATCTGACAAGTGCTGAGGTGGCATCGCGCCGCAGTGCGTCATCTGTCTTTAGGATTTGAATGTTCAAATTGGTTATCTTGGAGTTGAGGGCGTCAAAACTTGCCTGGTCCGCTTGAAGGCTTGATTGAATCGCCGATGGAAGCGCCCCCTGCTCGAGCGAAGGAACGCTTTCATGAAGTGATGCTGAAATCTCCCAACTAGAGCCAGCAACTTGAACTTCACGTAGAAGGGTCGAGAGTTTAGGGTAATTTGCCAGCGAGGACGAGAGCACTTTGTAGGCCGACTCCACCTGCCCGCTTCCACTAACGAATGGTGCCAGGAAGCTCGTATCTCCCGTTAGTACGTAACCGCGAAGACCAGTCTCTTGGTTTAGATATCCGATGAGTAAATTTCCGATGGAAGTCTCTGCGGGATGAAATATTCCATTCGAAATATCTGAAGTGTTGACTTCGTTGGCGATGGCACCATATATGGCAAATGCGTTGACTATGGCCGTTAGCGAGAGAAAAATTCCAGCAATAATAAATATTGCAGAGAATGACAACCTAGCTTTTGCTGCCTTTAGACGATTCTTCACCTTCTCACCTCATAACAAATAATATGAGGTATGCCACGTCGCACCTCATTTCAGGCGACTAATTAGAAGCCAGATCGTAGTCAAACAAGTTATATTCAAAATGACTATATTAACTTCAATTAGGGATAAATCCTAGCTATATGCGATGTATAATTTTGAGTGTCTCGGATCTTTGCCGTTTTTCGGGGGAAGGCATAGGCTGGCTCGACAAGTCAAAGCTGTTGGGGGTCCTCTTGTGTCGCTTGTTACGGCGAGCGTTCGTTTCAGTTGATGTTTGCATCTGTAGCTGATTATTGTTTTCGAGTCGGAGGCTCCGTTGTTGCCAGATGAACCAATCCGAGTGTTGATCGTCGAGGACCATACTGTCTTCGCAGAGACGATGTCAATGGCGCTTTCGACTCAATCAGATATGCGAGTGGTCGGCGTCGCCAAAGATGGAAACGAGGCAGCTAACTACATCACGACGCGCGGATGCGACGTGGTTCTCATGGATATGAGGTTGGGAGAAGATGAGGGCCTTGACGTTATTGAACGCCTTCGTTCTCTCGACGAAAGCATCGCAATATTAGTTTTGACTGCGGTAAGAGATGCTAGAAGTGCTGCATTTGCCGTCTCCCACGGTGCAGCTGGCTTCTTGACTAAGGATGTTCCACTCCACGATGTGATTCGGGGAATACGTGATTCTGTTCGAGGTAGGTCGGTGATGGAGCCTTCAATGGCCACCGAGGTCCTCTCGATCTTGTCAGGTCGACGCCAGAGAGTCGGAGACAATTTGACCAAACGTGAGATCGAAGTTCTGAGAATGCTCGATGAAGGGAACTCCGCATCGGACATTTCGTCGTCACTCAACATCTCACTAAATACTGCACGTAACCACATAGCTAGGATTATCTCGAAGCTAGAGTGCCACTCGATGCTCGAAGCCGTCTCGACTGCTCGTCGCGAGGGGATCATCGAGTAGCTTATCTAAGACTTTCTTGACGATTGTGAGTTTGAGATGATAAATCCCTGGCTCGAACGCCGCTCAATGCACTATGCCCATCGAGGTGGAGCCTTAGAGGCTCCTTCGTCGACTTTATTCGCCATGGATCGTGCCGTAGAACTCGGCATACCCGGCCTCGAACTTGACCTGCACTGCTCCAAGGATGGAGTGATCGTAGTCCTCCACGATAATGAGGTAGATAGAACCACTCCCGGAGATGGAAAGGTCTCAGAACTGGGCATTAGAGAGCTTTCCGTCCTCGATAACGCCTACTGGTTCGTTCCAGACTCTGGTGAGTACTGCTCTGTCGGTCGCAGAAGTTCAGAGTACCTCTATCGAGGAAGGTGGCCTTTGGATCGACGGTTCGGAGTTGCAACGTTTCGTGAAGTTCTCGAGCGATATCCAAATACCATCATTAACGTCGACATCAAAGCGGCCCCGGCTAATTCTGAGCCTTATGAAGCCCAAGTCGTCTCCGAGATATTGGGTGCGGGGGCAAAAGATCGGGTCATAGTCGCCTCTTTTCGAGACTCATCCCTCTTTGCCGTTAGAAAAATAAACCCCGAAGTATTTACCTCCGCTGGTCCAGGTGAGATCTCTGAATTTTACTTTGCACTCATCACGGACTTCAAGCAGGCCGTCGCTATCGCTAATGCTTCGCCATATGTAGCCTTTCAGATCCCTCGTTTCTATGGCGAGATTGAATTGGCTACAGAGGAGTTTATTGAGGCCGCCCACGAGGGTGGAAAAGCTGTCCACGTATGGACGATAAATGAGCGGGACGAGATGGATCTTCTGATAGAGAGAGGGGCGGATGGACTAATTACCGATCGGCCATCCCTTCTGAAGGAGCTCATCTAGCCACTATCGTGCTACGCCCTAGCCGTGGTGGCCCGGGGTAGAATGTAGTGGGCAATCTCGCCAAATCTTTTTATCTATCGGAGACTCTGTTGCGTATTTTGGTTGCCATGTCAGGAGGGGTTGACTCCTCAGTTGCGGCGCTTCTTCTAAAGAGGCAGGGCCACGATGTAGTAGGCGCCACAATGAAGTTGTGGGGTGGTGTAAGCGACTCCGGTTGCTGCTCCGTCGCCGATGTAGCAGATGCCCGTATGGTCGCCAACAAGATTGGTATTGAACATCACGTCTTTAACTTTACAGAAGAGTTCGAGGAAAAGGTAGTCTCACACTACGTTCACTCTTATGCCGATGGCTTGACTCCTAACCCTTGCATCGAATGTAACCGTAGTATCAAATTTGATATCTTCATCGATCGTGCAGTGCGCCTTGGCTTCGACTTCGTTGCAACTGGCCACTACGCGAGGGTAGAGGAGAGTGGTGGTAAGCGCCGACTCATGCGAGGTCTTGACTCCAATAAAGATCAATCGTATGTGATATCGATGATCGGGCAAAGTCGACTCGACAGACTAATGCTTCCAATTGGGGCGATGGAGAAGGAGAAGGTTCGACAGATCGCAAGTGACGCCGGTCTGATCACTGCCCAAAAGCCCGACTCCCAAGATGTATGCTTCATTGCTTCAACTACCTCTAGGGTTGAATTTCTCAGCAAGAGGACGAAGTTGACGCCGGCGAAGGTGGTCGAAAGTGGAAGTGGTGCACTCCTTGGTGAAGTCGAATCGCGCGAGGTCGTGACAATTGGACAGAGGAAGGGCCTTGGTACCCTTGGTGACTCTACTAGGCGTTATGTGGTTGACGTTGACACAGAGACAAATACCGTAGTAATGGGCCGCCTGGAAGAGACCTATACAGAAACCATTCGATTCGGTCCAGTAACCTTCATCGGTGACGCGATTGAAGAGGGGCAAAGGGTCGAGATTCAAACTTCAGCACATGGCCGAATTACAGCCGCTACATTTCACGGTGATCACGTCATAGTCGATGGAACGGTTCGAAGGGTAGCAGCAGGTCAAACCGTAGCTTTTTACGATGGAAATTGCGTATTAGGAAGCGCGGTTGTAGCTCGTTGAATCGCCTTCTTAGGCTCATTGGCCGTTGAGCCTTCCTGTAACTCGATTAGAGAGCTGAGCTAAAAGTGTCTGACAGTGCCAATTTGTCTCCAAGTGTAGAGATTGAACGCCTCGCAAATTTAATTCGCCAATGGGACCATGCGTACTATGTCCTAAATGAATCGGTCGTTTCAGACTTTGAGTACGATCAGGCACTGCTGCGACTGAAGTCTCTTGAGGATGAATTTCCAGAACTTAAAGATCCTTCCTCACCGACTCATCGTGTTGGAGGATACGCCGATCAAGCCTTTAGCGAGGTTCGCCATAGTTACCCGATGCAAAGTCTGGACAACTCTTTTTCTCGTGAAGAGCTAGAGGCCTGGTTCAAGAGGATCGGTATGGACCAAGAGAGAAAGCGCCTCGTCTTTGAGCTGAAGATCGACGGCCTTGCAATGTCTCTAACCTATCGCTCGGGTATTCTCGTTCGAGCTGCGACAAGGGGGGACGGAACGGTAGGCGAAGATGTAACGGCCAACGTAATGGCTATCGATGCGGTCCCAAAGGTGCTACCCAACCAAGAGATTGAAGAGCTTGAGGTAAGGGGAGAGATCTACATGCCTCTTTCTTCTTTTGAACGCCATAACGAGATGGCGATCGCCAAGCTTGCGAACTACGAAGGTTCAGCGGCTGATCGCCCAAAGGTATTCGCAAATCCGAGGAATGCTGCATCTGGGTCATTGCGAGTAAAGGATCCGAGCATCACTCGGCAGCGAGGGTTAGCCTTTTTTGCCTACCAGATCGCTAATGATCTCAAAGATCTAAGCGACTCGCACTTTGACTCGCTTCGTCTCCTTTCGCGTCTTGGATTTTCAGTCAATCCAAATATCCGATTGATCGACAACTTCGATGAGATCTTTGCTCTCCTCGCGGAGTGGGAGAAGAATCGTCATAGCCTCGACTATGACATAGATGGCGCCGTGATAAAGGTCGACTCATTTGCAGAGCGTGCCAAGTTGGGCTCGACGTCTAGGGCTCCGCGTTGGGCAATTGCCTATAAGTTCCCTCCCGAAGAAAAGACAACGCTCCTTGAAGATATCCTCGTCTCGATCGGAAAGACTGGAAGGGCGACCCCCTTTGCGAAGATGACACCTGTCTTTGTTGGAGGCTCTGAAGTCGCAATGGCCACGCTTCATAACGAAGATCAAGTCCGAGCTAAAGATCTTCGTGTCGGTGATGTTGTTAGACTACGAAAAGCTGGTGATGTTATACCTGAGGTGATGGGGCCTGTCCTTGCCATGAGGCCCGATGGCCTTCCCGAATGGCAATTTCCTAAGGCCTGTCCTCAATGTGGCTCTGAATTGCGCCGTGACGAGGGAGATGCAGACCACTACTGCATCAATTATCGCTGCCCAGCTCAGGCGGTAGCTCGTATCGTTCACTTCGCATCTAGAGTAGCCCTTGACATTGAGGGTTTGGGTGAAACTATCGTAAAGCGCTTCTACGACCTTGGTATGGTCGCCGACATCGCCGATATCTACAGCCTCACCTTCGATGGCCTCGTTGCATTGGATCGTTTTGGTCAAAAGAGCGCCACTACTCTCCTACAGGCCATAGAGCGCTCCAAGACGGCGCCTCTGAATCGATTCTTGGTCGGCCTTACAATAGGACACGTTGGTAGCGTTGCGGCGGATTTACTTGCAGGTCGGTTTGGTACCCTAGAGCGTCTACGCCTGGCAACGGTTGAGGAGATATCGGAGGTAGAGGGGATCGGGCCAATTATTGCTCGTTCGGTAGTCGACTTCTTCGCCCATGAGACAACTACTGACCTCCTTGATCGAATGGCTATGGCCGGAGTCGCCCCCGAGCCAGTAGAACAAAGGCAGTCGCAAGGTGGGTTACTCTCTGGGCTAAGTATCGTTGTGACCGGTGCAGTAGAGGGATTTAGCCGCGAGGGAATTTCGCAGGCGATTAAAGAGGCCGGTGGCAAAGCCGCATCTTCGGTATCTGCAAAGACGAGTTTCCTTGTCGTCGGCGAGAGCCCAGGTGCATCGAAGCTCAAGAAGGCTCAAGAGCTAGGTCTTCGGTTGGTCGATGGAACCTCATTCGGCGCCCTTTTGCTAGGCGTAGGGACTTTGGATGAGCTCGAAGATTTCGTGCCATAATGGTTGTGATTGACAACTTAAACGGTGGTTTGAAATTCAATTCTAAACTCATAGGTGTAATTCCGATTTGGTTGCAGATATTCAGTAGCAGGTGCATTTGAAGAGTCCGAGCGAAAAGATAGGTTCTGTTCTTTCAGATCGTTTCGTCCTCATTGACATCGTGGGAGCGGGCGGTTCGGGAGTCGTTTACCTTGCCCGAGATATGACCCTTGGTCGTAAGGTGGCAATCAAACTGCTTCACGAAGGACTCAGCAACTACTCCACTTTTGCAAGACAGTTCCACGCCGAAGCTAAAGCCGCCGCGTCGTTAAATCATCCAAGTATCGTTCGGGTCTTTGATTCAGGGCAAAGTGATTCAGCCCCTTACCTAGTCTTTGAGTTCTTAGCGGGTGGGACGCTACGCGCGCTTTTAGATCGGGACGTAGTTCTCGATCACCCTCAGGCCTCTGCCGTTGCTCATGACATAGCTGCTGCATTGGCGTACGCTCATCAAAAGGGTTACGTTCACCGAGATATAAAGCCATCTAATCTACTCTTTGACGAAGAGGGACGAATAAGAGTTGCCGACTTTGGAATAGCAAGGGCCTTAGCTGCAGCTGCCTGGACCGAACCGGTAGGAGCGGTAGTCGGAACGGCGCGATATGCCGCGCCAGAACAGATCTTTGGAGAGTCATCGAATCAGGCAAGCGACATCTACTCATTTGCGCTCGTTGTTACTGAGTCCGTAACTGGGGTTCCTCCATTTCTGGCTGACACGGCATATGCGTCTGCAATGGCTAGGACGCATGGCGACTTTGAAGTTCCTGATGCTCTTGGCCCACTTCGTCCTATTTTGCGAGAGATGTCGCGCCTTGACCCTGAAAAACGAATAAGCGCATCAGAGGCAGAAGAGGCCTTCGGAGAGCTGTCCCGGCTGTTACCGCGGCCATCCAAGGTCGCCGTGAGCCACTACGTTGCTTCAAGTTCGGTCCTTGACCCTCCAACAGTTGTAGAAGTTCTATCTCCTGATTTTGCAACCAAGGACATCGCAGCCCCTGGCGCTACTCCCAGCGAGACACAGAGTAAAGAGTCCTTCAATAGGGGCGACGCTGTAGATTCGCCAAAGAGTGGCTCTGTTGAAATCGACCCGCGGTTCGATGACGTTGATGCAACTCGAAACTTTGAAGTCGTGGAAGTTGTGGCGGGAAGTCGTATTGGACGCCTTCCGTATGATCAAGATGACTCATTTGTTCCATATGAAGACGAAGCCAACGCGCCAATTGATACTTTTTTGCGCTCCGATGACGAGTTAGCGGTCAACCAATCAGACGTTGACGACCCAAAGGACCCCGAATCTGAGGACATAAAGGCTGATACTAAGGGTAAGAAGGGGCGAATTATTGGCGTTTTGATTGCAGTTTTGTTAGTCGCCGGTGGAGTATTTGCTTATCTGTCAACACTGGTCAATCGCCCTCCGACTCTATATTCTGCCCCGAACGTAGTATCTCTTACTTTGAGTCAGGCGAAGAGTTCTATTCTGCGAAGTCAGCTAACACCAGGGGCAATTTCTTACCAAAACGATCCATCGATTCCAAGTGGTTCTGTGATCTCTGAAGATCCATTCCCGGGTGCGAAATTGAAGCAGAATTCGAAGATTGCTCTGGTAGTTTCTACTGGTCCAGCTCCAGTTAATGTACCCAATGTTGTTGGTGCCTCGCTTAGCGGTGCCGACTACTCTCTGATCACCGCTGGACTCAGTTCGACCGTAACCTCTCAATACTCAGAGACGGTTCCAAGCGGTTTTGTAATATCGCAGAGCCCCGCATCGGGAAGTCTAAAAGTTGGTTCTGTTGTCGCTCTAGTTGAGTCGAAGGGGCCAGCACCTCGAAGCGTGCCAAACTTAATTGGAGATAGCCAAAGTGCGGCTCAAAGCGCGCTAACTAGCATCGGGTTGGTGGCGTCAGCTTCGACTGCTTACTCTGATACTGTAGCTGCGGGCCAGGTTATCTCGCAGTCAGTTGCAGCTGGCAACATGGTAGCCCGAGGAACAACAATATCCTTTGTAGTCTCACTTGGACCACACTTGGTGGCAGTTCCCGATTTGACGACTATGACGCTCAAGCAGGCTCAAGCAGCATTGGCGGCGGTTGGCCTGTCGGTTGGAAACGTCTATGGACCTAACGGAAACGTTGTGGTGATATTTCAAAACCCAACTGGCGGAACTTCGGTAAAGTTTGGCTCGAGCGTTGACGTTTATACCATAAGCAGGTAGTGGGAGAATTTCTAGGCAGTTATCTCTTTTAGTAGATCGATCATTACTTGAGGATTTGATTCGCCGGGTGCAAATTGAGCTTGTAGTGCGATCAACTTAGTGAAGTCGCCAGTTACCCTTATCTTCCCTTGCATGAAGGCGTTCATTGCAACCTGGGCATCCATGTCTACAAAGATCGCCTTGGCGGTGTTGTAGTCGATCCGAATTGTTATCTCGGCATCTTCAAGTTGACCCATCTCAATATCGACGAAGCCACTTGTTGTGTCAATGTAGGTAAAGAGTTCTCCGTCACCGAATGGAACCTCGGTGACGATTTGATTCATGCGGATTGATGTGTCGGTTGCGGGGATCCCGTTGGTGTCGACGTACTCTTTGCGAAGTTCGCGAACTTTGTCGATCCACTCGGGTGATAAAAATGGGTACTTTTCCAACTAAATCGCCTTCCTAACGTAACTTTAGACTACCGCTCAAAACTGAAGTAGTTGCAGGCGAGCTAAGCCAACGGCCACGACCGACCTCACAAGGGCTTTTCTGGATCGAGTTGACCTAAAGTACCCTTAGCTATCCAATTGCTGATACGATTCGTCATTAAGTGGCCACATCAAAGGAGAAGCGTTGAGTTTTTCGGCACCAGAAGATCTGCGAAGCGAAGTTTCATACACGGAGGGAACTCGCCCGCACCCAATTTTATTTATCCATGGCTTTACAGGATCCCCACAGACCCTATATCCGCAGTACATCCGTGCCGCCAAGGAGGGCTATAGCTTCGAAGTTCCCCAGTTACCAGGGCATGGAACCACTATCGAAGATATGGTTGTGACGCGCTTTTCAGACTACGTGGAAAGGGTAATTCAAGTAGCTGATGAATTGATCGCTAAGCACGGTTCTATCTTTGTAGTTGGAATCTCAATGGGTGGCGCACTCTCTATCGACCTAGCACTGAAACGGCCTAGCCAAGTTAGAGCAATGGTGCTGATAAATCCACTCATCGCACCTCCGGCGCCCTCGTTCCTAGAGATGATCGATCAAGGAATCGAAGCCGGCATCGAGATATTTCCGGCGGTGGGATCCGACATAAAAGATCCTGAGGTGACGGAGGCGTCCTATGGAGGTTCACCGCTTCGAACGGCAAAGTCCATGTTTGAAGCGGTTATTGAACTTGCTCCTCAGGTTGAAAAGCTAGAGATGCCGATTCTTCTGTATAACTCCATCGACGATCATGTGGTGTCGCCAGACTCAGGTGAACTACTGGTTGAAAAGTGCAAGAACCTTGAACAAGTGGTACTGAAGAACTCATTTCACGTTGCAACGTTGGACTTCGATAAGGAGATCATCAACGATGGGATGATCTCGTTTTTCGACTCACTGTCATAGCGAGGTAAGCGCCCTGGCTTAGATAAGTCCCTAGTCGAAATAGGCTGTGGACATGTCAAACGACGATATCTCTATTGAAACAACGCGCCATATTGCATACTTAGCTCGCTTGGCACTTGACGAAGGTGAAGTGAACCAATATGCGGGCCAACTTTCAGCTATTCTCAAGCACGCCGACGATATAGCTTCCCTTGACTTAGATGGTGTTGCCCCGATGCGCCATACGCTCAACGTAGTCAACATTATGAGAGATGATGAGGTTCGTCCTTCGCTCGATCGCGAAGAGGTACTGGCATCTGCCCCAGATGCCCAAGCTTCGATGTTTTTAGTTCCAAAGATCGTGGGTGAAGAGTAAGTGAGTGATCTAAATTTCATCGAGATGAGTGCGGTCGAAATTGCTGCTGGAGTTCGCTCCGGAGAATTTAGTGCCGTCGAGGTTGTTACGGCCCACCTTGACCAAATTGATAAGCATGAGGGAGATGTAAGGTCTTTCGTAACTCAGATGGGCGAGAGAGCCCTTGATGGTGCTAAGGCTGTTGACGAGAGAAGATCTCGCGGCGAAGAACTCGGTGCCTTGGCCGGTGTCCCAGTGGCTCTCAAGGACAACATGGCATATAGAGGGGTTGAGACTACTTGCTCCTCCAAGATCCTCAAGGGATGGATTCCTCCGTATACGGCAACTGTAATTGAGCGCCTAGAAGCAGCTGGAGCAATAGCGATCGGCAAGACGAACTTAGATGAATTCGCAATGGGGTCATCTACTGAGAATTCGGCCTTCTTCTCGACTCGAAATCCAATTGATTTGAATCGAGTACCTGGCGGATCATCGGGCGGAAGTGCGGCGAGCGTTGCAGCTCGCTTTGCCCCGATTGCTATAGGATCCGATACCGGAGGATCTATTCGCCAGCCAGCTTCGCTGTGTGGAGTGGTTGGCGTAAAGCCAACTTATGGCCTCGTATCTCGATACGGTTTGATCGCCTTCGCGTCATCACTAGACCAAATCGGTCCCTTCGCAAGAAGCGTTGACGATGCGTCGTTGGTTCTAGATGTGATCTCTGGCCACGATGGCCGCGACTCGACGTCACTAGCTGAAAGAAGCTATAGCCATCAACCGATCGACAATGACGTAAAGGGATTGAGGGTCGGAGTTATAACTGAGATGTTGGATGGACTCTCAAGTGACGTAGAAAATGCATTAAACTTGGCCATCGATGCCCTACGTGCCCTCGGTGCTCAAGTGGAAGAGGTCTCGGTACCAGCAGCAAAGTTTGGATTGACCGCTTACTACTTGATTGCACCCGCCGAAGCCTCCTCAAACCTAGCAAGATTCGATGGAGTTCGCTATGGAGTTCGAGTCGAAGGTAAAGACATGAACGAGACGTATGAGCTTACTCGAGGGCAAGGATTTGGCCCTGAGGTAAAGAGGCGAATTATGCTCGGTACCTACGCACTCTCCGCTGGATACTACGACGCCCTCTACGGCAAAGCGCAGAAGGTCAGAACGCTAATTGCTAACGACTTTGATAATGCATACGATCGATTTGATGTATTGATTTCGGCGACCTCTCCTACTGTGGCCTTTGAGTTCAACGCTAAGAGCGACCCCCTCTCGATGTATATGTCCGATGTATGCACCATCCCTTCAAACCTTGCTGGCCACCCAGCGATGAGCGTTCCATTTGCTGGAGGTGAAGGTGGACTTCCAATTGGAATACAGGTTCTTGCGCCATCTTTTGGAGAAGGCGTGATGTTCAAAGTCGCCTCAGCGCTTGAAGCAGCGGCTAACTATAAGGCAATTCCCGAGTGGGATAACAAAGGAAAGTAGGGAGGTGTCAGATGTCTTTGGAAGATAAGTACTTGATCACTGTTGGTCTCGAGGTTCACACTGAACTGCGGACCAAGACAAAGCTATTTTGTGGGTGTGCCAACGAGTTTGGCGCCGAGCCAAATACAAATATCTGTCCAGTTTGCCTGGGTCTACCTGGGTCACTGCCGGTTGTGAACCGTAGAGCAGTTGAATATGCAATGCGGATAGGAACTGCTCTAAATTGCGAAATCAAACACTCGGTTTTTCATCGTAAGAACTACTTCTATCCCGACATGCCAAAGGACTATCAGGTGACTCAATACGATGAGCCCACCTGTGTAAATGGCTACGTGGAGCTGCCGATTACTGGCAAGATCGTGAATATTGTCAGAGCTCATATCGAAGAAGACACCGGCAAGAGCACCCACATAGGTACTAGCGGACGAATCACCGGCGCCGACTACTCATTAGTTGACTACAACCGTTCTGGGATTCCTTTGGTAGAGATCGTCTCAGCGCCTGACATGGTTAGTGGTGAAGAGGCCCGCGAATATGTGAGCGAACTCCGCTCTATCCTCGTAGCTACAGGTGCTACCGATGGAAAGATGGAAGAGGGTTCGCTGCGCGTTGACGCTAACGTCTCTGTTCGCCCAGTGGGCACTGAGGTACTCGGAACTCGTTGCGAGATAAAAAATCTAAATTCTCTCAGGTCTCTAGTCCGCGCTATCACCTATGAGGCTCGACGACAGATGGAGATCGTCGAAGAGGGTGGCAAGGTTATCCAAGAGACACGCCACTGGAATGAAGATCTCGGTAAGACTTCGTCTCTTCGCTCTAAGGAGGAGGCATACGACTATCGATACTTCCCCGAGCCTGACCTCTCTCCTCTAGATCCAACCGCTGAAGAGGTCGAGGCGATTAAGGCTGGATTGGGAACTCTTCCACCAAAGCGTCGTGCGATATTGGTTGAGCTGCTCGATGGAACACCGACAAAGTCGGAGATTGAACAGATCCAGACGGCTATTAACTTTGGTCTCGACGAGTTAGTACTTGCAGGGATCGATAGGAAGATTCCGGCAAAGTTGTCGCTAGCGCGTTGCGCGAACGAGGTTGCTGGATTGATCTCTAACTTGGGTGACTCATACATCCTTCCGAACGAGAAGATACTTGAGGTTCTAGCGAAGGAGTCGGCGGGAGAGCTGACGCCAACCCAGTCAAAGGTCGTTTTATCTCGTGTAGTTGCCGATGGCGATGTCGAGGTAACTGCACTCATTAGCGAGCTTGGCTTCGTCGCTGCTTCAAGTGGAGAGATGGATCAACTAGTTGAAGAGATAATCGCTGAGTCTCCAAGCGAGTGGGAGCGCTTTGTAAGTGGCGAGGATCAGTTGGCAGGATTCTTCGTTGGAAAGGCAATGAAGAAGTCAGGCGGCAAGGCAAATGGTAAGTTGGTATCGAAGTCATTGAACGATCGACGTAGCCAGCTTCAAGGGTAGCCCTGTAGGAAATTTATAAAGGAGTTTCGCGTGTCTAATATGAAACCTCGATCTAGCGATGTAACCGATGGTTTTCGCCGCGCCCCAGCTAGAGCAATGCTTCGAGCAGTTGGGATGAATGATGGAGACTGGAATAAGTCTCAGATCGGCGTCGCCTCCTCGTGGAATGAGGTAACCCCCTGCAACATGCCCCTCGACGTTTTGGCTAAAAAGTCAAAGGAGGGAGTCTTCGCTGGTGGCGGCTTCCCCTTGGAGTTCAACACCATTGCAGTCTCAGATGGAATCTCGATGGGCCATGAAGGTATGCATGCAAGCCTCGTCTCTCGAGAGGTCATCGCCGATAGCGTAGAGACCGTCATGCACGCCGAGCGCTTCGATGGACTCGTAGCTTTAGCCGGTTGCGATAAGAGCCTCCCTGGAATGCTCATGGCAGCAGCGCGCCTCGATTTGCCGTCGGTCTTTCTCTACGGTGGATCAATTATGCCCGGCCACCACAGAGGAGAGGCGATCGATATCGTATCTGTCTTTGAAGCAGTAGGTGCTAGAGCGGCAGGTTCTTTGACAGATGAAGAGTTGGCACTCATCGAGCGAGAGGCTTGCCCAACGATTGGGTCGTGTGCCGGTATGTTTACTGCAAATACCATGGCATCAGCGGCCGAGGCCCTTGGAATGGCCCTTCCTGGATCTTCCTCTGCCCCAGCGGTTGACGTTCGACGCATGGACTATGCCTTCCAGTCTGGACAGGCCGTAATGAAGCTCCTTGAATTAGGGATTCGTCCGCGGCAGATCCTCTCTAAGGCGGCATTTGAGAATGCGATCGCGGTCGTAATGGCCCTAGGTGGCTCAACCAATGCGGTGCTTCACCTTTTGGCGATTGCGCACGAGGCTCACGTGGAGTTAGATCTCGACGACTTCAACCGTGTAGCTGCTCGTACCCCTCATTTGGCTGACACCAAGCCCCATGGCAAGTACCACATGAGCGACGTAGATCGCATCGGTGGAGTTCCAGTGGTCATGGCTCACCTCCTTGAGGCGGGACTGATCAACGGCGACTGTATGACCGTTACAGGTAAAACTGTCGCTGAAAACTTAGAGATTATCAATCCACCTAAGCCCGACGGCGATGTCATCCACGTTTTGTCAGAGCCAATTCATGAGATTGGCGGCATTGCTATTCTTCGTGGATCTCTAGCTCCCAAGGGAGCGGTGGTAAAGGTTGCGGGTATCGACCAGTACTCCTTCGATGGCACTGCGAGAGTCTTTGACGGCGAAGAAAAGGCACTAGATGCCATCTTGGCTGGCGAGATTCAACCCAACACAGTTGTGGTAATTCGCTATGAAGGTCCAAAGGGTGGACCAGGTATGCGTGAAATGCTAGCTGTAACTGGTGCTATGAAGGGTGCCGGTAGGGGTAGTGACTGCGCGCTAATTACCGATGGCCGATTCTCAGGTGGCACTCACGGATTTTCAATCGGCCACGTAGCGCCTGAGGCAGTTGATCTTGGACCAATCGCCGCGGTACGCGATGGTGACAGAATTACTATTGACGTTCGGGATAAGTCGATAGACCTACACGTCGACTCAGAAGAGATCGCCAAGCGCCTCTCGGAGGTAAAGACTCCACCTCCACGGTACGGATCTGGCGTCTTAGCAAAGTACGCAAAGTTGGTGCAAGGTGCTGAAATCGGCGCCGTTACGAATGCTTTTTAGGCTTCTATAAGGTTGGCGATTGCATTAGCGATCAAAGTCAATTATTGTTGAAGGTGTGAAAAGTTTTGTCTCGACCATTGTCGTAGTACTAGTAGTGATGTAGCGCCTCGGGAGATATCTCTCGAGTGCGCTACACGTACCTCCCAAACGGGAGGTTTTTTTGTATTTCGCGACAGTTGAAAAGCAATTGCAGTTGTTTAGGAGTAGTTCATATGAGAATTACGGGCGCGCAGGCATTAGTTAAGAGTCTTGAGATGCAAGGCGTGGACGTCGTATTTGGTCTGCCTGGGGGAGCCATATTACCCGTCTACGATCCGATTATCGATTCACCTATCCGCCACATCTTGGTGCGACACGAACAGGGAGCTGGCCATATGGCCGAAGGCTATGCCCAGGCTACCAATAAGCCAGGCGTCGCTATTGTGACCTCTGGACCTGCGGCTACGAACATAGTAACTGCACTTGCAGATGCCTATATGGACTCCATACCAATAGTTGTTATCACTGGTCAAGTCGCGACAACTTCCATCGGTACCGACGCCTTCCAGGAGGCAGATACCACTGGAATTACCATGAGCATAACGAAGCACAATTGGCTAATTAAGGACGCTTCAGAGATTCCGCAAGTCGTCAAAGAGGCTTTTCACGTTGCCACAACAGGGCGACCCGGTCCGGTTCTGATAGATCTTCCAAAGGACGTATCTAATCAGATGATGGATTGGTACTGGCCTGAAAATGTTGACCTTCCGGGATATAAGCCCACTACAAAGGGGCACCCTCGCTCGATCGCAGCAGCTGCCAAGCTCATCAAAGAGGCCAAGAAGCCGGTCTTCTACGTTGGCGGTGGAGTGATTCGCGCTGGGGCCTCGGCGGCGCTAAAGACTCTGGTTGAAAAGTGCAATATGCCAGTGGTGACCACATTGATGGGGCGGGGCGCTTTTCCCGATGACCATCCGCTGTGCCTTGGAATGCCGGGCATGCACGGAACATATACCGCGATTACCGCAATGCAGAAGTCAGATCTATTGATCACCTTGGGAGCTCGCTTTGACGATCGGGTTACGGGTAAGGTCTCTGGATTTGCTCCTGAAGCAAAGATTATTCACGTCGACATAGACCCAGCTGAGCTTGGAAAAGTTCGCCGAGCCGACGTTCCAATAGTTGGGGATGTCAAGCTCGTGATTGAGGAGTTAATCGAGGCTCTCGATAAGGGCGAAGCTGGTGAGATGGGCTACTCAATTACCAAAGAGTGGCATAATCAGCTCAAGAGCTGGCAAGAGGAGTTTCCCCTTCGTTACGAAGAAGATCCAAAAGATGGTTCTTTGAAGCCGCAGTACGTCGTCGAGTGCCTTTCAAAGTTGGCACCAGAGGGGACAATTTTGGCCTCTGGTGTTGGTCAGCACCAGATGTGGGGATCACAGTATTGGCACTTTAACGACGCCAATACTTGGGTCAACTCCGGTGGCCTTGGAACGATGGGATTTGCTATCCCTGCAGCGATTGGCGCCAAAGTTGGACGACCTGACAAGATGGTTTGGGCCGTCGATGGAGACGGTTGCTTCCAGATGACCGCACAGGAGCTCGTGACAGCTTCGGCCGAACGCATTCCGGTGAAGATTGCGCTTCTGAACAACGCCTATTTGGGAATGGTTCGGCAGTGGCAGGAGATGTTCTACGAGCAGAGGTACTCTGAGGTCTACTTGTCGCCTGATCTTCCTGACTATGTGAAGTGGGCCGAGGCTATGGGCTGTGTCGCCTTTAGAGTTGAGACACCTGAAGATGTGATACCAACTATCGAAAAGGCAAATCAAATCAACGATCGCTCGGTTGTGATTGAATTTAGGACCGACTGGCGTGAAAAGGTGTTTCCAATGGTTCCTTCCGGAGCAACCAATGATGAAGTGGTCCTAGGGCCAATGTTTGAGGGGCAATAGTTATGACAAATACACCTCCAAATCTGATACCAATGTCCATGCCGGGGGGTAAAAGCTCCACCGAATTTGGCTATCACGTCCTAAGCGTTCTCGTTGAGAACAAGGCCGGGGTTCTAGCTCGAGTTGCACAATTGTTTTCTCGACGTGGGTACAACATCTACTCATTGGCGGTAGCCCCAACCGATGACGAGCGATTTTCTAGATTGACAGTGGTCGTTGATCTAGAGTCGGTGACTCTAGAGCAGATTACTAAGCAGCTTCACAAGCTCATCAATGTGATCAAGATTACTGAGATCGACCCTCGCGAATCAGTTCAACAGGAGCTTCTTTTAGCGATCGTTGCCGCAGACACGCAAAGTCGCTCCCAGATTATGGAGCTGGCTGGAATCTTTGGAGCTAAGGTCATTGACGTTGGCCTTGAGCGTCTAACATTGGCGTTGGCCGATACCCCCGATAGACTAGATGACTTCACGGACCTAATCAAAGTCTTTGGAATTATTGAGGTCCAGAGAACAGGTCGAGTCGCACTTACGAAGTTGGCACGACCGTCTTCTCGAGGTGGGATGAATAGAGGAAAGGCAAGTTAGCCACATGGCTGAGATGTACTACGAGAAGGATGCTGATGCTGACCTTCTCCTTGGAAAAAATGTTGCCGTTATTGGCTACGGCTCGCAGGGTCACGCTCACGCATTGAACCTATCCGAGTCGGGCGTACCGGTTGTGGTGGGTCTACGCGAGGGATCGTCCTCCGCAGCCAAGGCAAAAGAGGCGGGCTTGACCGTAATGACGGTTGCAGAGGCCTCGGCTTGGGCTGATGTGGTAATGATTCTCGCGCCTGACACGGCTCAAAAGAAGATCTACGACGAGGAGATCGCACCTAATCTAAAAGACGGCGATACCCTCCTTTTTGCCCACGGTTTTAACATTCGCTACGGTCAAATCGCCCCAGCCGCCTCGATCAACGTCGGAATGGTTGCGCCCAAGGGACCTGGCCACCTTCTTAGAAGAACGTACGCAGAGGGCGGCGGCATCCCCTCGTTGATCGCCGTTCACCAGGATCCAAGTGGCAACACTCATGCGCTATCGCTGTCGTATGCTCACCATATTGGTTCAACGAAGGCTGGCGTCCTTGATACAACCTTCTCGGAAGAGACTGAAACCGATCTCTTTGGCGAGCAGACTGTTCTCTGCGGTGGACTTGCATCTCTTGTTACCGCTGGCTTCGAAACACTAGTGGAGGCTGGTTATCAGCCTGAATCTGCATACTTTGAGTGCTTGCACGAGCTTAAGCTAATCGTTGATCTTCTTTACGAACACGGTTTGTCTGGCATGTGGTTCTCGGTCAGCGAGACTGCTGAGTGGGGCGGTCTAAAGAGTGGTCCACGCGTTATCACTGAAGCTGTAAAGGCTGAGATGAAGAACGTTCTCACAGATATACAAGACGGCACCTTTGCTCGTGAGTGGATCGCTGAGAACGAGTCGGGACAGGTTGAATTCAATCGTCTACGCGATAATGCAGCGAACCATCCGATCGAGGCCGTTGGGCGTGAGCTTCGTAAGATGATGCCTTTCCTTTCGAAGGCAAAGAATATTCGTGACGTTTCTGGCGGTTAATTGAACTCTGAACTAACGGTGCGCTCTGTTGCTAGGGAGATTAACTCCGCTCGCAGGGCGCACTTTTTTGATGTAAATGACAAGTTGACAGTGGTCGTAAAGGGCTACTTTATCGTTGCGATAGTCGGTATCATCGTTGATCTGATAACGAACTCAAGCGTGTTGATAAAGATAGACAAGCCCTTTATAGCCTCTTTTATTCGTTACATTCCCACCATTACTCTTCTGATATACACGGCTGCATTGAGCGTAGGACTCTCGGCGGGGTCGAAGGGTGGCCCCATCACCGTCTTTAGATCTGAGATGAGGCTCGTCTTTCTCGCAGGCACCGACCACCCCGAATTGCTACGACGCAAGTATCTAAAACTTATCTTTCTTAGAAGCTACATCTCAATTCTGGTCGGAGTTGTTGTTGGAGCTCTTCTGTATCACCTGAACAACGGCTACAAACTATTGCCGGCAGTAGCGATGGCGATCATTGCCTATACCGCCTCCAACATCTATATCGGAGCGTCAGTAGTTGGCAACCTCACGAGGATCCGAACTGAGTTCGTATATCTGATCACTATCGTCCTGGCCGTTGCGGTGTACATATCTACCGTCATAGGCAACGTATCGGCAATTGCAAGTCTCGGCGGTGTCTCGCTCTTTGCAGTTAGTCGATTTCCTACGGAAGCACTTATTGTGCCGATTTTGGCGCTGGCAGCTGTGGTGGCGGGTTTTATGCTCGTGGCGCGTTTTGAGCTCGAACCGATAGAGCGTCGGTCAGAGTTGATCTCAAAGCTCCGCTTTGCAGTTGCGCTTCGCGATATTCGAGGAGTAATCTCGCTTTCGAGAGCTCTAGGTGACGGAGGATATACCCCAAGGCGCCTTCCAGGGCTACTGATGAACGTGACTATGCGACCACGTAGAAGTGCAATCTACCTGTCGTGTTCGAACTTTTACAATTGGCGCTTACGCCGTTACATTCGCCTAGTACTAACAGTCAGTGTCGCTGTCTATGCAATTGATCTCTCGATTGCCAAAGCGACGGTAGACGGTTTGATTGGCATCCCGTTTGTAGTCTTAGCTGGCCTTGAGATGAGCGATACAGTTGGGTCGTTGGTCGACCATCCAAATCAGTTCATCAATTATCCGGTTGAAGATGGATGGCTCTTGTCGAGGTCACTTCTGTTTCCGATGGTTGCGCTGCTAATACTGGCTAGCGGAATCAATCTCATTATCTTCGCTGCGACTCACCTTGTTGCAATTGAAGTATCGGCACCCATCATTGCGACGATGGCAATTTCCGCCACCTTCGCGGGGGGATTTGCCCACTACCGCGGATCAAAGGGGTCATCGGCCTCGATGATCACAATGGTGCCAGAGGCTGCAGCCTTTGCTTATCTCCTAGATGCACTACCTGTCGTCTTTGCAAATAGTTGGATCATTGCGGTAATCAATACCAAGAGTGCAATGACGCACCTGCAGGTACCCTATAGCGAGGCGATCTCTACTTCATCGTTTTTATTGGTAGTCCCCCTTGCTATCTGGGCCTACATTTCAAATGGCCGCGTTGTGCGAGCAGAGTAATTAAGAAGGCTTGAAAGTGGCTAACGATTCAAAAAAAGGTACCTCGTCCGCGATCTCTGTTACAGACGTTGTAAAGAAGTATGACGGTGGAACGATCCTTGATAAGGTATCGTTCAAGGTCTCTCAAGGGTCGATTACGGTTCTTGTCGGAAGCAATGGTGCGGGAAAGTCCACACTCATAAAGGCAATTTGTGGATTGGTGCAGCCAGATTCTGGCAATATTCTTCTCTTTGGTGCGAAAGCTGGATCAAGAGAGGCGCGAATCGTAACGTCAGTTGCATTCGATGAGCCCTCCCTCTACGCCGATCTGACTGTATTCGAACATCTCACCTTTTCAGCACGTTTGTCAGGAATAGAGGACTCAGATGAGCGCCTCAATGAACTCTTGGACAAGTTCGAGATTGGATATCTCTCTGAGCGGCTACCTAGGGGATTCTCGAGAGGTCAGCGCCAAAAGGTGGCTCTATCGATGGCCTTGGCGAGATCTTTCAAAGTTCTTCTCCTAGACGAGCCTTATGTGGGGTTAGATAGCGTCGGCAAGAGCGCATTAGTTGATCTTGTAAAAGAGGCTCGCTCCCAAAAGGTGGCAGTGCTAATTGCGACACACTCCCCTGAACTCGTTGCCATCGCCGATCAAATGATTACCCTATCGAATGGGAAAGTTACATATACCGGCGAACCAAAGCTCGATCGAATTGAACGGTAGTGTTTTCTGCTAAAGAAAAATTCGAAAGTTGGTCTTTGAAGAAAGTCTTCTAAATCACGGTAAATAGAGCTACGATCACTTGTGTGAAATATAGCAAGTTGCCAACTGGAGGAGTTGGACCGATATCAAATTGGTACGATCGTAGAGTTCTTCCGAGAGTTATCGACCTTGTCTGTGGGTCGAAGATCTTTGATAGTCAACGCAAAGATTTACTTAGGGGTCTATCTGGCAACGTTCTTGAGATCGGCTTTGGAAGCGGTACTAACTTACCTTACGTTCCTGCCTCCGTTAGCTCGTACTTTGCAGTCGAACCTTCAATCGATGCACTAAATCTCAGCGCTGCAAAGTCTTATGAATCTGGGCAATTGTATCGGATAGCGGCCTCCGGCGATAGGTTGCCGATTAGGTCAGGGTCGATCGACTTTGTACTCTTCTCGTTTGTTCTCTGTTCTGTCGACGATCCATTGAGGGTGATTGAAGAGTGCGCGAGGGTGCTCAAACCTGCTGGTGAAGTTAGGTTCGTGGAACACGGTCGATCGATAAATAACTCGATGGCCAGGGTGCAAAGGCTGCTCGATCCAATTGAGATGGCAGTTGCTGGCAATTGCCGACTTTCGAGAGTTCCGCTCGAATACTTCGACGAGCAGTTGTGGATGGGAGTCGAGGGAGGTGAAGCTTACCTTGGCCCTGCTTCCCCTTGGACTTACGTATATCGTTCCAGATATAAAAAGCGGTAGCAGAGACTCAATTGAAGGTCCTCTGCTACCGTCTATCAACGTATTTTGCTACTTATCAAGCCGCTTATGACTTGCGTGAATTAGGGGCCGACTTCGCCTTCGCTTCCTTCGGAGTTGCGGCTTCTTCGTCGTTCAATTCTATTTATGGCATTTAGATATGCCCTAGCAGAAGCTTCGACGACGTCGGTGGAGACGCCTTTGCCAGATGCCTTCGAGCCATTTGACTCGAGCTGAATTACAACATCACCAAGAGCATCTACGCCCCCGGTAACCGAGGAGACAGAAAAGCCAATTAGCGATGCCTCGATATTGGTGGCCTTTTGAATCGCTTTTCCAGCTGCATCGATCATGCCGTTACCATCGGAGGACGCCTCTACAACCTTGCCATCTGCAGTCGAGAGAACCACTCTTGCCGTTGGAGTGCCAACCGTTCCGCCCGTGACGGCTAACTCTTCAAGGACGAACGTATCTGTGGTAAATATTCCAAGTTCTTCGGCTACGATCGCCTCTAGGTCGGCCTCGGTAATATCTAACTTTCGATCGGCCAACTCTTTGAAGCGCGCAAAGGCGGCAGTCAGTGCGTCTCCTTGGATCTTTATCCCCATCTTCTCGAGGGAATCAGAAAAGGCATGCCTGCCGGAGTGCTTGCCGAGAACTATCTGCGATGACTTTTGCCCAACTGACTCGGCGTCTATAATCTCATAGGTCTTCTTGTTGGCAAGCACACCGTGTTGGTGGATTCCGGATTCATGTGCGAATGCGTTTCGACCTACGACTGCTTTGTTGTATTGAAGTGGGTAACCAGTCAATCGCGAGACAAGGCGGGAGGTTCTAGCGATCTCTTCGGTCTTGATTTGGGTATACATTCCGTTGAATTGGTCGGGTCGAATCTTTACCGCCATTACGACCTCTTCGAGTGCGGCATTGCCAGCTCTTTCACCGAGGCCATTTACACAGACCTCAATCTGGCGGGCACCAGCTTGGGCTCCAGCGAGGCTATTTGCCGTCGCTAATCCGAGGTCATTGTGGCAGTGTGTTGAGATGACGTAGTCGCCAGGTACATTCTTGCGAACGTAACTAATGAGTGCGCCAAAGTCCCACGGGATTCCATAGCCAACGGTATCTGGAATATTGAGAGTGTTTGCGCCTGACTCTACTGCGGCAGTTAGGACCTCGATCATAAAGTCGAGAGGAGTTCTAGTTGCATCCTGCGGTGAAAACTCGATGTCGTTTGTGTGCTCCTTCGCTCTTGCAACGCCAGAACGTGTTGCCTCTAAAACTTGTGCTGGGGTCATTCGAAGCATCGACTCCATGTGAACTGGCGAAGTGGAGATAAAGACGTGTATTCGGGCCCTCTCTGCGTGGCGAAGTGCATCCCAGCATCGATCGACGTCAGATAGGTGAGTACGAGATAGGGCGGCAATGGCAGGCCCCTCAACCTTGCCGGCGATCAAAGATACTGCGTCGAAGTCACCGGGGCTTGCAACGGGAAATCCTGCTTCGATGTAGTCGACATTTAGGCGAGCGAGTTGCTCTGCAATCTCTAGCTTCTCCGATGCATCGAGAGAAATACCAGGTGACTGTTCTCCGTCTCTCAATGTTGTGTCGAAGATTATGAGCTTCTCTGCTTCAGATGCCATTTAGATCTCGCCTTTCGATTTTTTGATTTCCATTGGGTTGAAACTTTGCTACAAATAAAAAAACCTCCGTGTTCAAATTGAACGCAGAGGTTAGCGCGGTTCTCGTTGAGAGCCGCGCTCAAAGTAGTGATAGTAGTAGACCGATCTGATTTACAACCATGTCACTAGATGTTAGCGCAACTATACGAAGTTGCGCTAATCGGTAGCACTTTTGCCTAAATTTCCTGCTGGGAAAGGTTTCTTAGCAGGTGACAGCCCGGGCGTAGATGATTCCACTTGCGCTATTGATGGCTGAGAGGACCTCTTTTTCTACCTCTCTGTCGGTACTTAGTATCATTAGAGCTGTTAGTCCATCGTTCGAGGGGCCCACTGCCATCGATGAGATTGAGTAACCAGCGTCCCCGAGGATAGTGCCGATGAGTCCGATCTTTCCCGGGGCATCGTCGTTACGAACTACAAGCATGAATGTGGACGGTGGTATCTCTACACGGTGACCGTCTACCTCCACGATACGAGCCTCTTTGGATGGTTCGGAGACTGTAGCGCTAACCCGATGATTGGAGCTAGATATAGATAGGAGCGAGATGTAGTCGTTGGCATTGTCGGAGAATGTCTCGACGACCTCTAGCCCCCTCTCCTTGGCAAGTGCCGGTGCATTGACGTACGAAACCGGCTCATTGGTGCCAGCTCCGAAGATTCCTTTGAGGGTTGAGAGCTGGAGTAGGCGGCTATCGCCTGCTGCTAATAGGCCTTGGTATTCGATCGTCACCTTTGATGGCATTGAACCTTCTAGGGTGGCGAGAAACTTTCCTAGGCTTTCAGCAAGCGGAAGAAATGGCTTTACCGACTCCTGAACCTCGGCGGCACTGACATTTACTGCAAACGGTACGAAGTCCCCCGCTAGAGCAAGCTTGAGTTGTTCTGCAATCGTTACACCAGCCTTGTCTTGGGCTTCGGTGGTTGAAGCGCCCAAGTGAGGCGTTACGACGACGTTTGAGAGGGTGAAGAGGGGGGAGTCGGTGCATGGCTCGCTATTGAAGACGTCAAGGGCTGCACCTGCTATTTTGCCATTCGAAAGCGCCTCGTAAAGTGCCTCTTCGTCGACGATGCCGCCTCGGGCAACGTTTATTACTCTTGCCGAAGGCTTGGCAAGTTCGAGCATCTCTTTGCCTATGATTCCAACCGTCTCCTTGCTCTTTGGAAGGTGCACGGTTATGAAGTCTGATCTTTGCATCAACTCAGGTAGACTGCAGAGCTCAACGCCCATCTGCTTTGCTCGATCTGCGGAAACGAATGGGTCATAGGCGATCAACTTCATTCCGAAGGCCAATGCTCGCTGGGCCACTAGCGCTCCGATGCGCCCTAAGCCAACTACTCCGAGAGTCTTTCCAAAAAGTTCAACTCCCTCCCACTTCGACCTCTCCCACTTACCATTTACGAGGGCGGAGTGCGCTTGTGGAACATTTCGAGCTTGCGCGAGGATAAGGGCAACTGTGAGTTCGGCCGCCGAGAGGATATTTGATTGGGGTGCATTTACTACCATTACACCACGAGAGGTTGCATATGCTACGTCAACGTTGTCGAGACCTATACCTGCCCTACCGACGACAAGAAGTTCGTCTGCCTGGTCGAGAAGTTCCTGAGTTACCTTTGTCGCAGATCGAATGATTAGACCAGCGGCGCCCTTGATCTCTTGTGCTAGCTCCTCCTTTGACAGGTTGAGCTTTACGTCCACGGTGTGACCATCACTTCTAAGTAGGTCTAGTCCGCTATCTGCAATCTCCTCTGTTACGAGAATCCGCGCCATTTCACTCCTAACGTGTGATGAAAAATTTTTGTGAAAATCTACAAGTTTTTCTTGATAGTTTTTTACGTATCCATCCTAGTAGCTATAGGGATAAACCAAATAATCCTGGAACTTTTGCCCTTTTGGGATGGTAATCAAGATCCTTTCGCCTTTAAACGCCCTGGGGTATCTGAAATATTTCGAGATTAGCTTTCAGAAAAGAGGCCGTTTGAAATTTTTATGGGCATTTTTTTTCGCAGATTTGAATAATGAATTTATATTCTATTGGAGTGACTCAATTGGGGTAATTATTGGAGTCCCAGAGGCTGTTATTAGCAAAAAGGCCGCCCTTTAGCCAAAGCGAGGGCGGCCTTCAAAGGTCGTTCGATCCGGATCGAAAGAGTTGCTAGTCGCTAGATTCGCCTACCAACTTTGCGATTCTTGAGATCCCTTCCTCGAGGTCGCTGTCGGATAGGGCATACGAGAAGCGGAAGTAACCCGGCGTACCAAATGCTTCACCGGGCACCACCGCCACCTTTGCCTGATCGAGGACGACCTCGGCGAGTTGAGATGTATTCGATGGCCTAACGCCGTTGTAGCTTCGGCCGATGAGAGAGGTGACATCGGGATAGGCGTAGAATGCGCCCTTTGGAAGGGGACAGTTCACCCCATCGATCTCATTGAGCAGCTTTGTGATCGTTTGGCGTCGTCGATCAAATGCGCTTCGCATAACCGAAACGGCACTTTGGTCTCCATTTAGGGCCTCTATCGTTGCGCGCTGAGGAACGTTTGAAACGTTAGATGTCTGTTGCGACTGTAAATTTGCGGCTGCGGCAATTACGTCCTTAGCAGCAACGATCCAACCAACGCGCCATCCCGTCATAGCGTAAGTCTTGGCGACTCCATTTACGACGATCACATTTTCAAGGCCACGAGGGTCGAAATTTACCACTGAATGGGCAACTTCGCCGTCGTAAGTTAAGTGCTCGTAGATTTCATCGGACATGATCCAAAGGTTATTTTCGGCACAGAACTCGGCGAAGTTGCGAGTCTCTTCTTCGTTATATACCGCTCCCGAAGGATTGGAAGGCGAAACGAAGAGTGCCATCTTGGTTCGGTCGGTGCGATAACGCTCTAGGTCACCTGGGGTTACTTTGAACCCGCTATCAAGCGTCGATGGGACAAATACGGGTACGCCCCCAGCGAGTTTTACCGCCTCGGGATAGGTCGTCCAATAGGGCTCGGGAATCAAGACTTCATCACCTGGGTCTAGGACTGTGGCGAAGGCGTTATAGATTGCATGCTTCCCGCCGTTAGTGACGACGGTGTTTGCGGGGGAGATCTCATAGCCAGAGTCGCGCTTCGTCTTCGCAGCTATTGCCTCTCTCAACTCGGGAAGTCCAGCGGCGGGGGTGTAGCGGTGGTTCTTGGGATCTGCACACGCTTTGGCTGCGGCCTCTACGATGTTTGGTGGAGTTGGAAAGTCAGGTTCCCCAGCGCCGAAGCCGATGACGTCGACGCCGCTTGCTTTGAGGGCTTTTGCCTTTGCGTCAATCGCGAGCGTAGCTGATTCGGCAACGGATGAAATTCGGCGTGAGATTCTTGCTCTCTGCTCCGACATCTGATCGACCCCCTGAGGTGTGTGAATTAAATATGAGCGATAGTACGGCTAACACTGACATCCTAATCCCTAGCGAGATGCTTCCCCGAGATGGTCGCTTTGGATCAGGGCCATCTAAAGTTCGCAGAGAGGCGGTAGATGCGCTAGCGGCGCGTGCGACCGACTTTCTTGGAACGTCGCATAGGCAAAATACAGTCAAATCAGTAGTTGGCGAGGTCAGGAGTGGACTACGCGAACTCTTTAGCCTCCCAGAAGGTTATGAAGTAGTTCTTGGAAATGGTGGTTCTACCTATTTTTGGGACACTGCGGTATTCTCACTCATTGCAAATAAGAGCCAGCACCTCTCATTCGGTGAGTTCTCGTCGAAGTTCGCCTCCTCTGCCAAGATGGCACCCTTTATTCAAGATCCTGAGATCATAAAGGCTGAACCAGGTAGTCGTCCCGAGGCTATTGTCAACGATGAGATCGACCTATATGCCTTCACCCACAACGAGACCTCTACCGGTGTCTCGATGGAGATCATTCGACCAAAGGGCTCAAAGGGCCTCATTGCTGTCGATGCAACTAGCGCGGCGGCAGGACTTATGGTTGATGCAAATCAATTTGACTGCTACTACTTCGCACCTCAAAAAGCCTTTGCATCTGATGGTGGAATTTGGTTTGCGCTGATGTCGCCTGCTGCAATTGAAAGAGTGAAAGAGATTAAGGAGAGCGGACGCTACATCCCACCCGCCCTCGATCTTTCAATAGCGCTCGATAACTCTGTTCTAAACCAGACCTATAATACCCCCGCCCTCGCCACGATATTTTTGATGAATGAGCAGATCAAGTGGATCAACGGCAATGGTGGACTGCCATTTTCATCTGGACGGTCCGCGGAGAGTTCAGGGATCGTCTACAACTGGGCCATCGCCTCTGAATTTGCAACTCCATTCGTTCAAGATCCCCAAATGCGTTCAAATGTGGTCGCGACAATAGACTTCGACGACAATATCGATGCTGCTAGCGTAGCTAAGGTCCTTCGCAAGAATGGAGTCGTAGACGTCGAGCCATATCGTAAGCTTGGAAGAAATCAACTTCGCATAGCAACATTCCCAGCTGTTGACCCATCTGACGTCGAGGCCCTCGTAGCCTCGATTGATTATGTGGTCTCAAAATTCTAAGTAAGCTAAAGGGCCCCAAAGCTGAGCTGCTTTTGCTCGGTTCGCTTTGGGGCCTGTCGTACTATCTGATAGCAATTGGCCTAAGGGCATTCTCACCAGCTTGGGTAGTAGCAGGCCGCCTCTTCTTTGCCACCATAACGCTAAAAATTACTATGAAAAGGCGAGGGATCGATGTAACTGCACAACAGCGACGAGCACTCTTGAAGGTAATGCCCCTCCAAGCTCTTATCGCAAATACTCTTCCATTCCTTGCGATTTCAGTGGGCGAAACAAAGACTTCGGCGGCCACAGCTGGAATGCTCAACGCACTTACCCCCATCGCCACCTTCGTCATTACCCTAGCGACAAAGGATAATGACCGTAGGAGATGGTATAACTACGGAGGGCTCCTTCTGGGAATCGTCGGTGTCGCTCTGATATTGCAGCCTTGGAGCACAAGTGGTAGCAGTGCTATATTTGGAGATGTCGTGCTAACTCTGGCATCGCTCTCCTATGCTCTCGGATTTGTCTATACCAAGCGCTACGTTGTAGACGGCGACATTAAGCCATTAGCCGCTAGCTACTATCAGGTTTTGTTTGGCCTTTTACTCGCATTGCCAACACTGTTTTTCACATCGTTCTCGGGCCACTCGTCTCAAACTTATGTAGGGGCGATCGCAGCTATCGTCACACTTGGAGTAGTGCAGACTGGATTTGCGACTCTCATATACCATCGCATAAATAGAAGTCTTGGGCCAACGGCGTCGTCTTCGGTAACCTACATTGTTCCGTTAGTGGCTGTCATCTCGTCGGTCGCACTTCTAGGTGAGAGCATCAATTTGATCTTTGTAATTGGCGGATTAACGATATTGGCCTCGGTCGTTGCAATTACCCGCAGGTAAAAACGACCAAGGCCAGTATCTGATTGAATCTTCTGTGAAGAGAATTTAACGTGCGAGATTGGGATAGAAAGACGGCCTGCGTCCCTCAAAATCGCTTATTTGATCCTCTTTTGCCAATGTAAGACCAATGTCGTCGAGACCCTCGAGGAATCTGTATCTCGTAAATTCATTCAAATTGAACTTTGCTTCGAATGAAATCGAGGGTGCCGTTACCGATAGGGCCTCGATGTCAACCGTAATCTCGAGACTTGGATCATCGATTAGTGCCTTTTGGAGGGTCTTGATCTCATCGTCACTCAATTTGACGGGGACTAGGCCAGCCTTCGTTGAGTTGTTGAAGAATATATCGCCGAAGCGTGCTGAGAGCACTGCTCGGAAGCCGTAGTCCATAAGGGCCCAGACGGCGTGTTCTCTCGAAGAGCCAGTACCAAAGTTCTCACCTGCTACTAGGATCGTCGCCTTTGAATAGCGGTCATCGTTGAGGATGAACGAAGGATCTTCGCGCCACTCTGAAAAGAGGCCTGCACCAAATCCTGTCCTCTCGACGCGCTTTAGCCAATCAGATGGGATTATCTGATCTGTATCAACATCGCTTCTCTCGAGTGGTACAGCGTTACCTGTGAATCTAACTGTCTTTTCCATTTTGAATCTTCCCCGACTACTACTTGAGATCCGCTGGTTCGGCTAGGTAGCCAACGATTGCTGTTGCTGCTGCGACGGCTGGAGAGACCAAGTGGGTTCGTCCACCTTTACCCTGACGTCCTTCAAAGTTTCGGTTCGATGTCGAGGCTGAACGCTCACCAACTTTTAGTTGGTCTGGGTTCATCCCAAGGCACATAGAGCACCCGGCATTTCTCCACTCGAAGCCGGCCTCTATAAAGACTTTGTCGAGGCCAAGCTCTTCCGCCTCCTTCTTGACCAGGTGCGACCCAGGTACAACCATGGCCCTAATGTCGCTGTGAACCTTGCGCCCTTGGACGATTTCGGCCGCAACCTTGAGGTCACTGATTCTTGAGTTTGTGCAAGATCCAATAAAGACCGTGTCGACCTTAACTTCCTTGAGCGCTGTTCCGGCCTTTAGCCCCATGTATCGCAGAGCGCGAGCGGCAGCTTCGCGCTGAGCTGGTTCGCCAAAGCTCTCAGGGTCCGGCACGACTGCCGAAAGTGGCGC
The DNA here is from genome assembly GCA_021841935.1 of Actinomycetes bacterium. GTDB lineage: Bacteria > Actinomycetota > Acidimicrobiia > Acidimicrobiales > Acidimicrobiaceae > Acidithrix. The sequence continues at coordinate 116,659 of JAKCDL010000001.1, read as the reverse complement.
AACTTGGGCCGGGTTAGTACCCCACGATACGAATGGAGAGAGTTTTGTAGCGTCGATGTGTACAACCTTGTCGAAGGTTGCATCTGGATCGGTCTCAAGGGTCTTCCAGTACGAGATGGCGGCCTCAAGTTCTTCGCCGGCTGGAGCAAAGGGGCGCCCCTTCACGTAGTCGAATGTCGTTTGGTCTGGAGCAATTAGCCCTGCGCGAGCACCTGCTTCGATCGACATGTTGCAGACGGTCATGCGCTCTTCCATCGAAAGCTTACGAATTGCTTCGCCGCGGTATTCGATCACATAACCAATCCCGCCTCCGGTACCGATGGTGCCAATTATCGCGAGGATGAGGTCCTTGGCGCTAACTCCGGGTGGAAGTTCGCCGTCGACTTCGATGGCCATGGTTCCAGGCTTCGATTGTGGTAGCGTTTGGGTTGCCAAAACGTGCTCTACCTCGGAGGTTCCGATGCCGAAAGCCAGTGCACCGAAGGCTCCGTGAGTTGCAGTGTGGCTATCTCCACAGACAATGGTCATCCCTGGAAGGGTCAATCCCTTTTCTGGACCAATTACGTGGACGATACCCTGGTTGATGTCGCCCATCTTGTAGAGGGTAATTCCGAACTCTTCGCAGTTTCGATTGAGGACTTCAAGTTGCTTTGCGGAAATAGGATCAGCAACGGGCTTGTCTATGTCGATCGTAGGCACGTTGTGGTCAGCAGTAGCTACTGTTAGGTCTGGGCGGCGTGGCTTTCGTCCCGCCATGCGAAGGCCGTCAAAGGCCTGAGGAGATGTTACTTCATGAACGAGGTGCAGATCTATGTACAGTAGATCAGGGCTATCCTGACCGCTGGCTACAAGATGTGCATCCCATATCTTTTCCGATAGGGTACGACCTGCCATTTGACCTTCCTGTTTCGATTGGAGCCTGCAAACCTAAAATTATCCTTCGAGGTTCACTCCAAAGACGTTTGTTGTAGAAGATGGTAGAAGCCCTAATGAGACGAGCTCGTACCATCGCGCCACGAGGGCTCAACTCAAAACGCTTGGTTTTGTAAAAAGCATAGTAAAAAGAGAGTTCCCTCTATGCGAATCGGCGTTGTTGGCGCAATTGGGTTCACATTTGGCAAAGTTTCGGCTAACTTCTATCGAATGAGTCAGACACTAACAAGACAAGCTTACGACCGATTGGTCGCCGAATTAGAAGAACTGACCACCAGGGGTCGTATTGAAATTGCGCGTGTGATTGAAGAGGCTCGCGCACTAGGTGACCTTCGCGAGAATGGTGACTACCACGCTGCTAAAGATACGCAGGGCAAGATGGAGGCGCGTATTCGTCAAATCGAAGCGATCCTAAAGGATGCGACGATTATCGATGGTGCACAAGAGAGAGACGACGTATCGATAGGTTGTGTGGTGACCCTTAGGTACGTCGGGGACGACGATACCGAGGAGTACTTCTACGGGTCGATCGAGGAGAAGCGCGAGGGAATGGGAACCCTTTCTCCATCAAGTCCCCTTGGTCAGTCAATCGAGGGCAAAAAGGTGGGAGATATAGTTTCGTACCAAGCTCCGGGTGGTGAACTTCAGGTTGAAGTTGTTGCCATCGAAAGGTGATGACGGGAGAGAATTTCACTTACCTGAAAAGTTGGATGTCCTAATAGTTGAAGCCACCAACTTTGCCTGCTAAGATATCGTGAAATTTGTTGTTAATAAACTCATGTGAGGGTTTGTTGAACGTATTCATCGTAACGTTCGGGGTAGAGATTTAAAGGGCTTGTGGTTCGCGATGGTGAATCACAAGCTTCGACCGGCCACGTAAAAGTGGACGGTCTTTTTTATTTATAACTACAGTCGATCGTCGTGTTCTGGGGGTTGATAGTCGTGCATAAGATTGCACTAATTGGCGGAGATGGCATCGGACCTGAAGTTGTCGATGAGGCAATGCGAGTGGTTGGTGCCACCAAAGTTCCTTTCACGACCTCGTCGTATGATCTAGGTGCGGCTAGGTATATCCGCGACAAGGTTGTGCTCCCTGATGAGACACTTGCTGAGTTGCGTGGCTTTGACGCCATCATGCTCGGAGCTATTGGACCAGCTATTGGGTCCAAGGAGGTGCCGCCGGGGATTCTCGAGAGGGGACTGCTACTCAAGCTCCGATTCGAACTCGACCTCTACATAAATCATCGTCCCTTCATTACGCCCCCAGGAGGAAGTGGGGGACGTTTTGAAGACGTTGACTTTGTAGTTATTCGTGAAAATACCGAAGGTACCTACGCTGGTGAGGGCGGCCTTCTGCGTCGTGGCACACCAAACGAAATTGCTACACAGGGATCGGTTAACACCAGGTTTGGGGTTGAGCGTGCGATTCGCTACGCCTTCGATTTGGCTAGGTCTCGTCCGCGTAAGCACTTGACACTCGTCCATAAGACCAACGTCCTTACATTTTCAGGTGACCTTTGGCAGCGTACCTTCGATGAGGTGGCAAGTGAGTATCCAGATGTTAGTACCGCTTACAACCACGTCGATGCCGCCTGTATCTATATGGTGGATTCACCAAGTCGTTATGACGTTGTGGTAACTGACAACCTCTTCGGCGACATCATCACCGACCTCGCAGGAGCTATCTCTGGTGGTATAGGCCATGCGGCCTCAGCGAATCTAAATCCAGCTCGAACGGGTCCCTCTCTATTTGAGCCGGTCCACGGTGCTGCTCATGACATCGTTGGAACCGGTAAGGCTAATCCGATCGCCGCAATCAGATCAGCGGCACTAATGCTCGAATTTTTGGGCGAGGCAAAGGCCGCGAAGGCAATATTTGACGTATTAGGTAACTACAGTCCGGCTCCGACGATGACCACGGCTGAAATTGGAAAAGAAATAGCAGAAAGGGTGGCAAATGCCAATTGAGAAGAGTGGATATATCTGGATGAACGGTGAGTTCAAGGCGTGGGACGAGGCTAACGTCCACGTCCTTACTCACGGCCTCCACTACGGTTCAGGTGTATTCGAAGGCATTCGTGCGTACAAGACCCCCACGGGCACCGCGGTATTTCGCCTCGTGGACCATATTGACAGGCTATTTCAATCTGCCAAGATCTTTATGATCGATATACCGTTTACGAGAGAAGAGTTGATCGATGGCACTCTAGAGCTCGTCAAGAGAAACGGCCTTGAAGAGTGCTACATCAGACCGATCGTATACCTTGGCTACGGAGAGATGGGGCTGAATCCTCTTGCGTGTAAGGCTGATGTCTCGATAGCAGCTTGGAAGTGGGGTACATACCTCGGTGCTGAAGGCCTCGCTAAGGGAATCCGCCTAAAGATCAGTTCATGGGTGAGGCATAACCCTAACTCCCTTCCGCCGGCCGCTAAGGGAACAGGAATGTACATCAACTCTTCGCTGGCCAAGGTTGAAGCAGTCAAGGCTGGATACGACGAGGCAATCCTGCTCTCACCTCAAGGCTATGTCTCAGAGTGCACCGGCGAGAACGTCTTCGTGGTTCGCAAAGGGAAGGTTTACACTCCACCGACATCGGCAGGTGCTCTTGAGGGAATCACCCAATCGACTGTTAGCGCGCTTGCAAACGACCTAGGTTACGAAGTTGAAGTCGCAAACCTCCTTCGATCAGACCTGTACACGGCCGAAGAGATCTTTGTATGTGGTACAGCTGCTGAGGTAACCCCAGCCGTCTCGGTCGACGATAGGGTTGTCGGAGATGGCGTGCCTGGTGCTTTCACGAAGGCGATCCAAGCCGCTTACTTCAGTGCAGTTCATGGCGAGTCAGATAGCCATAAGGAGTGGTTAGATTATGTCGGCTGAGATCGACTTCGCGTTGCCTTCGAGTGTTGACATCTACGATACGACACTTCGGGATGGATCACAGCAAGAGGGTATATCGCTGACAGTTGATGACAAGCTAAAGGTGGCTGAGCAACTCGATCGCTTAGGGGTTAGGTTTATCGAAGGCGGTTGGCCAGGTGCCAACCCTAAGGACGTTGAATTTTTTAGGAGAGCCCCCAAGGAGCTCTCCTTCAAGACGGCGACTTTGGTCGCATTTGGATCAACGATGCGCCCTGGAGCGGACCCAAGCAAGGACGAAACCCTCAAGAACATGCTCGACTCGGAGACCGAGGCTGTATGCATGGTTGCTAAGTCTTGGGACTACCACGTTACCGAGGCCTTGAGAACCACTTTGGACGAAGCGCTTCGAATGGCAGAAGAGTCAGTTAAATACCTTGTGGATCGTGGAAGGCGCGTCTTTTTCGATGCCGAACACTTCTTTGACGGATATAAGAACAATCCCGAATTTGCCCTTAAGGTTCTGAGGGCTGCTGAAAATGGTGGCGCCTCGACTTTAGTGTTGTGCGATACCAACGGTGGCACCTTGCCCTATCAGGTATCTAAGGTCGTTTCGACCGTAAAGGCGACTACGGATCTGCAGATCGGTGTTCACTTCCACAACGACTCTGGTTGCGCTACCGCAAATGCACTTACATCTGTGGAACTTGGAGCAACTCATGTCCAGGGATGTATAAATGGATATGGAGAGAGGACTGGAAATACCGATCTTTCAGTCACCATCCCCAACCTTTCTTTAAAGATGGGCGTCGATACGATCCCGAGGGAGCGCATCTCACTGATAACATCTGTCTCGCGCCACGTTGCGGAAGTTATCAATATTGCAACCGACCCTCAAAAGCCCTACGTTGGAGCATCGTCATTCACCCATAAGGCTGGCCTTCATGTAAGTGCAATTGCTCGTCGAAAAGATGCTTATGAGCACATAGCGCCCGAGACAGTTGGCAACGGTACTCGTTTTGTAGTCTCTGAGATGGCTGGTAGGTCGACGGTGGCAATAAAGGCCTCAGAGCTCGGAATCGACATTGATAAAGATCAGATCGCTGTAGTTCTAGACCACCTTAAGGTCCTTGAACATCAGGGGTATCACTTTGAAACCGCCGATGGTTCATTGGAGCTCTTGCTCCGCAGGGCGACAGGATGGGAGCAGAAGTACTTCGAGGTCGAGTCATTCCGCGTTATCAACGACTGTAGGGCTGATGGTGAACCAAATACCGAAGCAACCGTGAAGCTTTGGGTCAATGGAACCCGAGTCGTTGATACCGCAGAGGGAAATGGTCCGGTAAATGCGCTTGATGGAGCTTTGCGAAAAGGGTTAGCACAAGATTACCCAGGTTTATCTGGTGTGCACCTCACCGATTTCAAGGTTCGTGTCCTGGATTCAACGAGTGGCACCGGAGCCAAGGTAAGGGTTCTGATCACTTCGAGTGACTCAAATGGTCAATGGACCACCATTGGAGTATCATCTAACGTTATAGATGCTTCGTGGCAGGCGCTTCAAGATTCGATAGTCGTTGGACTACTTCGCTCAGAGGCCTAGAAAACTAAGGGTAGTTTCGCGATCTCACGAAGTAGTTATACAGTTCAGATGAAATGAGGAGAAATTGACTCAGCCACAGTATGTTCCGGTGAAAAATGGATCTTCGCTTCGTAAGTTTGATTCGCTAGCTCTTCCAAAGTCTTGGAAGTTAAATCGCCCGGCTGAGCTTAGCGTGAATAAGCACAGCGCTGTTGAGCAGGGAAAAAACCTTGGAACTCCAGGTCCCGACAGCGGATTTGCTATGAAACTAGCGAGAGTTGCTTTAGAGGGCGTGGCCGATAGTTCGGGATTGAGTGCCGCTGACATTAAGGCTGCAGTGGTGGCGGTAACCATTGCTCGCGCCTCTCTGTTTTCGCGAGCACCTGTTATGAATGATGTTCGATTTGCAATAGCATCTCTCGGAATTGGGAACGATGGCCTCAACGATCATGAAGTCGAGGTTCGTAATCACCTAGTTCGAGGTATTTCGCACGACTATATGAAGGCCAGAGACTTAGTTGGTCGTTTTGGAGTCGAAACTCTAAAGCTGAATTTTGATAAAGTCACTCCTCAAGCCATATTTTCGTAGAGTTTGAAGTCAAATAGACCTCTGCAGTCTGCTAACTTAGCGATCCATGAATATGAGCGAGTATCGAAAGATGAGCGCTGTCGAGTTGACGGCAGGGGTTAGAAGTGGAATCTTTTCAAAGGAAGAGGTATTTGAAGCGTTTCGGGTGACCGCCGAGATCGATAAGCTTGGCGATCTCCCTTTGAATTCATTGATCGCCGTCAATGATTCGCCTCAGCTCAAAGAGGGGCCTCTTGCTGGACTTCCTATGGTCTACAAAGATAGCATCAACACCTCTGAATTGCCTACAACCGTTGGATCTCTTGTCTTTGAAGACGCTCCCGTGGCCGAAGATGCCGATGTGGTTGAAGCCCTTCGTCAGTTAGGTGCTGTTACTGCTGGAAAGGCTAATTTATCCGAGTGGGCGAACTTTCGAGGACACTCTTCGATCTCAGGATGGTCTGCGGCCGGTGGCCAATGCAGAAACCCTCATGACCGTCTCCGAAGCCCTGGCGGGTCTTCTGCTGGTTCGGCAGCAGCGGTAGCAGCTGGAATCGTACCGGTCTCGATAGGCAGCGAAACGGATGGCTCCGTTATCTGTCCTGCATCGGTGAATGGCGTCTTTGGTTTCAAGCCATCTAGAGGTGTGATATCCACGAGGGGCATGGCCCCAATTTCGCCTTCGCAAGATACGGTTGGAATCTTTGCGCGGTCGGTCCAAGATATCGAATTGATCTACTCATACTTTTCAACACCTGAGAAGAGTCTCGACTCCGCATCGGCTGATATGGGATCAACCTCAATTGGACTTCTGGCCTCGGGCTATTCGGGGTACTCAGTTAAGGGCGATGCGCTCTTGAGTAGGTTCATCGATGCACTATCTGGCCACCTGAGGTTCGTAGATGGAGCTGATCGCAAGGCTGAAACGGTTTTGGATATCAACGGCGAAGATGAGGTAAACCTACTTAGATATGAAATGTATCATTCACTACCTGAATATCTAATGGGTCGTGGCGTCAGTGGGCTTTCTTCAATGGAAGACCTTATTGAAGCCAACATAACTAGAGCAAATGAGGAACTATCGCTCTTTGGTCAAGAGCACTTTGAAGAGTCGATTTCAATATCCAAGATGAGCGAAGAGGAGTTAGCCGCCCTTCGCGAACGCCATATAGGCGGGATGAGACGCAAGATCGACGCCGTCTTAGAAAAAAGTGGTGTGAACTTTATTCTGACCCTCTCGATGGGTCCATCGTGGTTAATTGATAGTGTCAACGGAGACGTCATCGCAGGCTCTGGTTATTCGCCAGCTGCAATAGCGGGATATCCTTCTGTAAATATTCCTATTGGGAAAGTTGCTGGTCTTCCGGTTGGCGCGGTTGTATATGGTCCAATGGGTAGTGATTGGAGACTTTTGAGTATTGCTAAGGCAATGGCTGAAGTTTCGGGATTGCGAATTGACGCCTCACTTCTTTAGGTCGTGAAAGTTGTGGCATGGCTGCTTTTGGTCATCACGGTAGTAGCGCTCTAATACCATGAGCTATTGGAGATTGGATTTATTTAGGTGAATGGGATTAGCTCTAAGTACGGTAGGATATACGTGCTGCGCTCGTAGCTTAATGGATAGAGCATCTGACTACGGATCAGAAGGTTGGGGGTTCGACTCCCTCCGAGCGCGCCATAAAATTTTAGGTAAGCGGTCGTTATTTGGATCCCTGCCCGACCAGTGGGTACCAGACTCGGCAGAGAATTTTGGTGCGGAGGTCTCTGTGGGCGCAAGGTTGACGCTGGTCCGGCGGCAGCGTGAACGTACCCGGCGGCTGTCGAAGCAAATCGTGAGAGACCTGCGCTATGCTAACGCTGTTGGCGAGCGAGTGCTGGTAGTCGAAGCCGACGAAACACAAGACGCTGTGCTTAGGCGACTTGAGACCAGTCCCTTCCGTGTCCCCAACCGCCTCTACGGTCAAATGAGCTCCTCAAAAGCTGAGCTGGCGTTCTTCTGGGTCATTGCGGCTACGTGGGGTCGTGACGGGCTCGCTGCGGTGGATCATCCAGTGGCGGCCCCCGTTGGCGGCTTCAGCTTCGATCGCCTCGGATTGTTCCAATTGCGACCCGTCTACTGCGCCGACGGTGCCTTCGCATATCATCAAGCTATGTTCTGGAAAGTGCTCACTCTCAGCCCTGCCCCCGCCCTTACCTGCGCTCTGGTATGGAGGGCCGGGCGATGACCGTCCGGGTGCCCGTCCATCCTGCGATGCTCGCTTGGGCTAGGGAGCGATCCCGACAGACACGGGAGGACCTCTTCGCTCGCTTCCCGGCGCTCTATGAGTGGGAGCAGGGGACGAAGCAGCCGACGCTCAAGCAGCTTGAGAAGTTCGCCCAAGCGACGTATACGCCAGTCGGCTACCTCTTCCTTCCCGAGCCGCCTGAGGAGCCGCTCCCGGTACCGGACTTCCGTACCATCGGGGATGTGGAGATCGGGCATGCGAGTCCGGATCTCCTCGACACCGTGTACCAGTGCCAGCGGCGCCAGGATTGGTATCGGGACTATGCTCGGCTTCACCGAGAGTCGCCGGTCCCCTTCGTGGGCACGTTCACGGTCGGATCCGATGTTGAGGAAGCCGCTGCCCGAATACGGGAGGTCCTGGAATTCGCTCCCGACGAACGAGGCAGTAGTTTGAGCGAAGCGCTTCGTCGGCTTGTCGAAGAGGCGGACCGAAGCGGCGTGTTGGTCATGGTCAGTGGGATTGTCGGGAGCAACACGCATCGGAAGCTAGACCCCAACGAGTTTCGAGGTTTCGCTCTCGCCGATGACCTCGCACCCCTGATCTTCGTGAACGGTGCCGACACGAAGGCAGCGCAGATTTTCACGCTCGCGCATGAGCTAGTTCACATTTGGATCGGCGAGTCTGCAGTCTCGGATGCCGACATAGCATCGACGTCGGGCAATGCCATTGAGCGGTGGTGCAACCAAGTGGCTGCTGAGTTTCTCGTGCCCGGATCTGCACTTCGGGGACATCAGATCAACCGGGACGACCTGACGAACGAGCTGGAGACGCTCGCCCGGCGTTTCAAGGTAAGCACTCTCGTTGTCCTTCGGCGTCTTTTCGATGCGAACTACTTCACCATAACGCAATATCGGGAGGAGTTCGCTACTGAGCTGGACCGCATCCGGACGCTCATGGAAGAGCGTGGCACCGGAAGCGGGGGCAACTTCTACAACACGCAGCCGGTTCGTGTCAGTAAACGATTCGCCCGTGCTCTTATTGAGAGCACCCTTGAGGGTCAGACGCTCTATCGAGACGCCTTCCAGATGCTCGGCTTCAAGAAGGTGTCCACCTTCAACGAACTGGCAGCGAGGCTGGGGGTCGTCTGATGCCCTATCTGCTCGACTCGAATATCTTCATACAGGCGAAGAACCTCCACTACAGCTTTGACTTCTGTCCTGCCTTCTGGGAGTGGATCGACCAGGAGCACGCCAACGGCAAGGTGTTTTCCATAGAAAAGGTTAGGGACGAGTTGATCGGGGGCGACGATGAGCTGGCCGAGTGGGCCAGGCAGCGAGGCGACGACTTCTTTTTGCCTCCGGACAATGCCGTGCTCCTCAGTCTCGCCGCCGTGAGCACCTGGGTGGGGAGCGGCAACTACGAGCCGGGTGCTGTCAGCCAGTTCCTGCAGGTCGCCGACTTCTACCTCGTAGCCCAAGCGCACGCTTACCGTTTCGATGTGGTGACGCACGAGGTCGCTGCGAACTCCGTCAAGAAGATCAAGATTCCAAATGTCTGCATCGGGCTGAGTGTGAAGTTCTTGAGTCCGTACGAGATGCTGCGCACCGAAAAGGCTCGCTTTGTCCTGGGAGCTGTGCGCTGACCATAAATTTTTCGGAAATCGCCCGCAGGGTAACCGGCTTCTCCTGCCCGATCTTCGGGGTGAGCTAGGACCCCGGAGTGGCGAAGGTAACGGCAGCTCGTTGAGTACTTGTCTACCTGGTAGATCGGTGTATCCTGTTCGAACCGTTTGAAGCGGAATCTCCCGGGCACTGTGTCGGCCCGATTCGTGATATGCGTTAGTTCCTCACGTCCGAGCTTGGATAGCTTGATGACAAGGAAGACGACATCGCTCCCCATCTCCGGGCCATGTGCGGGCTTCGTGTCGGAAGTTCTTATGCAGCACGGATGTGCTGGATCGAGATGCGGGCGGTTTCCGCGGCCCCTTCTGCAGCTCTCAAGAACGGGTCTTCAATCAGGCGCTTGGCGAGTTGAGGGGCACATTCGGAGTGCGCATCGCCAAGCTCTCGTCGAAGTTCGGCATCGACTTCGAGGCTGTGTTCGCAATCATCCTCTCAGCGGCTGAGCTGGCCTCGAGCGACGATGCCGACTCGCCCACGAACGGAACGTTCGGTATAAATGCGCTTGAGACATGGCCCTGGGACCCAGCATGCCCGTCCGTGATTCGATTGACGCTCCAAAGTTCAATGGCTACATCTCCCTCAAGGGTCTCTCGAATGTCTTTGGCGACGAAGTCCAGCGGGTCGCTGCCGAGGTAGGGGACCCAAACACGGCGAAGGAGTCCATCGAACATGACCAAGGGCTGGTCCGCTTTTGCATCCTGCCGAGAGCTGATGGCAGTTGATAGCGCTAAAGACCACTGCTCTTTGGGAAGCTCTGACCGATGCCATGCGGGTAGTAGCTCGACAAAATCCAAGGCTTCGAGGAGTCATCGACACCGTGGACTTTTGCGATACGACCGCCGGACTGCCAATCCTGGACAACTATAGGATCGCTTCCCTCGTCATGACCCTAGGGTAGCATCGCCTCGGCCTGAACGACGTGCAGCCAGACCTCTATGGTTGTGCGTACGAGTACCTGCTCTGAAAGTTTGCCGTAGGCCAGGGACAGGGCGCTGGCGAGTTCCACACGCAAGCTGAGGTCGCACCGGGTCGTGGCGTGGCAAGCATTCTCGATCTTCGGCCCGGTGAGATGTTCTACGATCCATGCCGGGGCTCTTCGTGGTTGCTAATTAAGTGCCACGCTCGACCCCTGGACTTACGGCAAAGCCGTCAACGAGCATCGGGAGCTACCTCTGGAGTGACTCTTTTGAAGCTCTTTGGCGAGAATGTCAATTCATTCACCTTCTCCCAATGGAGAATTAAAGCCTTTCTGTGCGACATGGACGGCGAAATCGCCCTCGGCGACACGATGCGCAACCCAGCATTCACGAACCGGTCGGGCCAACTCCGACGGTTCGACATCGTGACGGCGAACCCTTTGAGGAAACCGGACTTCCCAGAGGGCATCTATCGGAAAGACACCAACAACCGATTCGAACAGGCATCCTTGCGTCATCGCCTGCAGACTGGGGATAGGTACTGCACGCCATCACCTCCCGCAGGATAATTAGACGCATAGCGATCGCACTCGACACCGGAGCGGTGAGCCGTGGCAGCGGGAACGCTGGATCAAACCGAGAGCGAGACATACGTCGAGCCCTCACAGAGGTAGACCTCGTCGAGGCCGCGCATCTCCTTCCTGAGAATCTCGCTTACAACACGCCAGCGCCGGAACTTGTCACGGTATCCAACCGAAAGAAACCTTATTCGAAAGAGATCGTGCCTATCAACACCTCTCAGCTTTTCGTAAAGGGCAGACCCAAGAATGAGTTCACGCTTGAGTAAATTTCCACGATCCACGGGCTCTTCCATGGCTGGCAGTCCGTGGACGAGCGATGCACCATCGTTACCACGGAAGATGTGGCTACGAACGACTTAAATCTTTCGCCGAACCGATATTTCGCCGGAGTTGTGTCTTTCGGACCTACCTCCATAGATCTCTCCGTTGAATTACTCATCCGTACTACTGGAGTGCCGCTCGTCTCCTGATATCAAAATTATCGGATGTTAGTAATGCTTGATTAACTTCTCCTCAACCCCCATTTGGTTATTGACGAGGAAACTTAACAATTGGATGACTATTCGAAGCGAGGGTAGATTTTAGCGTAAACGCGTGTGGGTGAGTTTTTGTACCGCTTGTGCTATTGCTACCATATCCGATAGTATTTAAATTGTGGAATATCATCGATACACTCCCGCAGGTTATCTAATTCGTAAGGCCCGCGGGGAAGCGGGTTTCTCGCAGGCTGAGCTTGCTAAAGAGGTTGGGATAGCACCCGGAAGAGTAAGTGATTATGAACGCGGAAAGCTTGATCCTAGTTTCAAAATGATGCTGCGGATACTTGCTGCGTGCGGAGTATCGTTGGCACTTGTTCCTCCCGAAGAGTCAAGCTTTGCCAATCCAGAAATCAACGGACGGTCCTTTGAAGATGTGCTTAGTTTCATAGATGCACTAGAAAGAAGTCATGGCAACTGAGTCAATGGCTCAAAGAATCGTGGCCATCCATGCGAGCCTCGAAGGAGGTGAGATTCCTCATGCCTTTGGCGGTGCGATAGCACTCGCCTTCTACACTTTACGTCCGAGAGCTACTAGCGATATAAACATCAATATTGTACTCTCCGTAAATGAGGCGGTTCGCGTTTTTCGCGCAATGCCTCTCCGGGTAAGGTGGACGCTCCAGCAGATTCGAGTTGCTCAAATCCTAGAAGAGGTGCGCTTGCGATGGATGCGAGGCGGATCCGTAGACCTTTTTTTGCCAAAAATGAGTACTATCAAATTGTGGAAGGGCGAAAAGAGTCTTATCCGTTTAACGGAGCTGTAATTCCTGTGATATCGGCAACAGATTTGACGGTATTCAAGTCGATCTTCAATCGCCCTCAGGATTGGGTGGACATTGGAGAGATGTTGAAGGCGGGTACCGTCGATCCCAAAGAGGCACTCCGTTGTGTTGAGTATCTGGGAGGAGGCGAAGCGGGCGATCGACTTAAAAGGGTTTTGTTCGCTCCGTAGTGCACACTTCAAGTTCTCGGAAACTTTGCTTGTACCTGCTTAGCAACTAGATCGGTTTGGCCGTTCGGAGGTACTTGGAACTGTTTGGCTTCCGTCTGTACTTATGTAGACCGCTTGCCTTTGATGAGAGTATTTCTTACCATGGCACTGTCGTGGCCTTCCCTAATGTTTACTTACTCAATTTGAATCGATATTTCCTCTGCGATCAATGAATTAGAGCTTGCACATACCACTATCTACTTTTTGTGATCTATTGAAAGTTGTTGATCCAAAAAGGTTAGCTTCAACTCTCTCGGTCTGTTGGTTTCAGCAGACGACCAATCGATTTGATTTCATTTGACGTTTCGCAATTAATATCGAGGCAAATTGAAGAGGAATGTAAGAGCTGCAGTATCGCCTATGGCGAGTTGACAATTGAAGCCATTGGCTCTTTGCTTCTGCTTGAAGTCCAATCACTCTAATCGAGCACTCTTTCTATTCGAAACGTCGGATGATGTCACCTAGGAGTTGTATTCCAGCTTCAATATTGCGTGGTTCAATCGCACCAAAACCGATTCGAATAAAGTTTTTTGGCGGGTTTTCTTCAAGAAAATAGACGTTTCCGGGTTCAATGACTATGCCTTCTTCCAATGCATTGCGAGTGAGTTCTACTGCGTCGACAGAGGGGTCTAGCTCAACCCAAAAGCTAGTTCCGCCTGCTGTTGAATAAATTTTGACGGCCGGAAGGTGGTCTCGAACCGAGTCTGTGGTGACTTGCCAAGAACGCTTGAGTGAAGCCCGATAGCGTCTTAGATGTCTAGCGTACGCCTCTTGCTCGATCATGAGAGCCAAGGCACGCTGGAGGTGTCCGGGTGGGTGGCGAAGTACATATCGTTGACGCTGTCGAAGTATTCGAATTAGCGAAGGCGGTCCCACCAAGAATCCAAGACGTAGACCAGGCGCTAAGAATTTAGAGAAGCTGCCGAGATACAGAACGGGTTCTGCCCCTGCCAACGAGAGCAGAGCGGGTGTCGGTCGGCCAATGTACCTTAGTTCACTGTCGTAGTCATCCTCGATTACAACCATCCCGTTTTCATTTGCCATGTCAAGGAGGCGTCTCCTGCGGGATATGGAGAGAGTTGCATTTGTTGGGAATTGATGGCTAGGGGTGGTATAGATAGCATCCACCCCATCGGGAATGCTTTCTGGTACGAGACCGAAGTCATCGACTGTAGCCCCCACCACCTTTGCATTTGAACGAATAAAGATGTGTCGAGCATCGGGATACCCTGGATTTTCCATTGCGATAGTGGAACTTTCATCGAAGAGAGCGTCAGCAATTAGAAAAAGTCCCTCCTGGGTTCCCATTGTTATGAGAATCATAGATGGATCCGCTTTTATCCCACGGGATGGAAGTATACGACGACATATCGCTGTTACGAGTAACGGGTCGTCGTGTTCAGGGTCATCTGAAAGGCTGAAATTTCGGTGGATGGGTTCAAGCGCCATCGAAAGATATCGTAACCAGGTATTGCTTGGGAAAAGATTGGCGTTTACCTGCCCACAAATAAATGGGTATTTGAGCTTATGCCAATCGTAATAGGGCTTGTGGATCTCTGGGAGGTTCGTCTTCGAAGTGTCGATGGCAACTTTGAATTCGAATCTTTCACTTTTGGGCGTCGTCGGTTGGAGTATCTTTCTTCCTTTGGAGAGCTGACTCAAAATCTCTGAGTTGACGAAGACACCACTTTTTGACTTGGGTTCCGCAAAACCCTCCGCGATGAGCTCTTGATATGCAGCTAGAACGGTATTTCGCGAAACTCCGAGCTCCATTGCAAGTTGCCTAGAGGATGGAAGTTTTGCTCGTTGGGGACCATTTGAGGAAAGGATTATCTCCTCTAGAAATTTTCTAACAAACGCAACCTTCGTCTGCTTGTTTCCTGTGGTCGCTGACATTTATATCCCCGTACCCCCAATCTGGTACTAAATACTTTTTGCAATCTGGAACTTACAATAGCGCCAGAATCTACCTATCATTCGTGCTGGGGAATGATTAACCGGGGGGAACCGTAAATGACGAACCAAACGTACGTCGATGATCTGCGAACTTCTGCCAGTAAGCATCTAATTCCGCATTTCACAAAATCGAAAGATTGGGCGGCAAATAGATGGCCAATCATAGTTGAGGGTGACGGATGCTTTGTCTTTGATGATCAGGGTCGAAAATACCTAGATGGGCTTTCGGGACTCTTCTGTGTGAACCTTGGCTATGGTCGTGACGATTTGGTAGCAGCAGCTGCAAACCAGATGAAGAAGTTGAGTTTTGCTCCGAACTGGAAAGAAGCTCATCCGTCCGCAATAGAGGCGAGCGCATCTATTGCGGCAGTTACCCCTGGAGACCTTAATCGCACCTTCTTTGTGAACTCTGGTTCGGAGGCAGTTGAAGCTGCAATAAAGTTCGCGCGACAATATTTCTGGGCGAACGGTGAACCTTGGCGTCGTCGGATTATCACCCGACACCTTGCTTACCACGGCACGACTATGGGAGCATTGTCAGCAACTGCTTTGCCAAGAATAAAGCGACCTTTTGAACCGATGTTGGATGGATTTTCACACATCTCCAACTCCATGGCTCTTACAGGGGTTGATGATCCAGTTTTGGTCGAGGAGCATCTGCGACTTCTAGAGGAAGAGATAATCGTTCTTGATCCGAGCTCAATCGCACTTTTAATAGCTGAACCGATTCAAAATTCAGGAGGTGCTATCACGCCTCCAGCTGGATATTGGAGCGGACTTCGTCGCCTTTGTGATAAGTACGGAATTCTGCTGTTAGCGGACGAGGTGATAACTGGATTTGGTCGCTTGGGCTCTTTTTTTGGTGTCGAATCCATGGGCGTAATTCCGGATATGGTCACTTTCGCGAAGGGAGCGACTTCTGGGTACGTACCGCTCGGCGGATTGATTGTTCGAGATGCGTTAGCTTCTAAGTTATTCGAAGCGGCTCCTAGTTTCACCCACGGATCGACCTTTGGGGCCCATCCTGTCGCAACAGCAGTATTGAATGCGAACGTCGCTGCAATTTCTAATGAGGGAATCCTCGATAACGTCAAAGATCTCCAGAATCTACTTTCAAAAGAGTTGACACGCTTACGCGAGAACCACATATGCGCTTATCAACTGCGCGGCAGTGGTTTCCTATGGGCTCTTGAGCTAGCGGCAGACTCTGAAAATATGCGCCCGTTTACTCCTTCTCAGTCCGAAGAGGTTTTGGGCGAAGTTGTTCCAGCAGCTTTGGATGAGGCGGGCCTAATCGTCCGACCTGACGACCGAGGGGGAACGATGCTAGTGATTTCGCCACCGTTAGTCGCAAACGAAGAGATCATTGGTCAGCTTTGCGAACGCCTAGACACTGTTCTGTCGAAGGTCGACCGCTTTTGTGAATCGCTATCTAAGAGGAAGGAAGGTTGACACATGTATGATGTCGGCCATTTTATTAATGGAAAAGAAGTTGACGGAAGGTCTAACCGTTTCGGTGAAGTATTTCAGCCATCGACTGGACAGCAAGTTGGGCGTGTATCTTTAGCCTCGGATAGCGAGGTCGATAGCGCAGTTGAAGTTGCTAAGGCAGCTGCTAACAGATGGAGAGATGCCTCTCTTTCGGCGAGGGTAGCGGTAATGGAGCGCTTCCGCGAACTCCTTGAAAAGGGCGCAGACGAGTTGGCCGAGATCATCTCACGCGAAAATGGCAAGCTTTTCTTAGATGCTAAAGGAGAAGTACTTCGAGGAATGGAAAGCGTTGAGTTTGCGTGCGGCGCCCCCGTTCACTTGCAGGGTGCATTCTCAGAATTGATTGGAAGCGATATCGATGCTTACTCATTGAGGCAGTCAGTTGGAGTTGTGGCCGCTATCACGCCTGCTAACTTTCCAGCGATGGTTCCACTCTGGATGATACCTAACGCTCTCGTTTGTGGAAATGCCGTTATCTTCAAGCCATCCGAGAAGGATCCTTCCGCAGGTATGTGGCTCGCCAACCGCTTTACTGATGCGGGACTTCCAGATGGAGTTTTGAATGTTGTAAATGGAGACTCCGAAGCAGTCAAGGCGTTACTTGCCCACCCTGGAGTTGACGCGGTTAGCTTTGTTGGATCCACGCCAGTTGCGCGCGCAATATATGAAATGGCGTCGATAGGTGGCAAAAGGGTTCAAGCACTCGGTGGCGCAAAAAATCATCTGATGGTACTTCCTGATGCGGATCTCTCTTTAGCTGCTGATGCGGCTATCAGCGCGGGTTACGGTGCCGCCGGTCAGCGGTGTATGGCCATATCCGTGGTACTGCCTGTCGGTGGAGTTGCGAATGAGCTAGTCCAAGAGATTGAGTTGAGGGCCAAGAAGGTCGTTGTCGGTGACTCGATGGATCCTTCAGCCCAGCTAGGACCACTCATTACAAAGCAACACCGGGATCGAGTTGCCGGGTACGTTGCAGCCGCCGAGAGTACCGGTGCTGAAGTTGTAGTCGATGGAAGCGATCAAATGAATCGATCTGGTTTTTTCTTGGGACCATGTTTAGTAGATAAAGTAAGCTCCGGTATGGCCACTTACCGTGATGAGATTTTCGGACCAGTTCTATCCGTGGTGCGGTCAAAGGATTACAGTGAGGCAATCGACCTCGTAAATGCGAATCCATTTGGAAACGGCGCCGCACTCTTTACTAGTAGCGGCAAAGCTGCTCGAGCATTTCAAAGAGATGCACGAATCGGCATGCTTGGGATAAATGTTCCTGTACCGGTTCCTCCGGCACATTTTTCGTTCGGTGGGTGGAAGGGTTCGCTTTTTGGCGATCTCCACATGTACGGACCAGATGGTATCAAATTTTTTAGCAGAGGGAAGACGGTGATGACGCGGTGGTAGGAGATGAAATTTTTTTGAGAGATGGCGCGCTCTTGGATAGTGCGATGAAGTCAATGTTTGAATTTAGTTACGACATTGATGACCGCCTTAAACAACTGGAGTTAGAGCGCCCTGTATCTCCTCTTTCAAGAATTCTGAACGCCTATCTTGCAGTCTTGAGTAGTGAATACTCTCCAAGTCGGTCAGCTCTGGAGGAAGTGCACTCGATTCGCGAAACTTTTACATCTATCTCGATTCCCGAGCGTGCTCACCTTGATGTGATTGAGGCGTGGGGCTCGGGAGAGTTTAACCGTGCCCAACGATTGCTCGATGCACTTTTGATCCAATTTCCGAAGGATATCTTGGCTCTATTCGTGGGTCATCAACTCGACTTTTTCCTGGGTGACGCCCAAAGCTTACGCGATCGAGTCGGCTCAGCCGTAACTGAGTTCGATCGAAGCGATCCGATGTATGGCTATCTCCTTGGAATGTTTGCCTTTGGGTTGGAAGAATGTGGATGGTATGAGCGAGCACTTGAGGTTGGGCATGAGGCATTAGATCGTGCGGCTACGGATGTCTGGGCGCTGCATGCCGTCGTGCATAGTCATGAGATGAGGGCCGAATTCTATGACGGCCTCGACCTTTTGAAAAATTATGAGTCTGGGTGGACTGGAAGTAACTTTTTCAAACCTCATAACTACTGGCATAAGTGCTTATACCTCCTAGAGATAGGTGACATAGAAGGAATACTAGGTATTTATGACTCTATGATCAACCCACCTGGAGCTGGAATCGTCGCGCTAACTTTGCTCGATGCGTCGGCAATTTTGTGGAGACTTTTCCTTGACAGCGTTGACGTAGGGGATAGATTTGAAAAGCTCTGTTCTGCTTGGGAGGAGTGTCTGGACGAACCGTTCTACGTCTTTAATGATTGCCATGCGATAATGGCCTTTGTTGGAGCGGGTCGATTCGACCTTGCAGATAAGCAAGTGGATATCTTGAGAAATTCCATAGCGACAAGTGATCTACGAAGATCCAATGCCGTGATGACATCTGCGATAGGGCTTCCTGTAGCAGAGGCGATAGTGGCATTTGGTAGAGGTGACCATCGCCAGGTAATCGAGAAGCTGTATCCGATTCGCAAAGAGTTCTATCGTTTCGGGGGTAGTCATGCACAGCGCGATGTCTTTCATCGCACTCTTGTGGAATCCGCGATTTGCTTGCCGGACCTTAGTTTGGCCGCAAACCTGGTTGATCAACGAATTGCACTGAAGGAAGGCAGTCCATATAACTGGTTTGCGAAGAGGCGAATTCTAATGAAGTTGGGTGACCCTAATCAGGCGCTTCTCGCTGGTTCTATGGGCGACTCCTTTGTTCGTTAGTGATGAGCGCTGATGCTAAAGCGCTTCGCATAAGGTGCGCTGAGGGGTTACGAAGCTATCACAAGATCTGATGATGTTGAAGCGATAAGCAAGACTCCTCATCAAATTAAGAGTCTTCTTGAACCGTTAAGAATTAATACTTGCTCTTCAGGTATGGCTATTCGTTGGATCTGAAAGTGCTTCGGACGACCCTATTTTCCTTCTCGATTTTTAAAGACTTCTATTACGCCAGGGGTGTGTTGGAACCCATATGCAGGAAAGGTGAAGCGTAAATGAGCTATTCAACAGAGATGAGCTCGCTATCAATGCCAATCAGGTTCGCTGGTAAAGCCGAAAATGATGGTCTAATCAAGCGAAACTTTTACTGCAGGTTGCAGCCAGACCTTGATATCTTTATCCGGAATGTTACGCGGACAAGTGCTTCAAACAATGTTCGTTTGTGGTTGTTGCATGGAGCAGGTATGGACTCTGCGGGATTCGATCTTCCCATAGAGGGATGGTCGCTGATGGAGTCACTTGCGAGACGCGGATACGATGTTTTCGCCTTGGACTACCGAGGTCATGGGCTTTCATCGAGGGTCTTGGATGGAAAATCAGTCGATATCTCGACCGTAGTAGACGACTGTTCGCACGTCATTGAAATGGTGGAGGATGCCTTTGGTGGCGGTAGTCTCCATCTCATTGGCGAAAGCTTTGGTTCGATTCTTGCCCCTTTGCTTGCAAAGCGGTTAGGAGACTCGATATCAAGCGTTACCCTTTTGGGTCCAATTTTTGGAAGTCTTGGATCGATCGAATCCGATTTTTTAAGTTCGCTTCCGGAGTTTGAAGGTGCACCAGGTGGTTATGCGTTCACTACCGAAGAGGAGTGGGGCGACCTTTTCTTTGGAAGTGTTGATCCAAAGGTCCTTAGATGGCACCAACTGTGGTTTGGGACCGCATATGCCTATCCAGTAGGTCCCTATCTCGCTCTGCGAAATCTTCCCGTCGATCGTGACTTGAATGCGATAAATTGCCCCACCTTGGCGGTGATGGGATCACTAGATCCCTTTGCTAGCGAGGGAAGTATTCAAGAAATGTTTGGACTTATGGGTTCGGATGCGACACGACTTTTTATTCAAGACGGGATTGGACATCTTCCTTATGTCGAAGAGAGGGCGTCAGAAGTCATCGATGCTATCTGCGATTTGGTGGATTCGACCAGAGCTACAGGTGGAGGGAGGCAGATGTAGAAGGAAAGATTTTGAATCTTGATGTTCATTTGAGAAATTGGGGGGAAGTTGAAGTGGATTATAAAAAGGAAGTAGAAGTCATCCCGAGTGCGACGAATGCGAGGCGCCTCACGGCAAATGCGCTCTCTGAAGTGGAGTCGCTAGCTCTATCAGTTGCACAGATTGGGCCGGCTATTGAGGTTTTATTCGTCGTCGGTGCGATCGGTGCTGTTATAGGAGTGGGAGCCCCGCTCGTAATTCTTATCGCAGGAATCGCGTACCTAATGCACGCGAATACGACGTCAGAGTTTTCTAAATCTGTAGTAAGCGCTGGGGGGTATACGTCGTACATGGAGAGGGCGTTCGGCCGACGAGGAGGCATCTTCTCTGGTTGGATGTACGTACTTGGATTTACCGGTATCAGTAGTGGATTTATGTTGTTGGTCGCTTTGTGGACTCAAACCGCAATACAAGCTCTCTTTTCAGTTACCGTTCCGTGGCCGATCTGTCTCGTCGTTGTGGCGTTAATTTTGACGATGGTAATGCTTCGAGGTGTTGTAATATCGTCGAAGGTGGCGATCGCCCTCTTCGCCTTCGAACTTTTGGTAGTGGTAGTAGGCCTGGCTGTAATCGCCCTTCATAGCGGTACGACGTTCACGGCCAAGGCGTTCACGTTTACTGGATTTTCAAATTCTGGTGTCGCAGTTGCATTTCCGTTGGCTATCTTCATGTTCGTCGGCGCAAGTAATCCGGCGCCAATGTCGGAAGAGATACAGAATCCAACTAAGTCCGTCTCGAGGGCAGTTTTGATGGCTGTTGTGACTGCTACAGTTATGTTCACCATTGCATCGGTAATTATTGATGCCGGATATCAAAATAGCGCAGCGGCGCTCTCCAAGGTGGCTATCCCATTCTTGAGTGCTCCTGGAATAGTTCACTCAGGGGTAATTTCTGATCTAATTTACATCGCAGGCTTCACCTCTGTTTGTTCTATTTTCCTAGCAGGATTCAATGCTGGATCTCGAGTTCTCTATAGCTTGGCTAATAGGGGAATCGTTCCAAGTGGACTCGGAAAGCTAAATAAGTTCAACGTTCCAGGAAACGCAATAATCGCTGCTATTTCAATTTGGGGCATAATTGCCTTGGTCGGTGGCTGGTACTTTGGCCTTTCAACTGGCTTTGGAGATATTGCAGGAATTGGCTCTGATACATATGTAGTCCTTCTGATAATCGTCAACTTTGCGTTAGTTGCTTTTTATATGAAGGAAAAGACACCTGAGCAGGGTTCTTCAAAGCTGTGGCTACAGGGGATACTTCCCATTGGTGGCGCACTTGTTTTAGCCTATGTTCTTTGGGAGAGCATCAAACCCGGTGCATCTGGTGTACCTGGTTGGGATTGGCTAATTGTAACTGTACTAACCGCTGTTGCGGTGATAGTCGGGCTCTCTTATCGAGCACCCTCGACAGTAGCAAGTTAGATAGAGCTAACGAAGCTTTCTCAGCAGTGGCGGACGGATTAGGCGCAAGTTTTGGATGACCAAGATAAGCGCTTAATCCGCCTTTATTACACGGGGTCGAAATACTTCGCGCTTGATTGTATATAGGTTGTTCGTCTTTGAGAAGCCGACTCTAAAGGTTCTAGTTCTCGTGGTTGCTGAGTGCGGCGTCCGTGAGCGAGGCTAAGAACAGTCCCCTGACACTCCGAAGCCTGCTTATTATTTGCCGCGAGAGATCTCTTCGGAGCGTTGCGACTATGAGGTTTGGAGGCTAAGCAATGGAGTTCCGATTTTGTGCGAAGCTTCTCGGTAATGTGAATCTTTCGAATACGGGTTCGAAGAGCATTTAGACCTCTATTTCGTATATCTTCGACTACATTTATTGTTTCGGTCGTTGTCGGAGATGGTTCTACGGCGATGATCGGCACCAAAGAACAATGACCGACACCAACTTTAGGTGAAACTGAAAACAGATGTCGCAAACGGTTGAAAGCCCAGACACGTTCGATAGCGGGCAAGGTTATTTGAATGGTATGAGAAGCGGTCACTCAATCATCGATTGCCGGTGATCCACAACTTCCCCTCAAAAAGGGGGAAAATCGCCGATCCTAAACATTGTCATATCGGTAGCGGTATCTGATCCCCACCGAATTCAAAGAATCATCGAAGGCGATACCGTTGGTTTCGTATAGTGCCCGTAACCTCTCCTTCGGTTCGATTGATCTTGGTCTACCTGCGCTACAAACCTTTAAATTTTCGACAGAGAATGGTAGCATCCTATTTTCAGTCAACGTGGGCTTCTATGGTCGGGAGGGCTTTACATCCATCAGGTAGGCAATTTGGTTGGAACATTAATAGTGTGTGGCGATTCGATTGATCGCCATCGTCACACTTGGGTATCTCGGTATTTAACAATATTTGCTTAAAGTTCGTCTCTTTGTATCGATTTAATTTGATTTAGTTTTTAGATTTTGTTTTAGTTTTTTGCATTGTGTCGTGAAACTACGGGCTTGGTTTTATCAATCATTGCGTTTATAAATCATCTATTTGCAAGGGCAGTATTGACGATGCCGGAGTTAGGCGGTCGCCTATTGTATCGCTCATCAGCGTCAAAATTTTAACTTTAGCGAGTTGATACGGATTGATAGCTTCCTGGGTAGCAAGAAACAAAAGGATGTTACATTACGTTGAGTCATCATTCATATGATGGCGATTTGACTTATACAATTCGAGCTTTGCTGACGGCATTTCTTCAAAATGTAACATTGCACTATTTGGTCCAATTAGTGAATCTCCTCCTCGATGAAAAATTTTGATAGACGTTTTATCAGGAAAGAAGCCTTATTCTCTGCTCGGTTTATTTCTTAAATTTTTCAACTCGAGGCTCGGGCTTATCGAATTTGCAAGTGAGTCAAGTACAGATCGTTTGCTAGCTGTTAATTGTGCGTTCGATATTGATTCATAAGTGGTCGGTGATCGGCGCATTGAAGCGTAAACAAGAAATGATTTTCTTTGAATGATGCTTATGTCAAGGAATATTTTCAATTTTGCACAGCAGATGAAAGTGGGTAGTGGAAGGTATATAATCGCTCAAAGTGAATCGTAACAACGATGTGGGGGTGTTAGTTGACAGAAGTTGCTCAACCTGAAAGCCATGCTGCTGCCGATGGGGGCTTGCGCAAGGGTGCTTTAGGGCTGTTTGAATCTGCTGTTATGGGTGTAGCTGGCGTTGCGCCAGCTTATTCAATTGCAGCTTCAACAGCCACTTTGTTCGGGGCCGTCGCTCTAGGTGGTCCTGCTGCTCTTCTATATTGCGGAATCGCAATGTTTGGAATCGTTTGGGCGTTCAATCACCTTGGTCGCTTAGAGGCGAATGCGGGCGCCTCGTACTCGTGGGTCAGGAGAGCTCTTCACCCGATACTTGGATACGTCTCTGGTTGGGCCCTAGTGGTTTCTGCACTGATCTTTATGGTCGCGGGCTCTTTCCCAGCAGGATCTGTAACGCTAGGGCTATTCTCCACCTCGCTTGCTAACAATACAACGGCCGTAACCATATTTGGCTCTGTATTCTTCTTGCTAATGGTGGGAGCGGTCGTCGCGGGCGTAACAGTAACTGCAACGGTTCAAGTTGTCATGTCGGCGATTGAATTGGGAATTCTTGTTCTATTCGCGATTTTGATGTTGGTTCATGGCCATGATGCGCACGCATTTAGCTGGAGCTGGTTCTCTCCGTCGATCTTCCACGGATCTTCGGGATTCTTTGCCGGAGCTTTAGTGGCGGCCTTTTACTACTGGGGTTGGGATGTAACGGCGAACCTGAACGAGGAGACTAAGGGTTCAAAGGTAACTCCCGGTATCGGCGGTATCATTGGCGTTCTGGTCGTCTTCGCCCTCTTTGAGGTATTTACTATCGGCTCCAACCTCGTATTGACTGCCAAGGATATCAACAATAACGCTGGAGATGTCCTTGGAGTCCTAGGTCAAATAGTTTGGCACGGTACAGGTGGCAAGATTATTGTCATAGCCGTTATCCTCTCCACAGTTGCGACGCTTGAGACGACGATTATTCAGGTGACGAGAACCCTCTTTGCTATGGGTAGGGATGGTACCCTCCCACGCGTTCTGGGCAAGACCCATCCAACCCGTAAAACTCCAATTGCGGCAACGGTAGTTGTTACGGTTATCTCGCTAGGCCTCTTCATTTCGTCAAATTACATCGGCTCAATTTCGAACATTCTCACGGACGCTATCAACGCCATTGGACTTCAGATCGCGATCTATTACGGCCTTGCGGGTCTCTCCGTTGTTGCTCTTTACCGAAAGCACATAATGAGATCTGCCTCAAACTTCATATTCATGGGGCTGTGGCCATTTCTCGGTGCAATCTTCATGATTTTGATGTTCATTAAGTCGATACCAGGGCTAAACACTACGACCCTCGTCGTCGGGCTAGGTGCTATGGCACTCTCGATTATTCCGATCGCGATCTATTGGTCGAAGGGGAATCCCTACTTCAAGATGCCTACCCGAGAAGAGCGGATTGCGCTTGACCATGAGATTGCTGTTGATACGGCTGACCTCTAGTATCGAGTTTAGATCTCAGACCTATCGAGATTACTGTAAATGGTAAAAATGAGGGGCTGCTTCAAGCAGTCCCTCATTTTTATGTCCCAAGTGCCAAAGGGTCCCACAGGTGGAACAGATTGAAAGCAATGCCAGACCCTTTCATTGTGAAGTTCAAAGTGGCAAGGTTTGTTGCTCCAGGCTCAATTCAGGTCACGGCTCTAAAGCTACACCGATTTTTCGGAGGGCAATTAACAACGTAGTCAAGAGAGATCTAAAGTCGGACTTCATGTATATTTTGAGCGTGGGATTTCTAATGCAACTTCCTCGATTAGGTTTCGTCTTTTTTGAATAGCTGTCTTTCTCCGATAAATTTCAAGAAAATGATCTATACAGTTTCTATTTGGTACTTGAGCATAAATATTCGTACCGCAATGAGTCGGACGTCAGTGATAGATGTTTGACCATGTTATGTCACGTGGCCGTTTGGTAGCGGTGTAACTGTAGGTAGTTTTGAAAGTCAAGGAACGTCCGAGATAGGAATCTTTACGCACAAGGAGTTGCGGCGCAGTACCATGTTCTAAGGTTCGACTTAATTGAAGGATTTTTTATGGATCGCAACGAAAAATCTAAGGTTTGGAGTGGTCGAGGAAGCTATTTCAAATGGAAGCCAATCGACGCTACCGCAAATGAGGTTTCGATCTTTCACGTTGAGATGGGCAAGGAGGATGCTCCTGTACTTTTATTGATTCACGGGTTCCCGACTTGCAGTATCGACTGGTTTGAAGTGGCAAATCTGTTGAAGGATCGTTTCCGGGTTTGCGCATTGGACTTTCCTGGTTACGGTTTTTCGGACAAACCTCGTGGCTGGGGCTACAGTCTGGCGAGGGACGCCGAATTGATTGACTTTTACGTCAACGAGATAGTTGGCGCTGATACTCTTAGAATCATCGCACACGATCGCGGATCAAGTGTTGCATTGAATTACGTTCTCGGAACCCATCGGCAACTAGGGGCAGCCGAGGGTCAAAAGGTAGAACACTTGGTTCTAACAAACGGAAATATTTTCCTTCCCCTCTCTAATCTCACCGAGTTTCAGCGAATGATACTGAATCCCGAAACTGCCGCATCGGTTTTGGAGGTCCTTACACCTGAGATGCTTGCAAAGGGGATGGGCGAGACTACATTTTCCCCGCCACGTACGGCAGATCATCCAGACGTTGTGGCACTTACGGAGACCTTTGCCAACAACGACGGGACTGCAGTCCTTCACGAGACAATTCAATATTTGGTTGAACGTAGTGAAAATGAGGTGGAGTGGCTTAGGCGATTGGCTTCTACCGACGTTCCAACGACTTTGATTTGGGGTCTGTTGGATAGGGTATCTCCCCCAAGGGTTGCAATGAAAGTTTGGAACGATTACCTGATGCTCAAGCCGGGAAGGAATCGCTTTTACGTAGTTCCTGGCGCCAATCACTATCTTCAAGTGGATCAACCTGCTTCGGTGGTCGATGCTTTCCTTCATTCTGAAGATCAGGCATCGGATTCTTCACCTGGTTTATTAGGTGCAGATATCTATGGTGCCCAGCTTCTCGATGAGTCACGGGAGGAAATTTTGCCTTCGAGTCAAATCTTAAAGTTGAGAAAGTCTTAGGCTCTTTTCGGCAATGGCTCTCAGGTCACGATCATTTGGCATCTCAAGAAGGTTGAAGTGAATCTTAATTAATTCGAGGCGATTGAATGCTTTGGAAATCTGCACTTTGAGAAGCATAATCCTAGATCCGAAGATTCTTAATTGGAGTATCTAAGATCGACGAAACCGCTAAAGACTCTGTAAACAAGGGAAAATACTGTAGTGATTAGGGTTCAGTTGATTAGTAAAAGTTGCCCTACCTTCCTCTGCATGTTTGAATGAAAATGCGATCGGACTTCTACGTTATGAGTCAATCGACTCGATACATTAATTTAGACATCGTTTCACCTTTATTCCTACCCGCGTGAAGCAAGGATTGTGAAGCTCAATGGCAGTTGTAACCAATCGCTAGGAAGAACGTATCGTTCCGTTCCGGTTTTGATCATCTCTGGAAACTGTTGAAATGATGTCCATGAATGCTCGTCGAGTCGACTTATGCTAAATCCAAAATTCGAAAGAGAGGTCACGACTTCTCCAATCGAATGGTTCCATATATGTGTTCGATAGCCCCTTAGGTTTTCGGAGTTTTCGGTATAGCTCCCGTCAGATTCATCGATCATCGCAACCTCTGATTCGAAGTACTCGCCATCTAATGACCATCCTCCGTTCCCTCGGTTCAAGATTTGCGCTAAAGGGTGGACTTCGTGAACAAAAAGGGTTGCGGTATCTTTTAGCAGATAGTCGATTGCCTTGGCCCACGTGGAAATCGCTGGAATCCAGCAAATCGCACCAAGACTTACATACGCAAAGTCAAATCTCTTTGGAGTCATAAGGTTGGGTACGTCTTTGACCGCGCACAATTCAAAGGCGGACCTATCACTCAATTCAGTGATAACGGCTAACTCCCTTGCCTTTTGGATAGCACTTTCGGAGTAATCGATTCCGGTAACCGAAGCTGCTCCCAGGGAAAGGAGCGAGAGTGTGTCTTTTCCAAAGTGGCACTGGAGGTGAACAGCGTCTTTGTTGTCAAGGCGACCTATGACGTCTGCCTCCCATGGTCTCGCCTTCATGCCCCCGTTAATCCAAGCATCTACCTCGTAGAAGTTGGAGGCGAAGTGAGTCTCAACCACACTCTCCCAGTACTTGCGGTTCTCCTCCTCTGGATCTTCAAATTTATCTGGCACTTTTTGCTCAACCTTTCATATCCATTAGAAAAGCCCGATAGTTGCCGTGGGTCTTGAAGTGGAAAGATATATCGTCTCGTTTAAGATGCTACCTTCTCAGCGGGCATTTTTCGTAGTATAGGCGTTTGGCGAAGGTCGTTAGATATTCGTATTTTGTGGAAATTGAGATCAACATTGTTGACCCTAGCTTCTTCGGTTGACGAACGGGGGCAACTCCAACTTCATAGCCGTTCAAAATTGGAGTTTATTTCACGCCAACTTTACTCAAATACTTTTTCCGCCGCTTAGTCGTTGGATTTTTTCAGTTCATATTTACATTGGGGTTAGGTAGCGCGAATAGTTGTTAAGCGAAGATACCCGATGCATCGTAGGCGTCTAACTTCTGTGCTAATCCAAATGGAGACTCGAATCCGCACGCATTGATGGCAAATGCCAATATCGAGAAGGGGCACGGGTCGATTCAACTACTTTTTGCAATCCATCTCACATTGACCGTTCCCGATTTTACAAATAGTCGAAGATCAGACGAGGCTGAGTTAGGTGTTGGATATCTTTTCAAAATCTTTGATTTCGGTGCGGCTGTAGCTTTATTCGGGAGCAAGTGATTGGCCTAGGTTTGAGCAGTAGAGATCGTTTGGGTAGCTCTACATCGATAATGGCAGATAATCTAATTAGCGCAAAGGCAACTACCACCACGTGACCAGCGGATTAATTGATATCCTTCGCCCGAAGTAGCGCTCTTGAATCAACTTCCCAGCGTCGAGAGGTGGCTAAATCGGTGCATCTTGCTTGGCGACCTGTGACGGAAAGACCTCCAGGGGCTAAAGGGTTCAATAACTTCAACGAGATAACTAGGAAATTGTCGTTCCTCGTCGATGCGTTTCTTTATCTGCTCACTCGTTTGGAACCCTTCTTTGTTAGACATCTGCCAAGTGGTGAAGTTGTTTCCATATGAAAACTATGAAGATAATCGATCCATAAAAGGCAAACCAGAAAGGTGCAGTAACGCCAAATCGACTTCCAATTACTCCACCAAGGGCAGATCCAATGACTAGACCGCCATACATCCCAATTGAATACACGCTTCCGACTCGACCTTGGAGCTCGGTCGGAACAGATCGTTGCCTGACAGTTACTGCGGCGGTTCCCCATATGAAGGCGTGGGCTCCGAAGATGGTCATAACAATGGTTGCAAAAATTGCGTTCCTAGTAATTGCGAAAGACAGATGTGTGAGAGCCTCAATAATCAAACCGACACGGAGAATATTTGATAAGGCTACCTTTTTTGTTAGCCAGCCGTAGAAGCTAGTTCCAATTACACCCCCGACCGCACTCGCTGCTGTGAGGACACCAAAGCCGAATGATCCCAAACCGAGGCGTTCCTCTGCGAAAAGGACTAATACAGCCCATGCTGCGCCAAAGGTTATGTTGAAGATGAATATCGTTACGAATAGAGTTCTGACAGGACCGTGGTGGATTATCCATCGCCACCCATCTATTACTTCTCGTCCGAGATGGCTCTTCTTGTCTGACCTTGGGTGCGGCGGTAACTTAACCCGGGAAATAGTGAGGGCGCCAGTGCCAACGAGCAAAGCTTGACCGATGAAGGGTAGTGAGGCGCCAGCTGCGTACAAGAATGATCCAATTGGTGGTCCGGCTAGCTGATTGAGGGTTACTACCCCGGTGTAGCGTCGTGAAGTTGCAAGTGAAAGGTCCTCGCTTCGGATTAGCGTTGGCGCGATAGTGTCCGTAGCTGTCTCGCTGAATACTTCGCTAATTCCGATGGCAAATGCGGCTACAAGAAGAAGGGTAATGTTGGCCCAACCAAGGAAGATGGTTATCGCTAGGGCGATGAGAAGGCCTGCCCTCACCGCTTCGACTAGCACCACAAGCTTTATCCGGTTGAATCGATCTGCAACGACACCGCTTGCTAGGCCAAAGAGTAGCCACGGCAACCGTTGCAATAGGGCAGCGAGTGCTACTAGGGATGGGTTGTGGGTCCGTGAAGCGATGAGAAGAGGAAGGGCTGCAAGTGCAAAACCATCGCCCAAGTAAGCAGACCAGGATGAAGCAATCAGTAAACGGAACCCGCTCCCGAGGCGCTTTGGAAACAACTTTTCGATTATCAAGGATGGAAAGTTGGAGCTAGTCAAAATAAATCGGTCTTTCGTGTCTACCGTAGGTTTTGGGGTGTTCATAAGTCTGAAGATGGTTGAGGAGTCGTTGTCTCGGTAGCTTAACTCGAGAGTTAGTGCACTTTCAGAGACGTATGTCCGACCCTGGAGAGGGGGACTCATCGGGAGTTGGTATTTGGATCGATGATCAGCAATTTGGAAGCTAGGTAGGTAGCACGAAATCATCCTAATCATGAAGATGCGACAATGACGTAATCGATTTTTGATTCGAGGCGATCTCTGGTAACAACCAAAGCCCTACTTTCATGTGGTCATGGTTGAGTAGCTTGGATCAGATTGACTAGTAGTGAAGGTGCATAGGAGCGTTTTGATGTCAAGTAAAGCGTCTAGAGACCCCGGATAATCTCCTCTCCACTGACTGTGGCTGAGTGCGCATTGCTTAAGGTGATGATGCGGGGCTGGAGGGCAGCCATTTTTTGAGTACGGTTGCGTGGAGGCCGAAGCGCTTAACTCATTTGAATATGCGCATGGGAGCTTTTGGTTTATTTGTTCTGAAAGCATGGAAATTGAAAATCTTGGAAAGCAAGCCGAATTTTGTCCTTCGGAATCGCGGCTTCAGAAGAGCGATAGCTCAAAATTAATTGTCAGAGGGGAGTATTTTGGATTGGCCAGTCGGGATCGGAAGGGAGTTCTTTTTTCTAGCGGATTGCGTTATATAAAAGTTGCCTCCGCTGGTCGCTAACTCCACTATCTGGTTTTTGGCAAATATCGATGGGGCTAGAATTCCAAGCGCCTCGTATGCCTTTCTTGGTACTGAGATGTCTGCTAAGAACAGAGTTCCAGTAAATTTAGAGTTCACAAGTCCACTCTTTGGAAGGGCGAGGGTCATTGTCGCTGTTGCCTTAATGGTAGACCTCGATTCGACTCCACTCGAAACGTCAAGGCCACTTGGATTGTCTAGAGACAGGATCGGTAAATACGAAGAGTTAGCCCAGTCAATGAGGTGTTCAGCTCTCCCTGATGGATCGCCCTTGAGGCTGTATCCAATCACTGCGTCGATTATCAAATCTGAGGGGTTTGGAACATCGGAAATAGCTACATTCATCTTTGAAAGGATCTCGAACTGATGGCGTGAAACGGGAGCCAAAGCATCTGGATTTGTCAAGACCACCTCGACACCTACTCCGCGATTAGCCAGGTGCCTCGCTGCGACAAGCCCACCTCCGCCATTGCCTCCGGTTCCAGACAGAATCAAGACCTTCTGAGGATTGAAGACTTCAATTGCTAATTGCGCTAGCGATCTACCAGCGTTTTCCATCATCTGCAATAACGAAATACCTAGATCTTCAACCATTACCCTGTCGACCTCCGCCATTTCGGCGGCGGTTATGGATGGTATCTGGACCCAGCTCGGTTTTGGCTCTATTACCAATCTGAAATTTACCCCCTTATTTTGTAGCGACAGGAGCTTTTCGCTTCTGCCCTTTTCTTTGTTGTCTTTGTGGTTGGCAACGGATCAACAATATCCAAATTGCGTTGGCGTAGCAAAGGTTCCTACGGGTTGATATTGCTAGGGCTTCCCCTCGTGACAGTCGTCGATATCGAATTGAATTTGTCGGGGTCAACCTTGGAAGTGTGTTTGACTCATCACAGATTTGTGCGAATCATCACCGCCAATGCACTCTGGCCTGAGCAATTCCGCGATCGATCGAGTGGAGATATAGATCGTTTACTCTGAAGATGCTCTACTCATAAGCTTTTGTTTTGGAAATATATCGAATAAGCCTTGAATATAAAACCGCCTAAGCCAAGGCGGTTGATATTTTATTGATTACGCTGGAGAAAAAGTTAACGATGATTTTGTGCGAATTTAATGTTTTGACTCGAATCTACTATCCATTATCTCGTGTGATTTATTTCACCTATGAATCGATCTATTGTCACAATGTAGATCAATTTAATTTTTGATTCAGAGTGCCTAAGCTCGATATTTAGGCCGAGTCTGAGATTATTTTTTCTTAGAATTAAATCAATTATATTACGGCGTACCAATATTAAATATAGGCGCAGAAAATCCCCAGTTACGACCAACGGTGAGAGAATTTATATCGTAATAATTTGCGGTATTATCAGATGCAAATCCTGAATCAAGGCTCAGTTGAAAACTGAACAGCTGATGCAGGGAGGATCCACGGTCCTACGGCCTAGTAGGCTAAAAATGTTATTTAGTAGGACGTTGGAAACTTGCAGGACCACTTGACGGTAATTTGCGTCAAGATAGTCGCAATGGTGACCCCATTCAGCAGGAGAATCAAGGCAGAGGCTTACGAGTAGAAGAGAACTTCTTCCAGGAATAATGAGCATCTTTACGATTCAATTAATAAGCCCACGTTGTTTTCAATGAGGTCGAGTTTTTCGATAGGGCGATTATGCCAAACCTCAAGTGGTCCTGATAACTTCCCTTCCGCCATGGAGTTGAGAAGTGGCCACTCTCCTCCCCTCCAAGGAATTCGGTTGGTGATCAGGACCATTGCTGTTTCTGACGCTTCCATGCCTTGGTCGCATTTAAGTTCGAGATCTGATCTAATTCGTGGCCATTGCCGAATTCTTGGCAAACTGTTTCGTTGAAAGTGAATAAAGAAATACCTCTCCCCTCAGAGATTTTAGGGTTTCAAAAAGAGCAGCTGTAGCGGTGCTTGGCATCAAGGCTGATGAGCGCCGGTGGCGTCTTCGTCGAGCGCTCTACAGTATTTTTACATTGACCAGTCCTTTCGCTTGCTTGAATCGATTATTGATTATGTGTGATTCGTCGCAATAAAGGGATGGAGGCGAATATTTCATGCCTTTTGCCATTTCAATTATCTCAAAGGTGATATTTATTTATATTTTGGGATAGGTCTAATTCTGTTACTTGTAATTTTTAGAACTGAGGGTGCTCTATTCGTTAGCCTTGGAGATTTGCCCGACAGCGTTTTCCCTTCGCAACTTGTAGTTCGTGAAAGTCACCATCCAATTGGTTGAAAGGTGAGTCGGCGCTATCTTGCATTGAAGGTGATCCATTAGTAGAAGGTGGCGATTCCAATTGATGTTGTGCTTCGTTCACGTGATTTAGCGGAGTGTTAGTCCGTCGCTCCAACAAAAGGTTCGTCGGATTTTCCGAAGGTTAATATTGGATGAGTTTCTTAGGTGGCTCAGCTCTATAGAAGGTCGAGTTGATAGTTGTGCCATGACCCAGCTATACGGTAGTACCATCTAACCAGGGCGTGATCACCGGTGGGCTCTTGTGGTATGTCCCTAACGTGAGCGCAGGGGCGTAAAGTCTTGACAAGACGGATAGCTTTCAACCCAAAGCATCTCTTTCGTTCAAGTAGATCTTTCGAGCACGCCATTGCCTGCAATCGTGAAGTCATGGGCCAATAGCACTAAGGAGGTTTGTCTTGGGCTAGGTAGCTCTGTCGCACCATCGATGTTGTTCTAATGGGTGTGGTGTGGATGAGGTAAAACTTTTCCTCTGGCCTTACGAGCTATGGACAAAGCAAATATCAGAGGAAAGGAATTGACGACTTAGTTTTCAGGAGTTGGAGTAGCTGATTTGGGTGTTTTGGATGATGTCACGGTGCTATGTAAATTGAGTTTCAGCCAATTCACCTCTTTGCGACCGCTGCAAGACAGTCAGTGTGTAATTGCTATTTAGGGTGACTCGTGCAAAACATGTTTGAGTAGTTGCAACTCATTAGCGAGGTGCCTCGCGCTTCGGCCCCCTAGTCTCTTGCGACTAGCGTTTAAGTCAATGGATCAAATTCGTAAGGTACGTTTAGCGCGCCTAGTTACATTCATCTTCTTCTACCTGAACGGTTTTATCGTTGGAGTCTGGGTTGTGCAAATCCCAACAGCGGCGGAGCGAACGCACGTTTCGCACGCAACTCTTGGTTGGCTCTTGCTCTCATTGGGAATTGGCGCCCTCGGCGGGATGACCGTGGTTGGACGCTTTGCTGATCGATTGACCCCTCGACTTTTGGTTCCTGTGAGTTCTCTTCTCTGTTCAATCTCGCTCTTCTTTCCCCTTCGTGCTACTAACTGGTGGGAGTTGGGGCTGGCCCTTATCGGATTAGGCGTTACCGCAGGCGCCCTCGACATCTCAATGAACACTCACGCAATTCACGTAGAGCGAGAGTATGCTAAGCCAATTATGTCCATGTTCCACGCGGTATTTTCGGTGGGAGGATTCTCAGCTGCGATCTACTCAGCACAGCTTGATAGGGCTGGAGTTTCTCCAAATACCATAGTTGACATAGCAGTTGCCGTATGTTCTATTGGAAGCGTTCTTGCTGTTCCTGGAGTACTTCGCCGCTATCGCGACCATGGCGAAACGAATGAAGTGATAAAGAAGAGCTCGTGGCTTCATATGCCACGCAAGATCTGGATCTTCGCGGTTGTAGCGATGGCGGTAATGGTCAGTGAGGGCATTGCTAACGATTGGAGCTCGCTCTACATGCAAAGCGTTCGTCACGCACCCTCTTACCTTGTCCCGTTTGGGTACGGAGCTTTCGCCGGGATGATGACGGTCGGCAGGGCAAGCGCGGATAGTGTATCTCACCGTTTTTCGTCGTATGTGGTGGTTCGTTTTGGAGCAATGATTGCCTTGATTGGAATCACCGTTGTGATCTTTGCGCCAAACTCAATATCTGCCATCGTAGGTTGGGCGATATTTGGTGCTGGTCTGTCGGGTAGCGTTCCTCAGGTATATTCTGCTGCTGGCCACTATGACCCAAGAAACGCTGCGGCGAATGTGTCACTCGTTGGCGGAGTGGGATATGTGGGGATGTTAGCGGGACCTATGGTGATTGGCCAATTGACGAAGGTAACGCCCCTACAGTTCACCTTCTTCGTCCCGGCAATCCTTTGCGTAATCGCGATTATCTTCTCCAAGGTCTTGCGCGAAGAGAAGCAGATGGGCTCTGGCCTCGAAGTCACATCTGCATAGCTAGGACTCAAGGGATACCTATTAAAAGTTACCTTGGCTGTCGTTATCCCCGCGAGGACTCGTTTTCCCTAGTAATAATGAGATTTGAAAGTAAGCGACTCTCCGAAAGCTTCGTTACAACGACCTCAAGAGGTTTATGCAAAGTAATCCATCCCAAAGTTACGATAGCGGCACCAACTATGAGGCCAGATATAACGTCTCCAGGGTAATGTGCGCCTACGTATACCCTTGAAAAGGCGATTGCAATTGCTAAGGCAGCAGCTATCCATGCGATCTTCTTGTTCGCCGTTGTTCCAAGTGCGGCGACGACGATAAGTCCAGCTAAAACCGCACCAGAGGTTGTAGCGTGATCTGAAGGAAATGAGAAGTCATGCGCCTTCGGAACTAAGAGGTTCACCTGTGAGAGCGTGTAGTAGGGTCGCGGTCGGGCGACTGCGTGTGCGATGAATTGATTTAGCCCAACTGTTATTAAGGTTCCAGCTGCGGTCCAAAGTGAAGCGGCAACGGCCGGGATCGGGTTGGAGGCCCCTCTTGCAAACCACCACGTCGCCAATGTTAGAGGGCCAAGAATAAATACCGCGTAGACGGCTAAAAAGTGAAAAATAGGATTAGCCCACGAAATAGTCACTGCTAAGGAATTGATGTCGCGAAATATTGAGGTATCCATACTTCGTCCTACTGACTTGAATTGAAAGGACGATTCTAATTCCGGTAAGACGGTTTTGTTTACCTCGCGTTTACTTTATAGTTACGACTTGGGCTACTTCTGAATTTTTTATGAAGGCATTATTTGCATTAGAAGAAAAAATCGGAGGGGGGATCTTCGCCGACCCTACCGTCGATCGCCTCTCGAAGGAGGTCAACGTGTCCGTTGTGGCGTCCATACTCTTCTATCAGATCCAACAGAATTCTACGAACTGATGGAGTTCGACCATCTCTGAACTTCCACCTAGCAAGGGTCTCGACCCCGCTTACTTCCAATGCTGCAGTTAGGGTGCTGCGACTATCTTCAACAGTCGAAAGCCAGAGGTTTTTGAGGTAATTTGCACTATCTTGAGCGGCGCTACGCCACTCCCACGAAGGATCTGCGTCAAAGTCAACTGTAACCCATGGTTCTTTTGCTGAGTTTCCTCCAATTCGAATGTGGAAGTACTCATGCTCCACTAGCGCAAGGTGTTTTAACAGGCCTCCGATTGTTAGGGTCGACATGGCTATACCTTGGCGAAGTTGAATTTCGTTGAGATCCAGGGCCTTCCAGGCAAAAGTTCGCCTCTGTCGCTCCAAGCTACCTACAAGGCTATCTTTTTCTCCTCCAGCAGCTGGTGGTTCGGGAATCGAAGGTGAAGTCATCTCTTGATGTTAGCGGATGCACCAATCCGTTGTCGCCACTTTGATCTTGGGTGTAGCACAAAAGGACGTGCTCTTCACGAAATGCGAAGGTGGCCTAAATCATGTTATTAGAGGGGAGTTCGCAATTTTTCAGGCTTTCCTATATTTCCAGTCGAACTAAAACCGATGTTTGCATAGTTTGATCCTCGCTCAAGGGATAATCTGACCGTTGTTAACGGATAATTTGCATTCTGTTCGCAAATGCATCGAAGGACCATTTTGGATAACTCGTGATTCGTTAGATCGACGTGGATAGTTTTGGGCTGAAGTTACCGTTATTTCAAAATTTGCATGAGATGACGTCTATGACCGCCCAAGGAGTGATGCTAGGTGAAATTGATTACCTTTGTGAAGTCATTTACCCTAATTGATGTGCCTTTTCACACACTTTGAATTTGAGCCATAAGTTTTCTAGATGGTAATTTTTGCAGGGCAAGTAGAGCTACTGCCAGTGACTATGTTGACGCTATTCCACTTCAAGTTACCCTACAAACCATCAGCAAAGATTTGTACGGAATAGGTGAACGCACCTTCTCGTTTGAATATCTGTTGCGAATAGTTCGCAAAATTCGCTAGAGTTGATTTATCACCATCGCCTATGGCGCGATGTTCGAAAGGTTAGGTAATGGCGGGGACTCTAAAGCAAGATCTATCCGTGAAAGACCTGATTGCGTTATCCGTATCAAGTGTTGGACCACTATTTTCGATTGCAGCTACAGGCGGAGTTATGGCCGCCAATTCGGGTATCTATACCATTCTCGCAATCGTGCTAATTGCAATCCCATTCATAATCGCATCGTTTGTTTTCAGACTACTAAACCGCCACTTTCCTCACGCTGGAGCCTCATATCACTGGTCTGCCCGCGTAATTGGAATCAAAGCAAGTCGATTTCAAGCTTGGATACTTATCCTTGCATACTTCGCCTCGATACCGCCGATCATTATCCCTGCTGCGAACTATACCCTTGCTCTACTCTTTCCAAATTTGCAACCGAACTCTCTCGAAGAGGTGGGCGCTAGCCTCTTTTGGGTGCTCTTCGCCCTCTTCCCGCTTCTAAGAGGTGCTAGGCCGACGGCACGATTGACACAAGTATTTCTAGTAATAGAGCTTGTGGCTGTAGCGGTGATTGTAGGTTTAGCGATATCGAGGTGGAGCCAGATTCACGTTGCGGTGCACTTAGGGCCGCTGCCCATTGGTGGAATGATCGTGACAGCAGTGGTTGCGGCAACGATCCTCGATGGGTGGGAGATAGATAGTTACGCCTCAGAGGAGGCCGAAAGACCCAAGAGCGATCCTGGCGTCGGTGGAATTATCGGTGCATTCATAGCTCTAGGCTTTTACGCCTTGATTTACCCGTTGATGTTCGGCGAGACTCCACTGCGCCTTTTGTCGGGGGCGGCAAATCCGATGGCGACCTGGGGAGCACGCCTGGTACCTGGAAAGCCTTGGTTAGTCTTGATACCAGTCTTGGCTTCCACTGCGGGCGGTCTATGGTTGACCTCTTTCATTCTGATTAGAGCTCTTTATGCAATGGGAAGGGAGAAGCTTCTTCCAACTTCGTTAGCGAAGGTAAATCACAGAGGCGCTCCTAGCGTGGCCACCTATGTCACCCTTGGCGCTGCGACCCTGGTAGTGATGTTGCAAGTCTTTTTCCAGTCGCTCTCCTCCTTCTTTGCATTGATTCTTTCGAGTGCGGGGTTCTTCTTAGTCGTCGAGTTCTTCCTTGATTCGGTGACGGCTACCATCTTTCTCCGAAGGGCACATCGCTCGACGGTGGAAGAGGGAAAGCCACACGGCCATCGGGTTCTGTATATGTTCTCAGCCATAGCTTCTCTGCTATTTGGCGTCTTTATGGTTAGCTTCGTCTTCGTTGCGCCTCACGCGATTGGGTCGAGCATTGACTATCTCATTGCCGGTCTTGTGGTTGCAGGGGTTGTCTTTTCAAGGTACTCGAAGCGCCATGACTCAATCTTTCACTTCCACGGCCGCGACCGTGATGAAGTCGAATCGGTCCTAGACGGCATTCGATGAAAGAGTTTTTTGCCTTGGATACCAAAGCGTGAAGCCTTTGTCTCATACTTTTGAATGAGGCTTGAATCATTCTTGAGGCCAATAAAACAAAGGACTCCTTGCCGTAGTTTGTAGACCATGGCAAGTGATTATGCAGTGAAAACAGTAGGCCTTACGAAAAAGTACGGCGATAAAGTTGCAGTAGACGGTGTGGATCTCTTGATTCCCCGTGGTGTGGCCTTTGGATATCTGGGGCCGAACGGAGCAGGGAAGACGACACTCATCCGTATGCTCCTCGGCTTGACGAGAGCAACCGAGGGTGAGATGTACCTTCTTGGCGAAAAGGTGCCCGAACACTCTTCCACCGCGCTTTCAAAGGTCGGTGCAATCATCGAAGAGCCTAGATTCCACGGTTATATGACCGCCTTTGAAAATCTCAAGATTGCAGCCGCAGTTAGGGGGCCAGAGGCAGAAGAACGGATCTCATCCTCTCTAGAGCGCGTTGGTCTGACTGATCGGGCAAACAGCAAGGTCTCGTCTTACTCCCTTGGAATGAGGCAGAGACTCGGTATCGCGAGGTGCCTCCTCAACGATCCGGAACTTCTAGTTCTAGATGAACCTATGAACGGCCTTGATCCGGCAGGAATTATGGAGTTTCGCTACTTGATTAGATCGTTTGTCGATGAAGGCAGAACGGTCGTCATATCGTCCCACCTCCTAGATGAGATTGAAAAAACTTGCGACGCTATCTCAATAGTTGATCGAGGAAAGATCGTAAAGCAGGGAATGCTCGAAGACCTCTCGGGCGGTTACTCGGGCGCCGTAGAGGTCGAGGTAGACGACGAATCGATGGCCGTTGACGTTCTGTCGCGAATGTCGGGCGTTGGATCAGTTGAGGTTGTGGCTCCTAAGTTACTGAAGTTTGAGTTGAAGAGTGGCGCTACTGCAGCTACTGCTAACACCGAACTCGTAAGAGCCGGAATTCAAGTGGAGCGATTGACTCCATTGAAGAAGTCGCTCGAAGATGAGTTTCTGTCGATAACCAGCAATCTTGGAATTAGGTAAGGAAGGGTATAACACAGACATGTGGTATGTAAGAAAGATGGTTGGAGCAGAGATCCTAAAGCTCCGGAAGAATAAAGGCCAAGTTATCACGGCATCGTTACTGACCGTTGGAGTCGTTGTGATCTACTTTGCCGTGCTAGAGATACTGCACCTTTCAAATTCAACGACTCACGGTCCGGCGGGAGGTACCTCGAATTACCTAAATGCTGTTTCGCTTTTGATCTTTATAGGATCTGCTGCTGCAATCATCATTGGCGCTCGGGCGGGTTCCATCGACGAAAGCTCGGGGGTTTTTCGCGACCTAGTCTCGTCGGGGCGAGGTAGGGGGTCAATATATGCTGCTCGAATTGGCGGGGCAATTCTTTTTTACCTTCCATTTTTAGTTGTGGCACTGCTCCTAGCGATGTTTGCGACATCGATATTCCACGGAACATTACCAACGCCGAGTGCATCTGGTTATTGGAATAACTTTGCAGTAACAATCGGAGTGGATATCTTCAACTTGATTATGGCACTTGGAATTGCAAGCCTTACATTGAGTAGATCGATTACCGTGGGCGTCTTGCTTGTCTGGGTT
Source organism: Actinomycetes bacterium (assembly GCA_021841935.1). GTDB lineage: Bacteria > Actinomycetota > Acidimicrobiia > Acidimicrobiales > Acidimicrobiaceae > Acidithrix. The sequence goes on along the minus strand of JAKCDL010000001.1, from coordinate 76,830 downwards.
CTCTTCGCGCAGCGGCTGATCGTTAGCATCACCTACCTTGGAGGAGTCAGGAAGGCCTTCCCTCTAGTTGCCGAGCACTCACTCAACTTATCGGGACGAGGTCCCCTCAATGCTCCAATTACCGAGGGAACACTAGCAGCCGTTGCGGTACTCGTTATCTGGTCACTTGTTTCGCTTGGAGTTGGTGCGATGCGTACAATAAAGATGGATGCGTAGAGCGAAAGTTACAAAAAGGAAGTGTGCTAAGTGGCAAAACGATCGAACTTAGAGCGAGGTGGCTCAAGAGGTATCGTTTTGAATGGAATCTCATTGCGGGGAGAGAGAAGGCTTGCTACGAGCCTTCTCGTCCTCGCTATCGTGCTTTCGGTCGGAGTATCGCTTCGATACTCTGCCATTACTTCCTCTATAGGTTTGCCCCTTAGGGCACTTGGTGTAATTGTGACTGTGGCAAGTTCGGTATCGCTCCTGCTTCTACGTAGACGTCCGTACTTGCTACTAGGAGTCAACGTTGTGGCGATCTCAATTGAGAGGATCGTCTTTAACGGCAGCTTCTTCGTGGTCTCATTTCTCTTTGCCTTTGTTATTTTTGCAATTAGAGTTCCTCAGCGAAGAATTGTGATTGCCTCTGCTACATCCTTCGTCTACTTCGCGATAACGTCGCTCTTTGTTAACAGTTTTCAAAGATCGCCATATGACATCGGGATAATTATCGGGCAGATCCCCCTTGTCGTGCCGATAGCAGCATTTTCGCTTTGGATTGGCACAAATACCAAGTACTTGGCGGAGCTAAAGGCTCGTTCTGAAATATCAGAGCGCGAGCGCGAACTTCTAGCTGAGAGAGCAGTTGCAGATGAGAGGGTAAGAATTGCGCGTGATCTTCACGATATCGTTGCCCATCACGTCTCTCTCATGGTGGTCCAAATAGGTGCGGTATCATCGACCATTAGGCCGAACGATCCCAAGGCGGCGAGCCAACTAGATCAGGTTGGAGACCTTGGGAGAGAGGCTATGGGTGAGATGCGGCGAATGTTGAATCTTCTTCGTAACGAAGTCGAAATCTCTGCTCCCGTACGACCAGCACCTACCGCAACAGATGTTGTTGGGCTCGTAGCGAGAGCCAACGAGGCTGGGGCTGACGTCTCTTTCAAAGTAGTAGGTCAAAAAGTTGAGCTCCAAGAGTCACTTGAGACCACTATCTATCGAATATCCCAGGAGTCGGTCACAAATATCGTAAAGCACGCAACCGATGCCCGTGGAACGTTGGTTATTGAGTATCGCCCCGATCGAATTTCAATCGTGGCAACAAATTCATACGACTCGTCGACTCGAACTTCGGAGATAGGCCGCGGATTAGAGGGGCTTCGCGAACGAGTATCTCTCTTTGATGGGGAAGTAACAGTCGCTGATGATAGGGGTCAATTTGTGGTGAGCGTATTGCTTCCAAGCATGAAAGGTCAGCGACTGTGATAAGGGTTGTCATATGTGATGACCAACCTTTGATTCGATCGGGATTCAAGATGATTCTTGAATCAACTGGTGAGATTGAAGTTGTTGGCGAAGCTAGTGATGGCTATCGTGGCGTTGAAGTAATCGAGAGAGTCAATCCTGACGTCGTTTTGATGGACATCCGAATGCCAAACCTTGACGGGTTAGCAGCAACCAAAAAGATCAGCGGTTCAAAGGTGATCATTCTGACTACTTTTTCTATCGATGAATACGTCGTAGAGGCGATTCGTGCCGGCGCAAGTGGGTTCCTTTTGAAAGATACGACGCCGGAGGAGTTGATCAGAGCTGTAAAGATGGTCGCCTCGGGCGAGGCATTTTTATCTCCAGAGGTCACGCGAACAGTAGTCGAGATGGCAACTGGTCGTGTTGGAAGTCAAAGATTTGAACAGGGCGCGAAAATTGATCTAAGTAGCAGAGAAGTTGAGGTCCTCAAATTGATTGCCTCAGGAATGTCTAATTCAGAGATAGCGGGTGAACTTTTTTTATCTGAGGCGACGGTAAAGAGCCACGTATCGCATCTACTTTCGAAGCTTGAGGTTAGAGATAGAGTTCAGGCAGTTATATTCGCTTACGAAAATGGCCTTGTTGGGTAGCGATCTTCGAATAGTGGTTGCGCAGATTTGAACGTTAGCGAAGATTCAATCACCGCTTGCAATCAAGGAAGCCGCGGTAGCCTCTCCCCAGCTAATTGCATCGATATAGATCTCTTGGAGTTCATGGGCAAGAATTGCCTTAAGGGTTCGATTGTCGGGATCGACATCTGAAGGGCCAATTCCAAGCTGCAAGAACTCTGCCTCGGCTAGGACGTGGCCAAGCGTACCTTCTAGACGTAGAATTGCATCCTTTATCTCTTGATCGATTGGAAGGTCTTTTATAACGTCTTCGATTGCAATGTTCAGGAGTAGGTCGAGGCTCGAAAGAAGGCCTGTGGTATATGCGGCATCTTTTAGCTCAGGATCGATTTTGTTTGCAATGAGTTCGCAAAGGCGAGCTCGGATTAGGGCCGTTTTGATCTTGACATCGGGGGTCGAAGAGGGTTCAACTATTAGCATCAGAGTCACCCAAGCTTGAAGTCGTCTCCACCCAAGCAATACAAGCGCCTCATTCAATGACCGAACGGTTCGCCTCATCCCGTAGAAAGTTCCCTCGCTTGCGCTTTGAAGTACCCTGTAACCAAGGCCAGGATCTTTTTGAACTATTTCCACTACGTTTTCGATGGTAGCTGACGGATTGCTGAGTTCCGTTGCCAATTGAACGTTGGTGAGGTGTGCAGGTGAGAGAGTTCTCCCTTCAATTATCTGTGGTTTTGAGAGAACGTAGCCTTGGAATAGGTCAAATCCTACCTCTCCGCAGAAGTCAAGTTGTTCCCAGGTCTCAACCTTGAGGGCAACTGTGTTGACATGGTACTTTCGAATAGCCTGAATACGCCTAGCTATCTCATTCGACTCGTACTTGGATACGTCAATCTTTACAAAGTCAACAAAGCTTAAGATATCGTCGTCTCGTTCGATCGGCCCATCTTCGAGGGCTATAGCAAAGCCCATCTGAGATAATTTTCGAATGTGGTCGATGGTCTCAGAGTCAAAATTCAGAGTACTTGGTAGCTCAAGAACAGTCTTTTCAGGAGGGAAGACTACTGGAACTTCCCCTGATACGATCCTATAGTCGACATTTAGAAAGAGAAGATTGTCCCCTGACAGTTGGCTGATGCCCAAGACGAAGGCATCGACCATTAGTTGGGCGGTCATCAAATCGCCCTGTTCATTCTCGTGGATATAGCGACGGTCGAGCACCCCCCTGAAGAAGAGTTCGTAGCCAACTACTTGAAGGAGGCGATCGAAGATTGGCTGTCGCGCTAAGAGTGGCGAATGCTGACTCATCAACTGCCCCACCGGCTTCGTCCTTGCCATCTAACCCTCTTCATAGTAGATACCGCCAATAAGCGAAAAATTTGTTACCTACAACGTATCGGCATGGATAGCAAAAGAACTTAAAGTTCTTGGTGGGTTATTGCCTTTTACGTCGAATTGCAAAGAGTGAAAGCCCGGCAACGGCGGCAACGATAAGAACGATACCTATTAGAGAGGTGGCAATTCTTACGATGCTAATTACTCCAATTATCGCAAAGACACCTAATACGACATAGCCAAGAATCGTTAACTTTTTCATCGTTCTTCCTCACTGAGTGATCTAGCTATGAGTCTACGTCTTTTGTTGGGAATGAGCTAAAAGTTCCTTGAGACCATGGGCACTTACCCTATCTAATGAGTTCAACTATCGCTCTTCTAATTGAGTTGCCGAGAAATGCTCCGACTACTGCGAGGAGAGATGGTGCTAAAAAAGTGATAAGCAAGGGGACAATGCCACTTCCAATCGAGGCCAGAGCAGCCACGAGGCCAGCTTCTCCCGATATGTTGCGCCCAATCAAAATATCCAAAATAAGTGTCGCGGCCGTTGCTGCCAACGATCCGACTAGCGCAATCAAAACGGCGGACCTCCTTAGCGCTAGGCCTACCAAAAGAGCAACGGCCGCGGTAATGAACCACGGAGCGAGGAAGTTGACCAGCGTTATCGCGATAGCGACAACGGCGACTTTTATGCCAAATCGACTACTTGGATTGGGGGAACTCTCTCGTGGCTCGGCCACGGATCCGTCGACGACGTTGGAGTTCGTGTTGTTTTCGCTATCTTCATCTATTTCCACTTGAATCTCCTACGGGGATGTTGATGATCGTTAAGGGGGCTTCGCTCAACTACGTTTACTTGCTCAGTGTCCAAATGGCAATTGGACTTTGAGTAGAGGTCATGGGGAGATAGCTGTGATTTCGCCAGAGCAGTGCTTCGCTTTCGTAGTTTTTTGATAGTTCATTTCCGCTTTGCCCCCCAGGAATAATCCCTTCTGAGCTGGAATTTGGCTGGGCGATCATTCTCCACGAAGGTCCACCGGTTGAAAGTAGGGCTCCTTCAGCCGCATTGACTGTCCACGGATCTCCACCAGCAGGGAAGGGACCATATGACAATGAATCGACGTTTGTCAGTGAGACGAACTTATCGTTGTGAATTGACCCCCAGTTGATGCTTGTCATGTTCGTGCCATACTTTAGCTCCATCTTCTTTATGGCATTTTCGAAGGATGCGAACATGACCTTATATAGATCGCTTTGGCTAGAAATGGCTAGCCCAAAGGATGGTCCAGTGTGGGGATTTAGGGTGATAGCTTCAGCATCTTCTAGCAACGATGTGTTATCGATTGCGATCTTGAGATTTGAATCTTTGGAAGTCGGTACGTGATGGGTACTCCATTGGGTGCCAAATAGTTCTTGTAAGTACTCATTTATGAAGTACCACCAAATAGGCGCAGCGTTCGAGCTTTGATCCATTGAGTAGTTCCACGACGAAAGTTGGTCAAGAGCGTTTTGATAGGGTTTTGTAAGGGTAAAGACGCCTGCTGGGATTGAGGAGTGAATTGCTGCTAACAACTTTGGCACTACTTCGCTTGCAAGTAGGTCGGAGTACGATGTCTGAAGGTTAGCCATTTGGGTAGGGCTAATTTTTTTGTGCTTCGATAGGTAGTTGGAGATGGTTCTAGCTCGATATCCTGGATCGAATGCATTGTTTGAGTCGCCGATGAAGTAAGGGTAGCTGT
>JAKCDL010000001.1:0-71578 GCA_021841935.1 Actinomycetes bacterium | reverse complement strand
GTCTGAAGGTTAGCCATTTGGGTAGGGCTAATTTTTTTGTGCTTCGATAGGTAGTTGGAGATGGTTCTAGCTCGATATCCTGGATCGAATGCATTGTTTGAGTCGCCGATGAAGTAAGGGTAGCTGTCTGTGACTGGCCGCTGATTTGCCGAAAAGATGAATCCGCTTTTGGGGTCGTACGATTGCGGTACCTGAGTAAAGGGGATCGTCCCAATAACGTCGTTGGCCCCGGTGCCATTAAGAAGAACTCTCGGGTCACCAGATCGCACTTGAGCGTAGATGCCGGGAGCTATTATCCCGACGTTTCCATTGTTATCGGCAAATGCGAAGTTTTGGGTTGGTGCTAACCAGCCCCTCAGGGCTGCCTTGAATTGCGAGAAGTTAGTGGCGTGATAGACGCCGTAGAGGGATGCGATGTCATCGGAAGGTATGGCACCAAACCAGTAGGCACTGGCTGTGATGCCTGAATTTGTCATCACCGGACCATGGACCGTAACTTTTACCTGATAGTTGATCGTCGGTCCTCCCTTTTGAGCTATCTGGTACGAGTAAGTCCTAAAGTTGCGCCACTTTCCATCCCAAAAGTATTGATTGGGGTGTGCCCGAGAGGTCATCTCTTTGTAGTAGAAGACAGATTGATTCTGGGTATCTGTCAAGGACCATGCGATCTGCTTATTGTGACCAATCAATATTCCAGGCAAACCTGGTACGGATACCCCTGCAATTGAGAGTGTCGGGGAGTTTGCAGTCAATTGGTACCAAATCGATGGCAATTGAAATGCCAAGTGCGGATCGCCGGCGAGAATCGAATGGCCGGTAGTTGACTTACTTCCAGCTACTGCAAAGTTATTAGATTCGCTCCCCATCCTTCGAAGGATGGGGTTTATCCCTTGATACCAACTTGTAATTTGCGTTAGTGCTTCGACTTGATTTGAGTGAGTTGAGGTTTGGGTGGTTTGTTTTTTTGGCGTAGCCTCGTTTGATCTTAGGGATTTAGCGGCTATCGACGCAGAAGACGTTGTTGAACCCGGAATGGCGCGACCTATCGGTTGAAGTGGGAGCCTGGAGTAGCTTCCCTTGTCGTAGGGGGCTTGCGGATTGGAAGCAAAAGTTGGAAAGATCTTGTCCGTCAACGCCTTGCCCAGCGTCTCCACATAGAGTGTCCTATCTATTGGTGCCGTGGAAAAGTCAAGCAGCTCTGTGAGGTCACCTTGAATAACGAGGGAGTCGACGATCGTCCAGGGGGCGGGCTTGTAGTTGAGAAGCCTAAACTCCGAGGGGAGTTGGTTCGTCTTTTCGAGATGATTGATCTCGTAGTTCACTCCCGTTACGTAGGCGTTCATAAGCCCTAGTGTTGTCGGATCCTTCTTTACGTAGTTAAGTTCGGCTTCCGCGGTCCGCTCGAGCCCCAAAGTTAGTTGGAACTTATCGGTAGACAGTTGTGATGGCCCAATGACCGCCGAGAGAGTCCCTTCTCCAGCTCGTCGTAGCAGGTCCATCTCAAAGAGGCGATTTCGTGCCTGAAGTATGCCGATAGTTTCAAAGAGGTCATGTTCATTTGAGGCATTAATTGTTGGGCGTTCATAGCTGTCGTAGGAGACCGTTACAACCTGAGATAAAGAGGGGACTCTAATTGTCTGCGAGGAGATAGGTTGACCTTGATTTGAGGCCGCCCACACTCCACTAAATGGATTGAAGGTTGATCCAATCGGTGGGATCGTAGCGATTGGGTTTGCAAGTGCAACGAGAGTGGCTGTAAATAGTATGAGTGAAACGATAAGACGAAAGATCGTCCCCTTTGAAATCTTGTTGATCACGGCCTTGCCCCTTCAATGATCAGTGCATATGCCAACGTAGCATCAATGGTCCTTGAAAGAGTGCGGTCAGGAAGATTGTCTAGTCAAACAATGGCAAAGGAGTGGGCAAACTTGACTGGTAAAAAGTTGCTTTGGTGAACAAGAATGACTTTACTCTTCGAAAGGTCGAAAAATACCAGGCGAAAGTTTCCAATTATACGATCAACGTCGGTAGTAACTGTCATCTTGCCGCTCTTGGGATTTGGAAATTCAAAGGCTACAAGACAGATTTTGTCTCCACTTTTATATTGAAATACCCGTTCGAGGCGCCTACTGTTTTTAGAAGATAGAAGGCGTACGCCTATCATCCTTCCGCCACTTCCCACGGCTTGAAATGCGGGAGGAAGTGCAGCGTAACATGGAGAAGATGAGGTACCGAGGCCAGCCGAGGCCCCTCCACAACTACTGAGAACTGTGGTCGCAAAAAGAAGAGATACGACTGCGACGCCGCGCCTAACGTACTTGCTTGGGGTAAATTTAGCTCTCACTTTGAAGTGGCCTCCCTTCAGGTAAGTCCTTAGGTGCGCGCCTAATTCTAAGGCTACCAGTAGTAAGAAAGTATGAGATGAATCCAAGTGGAATGGTCATCCAGTAGCTAATCAGGCGGTAAATCAGAACAGCAGCGACCGCACTACTTTGGGCTCCTCCGTAAGCCACAAGTGCGATTGAAAGTGAACCTTCGACAACGCCCAGGCCACCTGGTGTAACTGGAAGATTCGCCGCGAGTTGTCCCGCGCCATAGGCAAGTAGTAGGCCACTCCATGGAATTGGTTTTCCGATAGCTTGATAGGCGAGTACTAATACCAGAGCGTCAAATATCCAGTTGAAGGTGGCTACTGACGTTGCGATCAAGAGGTCCTTCAAACGGGGATGGTGATCGTTGAATGCCGCGCATATCTCCTCAATGGCACTTTCTCCACCGGAGGGACGGCCGATAAGGCGAGATGTCAGGCGGAGTAAGGGGCGCGCCAGGAAAAGGAGAAACTTGGGGTTGGCCAAAAGGTAGGAGATTGCAAGGAGGGCTACGACGATAGCCGGCACGACCACGATGAGGTCTAGCCCCTGAGAGGTTCTAAAGGAAAATGCAACCCCGGCTGCGGCCAATATGGCGAGGCTAGCACCGCTCAATACATTGATTGTGATTACTGCCCAGGAGGCAAAGATGGCAGTTGCATCGTACTTACGGTATTGACGAAAGGAGTAGATAGATGCAAAGGCGGTTCCACCAGGGATCGAATTGTTTATTGTAGTATTTGCAGTTGCGGTCTCGATGGATACTAGCGGTGTAATTACGGATCCGCCACGGAGTATCAAGAAGTTGAATAATCCAAATGAGACGACCGATGCAAGCTCGGAGACGATTGCCAGGGCTATTACCGATGTGTCGGCGTGCTCAATTTGAGAGAATGCGCTACTTAATTCGCCATATTGACTTGAAACCACATAGGCGGTAGCAGCTACAAATGCAAGGGAGAGTGCCAAGCTAAATGCTCGTCTAGCTGACTTACTACTTCTCAAACTAGTCAAAAGCCTGCTCGCTTACTTATACCCGTAACTCATACATCGGCGTTTATCTTGCTTCAAAGTAGTAGCCGGTAGATCAAAGTGCCGTACCAGCTGATCGTTGGGCGTATTCGATACCAAACATCTTCTTCAAATGATTCACTTTACGCATGTGAGATTAGGGTTTGATGAGGAGTCAAAGGTGAGTTTGTGTAGCGGCAGTGCTTCACTCTAATCAAAGTCAGAAAATCATTTATAGGATGATCTTCACTATTGACTATCGGTCGTATCCCCACGGAGGATGGTAAAAGTTGGCGAGTCGGGGCAAGGTAACGATTATTGGTGCTGGCTTGGCTGGTCTCTCAGCCGCCCTCTACCTCGATCGAGCTGGATTCGAGGTGACAGTCTACGAAAAGAGCGATCGAATCGGAGGTGTAGTAACTACCGATTACGTAGATGGGTTCTACTTGGATGTTGGATTTCAAGTAATACTTGACTCCTATCCGGAGGTAAGGAGAATCTTCGGCAACGACGGACTCGAGCTACGGTACTTTGATCGAGGATTGACATACATCGATGACGATGGCTCCCAAAGAAGTTTATCGGTTCCTGAAAATCTAGGTGATTGGCGAAAGTCGTTTCAACTACTAGGACAGTTCACACTCTTTGAAAAACTCTCACTCGGACATATCGCCTTTGACGCCTACATGAGCCGTAACGAAGCAAAGGCAAATTTTCAAAACGATACCCTCCGGGAGTATATGCGACGAAGACGCAGATTGAGCGAAGGTGCCTTTGACTCTTATATCGCGCCATTCATGAGGGGGGTTACCCTCGCTCCTAACCTTGATGTTTCGGCAGACTTTGCACTTTTTGTGATTGGAAACTTCATCGCAGGCAAAGCTGGCGTCCCAGATACTGGAATGGCCGACTTGCCGGCGGGCTTGGCGTCAAAGATGCGGCGTGACGCAATTGTGCTATCAAAGGCGGCGGTTGAAGTGTCAGATACCTTCGTCCGCTTTGACGATGGAGAAGTGGTAGAGCACGACTATCTCGTGTTGGCAGTGAAGGCGAGTGATGCTCAACAGATCCTCGGAGGCGAAGTTACTGTTGAGTATCGGGGGGTTAGAAACTTTTACTTTGCGACAGAGCGAGAGATCCATGGTGGAGCAACTCTAAAAGTTTCTACAAGTTTTGCTAACCCAATAACCACATCAGTAGTTATTTCGCAAGTTTCTAAGAGTTATGCTCCAAAGGGTGTCAACCTAATTTCGGTCTCGTCTTTGGATATTGAAAAAGACCATAGCGAAATTGCATCGGCAACGGCTGCGATCTATGGCCTTGATCCGGCAGATCTGTCGATCGTTCGTAGTTACTACGTCGATAACGCTCTTCCGGCCAAGTACGGAGCTAATTCAGCCTTCGGACTGAAGCAGCAATATTCAAAGCGCATACGAATTGCTGGTGATTTTATGACTAATCCATCCATCGACGGCGCACTTATGGCTGGGCGTGAAGTCGCGTTCAAATTGATTGGGTAGTACCAAGGGGTCTATTGCCCATCAATTAGGATGTAGTAACTGTAGTAAGAGGGATTTTTGATGGTTCTGTCGAGAAGCGAGTCGGCCCGAGGCAAACTCGGAGTTGTGATGAATGGTCGGATTCCCGGCTCAACTTCGACAGGTATTGAGCGAATCGGCGATAGACAGGTGATGCTAGTAAGCTCCACCTCTTCGATTCATCGAGGAGCTCTTCTTGGAAGTGATGGTAGGCGTATCGCAGCGGCGATCAAGTCGGCCGTAAAGTTCGAGATTCCAATTGTCATGCTACTCTCCACCTCTGGCGCCTCGATTCATGAGGGAATTGAAGCCTTGCACGGATGGGGGGTTGCTGCTCGCGAATTAGCCAATGCATCTGGAATTGTGCCGATCATCAGCGGACTCTTTGGGCCGGCTGTAAGCGGACCTGCTCTATTGCTTGGCCTATCGGACGTAGTTGTAACGACTCCTGAAGCCTATGCCTTTGTGACTGGTCCCGACATGGTCCGTGACTTTACTGGAATGTCAGTTTCGACCGACGATCTTGGCGGTACCTACTCTCTTGCGGTCAAGAATGGAACATCGCACCTTGAGGCATCTGACTACGACGAGATGCTAGAGCTTGTGGAAGAGGTGTTGGAGTTTCTTCCGTCCTCAACTAACGAGTTGCCCCCGTATCTTGCAACCGATGATCCCATAACGCGTTACGGAGCTATGCTAAATTCGATAATTCCAGCATCTCCGACTGGCTCGTATGATGTTCGGGAAATAGTCACCGAGATCGCAGACGATGAGTACTTCTTTGAACTACGAAGTCGTTTTGCGCCTCAATTGGTTACTGGCTTATGTCGCATCGGTGGAAATCCTGTTGGGATCCTTGCCAATCAACCGAGAGTACTTGCAGGTACCCTCGACATACCTGCATCACAAAAGGGTGCTCGTTTCGTTCGTTTTTGCGATGCCTTCAATCTGCCGTTGATCACCCTTGAAGATACCCCGGGGTTTCTTCCCGGAAAAGATGTTGAATGGCGCGGAATGATTCGTCACGGAGCTGAACTTGCCTTTTCTTATGCTTCGTGCGGAGTACCGAGGATGTGTGTCATTCTTCGCAAAGCATACGGCGGTGCCTACATCGTTATGGACTCTAAGGGGATGGGCTCTGACGTTGTCTTTGCGTGGCCATCGGCTGAGATAGCGGTCATGGGTGCTCAAGGTGCGGCACAGATATTGATGCGACGAGCAACCGATCAAGAGCGACTCGAGTATCAAAAAAATTACGAGCAAAACTACTTGACCCCTTATGTCGCCGCTGAGAGAGGCTTTGTGGATGAAGTAATCGAACCAGGTAATACGCGTAGCGCCCTAATTTCAGCCCTCGAGCTCGTGATGGCGAAGAAAGAAAGAATCAGAAAGGCAAAACACGCTAACTCACCGATGTAGCGGTTAGAGAGTGTCTGAGCTACTTGGAGTAGGGTGCATTTTGAACGCTCCGCCAGACTCGTCCTTTGAGGTAGGGATCTAACAGCTCTGCGGTTCGCCTTCTTTGATCGAGGTTTTGAGGCCTCTTTATCTCGAGAAGGGTGTCGAAATACGACATAGATAGAGCAAGCTCAAAGAGTGCGAGCGCCTCGCTGCCGCTCGGTGCGGGCATCACAACTGGTCCAAATATCGCTCTTGTCCCGTCAAAGACAATGGTCGGAACTCCAAAGCCACCAAAGCGCTCCACCACGAAGTTGTGGTCAGCCATAACCAGCTTCGCCGCCCTATCATTGCCTACCGTCTCGTCAGCGATCGAAGGATCTTTCCCGATAAAGCTGAGCGCTTCGCGAGCATCCTCAATCGTGTGAATCTTTTGACCACGGTGATGAATTCGTTCGCCAACGTATCCGTAGAAGTCTTCTGCGGCTTTGACATCTGACTCTTTTAGCAGTGCAGCGCACTTCAGTAGGGAAAAACCATACGACCAGTCACGTTCATATGGATGCTTCTTCCCCTCCTCAAGGTTGATCTCCTCAAGCGAAAAGAATCGGAAGTCCACTTCGAAGCCAAAGTGATCTCTGGCCTCCTTTATCCAGAGTGATGTTTCGAATGCAAATGGACACATCGGGTCATAAAAGAACTCTACCTTTGAGACGCTATTAGAAGTTGGAGTAGTCATTAGATTATGAACCCAAGGTGTTCGAAGATTAGGCGTCCAAGAATCAGGTTTCCTTCGAAGGTTACTTCTCCACGTTCAAGGTAGCTAAATGCGTTGGTTCGCCCCGACGTCGCGAATACAAAGGCGTCAATCGGCATCTTTATGATGGCCGTGTCGTGAGAGTGATCTACGTCTTTTTGAACAATTGCCCTGCCTCCTTCGACCAGGAGGGTCGTTGAGGTTACATTGTTAGGCGAAATTGCTATTTCAAAGGTAACTTGGCTTCCGTTTGGTGCTTTGGCCTTCTTTCCGATCACAAAGCCAAGGCCTGAAGTTAATTTATCGAGCGATATTGCACCTGAACGATCGTGGTAGACGAACCCACTTCCGGAAGAGACACGTATGTCTTGTTCGTGTACGAAGCAGTCCATGACCCTTATCTCCATGAAGTCTCTATATGTTCCTTCACCTAGCGGAGTCCAGCTCGCAGCATTAAACCCGTCTTCATCGAGGCCATTTAGATACTTGAGTCTTAATTCGATTGCGTGTTCGAAGCGATCAATAAGCTTTGAGATAGGATCGCCGGCTAGGAATTTGACCCACCGTTCATTCATCTTTCCAACATCATTTTTGACGTGATCGCCAAATGACTCTGGATCATCTGGGCTCGATTCGCCTAAAAGTGAAAGTTCCGTTCCTATGACGTGGGCTAAAACATCGCGGACACTCCAGTTTGGGCAGTTCGAGGGCAGATTCCATTCATCCTCGGTTAGAGATGTAGCGTATCCAAGGAGTGAATTCCACGTCTCAGATAGGGCTGATACTACGAAAGAGGTCGAATACTTCACGTGGCCATCCTTGTTACCCGGTGCAAAACCGACATACCCTTGTATTTTGTCTATCTTATTCCTTAATAAATGGGAGATAGGCGAAAGTTATGACTTAAGTCTCAGATTGTAAAACTATTGCCATCAAAGGTGTCGATTGAAGCAAAGTCTTCTACCGGTCTTCTCTTCAACCTTTGGGGTTGTTTTTTAGGAACTCCAAGTGCCATGAGCGCTGCCATTGCGTAATGGTTGGGTAAGTTGACTATATCTCGCACTTCGCTCTCGCGCCGTGCGAGAACGGTAGTTATTACCCCTCCAAGACCCAAAGACCGAGCAGCAAGCAGGATATTGTGGCAGAAGGGGTAGATCGATGCCCCACCGACGATACTCTGGCGCCCAATGTTGCCATCGGTTACCGCTAGTTGATTAAGGTCGACGAATACTCCGAGAAGAACCGGATGCTCGTCGAGGTTGTCGGCAAATGGCAAAGGATAGTGACGCTGCATCGCTTCAATCAATCCTTCATCGCCCGCCGACTCTCTTAAGAATGGGACCTCACCGAGTGAGACGTAGCCCATATATTCGGACCACGCCGAGACGTAGAGATCTTTTATCTTGGTGCGGATATCTTTGTCTTTGAAGACAATGACGTGCCAACCCTGGCGATTACCTCCGCTTGGCGCAAAGCGTGCGATATTGAGAATTTGATAGAGAGTATCGTCCGATATTTGTTCATCTAAGAACTCCCTACTCGTTGCGGCTGATGTAACTACCTCATTGAAATCCATAACTACTGACTCTACTAAGTGGAAGGGGATAGGTCTATTTATTGTTGCATCGGAGGAATGCTTTATATCTCACCTGATGCGGCCTAATAAAAGTAAAGAAACGGAAATACTCTTTATTCTGTAATTGTTTATGTTTTGAAAGTATTTATAGTCTATGAGTATGGAGTCCGCTGCTTTGGAGTCTCAAGAGTCTGTCTTCTCGCTTCTGTCGCGCATAGCTCGAATCGTTAGAGTTTTGAGAGAGTCCAACATCAAGGACCTAATCTCTGAAGTATCGGATCCATCGCCGCGTCACATGATAGCCATTGCCCATATAGCTACCGCTGATGGAATCTCGGTCTCTGATATTTCGTCGCGCATGAGCATATCGTTAGCTGCGGCCTCTCAGCTAGTTAGCCAAATGGCAAATGCTGGCCTGATTGATAGGTATGAAGATCCGAACGATCACAGACGGACACTTTTGAAGCTTTCAGAGGATCGAGGTCAAGAGATCAAGGCTCAGATTGCATCTCGAACTGCTCCGATAGCTTCTGCCATCGCTACCTTAGATCCGGCCCGATTCAATTTTCTACTAGAGACCTTGGATGAGATCATTATCGCAATTGAAAGTCCAAATGCGAGCGATAGTGGTCAAGCGCCGGAGGTGGGAAGTTCGTAGATCCAACCCCTGAACTTGAATAAGTCTTTATGTAATCCCGCAAATAATTAAGGAGTCCTGTGTCGAAGTTTTTCGAGCATTTAGGTAAATGGGTTGTAAAACTAAGGTGGCTAGTTGTCCTCATCTGGATTATCGGCACCTTTGCGTCAATCAAATTTCTTCCATCGCTTGGTAGCGTTGTCACTAACGATAACCGAGCGTTCCTGGGTAATAACGCCCCGTCGATAGTCGCTGCGAATTTAGCTTCGAAGTTCGGTAACACAAATAACTCAACGGTCATAATCGCTGCGCAGACTTCAGCCCCTGCGCTAACAGCTTCAGATAAGGCCGCGTTTGCGTCGTTGCTTACCGCGGTCACGCATGATCCAACAGTGATTTCAGCGAAGGTAGCAGGAGTTTCGCCTGATCAGCGCGCAATTCAGGCACAGGTGATCTCTTCCACAAGTCCATTTGCAGACACAGGTCTGACGGCCTTGGTAACCACTATTCGCTCTACCATTAAATCAGCATCTTTGCCAAGCGATCTTTCCGTTCATACAGCTGGACAGACTGCTATCACAGTTGATGCAAATAAGGGGAATGCTGGAGGGCCAGGAAAAGCTCAAAATTACTCGATCATTCTTATTCTGGTTATTCTTTTGCTCGTCTTCCGTGCTCTGTTAGCGCCATTCATAACGTTGCTTCCTGCTGTCTTCGTAGTCCTTGCAGGAGGACCGCTGGTTGCGGAAGCCTCCAAGTTGGGCTTTACGGTATCGTTCGTAACGCAGTTACTCTTTATTATTTTGATTATTGGAGCTGGTACCGACTACGGCCTCTTCTTGGTCTTCAGAGTCCGTGAGGAGTTGCGACGTGGGCTCAATCCAAAAGATGCAGTTGCGCGTGCGCTTGAAAAGGTTGGCGAGTCGATTACATTCTCGTCGCTGACGGTCATTGCAGCGCTCCTTTCCCTGGTTACTGCCTCCTTTGGCTTCTACAAGGGGCTAGGTTGGCCACTAGCTATTGGCGTTGGACTAATGCTTCTCGCTGGCCTCACCCTCCTTCCTGCAATATTGTCAATTTTAGGTAGAGCAGTCTTTTGGCCGACTTCGACCCGCGAAGGCACTGGAAAAGTTGGACTTTGGGGTCGTATTGCTGGTAGGGTAGTAACCAAGCCATATGCGACCTTGGTGCTTGGTGTGGTTATCTTTGGATCACTTGCTCTTGCATCCTTTGGCAATAGCCCCTCTGGATTCGCAAGTACCTCAACTGCCCCGGCAGGATCTGACTCATACTACGGTGGCCAGATACTTTCAAAGGAATTTCCATCGGCAAGCTTTAACCCGACTCAGGTGGTTATGCAGTTCAATGGTCCCGTCTGGTCAAATCTATCGGAGATAGCAAATATCCAAAATGATCTCACAAGCCAGAGCTCATTCAAAGAGGTATTTGGCCCCTTCAACGTTGGTTCGCAGCATCTAACTCCGGCAGAACTTACGAGCCTCTATCAAAAACTTGGGAACCCAAATGCATTACCTCCAATTGAGGCTCCTGGCACGGGCGTTTCCCCCGTTCTCTATCAAGCGTATCGAAGCGAGTTTCAGTTCATATCCTCCGATGGAACTACCGTAGTCTTTGAGACACTTCTGAATGCGGGAGATGCCGCAAGTACCAGCGCCCTGCAGGCGATTCCAACGGTCAGAACTCAAGTGACCCAAGTTGCAGATAAGTACATGGTACCTAGATTCGGTGTTACGGGTCAAGCTCCGGCGGCATACGACATCAGTCACTTCTCCAGCTCGGACCTGAAGAAGATAGTTCCGGTGGTCGTCTTGATCATTGGACTACTTCTAGCGCTGGTTCTTCGTTCGCTCGTTGCTCCTCTGTACTTGATGATCTCTGTCATTCTTTCTTACCTGGCTGCCCTCGGGGCCGACGTTATAGTCTTTATCTTCTTCAAGGGAGATAACGGCCTCAACTTTGTCTTGCCGTTCCTTCTCTTCCTCTTCTTACTTGCTCTTGGCGAAGATTACAACATCCTCGTGATGACCAGAATTAGAGAAGAGGCACACCATAGAGGGCTGAAGTCGGCCGTGAAGACGGCACTTAACGCCACCGGATCGACTGTCACATCAGCAGGCCTTGTGCTAGCCGCATCATTTGCAGTTCTAGCCCTTGCTCAGCTTGGCAATGCTCAGGTAGAGGAGATCGGATTTGGCCTAGCGCTCGGTATTTTGATGGATACATTCCTGGTTAGGACACTGCTCGTTCCTAGTGTAGTTGTCATCTTGGACAAGTGGAACTGGTGGCCATCAAAGCTGTTCAAAGAGCACCATACAGATTCAGAGGCGGCCGCGTGGGAGCGGGAGCAGGAGATGGTCGGTCGATAGTAATTGGCTGATCCAAAACCAATGATCTGATACTTTGTAGGGTCGGGCCGTAATAATATGCGGACCGACCCTATTTATTTTTTGGAGGAAAATTGGCAGGATCTGTGGACCTTACTGTCGATGGGGCAATCGCAAATGTAAAGCTCAATAATGTCGCACGACGTAACGCCATGACCAGGGCGATGTGGCGAGATTTGACAGATCTCTTCACGCAACTCTCAAGAAATAGTGACATTCGGGCGGCCATTATTTCAGGTTCCGATGGAAACTTCGCAGCGGGTGCCGACATAAGTGAATTTAAAGAAGTCCGTCAGAGTGGAGAGAGTGCGGTAAAGTACGACGAGAACACGGAAGCGGCCCTCTGCGCAATCGATGATGTTCCCTTCGTCACCATTGCCGCAATAGATGGATTTTGCATCGGCGGCGGGATTTCAATCGCCTCCGCATGCGATATTCGACTGTCCACCCCAGAAGCTAAATTCAAGCTTCCTCCAGCAAGACTTGCAATCGCCTATCCTTTCGATTCGCTAGTGCGCATGGTGAGAATAATCGGAGTAGCCAACTGCAAGCGAATGTTGTTGACCGCAGATAACTTTGAGGCGACTGCTATGGAGGTATACGGATTTGTTGAAGTAGTCGAAGGGGATGTATTGGACGTAGCGTTGTCGATGGCGCTTCGAATATCCACAAATGCTCCTTTGTCAATTACTGCTACCAAGAAGATTCTTTCAGCGATCGAAGGGGAGTCATTAGAAGCTGCCCGCGGAGTTGCTAACGCACAGAGGGACCTTACACTCTCTTCGAATGACTATGCCGAGGCTCTAAAAGCTTTCATAGAAAAGCGAGAGCCCCGTTTCAGAGGCATCTAGTTAAAAATTATCCTCAGAGGCGTTCTCGGAGCATCGCATAGACGACTTTGCCCATATTGTTGCGGGGGAGCTCATCTACTATGAAGATCTGCTTTGGAACTTTGTAGGCCGATAGTTGCTTGCGAAGAAAGTCGAGCACTTCAGCGGTGTTGACTGTGCCTTCGCACTCAACGAAGGCAACAACCTCTTCTCCCCAAAGTTGTGAAGGTCTTCCAACGACAGCAGCATCCCTTATCGCGCTAAATGACCTAAGCTCTGCCTCGACCTCCTTGGGGTAGACGTTGAAGCCTCCGCTTATTATCAGGTCCTTTTTACGTCCTTTTATTTCAAGATATCCATCTACGTCGACTTCACCTAGATCCCCGGTCTTGAAGTATCCTTCAGGTGTGAAGGAGTCGGCGGTGGCCTCTGGTCTTCCGAGGTAACCAAGCATGACGTTATCACCCTTGATGAGTACTTCACCGTCGTCGGCTATCTTGACCAAAACTCCACTCAACGGCAATCCGACTTTGCCAGGCTTTTGAGTGCCAACTGCGGGGTTTGAAGTGTTCATGACGGTTTCGGTCATGCCATATCTCTCTACCGGCCCCTTGCCTAGGTTTTCGCGTAGCCTTTCGAAGAGGTCCGTCGGTAAAGGTGCGGAGCCAGAGACGAATATGCGTAGCTTTGCAAGTCTATTAAGGCGACTATCGCGTGCAATCCTCTCATAGATCGTCGGCACTCCGAATATCATCGTTATATCGCCGCTATCTATCGCTGAAAATAGCCCGTCTTCGCTAAAGCGATCCAGAAATGAGATCTTTGATCCAGCTGCAAGTGACGCGAAGAGGCCAACGCCTAAGCCGTGCATGTGATACAGCGGAAGAAAGTGAAGCAGGTGGTCTTCTTTGGTCCAGCCCCAGGCTTCTATCAGCCCCTTTGCAGACGTATAGAGGTTTCTTAGGGAAAGGAGCGCCCCCTTTGGCTTTCCTGTTGTTCCAGATGTATAGCCAATAAGACATGGGGCATCTATGGAAAGTTTAGGGATTGGCACTTCATCTGGGCGGATCTGTTCAGCCGAAACGGAAATTGTTGTGCAGCCATTTGGTACATGAAGATCGCTGCCGACACCTTGGTAGGACTTTAGGTCATATGAAAGGTTTGAGGTTGCCTCTGAAAATATTCTTCCCGATCCGATCGCAAACCTAACGGTTGCGTCCCGTAGGCAATATTGCATCTCGGATAAGGTGGCGTTAGGATTGACAGGTACAACGATTGCCCCTAAAGCTATGGCCCCGAGAACCGATCCCACATACGAAGGAGTCGGTTGTGCCTCAATGGCAATGCGATCACCTGGGTTTACCCCCGCCTCTAAAAGCTGCTTGGATGAACCTGCTATTAGGGATAGGAGATCATTCCCGTTATAGGACTCTGAGTCGCTGAAGCGGACTACGGAACTTGCTCGCCCCACATAATTTGTGGTGAGTAGATCGAAGAATTCATTTGACACCTACAGCCTCTCGCTTTCTTTGATTGAGTTCAAGGCTATAGGTGTCAAAAACGTATAGTGCTCGCCTCTGCTAAAGTAGAGCGGCGGCCTCTGTGATTACAGTCCTCAATATATCTACGATGTCGTCGATCTCACTTCGTCCGATTACGAGCGGTGGCGAAAGCTGCACGACGGGGTCGCCTCTGTCGTCGGCCCTACAGATCAACCCAGCTTCAAAGAGGTGAGGGGTCAAAAGTCCACGGAGTAGCCGCTCGGATTCATTATCATCGAAGGTCTCCTTGGTGTCTTTGTCTTTTACCAACTCAAGACCGTAGAAGTACCCGGTTCCTCTGACATCTCCGATAATTGGAATATCACGAAGCCCTTCGAGCTTCTCCCGGAAGTAGTCCTGATTTGCTTGAACGTGCCCAATCAAATCCTCTTTCTCGAAGATCTCCAGGTTTGCAAGTGCGACTGCAGCCGATACTGGATGGCCAGCGAAGGTAAAACCGTGCAGAAAGGTTGTATTCTCCTTGAGGTAGGGCTCGATTATTCTATCTGAGACGATTAGCGCACCAATTGGGGCGTAACCAGATGACATTCCTTTAGCAACTGTCATCATGTCCGGAACGAAGTTGTATTTGATCGATCCGAAGTACTCTCCAAGGCGTCCGAAGCCACAGATGACCTCATCGGCGATAAGAAGCACATCGTATTTGTCGCAGATCTCCCTTACTCTCTGGAAGTAACCATCTGGTGGAGTAAAGCACCCCCCAGCATTTTGCACAGGCTCTAGGAAGACGGCAGCGACGGTGTCTGGTCCCTCGTACTGGATCATCCTCTCGATGTCGTCCGCACAGTGAAGGCTGCATGCGCTAAAACCTGCGCAGTCAGTGCATCGGTATCTGTTGGTATTGGCGACCTTGAAGGTCCCCGGTATCAGCGGTTCAAAGTCGCCTTTGATACCGGCGAGACCAGTCACCGAAAGAGCGCCCATTGTAGTTCCGTGATAAGAGATATTTCTCGATATGAACTTGGTCTTCTTTGGCTTTCCCGTGAGTTTGAAGAACTGTCGGGCCAACTTCATTGCAGTTTCATTGGCTTCTCCTCCGCCTGTGGTGAAGAAGACTCGATTTAGATCTCCAGGTGTAAGTTCAGCTAGCCTCTCCGCTAGCTCAATACCTGGCGTATGCGCGTAGCTCCAGAGTGGAAAGTAAGCGAGTTCACTCGATTGTCTAGCGGCAGCCTCAGCTAATTCCTTGCGGCCGTGGCCGGCTTGAACCGTAAAGAGCCCCGCTAGACCATCGATATATCGCTTCCCGCGCGAATCCCAAACATATCCGCCTTCGCCACGGACCATGACTGGGACTTCGCTCTCATTGTAAGCTGACATTCTTGTGAAGTGCATCCAAAGGTGGCGTTTTGCCTTTTCGGATAACTCTTCGGTGTTGTATTCCTGTTTCATCTTGCACCCCATTGATAGCTTTGTTTTTCCAACCGAAGGTATAAAAACGCTTCGATTTCAGCTACACCAGTAACTTTTCTAAGGCTGTCATTTAAGATCTCCATCAGGTGGGCGTCGTCTTCGCACACAACTTCAGCCAATAAGTCGAAGCGACCCGCACAGACGACCACGTAGTCCACCTCCTTTATGCGTGATATCTCTTCTGCTACTTCACGTAGATCGCCAGATGCCTTTATTCCGACCATCGCCTGGCGACTAAATCCAACTGACAGTGGATCGGTGACTGCGACGATCTGCATCACCTTTTGATCAATTAGTCTTTGGACGCGTTGTCTAACTGCAGCTTCGCTAAGTCCAACCTCTTTAGCGAGGTTGGCATAGGACGTCCGTCCATCCTTTTGAAGTAGAGCAATTAGCTCTTTAGACTTTGCGTCTAGATTTATCGCCCCCTGGCTTTCCTTTCGAGATGCGTTTAGGCTTTGGCGAAATGCCGCGCCACCACCCCCACCTCGAACTGGTCGCAGTGCTCTTTCGACCATGACTTCCTCTCGAACTCCATTCTTCAAATTCAACCATTTGTGATTCGAAGGGTGTAAATGAGTGATTCTTAAATTTTTACCATGCAAAGAGTGCCGATTCCGAACTTTTTACAAATAATTCATACGTTTTCCATCATTTCGTCTAGAACGGTTCACTAATATTCCTTCGAGGACAGTGAAATCCGACATATTCATGGGGGACATATGCGAGTTCTTATAGTGGGGGCGGGTGGAGTCGGCGAGGCATTTGCCAAGATCGCGGCTGAAAGCTCATCATTTTCTGCTCTTGTGGTTACTGATGTCAACAAGGAGCGCGCTGAGCACGTTGCAAATTTGACCAAACCATTTTCAACCGGTGCTGAGATTTACTTTGACCAGCTTGATGCGTCTAACATCGATGCAGTAGTTGAGGTGGGGCGAAAGTACAAAGTAGATGCGGTAATGAACTGTTGCGATCCCCGTTTTGTAATGGCGATCTTTGACGCGGCATTTGAACTTGGGGCAACATATATCGATATGGCGATGTCACTATCAGTTCCACATCAAGACGAGCCCTATTCGAAGGTGGGCAAGATGCTCGGGGACGATCAATTCGCAAAGGAGTCTCTCTGGAAGGAGAGGGGACTTCTAGCGTTAGTTGGTATGGGTGTTGAGCCTGGCATGTCCGATGTGCTCGCTGCTTATGCAGCTAAGCACCTTTTCTCTGAGATTGATGAAGTTGGTGTGCGAGATGGTGCAAACTTATCTGTTGAGGGATACGACTTTGCTCCTACATTTTCCATATGGACGACGATTGAAGAGTGCCTGAATCCTCCTTTGGTATACGAAAGAGATCGAGGATGGTTTACAACACCGCCGTTTTCAGAGGGTGAGATCTTTGAATTTCCCGAGGGGATCGGACCGGTAGAGTGTGTCAATGTCGAGCACGAAGAGGTTGCATTGATCCCGAGGTGGATCAATGCCAAAAGGGTTACCTTCAAGTATGGCCTTGGTGATGAGTTCATCGACGTTCTAAAGACTCTTCACAAGCTTGGCCTTGATTCGACTAAACCTGTATCCGTAAGGGGCCTTGAGGTCTCACCGCGCGATGTAGTTGCGGCTACGCTTCCTAATCCTATCGACCTGGGACCAATTATGAAGGGCAAGACATGTGCTGGCACCTTTGTTACCGGTCTAGATACCAGTGGAAGTCCAAAAAAGGTCTATCTTTACCACGTAGTCGACAATGAAGAGACCATGAAGCGATGGGGATGTCAAGCCGTCGTATGGCAAACTGCAATCTTCCCTGTGGTGGCACTAGAGATGATCTCAGAGGGGATATGGACGGGAAGTGGAGTGTTGGGGCCAGAGGCGTTCGATCCAGATCCGTTTTTAGATAAGTTGAACGAGCACGGTTCGCCATGGGGTATGCGCGACGACACCACCAAAGATTGATTTTTTGTGCGATTGACCAATAATCGCGTCGCAACCAATTGCCTATAATCGCATCTTATATACGTATTCTTCGAAAGGAAGTTTTACCAAATGTCTTCAGACAAGCAACACATTCTCAACTTCATTGGAGGAAAGGAAAGGCCCGCAAACTCCGGTGCTACGTCTGACATCATCGATCCTTCGACCGGCGAGGTCTATGCAACTGCTCCTCTATCAGACGCGTCTGATATTGACGACGCCACTAAAGCTGCAAAGGCGGCTTTTGCAACTTGGCGTGATGCCACGCCTTCTGAGCGATCGCTCGCTATGTTTCGTATTGCTGACGCAATAGAGGCTCGCGCCGACGAGATTGTAGCTGTAGAGTCCAAGAATACTGGCAAGCCTCTCGGCCTTACTCTTTCGGAAGAGATCCCGCCAATGGTTGATCAGATCAGATTTTTCGCTGCAGCAGCCAGAAACCTTGAAGGTAGAAGTGCCGCCGAATATATGAGAAACCATACTTCCATGATTAGACGGGAACCAATTGGAGTATGTGCAGCCGTTACGCCTTGGAATTACCCAATGATGATGGCGGTTTGGAAGTGGGCTCCAGCCATAGCTGCAGGCAACACTATGGTCTTGAAGCCGTCGGATACCACCCCGATGTCTACGGTATTCATCGCTAAGATTATGGCCGAATTTCTACCAGAGGGCGTCTTCAACGTAGTTTGTGGTGAGCGTGACACTGGACGAGCACTTGTCGAAAATCCGATTCCGCAAATGGTTTCAATCACAGGATCTGTCAGAGCGGGCAAGGAAGTTGCCAAGAGCGCAGCGGAAGATTTGAAGAAGGTTCACCTTGAACTCGGCGGCAACGCCCCAGTAATCGTCTTCAAGGATGCAGATATTGAGAAGGCTGCAGCTGGAATTGCAATGGCCGGGTACTTTAACGCCGGTCAAGACTGCACCGCTGCGGCGCGAGTCTTGGTTGCTGAAGAGATCCACGATGAATTTGTAGCAGCTCTGAGAGCCGCAGCTTCTGCAACAACTACGGGCGCTCCTTCGCAAGAGGCCGACTTTGGGCCACTTAACAACGCTAACCAAATTGCAAGAGTTCAAGGTCTACTCGAGCGACTACCCGACCATGCACGTATTGAAACCGGTGGCCATAAAGTTGGCGATAGCGGCTTCTTCCTCGCGCCAACTGTTGTTTCGGGGTTGATCCAAACCGATGAGATCATTCAATCTGAGATCTTTGGCCCGGTGATAACAGTTCAGAAGTTCAAAGATGAGCAAGAAGCGTTGACGTATGCGAATGATGTCGAGTACGGCCTTGCATCGTCGGTGTGGAGCCGTGACCATGCAACTGCAATGAGGATGGCTCGATCCCTTGACTTTGGTGCAGTATGGATCAATACCCATATTCCGATCGTTGCAGAGATGCCACACGGTGGCTTCAAGCACTCTGGGTATGGAAAGGATCTTTCGATGTATGGCTTCGAGGACTACACGCGAATCAAGCACGTTATGAGCTATATCGGAGAGTAACCTCCCTTTAGGGAAGTCAAATCGATTGCAACCTTTGCTGATATATTACGGTCGGCAAAGGTTGCTCTATAAAAAAATGATGATTTGACGTCATTAAATATCAAATATAAAGAGATACAGGCCCTCTGAGACTCTTGACTCAGAGGGCCTGTATCTCTTAGCTTCCCCGAACTTCCTAGGGGAGTGACGGGCTAACGATTATTTTCGCTGCTACTTCTCGGTCGCCTTTAAAGCTGCTTCAAAGGCGGCGAGACCCTGGTCGATCTGTGATTCAGTGACGATTAGTGGTGGCATCCAACGAATGATGTTGTTGTATGTTCCAGCGTTTAGGAGTATCACCTTGCCATTTTCTCTAGCGTGGGTTAGCATGGCGCTAACTCGTGCAGCATCTGGCTCTCCGGTTGTGGGGTCAACGATTGCGCAACCGATCATCATACCGAGTCCACGTACGTCACCTACTGCTGGGTAAGACTTTGCGAGTTCACTCAAACCACGTCGAAGTTGTTCTCCGCGCGCAGCAACGTTTTCTATGAAGCCTTCTCCAGTAAGGATCTCTATAGTTGCTAAGGCCGCTGCGGCCCCGATCGGGTTACCGCCATAGGTTCCGCCGTGGCTTCCAACTGGCCACTTCTCCATCAGCTCGTAGGAAGAACCAATTGCTGAGAATGGGAAACCAGATGCAATTCCCTTTGCCATCACCATGATGTCAGGTTCGATTCCGTAGTGCTCGACTGCAAAAAGCTTTCCAGTTCGACCAAATCCCGACTGAACTTCATCCGCTACGAAGAGAATGCCCTTGTCTTTGCAGCGCTCGTATAGGCCCTCAACGAATGCTTTTGAAGCAGCGCGATAGCCACCTTCACCTTGGACTAATTCGATAACTACTGCCGCTGTCTCGGTAGGAGCGGTCTGAGTCGCTAGTACTTGATCAAAGCTCTTCAATGCTAGCTTTGTCGTGGCATCCTCGTCGAGGCCCGTCACAAATGGATCTGGAAAGTCGGAAGTATATATTCCGGCTGGGAATGGCGCATAACCAGCTTTGTATCCCGTCTTTGCCATCGTCATCGCCATAGTTTGTGCGGTTCGTCCGTGGAAAGATCCTTGAAAGACAATTATGTGAGGTTTTTTAGTGGCTGCTTTGGCGAGCTTGACCGATCCCTCTGTTGCTTCAGCTCCCGAATTAGCGAAAAAGAAGGTGTCAATTGACGATGGAGTCAACTCGTTCAACTTGGCTGCTAGTGGCTCTAGGAGGTCGTGAATATAGATGTTTACCTGGGCATGGATAAAGCGAGCGGCTTGCTTTTGTATCGCTTCGACCACTTTTGGATGACTGTGTCCAGTGGAGGTTACCGCTATCCCTGACGTGAAGTCGAGGTACTCTTCTCCATCGACGGTGGTGACGATAGCTCCGGAACCGGATGCTACCTTTAGGCCAGTTAATTGGGACCAAACCGGAGCTAGGTGGTTTTTTTCGGTCATTTTTGTTTCCTTTCGTATTTTTAATTCTTCATGAGGGAGTCTGTGATCTTTGTAAAAAAATCACTGCTTCGCCCTTGATCTTCAAGCCAATCCTTGCGTATAGTGCCCTTGATCCCGAGGTTTACTCCGATGGTTCTAAGTGGTTCGACTTCCCAGTTTCGAGATTTTGGGTTAACTATTGGAAGGGCTGTGAGAGGGGTTGATCGACCTGAAATGAGGTCAGCTAACGTTCTAGCTGCGAGGTTGCTCGTGGTAACTCCATCCCCAACGTATCCTCCAAGGCGAGCGTATGAGGCTTCCCCATATTCGACGAATGAGAGAAAGTCTCTAGGTACTCCCAAGGCTCCGCCCCAACGATATTCGATCTCTACACCTCGAAGCGAGGGTATTAGGTCATAAAGAGTCTCCTGTAGGAGTTCGAAGATCGAGGCGTTGGTATCGAAGTTTGGATGAATAGTTGAGCCAAAGTGATAAGGCGCACCGCGCCCTCCAAAGACAATTCGATCATCGTTGCTACGCTGGCCATAGACGATCAGGTTGCGTTCGTCGGCAAAGGTCTCGTAGTCACGTAGCCCTACCTCTTCGATCTCGCCGCTAGTGAGAGATCGTGTTGCGATCATTAATGAATAGATAGGGATAGTTCTTCTCGACGCCCCTTTGATCCTGCTACGGTATCCCTCGGTAGCCTCAACGACAACATTTGCCTTTATGGTGTTGCCATTCACTTTTATATGGTTCTTCGAGATCTCTGTAACTAAACTCTTTTCGAAAATTTCGACCCCTAGTCCCTCTACTATTTTGGCTATACCTCGGACTAACTTTGCCGGTTGAATACGAGCGCACTCTGCCGTGTAAATCCCGCCGATTGCACTCGGTATAGAAATTCTCTCTTGAACTTCGTCTTGAGATAGAAGGTCGTAACTGTCGAAGCCAAAACGCCTGTACTCCTCGACCGTCTCTTTGGCGCGTGAAAGTTGAAGGTCATTGCGAGCAACGGTTATCGTGCCACCTCTATGGAAGTCGACTTCGATATCGTTAGCTCGAATCACCTTTTCTATTTCGGCGAGCGAGTTGTGTAACTCTTTGTAGAGGCCTACGGCATCTTCGGCCGAGAACCGTCTGGCTAACGATGAAAGAGAGGTGGCGAATAGGGTAGAGGCCCATCCTCCATTGCGACCAGATGCGCCAAACCCTATGTATTTAGCTTCAAAGAGCGCGATCTTCATCGAGGGATCGATGGTCTTTAAGTAGTAGGCGGTCCAGAGGCCACTGTAGCCACCGCCAACTATTGCGACATCAAAGTTCATGTCGCTCGTAGCAGCTCGACGTGGTAACTCTCTTTCGATTTGAGAAAGCCAGAGGCTCTCTGGACTCTTCCAACTAATCAATGTTGGTTGGCGCCTTTCTTACTTACCTTCAAGGTTTACTTAGAATCCGAGCGATTCGGCAACTGCCTTGTAAACGATCTTGCCACCTGAGACATTTAGCGCACCACGTAGCCTGTCGGAAGAGGAGTCCTTGGCAAGGTCTATGAGTCTTGGGATTACAGCCGCGCTAAGAGCTCTTGCAGAAGTTCTTGGATATTGACCGGGAACATTTGTAACGCAGTAATGGACTACCTCTGATTCGACAAAGACCGGATGGCTCAAAGAGGTCGGCTTAGACGTTTCGATGCATCCACCTTGGTCGATTGCAAGATCGACTACCACTGAGCCTGGCTTCATGGCTTCAATGTGTTCTCTGGTGACAAGTTTCGGAGCCTTTGCGCCTGGAACCAATGCGGCACCAATTACTAGGTCGGCGTCGGCGACTGCCTCTCCGATAGCCATCTCAGATGAGGCCAACGAGGCGGTTATGGTGCCATTTTGCGTAAGCTCGTAGAGTCGGTGTAGGTCGATGTCGACGCCTGTAACTTCGGCGTCCATTCCCCGTGCTCCTCGTGCAGCCATGGTTCCGGCTACGCCCATTCCGATAACTACTACCTTTGCAGGTGGCACGCCGGCAGATCCGCCAAGTAGGGTGCCTGATCCAGATGCTAGGTAGTATGCTCCCATTATCGCTGCGGCTCTACCAGCAACTTCGCTCATTGGGGCGAGCAGGGGAAGGCCTGCCGGATAACTCAGAGTTTCAAAGGCATATGCCTCAACGCCGGAAGCCATAAGAGCCCTAGCAAGGTCGGGTTCTGCCGCAAGGTGGAGGTATGCAAAGAGGTGAAGCCCCTCTCGGAAGTATTGCCACTCTGACGGCTGAGGCTCTTTTACCTTGCAGACGAGG
Source organism: Actinomycetes bacterium (assembly GCA_021841935.1). GTDB lineage: Bacteria > Actinomycetota > Acidimicrobiia > Acidimicrobiales > Acidimicrobiaceae > Acidithrix. The sequence continues at coordinate 48,850 of JAKCDL010000001.1, read as the reverse complement.
TCGCTTAGCCAAACTTCCTCTGCAGTATCGACCACCTTCGCGCCAACGCGTTGATAGATCTCGTCACTGAAACCAGCACCGTTGCCAGCACCTTTTTGAACGTTGACGTCGAAACCGGCACTTACTGCCGCTTTGACGGCAGATGGATCGAGTACGACACGGCGTTCACCGTCTTTTGTTTCTGAAGGAATTCCGATGCTTCGGATCATTCTCATCCCCTTAGCGATGTCCAAAACCTAATTATTAGTGGACAATTAACTATTCTGATATGGGCATCTCTCGGCGCAGAGAGCCTATTTCAGGTTACATCCCAAAGTGATGCGCGTCAGGGTTGCGGGCAGTCGCACTTACTTAGAGTGGCTTTGTAAAGTCACAAAAATACAATACGAATTTGTTGAAATCTATAGAAAAATGCATAACTCTCCAAAAGTGGAGGTTTGAAATTTATCCGTTGATCGGACCCTCTGAGGTGCGAAGACTTGAGGGATTGCGACCGGAGCGGTGGGCGAGAAATTCAGCTGCTATCGCAACAGCGGTCTCTGCCGGCGTCTTTGATCCCAGGTTTAATCCGATTGGCCCGTAGATCGAATCTACGTCATCGGAGCCAAAGCCACTTGCGAGTAATTGCTCTCGTCGAGCCTGTTGGGTATGGCGGGAACCCAATGCCCCGATATATAGTCCCTTGACTTTGAGTGCGATCTCGCAAGCCGGAACTCCAATTGAATGGTCGTGGCTCAGTATGATCAGAGCGTCGTTGGTCGATAGCAACCTAGTACTTTCGAGAGTTTCTTCTAGAGCATCGACGACTTTTAGTTCAACAGCGATGAGTTGAAATTGTGAAACTATTGCATCGGCGAGTTTTGATGAACCTACTACTACTCCCTTTGATTTTGGTGCGTAAACTTCGAAGACTACATCATGGTCGTCGACCGTCTCGATGGCCGTTGTTGTGGCTCTTTTTTCTAGTAGCTGGGATAGTCTATCGATGATCCTCGACTGCGTTGTTTGAGGTAAATTGACGATTCCTGCGACCCTAAACTCTTCGCCAAACTCCTTCACAAAGAGAAGCTTTCCACTTTCCCAAAGTGAGGCACAAGCTACAATCTTTCGGCTTGAGATTGCCTTTAGGACGGCAGCTACTTCATCGCTGACTAACTGGGATATAACCTTCGCACTACCTCCACAGGCTAGGCCTTTGGCCACGGCGTCTCGATCTCCCAAGTCGACTTTGAGAGAGTAGTGGCCGTCGTTACCCGCAACGGTGCGCACCTCTTCGTCGATGGAGCCAAAGAGAAGGCCTCCGATACTACCCCTTTCGTTGAAGCCGAGAAGGTCGCCGGTGGTGCGTCCGCCAAAGCCATCAAGTTTGACTATTCGTGATAGGAATGTATTGTGATGTTGCGATTCCTCTAAAATCTCGGCTGCAATTGATTCAGTTGACACTTGTGACCCTAAATCCTTCCTAGGGGTTGAGATTATCCTTGATTAATTCTTTGAAGCGTCGAGATATTTCAGTGGAGACAGGACCTGGCTCGGTCGCTACGATGACTCCATTAACGGCCTCGATGTATTGGGTCTCTCGCAGGCTCGAGGAGAGAAATGCCTCTTGGTAACGATGCTCCGTAAGCGACTCAATTGGCGTGTCGATCTCTTTTGCTCCAAGAAATTCCACAATCAGGTCCCGCGTGACGCCGGCTAGGCAACCCGAGGCTAGTGTGGGTGTGATTAGTTCGCCATCAAGTTGCAGGAAAATATTCGAACCTGAGCCTTCGCATAGGTTCCCCGCAATGTTTTTGAAAATTACCTCAGTTGAGCCCTGCGATATAGCCCAATCCAAACCGACTACATTTTCGGCGTAAGAGTTGGTTTTGATACCGGCTAACGTCCCATGCTCGTTCCGTGGCCAAGGGGCAACGTGCACTCTTGCTGATGGAGCTAGGGGAGCGAGAGGAGCGCAGGCGACGACGGTGAGTGGCTCTGAGTCGAGGCGGTCTGAGCCGAGAGGACCATCGCCGGTGGTAAAGGTTACCCTCACCTTTCCAAAGGAGATCTTATTCGCCCCTACGACGTCGAAGATGGAGGCGCGAATACTTTCGAGGTCGGGCAGTTTTTTCATCCGCATTCCAATTGCCGATCGCTCTAGACGTCTAAGGTGGCGGTCGACGGCAAAGGGGACGCCGTCGTAGACTGCTAAGGCTTCAAAGACCCCGTCTCCAGCCACGAAGCCGTGGTCTACCGCAGAAATTTTTGCCTCGTTTGAATCTACGAGCTTGTTATTTATGGAGATGGTAGCCATGGTTCCTCCGATAATAGAAAGGTATCAAAGATTATAGTCAATTCGATCAGAAGATTGAAGGAGAAGACGCAGGTTGTAGCGAGGTCAAAGTGAAATTGGCAGCCCCAACGGGGTTCGAACCCGTGTCTTCACCGTGAGAGGGTGATGTCCTAGACCGCTAGACGATGGGGCCAAGCAGTAGAGATATCAGTTTACACGCCGAGGTAGCTACAGATATCGTCCGTGAGTAAAAATTTGCCAGCTTCTCTTAGGGACGATCTAGTGGTGTTGGCGAGGGAATGCGACAATGGATGAGTCGAAGCTCGGGGGGGAGGACTCGAACCCCCAATGGCAGGGCCAGAACCTGCTGTGTTGCCGATTACACCACCCCCGAAGGACGTCTACAATTTAGTCTCTATTGGCCCGATCCGTGCTCAAGTAGGCTTAGGAATTTAAAGCCAACAATTTGTGCGCCGCTAATGGCAACATCTTCGCGTAGGTAGTAGGTGAAAGTCGTCGCGGAACCAAGAGGAGTAACGTCCGGTGATGAAAAGTCCGTCATCCCTAGTTGCGAGGCTATCTCCGATACCCTGAGTGCATGAAATGGATCCGTAACGAATATTGCGCGGTTCGTTCCCATCTGAGCTACAACGCTCTTTACCGCTACAAGCGACTGATAGGTATCTGCACCAGTGGCAACCTCTACGATATTGCCACTGGGAATGCCTAGACCAATCAAGTATGACTTTGCAACACTTGCCTCAGCCGGCCCTCCTATTATCTCGGGTCCACCTGTGGTTACGATGATATTGCAGTAATGCTTTTGGTATAGATAGGCGCTATGGTCGAGGCGAGCTTTGAAATCGGTTGAGGGGACTGAGCCGGCTATGGAAGAGCCCATCACAACTTCCACAGGGGTAAATGTGAGGGTTGACTTGCTCCCAAAATTGTAGATATGGTACAGGTTCGCGGAGAAGATGACCGCAGCACTTATGAGTACAAATACAAGAAAGTATTTGAAGAGTTTGATGCCAAGGCCAATCAAGTCACGTACCCCTAAAACTTAGCTATTCGAATTTTGCGAAGCGGCAATGAGCCGCTCAATGATTCTCTCTCTTCCCGTGTGTTCCCAAAGCTCAAAGAGGGGAAGCCCCGCCTTTGCACCCGTTGTAGCCACGCGAATTGGTGCTTGCAATTTTCGAAGCGGAATCTCCGAGGTGGCCGACAGGTCACGCAACATTGCTTCGATCGAGGGCGCATCGAAGCAATCAAGCTCTTGACAAAGAACCGCTACCTGCGAGATGAGATTTGAGTGGGGGGAGACCTCTTTTTCAAACAAGGTATCATCCACGACGATGCTCGGTGCAAATATGGGCATTAGTAGGTCAGGTGCTTGGCCTAGAAGGGAGACTCGCTCTTTTGTAATGGAAGCTAGTCGAAAGAGCTTTTCGCGGTTTTCGTCGCTACCTTCCCACCAATTGCTCTTTTCCATAAAAGGAAGGACTAGGTGTACGAAGTCGGTGTCGGATAAGGCTCTGATATAGACGCCGTTGAAGTGCTCCATCTTCTTCTCATCGAAGAAAGATGGGGAGTGGCCCACATCCTCGATTGAAAATTCAGCGGTCATCTCCTCAAGGGTCATAAACTCGCGATTATCCTTAGGGCTCCAACCGAGTAGGGCGAGATAGTTGATCATCGCCTCAGGTAGAAAACCTTTGTCTTTGAAGTCTTCAACTGCAACTCGATCTCTTCGCTTGGATAGCTTTTGGCGCTTTTCATTCACCAAAACGGGTACGTGAGCGAATAGCGGGGCCTCTTTGCCAAATGATTTAAAGAGCAGCACTGCTTTGGGAGTGTTCGGAAGGTGTTCTTCGGCGCGAAGAACGTGACTTATCTCCATGTCGATGTCGTCAACGACGTTTGCAAGGACGAACAGAGGCGACTCATTCGCCTTAAGGAGTACAAAGTCGTCGATGTTCTCATTGGCGACCACAACTTCGCCGCGAACTAGGTCGTTTACTGTAGTGGAACCATCAGCGGGAACTTTGTATCTGAGTACAGTAGTCGGAGACTTCTCGAGGTTTCGCTCCCTGCAGTAACCGTCATAGCCCTGCTTAGTCCTCTCCGAAGCCTTGTTGCGCTCTTCAACGTCCTCCCGACGACAGTCGCAGTAGTAAGCATCGCCTTTTTCTATCAGTGACAGTGCCATCTCGACATGGCGTTGCGTGCGGCTGCTTTGGCGAATCGGGCCTTCGTCCCATGTGATTCCAAGCCATGACATCGCGTTACAGATGCCATCGACCCACTCTTCCTTGTTGCGTTCGGCATCGGTATCTTCAATTCGCAGGACGAATTTTCCGCCACTTTGCTTTGCAAGCATCCAATTGTAAAGGGCTGTACGTGCTCCTCCAACGTGAAAATAACCCGTGGGTGATGGTGCGAATCGGACCCTTATCACTGAACTCTCCTGTTGCGGCATTTTGATTAGATCTCTCCAAGATTGGCCAATCTACCTTTAGATGTTATTTGGCAATTAAGACAATCATTTGCTTAGGTCAAAAGTTGACGTATCTGGTTGGTAAAATGATAGAAGTAAGAGTTAGGTAATTGTTTTGAGGAGTGAGTGTGGTCGGATCGATCTTAGGTACAAGGGTGAGGCGTGTTGAGGATCCAAACCTTCTTCAAGGCAAGGCAACTTACGTTGATAACATTGCACCATCGGACGCCCTGCATTGTTACTTTCTCCGTTCGAATATCGCGTCGGGACGCATCATCAGTATCGACACAGGTGCGGCAAAGGTGGCAGATGGGGTTGTGGCGGTACTTACCGCTGAAGACTTTGATATCGAGCCATTTGTTCAGTTCTTTCCATTGTCCGAAAAGCTGTTGAGACCAGTTCTTGCAACGCAAGTCGTCAAGTATGTTGGTGATCCGATCTGCATGATTGTGGCTACATCGAGAGCAGCTGCAGTCGATGCCTCTGAACTGATCGAGGTGGATATTGACCCCTACGACGCAGTTGTGGACATGGAGCACGCATTCGACGATGAAGCCCATCAAATTGATGAAAATGTTCCTCATAATTTGATCGTTGGTGCCGCCTCTGGAAATACCGAAGCACCTCTTGATGGCAGTGATGTTATTGCGCGAGTTCGAATTGAAAATCAGCGCATGGCGGTCGCTCCTATGGAGCCAAATTCCTTTGCGGTCATTCCAAATGAAAATTTAGATGGGCTAACTGCATATGTTTCGACTCAAATGCCTCATGGAGTCAAAGGTCGTTTGGCCTCAGTTTTGAACCTCGATAAGGATAAGGTTCGCGTAATTGCACCGAACGTCGGAGGGGGCTTCGGTGGCAAGGCAGGACTAATCCAAGAGTTCGTCGCCATTGCGGCAGCTTCGTTGAAGTTGAATAAGCCGTTGCGCTGGCTCGAGGAGCGTGGAGAGAACATTCTCACCATGCAAGGTAGAGGACAAACTCAATTCGTTGAACTTGGAATGAAGAACGACGGAACCATTGTGGGACTTCGTGCGCGAATGATAGGTGACGCGGGTGCCTACGGTGGTTTTGGTGGAGGTCTCGTCGCGGGCAGCACTAAGTCGATGTCTCAAGGTGTCTATCACATCCCAAATATTTTATTCAAGGCAGCTGTAGCATCTACGAATACGGCGCCAACTGGTGCACTACGAGGTGCGGGTCGCCCAGAGGCTACTGCCTTCTTGGAGCGTCTCATCGATCTCGGTGCAGCGACACTGGGCATGGATCCAATTGAATTTCGTCTCAAGAATCTGATTGGAGAGACTGAATTTCCTTATCAGAGCATTATGGGACCAAAGTACGACTCAGGCGACTATCAAATGGTTTTAGAGAGAGTCGCAAAACTTGCTAACTATCAAGCATGGCGTGACGAGCAGAAGAAGCGAATCGCGGAGGGTCAAAAGAAGCTCATCGGCATCGGAGTAAGTGTTTACGTGGAAGTCACGGCCGGCGGTGGCGGCGAGTTCGGGTCTGTTACCATTCTTGAAGATGGTGGCGCCGAAATTAAGGTCGGAACATCGGCGCACGGACAGGGGCATGCAACTACCTTCTCGATGCTCGTCGCCGACAAGCTTGGAATTGAAATGGAGAAGATAAGGTTCGTCCAATCGGATACCGACTTGGTTCCTCGCGGAAGTGGTACCGGTGGTTCGAGGTCGCTTCAGCTAGGAGGCTCAGCCGTCAACCAAGCCGCCGAGAAGGTTCTTGAGATAGCTAAATCTCTTGCGGCTAACCACCTAGAAGCGTCCGTCGAGGACGTTGTGGTAGCTCCAGGAGGAGTCATGATTGCAGGCTCACCTTCCTCTACCATCCCTTGGACGGAGCTCTACTCGATCGCCAAAGAGAGTGATCAGCCCCTTGAATTCAGCGGAGACTTTTCGCAGAATGGCTCAACCTTCCCATTTGGCGCTCACATCTCGATCGTAGAAGTTGACGTAGAAACTGGTGAGGCTCGGCCCCTAGTTCACTACGCAGTCGACGACTGTGGCCAGATCGTAAACCCGATGGTTGTCGAAGGCCAGCAGCATGGAGGAATTGCTCAGGGTGTTGGGCAAGCTTTCTACGAAAAGATTCACTACGACGACTACGGCAATCCAACGAATAGCTCGTTGGCAGAGTACTTAGTTCCTTCGGCGGCTGAAATGCCTGACTTTGTTGTCGAGAACACCGAAACACCTTCGCCGTTGAATCCGATTGGTGCTAAGGGTATCGGTGAATCAGCAACTGTTGGCTCGACTCCAGCACTTCAAAACGCAGTTGTGGATGCTCTATCACACCTAGGGGTTCGTCATGTTGATATGCCGATGACTCCTGAGAGAGTCTGGCGAGCGATTAGCGAAGGATCTTCGCAAGTTATCTGGAATGAACCGCCTGCGATATTTGAGACGATCAAGTTGAACTCTGGTACGAAAGTAGACGAAGTCGAAATCTAACGTCGATAGGATCTCCGTCGGGTAGGCTCGTACGATTTCTGCAGGCCTACCGGAGAGACGAATGTTGAAAAAGAAATGGCGGTGAAGGAGAAACTTCACCGCCATATTTGTTTTATCCCTTGAGTTAGCTTCGACTACTTTGCATAGTTGTAGAAGCCCCTTCCCGACTTTCTACCTAGTAGGCCAGCTTCAACCATTCTTAGAAGCAGCGAAGGCGGAGCATATAACTGCTCTTTGAACTCTTCATATAGAGAGTTGGCTACAGCCATTGTGGTGTCGAGGCCTATTAGATCGCAAAGTGCCAACGGACCCATTGGGTGCGCGCATCCTTCAACCATGCCAGTGTCGATGTCATTTGCAGTAGCAAAGCCAGATTCGAGCATACGGATGGCCGAGAGAATGTAAGGGATCAAAAGTGCATTGACGATGAACCCGGCGCGATCCTTCGAGTGGACTACCTTTTTGGAGAGTGCGTTGGCTGCAAATTCTTGCGCCCTTGCGACTGTTTCGGGCGAGGTGAGAAGCGATGAAACAAGTTCAACGAGAGGCAGGACTGGAACTGGGTTAAAGAAGTGAATCCCGATGACATTTGCAGGCCTCGATGTTGCTACGCCTAGTTTCATTATCGGAATCGAAGATGTATTCGACGCAAGAATTGCCGTATCTGAGATCACAACCTTGTCAAGACGCTCAAAGATCTCTACCTTTGCCGCCTCGTCTTCCACGATCGCTTCGATTACTAGATCTCGGTCGGCAAGATCATCAAGGCTAGTAGTGAACTTGATCGTTTCAAAGATGCGATCCGATACGTCCTTCTCTAGCTTGCCAGCTCTTACAGCGCGGCCAAGTGAAGTCTCGATACGGGATCTACCTCTGTCGAGCGAACCCTGATCGAATTCGACGACTGTAACTTCCAAGTCCTTCCGGGCACATACCTCGGCTATGCCCGATCCCATTAAGCCGCATCCAACTACACCAATGCGCTCCATAGATTCCTCTCTGTATAAAGACATATTTAGCTGCCCAGACTTAGATAGTCTCGGTCAAAACTTTTTTGGCGACTACAACTCTTTGTATTTGATTAGTTCCCTCGTAAATTTGAGTGATCTTTGCATCTCGCATAAATCTCTCCATTGGAAAGTCGCAAGTGTATCCATATCCACCGAGGAGTTGCAGGGCATCGATGGCTACTGCCATAGCGGTGTCGCTAGCAAACATCTTGGCCATTGCTCCGACCTTTGATAGCTCCTGTCGAGGATCGTTATCGATTAGTGAACACGCTCGATAGACGAGGCCGCGAGATGCCTCAATCTTGGTGGCCATGTCTGCGACCATGAACTGAAGTCCTTGGAACTCGCTTACAGGATGTCCAAATTGCTTACGCTCTTTGATGTACTTGACTGCATAGTCGAGTGCTCCTTGCGCGATACCAACCGCTTGTGCACCGATGGTTGGTCGCGATCTATCTAGAGTGCCCATTGCAATGTAGAAGCCCATCCCCTCCTCGCCGATGAGATTTTCTGCGGGAACTTCAACGTTGTCAAAGATGAGCTCGCCCGTAGGCGATCCGCGCATTCCGAGCTTCTTTTCAAGCTTTGCAACTTGGACGCCATGGCTCTTTTCGACTAAAAAGGCTGAGATCCCACGGTGGCCTGCTGATGGGTTAGTCTTAGCAAAGACTGTGTAGGTGTCAGCGACACCAGAATTTGAGATCCAATACTTCGAACCGTTTATGCGGTATACGTCACCGTCTCGAACGGCAGTGGTCTTCATCGAAGCTACATCAGATCCTGCATCAGCCTCCGAGAGAGCGTACGCCGCCTGAATCTCACCGCTTGCAATTCGTGGAAGGTACTTTCTTTTGAGGGCATCGGAGCCCCAGTAAATCACAGGAATCATCCCAAGTTTGGTCACCAACATGGCTAACGACGTTGATCCGCAGACACGGGCTAACTCTTCTGCCATGATCGCCTGAAAGACATGATCCGCACCTGCGCCGCCGTATTCACTTGGAATGCCCAGTGCGGAAAGCTCCATTTCAAAGCAGGCCTGGACCGACTTCCAGGGAAAGACTGCCTCCTTGTCTACCTCGTCGGCGTGCGGAGCGACTTTCTCCTCTGCAAACTGACGCATTACCTCTTGGAATTGACGATGTTCTTCATCGAGTTGAAACATTGTTCCTCCGATAGTCTCTCTTTTTCATAACCGAACTAAGAGCCGCCAATGAATAAAAAACAAATTTCCCCCTTATCCATTAGTAGTTTGATTCGAAACGATTTTGCAAATCGATTGGGTGTAACATTGGCGTACGCACCACTTTGTGGTCGATTTTGACATTTGGATATTCAGGAGAAGACAAGTGGCCGAAGTACTAAGCGCCGAGCGTAACGAGCAGCATGTAAAAGATGTAAACAGTCGTATCGATCAACTGCTTGATGAATTTCCTCCTGGTAGTACTGCGCCGGAGGCCTTTTGGGGAGCTCAGTACGATCTAGGGCTAGCTTGGGTGCACTTCCCAGAGGGGCTTGGAGGACTTGGGTATTCACCATCGTTGAACGAGATAGTTGCCATGCGACTGCGTGGAGCTGGAGCGCCTAATAGCTTTGTGAGAAATCCCATTGGAATTGGCATGGGTGCACCGACCCTACTAACACACGCACCTCGAGAGTTAGCTGCGAAGTTACTGCGCCCTATGTTTACATGCGAAGATATCTGGTGCCAACTCTTCTCTGAACCAAACGCCGGTAGTGACGTGGCATCTCTGGCGACCAAGGCTGAGCGCGACGGCGATGAGTGGATCATAAATGGTCAGAAGGTTTGGACGACCTTGGCTCACGTTTCAAATTGGGGAATGCTCGTTGCTCGAACCGATCCAAGTGTACCGAAGCACGGTGGCATGACCTACTTTGTCGTGGATATGCGCTCTCCTGGAGTTGATGTACGACCCTTGCGTCAGATGACTGGCGAGGCTGAGTTTAATGAGGTCTACTTCGATAACGTACGCATACCTGACTCCCAGAGGTTGGGCGAGGTTGGGCGAGGTTGGAACGTTGCAATTACAACTCTTATGAATGAGCGCGTCTCGATCGGTGGCAATGTCGTATCACGTGGATCGGGAGCAATTTCAGAGGCATTGAAGGTTTGGAATAGCAGGGAGAAGCACTCTGCAGGGGAGCGCGATGAACTTCTTCGCCTTTGGGTAGAGGCTGAGGTCAATCGCCTCACAAACATACGCGCAGCTCAGATGCGCAAGGCTGGTAACCCGGGACCCGAGGGCTCTGTGGCAAAGCTTGCTTATGCCGAATTAAACCAAAGAATCCTTTCCTTTACTATGAACCTTCTCGGGGCAAACGGCCTCGGCTATAGTTCGTATGAGATGGTCAGACCTGAGTTCTCGGGTGTCAATGTCAGAAGTGAGAGAGATCTACCGAAGATGTTCTTGAGATCCCGTGCTAATTCGATTGAGGGTGGTACTAGTGAGATCATGCGGAATATCCTCGCAGAGCGAGTACTAGGGCTTCCGGGTGAACCCCGTGGTGACAAGGATATACCTTGGAGCGAAGTTCCAAAGAATTAGAAGTAATGGCCTCGTTGTTGACGTGACAAAGCATGTCAACAACGAGGGTAGAAGCTTTTAATATAAAAATGTATAGAAATAGAGAGGCGCTATGGTGTCATAGCGCCTCTCTATTTTAATCATTAGAGCCCTCCGACTACCTCCGAAGAGCTCTAGCTCGAATATTCGTATGGCTAGAGCTGTGCGAAGGTAATACGGTTAGTTCCTGGCCTTGCTTGCAGAGCGGAGGCGAGATCGATCCTGAATCGAAAGCGCCACCTTCCGCAGGCGTACATTCTTAGGCGTGACTTCAATGCACTCATCCTCAGTAATGAATTCAAGGGCAGACTCAAGGGTCAATGGACGTGGTGGAGTGAGCCTAACGAGTTCTTCAGCAGTTGAAGATCTCATGTTTGTTAGCTTCTTTTCCTTAGTGGGGTTAACGTCCATATCCTCCTGACGAGCATTTTCGCCGACGATCATGCCTTCATATACCTCTTCGGTCGGAGAGACAAAGAGCGAACCTCTCTCTTGTAGGTTGAGGAGGGCGTAACTCGTTGCTACACCAGTTCGGTCCGCGACCATCGAACCGCTCAAGCGGCTTCGGATCTCGCCGAACCAAGGCTCGTAGCTGTCGAATGCATGGTGAATTTGAGCCGTGCCTTTTGTCTGGGTGAGAATCTCGGTTCGAATACCAATTAGTCCTCTCGATGGAATTCGATATACAAGTCGAATCCATCCAGTGCCGTGGTTGATCATCTCAGCTAGGTTGGCCTTGCGAGTCGCAAGAATCTGAGTCAACGCCCCTAGGTGCTCTTCTGGTGCGTCTATTTCGAGAACTTCAACGGGCTCTGTTACTTTGCCATCTACAACTCTTGTAATTACCTGCGGTTTTCCTACGGTGAGCTCGTATCCTTCTCGGCGCATCATTTCAATAAGGATCGCTAGCGCTAATTCTCCTCGCCCCTGTACCTCCCAAGTATCTGGTCGATCTGTGTTGAGGACCCTGAGGGAGACATTACCGATCAACTCTTGATCGAGGCGATTTTTGATAAGGCGGGCGGTAACTTTATTTCCCTCTTTTCCAGAGAGTGGAGAGGTGTTGACGCCGATCGTCATCGATATGCTCGGTTCATCAACCGTCAAAAGTGGCAAAGCGACTGGATTTTCGAGTTCAGCTAGTGTTTCGCCAATTGTAATGTCGGCGATTCCTGCTATCGATACGATCTCGCCCGGTCCGGCACTATCGGTGGAAGTACGCTCAAGGGCGTTGGTGATGAATAATTCGCTTATTTTGACTCGGTTCATCGATCCATCTCGTCGACACCAAGTGACATTTGATCCCTTGCGGATGGTTCCATTGATGATTCGACAGATTGCAAGTCGTCCAAGATACGGGGAGGCATCGATGTTTGTAACGAGAGCTTGGAGATTCTCCTCATCTTCATATGTTGGTGGAGTCACCTCTCTTACTATCGTCTCGAAAAGTGGCGTTAGGTCATCACCAATGACGCCATCTTCGGTCGAAGCCCAACCATTCTTACCCGAGGCATATAGGACGGGAAATTCAATCTGCTCTTCATCGGCGTCTAGATCAAGAAAGAGTTCATAGACCTCGTTTAGCACCTCTTTGACTCTGGCGTCGGGCCTGTCAACCTTGTTTAGCACAACGATCATTGGCAGTCTTTTGGCAAGTGCCTTTCGAAGTACGAATCGAGTCTGAGGTAGGGGACCTTCGGCTGCATCAACTAGAAGAAGTGCACCGTCGACCATGGCTAGAGCTCTCTCTACCTCACCGCCGAAGTCAGCGTGGCCCGGCGTGTCGACGATATTTATCTTGGTGGTCTTGTATGTAATCGCGGTCTGCTTGGCGAGGATAGTGATTCCCTTTTCCCGCTCAAGATCCATCGAGTCCATGACTCGATCGGTGAGCTCCTCGCGCTCGCTGAATGCGCCGCTCTGTCGTAGCATAACATCTACGAGTGTTGTTTTTCCGTGGTCAACGTGGGCGATAATCGCGATGTTGCGCAGGTCATCTCTTGTAGGCAATCGAAACTCCAAAAATGTGCCGAAATAGGTCAGGTGCTAGTCGACTTGTGAACTACTAAAGCCTAGTCGTGGCATTGGAACAAGCCTTTATCGCCCATACTCATCGCGTTCGATCTCGCGTTCGATATCATGCCAAGTTGAGTCAGCCAAATTGGAGAATTCATCGTTGGTATCGGTCGCCTTTGCCAAGATATAGCCACCCATCGACCAAAATATCGCGATAGATATGACCTTTACGACCCCACCCGCAGCCAACTGATCAGATACTGGATTTACTCCGATTAGGTGAGCACCTACCGCAAAGTGTGGATATATCGACCGTCGAGTGAAGATTAGTATGAGTGCGGGGAAGGTGGGAATCAGAGATTGGGCGAAGAGGTAGGCAACGCGCCCTAGCGGCGATAGCCCTCGAGTACCAGGTAGAAGGTTTAATGCCGTGAACCACATCAGTAGCGCGGCGATCAAAAGAACTACTCTTTCGATGATGAAGGCTACATCGGAGGAGGTGGCGACCTCCACTACTGCCGGCACCATGGACGCAATAAATGCCGCAGAAAATATAGCACTCGAGATGATTGGCCTCGTGAGCACCATTAGGAGTCGATCGACGTGGCGATGACGTGTCAATACGTTTAGCAACCACTTCGGTAGTGAGACCAACAGCAAAGGGAGTGCGACTATTGCCAGTAGTGAATTGCTTATTAGGTAAGCGAATAAGGAGTAGTGAAGCGCTAGATCGCCGATTGGCCAGGCAAAAGTTAGATAAGCGACGAAGATCGCGACTCTAAATTGAAAAGCTTGGCGGCGCGTCATTACCCTTGCAAATGCGTCGCTCGAAATTTCAGGGCTGGCAAGTAGCGATGAAGCTTCAAGAAGATCTAGGTTTCGACCAATTCGCCTGATTAATCTTGGTCCTAGTAGAACTACGATCAAACAGATGATCGCTGCGACTGGGTGAGGAGCGAACGAGAGTCTATCGATCATCGTTTGTCTCCTTTTTGTGGTCGGGTGACTACATGAGAAACACGTAACCGTGCTCTTCAATAATAACTCATATTGTCCGAAATGTAATGCGGCCTTTTCCTCTCCGAACCTGACAATTCCCACTTTGCCCTGTGAAATTATGCGCCACTTACCAGATCACTTCGGGTTAGCATCGTCTAAGTATGGCGTCACAAGATTCATTCATTCGTTTAGTTAATGTCTACCTTCGACTACTAAATGCTCGGTCGCCAGTAACCATCGACTCCATCTTGAATGAGGTCGATGGCTTTAGTGGAAATAACGAGGCTAACCGTCAAGCTTTCGAGCGTACCAAGCGTGAGCTTAGGAACTTTGGGGTCGAGATAGAGACAGTCAAGGACGAGAACGGCCACGACGGATATATCATCAGCGACCGAAACTCTGCAAAGATAACACTCGACCTAACGCTCGAAGAGGGTATTGCCCTCTCGCTAGCTATGGCTACCGTAAGGTTTGGGTCGTTCTCAGGGTCCGATTCTGTGAAGAAACTCGGACTCTTTGGTCAAGGAAGAGAGGTGTTCTTCACCGCGCTTCCGTCTGATTCGAACATCGTAGAGATCGCCGAAGCGAGTTGGAATGACGTGACGATCGTTGGCCAATACAACGGTCGAATGCGCGAAATCGAACCCTATCAACTCATATTTAAGTTCGGGGCGTGGTTTGTGGCTGGTCGCGAGGTCGGGCACGAGATCTTTAAGACGTTTAGAACGGATCTTTTCGATGGTGGTGTAAGTAGAAGCGATCACGGCTTTAAGCGTGTGGATGACTTTGACCCGGAGACGCTCCTCCCAGAGAGTCCATCGCAAATCAAATTTGATGACGCATTTGAGCTGCGTCTCGAAGTCCCACACTCATTGCTTGAGGTGGTGATCGAGAGGCTACCTCAATTAGAGGTTTTAGGAAGTGACGATGAATTTGTGCACGCAAAGGCGATCATCACATCTCGCTACTTTCTTAGAACATTCTGTATGGAGTTTGGCGAGTTTGTCTCGATTGAGGACGGAAATGAAAAGCACTATTTTTCACAGTCGATAAAGAGGTCGCTTGACTTTCAGCAGATGGCTTCGACTTTTACTCAAGAGGTGGAGAAGATTCGGCAAATGAGCCTTCCTGGGACTTCTTTGGACGAAGATTCGTCTAAGAAGCGCACATCAGGGGCGGAGCAATTCCATCGGGCCGCAACGCTACTTCCTTGGCTTTATCGCAATGAAAGAACTGATATTCACGAGATAGCTGAACTTCTTGCGATCACCCCAAAACAGGTAATTCCCTTTATACACACTCTTGCTTGTTGTGGCCTTCCTCCGTATACCCCCGATGTGATGATCGATATTTACTTGGAGAAAGACGAGGTGATCGCATACATTAATGAAAAGTTCGTCTCCAATTTGAGGTTTTCAATCGCTGAGATATTAGTTGCAATAATCTCGGCCCAAATTACCATCTCCTCGGTTGGTGGGGCGGTCGTAGACCCCCTGCGAAGTGCCTTAGGAAAGATTGTAAAAGCATCGAAATTGGACCTTTCCGATGTTGAGCTCGTTTCAATTGAATTCGATGGCGCAAATAAAGTGGAACCACTCAGAGCTGCAATCTCGTCTCGAAGGGGTATTTCGTTTCATTACCTCTCAGTCTCAAGTAAGTCATATGCACTTCGAAGAGTGGCACCTGTGATTTTGAAGGCCCGTGGTGAGGCCTGGTACCTAGATGCCTACTGCTTTGACACCAACTCCATGAGAACTTTCCGTCTCGACCGGATGGGTCAAATTGAGGAGTTTGAGGTTGAAGTTTGGCCATCCAAGGAGCTTGTTGAGAATTTAAGTGGCTATGACTTTGACTTCACCGATTCGAGTGGTGTTGTCGATGCAACGATCTTGGTTCAGAGAGATAATCTTTGGCAACTGCGCGCCGCAAGCTATCGAGAGATCGCTCTCTTTGACGACTGGAAGGTAGTCGAGATTGATGTTGCTTCTCCAAATTGGCTATTCAACCTTATTGGAGCTAGCGATGGAAATATAGCGGTCGTATTGCCGCCCTATCTTCAGGTTCACGCCATCAATACCCTTATGGAAGTGGCCAAAAAAAATGAAGTGATGGAATGATGGGCATTTACGAAGGGTTCTTCTAGTTTTGAAGTATTGAAAAGCAACAGATTTTAGAAAGGCGGGTACATGAAGGACCTCGATATCAAGGGTGGAACGGTTTACTTCAAGGGAGCAAACGGAGATGAGATCGAGGGTTATCTCGCAACGCCTGTGGCAGAGGGATCTCGAGGAAACGTAGTAGTAATCCACCACATGCCCGGCTACGACAGGGCCACAAAAGAGATAACTCTTCGTTTTGCGTCGATGGGATACAACGCCCTTTGCCCAAATCTTCACTACCGCGAGGCGCCAAATGCCGACAGCGATGATGCAGCTGCGGCTTCAAGGGCAAATGGTGGGGTACCCGATGATCGTTTGATCGGCGACGTTGACGGTGCCAAGAAGTACTTGGCGGAGCTTCCGTCTTCGAATGGTAAGTTCGGCGTAATTGGTTATTGCTCTGGCGGTCGTCAGACCTTTTTGTCAGCTTGTAATCTTCAATTTGATGCCGCTGTCGACTGCTATGGCGCATTCGTAGTAAACCCTCCAGCGCCGGAGTTTCCCGTTCGCATGAACCCAATTGTCGATCAGGCCCCGAATCTTTCGGCGAAGTTGCTTGGTCTTTTTGGGATCGAAGACCAATACCCATCGCCAGATGAGGTAAAGCGCCTCGACGAGATACTTACTGAGCTTGGAAAAGATCATGAATTTCATACGCTCGACAACGCTGGCCATGGTTTTTTTGCAAGCGATCGCCCTTCGTATCGAGTCGACGCTGCAAATAGAGGCTGGGAGCTAATTCGCGACTTCTTCGGCGCAAACCTCTAAGGAAGTTCATATGTGCACCTACATAGTTGAGAAGGTAGAAATTACAGGTTCTGCCAAAGGGCGAAATGGTTGGTTCGCCTCGGATGAAGTTGTGGTCTCCTTCGATCACCCAGTCCATGCAATGGATGACCATACCCTCAATATCGACTTCTTGAAGAGCGACGGGTCACCTACTGATCGAGTTGCCCTTGAAATAAGGCCTTCGGATGCGCTAAAGTTTGCAAAGACGATCCTTGCCGTCCTAGATGAGGCACCCGACTCGCTCAAGTAGAGTCCTACTTTGAATCGATCCTGAAAAGCCATCGGACTACTCCCTTTAGATGCGTGCAAAAGGGGGTACCGGATGGCTTTTTTGGTCTCTAAACGAAGGAGCGTCTCTCTCTCATACTACAAAGAGGAGGAGAATTATCTCTTTGCACAGGTTGCACCCAACAGCCTCTATAGGGGCCATATTTCGACGTACGAAAAGGATCGAAGGGGAAACTCTGTCAATACTGGCTTTCACTTTGATAAGACTGACCGCCGGCAATACCGAGTTATCGAAGCTATAGCTGCGGCACCAAAGGAGGTGTCGCTTCTATTTGCCTTTGGTGATAGCAAGTGCCGCGAAGCAGTTCTTGCAGCTCATATGAGTGCTACCGATGTTGTAATACGCCTGATTGAGGAAGAGTTCAATCTGGCAAAGGTAACTCGTAGTGGACTTGAAACAAAGCAGGCAGGTTTGGTTGAACCACTCGCCTTCACCCATATTCTCTCTCGCTCAGCTGATCCGCATTTGCATAGTCATATCTTGATTCCAAATTCGGTTCTAATTGAGGGCGAACCCTATGCATTTGCATTCGACGCCCTCTCATACGGCACTAGGTACGCAGACATCGTCTATCTCTCTGCATTGAAAGATCAGCTTCAGCGACCCGAGATCGGTGAAGCGATTTCGGAGTCAATGAAGATAGCGCTACTTCCGAATCTCCGCGAGCAGTACTCAAAGCGACGGCAAGAGGTTGAAATAAATGATGTGTACCATACGAGTCGATCTCGAGCTATAGCCCAGCGGTCGAGCAGGCAACCCAAAGGCGATTTGAGCTCAATGGCTGAAATACTTGGCAGCTGGAGGGACGATGGCCAAGCTGCAAAAACTCACTCCATCGGAGGCGGATTAGGTCAGATACTGGAAAATGCAATTTTGAATGCGTACCGAGGACTTGAAGAGCGGGCTCTAGATAGTGGGATTGATCGCCTCTTTGATGCTGCGCGAATTAGGACGACGAAATCGGTAACCAACTTTGACGCTGTGCAGAACTCGCTCGTATCAAAACTTGAGGTTAGCTCCGTCGATTCTTCCAATCGAGATCCGATCGCTAGGGTATGGGCGAGTAACGAGGTCACAATTCAAAGCGACCTCAGATCGCTGTCCATGAGAGGTTGGGATATTGCAACGGTTCGATCAAGTCGAATTGACGAACTTTTATCTCTAGACGACCGTTTGAGGTTGCGGTCGCGAAGCGGTTCGGAAGTCATATCGATATCTGAGGATAATTTGCCCTCAGTCGGCGACGTTCTGCGTGGCACCTCGAAAGAGTATGAGATTCTTAGAGGTGAAGACTTCAAAGGGCGAAGTGTAACTCTCGTGGCATCGGCAATAGCATTACCGGTACTTTTGGATTCGATAGCACTTGATCGGGCAAAAGCAGTTGAATTGCTAATTGTAGATAGAGGAAGATACGATGGCGATCGCGCGATTGGAAGGGGTGCTTCGATTCGAAATGAAGTACTTTCTGGGGTCGAATTGGCAGAAGATCTTTCCGCGACTGTGGTATCGCCGTCTCAGTCACTTGTAATCAATAAGGGCCAAGGTGATGATTTGGGAGCCACAGGTACAAGTGCCGGTAGCCAAATCGTTTTTCATAGTTCCGCGAGGACACTTGTGGATCGGGTCGTTACCGAGCAGGCGAAGTTGTTGGAGTGCGGTGGGTTGATCTATCCTGAGCAGCGCGATCGCAGCCGAGTCGTTGTTGAAGATACTCAAATTAGGTCGCTCATCTCCCAGGGTATTGCAAACAATTTGGAAGAAAAGGACCCTACTTCGTTTCTAATTCGATCGTCACAATTTAGGCGTGACAATAGCCAGATTATGAAAGACGAGTACCTTACTTTTTGCGAAAAACACCCCTTGAGAAAAGAGGTTGCGGTCCCTAATTGTGACGAGCCTGTCGGATACAACGCATTTGGAGTAATGTCAAAGAGCGAGTTTCAACGAACCATTAATGAGCCTCAATTGCATGGTGAAGTAGACGGCGAATTGAGGAGTGAAGTTTGCACAGTCATTGATTCGAATCGAGAGATTCATATGCGAGTCGAACCTCTTCCGATGCCTCAAAGAGTTGTGCGGCGACCTACCTTTGGCGAACGCTCCATCGCACTTCTTGGAGGTGATGTGGCAGTCGCAGCCTCATCGGGAGAGTTAGTTCAAGGCGAACAAAGCCCTGATCGACGAATCGGCGTTGACATCGCGGAGCACCTTGCGATGCTTACTTCTCCCTCCCGCCAAAAGAGGGAGATGGACGACGTCTCTATAAACAGAAGAATTGCTCGCGTTGTAGACGTTGATTACATATCAGATGTTCAAGATCCAAGCGAGCATGGACGGATTGTCGCAAACGTTCGGGCACTGTCGCGCATGGTTTGTGATCGAAGAGAAAAGCTTGGGTTTCCAATTGGAATTGCTCCGGAAGAAGTCTCCCACTTTATAGAGAAAGGAATTTCGTATCTTGATAGAGAAGAGATCCTAGAGCTCAATAGAGGTTCTGTAAATCGCAGCAATGCTCCACGAGAACTTTTATTGGAGCTAGAACTCGGAATGTCACTATAGAAGAATCAGAACTAAATCGTGATATTGCATCAGGTCTTTATGGTTTGAAATTGTTATCATTTAGAAGTAATCTTTATCAAACTCGGCAGGAGTTGGAGAGCTTTTACTGAGTTTTCCAAGTTGGCTTGATGCTTATTGGACCAACGTAATAAAAAAGGGGAAATAGGTTGCGCGTCGAACTTAACGTACTTGACTATCTAGAGCGTGCCGCTCTCGTCTATCCAGATCGTATTGCCATTGTAGATGAGCCGGGCGCAAAGGGATCGCTTGGCGAAATTACAAATCTTTCGCTGTATCGACGTGCAAGGAATATGGCTAAAGCCCTCGAAGATATGGGCGTTGAGCAGGGAGAAAGAGTTGCTATTTTCAGCCCCAACTCGGCAAAGATGTTGGTATCTCTCTATGGGGTTTCAGGATTTGGTCGCACCATTGTTCCGATAAATTTTCGACTCACGCCTGAAGAAGTAACCTACATTATTGAGCACTCGGGCTCCTCCGTATTGCTCGTTGACCCCGACTACGAAGAGCACCTTGCATCGATTACGGTTAAGTCAAAGATCATCATGGATGGAGTTCAGGATGCATTTCTCTTCACCGAACTCGCCGATGATGCGGTTGGACCAAAGCCCTGGGCGAGTGATGAATCCTTTACCTGCTCTATCAATTACACCTCGGGTACAACAGCAAGGCCAAAGGGCGTTCAAATTACCCACAGGAATATGTGGTTAAATGCTGCAATCTTTGGTTGGCACGCTGGCGTCACTGATGAGGATGTTTACCTACATACACTGCCGCTCTTCCATGTGAATGGCTGGGGAATGCCATATGCCATCACGGGTATGGGTGGAAAAAACATCATATTGCGTAAAGTAGACGGTGAAGAGATATTGCGTCGAATTGAAGTTGAAGGCGTCAACTTCATGTGCGGCGCACCTGCGGTGTGGGCAGCCGTACTGCAAGCTGCGGAGAAGCGCCGCGCGGCAGGGTTAGAGATTCCAGGCAGAGATTTGGTTCGTATCGTTGCCGCTGGCGCTCCACCTCCGTCGAAGACAATTGAGCGAATTGAGCGAGAGCTTGGCTGGCGTTTCATGCAGATATATGGTCTAACCGAGACCTCGCCGGTCTTGACTTTCAACAAGCACCGCAGGGAGTGGGACGGTTTGGAACTCGAAGAGAGAGCCAAACTCCTTTCTCGAGCTGGAGCTCCGGTGATCGGTACCCGCGTCCATGTCGATGCCAATGGCGAAGTATTAGTAAAGGGAAACCAAGTATTCGAGGGCTACTGGGACAACCCAACTGCTACGGCTGACGCTCTTGAGGGGGGATGGTTCCATACCGGTGACGGTGGCTTCATTGAAGACGGATACTTGACCATCTCGGACCGCAAGAAGGACGTCATCATTACCGGTGGAGAGAATGTATCGTCCATTGAAGTTGAAGATACCATCTTCCAGCATCCTCAGGTACTTGAGGTTGCTGTCATTGGGGTACCTGATGAAAAGTGGGGAGAGACCATCAAGGCGCTAGTGGTTCTTCGTCCCGATGCATCGGTTTCAGAGGCCGACATAATTGACTTCTGTCGCGAGAGATTGGCTCACTTCAAGTGCCCTACCACTATCGAGTTTCGTGAAGAGTTGGCAAGAACAGCTACGGGTAAGTTGCAGAAGTTCAAGTTGAGGGCTCCTTACTGGGAGGGAAGAACTCGATTAGTTAACTAATCTTTCTAGGCAATTGGATCCTCGCTAGAGATCCGTTTTACTCGATGGCCCTGTCAAATTTTGACGGGGCCATCGGCTTTTCCCCGAGAGCTAAACGTCATCGATAAGGTGAAAGGGTTCGCCTAATTTAAGGCCAAACTCTTCCCCAATCCTGCTGGCAAACGAGTAGGTCATCGCGTGGAGGTCGCTTTCGCCAGAGCGATCTTCCATGGAGGTTTGGTGCTGGCTTCGATGAGACAAAAGAGCTTCAACCTTTTTGTTGATATCTGTAGCGTCTATCTCTTGGACGTAGTTGACCTGATCCGGTTCGAAGAGAAGGATTGAATTTGGTCGGTGATGCGGGCCAAGTTCTCGGTAGAAGTGAGGATCCCGCGCTGCGACAACTGCGTCGACTGTTATCTGTCCACAGTGACGGTGGTCCGGGTGCAGGCGGTACCTCTTCCAAGGGTCGTGGCTAATGACCACTTCGGGCTTGAAGCCTCTGATCTCTGAGACAATCTGCGCAATAGTCCTTTGAGAATGTGTAAGTTCGCCATCGATCCAGTTCAAAGCAGTAACTTCGACCTCTTCCCCGATGACCCTAGCCGCAGCCTCCTGCTCGGTGCGGCGTATTTGTGCTAGTGCGTGGCCATCTTGGCTAGGATCCCATGTCCCTTTGGAACCGTCGGTCATGACGACTAGTTTGATCCTCGTTCCCTGGCGGGACCACCTCGCAAGTGTGGCTCCGCTTCCAAATTCGACGTCATCAAAGTGAGCCCCTATAGCTAAGACGCGCTCAGGGCGAGGAAGTTGCGGACGTTGGGCGAATATATCACCGTAGTAATTAGAGGTCAATATTCTCTCCATCGCTAATCATTTTGATCATTTTCGTTATCCTTTCCCTCTCGATGGAGGTGAGGGTGCTGTTTTTTTGAAGGGCTAAAAGATCATCGAAGTCATCGATGTCGATCGACTCCTTTTTAGCTGAATAGACGCGGGATACTCTAAAGTTTTTAATGATCACGTCTAGGTGAGCTTTGAAGGAATCTACTCCAAATTTAAAGTCGATGACCTTTTCGAATGGGATATGCAGAATTGAAGTTCCTCTTCGAAGGCGATCGCAAGCAATGAGTGGCAATCTTGATGACAGTGCTTCGTTGATGAAGCTTCTCGATGGCAACGCTATGTCGCCCATTACCACCCCGTATCCACCTACCGTGCCAAATTCATCGGCAGCCTCTCGTAGTGCATGGTTGAGGGAGCTCCTAGTTACTAATGATTGACACCCGAGGCTTTTAGCCCAATCGCCAACTTCAGATGTGGCTGTTACAACTACTCTCCGTGCAGTTGTGTCGATGCTCGATACTACGCCACTAGCTAGATCTTCGATCAACTGCCGCCTTCGATGCGGAGAAATTGCTCCGAACCTGCTTTTGCCCTCTTCAAAGCTGCGAATTGGTATAAGAATAAGGCTTTTATCTGTATCGTAGATCTCGCCTATCGATGGACTGCTATTTGACATAAGTGATACTTAGAGCATAAAAGTATTGGAATCTATTCGCTTGAATCTTCTTTGTCGCTATCTTAGGTAGTAAGGGGGTGGGGCTTTGGAGGAACGCGTTGTTCCGCAGCGATTGCTCGAATTGATGCGTGAGCGCGGATTTCATGACGATGAGATCTATGCAGCTGCTGCAGACGGTTCCTTGCATTTTTTGGCGATCGATCAGTTGCTTGGATCCTCAAAACTCCGTTACACCGCTGTAGAAATTGCCGATAAAGTCGACCTTGAACTATCCATTGTTCGTCGTCTATGGCGTGCCCTTGGCTTTCGTGACTTTCGTGACGATGAGGCAATCTTTACTGAGGTTGATTTGGATGCAGCCTACTCGCTCAAGGCGATCATATCCGAGGGTAATATCTCCACGTCATCTGCACTGCAGTTAGCTCGTGTCATGGGCTCATCGATGGCGAGATTTGCAGAAGCGGAGATAGTAGCGTCGTCTGCCTTCAAGGACATCTCCGACGACGAGGTTTCATCTGATCCCATCGCGCTTGCCGATCGCTTTACAAGGTACTCTTCATCTACTGTCCCTACGATCCCACAGCTTTTGGTCTATACATGGCTACGACACCTTCATGCTGCCTCGACTAGAGCATTGATTGCAATCGATAGTGGCGCCAAAGACGTTGGACTAAGGACCTTGGCAGTGGGGTTTTTGGATTTGGTCGGATTTACTGTTATCTCGCAACAGCTGTCGATCGATGAACTATCGCACGTCGTTGGCAAATTCGAAGAGGTGAGCTCTGAAGTTGTCTCTCGCCATAACGGAAGAGTCGTAAAGATGATAGGCGACGAGGTGATGTTCGTGGTTGAGTCTCCGGTCGAAGCTTGCTCGATAGCGCTTGAATTGGCCGAATACTACTCTCGGGACTCCCAGATTAGTAACGTAAGAGGGGGCTTGTCTTACGGCGAGGTTCTGGTCCAAGATGGTGACTACTACGGATCAGTTGTAAACACCGCATCTAGAATCGTGAATATAGCCGCCCCAGGAACCACTCTGGCAACGCGAATTGTCGGCGACATGGCCCTAGAGAGCGGCCTCTTTACAGCAAAGGCACTCAAGCCAAGAGAGCTTAAAGATATAGGAGTCGTCGACTTGAGCGTGATCCGTAGAGTTCCCCTGAATCCATCAGATAGCCAAAAATAGGGACTAACTGTGATCGACGACGTAACTCTAGAGATCGTGGCGGAGCTTTCGCCGACTGATTGGTTGGTCGGTTTTGATGAGGTTGGACGAGGCTCGTGGGCTGGTCCGCTAGTCGTTGGAGCCGCTGCTATTCAAGTCGCTTCTCTGGAAAAATTCTTTGAAGATAACTTTGAACGGTTTGTTGATGACTCTAAGAGGCTAAGTCGAAGAGCCAGGGATTCAGCAGATCTTCTAATTCGTAAATACTTTAGGGTGGGGATCGGTTCTGTTTCTCACTTTGAGATCGATAGCTTCGGTTTGGCTAAGGGGTTGACAGAGGGGGCAAAGCGGGCATTGAGTTCACTTGGTCTAGATGGAGCACACTCATTGCTTCTTTTGGATGGTAAGTATGACTACTTGGAAGCCGGCGACTCGAAGGTAGTGACGATCGTCGGCGGCGATCGCAAGAGCGCGGTGATTGCATCTGCAAGCGTGGTGGCCAAAGTATTTCGAGATAGGGTTATGGTAGATCTCGATGATGAATATCCATTTTGGAACTTTGCCTCGAACGTTGGCTACCCCTCACCTCGCCACCGAGCTTCGATAGGGATATTTGGACTTTCTGCAATCCATAGGCGAAGTTGGTCATTTGCTCGCCCATTTTTAGATTGTGCAACGATCCCACCTTTGGAGATTTTTGAAGATGCTCAGATGATACTTTTTGAACAAAATCTTTAATGTGGCAACCCGGTTTTGCCAACGGCATGGTTTTCAACATAAAGTATGAGTTGAAGGTAGAGGCCACTTTGACCGAAATGGATCAAGTGGCTGTTTGGTTTCATGATGTATAGAGAGTGCGGAGGTGATTCCGACGGCGAAAAATTATGACGTCGTGATTGTCGGCGGTGGCCCAGGTGGTTACGCGGCGGCGCTCTACGGTGCTAGCGCTGGTCTTAGTGTATGCGTAGTAGAGAAGGAAAAAGTGGGCGGAACGTGCCTTCACAGAGGATGCATACCAGCCAAAGAATTTCTCGAGAGCGCTGCAACCTACAGAAGTGTGGCTGGAGCCAAAGAGTTTGGAATCTTCTCCTCTGAACCGACTATTGACTTTTCGATCACGCAAGACCGCAAGCAAAAGGTAGTCGATCAACTCTGGAAGGGCCTTTCGGGCCTTATGAAGGGGCGAAAGATTGAGATCGTTGAGGGAACGGGAACCTACTTAGGTGATGGCCTCGTAGCGGTCAGCAATGGAGAAGAAGTCGTTGGTGATTCAGTCATTTTAGCGTCAGGTTCAGTCCCGAGGACCATCCCTGGCTTTGATATAGATGGCGAAACGATCATTACCTCTGATGAAGTCTTAGCAATGAGGCAGCTTCCGAGCAGCGTGGCCATAATCGGTGGCGGTGCTATCGGTTGTGAGTTTGCATCACTTATGAGCGATTTAGGGGTATCGGTAACCATCATCGAGGCTCTTCCGTCTCTACTTGCCGGATGCGATAAGGACGTTGCAGATGTTGTGATTCGATCCTTCCGTAAGCGCGGAATTGCCATGCACACAGGCGTTTCAGTTACCGGACATGTACTTACAGAGACTGGAGCCAATGTATTTTTTGGTGACGGCAACAGTGTTCATGTTGAAAAGGTGATTATGTCGATCGGACGACGTCCATTTAGCGACAACCTACTTGGAGCTAATTCAAGGGTGAAGGTCGACCAAAGGGGCTTTGTCGAGGTCGACTCCATGATGCGCACTAGCGAAGCTGGGGTTTACGCGATTGGAGATCTCGTAGCCACTGCTCAGTTGGCACACGTCGGCTTCGCGGAGGCGATTGTGGCGATCAAAACCATTCTCGGCGAGAAGACGCTACCGGTTGACTATCAAAACGTTCCTTGGTGTATCTACACGCACCCAGAGGTTGCGTTCGCAGGCCTCACCGAAGAGGGAGCTAAGGCTGCAGGGTACGACGTCGTCGTGAAGAAGGATCCATTTGGCGGAAATTCTCGAGCGCGAATCATCGGCGAAACTGAAGGATTAGTAAAGATAGTTGCCGAAAGAAACCCAGATGGTAGCGGCGGACGCATCTTAGGCGTTCATATGGCTGGACCTTGGGTGACAGAACAACTTGGCATGGGTTACCTCGCAGTTAACTGGGAAGCAAACGTAGACGAGGTCGCCGCATTTATTCAACCACACCCAACTCTCTCCGAAACATTTGGTGAGACGGTTATTGCACTTACAGGAAGGGGTCTTCACGTTGGCTGAGATTACAATGCCACAACTCGGTGAAACAGTTACCGAGGGAACAATTACCAAATGGCTAAAGAAAGTTGGCGAGTATATCGCCATTGATGAGGTTCTCTTTGAGGTATCTACCGACAAAGTTGACTCCGAGGTGCCATCAACGGCATCAGGATACCTCACCAAGATCTTGGCAGAAGAGGGAGATACAGTTTCAGTTGGAACTGTTCTCGCCGTCGTATCTGAGAGTGCTGATGCTGGTTCGACGCCGAGCCCAGCACCAGTGCCAACTCCGGAACCGGCGCCCGCTCCAGTCGTTGAAGCTCGCGTCGTAGAACCAGAGCCAGCTCCGGTCGTCACTGCCCAATTTGTGCCCCCGACTGTCGCACCCGCTCCGGCACCAGCACCCGCTCCGAGCCCGGTTGTTGAGAGCCGGTCTGATCTCGAAGGAATAGTTCTTTCTCCAGTAGTGAGACGCCTGATCGATGAAAATAATCTCGATGTGGCAAGAATCACCGGCACTGGTGCTGGCGGAAGAATAACCCGATCTGACGTCTTGAATCACTTGGATACAATCGCGCAGGGTTCGCCGCAGCCAGCTCGCGTGGTTGCAGATGCGCCAGCTCCCCAAGCAGCGCCGGTCCAACCCGTTGTAGTTCCATCAGCTCCTGCTCCAGTCGTGACTCCGACCGCGGCACCTGCCCCAGTTGCCGCACCGGCTCCTCAGGCAGCATCTCCTCGCCCGCTTCCAGCTGAGTCGCCTTCTGTTAGGCCGGCAGCTTATGCGCCTGTTTCGGCTTCTGCACGTGACGAAGTTATACCTTTCAATAACATCAGACGCCGTACGGCTGAGCATATGGTGCGTTCAAAGGCTACCTCTGCGCACACTCTGGTCTCGATCGAAGTTGACTATGAGAATGTGGAAAAGGTACGAAACCTGCTGCGCGATTCGTTCAAGCAGGAGGAGGGTTTTACCCTTACTTACCTCCCATTCCTTGCGCGCGCGACTGTTGAAGCGTTGAGGACCTACAAGTATCTAAATGCCTCGGTTGGCGAAGATGAGTTGATCGTCCATCACGATCTAAATCTTTCGATCGCGGTTGACTTGGAGCTCGAAGGACTCATTGCTCCTGTGATCCATGGGGCTGATCAAAAGCGCCTCAAGGGACTCGCACGAGAGATTCGCGACCTAGCTACCAGGGCTAGAACTAAGCGACTAAATGCTGATGAGCTCTCGGGGGGTACCTTTACTATCACCAACCCGGGACCATTTGGCACCTTCATAACGTATCCAATTATCAATCAGCCACAGGTGGCTATCCTCTCTACCGACGGAGTTAAGCGCAAGCCAGTTGTAGTTGCGCTACCCGATGGATCAGAGAGTATCGCCATTCACTCTGTTGGAATCCTCGCTATCGCATTCGATCATCGCGTCATAGATGGAGCGTACGCCGCTGCATTTTTGGCACGGATGAAAGAGATAATCGAAACTTGGAATTGGGCACAAGAGTTCTAATACCCTAAGTCAATTTGCGCTATGGAATGTAGTCACCTTGCTCGGGTAGGCTATCTTCCATAGCGCTTCTTCGTTTAACAGTGCGAAATTTTTGTTCCGCTTAATTTTTACGCAAATATCAAGGAGGAATCATGCTTGAAGTCAGATGGCTTTCGAAGGTGACTTACCCTGAGGCGCTTGACCTCCAACATCGCTTGATGGAGCACTCTACAAATAATTACCTACTTCTACTTGAACATCCTCACGTCTATACCATGGGAGTTCGTGCGAAGAAGGAAAACATATTGGTGGATCCAATTTCGGTTGGGGCTACTGTAGTCGAGGTTGATCGTGGAGGTGACGTAACGTATCACGGCCCTGGGCAGCTCGTTGGTTACTTCATTGTTGACGTCGAGTCGGGCTCTAACGCGATACCAAATTTTGTGAATCGAATTGAAGAGACGTTAATACGAACGCTCGCAACCTTTGGCATAACTGCATTTCGAAACGAGGGTTATCCAGGGGTTTGGGTCAATTCAATCAATGGAGATCTTCGCAAGATTGCCGCCATAGGTGTGCGTGTTACTCGGGGTCGTTCGATGCACGGCTTTGCTTTGAACGTCTCCACCGAGATGGACATGTTTGGCCACATTATCCCTTGTGGAATATCTGAATATAAAGTCACCTCTATGGCAGAGGAAGGAGTCGGCGTCGACATCGAAGATGTAGTGGCCAAAGTCGCCTCTATCGCCTCAGAAGTCTTTGAATTTGACTCTTCGACCTTCTACGGTGCGTCATCGCGCGAAGGTTTCTACGAAGTGGCCTCGGAGGAGGATTCGCGTGTTCAAGTAAGGAGAGTAGCTCCACTTGAAGTATCGGGCGATCGTTCGATGGATCGCCGTTTGGCGAGCGCCGGAGTAGACGCATCAACGGCGGTTACTCTACGGTCTAGAAAGCCCGATTGGTTGAGGATGAATGCCAAGATGGGTGATGACTTCAATGACGTCCGCTCGACAATGCGATCTCTGTCATTGGTTACCGTCTGCGAAGAGGCGGGCTGTCCTAATATCTTCGAATGTTGGAGCGAGGGAACTGCGACATTCATGATCAACGGTGAAGATTGCACCAGGTCTTGTTCATTTTGTTTAGTAAAGACCGATAAACCTCAGCCCATAGACCCAGAAGAGGCTAGGCGAGTCGCTCAAGCGGTTGACGAAATGAAGTTGGACTTTGCTGTCGTGACGGCTGTTGCACGCGATGATCTTGATGATGGTGGAGCGACTGCCTTTGCCAATACCATTAGAGCTATCAAGGAACAGCGCAACGGTTGCCAAGTCGAGGTTCTGATTCCCGATTGCAAGGGAGACTTCGACTCCCAAAAGATAATCTTTGATGCACGACCAGAGGTTCTGAACCACAATATCGAGACGGTTATTCGATTGCAGAGAGCTGTCCGACCTCAGGCTAGTTACGCACGTTCATTGACTGTGTTGGCGAGAGCTGCAAACGATGGTCTTGTGACTAAGTCTGGAATCATCGTTGGGCTCGGTGAAACAATGGAAGAGATAAAGGCGACGATGCGAGATCTCAGAAGCGTCGGGGTGTCGATACTAACTGTGGGTCAATATTTGCGACCTACTAAAAAGCACGCAGCGGTTGCTCGCTGGTATCTCCCCCGTGAATTTTCCGAGATTCGTGATTACGGCTACGAGATTGGATTTAGCCATGTCGAGTCGTCACCGAACACTAGAAGCTCGTACCATGCGAAGAGCGCTAGTAACTCCATGAACCTAACTACTGTCGAGTAGCACCGAACTTTGTGACATTTGGCATCCTTTCCAATACACCTCTAGGGCGTATAATTTGGTCTAATAGCAAGTTGGTATGGCAAGTTAAGGAAGTTTGAGATGGCAGAAAAGATCTATCAAGTTGAAGGCATGACCTGTGGCCACTGCGTTAGCGCAGTTACTGAAGAGGTTGAGAAAGTCCATGGAGTCAGCGAAGTTTTAGTCTCGCTAGAAGAAAAGACTCTGCGGGTTTCTGGAGAAGGCTATAGCGATGAAGATGTCGTCGCTGCCGTCGAAGAGGCGGGCTACGAAGTAGTCGTTGCCTAATCGGCGAAGCTATGAAGAGCGTTGGGGACGATATCGTCCATATAGATCTCGGAATTAAGGGTATGACATGCGCCTCGTGCGCTGCTCGTATTGAAAAGAAACTCAATAAAATCGACGGCGCATCGGCAAGTGTTAACTTTGCAACCGAAAGAGCATTAGTTGAGGTGCGAAGCGGAAGTATAGATCAACTCGATCTAATCGAAGCGATTCGATCTATCGGTTACGATGCAGATGCAATTGGAGAAGAGGGCGACTTCGGTAGCGTTCTTGGCACTGACTCCGAGGTAAAAAAGCTTCGAGCTAACCTTATTTTTTCGGCGATCTTATCGATCGTTGTGGTTGCAATTTCGATGGTCAGAGCCTTTGAATTTGACTATTGGCAGTACATCGCCTTTACCCTTAGTGGTGTGATCGTCTTCTACTTCGGACGGACATTTCATAAGAGCGCATGGTTGAACCTCCGTCACAAGAACGCGACGATGGATACCCTTGTATCTGTTGGTACCCTCTCTGCGTTCTTATTTTCTATGTATGAGCTATTCGTAGCGGGACTTGGCGGTGCCTCCTACCGCGCGATGGCTGGCTTTAGTGACATCTTTAGAAGTAGTGGGAGTGGACTCTACTTCGATTCGGCGGCGGTAATCATCACGGTAATACTTCTTGGCCGTTACATTGAGGCGCGCGGAAAGAGGAGAAGTCGTCTTGCACTGAGCGAATTGGTCAACTTTGACGACGATATCGTAGAGGTTGAATCAGGCGGTAATGTTACGACCCTTGAGGCGCGATCGATCACTAAAGGGATGATCTTTAGACTTCGTGAAGGTAGTCGGGTCCCGGTGGATGGAACTATAACTGACGGGAGTGCACTGATTTCGTCTCCTTCAATTACTGGTGAAGTTGAACCGAAGTTGGCAAACGCTGGAGATGACGTCATCGCGGGAGCCGTTGTGGTCGAAGGCCACATAAATGTGAAGGCTCAACGGGTAGGCAAGGATACATTTGTCGCGCGTATAGCTGCACGAGTAGAACAGGCTCAAGGGAAAAAGGCTGAGATCCAACATTTGGCCGATCGTATCTCACTTGTTTTTGTACCCGTCGTTGTCTCCATTGCGATCGTCGAACTAGTGATCCGAATGGTGCTGGGAGAGTCATTTGCTAAAAGTGTCGTCTACTCTGTGGCGACTCTTGTTATTGCCTGTCCGTGCGCACTTGGGCTTGCAACACCGATGGCAACCATGGTTGGACTAACGCGAGCGGCAAAGGACGGTGTTCTAATTCGCGGCCCAGAGGTGTTGGAGCGAGCGGGAAAGATCGACGTTGCCGTCGTTGACAAGACAGGTACTTTGACGAACGGTACCTTTGAAGTTGTGAGCTTCGAGGTCGCTGATGGTGAAGATCCCGAAGCATTGTTGGATATCGTGGCCTCAATTGAAGAGGGATCAAGTCATCCGGTTGCTGCCTCAATACGACGCTTTCGCGGAGACTACGAGCGAATCAAAGTCGATAGATTCCAAAGTTATCTTGGTTCAGGCTTGGAGGGGTTCGTAGGCGAGGATAAGTATCGGATCGGAAGCTCGCGATTTGCCCTTTCAGATCCCGCGCAACCATTCTTTGGAGACCAGTTGTCCTCGGCTGAGGCGCCGCGGGGAACGACAATTTATGTCACTCGTAACGGCTCGTTAGTTGCCTATTTGGTAGTCGATGATTCCATTCGCTCCAATACCCAAGAGGCTTTGTCTTTCCTTTCTTCTATGGGAATCGAAGTAATTGTCGCTTCAGGAGACGCGCCTTCCGCAGTGGAGAGGATTGCTAGGCAACTAAAGATAAAAACCTACTACGGAGAAGTTCTGCCAGAGGGCAAGCGCGATTTAGTTTCCAAATTGCAAAGCGATGGGAAAAGAGTAGCGATGGTTGGCGACGGCATAAATGATGCGTTGGCCCTCGGAAGCGCAGATCTCGGCGTTGCGATGGGAAATGGAAGCGCTTTTGCCAAGGAAGCTGGCGATGTGGTTGTGCTTTCACCCTCTCTCGCGGGAGTGGCGGATGCGATTTTTATAGCACGTAAGACGCAAAGGGTATTGCGAGGCAATCTATTCTGGGCTTTCATTTACAATGTTATTGCGATCCCGCTTGCGATTTTTGGTGTAGTTTCGCCTATGTTGGCGGGATTAGCTATGGCATTCTCGTCGGTTTTCGTTGTGTTGAATAGTCTTAGGTTGCTCTCGATTGGTAGAGCAGGTTGTAGGAAGTTTTAAGAAGAGGCAGTTATGAGTTTCGATTTCGATAACCTCGTTGACGAGGACGCAGTAAAGGTCGCACTTTCAAAGTACGACGACGATGCGTTTTTGTCAATACGTCAAGGTCGCCTCGAATCAGTTGTATCTGAAATGGAAAAGCGAGAAGTCGACGTCCTCATCCTCTCCCTTGGAGCCGACCTTCCTTGGCTTTGTGGTTATGAAGCCATGCCTCTTGAGCGTTTGACGGCTCTTGTAGTCACAAGAGATGCGCAAATGACACTTGTCGTCCCGGAACTAGAGGCGCCACGGGTTCGTGAAATGACAGAACTCTTCGATATTTTGCCCTGGAAAGAGGGGGGTAACCCATTTTCGATCGTAGGGGGGTTAGTTGGCCATGCACATAGCGTCGCGGTCTCAGATCGTATGTGGGCAAGTGCTCTACTCTCGCTTCAGGCCGAGATACCCTCAGCTAAGAGCTTCGTGGCCTCATCTAGCGTAATCTCGCCGCTAAGGTCCCAAAAAGACGAAGTTGAGCTACTTTTGCTAGCACGAGCGGCTCATATAACAGACCATGTAGCCGAGTCGATATTTGCTGGCGAGATCTCGTTTTTAGGTAAGACCGAGAAGGAGATCTCGGATGAGATATCGCGACGACTCGTCGCCGAGGGCCTCAGCAAAGTCAACTTTGCAATCGTTGGATCGGGTCCTAATTCGGCAAGCCCCCACCACGAACCCTCAAGCCGCCGCATCGAATTTGGCGACTCTGTAGTTCTCGACTTTGGCGGGATGTACAACTTTGGTGATGAAGTTGGTTACTGTTCGGATACCACTCGTACCGTTGTGGTGGGCGAATCACCCGATGGCTTTGCCGACCTCTACTCGGTATTGGAGTCTGCTCAAGAGAGAGCCCGTAACGAAGTGACCTCCCATATGAGTGGTGCTCAAAGCGATGCTCTGGCCCGCGAAGTGATTTCCGAGGGTGGCTACGGTGAGTACTTCATCCACAGAACTGGTCATGGAATTGGGATTGAAGAGCACGAAGAGCCTTATTTGGTTGTAACTAACGAGGAGCCCCTCGGCCCCTTTGCCGCCTTTTCAATTGAGCCAGGAATTTACATACCTTCTAAGTTCGGCGCCCGGATCGAAGATATCCACGTCGTCGGAGAGCATAGAGGAGCGTCGTTAAATCGAAGTGACCGGTCTCTTCACGTAGTTGAGTAACGGTGATTTTTAAAGGCTGTTTTGTCCAGCTGCTCTTCTCCCTCCTGGTCAGGAGGGTTAATAGGGCTTAGCTGTTTTGCTTTTACACAATTGGAGCCTCTATCCATTGAGGGGTGCTGGCGGTAAAGTCCTGCCTCCGATATTCAACGATCGATGAATTTGGATTCCTTATATAAGCAAAAAACCACTTCAACATAGAAATAACTTAAGTTTTAACTGAAGTAACAGCTGAGCGGAACTCTTATCATCGACTCTATCGAATCTGTCGACAGCGATCGACAGATGCAGTACCGAAAGGGTCTTTGCGTGGATAAGGTTGTCGATCAGAGTCAAGTAAACGAACGGTATCGTTCAGGAGTTATCCCTTATAAGAAGATGGGCTACTGGGAGCCGGACTACACCCCCAAAGATACCGACGTCTTGGCTCTTTTTCGAATAACTCCACAGGCTGGAGTCGATCCAGAAGAGGCAGCGGCGGCGGTCGCAGGGGAATCCTCGACGGCAACTTGGACCGTAGTTTGGACTGACAGACTTACAGCAGCGGACCTCTACCGCGCCAAGGCTTATCGGGTTGATCCCGTTCCAAATACTGGAGCTGGAACCCCAAATGAAGCACAATATTTCGCATATATCGCCTACGACCTTGACCTTTTCGAGGAGGGCTCCATAGCCAACCTTACGGCCTCTATTATCGGAAATGTCTTTGGCTTTAAGGCCGTTAAAGCCCTTCGTCTTGAAGATATGAGAATTCCAGTTGCCTATCTCAAGACATTCCAAGGTCCGGCTACTGGGATCGTAGTTGAGCGCGAGCGTTTGGATAAGTTTGGTAGGCCACTTTTAGGGGCTACTACAAAGCCTAAGTTGGGACTATCTGGACGAAACTATGGTCGTGTTGTCTACGAGGCACTAAAGGGTGGCCTTGACTTTGTCAAAGATGACGAGAATATAAATTCACAGCCATTCATGCATTGGCGAGATAGGTTTCTCTATGTCATGGATGCGGTCAATAAGGCGGAGGCGGCGACCGGCGAGGTAAAGGGGCACTACCTCAATGTGACCGCCGGAACCATGGAGCAGATGTACGAGCGCGCCGAATTTGCTAAGTCACTTGGATCGGTGATAGTCATGATCGACCTTGTGGTTGGCTATACAGCAATCCAATCGATGGCTAAGTGGGCTCGAGCAAATGACATGATTTTGCACCTACACCGCGCAGGCAACTCAACTTACTCGCGTCAAAAGAACCACGGAATGAACTTTAGGGTTATCTGTAAGTGGATGAGAATGGCTGGAGTGGATCACATTCATGCAGGAACCGTTGTAGGAAAGTTGGAGGGCGATCCTCTGATGATCAAGGGATTCTACGACACTCTTAGAGACACTAAGACTGAGATGTCATTGGAGAATGGTCTATTTTTCGATCAAGACTGGGCCTCGTTGAATCGCGTTATGCCTGTTGCTTCTGGAGGAATTCATGCTGGGCAGATGCATCAACTAATTCATTACTTGGGTGAGGATGTGGTCCTTCAATTCGGCGGTGGAACTATTGGCCACCCGATGGGAATCCAAGCAGGAGCTATAGCAAACAGGGTAGCCCTCGAAGCGATGATCATGGCTAGAAATGAGGGAAGAGATTACCTAGCTGAAGGTCCGCAGATACTTGCGGACGCCGCAAAGAGTTGCAAGCCTCTAGAGGCGGCCTTGGAGACTTGGAAGGATATTACCTTCAACTACGAATCAACCGATACCGCTGACTTTGTCCCTACGCCAACCGCATCTTTCTAAGGAGCCTTTACCAAAATGATGACAAACTATGGAAACCGTCTAACCCAAGGGCAATTCTCCTTCTTGCCCGATCTCACTGACGATCAGATCAAGTCCCAGCTCAGGTGGGCGATTAGCCACGGTTGGGCGGTAAGCGTTGAGTACACAGATGATCCCCACCCCCGAAATACCTACTGGGATATGTTTGGCCTTCCGATGTTCGACCTCAAAGATCCCGCGGGAATAATGATGGAGATTGACGAGTGCCGAAGGACATTCCCTAACCACTACGTAAGGGTGATGGCCTTCTCGTCTGAGCGTGGAGTTGAAAGTCCGACGATGTCCTTCATTGTAAATAGGCCACCAAATGAGCCCGGTTTCCGTTTGACGAGGATTGAAGGACCAGGCAGAACCCAGAGCTACAGCATTAGCGCATATGCGACCGATTCTCCGGAGGGAGAGCGATACTAATACTTATCTGACCTGTTGCTTCACCGCTTGAAGGAACAGGTCAGGGCTTCGTTTAAAGGTTTGGTTGGATATGGATGAATTTAGCGATAGCGAGTCGGTCGATCTAGAGGCCATCTATCGAGATGCCAATATCGAAGAAGTCCTTTCGCGTCTCGATCAAGAGTTGATCGGCTTAGCGCCGGTAAAAACCAGGATTCGTGAGGTTGCGGCACTGTTGGTCGTCGATAGGTTACGTAAGAGCCTTGATCTCGCTACCACCACACCCTCGATGCATATGAGTTTTACGGGCAATCCCGGAACTGGAAAGACCACGGTTGCACTTCGTATGGCTGAAATTCTCCATCGCTTGGAGTACGTACGAAGTGGACACCTAGTCTCGGTTACCCGTGACGATCTCGTGGGGCAATACATTGGCCACACCGCACCAAAGACCAAAGAGGTACTCAAGAAGGCGATGGGAGGCGTTCTCTTTATCGATGAGGCCTACTACCTATACAAGCCTGAGAACGAACGAGATTATGGCGCTGAAGCTATTGAGATCTTACTTCAGGTTATGGAGAATCAAAGGGATGACTTAGTTGTCATCCTCGCTGGATACAAGGATCGCATGAGTCAATTCTTCTCATCAAATCCAGGTATGAATAGCAGAATTGCTCACCATATCGATTTTCCTGACTACAACGATGACGAACTCTTGGCTATAGCAAAGTTGATGTTAGCCTCGATGAACTATCGATTTAGTGATGAAGCTACTGAAACGTTCAAACGCTATATCGAGCTACGTCGGATGCAGCCCTTTTTCGCGAATGCAAGGTCGATTAGGAATGCCCTCGATAGAGCTCGACTACGACAGGCGAACCGAATCTTTGAAAGGCGTGGCTCGGGTTTGACGCGCAAGGATTTGATTACGATAGAGGCCGATGATCTCCTTGCCTCGCGTATCTTTGCAAGTCCATCCGAATAACAGATTCAAATAATCATCCACTTGCCATGGGGAACGTTGAGATCGTTCATTGTTGAATGCTCGCGCTATTGAAGAAGTTGCTTTTTAGAATGGAATTCGCAATGTAATGCGTGTTCCGTGATTCTTTCGTGAATAGATCTCAATGGAAGCGTCGATGAGTTCGGCGCGTTCCCGCATTCCGTCAAGTCCAAGACCTTTAGTTACCGAATCTTCGTCAAATCCTTCGCCATCGTCGGTTATTGTGAGGGTGATCTCTCTTGGGCCTTCTAGAACCGCTAGGTTGAGGGTAGCAAACTGTGCGTTGGAGTGGCGCTGTACATTAGAGAGAGCCTCTTGGGCGATTCGATAGATCGAAGTTTCAACCGTAGATGGAAGTTCAATGGCGTAGTCGTTTGGTAGGTTGACGTCTACTTGAGGTGAATTTACTGCTGCGGCGAGAGATTTCAACGCAGCGATTAGTCCAAGATCGTCGAGGACTTCTGGCCTAAGTCTCCTGATTGTACTCTTCGTCTCTGCGATTGCAGCTTCTACTAGAGCTTTCGCTTGATCAATTTCGACCAAACTCTCACTTATATCAAAGGAGTAACGAGCCGCATCGAGCCGATAAAGGGTTGAATGAAGGAGTTGACCTACGCCATCGTGGATATCATTTGCGATTCGCTTTCGCTCCGCCTCGATGCTGTCAATGGTGGCAGCCGCGAATCGCTCGAGTTGAGCCTCGCGATGTTTCAGGCGATCAAGGATTGCAGCGCTCTCAAGCCTCGGAGCAATGATGTTGGCTACGTAGACTAAATCTTCGAGAAGTTGTTCGACGTTGCTGGGGTCGTCAGCCCAGTGAACGTTCAAGACGCCAATCGCAGTTGAGTTGCGACTTAGCATTGGAACAGAGATCAAGAACTTATAGTTCTCGCCACCAAGTTCTGGCAGATAGCGATACCTTGAATCTTCCCATTTGTTAGGTACGATCAGTGGTACTTTAGCCTGGGCAACCCACCCACTTACTCCGTCGCCGATGGCAAGCTTTACTCTTCCGCGCTCAGAGGAGTAGGGCTTGGTTGCGCCAATTAGTTCAATGTAACGCCCCTCTTCCCGTAAGAGGTGAACAAAGCAGACGTCGGCCTCGACTGATGCAATTACAACTTCTGCGACTCGATCCGCTAGAGCTGCGATATCTGCTTCGCTGCTAATTGCGTCAATGACGAGGCGTAATATGTCAACTTCGCGAAACTCTTTTTCCATCGGTAGCCCTTATGTGTCTCGAGTGATCTATCTGAATATGGCTTCTCGCATTGCGAGGGCAACGGCTGAAGTCCTATCTCTAACCCCTAATTTGCGATATATCGAACTCAGATGCGTCTTCACAGTCTCTTCACCGAGAAATAGTTTCGCAGCTATCGCCTTATTCGAGTGGCCTTTAGTTACAAGATCTAGCACCTCTGACTCCCTTTGGGTCAGCCCTAGGTGAGCGCCTGGCCAAAATTCCCCCGAATGAAGACGGGCTGCTGAAAGGGCTACTCTGCCAGCGAGATGGGGATCTACGACGATGTCGCCGTCTCGGACTCTCATGAGTTGTTCGACTAATTCGGCGGCGCCAATTTGTTTGAGAAGGAATCCCTTTGCACCTGATCGAAGGGCCTGATAGAGATATTGTTCATCGTCATAGACGGTCAGCATTACAACAGCGATTTCGGGGTGGCGTGATGCGACCTCTCTGCAAAGGTCAATTCCGCTACCGTTCTTCAGTCGAATGTCACTTAGTACTATGTCGACTCTGTTGTCTTCGAGAAATTTCACCGCGTCGACGGCGTCCTTTGCGCGACCGCTAATGTGAACCTGGCCCTCGAAACGACGTAGCATCGACGTTAGACCATCGAGAATAATCTCTTGGTCATCGACTAATAGGAGGTGAATCGCCTCTTCTTTCATTTCAGCTGACATCTCAACCCCCTCGTCGATCGTAGAGCGACCACTCGAGGTCGTAGGTGTGTCCTTCCAACCTCTGATGAAACGATATTACAGCGAGAGATCTTGCATCTTCCCTCGAAAGGGTGAATCTGATGTGGATGAGAAGTAGAAATCGGACGATAAAGCCAAGGGGTGGAATCCCACTTATGAGGGACGCTTTGAAAACCAAAGATGAAATATTGTGTAGGGTGACAATGATAAATAAAAACTACACCGCTTCGCCACGGCGATCTTAGTATCGAAGTGGTAGAGCGAAAAGACTTTTTAAAAGTTGTGTACTCGAAGGTACGAAGGGTTTGGTGAGCAGTCCCGTGGCAGCCATCGACGACATTTCAATTATTCCATCGGTCCTACCGGCTGATTTTGCAAATCTTGGAGGCGCGATAAGAGATCTAGAGCAGGCCGGTGTTGACCGAATTCAGTGGGATGTCATGGATGGTGTTTTCGTGCCTAATCTTACCTTTGGCCCCGATGTTATAAAGGCTACAAGAAGCTACTGTGACATACCTTTCGAGGCTCATCTTATGATAGAAGCTCCTGATCAGTACCTATCCGATTATGTAAGTGCTGGTTGCAACCAGCTGATTATCCACGCCGAGAGTACTAAGCATCTGCACCGTAGCCTGGGACGTGTCAAGTCGTTAGGTGTAAAGGCTGGTGTTGCACTCAACCCAGCAACACCGATCGAGATGATCGAAAACGTCATTGATCTGGTCGATATGATTCTTGTAATGACGGTCAACCCGGGGTTTGGTGGCCAGGCCTACATCTCAACGATGGCAAAGAAGATCACGAGTGCCAGAGAGTTGGCTCAAGCGGCAGACCATCTCGTAGAGGTTGAGGTAGATGGTGGAATTTCGTCGTCAACCGTTGTTCATGCGGCAAGGGCCGGTGCGAGGGCGCTCGTTGCTGGATCGAGCCTTTTTCGGCATCCCGAAGGTTTAAAGAGTGCGGTCAGTGAATTGCGGGCGTTGGCGTTAGCGAGTATTTAGTTTTATCAGTGGTCATTGAAGGGACATTTTTAATGAGTCAGAGTATCGACAGCCAAGTAGTTAGCGCCATAAGAGTTCTTTCTATCGATCAAGTTGAGGCAGCAAATGCGGGCCATCCTGGATTGCCAATGGGTTTGGCGCCTGCCGCATACGTTCTCTTTTCGAAGGTAATGCGCCATGCTCCGTCTAAGCCGCACTGGATCAACCGTGATCGCTTCATTCTCTCGGCGGGTCACGGATCTGCCCTCATCTATTCGCTACTGCATCTTTATGGATATGGCCTTGAGATCGATGAGTTGAAGCACTTTAGACAGCTTGGCTCAAAGACCCCAGGACACCCTGAATTTGGTCATACGACTGGTGTTGAGATGACGACAGGGCCGTTGGGACAAGGCATTTCCACGGCGGTAGGAATGGCACTTGCCGAGGCCATGATGGCAGCTAGAGTAAATCAAGCTGGTGCAGATGGCCTCATCGACCACCATACCTTTGTCTTCGCATCAGATGGCGACTTAATGGAAGGCATAAGTCACGAGGCCGCATCTCTCGCTGGCCACCTAAAGCTCCATAAGCTTGTAGTCCTCTTTGACTCCAATAACATCACAATTACGGGTGACGCTCACCTCTCATGCACCGATGACGTCAAAAAGCGATTCGAAGGATACGGTTGGAACTATCTAATCGTGGAAGATCATGAGGATTTGGACGAGATTGAGCGTGCATTTGCGAAGGCAAAATCTTTCACGAATGCCCCAACGATCATTGAATATAAGAGCGTTATTGGTTATGGTGCACCTAATAAGGCTGGCAAGTCATCAGTCCATGGTTCTCCCTTAGGAGCAGCAGAGGCTAGTGCTGCGCGAGACTTCTATGGATGGAGTAATCCTCCATTTGAGATTCCGCAGGAGATCTACCAGGCTTGCAAGAGTTCAGTCGAAGCGGGCGAAGTAGCTGCCGCGCGTTGGCAAGAGAGCTATGACGCACTTGCCGACTCCATCAAAGCGCTAGTGGATCCAGCTCCAATCTCCGCCGAAGAGTACTACGAGTCGATCACGGACTTTGATCCTACAAAGGCGATTGCAAGTAGGGTTTCGTCTAAGGAGACATTGAAGCAACTATCACTATTGCATCCAGAGATCGTTGGAGGTTCTGCTGACCTAGCTGAGTCGACAGGCACCAACCTGGGCTTCAACTTTGTTGATCCAGCTGACTATCTAGGG
The DNA here is from genome assembly GCA_021841935.1 of Actinomycetes bacterium. Lineage (GTDB taxonomy): Bacteria > Actinomycetota > Acidimicrobiia > Acidimicrobiales > Acidimicrobiaceae > Acidithrix. The sequence continues at coordinate 8,132 of JAKCDL010000001.1, read as the reverse complement.
CGTGAGATCAACTTTGGAATTCGTGAGCATGCTATGGGGGCGTGTTTGAATGGAATGGCTCTCCACGGCGGATTCAAGGTTTATGGTTCGACCTTCCTCGTCTTCTCTGATTACGTACGTCCGGCAGTTCGACTCTCTGCCATTATGAACTTGGGCGTAAATTATGTCTTTACTCACGACTCGATTGCAGTTGGGGAAGATGGTCCAACCCATCAACCAATTGAGCACTTAGCTGCGCTACGTGTTATGCCTAACGTCAGAGTGATGAGGCCTGCCGATGCCAACGAGGTCGCAGCGGCATGGTCCGTTGCCTTAGCTGAGCGAAACTTTCCTTCTGCCCTAATCTTTTCAAGGCAAAATCTGCCGCTTATTACTCCTAAGGACGGCACGAGTTGGGTAAATAGCGATGGTTGTCACACTGTTTACGGCGGAGATAGTGCTGATTTGGTGATCTTTTCAACTGGATCTGAAGTTGCGATGTGCGTAGATGCGGCCAAGGCTTTGGAGGCCGATGGAATTTCGGTAAAGGTGATATCGGTTCTTTGGCGTGAAAGATTCTTGGATCGATATCGCTCGAAGCTCGACGAGCTCACCAATGGCGCTACCACGATGGTCGTTGAAGCGGGTGTTCCAAGTGGGTGGGAGGCAGTAGCTTCAGATGAAAACATCATCGCGATGAGAAGTTTTGGTGCCTCCGGTAAAGGTCCAGATGTACAGGCCCACTTTGGATTTAGTAGCGAGAATATCGCTAATCGAGCGCGAAGAGCTTTAGGTAAAGCTTGATTTTTGTAAGTGTTTAGCCCCGAACTAATCGAAACGTTGAACGATGCGGCGGTAGCTGCCGCTCGTTCGAGTTTTTCTATGCGCGGACGTGGAGATCGGAAAGGGGCGGATCAGCTAGCTGTTGAGGCCATGAGAACGGTGCTTGACTCGTCTTCATTTGGCTTTGAAGTCGTAGTGGGAGAGGGTGAAAAAGATCAGGCTCCAATGCTCTCTGTAGGAGAAGTGTTAGGAAAAGGATCTCTATCTTTTGACATTGCGGTAGATCCACTAGAGGGAACTAACTATGTCGCCAAGGGACAGCCCGGCGCGATAAGTGTAATAGTTTGTTCCGAGCGCGGAAGCATCCAGAGTCTTCCGGGCTATTACATGAATAAAGTTGTAGCTCCTAAGTCTGCTAGTGGTTCAATCTCGCTACTTGATGCCCCTGAAGAATTAGTCTTTAAAGTTGCGGATCATAGCCACAAACAATTGCGGGATGTTACAGTCGCAATTCTCGAAAAGCCCCGTAACCGAGAATTGATAAATTCAGTGCGCGCCTTGGGTGCAAGAGTCGTTGAAGTACCAGATGGTGACGTAGTCGCGGCATATGAGGTACTGACTCGAAGATACGACCTTTTACTCGGCGTTGGAGGTGCCCCAGAGGGCGTGATAATGGCTGCGTTAGCAAACTGCCTCGATGGACACTTTCAAGGTCGCCTAGAGCCGCAAAGCGATGTGGAGCGAAGGTCGATAGCTAAGCGCGACTCTTCTGCTCTTGATGTTACCTTCTCCGGTAATGACCTTTGCGCCGCCGATAGCGTCGTGGTCATTGCATCTGTTACCGGCACCGCGTCGATGGCCGAACCACACTACGATGGCGGAGATCTGTTGATAACCAGTTCAGTGATCTCAAAGAGCAAGATCGAGGTCTTTACCAATCGGTGAGCCTTTTTGCGGCTCCTCTTTGATGTTGCAATGAATTCACCCTTTTGGGTGAGAGTTGCGTCACTAATCCGAAATTGAATGGTAATTGGAAAAGGAGTTTTAGGTGCCGCATCGTATCGCAATGATTGAGAGAGCCTCTCGCAATAGTGCTCGTAGACATGTCCCAATGCTTGCGATTGCGGGCGATTCAGCCGTTGGTAAGACTACTTTGACCAAGGGGTTGGTTCAAGCGCTCGGAAGTGACAACATTTCTTCCTTTTGTACCGATGACTACCATCGTTACGATCGCGAAGAGAGAAAGACTCTGCCCTTTACTCCGCTTCATCCTGACTGTAACTATCTCAACATCATGGAGCAGCATCTGCAGCTACTAGCGACTGGTCAGCCGATATTGAAGCCGATCTACAACCATCACCACGGCACCTTAGAGCGCCCAGTACTATTCGAACCAAAAGATTTTGTCGTGGTGGAAGGGCTATTCCCACTCTGGTCCAAGCTTTCAAGAGCGTGTTTTGACGTGACGGTATTTTTAGATCCCCCAGAGGAGATACGACGTAAGTGGAAGGTCCAAAGGGATGTAGCTCAGCGCGGTTACACTAAGGAACAGGTACTTGCTGACCTGGAGAAGCGTGAGCCCGAGTCAAGTGCCTACATCAGGCCACAGAGGGCAAATGCTGATATCGTAATGAGCTTTGGCAAGGCACATCCAAATGAAGACGATAATCTCCCGCTGTCAGTCTCCATACTTCTTCGACCCACGATTGACCATCCTGCTATATCTGACCTACTCTCAACGGATACGCGCGAAGCTATACACATGAAGCTGATGCGAGACGACGACAATAAGCCCGTCGATGTACTGCATATTCATGGACATGCTCCAGCCTCGTTGGCGAATGAGATAAAGGAGGCAATATGGGAAAAACTTGGCATAGACCAACCACTTCCCTCTTCACTAGGGCGTATAAGCGACGATAAGAGAAGTGAGCCCTTAGCTATCGCTCAGTTATATCTCCTGTACCATTTGATACAGGCCTCTAAGGCTTAGAGTAGGCCGAAATTTGAAGACCAAGTTGGAGTTCGTAAGAGCCCCAACTTGGATTGTAGCCTAAGCAACGAAGTACTTTGCCTTTGGGTGGTGGCAGATGATAGCCGTAGTCGACTGCTCGGGGTGGAGTTGGAATCCCTCCGACACGCTTACGCCGATTCTCTCTGTATCTAAGATGTCGGCGAGCTTTTGGTTATCTTCGAGATTTGGGCATGCTGGATAGCCGAATGAGTATCTTCCGCCCCTGTACTTTTGCCTAAATAGTCCAAGTACTGACGAGTCATCTTCATCGGCGAAGCCAAACTCCTCACGAATTCTAAGGTGCCACATCTCGGCAAGTGCTTCCGTCATCTCTACACCAAGACCATGGAGGCGAAGGTATTCGTTGTAGCGGTTCTCATTAAAGAGAGTCTGAGCAAATTCACTGACAGCTTGTCCCATCGTCACTGCGTGCATCGCGATGTAGTCGACCTCATTCGAGTCTACGTCTCTAAAGAAGTCTGAAATGCATAGATATGGCTCGACCTTTTGTCGTGGAAAGTCAAAGGTGGTCAAAAGATCACTCTTATTTGTGTCACTGAAGATGTGTAGCTTATTCCCCTCCGATGCCGCTACGTAGTAGCCGTATGCGACCTGTGGCAATAAGTAGCCCTCGGCCTTTGCCTTATCTAGCTCTTCACGGAAGATCGATCTAATTCGAACTCTGAAGTCGGGATCCCCCTCACCCTTCTCAGGCCTAAAGCCCCATTGATTTCTAAATAGGGCGGTCTCATTGATAAACCCAGCAATTTCGTCGATGGATAGCCCTTTGGCGATCCGACTACCAAGAAATGGAGGTTCAAAGATGGGGTTGTCGGTTTCGACAAAAGAGGACCTTACAGCTGGCGCCTCTTCGAGTAGCGCCAGCTCTTCGGATCGCCTCGCGCCCCTCTTTTTCTCAGGCTCTTTGCGACCGAACTCGTCGTCCTCAATCTCTCCGCGTCTAATTGCGCCAAGGCGGTCCATTACTTCTAGACCTTCGAATGCGTCCTTGCCGTAGAAGACTCGACCTTTGTAAACTTTGCGTAGATCTTGTTCGACATAGCTTCTCGTTAGGGCCGCTCCGCCAAGGATGATCGGAATCTCATCTAGTCCTCGACTATTGAGTTCCTCAAGGTTTTCTCGCATAATTAGGGTCGACTTAACTAAGAGGCCGCTCATTCCGATTGCATCTGCCTCTACTTCGAGTGCTTTGGCGATCATTTCACTGATTGATACTTTGATTCCAAGGTTGTGGACTTCGTAACCATTATTGGTGAAGATGATATCGACCAGGTTCTTTCCGATATCGTGTACGTCACCTTTGACTGTGGCGAGAACGATGCGCCCTTTAGTAGACGACGATCCCTTTTCCATGTGCGGTTCCAAGTGGGCAATGGCCCTCTTCATCGTCTCTGCTGAAGAGAGCACGAAGGGTAGCTGCATCTGACCTGAGCCAAAGAGTTCCCCTACGGTCTTCATACCCTCAAGGAGGTGGTTGTTGATGAGATCGAGAGCGCTATAGCCATCGCCAAGTGCCTCTTCGAGATCGGCGATGATGTTATTTTTGTCTCCGTCAATGATTCGACGAGCGAGGCGATCACCAACGGGTAGAAGTGAGAGATCTTCCTTTTCCGCTTTGGCATCGGTAACCCCTTCGAATATGTCAATTAGCGCAGCTAATGGGTCATATTCATCAGTTCTACGGTCGTAGATTAGGTCGAGACAGACCTCTACTTGTTCCTTTGGTATCTTTGCCAGAGGAATGATTTTGGACGGATGAACGATCGCAGCATCTAAGCCTGCTTTTACGCACTCCGATAGAAAGACACTGTTCAGAACGGTACGAGCCGCGGGCTTCAACCCAAATGAAACATTTGATAGACCAACAACGGTAAATGATCCAGGTAGTTCGGCCTTAATCCTCTTTATGCCTTCGATGGTCTCGATTCCATCGCGACGCGACTCTTCCATTCCGGTGGTAATTGGAAGGACCAATGGGTCAAAGATAATGTCGTTCGGATGGAGCCCGTAGTTTTCTTGAGCGATCTCACTTATTCTTCGAGCAGCTCGAACCTTCCATTCTGCTGTACGTGCTTGACCCTCTTCGTCGATGCATGTAGCGATTACTGCAGCGCCAAATTTCTTAGCCAGAAGGCAAAAGCGGTCGAACCTCGTCCCTTCTTCAAAGCCGTCTTCAAGGTTGATTGAGTTTAGAAGTGCTCGGCCTCCAATGAACTTGAGACCGGTTTCAATCACATTAGCCTCGGTTGAGTCCAAGACGATGGGAAGTGTCGAGGCTGATGCCAGGCGACTTGCTAGTTCGCGCATATCGGATACGCCGTCTGCTCCGGTGTAATCGACGCAAAGGTCGATCGAATCGGCTCCCTCCTTCACCTGATCTTTTGCCATCTCTACGCATGTATCAAAGTCCCCCTGAAGCATCGCCTCTCGGAAACGCTTTGATCCATTTGCATTCGTCCTCTCACCTATCGAAAAGTAGGAGAGCTCTTGCTCGATGGTTGTGTAGGAGTAAAGTGACGAAAGTGAAGGTGAAAGATCAAAAATACGCCTTGATACCTGGAGAGATTTGGTCGCCTCAACTACGGCTTCTAAGTGTTCCGGAGTCGTCCCGCAGCACCCGCCGACGATACCGACGCCGAGCTCTTTTACAAAGCGGTGTTGATGCGATGCGAGTTGATCAGGGAGAAGGTCATAGTGCATCTTTCCATCTACGACCGATGGCAAGCCAGCATTTGGTTGAGCGGAAACTGGTATCGAACTGTTTTGAGTAAGGAACCTCAAGTGTTCACCCATCTCCTCGGGACCAGTTGCGCAATTCATCCCGATAACGTCGATACCTAGTGGCCTTAGGGATACAAGAGCAGCACCGATCTCGGTTCCGGGCAACATTCGGCCCGTTAGCTCGACTGTTACTTGAAGTTGGATTGGAAGGTGACTGTTGCGCGCTTCCATCGCTCTTTTTGCTCCAACAATCGCCGCTTTGGCGCCGAGTATATCGTAGACCGTCTCGATTATGAAGAGATCAACTCCACCATCGATTAGCCCCAGTGCTTGCTTGTAGTAACCATCTTCAAGGGTATCAAAGTCGATCTGCCCAAGCGAAGGGAGCTTGGTTCCCGGTCCCATCGAACCGGCTACAAAACGTGGTTTGGTTTTCGATGAGTAGCTGTCGGCCACCTCGCGCGCAATTCTCGCTGCAGTTACATTTAGGTCATAGGTGAGTTCTGCCACGTTGTACTCGGCCAGAACAATTGGAAATGAACCGAATGTGTTGGTTTCAACAACATCAGAACCAACTTCGAAAAACGATGCATGGAGATCACGTATGACTTGCGGTTTGGACAGGACTAGATGCTCATTTAGTCCTTCGAGCTGAGGTCCACCAAAGTCTGAAGCCTCCAGATTCAGAAGCTGAAGGTTGGTTCCAGTAGCGCCGTCAAAGACCAGCACTCTCTTATTTATTTCTTCAAGATAACGGCTCATTTTACTCTCCTATCTTCAATTTAGTAGCTATGAAGATCAAAGGAAGATATTTAGGTGTAGCAAAAGCTACACCCATATGGATAGCTGGGGCGGAATTCATTGATAATTCGCCGGGAGAAGTAATTAGAGTTAGTGCTCTGTGTATGCCAGCGTTGCCCAACGGCGACTTTTTTGAAATCCCCCCAATCAATCACCTCTAAAGTTACATGTGATATTCTTTTGAAGTATCGAAGGCAAGGGTGGTTGGGCTAAGGATCTGCTCTAAGTCAAATAAGATCCCTAGTTTTTCACTTACTTATTCAGGATTAAGAACAGGTGTCGCTAAAAATGTCAAGGAAGATGTCCATTTCTCGCAATCGGAGAGGTATCACAACATCAATTGTTATCTTCCTATCCTCAATCCTAGGCTTTGGTGCACTGCCGTTATTTGTGTTTACTCAAAGCCCAGCATCAGCCACGACCACCACATTGACTCCTCCAGTACAACAAACACCAGTCGTTGTAAATTCAACAACTATTGATCTCAGTTGGTACCCATCTGCATCACCAACGGTTACCGGATACAACATCTATGAAGGAACAACTCAGAGTGGTGAGAATCTAAATAAGCCTATAAACAGCACTCCGATAACTTCAACCAATTATGTTGCTACCGTAAATCCTTCTGGTAACTACTACTTCGTAATTGAGGCCATAGACGCATCAAGTAACACATCATCGCCATCAAATGAAGTTGAAGCTACCCCAACAAATAACCCAATCCTCTACGTCTCAACAACTGGATCAGATTCGAATAACACCACGTGCTCACAGACACAGCCGTGCCTAACTATTGCCAATGCAATATCAGTTGCAAACAACGGTGACACAGTCGATGTTGCAGCAGGAACTTATGATACCTCTTCTTCCGGAACGATATCCCCAAGCAAAGATTTAACTATCCAAGGAGCGGGAGCAAGTTCAACCTTCGTAGGTGGAACCTCTGCAAAATCACTTTCTGGTTCAGTCTTTGCAGTCAACGCTGGTGTTACCGCAACGATCAGCGGTATGACGATTCAATATGGCTCCGGAGGTGGCATCAACAACTCCGGAACGCTCACCGCCACGAACGACACGATTACGAACAATCAAGCTACGAAAGGTAACGGCGGCGGCATCAACAACTTAGGCACCCTCACCGCCACCAATGACACAATTTCTAACAATCAAGCGCTGAATGGCTCCGGAGGTGGCATCAACAACTCCGGAACGCTCACCGCCACCAACGACACAATTTCTAACAACAGTGCTACCTTCGGCGGCGGCATCTACAACAACTCCGGAACGCTCACCGCCACGAACGACACAATTTCTAACAATCAAGCGCTGAATGGCGGCGGCGGCGGCATCGATAACGGCGGCACCCTTGCCGCCACGAACGACACAATTTCTAACAATCAAGCGCTGAATGGCGGCGGCGGCGGCATCGCCAACTACGGCAACCTCACCGCCACCAACGACACAATTTCTCACAACTCTGCCTCTGGCGGCGGCGGTATCTACAACTTCACCTACGTCGCCCTATCCCTCACCCTCGCAGCCACTATCATCGCCGATCAGAAATCGGGGTCTAACTGTTCTGGTAATGTGACAACCGACGCCGGCTACAACCTTACCGATGACTCTTCTTGTGGTCTAACTTCTACCACCTCGATAGTCGAATCAACGCAACTATCGCTCCCATCCCTAGCAAATAACGGTGGTCCAACCCAGACGATTGCGATTACTCCAACGTCGCTAACTCTGCCAACTGGAACGCCATCTCCCGTCAACTACATCCCCGCATCAACCGGTCTCTGTGGACCAGCTGCAA
>JAKCDL010000015.1 GCA_021841935.1 Actinomycetes bacterium | reverse complement strand
ACAACCCAGTCAAACGAGGGTGATTCGCCGTGATGGAAGCACCTGTTAGAGGTATTACTGCGCTAACTTTGAGATAGCACGAATGGCACGACTACTTGGATGTATCCCGGTCTTATCTACTATGCCTAGATACATCGGTTAGAGAACCCAGCCGATGCCAAGGTGGCTATCGGTGACCTTGAGGTAATGATACTCTCCATACACAGGGAATCTAATTACAACTTATGGTGCCCCAAGAATTACTTCCAGATCTATACGATCGCGGGGAGGTAATAAGCAAAAATAGTGTTGCAACTCGGATGAGATATCTAGCTATTGTGGGTATCTCCCCGAGGTCATTCAAGGTCAAGACCACTACCGCTGATCTAAAGGCTTGTTATCCCAGCGACCTTTCTCAAACGTGACTTTGACAAGGGAAGAATCAACATGGTCTTGACATCGGATATCACATACCTGCGAGTTGGAGAGGGCTTCTTCTCGGACTCTGTGCGCTATTCGTGACGAGCACTCTGGCAGGGTACTTGGCTATAGGGTTGATCGCCATATGAAGAGCAGTCTTGTAATAGAAGCACTCCAGCAGGCAATCTCTCTCAGGGGGGACGATATCCAAGGTGTAATTTTTCATATAAGATCGCGGGAGCCAATTCACCGATCGTCTGAGTCGTGGAACTTGTGTGAAGCTAACGGGATACAAAGATCAATGGGTAAAACCAGATCTTGCTACGACCATGCAACAGCCAAAGTCGTTCTGGTCGATATTCAAACACGAATACCTCTACCGGCACGTATTTGAAGATATGTCCGAATTTACGGCTGGGATTGGGAGTTACATGGACTTTTATAACCATAAAAGGCGGTACTCCGGGATCGGTAACGTCTCACAATTGGTTATGAACTAAAACTATTGGTGTCCGCCAAGGCGGCGTAGTCAATGTGTCCATTATTTGTGGGGAACGTCAACGTTCGCCGGAGTTCACGCCCTATAGATTGGTGCATATTTTACTTGAGCAGATGCCAACTATCCTTAAACCTAGAGTTGTTGCCTAAAACTCCTCATCAAACTCAACTCTTCCAGTAACTCCGACTTGATATGCGGAAACACGGCGTTCAAAAAAGTTTGATAGTTCTTGTACGTCTTGGAGTTCCATGAAAGCAAAGGGGTTTCGAGAACCGTAGATCGGTAAGAGCCCAAGGGCGACTAGGCGCCTATCAGCGACGCTTTCAAGGTAATCACGCATCTGATTCAACGGCATTCCGGTTACGCCTTGGTCCAAAATATCAACTGCAAATTGATATTCACATTCGACGGCTTCACGAATCATCTCTTCGACATTTGCTTTAAGATCGCTGTCAAATAGGCTCGGCTCTTCACGTCTTATCACATCGATTACGTCGAATGCAAAGGTCATGTGCATCGACTCATCTCGAAATACCCAATTTGTCCCTGATGCCAAGCCATTCAACAACCCCCTAGAACGAAGGTAATAGACGTATGCGAAGGCACCAAAAAAGAAGAGTCCCTCCACGCAAGCTGCAAAGCAGATCAAGTTCAGAAGGAAATTCCTTCTATCCTTGCGCCCCTTCAACTCAACCGTAGACGTCATCTCCTCCATCCAGCGAAACATAAAGGCCGCCTTCTTGGCGATAGAAGGGATATTTTCGACGGCAGCAAATGCGCTTGCTCTTTCAACTTCGTCCGATACGTAGGTATCCAAAAGATTGAGATAGAACTGAATATGCACAGCCTCCTCAAAGAGTTGGCGTGAATAAAAGAGCCTAGCCTCAGGAGCATTTACGTGTCTGTAAAGGCTAACGACCACATTGTTGGCGACGATGTTATCGCCTGTAGCAAAGAAGGCAACCAAGCGCCCAACTAAATGGCGTTCAGCGTCAGTCAATTTTTCTAGATCGCCCAAATCGGAGTGAAGATCGACTTCATCAACTGTCCACGTATTCTTTATTGAATCTCGATAGCGTTCAAAAAAGAGTGGATAGCGCATCGGTCGAAGCGTTAGATTCATGCCCGGATCGAGCAACATTACAGCGTCGCTCATATTTTCCAAAGTTGAGTCAGCATCTTGGCCAAAAGAACCTCTTTTATCTAGAGCAGGGCCAAATGTTCCGAAATCACTTCTCGCCGCTGAGCGTCCGCCGCCGAAGGTAGTGGCCTCATCTGTTTCATCAAAGGTAGTCATTGACACGCCTCACAGGTCTCTGGGTTTTCAAGGGAGCATGCGACTGCCGCTACGTCAATCGCATCGATATAGATAACTTCGTCATCACTCGAAGTGACATCTTCATCTGAAAACAGGTTCAGCTCAATCTCAATGTCGGACGTCACACCTTCAAAGTTGCCATGGTCACTTTTAACTTTTTCATACTTGCCGCCAAGCTCTGGTGCCGGCGTCGTTCGCTGCGTCTCAAGATGTTCATTCGTTTCCCTCACCCAATTAGACAACAAGGGAGCAGAGTCCAAATTCGCCTTTGGGATATCCTCTTTTACGTCAGAATCTGAACTTTCAGAGGCACCTTCTTTATCGACAGCCACCTCTCGTATGGATATGTCCTTCAAAGGTCGCCCCTGGGAGACACCGACCGAGGAATCGGCCAATTTGGATCCTGAATCCAGGTTCGATCTTGCATCTTGTGTCAGGAGGGTTGCCTGCGCAATACGACTCGCTGGACGCGATCGCAAATAGTAGGTCGACTTCAAACCCGCCTTCCAAGCGTAAAGATACATCGAAGACAACTTTCCGATCGTCGGAGTCTCTATGAATAAGTTCAGAGATTGCGACTGATCGATAAATGGGCCTCTTCGAGCTGCCAAATCAATCAAAGCACGTTGCGGGATCTCCCACGCCGTTCTAAAGAGTTGACGAACTTCTTCAGTTAGACCAGGTAGCTCCTGAACTGAACCATTTGCCCTCTTTATCTCATCGCGGGTCTCTGCGTCCCAAAGACCGAGCGACTTCAAATGTGCAACAAGATAATTATTTACCTGCATGAACTCGCCAGACAAGGTCTCTCTCTTGTAGAGATTTGAAACCTGCGGTTCAATACACTCATAACATCCCGCGATCGACGCGATAGTCGCAGTGGGAGCAATTGCAATCAGCAGCGAGTTCCTTAGGCCATGCTTAGCGATACTTTCACGTAGAAGTGCCCATCGATTAGCCTGTGTTCCACTCTCGTTCCAAAGATCTTGCTGGAGCATACCGCGGGAAGTGCGGCTTTGGTCAAATCTCGGAAAGCTACCAAACTCCTCGGCAAGCGAACATGACGTCTCTAACGCGGTCAAATAGATCTCTTCTGAGATAGATGTCGAAAGTTCAATCGCTGCTTTAGAGTCGAAGGGGATTCCAAGGGTAAAGAAGAGATCCTGCAACCCCATAAGTCCTAATCCCACCGGGCGCCATTGAGGATTAGAGCGACCCGCCTCGACACTTGGGTAAAAATTAATGTCGATTACACGGTCTAGGAAGACTACTGCTGTCCGAACTGTGTTCCGCAGCTTTTCGATGTCGAGGCTTGGTTCGCCCTCGCCATACCGAATATGTTGTGCCAAATTTATTGAACCCAAGTTGCACACAGCAGTCTCATCGTTCGAGGTAACTTCAGTGATCTCCGTACACAAGTTTGATAGATGGACCACATTCGCATCGAGTAATGTCTGATTACACTTCGCATTTGATGCGTCCTTGAAGGTCATCCAACCGTTACCGGTCTGTGCTAGAGTTCGCATCATTTTTCCGTAGAGTTCTCTCGCACTTATCGTCTTTGTTGCAAGTCCCCGCTCTTCGGCCTCTCTGTAGGCATTATCAAAGGGCTCACCCCAAAGGTCAACGAGCTCGGGAACTTGATCTGGATCGAATAGAGACCACTGACCATCTGACTCAACTCGCCGCATGAATTCGTCACAAAGCCAGTTAGCAGTGTTGAGGTTGTGGGTACGTCTTGCTTCTTCGCCAGTGTTATCACGAAGTTCAAGAAATTCCTCGATGTCAGGGTGCCATGGCTCAAGGTAGACACAGGCCGCACCCTTTCGCTTACCACCCTGATTTACGGCGGAGACCGATGCGTCTAAAGTCTTTAGAAACGGGACGATTCCGTTTGACTTTCCGTTAGTACCTCTGATTAGAGCGCCTCTCGAGCGTACTCTCGAAAAGCCAATTCCTATGCCTCCGGCGTACTTGCTCAGCTTTGCAACCTGTTGGTACCTCTCATATATCGAATCAAGCTGGTCAAGGGGAGAGTCTATGAGATAGCACGACGACATTTGAGTGTGACGTGTACCGGAGTTGAAAAGTGTTGGAGAAGACGGTAGGTAGGCGAGCGATGAAATTAATTTGTAGAAAGCAATCGCCTCACTTGGGCTATTTGACAGACCGCAGGCTACCCGCATAAAGAAATATTGTGGAGTTTCAATTACTGTGCGCCTCTGCGGATGGCGGAGCAGGTAACGATCGTAAACAGTCTTAATTCCAAAGTATTGGAATCGCATCTCGTTCGCCTCATCTATTGCGTAGTCGAGCTTGCGCGAGTTCTCCTGCACAAAACGAGCAGTCTGGTCATGAATTAGGCCACAGCCTGTTCCGATGGCTATCGATTGGCTGAAAGTGGCCACGCCATGGCCACGCACTTCCTTGTGAATGTAGTTCGATAGAAGTCGAGCTGCCAAAAGGGAGTACTCGGGCTCCTCAGGTATCATCCCAACCGCAGTTTGAATCGAAAGATCGTCCAACTCCGCAGTCGTGGCGCCATCGTAGAGTCCGCTAATTGTTCGTGTTGCCACACGCATCGGATCCACATCTTCGAGGCCAACAGCGCACCGATCGATTGCCCGAACGATCTTATTTAGATCAACATCTTCGAGGTCACCGTTACGCTTTCTAACTTTCATCGAAGCTCGACCCGATACCGACGAGGTTGAACTAGGAGGTTTCGGGTACCTATCTTGATTACCCGATTCCGATAGAACGTCTAAATTCCGACTTTGACTCTCCGAAGATTTGACTTCTTCACTTAGTCTTTCAGGAGGCGAAAGCTCCGTCTCGAATTTCACTGCCACTTCGTCTCAATCCTCTCGCTTGAAACCCTCGAGAGTTGAGTGAGCGATCGCAGATGATACGCTAGCCAAATGAGAACATAGGACTAATTTTCATAATGCGGGCGCAGACCCTCCCTCGAGGTCTCGGTCCACCGTGGCATCTTTGCCACGCAAAGCTGGCAGGTATTCGGACTTATGGGCTCGGCTCTTTCATTGTCGCCGCCTAATGGCCGAAGCTTCCCAGAGCTAACTCCAGTGCTGATCTCGGCGTTCGTTCCCATTTACCGCTGCGGGGCAGTTCTGGCTTTGAACCAGATTCCCTGTTGACTTACTCGAAAAAAGCTTCTTGTAAACCAGCTCTGAAAACACTATATATGGGAATTACATTGATGCAATACACAATATGTAGTGTTTGATCAACTTTTATCGACCGTATTTATGACTTTATTTCTAAGTGCAAAGAGTTGCTATTTCTCTCAAAACTAGAAATCACTTCCAAAAGCTATCTTTAAACCGAACACTTAACGTCTTCCACCTTCGGCGATCATTGGGCTTCGCCCACAATTTCAAATATCGCAAGCTATCAGGCCAAATTAATAAATTCCCCTAGCGGAACTGTGTTAGCTTACGGTGTATCTGAAAAAAAGGGGGAGCTCATGGACATCTTGGAGAGATCTGCAAAGCTTTGGTCAGGAGAAGCTGATCTCGGCGGAAAGCACGCCTGGAGTGCTGATAATTCCCTATACGAAGTTGGCGAAGGAATAGCATTCGTCCACTCCTTTGCCAATGCAAGTGTACTAAGGAGCTCCGAAGGTTTAATGATGGTGGATACCGGTGGGTACCTTGCCGCCAAAGAGGTGTACTCGGCCGTACGCAAATGGAGCCATCTTCCTCTGAAGATAGCAATCTACTCTCATGGCCATATCGACCATGTATTTGGGGTCCCTCACTTCGAGGGGAGCCAAGAAGAACAGGTCGAAGTAATAGCCCACCGAGGTGTCGCCCATCGATTCGCCCGATATGAAGAGAGCCCTGGTTATAACGCTTTAGCCAATAGTCGTCAATTCCAAGTTCCAGGCCTTACATGGCCAACTAAGTACCGATATCCTGATAGAGATTACGAAACAACGTACACCTCTACCTTCGGCGAGATAGCCTTCGAACTCCATCACGCTAGGGGTGAGACCGACGATCATACCTGGACGTACCTCCCAGATAAGAGTGCGATCGCATGTGGGGATCTCTTCGCCTGGGTAACGCCAAATGGAGGTAACCCCCAAAAAGTCCAGCGTTACCCACGCGAATGGGCTCTGGCCCTCGAAGAGATGGCGACGATGGGTGCCGAACTTCTCCTACCGGGCCATGGGCTTCCAGTGGCTGGCAGAGAGAGGATTTCAACCACGCTACGAAATGCTGCAGAGATCCTCAAGTCAATCTTTTACCAAACCCTCGAGATGATGAATGCCGGCGCCTCTCTAAATGAAATTCTTCACTCCGTGAAGGCCCCGTCGGATCTAATAGGACTACCCTATCTACAGCCGGTCTACGACGAACCAGAGTTCATAGTCCACAATGTTTGGCGCGAATTCGGAGGTTGGTACGGCGGAGACCCCTCCGAATTGAAACCGGCCAGAAAAGGGGCGCTAGCCCAGGAGATTCTCTCCCATATCACTGACCGGGGGGCATTTTTCGCCCGCATCGAAGAGCTAAGTGACTCTGACTCAGATGGAGATCAACGCCTCGCCGGCCACCTAGCCGAATTGGCCTATCAATCCGATCCATCGGATGCGGCCAGCCGTGAGATCAGATCACGTGTATTTCGTCGCCGAGCCGGATTAGAGCTTTCTTTGATGTCGAAGGGGATCTTCAATTCTGCAGCGGCCGAAGCAGAGTCGGAACTCTAAAACCCCATATCAGCGGATATGAGTTTTCTTCCCTATTGGGGAGCTAGAGAAGTGACACACACGATACAGATAGGGTGTAAAGCTCCTTAGAGTCAAGGTAAATTAGTCCATGAGCCATTCGTCAGCGCCTACTGCTCATCGTCAATAGAGCACTAGGCGTGCCTTTCCTCGTCGCAGCGCTGGTCTCATCTGGTCACATAAGTCCTGATGAGACCCGACCAAGCATAAACAATGTCGAGAGAGATACCAAAAGCCCCGTGTCAGCGATACCAAAACACTGCATCGACGCGACGGTGCTAATTGGAAAAAACATTGAGACAGGATTTAAAAGACTCAGTGGCGCCAGCCAGGTCGCTAACGCTTCGTCAATCAACGAGCGTTCCCTAAATTCCAATCAAAGTGAAAATATCAATTGACGAAGATATCACTAAGTCATCCACGACAACTTAGAGCTAATCAGCAATCTGGGTGGGGATTGAGGCGATAACTGTCCTTTAGGATTACGTGACTTTCAAATTCCCATCTAAAGGACAATTCGCGCCTAAAGGCGTAGTTCTCATCAGCTGAAGATGAGAGGATACGTTACGACGAGAAATATAGATATCCGGAGGAAGGGAAATCCGCCCTATCAGGTCATTGAATCTATCCAGTGACACGCCCACCATCTGCGAATGACACGTTCTGCCCGCTTATCCACATAGACGGCGACCTTACCGAGCGGTTCAGCTTCGATTTATAGTTGAGTAAAGAAAGATCGCTCCACGCAAGAGAGACAAGCAACTAAGAAGTATTGAAGGGACGACAAGTTGATACCCATCTATGAAAACCTGAGTGGCCGCTGCGCCATTATAACTGGTGGAAGTGGAATTCTCATGAGCTCCATGGCTAAAGAGCTTGGACGTCAAGGGATGACGGTTGCGATCGTCAATCGAAGCAAGGAATCAGGTGAGAAGGTCGCAAATGAGATTCATGAATCCGGAGGTGCAGCGGCCGCCTTTGCCTGCGATGTGAGCAACCCAGATAGTATCGTTGCCGCAAAGAAGGCGATCCTAGAACGCTTTGGTAACTATCACGTACTAATCAACGGCGCAGGCGGTAACCAAAAAGATGCCATAACCACCGACGAGGTATTCGACCCGAATGACGCACCCACAGAGAGATCGTTCTTTGAGCTAGACCTCGATGCCTTTGGAAAGGTACTTGACATAAACCTAACTGGAACCATTGCCGCCTCACAGATCTTTGCCAAGGAGATGGTTGGTATTGAGGGAGCTACGATCGTAAACATCTCGTCAATGAGCGCATTTTCACCTCTGACGAAGGTTCCCGCCTACTCAGCTGCAAAGGCAGGGGTAAACAACTTCACGTCATGGCTTGCTATTTACCTAGCTAAGGTTGGAATTAGAGTAAACGCCATCGCTCCGGGCTTCTTCTTGACTAGCCAAAACCGAACCCTACTGACAAATGAAGACGGATCACCTACAACTCGATCGAGAAAGATCCTAACTAATACTCCAATGGGACGCTTCGGTGAGCCACAAGAGCTCCTTGGGACATTGCTTTGGCTTCTTGATGAAGAGCTTTCAGGTTTCATAACCGGCGTCACAGTTCCGGTAGACGGCGGGTTCATGGCCTTCAGCGGCGTTTGAATTACAGTCAAAGGTGTCAACAAAGTTCACCTTCAAAGATGTCTAGGAAGTGTGCCAAAGCAGCTCTTCGAATCCAAAAATCTTTACTCCTTAGAGCTCAGGTAATCCTTTTCGAAAGAGCAATAAAGGCGTCGCTAACCCTTGGGCGCCTTAAGATCAAGATAGGGCTACGTCAGCCCCCTTGTCAAATGAGTAAGCGCTGATTTATTCAGTTGGCCATTGCAGGAATCCCCACCCACAACCTCTCGGTCACCTACCAGAGCGATCGACCTATAGGTATCGTTTGCGAAATCACATCATTGGGGCCTGAGCTGCACAATGGTAAGCCACAAACGAAGGACCCCTCTGCTACTTCGATATCGCAGTAGCAGAGGGGTCCTCTATGTAGAATTCGAGAAACAGACCGACTATACCGTCGTCAACTTCTTGAGTTCCTCTTGAACCATTGCCTCATGAGCTAGTTCATCACTCTTGGCCTTCGATGGACTCCATCTACCACGCATCATGGGAATGCTCAGAATGAAGAGGACGCATGCAGCAACGCAGATCCAATACCAGGTCTGCCATTGAGAAGGCGAATCCTTGGAGGCTTGAAGAACCGCTGCACCGTGTTGCTGGAGAAATCCAAGCTCAGGAGCTACCTTTTGAAGCGCTGCAAGCTGAGGAGCATCTGCTTGAAGTTGAGTGAAGTACTGCGAATTTGCAGCAATCTGTGAAAGCTGTGTCGCATATGGCGCGAGCGAGGTCAACTCAGGAGCTACAGCAATTACGCCCGTAATCGCCGATTGATTCTCCGCAATCGTCGCTAAGATCGCCTGACCAGTTGCGCCACCACCAGCCGCTTGAACTGCCTGAGCTAATAGAGCGGGTGGAATTGCAGAGGTAGAAGGATAGGAGGCTAGTTGTTGAAATAGCGTTGGATTCGCCTCAATCACTTTGAGCTCAGCAGCGTACTTTTGAGCATCACCAAGCTGTACCTGGTACTTAGTGGCAGTCGCTATCACCTGTTGGTGTGTCTCTGCAAACTTTATAAGACTTCCATGGCTCGAGACAAAGCTTAGGAGTGGTCCATTTGCCTTAGCGAATGCTAGCTGCGTGGCATCTTGGGTTGCATACTTTTGGACGGCCGCACCATAGCTAACCAACGGATTAGCTGAGTTGACAACTTGTGGCAATACCATGAAAGCCAAGAAGACCACAATCCTCAATATCCATCCCCAGATTGCAAGTCCCGTTGCGGTCAGAGCAGGATTGTGAGCCTCTACGGTCTCGGTAAAGCTCGCCATCCACGGGGCGTATGCAAATGCAAGAAATAGAGAGATGAGAGCTAAGAGTAGAGCCACCTCGTAGTAGCTAGTGTGATGACCTAGGCGTCCCAAGAAGATGACTGTGGCGATCGCACCACCTAGGGCTCCTAATACCATGAAGGGCTTACGGACTCGAACTTTATCAGAGACAACGCCAATCAAAATAAGACCTATCGCATTAGCCCCCCACTGCCAGTTTCCAATTCCATTTGCATCCTTTAGAGAAAATCCAAAGACGGTAGTTAGCAAGACTGTTCCAAAGCCAACGGCAGTGTAGTAGATCAAAAGCATGATCGAAATCGCAATTGCCGATACGATGACGTCAGCCTTCATCATCTGCTTCCAGGGATTACGAAGACTTGCCTCGACGTCGATTCCTTTTGCTCTCGCCTCGATCAAAACGCGGTCTTTTAGTGAAACCATCAGCTGATCGCGTAGGCGTGGAGATAGCTCTCTCAATCCAAAGAGTGCAACAACAAAGACAATGAGACCGACGACGCCACAAATACGGTACTCAGTCTGCCATTGAGTATTAGCAGTGATCGTGGCCGATCCAACCATCGAGACCACCAAGCTACCAAGAACCGGACCGGTCGTCCACAATCCCATCGCAGTAGCCCTACCGGTCTGAGGCGAGAAGTCTCTGATCAAAGCCGGCGTAGCTACTAAGGCGATTCCTTCGACTATTCCAACCAAGAAGGTAGTCACTATAAATGGCCACTTAGATGTCATCTGTGGAATGACAAAGAGTGTCGCAAGTCCAGTTAATAAAAGTCCACCAACGACCAGGTTTGCTCTGCCCAAACGATCTGAAAGTCCTGCTAAGAGCGATCCAAAGGCACCGAGTAGGTTTCCGATTGCTAGAGCCGTTACGTAAAAAGTAAAGCTCATTCCGAGGCTTGGAAGCAAAATTGTAGTTACCGAACCCCCGACGTAGAGTTCGTAGTAGAGCGCAACTGTGATCAATACAACGATCATGAGCTGTACTAGACGTGGACCCATATCAGGATAAGAGTTAAGGTTTCGATGAGTCAGCCTATAGACCACACCACTACCGGTGTCGTCCTTTCGAAGCTCATCAACTGCTGTTGACATTTTCCCCCCAATAGATAGTTGCGCTTTGACCCCCCGGTCGGCGCCTCTCCCGATCCGCATCTATGAAACCAAATTCACATCTACGGCTCTTTCAATAAGAAACTTACACAAAATACGCACCTCATTTCATTCATTTAGCCAATTCCTTTGCAAAGGTAAAGAGATGAGCAAGCGAGGCGCCTTTACCTTGACCTCCGTTCAGGATCTACTCCGATCGACTCAAAAGGAATAACCACCACGTCAAATATGTAGAGGATAGGCGTGACTCATGCGAAGCTCAACCTCCCAACTAAGACCTGTCCATCATGTGGATTTGACTTTGCCTACAGAAAAAAGTGGCGAAATAACTGGGACTCTGTCGTCTACTGTTCTGAACGCTGTCGTCGGAGCAAAGGGGGGAGCTCTAGAGGTACTCAACTCGGTGGCGTCAATTGACTAAGTTAGCAATAGTCCTAGGGGATCAACTGAACCACTCGTCGAAGCTATTTGACTACCTCGACCCAAAGGTAGACGTAGTAGTCATGGCCGAGGTGCACGAAGAGGCGAGCCACGTCTGGTCACATAAGGCGCGCATCGCACTCTTTTTTAGCGCGATGCGTCACTTCTATATGGAATTGGTCGAACGAGGTTTCAACGTCCGTTACTACAAATACGGTGAACACTCCTATTCATCGATAGCCAGCTGTATCGGAGATATCATCGACGAGCTCTCTCCTTCAGAAGTTCTGATCGTTCAACCCGGCGAACACCGAGTATTGAAGTCAATCGCTCAAAGAGTTTCAACTTCAGCTACCCCCCTAGTAGTTCTGAGTGACAATCACTTTGTCGTACCTCTGGAAAACTTTGATGCATGGGCAAGAGGGAGAAAGGTATTTCGTCTCGAACACTTCTACAGATTGACAAGACGGCAAACTAATATCCTGATGGAAAAAGACCAGCCGACTGGAGGGAAGTGGAACTTCGACGTCGAAAATCGATCTAGTTTCCCAAAGGGAGGCCCTCCGTTTTCCACAGATCGACTCACATCGCCAATCGATCAAACAACGCGCGATGTAATCGAATTAGTCAATGAGAAATTCGCCAACCATCCAGGCACGCTAGATGATTTTCGCTGGCCAACGACGAGAGACGATGCCCTACTTGCGTTGGATGATTTTATCGAAAACCACCTAGAACACTTCGGAAAGTACCAAGATGCTATGTGGCAAAACGAGCCCCTATTGGGTCATAGCCTTATCTCGTCGGCGCTAAATCTCAAACTCCTTGACCCCCTCGAGGTCTGCAACCGCGCCGAAGCGGCGTTTTTATCGGGTAAAGCTCCGATTGAATCTGTTGAAGGATTCATTCGACAGATAATCGGTTGGCGAGAGTACGTCAGATGTCTCTACTTCTTTTTCGGAGAGGAGTGGACCAAGTGGAATCACCTCGGGGCCAACGGCCAACTTCCCAAATGGTACTGGACTGGAGAGGTAGATATGGTCTGTCTCGCCGATACGATTGGTCAAACCATAAAGTATGGATATGCCCACCACATTCAAAGATTGATGGTAACCGGCCTCTTTGCGCTTCTATGGGGAGCCAACCCATATCAGGTTCACGAGTGGTACCTTTCGATATACGTAGACGCCGTCGAATGGGTGGAAGCACCAAACGTTATCGGCATGAGTCAATACGCCGATGGAGGAGTAATGGCATCAAAACCATATATCGCCTCCGGTGCATACATCTCAAAGATGTCTAACTACTGCTCATCGTGTCGCTACTCACCAGCTGAGGCGACGGGCGAAGCAGCTTGCCCTTTTACTACCCTGTACTGGGACTTCATTGAACGCCACCAAGAGCTGCTAAACAATCATCCCCGACTTGGGCTACAAGTAAAGAACCTTGAGAGAAAGAGCCAAAGTGAACGGATCGAAATCAAAGCTAGAGCACGAGAGCTTCGACAGATCTACAGCTAGCAAAAACACGATCTGATACGTCAAATCCTTGGCATTCATCGCTTTAGATGAGCGAGGTAGGCTCAATCACCTCTTCAACGACTCCATCTTCGGTCTTCCTAACGCCATAGGCGAACCTTCCCACAACCTCCGAGACCGCCATCTCCAATGCCGTGCCAACATATACTAAGCCAACGCCGTCGTCTGTTGCATACCCATCGGGAAGCAATCCCTTAGATATTGCGCTTTGAAAGAGCGGCCTACGCTGGGGTTCGGAGTTGTAGTGAACCCCATTTGAATATGGAAGAAGGCTAAGGCCATTGTCGACTACTCTAAGGTCGGGGCCAAAGGAATCCGTAGTTCCACCGACGTGCCAACAGATCGACCCTGCCGATACCCCACCAAGCACCTTACCGCTTCGCCAAAGTCTTGGCATGATCTCATCAAGACCATGGAGCCTCCAGATCGCAAGTAGGTTGGCGACACTGCCGCCCCCGACCCAAATCACATCATGGTCTCCCAAAAATGACTCGATATCATCGACGTTTGGCATCGGAAAGAGGTTCAAGTGAGAGCATATAACTCCTGCATCCTTTGCAGCAAGATCTAAATTTGCCTGCCAGTATCGTTGGTCTCCCGATGCAGTAGAGATATGACATATCGAGGGGGACCTTCCTTCGACACCACTTCTCTCCAAAGCGTAGTGAATTAGTGGGCCATAGGCAATTGGGTTTCGACGCCCAGAAATAAATCCACCAGAGGTAGCAATGATTGTTGGCAAGCTAGAAGTCATTTCAGAAAATATACAACGAATAGCAGGGCGAGGATGACCTTGACATCAAATATCGATCTATTGAGTCGCAAAATCCATAGAGGGCGGTCTTCGTTGTCAATACAGATTTCATTTCACTAGATTTCGGTAATCGATTTCGGGCAGGCAATTCAAGATGGGCAAAGCGATAATTTTGTGGTCCAGAATGGAGGCAAAAAAAGATCGGCGGTTCGTCGAACCGCCGATCTACCAAACTTTGAATCTCAAAGCTCCGGGGGAGAGACTCGAACTCTCAACCCCACGGTTAACAGCCGCGTGCTCTGCCGATTGAGCTACCCCGGAAGGTATAGAACACACTAGCAGGAACTCTCGCCGATCGAACACCCTACAACGCGAGAAATTTGTCCTTTTTTACCGAAAAAGTAGACTACGTGCCACAAATAAGCAGCTCGCAAATGGAGAAGGCGGCGATCTTCATTAGACCGTTCAAATTCTGCCAACACTTACTGCCCCCGACTAAGAAGAGAGAGGGTTTCAAGGCGTACTAGATGAGGTCTTTGAGCTCAGCAGCCGACTTGGACGCCTTTATCTTCCTAAGAGCCTTTGCCATGATCTGATGGATCTTATCCTTTCGAGCAAAGCCGAGCGCAGCTGCGATCTCTTCATCTCTCATAACGGTTCGACTCTCAGTAAGTCCGAACTTCATCTTTATGATCTCGCGCTCGTCACTTGTAAGATCCCCAAGGGCCGCTTCGATGCGCCTTCGAACATCATCTCTTTCGACCTCTAGATAGCTCGCAATCGAGTTCTCATCCTCAATCGTATCGACCAACGAAAAGTCACTCTCATCATCGTTCCCGACCCCTTGGTCAAGAGATAGAGCCTCACTCTGTATCTTCAGGAGATCTTCCACGTGATATCTGTCGATTTGAGTAGCCTTTGCGATCTCAACCGACGTTGGCTCCCTCGCTAGCTCTTGTTTCAGAGAGATCTTGGTCCGCGCAACTAAGTTAAGCTCATCGAGGATGTGCTGGGGAATTCGGATGGCACCTCTTGACTCTCCAACGCCACGAACGATCGCCTGCTTGATCCACCACGTAGCATAGGTTGAAAAGCGGAATCCCTTTCGCTCGTCAAATCTATCAACGGCCTTCATTAGCCCCAAATTGCCCTCTTGAATTAGATCAAGAAACGACAATCCCCTGTAACGGTATCGCTTGGCTATTGAGACTACGAGTCGAAGATTCGCATTAGTTAGCTGAGACTTAGCCTTCTCACCTTCATCTATGCGCAATACATCCTCGGGCTCCTCTTCATCTGCCTCAACACGACGTTGAGCCTCAATGCCCTGTCTCACCTTGAACGCTAGTTCAGCCTCTTCTTGAGCCGATAAAACTTTGTAAGCCGCAATGTCACGTAGGTATTGCGCTAATGAAACGTCACCTGGTGATCCGTTATTGGAGTCAATTGACACTTCTTAGCAAGCTCCCTATGGCTAAACCCCTACTTTGAGTCTTCATCAAAATACTATTTCAAATCTCAATGGTATCCCACTATGAGACAAAGTATGTAAGTAGCTCTCGAACGGCGTTATCCATAGTACGGATATCGCGTAATTCTGCCACCGTCTTACGTAGAAAAGATATCGTTTGCGTTGCGTTAAGTGCCTCTTCCTCACTCACTTTACGTTCTTCACCGCCACGAATTGAACGTAACAACGATTCAATGGTTCTTTCACTGTGAAGCTCAAGGAGGCGAGCTATTACATCTACTACGTCGTGCTCGCTATCAAACTGAGAAACTGCCGCCATCAAACCCCTAGCCGATGCACTCAACTGGGATTGGTTAGCACGTTGTGCATCGACTTGACGATAGTTTGCCGCGAAGTTATAAATTTCGATATGTACTGGATGCGAGAAGAGGTAGCTCGGCATATACGCAATTACTTCATCGCAGTTGTGTATCAAATGCCATAGAGCTACGTTGTATGGACGATACTCACCTGAAGTCAACTCTTTTACTGAATATATCGGGCGGTCCTCGAACTGCTCTAGCTCGCTAGACTCTTCTTCTCCTTGATCCTCAACTACTCTACGACGCCCCTTTGATGGCTCATCACCCTTCGTCCGAAGCGCCCTTCGAGTTCGTTCAAGGCGTCGCTCGAGCTCATGGATATCGACATCACAGGCTTCAGATATCTCCATCAGGTAGTTTCCTCGAACGATCGCATTCGGATGTTCGGCTACTATTTCAACGGCTTTAGTCGCGGCTAGAAGCCTTCCCTCAATCGTTGTTAGATCGCTAGCTTCTAGATGCCGCTCTAGTCGAAACGACAGAAATGGCTTCGCCTCCTCTATCGCCCTCTTTAATTCTTCAGGGGAAGTGAGGCTTAGCGAAGCTGGGTCTTCGCCGGGAGGAAATTTAGCCACCTTTACTGATAAAGAAAACTTCTTCTCCCACTCGTAGATTCTCTCAGTAGCACTTTGACCAGCCTTGTCTCCATCGAATGCCAAGACAATATTGCGTGAGTAGTTCTTTAGCCGGTCAAGGTGCTCCTCGGTAAGCGCGGTGCCACATGTTGCTATGGCAAGTGGGAGCCCGACCTTGTGAAAAGCTATTACGTCGGTATAACCCTCGCAAATGATCGCGAGTTGGTTTCTGACAATCTCAGACTTAGCTAAGTTAAGACCGTAAAGAGTTCTCCTCTTGCGGTAGTACTTAGTCTCTGGCGAGTTCTTGTACTTGGCCCCTTCAGCGTCTCGCACCTCAATTCCAGGTAATACCCGGCCCCCAAATGCTACAACTTGACCCTTGTCGTCAAAGATCGGAAATACTAGCCTTCCCGCAAACATATCTCTCTGTTGACCAGTTGAGTCGACATATCCAAGGCCACAACTCTGAAAGAGAGGATTAGCAATATTTAACAACTTCGGTAGTGCTGTCGAACTTCTAGGCGCCAGACCAATTTGAAATGACTCTTGAAGCGCGGAGTCAATTCCACGCCTTTCAAGATAGTCAAGGGCTAACCTTGAATCGGGGCCATCGTAGAGGATCTTTCGATAGAACTCAAGAGCATCATTTAGCACCTTTGCAATTCTCTTGGCCTCACGGTACCGCCTTGCATCCTCTTCATTCTCCTGGGTGAGAGTAACGCCAACTCGCTCGGCTAAAAGTTGAACCGATTCTGTAAAGTCAAGGTGCTCGACTGCACGGATGAATGAGATTGAGTCGCCAGATGCTCCACAGCCAAAGCAATGGTAGACCCCTAGGGCTGGATTTACCGTGAATGATGGCGTGGACTCGTTGTGAAATGGACAAAGGCCGGTGTAGCGATTTCCCGCACGCTTTAACGTCACGTAGTCCCCAACAAGGGCGACTATATCGACGCGCTCTAGGACAAGGGCGACGTCTGAATGCGCAATGGCCAAATTTGCTCCACCTATCTAAATATTCTCGTTGCCTCCAAGAGTAGTTTTGAACTAGCTCGAATCGAACACCAAATTCGTCACGTTCAGGAGATCCGCGATAGTGAATTGTAGATGATCCAAAAGGGCTGAATAGAAGCTAGGACTCCGGTAGATCCTCTAGGTTAAGAGGTAGGCAATCAATAAGTTTTACCCTCAGCTAAGCGAATAACTCCCATTCAACCCCTACTTACCTACTATTCAATACAGGGGTAAGCAGGAGACGTAAAGGTGAGCGAGGGATGAAGATGATCAGCAGAGCTTCATTCGCATCAAAACTAATTCACTTTTGAATTCATTCGATGCAGTTGTAGGCAATGCAGACCAAAGGGCGCTACGAGCATCACCCTACCTCTTCAGCGTTGAAGTTTCTACTTTAGCGCAAGTGCTCGTTGGTATCCACTCTACGTCTAGCAATAGATTGCTAATGCCAACTCGTGCGTATTTGTTGAGCAATTCAAGATTGAATAAACTTAGAAATGAGCACAATATGTGTTGGGCAATTTCAGCATTTAATCAGGCTAAATGAGACATAACCAAATGTTATTCTGTTAATACTGATCTTTGTGTTGAAGTAAAGGCTGGGTTAGTGGGCGAAACTATCAATGGACCGTTTTCAGAACCGGAGAGGTTTTTGGATCTGAACGAGGCGGCTGACTATCTCGGTGTTCATTACCAAACCATCTACAGGTGGGTTAGGGAAGGAATGATCCCTGGCACCAAAGTCGGGACTCGTTATCAAATCGCCATTACGGAACTCGAAAATTTTGCACGCAAGAGGGTAGAACCTTCGCCGCCTCCAGAAGTTACTAAGGTTAGAAACTGGGAGGACATTCAACGGCGCTTCTACGACAATCTCATAAACTACAACGAAGTAGCAGCGACTGATCAGGTAAATCGTCTCGTAACTGGATCAGTCGAGATCGTCGCAATCTTAGACAACCTCATCGCTCCAGTTCTGCGGTTAATCGGAGATGGTTGGGCTCGCGGCGAAGTATCGATTTCGCAAGAGCACCGAGCCAGTCGGTTGATTCACAAGATCATCGATAGTATCGACGTCGCCCGACGTGGAAGACCTCACGGCAGAGTCGTCGTGACAACGCCGTCAAATGAAGAGCATGAACTTCCAGCGGCGATGGCTTCAGTGGCTTTGAAGTCCGAACATTGGACAGTCATAAACTTGGGTGCGAAAGTTCCGCCTCAGGATCTCATCGACTTTGCCATTAAAGAGAGTGCGGACTTGGTAGTCCTTTCTGTAACGATGACAGAAAACCGCAAAGAGGCGGAAGAGACCGCTGAAAAGTTAGCCGATGCGAAGATACCATGTATCGTTGGCGAAAAGGGCACTGGTCTGCGAGAGCTGCTAGATAAAGCAGCCCTCGCAGTACGAAACTAGCGGGAAAACTCTGAAAATATCCGCTCGATGGACTCTTTGAGTCCGTCGACAGGAACCCGAATCTGCTCCATAGTGTCACGTAGACGAAGTGTAACTTGGTTGTCTTCAAGAGAATCAAAGTCAACGGTTAGACAGATTGGCGTACCAACCTCATCTTGACGACGATATCTCTTTCCAATCGACTGCGTGTCATCGTAGTCGCACAGAAAAGTTCCCGATAGACGATCGAAGATACCTTCGGCAAACTCACTCAGTTGTGGCTTTTTCATGAGTGGAAGTACTGCAACTTGAATCGGAGCAATCTTTGGATGAAGTCGAAGCACAACTCGAGTCTCACCTTCGAGTTCCTCTTCTTCGTAACTAGCAATTAGAAATGCCATCATCGCCCTAGTGGCACCAGCAGCAGGCTCAATAACATAAGGAACATATCTACTATTGGTGGTCTGGTCGAAGTACTCCAACTTCTCCCCGGATCCACTTTGATGCGCCTTCAGGTCGAAGTCGGTACGGTTTGCTATGCCTTCAAGCTCGCCAAATCCCCAGGGGAAGTCAAATTCGATATCTACCGTTCCAGCGCTGTAGTGACTCAGCTCTTCCTTTTCGTGGTGGCGAAGTCGCAACATCGACTCTGGAATTCCATACTTTCGATACCAAGCAAAGCGCTCGTTGTACCAGTATTCGAACCACTGCTCTGCTTGCTCTGGCGGAACGAAGAACTCCATCTCCATCTGTTCGAATTCGCGGGTCCTAAAGACGAAGTTACCCGGGGTAA
Organism: Actinomycetes bacterium; assembly: GCA_021841935.1. GTDB lineage: Bacteria > Actinomycetota > Acidimicrobiia > Acidimicrobiales > Acidimicrobiaceae > Acidithrix. The sequence goes on along the minus strand of JAKCDL010000015.1, from coordinate 41,067 downwards.
TTTCATTTCTAAAGCTCTTGCCCACTTGAGCAATCCCAAACGGAGGCTTCTTACGCGACGTCGTGAGAACGTTCGAGAAGTTTATAAACATCCCCTGAGCTGTTTCGGGACGGAGATATGCAACCGAGGCATCTGACTCGACGGGTCCCGCATGCGTCTTGAACATCATATTGAATGCTCGAGCGGGCGTTAGGTCGGTCGAACCGCAATTTGGACAAACACCTTCGATGTGGTCAGCCCTCCACCTCTCCTTGCACTTTCGACAGTCGACCAACGGGTCGGTGAAGTTTTCCAGGTGCCCTGAGGCCTCCCATATCTTGGGTGTCGACAATATCGAAGCATCGAGGCCAACGACGTCGCGACGGCGTTCGACCATCTCGTGCCACCAGACGTTTTTGACGTTTCGCAACATCGCAACCCCTAGCGGACCGTAGTCGTATGTACTTCTAAATCCCCCGTAAATTTCGGCAGAGGGGTAGATAAAGCCTCGTCTCTTAGCAAGGCTGACGATCTTTTCCATGAGGTCTTGATTTGCCATAATAAAAAAATCCTAATAGTTGAAGCGCTTCGATGAGACTAAGCGACTCGCTTCAACTCAGGAGCTTCCTTTCTGCTTTTGTCGTTCTAAATAAGCTCTTGCCTTTTTCGATTCGACTTTGGCTAATATTGCGAATCGATGTGCAGTGCCTTTACCCGATGTGCAATGAGGTTCTCAACCAACTCAATGGCAACCTCTTCAAATCTAACGCGGGCAACTAAGTCATCGAAGATAAGGAGCCGAGAGACCTCACCGCCTAGCGCCATCTCGATCAAGTGGCGGACTTCATCGTCGATGAAGCGGCCACCTCGATGTACCTCGCATAAAATCCCGCTCCCATCAGGAGATAGGTAATTTATACCTTCAGTGCTACCACACTCCATGCAGAGCGATAGATCCGGCGCGACACCTTGAATTTGAAGTAGTCGCCATAAAAATGCTCCGAGTATAAATGGGGAGTCATCCTTTTCAAGTTGCCCCAAAACTCTTACAAGGAGGCGAAAGATGTCAAAGTCACCATCGGACTCCCCAACAAGCTCGTCGACAACTTCTACAATTGCCAACGCCTTTCGAAGTTTTTCAAAATCACCCTTAGTCGAAGGAAAGAGCTCTATCGAATCCGCTTGATTCAAAATATGCAGCTCCGAGTTGCCCTTCCAGATCTGCACATTTAGGAAACTGATCGGCTCAATACGGCCACCAAACTTGCTCTTTGTCTTTCGCGCACCTTTAGCAACGGCCCTAATTTTGCCATTTTGAGCGCCATACATTGAGACGATTCGGTCGCTCTCACCGAGCTTCCAACTGCGCAGCACCACGACTTGGTCACTATATAGAGTCAAGAGCGCTTCGATCTCCTCGGACCTACGTTGAACAAGATCGAAAATACAGCAACTACGACGATTACCACCCAAGCCTGTGTGAAACCAGCGATCGCCATGACTACGAGTATCAACAGCGCCCCAATTAGTCCTAATGATGCAAGAGTCTTCAATTTCCGTCTCCGATCTTACCGTAGCGCCTATTTCGGCCCTGGTACTCATAGATTGCCTTGAAAAGGTCTTCACGCCTAAAGTCAGGCCATAACACATCAGTAAAGACAAGTTCGGAGTATGCAATCTCCCAGAGCAAAAAGTTGCTGATCCGATACTCCCCGGAGGTGCGAACCACGAGATCTGGATCGGGTGCATCTGGGATATAGAGGTACTTGGCGATTGCCTTCTCAGTTATATCGCCCTCCTTCGCCCCCGATGCGATCAGCGCCCTTACGGCATCGACGATCTCTGCGCGACCTCCATAGTTGAAGGCGATAGTCAAGGTGAGGCGTCGGTTGTTGGTCGTTTTTGCCTCAGTAGCTTCTATCCGCTTTAGCACCGAACGTGGAACTCTCCAGTCACGACGTCCTGCGAAAATTATCCTGACTCCTCGATCATTCAACTCGTCGCTTCGACGCTCTAGCAACATTCGGTTGAAGTTCATCAAAAAGCGAACCTCATCTGCAGGTCTTCGCCAATTTTCGGTTGAAAAGGCATATACCGTCAGCCACTCAACACCACATTCAAGGGCACCATAGATAGTATCCATGAGAGCCTCCTCGCCTGCGGCGTGGCCATCAGTACGAGGTAGTCCTCTCTTCTGAGCCCACCTACCGTTTCCATCCATCACACATCCGACGTGTTTTGGAATCCGACGCTTGTCTAAAAGTGAAAGAATGTCTAGATCACCCCTTGGATCTCTAGGATCAAAGGTCACCTGCCACCTTCAATCCGCGACAGATCTCCAGTGAGGTGCCAAGTCAATTCAACTTTGTCCGTCTCCATTGAAAATGAGTATTCCAACCCGTCGGCCCCAAATCGTAGTTCTCTCAGAGTCGAACCGACAAACTTGGCCGTTGGAGAGACCATGGGCCTCGCCTCTATGCGCATTGCAACTACGTCGTTATCTACAACAATTGAGCCAACGCCCACTTCTGCGATACCAGTTGGCTGCGCGATGACAAGCTCAACCGCCTCTGGTGAGATGACTCGCAAATACCCGCACTCGGTGTGCATAGGAGTTCCATCTACCTTCGATCGCGTATTAGACCGATACTCAAGGAAACCCTTTGGAGACAAGATAAATACAACAGATTCAAGGTATTCAAAACTGGAGATATTTGGGTATCCGCCTACCCCCTGGCCCTGGTACGAGCCCACAAGAAGAGATTTAATTGCGTCGACGTCCATCAATCTCCACTTCTAACAATCTTTGCCACTAGAACAATTTAGCCCCTAATTCAATCACCTAAAAGGACTAACGTCCAATAAAGGCCCTAAAGGCCGACAATTCGTGCGAAAAGATCGACTCAAAAATGGATACCTACAGACCCAAATCATCCAAAAAAGACGACCGAGATTGCCAATCCTTGGCGACCTTCACAACGAGATCAAGGTAGGTGTTGGGAGGAAGGTGCTTTCTTACCTCGATCCCCACCTCCTTCAAATTGACTCCACCACGGCCAAGTACGATAGCCTTTTGACTATCTCTTTCTACAAATATCTCACAACGCAGATACTTACCCTCAACTTCGGTGATCATCGTCGCAATTGAGTGTGGTATTTCATCACGAACCCTCTTCAAAAGCGCTTCACGGACCAACTCGGCCACCCATTCGGTGTCGGTAATGTCCCTCTTCATCGTCTCGGGATAGTAGGCTGGACCCTCTTGCATCTTTGAAAAAAGATAATCTGCAAGCTCTTTCACTCCCTCGCCACTCTTGGCAGAGATCGGAAAGTAACTCGAGGCGTCAAATTGAATAAGTGCCGCCAATCTTTCGAATACCTCCTTCTTGGAGGTACGATCAACCTTGTTGACAGCCACAACAGCACCGGGCATTACTTGATTGAGAACTCTCAAGTCGCCTGGGCCCATTGGCACTGAACCATCGACTACGACGACGACCAGATCCACATCGCTAATTGCATCATTTGCACTTTGATTTAGGCGGTTGCCAAGGGCACTCTTTGGCTTATGTATCCCAGGCGTATCGACTAACACAACCTGAACGCCGTCGCGATTCATAACTCCGCGGACTTGATTGCGGGTTGTATTGGGTTTATCGGAGACGATCGAAACCTTCTCTCCAACTAGAGCGTTGATCAGGGTCGACTTACCGACGTTGGGTCTACCAACGATGGCTACGAAGCCAGAGCGAAATGTCTCTTCCAACGTTAATCCTCTATCTCAGATAGAGGTAAATCCTCGTCTACCCGCGTAATCGAAACTAAAAGAATCCTATTCTTCGCAACTTTCTCGGCCACGATTCTGACACCGTCAGCGATCGAGGACTCTCCTTCAGTAGGGAGATGGCCTAGTTGCTGAAGGAGAAGGCCTCCAACTGACTCCCAATCTCCTGTTGGAAGGTCTAATTCACACTCATCGTTGATTTCGTCGATACTCTTAGACGCCTTTACCAGAAATGAGCCGTCGCTATTTTTGACGACCTCTGCCTCAGCGAGGTCATACTCATCTTCAATCTCGCCGACAAGCTCTTCTATGAGGTCCTCCATGGCCACAAGTCCTGCAGTACCCCCATACTCATCAACAACGACCACCAAGTGATACTTGCCAGCCTGCATCTCCCGCAAGAGCTGCGATACGATCTTCGTCTCGGGGACGAAAACAGCCTTTCGAGCTATTGAGTCGACCCTCTCTTGACCCTTGCCGTCGCGGATGTGGCGAACCATATCCTTCAGAAGTGCTAATCCAACTACAGAATCTAAGTTGTCTTCAAAGAGAGGAATTCTAGATACACCCGAGTCAAGGGCAGTATTTAGCGCCTCTTCTATCGTTGCATCAACGGCGGCTGCCACAATGTCTACACGAGGAACCATGATCTCACGAGCAACCGTATCTCCAAATTCGATGACCGATGCGATGATCTCCCTCTCCTCATCTTCGATTACCTCATCCTCAGCAGCGGCATCTGCCATAGCTAGTAGCTCTTCTTCGGAGACGGCATTCATAGATTGATATGGACGCCCCTTGAGTGCAAGGTTGGTGATCCCAGCTACCGTGAAGATTGCAAGACGAATTAAAGGGAACTTGACTATGGCGCTAATCAGTGGCGCGGAAAAGAGTGCGCTCGTCTCAGGGTGGTGAACTGCATAATTTTTAGGTAGTGCTTCGGCCACTATAAATATAAAGATAACCTCAAAGATGACCGCGACGACTACCCCGAGGGCACCAAATATTCGATCTGCCACAATACCTACCAAGGTTGCAGCTATCAATTGACTAACAAGTCCAGTCAACAAAATGGCATTCAAGAAGTCCGACGGCTTTTCTATCAGCCTTGCGAGAACGTTCGCACCCCTGCGCCTCTGTTCAACGAGGGCGGCAGCCTTTACCTTGGAGACTCTCGTCAATGAGGTCTCGGCGAGTGCAATAAAGCTAGAAAAGGCGATTAGAACTACGATCGCTATCGAAGCATATGTGTCGCTGCTCCGCCAAATTACTGCAATCAAATTCATCTCGTACGTTTTGGGCAACCCGATAAGCCCATGACTCCTAAAAATCTAAACCTCATTCTAGTGGGAATCGCTCGTCACTTGGTAGTGGCGACCCCAATCAAAGACACTCAGTAGAGTGAAGAATCGAAGGAGCAAACTTCCACCTTTGTTGTAGCTGGCAGATCAATGACTATTGCCCCCGAAATTGAGGTACTAAGTTAGCAGGTCACGGCTGTCGTCGATATCAAAGCCGGACTTCATATATGGACAGAAGTACCACCTGTTTTGTTTCTAAATAGCGACCGAAGTTGCTTTGAATCGTTACAAAGGGTCGATCAGTTGGAATCGCCGTAGTAATCTGAGCGCAGGATAACTCTTTCAAGCTCCTCCATCTCCTCGGCCTCTTCATCTACCATGTGATCCATACCTGAGATGTGAAGGATCCCATGAACTAAAAGAAGTGCAAGCTCGTCGTTCAAGGTTCCCCGATGAAGGCCATCTTCGTGCTCCGGGGCATTCTTAGCCGCTACTTGAGGACAGATATAAACTTCGCCAAGTATCCGTGGCACCTCGGGAGAGACTTCAACTTCAAAGCTCACGTCAAAGGAGAGAACGTCAGTTGGCCCCTCTTTTCCCATAAGTTCCTGATTTAGTTCAGTCATCTCATCTTCGTCGACGTATGAGATATAGAGCTCACTCTCTCCCACGACACCAAGCTTCAAAAGGGTTGCGTTAGCCAAGTTGTTCCAAAGGCTTTGGTCAACTTCAATGCCCGATCGATTATCTAGATAGTTCTTATGTGGCAATTTCAACTTCTCTTGCTAGTTACTCTTGAGGTAGAATCTAGCGGCAAGGGCAGAGATTGCAATTTAGCAGGTGGGCATGTAGGTTGGATTGCCGAGGCAACGATGCATAAGGGGGATCTAGGGCCCCATGTATGGGGGCAGACTTCCAACTCTATATGGCATGCCTACTCTAAATTAGCTTCGCTTCTCTCGTGTTTCATATGCCGCAACGATATCTGAGACGATACGATGACGAACTACATCGCCCTTGCCAAGGTAGACGAAGCTGATTCCTTCGATTCCATCGAGGATTTTGGCTACATCAGTTAGACCGCTCTTGCCGCCCGAAAGATCAACCTGGGTGACATCGCCGGTAACAACGACCTTTGAGCCAAAACCAATTCGGGTCAAAAACATCTTCATCTGTTCCGGAGTTGTATTTTGCGCCTCGTCAAGGATGATAAAGCTTGAATTGAGGGTTCGGCCACGCATGAAGGCAAGTGGGGCAATCTCAATGATCCCCTTTTCGATAAATCGAGCAACTGTCTCGGGATCCAACATGTCGTTTAGCGCATCATAGAGAGGGCGTAAGTAAGGGTCTACCTTCGCCATCAGATCACCGGGCAAGAAACCCAATCGCTCACCAGCCTCAACAGCTGGCCTCGTCAAGATAATTCGATTGACTGACTTGTCCTGGAGTGCCTGTACCGCTAGAGCCACTGCTAGGTAACTCTTTCCCGTACCAGCTGGGCCGATGCCAAAGGTGATGATACTTTCAGCGATCGAATCTGTGTACTTTTTTTGCCCTGCCGTCTTTGGCTTTACGTACTTTCCTTTTGTAGAGCGCGCAACGCGACTGGTCAAGACTTCGGAAGGGCGAATATCGGCTCTGACCATATCGATCGATCTCGTAACAACGTTTTCGTCGAGCACTTCACCTGATTCGAGAACAACGATCCACTCGTTTATCAACTTGGAAAGAACCAGGGAGTCAGGGCCTTCAAAGGTCAGCTGATTGCCTCGTGCATGCACCTTGGTATTAGGAAAGGCCACTTCAACCTGAAGGATATTTTTGTCCCCCTGCCCGAGTAGCGAGGTCATAAGCGAATTAGATGGGACGAAAACTACCACTGGGTCATTGACTGCCGTACCTTCGGTCACCAAGTCTGCCTCAATCTTAACTCTCCGATCGATATCTCTATAGATCACATCCGTGAACGCTTTAAGCCTACACCCAACTTCGCATCTGTTTCGGCCAACCACAACATCGTACAGGCAGCGGCGAGTCAAAAAACTGAAGGCGACGATCTTAGGGTTCGAAGACGATTTGCGAAACGAGCACAAAATTTGAGATAGAATCGCATCTATTCTCTCGCGCCTCGACGCCTCGTAAGGATCAACATCTAACCATGGCGAGGTGCGAAATGGACGAACAATTCTTTGATGCCCCAGGCTTTTTTCTCGACCGCCACAATGTAGACGAACTTGCTCAACTTCGTCGTAGCGGTAGAGCAGATGAAAAATTTCAATTGATCGCCTCGATTGAGACGTCGACCATAGACAAGGTCATACACTTCACCCGAATTACACGCCAGATAATCGAAGTCTCCCTCATCGGCGCTGAAACCAACCTCGTTGGAACGGTAGAAGATCACTTTAGCGACGGCATCTCGATTTACTCCTCCCAAATACGCCGACTCTGTTACATTCCACGACGCAGAATCAGCTCGATCAGCTATCGAGGAGACTTTATTTTGCCAATTGACTTTCAAGTAGAGCCAAACCCTATGTGGATCTACATCTCAAATCAATTTCTAGATCAGCAAGTAACTGTTTTTTCGTGGGGCAAGCTCCACAAAGGTCTGATCTTAGGGGTCGGTGATGAGATATTGACGATGAAGGTTCAAGGTCGATTCGATCGCACTGCGATACGAATACGCGACATAGATCGCCTCGAAGTCTAAGTCAGATCTTGCTTAGATAGGACCACCAGGAGAAAGCGCGGCTGCCTTCGCTCTATCCAATGGTGACCTACATACAATCCCCAGTGCAGCGGGGCCTCGTCAAAGACAGCTTCACTAGACCTCAAACGAGGCAGATATACATCGCGCAAGCAATCCACTGAAGAGGTGTGCCATCGATGAACTAATCCTATTCGCTTCCTTCATTTGCCTCTGGATCCTCGCTCTTTGAAGTACCGAATGAGGGCTCAAAGTCGTCGTCGAAGTCTTCCTCTGCCAACGCTCTATCGATCTCCTCGAGAGCCCTGGCAATTCTCTCACGCTCAATCAACAGAAGTGTCCTCGCTCGTTGGCGAACGGAGTTGATCTTGGCAGCCTTATCATTCGTCTTAGGGGTGGCAACATCGACTTCTACCTCGGGAGCTTCCTTCCGGCGAAGTAGCTGACTTAGTTCTCCTTTGGTAATTCTTTGTCCTTCCAAGAACTCGAGCACATCTTCGTACCTAAGCCGAATGACTCTACCCATATGAAAGGCGCCCAAAGAACCATCGTCGATGAATTTATAGAGCGTCTGAAGGGAGATGCCGAGGTATGCCGCTGCCTCCTTAGAGGACATCCAATTAATCTTAAATTTATCTACATCCTCTTCGTCCATAGCAATCCTTCATCTTCGGTTCGTTACCAGTACGGCTGATTGTGGACAATAAATGTCAATTTATTACATCACAATACATCAATCATTGACGCATTATTTAGTAAATTTCAAATAACTTGATAATTTTGATATCAATACCTATTACATGATATACCATAAAAGGTAACGAAATTGCTTAGGCCTCCAAGATCTGCGACCATAAATCTTCTCAGAAACGGAAGTAGCGATGAAGACCTCAACGCCATTTCGTCCCTTACGCGAAATTCGTCTTCCTAAAGCAAAGCAGCGCAACGGAACTATTGCGACGCTAGCACTTGCCCTAATTGCCCTCGGAGCCTCCGTCTACTCAATCACCTCCAATTCTCGTTACTTAGGCGTAACTAGCTACCTACCAGTTGCAACATCAACCATCGTTCCGGGGGTAGAGATTCAAAGAAGCCAGGTTCAAATTGAACCGGTAACTTCTCGGTCCCCACTTGCTTACTCGTCGGCGTTTGAGGCGCTTTCGAAGGTGGTCGGGGAAGTAAGTACCGCAGTAATTGCTCCAGGCTCAATAATTTCCCAGGGCGAGCTATCCAGGCCAAAGACAGGATCTGACGATCGGATACTCTCCTTTGCACTCCCCTTGAGCCACGCCGCTGGAGGGTTAATTTCCGCAGGCGACAGAGTGGATATCCTTGCAAATGAAGGCAGCGGAACAAATCAAGTAACGGTTGCACTGGCTCGTGGCGTAAAGGTTGTCTCTGTGACGACTCCATCTGCTTCGCTATCGACTCCAGCAGACCCCAATGTCACGATCACGGTAGCAATTTCCTCATCGACCGCCACTTTAATGGTCGTAAATGGATTGACATCAAACAGCATCTACGTCATCCTCGCAAATAGTGCATCTGCCCCAAATGACAGTGGAATCTACATACCGTCGTTAGGACAATAGATGGCTGACATTCTCATACTCGCAAGCAGAAACTCTAAATGGATCCGCAACATAAACAGAACCGTAAGCGGATACCCTTATGAGGTCACCCTCAAGGTCTTTTTTGAAGCCAACGAATTCGAATCGGCACTCCAAAAAAGTGGTAAGGTCTGCCTAATCTCAAGATCCATCTATCCGCCTTCACGGATCTACCAAATGGCCAAAGCTACCTCTACGTACATCTATCTAATCGACGATGACTTAGTCGAACGGATAGATCCTTTAGGTTCTCATCGAAACGTATCGATGGAGGAGATGACCTCTATCTTGATCCTCGAGGATCTAAAGGTCGCATCAACGACCTACCTCGACAGAGGTAAAGACGCCATCGATATCGATAGCAGCACTAACCTTCCAAATCAGCCTCGCGGTAATAACTACAGCGAAGCCCGCTCTATAACTAACGATCTCCGAGCACGAGGTTATGGCATCGGTGTGGGAGATTCAAATGAAGATCGCCTTCAACTAGATACTTGGTCCAAGGAGTCGCCACCTAAGACAGACGAACCGACGGCTGATCTATTTACTGGTACCAATGCAAAAAGCAGTGGCGAGAGTTGGGAAAGAGACGACTCTCACCACCAGCGTTACGATGATCGCCAATACGACAACGATGAAGCCCAAAAGGAAAGATTCAACTTCTTTAATATCGCCGAGAGGTGGAGGAGATTAGATAGCGATGACGCCACTATCGATCTTCGGGATCAGCCCTCTCAAGGAGTCAAAGAATCCTACCAAACTGAGTCAATGCGCCGGCGAGAGGAGTTCGACGCCATTGCCACATTTGAAAACTTCAACCTCTCTGACAGTGAGCCACTGAAGGAATCGACTGATCTCAACTTTGCGAAGTACACAAAAGATCCCGCTTCGATCTTCGTAAGCGAAAGTCAAGATCAAGGTCGAAGGGGTGATGAGAGGCAAGACTTTGAGACAGGTCCTCTACACGAATCTCACCCTCGGAACAAAGATGACTCAAATCTCTATTCGAATGGTCTAAAGTTCGAATTCGAGAGTCAGACCTTCAGCGACTTCAACTGGGATCAAAGCGACTACGACGCCTTCGAAAAGGATCTCCAAGAGTTTGAAGGCGGAAACCAAAAGGACAACTTAGACCCTTTAGACCAAATCCCAAGAGTCAACTATGACGAGCGTGCAACACCTAGGGAAACCTATAGCTATACAGTCGAGCACCTAAAGCAAAGACGAGGAGAGGAATCTAGTCGAATCGGTCAAGACGAACCTCGAAACTACGACGAAGTACCGCCCAAGATAGATGACAACTATCGACAAAACCAAGCAAACAAGGTTCGAAGAGACCTTGCCTCAGATTCGAACTCAACTAAAGGCCCAAGTTTGCGCGACAATGACGACAAGGTTCTGCCGTCGCATGTGGCTGGCTCACCTAACGAACCATCAAAACCAGCAGATAGCAGGTCTATACCACCTGAAGAAGGTAGTTCACCATCTCGAAAAAACGAGGCATCGGAACGCCAATCTATCCTCTCACGTGTCGCTTCAAAAAAACTTCGACACCAAGATCCAACGGATGCACTAAGCCATCACCGGCAAGGCACCCCTTCAAAACTGGCTTCTGCAATAGTCGGCAGTCGGCAAAAGGGTAATGAATCTCGAAGTCCAGTTCACAAGTATCGCCTTGGCAGCGGAAACCTCGGCGAGAAGTTGCAATTCAAAGGTGAAGATCCCCTTGGCCTTGCAATTGGAGTTATGGGTGTTGGTGGAAGCGGTGCAACAACGATAGCTATGGCTTTGGCCCAATCATTTGCCGGAGAGCGACGCGTAAACTTAGTTGATCTAGTCGTAGAAGGCAGCCAACGCATGTACCACGACGTCGATGCGATGCAGCCTGGAATCACTGAAGCAATCGCTGGCAGGCGCCTAATAAACGTCGGTGACGACTACTTCGAGCGATTCAAAATTCCAATTCTCGAGCGTGGATACCTACTTACAATATCTATCTCTCACCAGAGCCAATTGGACGCTCTACGACGAAGCGACCTGGCCGATACGACAAAGCAACTAAAGGCTACAAGTGACATAACGATCTTCGATCTTGATCCAAACTTTGCCCAATCGACGATTAGAGACTTTTCAACGACGACTCCAACCGCACCTACTGAAGCTGCCTTGGCTGAAATTGATGGTCTAATTTTGGTCGTGAATGAGGACTTTAGGAGCCTTCACATCGGATCAAACCTGGGTCGGCGCCTCATTGAGGAGGGGTTTGACTCTTCGACGATAGCAATAGTCAACAACAACAATCATCAGGCGACACCCTCTCCTATTCGCCAGATCAAGAAGCTGCCCGAGATAATCAACGACTTTTCAAAGATTAGAGGTGGATCGGTCAAAGTGGGCGCGAGTTCCGACTCTTCGCTTCGAGAGCAGCCACCTTTATATCTCGAGGTACCCTTTGCTAGGGAAGTTGCGAGGATACACGACGACGTGCGGCCATTCAACTCGAACTTTATAAAGAAGCTTGCGCCACTATTAACCTTCTGTCTCGAGGCAAAGCAGAGAAAGAGGACTAACTCGAACGACTTCGTAGATCTCCAAAGGGTGGCCCCGAGGACCGAAAGAAGGAGTTAGTCCAGAGAATCGATTTCAAAGACCTTTTCGAAGGAGAACGACTCTGAGTCGCTCGCCAATTGGTAGCGGTCACCCTCTTCGACTACGTAGCCATAATCACTTAGGGTAGAGAGTGCAGCAAGAGTAGACAGCTTTGCCGCAAACTTCAATGAATTTGATATCGAGTTACCGTAAAGCTGCTCGACTATTTCATGAACGTCAGCGTTAGCTCCTTCGAGAAAGGCGACCAACTGCATGATGCGCGCCTTTCGGTGTCCAAGATAGAAGCTAAGTACACTATCGATACTTTCGCCCACGATCTCAGGGCCGTGACCTGGAAGTGCGATTCTTTTCTCTACATCAAAAAGGCGAAGTATCGATCGAATATAAGAAGAGAGGTTTCCATCAGGGTGCGCAACTACCGAGGTACCTCGTCCTAATACGTGATCACCAGTTAGAAGTGCACCGTCGTTCGTCAAGAACGCAATATGGTCGCTAGTATGACCGGGAGTAGCTAGCACCGAAACCTTCAAGTCACCAACCGCTAACTGTGAACCCTCCGATAACTCTCGCACACCGTTAAAAGCGTTAGCACCGTATATCGGAGCATCGAAGTGCTGCGACCAACTCTTAGCTGCTTCAGAGTGGTCGATATGACCGTGCGTCAACAAAATCCCCTTGGCATCAAAACGCTCACCCAAGAGGATCTCTTCAACCCTCTTTAGATGCTCATCAACCGATGGGCCTGGGTCGACGATAAAGGCACCCTGCGCAGAACCAAGTACGTAGGTATTGGTACCATCTAGAGTCATCGGCGAGGGGTTAGGCGCCAAGATCCGAACTGCAAAATCGCCAAATCGACTAACTTTTGGGATCTGTCCAAAGCCAATGATGTCGACCCTGGGATCGTCACCTCTCATTTTAACCATCTATGAGATACCGTTCTCTAGAACCAAGAAGACACTTTCGTACTTACATTACCGCATGTAGGAACGAAACCTCACTCTTTATGTCATATAAAGCATTAACCACATAGTCGCCAATCGCAACCTTTACTTTGAACCGCCTGCCAAATTCCGGTCCACACCTCTCCTCTTTGGAGTAACGAAAACCGACGCGACGACACAAATGACCCTAAAACATCCATGACCCTAGGTGGCACCCACTTACCAAAGGTAGCCCCCAATAGATCTCCTCGAATATACCGAACCAATAAAGCAGCTATGAGGCAAAAGGCTCAAGCGACCGTCGTACTAGCCCTTGTACGAGATGGTAGTGTTTGAATGCACTACCCCGTCGCAAAATAAATCCTTCCAAGCCTGCACATAGATCAGCGCGAGACTTTATTGGTAATCGAGGTCGCCCTCGCTAATTCGCATCTTCATGGATAAACTTCTTGCCCCTAAAGAATGAGGCCGCAGCTGCCACGAGGCAGAGGACCAAGGCAACCGTAAATGCAATGGCTAATCCAGATTTGAAGGCAGATGAAATCAGATGAGGAAAGTACGCATTCGCGGTGATCTTTTGAACCACAGAGTGCGGTAGCGTCGACAGAGTTGGCCCAAGTAACGTCTTGATTGGATTGAAACCCAAAAAGGCGCCAAAGAGCGAGGCGACCGCCGGTAGGTGAGCTATGTAGTTAGCCGAGGAGGCCGAGACGCCAGAGGAGGTCAGCCCCCGATAGAGCTCTCCCGGTAGGGACGACGACAAGCCCGCAATCATTAGCGAGAAGAAGATACCGATGGATAGAACCTGTCCCGTGTTCGTCAAAGTGGCTAACATCCCAGAGGCAGTACCCCTAGAGTTTGCTGGAACACTATTCATTACCGCCGAGGAGTTAGGCGCGGCAAATAGACCAAAGCCGATTCCATTTACAAGTAGGATCGGCGCGAAGACGAAGTAAGAGAAGTTCACCGGGAGCAGGATGAGTGCGAGGAACGACGCACCTGCGATCACCATCCCAACCGTTGCGAATGCTCGTGCACCAAAGCGATCCGAGAGGTAACCCGACGCCGGTCCCGAAACCAAGAATCCAATCGTGAGAGGTAGAAGATAGATTCCGGCCCAAAGCGGGGTCTGGCTAAACGAATAGCCATGTAAAGGTAGCCAAATTCCCTGGAGCCAGAGGATGAGCATAAATTGAAGGCCACCACGACCTATAGCGGCGAGGAGGTTGGCGAGATTTCCAGCCGCAAAAGCTCTAGTTCGGAAGAGATCGACCTTTAGCATCGGCTCTTCAACCTTGGTCTCAACTATTAGAAAGACCACTAAAAGCACCACACCTCCAATCAGCTCACCAAGAATTGTCGGAGTTCCCCAGCTCATGGTATGACCTTTAGTCGGCTGAATTCCATAGTTGATGGCGATGAGGATAAGAATCAGAGCAGCCGCGAAGAGAACAGAACCGGCATAGTCGATCTTTACGCGTCGACGTGGGGCTACGTCCTTGAGTTTATAGAAGGCCCAAACAGTACCAAAGATACCGAAGGGAACCGAGACTATAAACACAGCCCGCCAATTTATATCAGCTAACAATCCTCCAGCGATAAGTCCAATGAATGCCCCTGAAAGACCAGCGACTTGATTGATCCCAAGGGCAGTTCCGCGCCTCTCAGGAGGAAAGGTATCGGCGATGATTGCATTTGCGTTGGAAAATAGAAAGGCGCCACCTATCCCCTGGACCACCCGCATGATAACTAGGAAGAGCGCCGCACTTGACCCCTTTCCAGGGGTAAGCGATAGAGCAACGGATCCAACTGTAAAGATCGCGAAACCAAGTGTAAATAACTTCGCCCTTCCTACGATGTCGCCGAGTCTCCCTAGTGAAACCACCAAGACAGCCGCCGCTACTGAGAAGCCAAGCAGCATCCAAAGGAGATACGAAACGTTCGATGGCGCTAACGGATTTAAGGAGATTCCCCTAAAGATCGCAGGAAGGGCTATTATGACGATCGACGAGTTTAGAAATGCCATGAAGACACCGAGCGTTGTATTCGACAACACAAGGGCTTGATAGCGGCGACTTCGTTTGAGCTCTAATTCGGACTCATTCTTCAAGCCAGCTTCCACCAAGATAAACACCACACCTTTACGACTACTTAACCCACTTTAGTTGTATGTAACATGCAACTATATGAATTTATTCTCTGAGAAAAAAGTCACGATTTGAGATATGTCATTTTATTCCACGTGATATCATTAATCCCCATACGGTTTATTGCTTGTTGCCTCTACGCATCATTTCATCTGGAGGCGACTTGGCAACCACCGCTCAGACCCCAATTCAAGAGATTGAACGAATGGTTCAGTCAGCCGCTCAATCGAGCAAGGAAGATCTAACACTCGATCAAAACAGGGACAGACTCAACAAAGTCATAGCAGAAGAGATCAATCGTTGGCAGAGTAAAAACCCCTCCTATCCCCTCAGTGATGATACCTACCGATATATCACCGCGCGAATAATCGCAAACATCGTAGGTTATGGTCCGCTCGATAACTTATTTGCCGATGAGGACGTTTGGGAGATAATCGTAAATGCTCCCGACTCTATCTTCGTAAAGCGCCACTCCGATGGAACCAGCTTTCACGGCGACTCCTTTCACGACCACGACCACCTTCGCCGCACCCTGGCCAAACTCCTCGCAGATCAAGGCGCAAACCAACGAAAACTAGAAGCATACGATGGCATACAAGATGTTCAACTTCGAAATGACGCACGCCTTCATCTCGTACACCCCGACTTAAATAAAGAGTCGACCTTTTCGTTGAATATTCGAAAGTACAACGGCGTAAAAGTCCGATCGCTTGCCGAATTGACTGAGCGTTCAATGCTTAGTATCGAAGCCGCTGAATTTCTAATTGAAGCTCAGAGGTGCGGCCTTTCGATCATATTTTCTGGTCCGCCAGGCTCTGGAAAGACCACACTTCTCTCTTCATTAGCAAATGAACTTCCTGCTAGGACACGGGTAGTAATTGCTGAAGAAGTCCTTGAGACAATAGTCGATCTGCCAAACGTTACACACCTTCAATCGAGGCCCGAAAGGGGCGGGGCAAATGGCGTTGACCTAAGAAGGCTAGCGAGTGCTTTTCTCAGAATGTCACCCGATCTAGCAATAGTTGGAGAGGTAAGAGATAGCGAGGTTCTACCCCTGATCATGACTCTTACATCAGGAGTCCCCGGCTACACCACCATCCATGCAACCAACGCTAGAGCTACCCTGTCTCGTCTGCGGCTTCTCCTACTCCTCTCTGGTGCACCACTCACGAATGCAACGGCATCATCACTCGTTAGTGAAGCAATCGACGTCGTAGTCTTTGCTGCGAGGACCGATGGAGCGCCAAAGGTCAGAGAGATCATAGCGGTCGAAGATATGGCCGGTGGATCAGAGGGCACCTTTACAACCACCTCTCTCTTTCACTTCGAAGGTGGAGCTTTGAGACCAACCTACATATCGCCCTGTAGGATTCGAGAAAGAGCTCGCTCAAGGGGCTTTCGCCTAAATATCGCCACCAACGAAAACATGGCAGAATCGATGGGAGGACTTTGATATGACGAGCGCTATCTTTAGTTTGGCCCTTTCCCTTCTAGCTCTTGCTATTGCACTCATTCCCAAGGTCACCCGATCTAAAAGTCGAGGCAAAGATTTGGGACTCTTTCACAAGCTGAAGGTCCCGAAAGGCCTCACATCCAAAGAGATGGTGACCTCAATTGCAATTTCAGGGGCGATACTACTTCCGGCCTCGGCGCTAATTGGATCACCGCTTCCAATCATCTTTTCACCGCTCATATTTATCAAGGCGGCTGAGGCCTTCGGTCGAGCTCGAAGTGAGCGATTGAGAAAAGATTGTGCGACAGAGTGGCCAAATATCCTCTCCGAAGTACACCTTCGCATAACTTCGTTGGGCTCTCCAATACATCATGGCCTCTACTCGGCAGCAAAAAGTGCAAAGTCAACACTACGCGAGGCCTTCGATAGCTCCGAGCGCGCCTTCGCAATTACAAATTCGATCGAATTGGCTCTCGACGAATTGTACAAAAACCTTCCTTTCACTACAACCTTTCGAGTAACCGAAGCACTCAAGGTTGTGCTTGAGGTCCCTGGCGGTGATATCGGAGGGATAATACTTGACCTCAAAGATGATCTTGAGCGTGAGGCTAGAGCTCAAACTGAGTTCGAGGCACGACTAAAAGGGGTGAAGTTCGCGCGCAACTTCGTTGTGATAGTTCCAGTTGCGATGTTATTAGCTGGCGCATCCATAGGAGGATTCAGTTCGTATCGAACTTTGACGTCAATATTGGTACTTTCAGTTAGCGCAGTCGTGGTCCTTTGCTGCTGGATAGTCGTCTCTCGCATGACGAGCCCCTCCTCTCTATACAAGGGCGACGTCGAATTGATCAAAAATGCACTTCGCAAAAGGATTCAGCGATGACGATCTTGCTTAGTAAATATGTGGCCCTACTCCTAAGTATCGCTGCCGTTATGGTTTTAGGTAAGAAAATCCTCGACGGATATAAAGAAAAAGCACGACGTATCGAACGCCACGTGGTCGGAGCACGAGACCTTAGCGGAGCTCCAACTCTCGCTCAACAGAAGTCCTGGTTCATGGAGGAGTCCAAGGGAGAGATAACCCAGATACGGATTAGGGCAAGCGCCATTACGATCGCCTTTGCCCTCATAGATGTCGCAATCGCGAAGGTACGTAGCGGCGCTCTCTTGCCGATATTGATTATCGAGGCGATTTTGATACCTCTGATCACCTTTGCAAACGTTGCAGGCAAAATTCAAGGAGAGTTGAGGCAAAGAGTAGAGATCGAATCAAACCTTCCACTTGAAATTGAGAAACTCGCACTCTACCTAGGGAGCGGTCTATCTCTAAATAGCTCCTTCTACCGCCTCGCTCAAACATCGAGTGAGCAGACTCGACCGGTATTTACCTTTATAGCCCAAGGATTGCTAAGTGGCATATCAACCAATGAAGTACTAGAAGAGTGTTACCAAAGATTTCCCACTGAATCGATCAGAAGGATCACAAACCTTCTATCCGGTGGAGCAAGTGGCGGTGACCTGGTAAGAGTCACTCGTGAAGAGGCTGCTAATCAAAGGTCTGCGCGCCATCTAGGAGCACTCGCAAAGATGGAAAAGGTGACACAGTCTGTGTGGATTCCCATCACAATAGCGGCTCTACTTCCCGGAATTGCAATAGTCTTCATCCCATTTTTCTCAATTCTCACCTCCCTCAAGGGTTAACGATCCCTTCAGGCAAGTCCCCAAGTCCTCGACCGCCGTGTCCTCAATTAAAGCGACCTAAAAGGTTTGAAAAAAAAGAAAGTTAAATCATGCTGATATATAAGGCCATGACTGTTGTTTTTCTATTTGTCGACACAGTTGCAACGAACGTTTCGAGCAAGATCAAAGAGGCTACCAACTCAGATAGCGGGGAAGGAGTGGTCTCGGCAGCAATAGCAGTTCTCATATTTGCCTTTCTTGGCGTTATTCTTTGGGTTGCCTTCAAAGCCACAATGGGGACCGCAACCACTACTATCAATGCCCAAGTTGCAAAGCTAGGTCAATGATATCGCCGAAGAGGGACGAGGGAAGCGGCGTGATTGCGATGGTGATCTCCATGGTTATAGCACTGACTATCGTTGCCCTCATAATCTCCACCTTTCAGCTTGCATCCACCAAGGTCAGAAGTTCAGCCACAGCAAACGACTTAGCTCGCTTAGTTGGCGGATACCAATTTCGCATTGGGGCAATTGACACAAACTATGTAAATTCAACGATGGCCAGCGACCTAGGATCGCTGGCCACAGAGTGCACTCCCGTCTATGCGATTGGGAAGCCCGAATCAAAGGTAACCATAACGTGCCACGTCTCTCTACTTTCCGTCGTCCCAATTGTCATAGTGTCGACCTCACTGATCTGGAATTGAAGATGAACCATCGTAAGAGACCTAACTGTCGATCGGAGACGGGTGATGAGGCAGTAATTGATGTTGCTATGGCGACTATTTCGGTGCTGCTCTGCCTTTTACTATCAGCGATGGTACTTTCACTCACCGCTATTTCAACGCACGTCCACAATTTAGTAACCGCGGTAGCCAGAAATGAAGCTCGAGCTATCGAAAGCTCAAACTTATATCTGCCAAGTCCAACGTTGCAACAGATTGCCGTAGAGACTCTTGGGCATACAACCTCGATCACGATCGCTACCCAATCTACTCCCATTGAGGGAAGTTGTCCTTCTGAGAGCTTTTCGATAAATCTTCAATCTCAGCAGTTGCCCTTTATCGGATCTGCCATTACCGAATCTGTTCCAATCGGACTCAACTTCGGAGGTTGCAGATGAAATCTACCCGACGGAGGCACGTGCTTATCTCAGTCAACGAGTCAAAGTGCGTCCAGAGATTGTCAAGAAGTGCAATTTTAGGAGAAGGAGGGACGAGCAACAAACGAGATGACGGGACTATCCTCATCCTCGCTCCATTGATTATGGTGATCACACTCTTTCTATCAGGAATTATCGTTGACCTAGACGCGGTCTATTCCGCCAAAAGCGCCCTACAGGATCGCCTGCAATCTGTCGCCGCAAGTGCGGCGAACCAGATCGACACCGGGGAACTATATCAAAATGGCCAGGTAACGATAGATCAGAGCCGCGCCTATTCGCTTATGACAGCTCAATTGCGCGGAGCATTTCAAGGGCTAAACATCGATAACTTCCAATTTGGCTCGACTTCAAACTCGGTCTGCGTTAGTGCTGTGGCGACTATAGCGCTGCCCGCAATGGCATCACTTGTTAGCTCAATCCTTACGCCAACGGTACAAGCGACGGCCGTAGCGGTGACACCGAGCCCAATTTCGACCATTTCTTCAAAGTCTATTTGTGTCGCTTAGATGTCAAAATATAGGATGTCCTACGAATTAATCTTTGATAACCTTAGAACATCATTGCGAAGGGATGAAATGGACGGCGCGCTTCTAGCTAACGTAAAAATATGGACTCCGAGTAACCAATATTTATCAAGTGGATCGAATTTTGAAGTATTTTCACAGCTAGAAAGTGATAATTGCCAAGTAATATTTCAAAGAATTTCAGATAAGTCCGTGGTCGCATCTACGGTCATTGCTCTCTCGAAGGGTATCAATAGGATTGAAGTCCCCCAAAGAGTACCCGCCGCTGCAAATGTCATCATCAACGTAGAAGGTCTCCGCCTGAATATAACTCCGCGCCGCTTTGGGGCAACGAACCTAACTAACTTCAGGGACGTTGGAGGCTTGCCACTCCTTGATGGGTCAAATTTAGATCGAAATAGATACTTTCGATCCGAAAATCTTTCAAGAATAAATCAAGAGGACATAGCATTTTTCAAGGAGCTTGGGATCTCTCGAATCATCGATTTAAGGAAAGATGAAGAGAAGGCAATATCTCCAACTCCAACCGAGTTATTGAATCAAATGACCGTCATTGAATCGCCTATATCAAGTAAAATAGCGGGTTTTGAAGATGGTCTTGAGGCAATTTTAGCGAAAAAAATCTCTGCAATTACCGCAGAGGATATGACTGAGATGTACTTGAATATTCTCGATGAATACTCTGAAACGTTGATTGAATTAGCTCAAAGTACTATCGACTACCAAGATGGCGCTACGCTAATTCACTGCACGGCGGGTAAAGATCGAACGGGAATGCTCGTTGCGTTGATCCAGCTCGCTCACGGAGTCGAAGGGCAGTACATATACCATGACTACCTCCTATCCAATGCATATCGGACCCCTTATCGCATGGAGAGTCTTAGGCCCATCCTTTCACAAAACGCAATTGAAGTAGAGAACTTCAAGCCGTATCTTTCTGCACCCCTAGAGGCACTAGATTCGATCTTTGAGAAGCTTCAAAATCTCGCTAGTAAAGTTACCGCCTCCGAATAAAGCCAGAATTTTAGTTTGTTACCAAATTATTAATTGGCGGCAATGGATTTCACCATTGGAAAAGTACCCTCCGTTACTCGAAACGATATCTTTATAAGCATTTTTATAAAAAATTCTTATCTCGTTTGGACATGAAGTCAATTAAATGCCTATTATCGTGACGCTTCAACAAATCGTGAAGTTTGTCATATTGATTTATAAGGGGGATCAATGCCAGAGATGCCGGAGGATTCTGGGGTAACCATCGAGGCACTCATGGACGAGCAGAGGACCTTTGCGCCCTCTCCCTCGTTCAGTGCACAAGCAAACATCTCCTCTCCATCCATCTACGAAGAAGGAGAGGATTACGTTTCGTTCTGGGAGAAGCAGGCCGATCGTATCTCGTGGCGAAGCCCATGGAGCAAAGTTCTCGACTGGAGCAACGCGCCATTTGCCAAGTGGTACGTCGACGCAAAGCTCAACGTCACCGAGAGCTGTTTGGACCGTCACCTCGAAACAAAGGGTGACAAAGTCGCCTTCTACTTCGAAGGCGAGCCGGGCGATACCAGGACACTAACCTATCGCGAGCTGTATCACGAAGTGAACAAGTTCGCAAACGGCCTCGAATCATTAGGGGTTCAAAAAGGTGATCGCATCGCCATCTACATGGGCATGATACCGGAGCTTCCTATTGCCCTACTCGCATCTGCTCGACTTGGAGCAACTCACTCGGTGGTCTTTGGTGGATTCTCTTCCGACTCACTTCGAGATCGCATCAACGACGCTGAAGCCAAGGTTCTCATAACTTGCGATGAGGCCTGGAGGAACGGGAACCGAATCGCGCTAAAGGAGTACGCAGATAGCGCTGTCGAAGAGTGTCCAAGCATCGAAAAGGTCGTAGTTGTGGCACGTACCAACGCCGAAGTAGCCATGGCGGATGGTCGCGATATCTTCTACCACGACTTGATTGCAACAATGTCCGATGAAAAAGAGGCCACAGAGACAGACTCCGAAGATCCACTCTTCATCCTCTACACATCAGGCACCACCGGTCGACCTAAGGGAATTCAGCACTCTACTGGTGGATATCTCGTTGGAACCTCATTCACCCATGCAAACGTCTTTGACATCAAAGACGATGATATCTACTGGTGCACCGCTGATATCGGTTGGGTAACGGGCCACAGCTACATCGTCTATGGTCCATTGGCAAATGGCTGCACCTCAGTTATCTACGAGGGTGTCCCCAACTTCCCCGACAAGGATCGTTTCTGGGACATTATCGCGAAGTACAAAGTGACACAGTTCTACACCGCCCCAACGGCGATCCGTACCTTCATGAAGTGGGGAACGGAATTTCCAGAGCGTCACGATCTTTCGAGCTTGAAGGTGATCGGAACCGTCGGCGAGCCGATCAACCCAGAGGCATGGATCTGGTACAACGAGACCATTGGTAAAGGAACGTGTCCGATCGTCGACACTTGGTGGCAGACCGAGACCGGCCACATAATGATCTCCCCCCTACCAGGCGTAACGACCACTAAGCCAGGATCTGCTACCGTGCCACTACCAGGTATTGGTGCAGACATCGTCGACGACGAGGGGCACAGCGTTCCACTAGGTGGCGGCGGATACCTAGTTCTGACCCATCCTTGGCCTGGCATGCTCAGGACGATCTACAAGGATCCAGAACGCTTCAAAGAGACCTACTGGGGTCGCTTCTCGAAGCCCGAAGAGAACAAGTGGGTCTACTTTGCAGGCGATGGAGCCAAGCGCGACACCGATGGCTACTTCTGGCTACTCGGACGAGTAGATGACGTGATGAACGTCTCTGGGCACCGTATATCAACACTCGAGGTTGAATCAGCCCTTGTAGACCATCACGCAGTCGCAGAGGCCGCTGTCGTCGGACGCAACGATGCCATAACCGGGCAAGCTATTGCAGCATTCGTAACTCTAAAGGGGAACGTAGAGGGCAACGAAATGCTTCTACAGGAGCTTCGCGAGCACGTGGCTACCAAGATCGGAAAGATTGCTCGACCGGCATCAATCGTCTTTACGGACGAGTTGCCAAAGACGAGATCGGGCAAGATCATGAGACGACTCTTGCGTGACATCTCAGAACAACGAAAGCTGGGAGACGTTACAACTCTTGCCAACGCTGATGTCGTTCGTGAGATCGCTGAAAGAGCTCAAAACCAGGCTTCATCACAAGCTTCCCAAGAGTAAAGACCTTACTCAATGGGATTAGCGTCAACGGTGGCCAAAAGCCAAACCAGGCGCAAATTTGACGAGTGTACGCCGTCGCTAAAAAAGGGGCGGCTACATAAGTCAGCTGTGTCACGTAAGTGACATAGATCTGGTCTCTATTGAAGGCCAAGGGAGGATTCGATTGCACTTAGGAGGTCACATCGAATCCAAACTAGACCACAGTAAGTCCATAATGGGGGAACTTTGTCAGAAAGGGCAGAGAAGATAAATGGCAGAAAATACGCCTAGTATTGCCGATCCAGGACCGTTAGGTCTCGCTGGTTTCGCATTAACTACATTTGTTCTTAGCGTTTTCAACGCCGGACTGCTAGATGGAAAGCTGCAAGGCGTTGTCCTTCCGCTTGCTCTCTTCTACGGCGGAATCGCACAGATACTCGCAGGTATGTGGGAGTTCAAGAGAAACAACCTCTTTGGGGTAGTAGCCTTCACATCATATGGTGCCTTCTGGCTTGCCTTCTGGTACCTCATCGAACATGCGAGCACCATATTGGTAGGTACCGACGCCAACAAAGCTGTCGGCCTCTTCCTCCTCGCTTGGACGATCATTACAGTGATTTTGTTCATCGCAACGTCGGGAACCAACGGTTTCCTCGTAGCGCTCTTCGGAGTTTTGACAGTCACCTTCATCTTCCTTACGATCGGAAACTTCGGTAACTCAACCGGAATCATCAAGGTTGGCGGCTACTTCGGTCTTATCACCGCTGCAATTGCATGGTATGGCGTTCTAGCTAACGTACTCAACGCGACTCGCGGTAAGGCAGTCCTACCTCTGTTTCCATTCAAGAAGTAACGCCTCTTGAGACTTCGAAGGAAGTCAAGCCATAGGACAGAGGAACAATCTTAGGCTCTGGTTCATATGCAATAAGATTCATATGCATTAAGAGACGTGCCACTTTGAAACTTCCAAAGTGGCACGTCTTGTTTAAAGGCGACTACCTAATCTGCATCCAGAAATGCATCGCTTGATATGTCTTTAATTCAAAGGTCATTTTGAATTAAGAGTGACGATAGCGGAGAATCTCCCAATGCGTCAAGTACCTTCGCCCTCGACTCCTCAGAGGCGAGAGGTGTGCCATTACGGTTGATTATGCCGAATAACTCTATAACCTTCGAGAAGTTACCTTCTCCGTCATAAAGAGAGACCTTCTCCAGCCTTGAAGTTAGATCTTTTGGTTCAATTCCCGCACCCATCTCTCCGAGAATCGCAGAGATGAGGTTCACCGCTTCACGCTGCCTCCTAGGATCAGCCATACCCTTGTCACCTGCGCGCTCTTCAATTAGGTAAACGACGAAGTCTTCAACCCCTCCTAGATATCTTTCCGCATCAGCAGGATCAGAGATTCTCCTATCCCATCCAAAGAGCTCGCGAAGGCTATCAGAACCTCTTCCACCACTCTTTTCATAGAGTAAAATCACCTCTTCAAGATCGATCGAACGCGAAGAGGCAACGTTAGTAACGGTTACTACTAAGTCATTTAGGTAACCGAGATCATCAAGACCATCAGCACGTGACAAAGCCTTGCCAAGATTGAGGGCATCCGACTTTGATAGTCTGATCACTAACGACTCCCATTCATTTAGCTATGGCCGTGGCACTAGCGCGTCGCCAACTAACGATAAGCGACTTAACGTCTTTCAACGCTGAAAGTTAGAGCAAACATTCCATTAGCCAAAGGACACCAAGTACCCAAAAGATACTCAAATCGCACGATCAGGCCTTTAGATGAAGGTACCCAAAGAAAGTTGCTTCGCCGGATAACATGAGATTTTGGCAAAAATGGTTTTTCACCGCCTCAGCGATTAGATACCTTTGGTTATTTGGAAAAACTTTGCCAACGATCTACAGTGCGAGCTTGGGGTATGTTGCTATGAACTTCGATGAGATTTCATTTCGGATACTTTGTGGATCGTCTAAAACCAACTCATTGGAGATAGCACTGTGTAGCATTCTTCCTCTAATGCTCAGTGAAGCCCACCCTTCATCGATAAAAATCAACCCTTGATCCATCAAAAATGGCGCATCTGCAACAGTGCTTATTGGCACACCAATCTTTGTTCTAAGCGCCAGCATCGCAGCCTCAAAGGCCATCTGATCATCTCCGAGCGACTCGCTTCCTGCAACCGTACTATGACCTCCCTCAAACCTTTCGAGCCAGCGCAATGAATCAAATACATTCCAACTTCTCACTCGACCGTCAAAAGAGTGAGCGCTAGGTCCAAGGCCAATGTAACTTCCCTGATACCAGTAGTTCAAGTTATGAAGGCTCTCAAAGCCCGGGGCAGCAAAGTTTGAGACTTCGTAGTTACTCAAACCAAGGTCGCTAACGAAGTTACAAATCGCCTCGTAGCTATTTGCAACTTCATCATCTATTGGATGGTCCTCTCCTCTAAAGTACAACTTTGTACCATTTTCAACGGTCAAGCCGTAGACGGATAGGTGGTTAGGGCCACGGAAACGAGTGTATATGAACTCTAAGTCGCTTATCGTGGAGGACGAACCTGGCAACCCGTAGATGAAGTCCAACGAGTACTCAATGCCACTGTCACTTACTCTCTCGATCGCTGAGATTGCCTCGTTTGCGTCGTGGTGTCTACCCAAACGAATTAATTCGTCCCTTTGGAGAGACTGTATCCCAAGCGAGACTCGAGTGAAGCCGAGCTGACGATATTCATCCGGAGAGGCAAGGATGGTCTCTGGGTTCACCTCAATCGTAGCCTCTACTAGATCGCCCTCTATAGCAGAGATAATTCGATGCAAGTGGTCGACAGAAAGAAGCGAAGGAGTACCTCCACCGATAAAGAGTGTTCGAATATCTTTCGAATCGATCCGCTTTATCTCAGCAACAACCGCATCAACGTAGCGATCTACCGTATCAAATCGTTCAGTCCAAGTGGCAAAGGCGCAGTAGTCACACTTGGAGGTGCAAAATGGGACGTGAATGTAGAGTCCTAAAGCGATCTTTCAACTCCAATGATAAATAGGTAATCCTTAGCGCAGTCGAAGGCCGAGGTCGTCCAACCTTTGGCTCATCTGCTCTAGGGTCAATTCGAAGATGCAACCAATGACACGCAGATCATCCGTTCTTATCGTGATCATTCGTCCGTTGAAGTCCTGGCGCTGAACCTGGATCATCCCAAGGTACCGTCTTAGAACATCTCGTTCCGGACCAACGACGTCATTTAGCTTATTCAAATCGATGGTAAATTTAGAGTCACCCTGGCCACGACGCCCCGAAAGTTCTGGAGTTGATATTGGATCTAATATCAATTCAGTGGCCGCAAAGTCGTCGAGTTGCGCTGCGGTTACAGAGGTAGGAAGTTGGTCCTTTGGGAGAAGCTGCTCGATCGGAACGTCATAAAGTGCCGCTAATCTTTGAAGTCTCGGGACCGAAATAGAACGTTCGCCCCGCTCATAGGCCCCTAAGACTGATGCCTTGAACTCCTGGTCCGACATGGCTTCAACGCTTTGAAGCGAAAGCTTCTTGTGCTTACGAACGGCTCGGAGACGCGCACCGACCGCCGCAGCGTAACCATCGACCACTTCCTCATCGCTTACACTCATACTAACTTCCGCATCTCCATGTGATTACAGTCACGATTTTATATCGAAAAATCACTGAAGGTGTAAAAAATTGTCGCTTGTATAAAAAATCACACATAAAAGAGGGAGATTGCGGCTGCTGCGATCGCCGCTGTCTCGCTTCGTAACACATTACCTGGGAAACTACATCTCTTCACATTGAGTGGAATCTCACTTTGTGCGAAACCCCCTTCGGGTCCGATGACGTACTTTCGTAGATAGGGATCAAAACCATCGCCGTCGAAGGTCAAAAACGCAAAGTTATTTTCGATCAGATACGGAAGGTCCACGAAGGAGATCTTTGGCAAGAAACACCCCCTGGACTGCGAGAGCGCCTCAATTGCAATCTTTGTAAGGCGATCTAGGCGAAACCTACCCTCCCCTAGCGCATGCGTTGAATTTGACCGCTCCGCCATAAAGAGGTGGATCGATGCAACGCCTAATTCAGTCAACTTAGTTATCGCTAAATCAACTTTGTCTGAGTCGATAACGGATAGAGCGACCTCAACTACCGGAAGTGAAGGCTCGACTCGGTAGATATCTCCGGCGGCTACTAGCTCAGGGACTTGACTCGTTCGCTTGCCGCGCGGAGGCGAGGACGAAGACTCTTCCACGCGAGCCAGTGAGACTCGGCCATTACCATCTGTCAAAGATACAACGTCACCAACTCTGAGCCTTTTGACCCTGAAAAGGTGGTGGAGTACATCATCGCCCAATCCCTTGGGATTACAATCTCTCTCAAATGTATGGGCTTTAGACCCAAAGTGGCCACTAGAAAAAGAGTCGCTCTTCATATCTGAGTTGCGCACCTCGTTCTAACTAGAAGTGCCCTGATTTGATGCGATGAAACAGTCCCGATTTCTGATGGGCAACTTCCTCGCCCCTCACTTCAGCAATCTGGCGAAGCAACTTCTCTTCATCCGAGCCAAGAGCGTTAGGAATGTCAACCACAACGGTGACTATGTGGTCACCCCTGCCCCTTGACTTCAAGTGGGGCACTCCCCTACCTTTGATTGAGAAGCGCTTGCCGCTTTGCGTACCGCCTGGGATAGTCAACATCTCCTTCGAGTCGATGGTCTCGATCTCAAGCTCAACTCCGAGTGCGGCCTGTGCGTAGCTAACGTGAATAGTCGAATGGATGTCATTTCGATCTCTAGTAAATCTTGAATCGGGCGCTACTCGAAGTTGTATGTAGAGGTCTCCGGGCATTCCACCGCGTGAACCAGCGGCACCCTTTCCTGTTAGGTGGAGAGTAGTTCCATCGTCTACCCCAGGTGGAACATCTACCGTAAGGTTACGATCAACAGTTCTCCTACCGTCTCCGCGACAATCTGGGCATGGAGTTGAGATAATCTGGCCATTACCCCGACAGCGATCACATGGGGCTGTGGTGACCATTCGCCCGAGAATTGTATTTGCTACCTTCTTTACGCTTCCTGCTCCTTGGCATACTGGACATATCGTTGGAGTAGTACCCGGCTTAGATCCATTACCACCACAAGTACTACACGTGGCTGGAACTCGCAGTGAGATATCTTTTTGAACGCCAAATACAGCCTCTTCGAAGGTTAGCGAAGCTGCAATAGAGAGATCGTCGCCGCGCATTGCACTCGATCGACCGCCGCCGCGATAGCCAGAGCCAAATGCAGCTCCAAACATCGTCTCAAAGATATCACCAAAGCCATTTTGGCCAAATATATCGCCGGGATCGCCTCCGCTAAAGCCGCCTCCCTCACCATACATATCGTAATTTCGTCGCTTCTCTGGGTTGCTTAGAGTCTCATAGGCACGAGAGACCTGCTTGAAGCGCTCTTCGGCACTCTTGTCGTTCGGATTTACATCTGGATGGAGTTCACGCGCTAAGCGGCGATAAGCCTTTTTGATCTCGTCGTCAGTCGCGCTCCGGGATACCCCAAGCATTTCATAAAAATCTTCTGCCATTATCCCTCACTAAGCCTCTTTGAAAGGTTTTCACTAACTAACTCAACAGCGCCAATCACAGAGCCGTACTTCATACGTGTCGGCCCAATTAGGCCGACGCTACCCATCGTCACTCCGTCGATGGTGTAGGGAAAAGCGACTACGGCACACTCTTTCAACGAGCTAATACCATTTTCAGAACCTATTGCAACACTTTGACCTTTGCCGATCACGGACCTGATCAGCGATACTACGAGGTACTGCCTCTCGAGAATGGAGATAACACTTCTAACGGTATCTACAGCATCGAACGAAGCGGCGACTCGAGAGGCACCAGAGAGGTATATTCCATCTCGCTCAGCTTCGCTCAATGCCTCTTTGACCCCTAGGAAGGCGATCTTGATCATCTCACTGTTGTCATCAAATTCGGGAGGTGAGTCGACCTTTCCGGGTTCCTTCCCTACAAAGTGAGAGGTCATAAGCTCGGATACTTCGAATAGAACCTTTTCACTCACATCATATGGCCATGGGATAGTGGCTTTTTCGACTGACCCATTGATGTCAACGACAACGCAGAGCAGACTGTTCTTCGAAATTTCAATGTACTGAACCTTCAATATCGAAGCTCGCTGTGGAGAGGGGCCAGTAACCACCGCGGCGCAGTCAGTGATATTTGTGAGAAGCTTGGTAGTTGAACCAAGCAGATGCTCTAGCTCTCCATGGGCTACGTTAAAGAACTCCTCAATCTGGTATCTTTTTTCCTCTTCAGTTGAGTCAGCTGGCATAAGTTCATCTACGTAGCGTCGATATCCCCGCTCAGTCGGCACCCTTCCACTGCTCGTGTGTGGTTGAGCTAGATAACCCTCTTGTTCTAGGTAGCTCATATCATTACGAATCGTCGCAGGAGAGACCGCGATCCCCGCCATTGAGGCAAGTTGAGCTGAACCAACTGGCTCAGCCGATGATATGTAACTTTCTACGACGGCACGAAGTATTTGCGCCCTTCTATCTTCTGTATTCGAGGCCAAAATTTCTCCTAGGAGGGAGGAGCACTTACGCTTAGCACTTAATCATACAGAGTGCTAACTATATTCTACAGGCGCTTTGACTTCGCTCTTACTAAAGTCGGCGGTCGTAGAAGTGAAGGACTCTCTCCCTGTAGAAGATAGCGAAGGTGTCCAACATTGTCTTTAAAACCGAACGCCAGTTAATCGTCGAGGTCAAACGTTCGCGAATCACCACTGGTGCCTCAAAAAATTTGTCGTATCCCAGTCGGCGTGCAACTACAAAAAGTTCTAGGTCGAATGCAAATCGTTTTTCGACCATACGTGGCAAGACTTCCTCTATCAACTCTCGTCTACAAAGCTTGATTCCAGTTTGAGTATCACGAATGCTTAGGCCGAACAAGATCTTGATTAAGAGTTGATATACCGACGAATAGAGGCGCCTAATCGGCGGGTATACAACCTCCGACATAGGGTGGCGCTTAGAACCAAGGACAATATCAGGTTGATAAAGTGCGACAGTTCCCACGAATGCTCGCAGAGCTTTAGGGTCGATGTCGCCGTCAGCGTCTATAAAACCCAAATACCGGCCCCTACCGAGGGCCAAGCCGGTTCTCAGGGCCGAGCCTTTACCCTGTCTCCTAAGGTGATAAACGTCCTTGATCGTAGATATCCCTATCCTCGGGAGAACCTCGTTACTTGCGTCACTAGAGCCATCACTGACTGCTATTAACTCGTAACTAACCCCAATCGAGTCCAAAACACCAACCATTTCGCGTATTGCTGATTCGAAGTTAGCCCCTGGGTTATAGTACGGGGTCACAATTGAAATAAAGGGCTCATCTCGATCTCCAAAGGGCACCAACCCAGAAGTTGAAGGGGTCGACGAGACGACTACGTAACCTTTTTCCTCAAGCTCACTGGAAAGGTCAACATTTTCCACTACCGGTCGCACCTTCAATTCCCCAAAATAACGATCTGTCGTTGCACCGAAAATAAACATCGACACAACACGCCCTAAAGATAACTACAGTCAATTGCCCTGGTTGGAGGCGATCAACGTATCGAAATTAATCTATCTCACATTTAGTTGAAATGAAGACCTCGTTTCATGAGACGAAATTTAGAAGTAACTCATACTTAGGTCACGCCTTCCAACACCTGAGATTCGTGGCGAAAGGGTAAAAATAATCGGACAACGAAGACACGACAAAATCCAGAGGTGGTGATGCATTTCACCTATCACAGCAATCAACGAAACCAACCTCAATCAACGTACGTTCAAATAGGTAGTAACGTATTTAATTGGATAAATAAACTCAGGAGTTCTCGTGCTAGCTACATTCGCAATCTTCATACGTGAGGGGATCGAGGCCTCGATGATCGTAGCTATTCTTCTTGCGTATTTGAATCAGATTGAACGACGCGACCTCTTCAAAGATGTTTTGATCGGAGTAGCAGCCGCACTAGCTTTCGCCGGGATAGTCGGTTCGATTATCTACACAACCTTGAAGGTCTACGCTGGAAGCCGCCTTCAAACGCAGTTCGAAACGGTGACCTATCTACTCGCTGCAGCGGTAATGACCTATATGACCTTCTGGATGACCTCTCATGGCAAATCGATCTCAAAAGATCTAAAGAACCAAGCCAACGAAGCTATGAGTAGAGGAGCAAGATTCGGAATCGCCTTCACTGCAGCCCAAGCGGTAGGGCGCGAATCTCTAGAGGCCATGGTCTTCACACTTGCGATACTCTTTGCCACCTCCGCCCACCTAGCGCTAGTTGGCGCAGTCGCAGGGCTAATAGTTTCGCTTGCAATAGCCGTAATGATCTATCGGCTTGGCAAGAAGATCAACATAGCGAAAGCCTTCAGGTACCTTGGCTTCGCCTTGATGATCTTCGCTGCGGGACTGCTAGTTGACGCAATTGCAAACCTTCAACAACTTGGCTATCTGCCTCTATTAACTAAAGTGATGTGGAACTCAACCGCACTTCTCAACGATCAGTCAACATTTGGCGACATAGTCCACAGCTTCTTCGGATACTCCTCGACTCCAACTCTCCTCCAAGGCTTGACGTATGTAGGCTACCTAGGAGTCGTACTTTCGATCTTCGCAAAGCTCACTAAAGGGCGAAAGAAGGCCAAGTCAGAAGTTGCTGGCGCTGCGGCCTAGAGCACCAATTCAACCATTAGCTACATCTTCTATGGCTACACCAAGTAGCGGATAGATTTCCCTAACTTGACGCGAAGTTTCCAATTCGAAGATTGTCGACCCTGCCCACTGGACTCCTAGCTAGTAAAGGCTCTAGTGCGCCCCAAAGTACGCAAAGGGGCATGGGCCCAGGATCGTGAAATGGGAAGCAAATAGTGTCTATTCAGAAACTAAAAGGCTCCCTACTAGCCAACTATCAGCTTTTTGTGCCTTTAGATCGCTGGCCTATGGACTTCTTTCAAGCCATGGCTACAAATTGTTCCTCATTGAAAATTGAAACGAGAGACGAAATATAAAAGATGCAGTAACGGGTCTCACCCGTTACTGCATCTGCTCACCAAACTTCGCTGGGTCGCCCTAGAGCTTGATATTTGCTATCGTCGCGAGGGTCACAACTGACCAGAGGGCTGCTCCAAAGAGGATCATTGAAAACTTAGCGCCACGCACCCTTGCGACAGAAAGTCCGATGCCCGCCAGTGCAATCTCCATTGTGTAGGTAGAGACAGAGGCAAAGAGTGAGGCGCCGATGTGCCTTGTTAGGTTGCCAACGATTGTGGCTGCAATGAAAAGGACGATGAACTTTGGAAGCGTCTTTGCTACGACGACAGAGACTCTCACGTTGTCGTGGCGCTTGTGCTTTATGGTCTCATAGACGGTTATCGCTAGCACGATAGGTACGATCGCGAGACTGCGCGTAAGTTTTACTACCGTCGCAATCGACTGAGCAACGTGACCGTAGATGTGGCTGGTTGCGACCACGCTCGAAAGATCATTTACTGCTCCACCTGCCATGACGCCAAATTGACTCTGAGACATGTGCATAAGGTGGCCAAGGACTGGAAATATAAAGAGCGCTGCAAGATTGAAGGTAAAGATCGTGGAGGTCGCTAGCTTTCTCTCATCGTCGTCCACTCCTAACGGTCCACTTACAGCTGCAATAGCTGAGGCTCCACAGATAGCAGTCCCAACCGATATCAATGAAGAGACATTGCGATCCATCTTCCACCACTTTGCCAGAAGAAGGCCAACGAGGAGCGCCACCGAGATTGAGGACAAAATCGCTATCAAAGAGCTCTTCGCAGTTGAGACTATTTGGGAGAAGTTGATCGAGAAGCCACTGAGAACGACACTCAGTTGAAGAAGGTATTTGGACGAAAAGTCAATGCCCTTGGTAAAGACCTTTCTCTTTGTCACAAATGGAGCAACAACCGCACCGGTAAGGATCGACATCGCCGCCAAACCAATCACCGGAAATAGGTGAAGGGGAAGCGTCGCCAAAATAACAACGGCTACGGTCAGAAGAACACCTGGAATAAGGGCTTGAACTTTACCTTTTGGAGTCACAGCTACTGGGTTTGCATCGATCATCTTCAAAATCGTAAGAAATTAGGCCAACCCCTACAGTCAAGTTAGGGTATTGTCATCATAAGAAAAACTTATAATTGCAGCTTAATAGGGGAATTACGTGGTAAATTGATGGCGAAGTTGTTATCAAGTAAGTACAAATTCAAAAAAAGCACTACTAGGCCAGCAGGTCCCTCCTGTGGCCATGTCGCAATCGTGCTGGAAACGTATCCACACGTTGAAAACAGCAATGTTGCAACTTTGGTGATTTTGTGGGAATGGCGATGAGCATCTAATGAGCGAAAGAGAATATAAGGTAGATCCATTTTCTGTGGCGATACTCGTATCCGCCATTGAAGAGGGATCGATCACCAAGGCTGCTATTCGCCACCACATCTCTCAACCGGCAGCATCGCAGAGGATAAAAGAGCTCGAGTCGGTCCTCGCTACTACCCTCCTCGCACGAAGTGGACCAACCGTTAGGGCTACAGATGATGCAGTTGCACTCTTGGGTAGATTGCGAGCGGTATTAGATGTTCATAGTGACTTAATTAGCGCCGCTGAGAAGATCAGAGCCGAAAATAGCGACGCCTTCAAACTTGCAGTTTCAATGACAATTGCTGAATACCTTTTGCCAATCTGGCTATCCGAGCTAAAGAGCCGCAAAGAGATTGAAGTCGAAAACGTCGAGATCGGCAATACAGCACACGTGATTGAAGTAATTGAGCAGGGAAAAGCCGAGATTGGATTAATTGAAGGCGCCTCATCGCCTCCGAACCTTCTCTCCAAAGAGATCTACCACGACCAACTGGTACTCGTAGCCACACCCAAGCATTTAGAGACCAAAAGGCTCACCAAGTCGCTCAATCCAAGAGCTATCCCGAAGTGCGACTTTATCCTTCGGGAACATGGATCAGGGACGAGGGACGTCTTTGAAATTGAGATCTCAAAGTTATCGCCAACGCACAGCGTTATTCTTACGCTGCCATCGACAACCGCGATCAAGGGTGCAGTAGCGCGATCGATGGGGATTGGAGTCGTCTCACGCCTCGCGGTATCAGACGAACTGTCATCTGGTCAATTCGTAGAGGTCAAGATCCAAAGTTTGGAGATGAGCAGAACCCTAAGGGCGATCTACCGCAAGGGTAGGGTTAGGCCGGGAGCGATGATGTTTTTAAATGCAATTGAAACGCTCATATAGCAGCTCATCCTTTGTGCGAATTACCGCTGATCGAGTCTCCATCAAATCATCCTCCATTACCCAAGTCCACCTCCGAGCACATCGTTCTAGAGAGCACCCACGGCACGTTCCAGCCATCCCAAGTAGCGATTACCACCTTCGTCGAAGATCCAATTAATAACAGCGAAGCAGTTGCCACAGGCTATCCGTTCCTCTATTCAACCAACTGAGGTCGGACCGTTACGCCTCATTACCGGTGGAAAGATGAATCCTGGAGCCACTTACTTTCTCTTTGTTGGACCTAGGGGCGGACGAGTTGGGGCCATCGGAGCGCCTACGTTGACGAGTACAACGGAAACCATCAACGACTATGTCGCCTTCAATCCAAACACACCAGCTGTAAACAACATCTCGACAACCCGTTCGCAACTGCAATAGCGGTCTTATCAGGAGACGATGACTGCTACTACACCTGGGGTTTTTACACAGCGGGAAGTTGGACTGTCTTCAACGAAGCTAAAACTTCGATGTACTCCTCGAAGTTTGCAACCTACTAAGGGAGCCCAAAAGCCCCGTCGCACTTTCAATCAAGGGACAATTTCGGTCGTATGTTAAATGAACTAAATGCACTCACCTGATCTCGTTTGAGTAAAAGACGACGCACCTCCCCATGAAAATGACCAACTGCCAAAGGTAGGCACGAATACGAGAACTTAAGATCGATCCGCTTTAGAGGCGCTGCTTGACCGATACCTCTTTCCTCACAAGAGGAGCGTCGCCTTGATCGACATTTAGATTTATACCATTGGAACCTACCTAGCAGCCATTACGGAGCAATCGGCCCAAACGGAGCCACATGGTAACGCCATCGCCTCTGGAGATGATTGATTGCGCTACGAAGTACCCATCTAACCATGACCGAAAAGGTTTGTGACGGTCTCTAAAAGTATCTGACCTAACGAGTAATACAACAGAGTCTCTGCGCAAACGCAAGTACCACAAGGATAAAGGTCCACTAAAAAACCAGATAGTTACCTGACTCTAGTTCCTGGTTATCGTCTTGGTCTCGCTGTCAGCGAAGTGATCTTTGAGTCGCTGGTAGCGATCGAGAGTCTCATTCCTCGCCTCATTATGATCGAGAATTGGTTCAAAGTACTTCCCTGACTCGCCCCGATTATAGGGATCGTGAATTGCCTTCGACGAGATGCCATCGAGTTCTGGAACGAACTTTCTTATGAATCTTCCTTCGGGGTCGAATTTTTCCGATTGGATGATCGGATTGAAGATTCGAAAGTATGGCGCCGCATCGGTACCAGAACCTGCTACCCATTGCCACGAATGGTTGTTAGATGCAATATCTCCATCTAGCAAGTGCTCCATGAAGTACTTAGCACCAAGTTGCCACGGTAGATGAATATCCTTGACCAGAAATGATGCTGCGATCATACGTAGCCGATTATGCATCCATCCGGTCTCATTCAACTGCCGCATTGCACTATCGACTATTGGATAACCAGTCCTTCCCTCCTTCCAAGCTTCAAATTGTGCAGCCTTGATCGGGTCGTCGATTGAGTCAACCTCAATATAGTCAAAGTTAGGGTTGAAGTTCTTCCAAGTCGTATGAGGCATCTGGAAGAGTACGTTGGCGTAAAAGTCTCTCCAAACAACTTCCCGGACTAACGGTTCCCCACCAGGTACATCAATCGTTTTATCAACAATCTGTCGAGGATGGATAACTCCGAATCTAAGAGCTGGAGAGAGCTTAGTGGTGCCTTCTTCTGCAGGAAAGTCCCGTAACTCTTTGTAGCGACCGTCACTTCGCACCAAAAAGTTTGACAGTTGCTCGAGCGCCTTTGAGTTCGAAGCAGGAAATGCTGCTTCGTCAAATAGTGGAGTAGAAGCTAGCTTTACAATTGCCTCTTCATCTCGGCGAGCCACTTCAATACGCCTACCGAGCACCGATCGATCTACATCCATTGGTGCCTCGTATCCGTTTTTCATAAGAGCCTTGTAGAAGGGGGTAAAGACCTTATACCATCCCCCTTGCTCTCGAGCCAATCTTCCAGGTGGTATCAAGTACGGGGAGTCACCAAATTTGGTCGCGATTGAAGATTGATTGGCCTTTTCTTTAATCAACTTTTCACGTGCGATACCTAGTGGAGTAAAGTCGCTAGTTGCATAAATTTCATCGGCGCCAACACTTGAGGCAAATTCAACGACAGCCGTTGGATCTGCATCGTAGATCAGGTTCAGACGCCCACCTAATTCCTGCTCCAAAGCTCGAAGAGCGGCAAACATGTAGCTAGAGCGCATTGCTGACATGGCAATAAGCTTTGGATCCACTACAAAGACGGGCAGTATTGCGCTGGAAGTTCCACTCAAAGCAGCAATCAATGCGCGGTTATCGTCGATACGAAGGTCTCGCCTAAACCAAACAACTACTCTTGATCCCACTAAAACCTCAAAACTCGCGCGCCCAAATCAGCTAGATCGGGGAAGCTGGACCTACCAACATCAAAGATAAAAAAGGCGAAACCGAGTTGAGCTATTCCCTGATTGAGAAGTCGCTAGGGCACCTAGAGAACCACTTCGATCGATTGGAAACCTCTAAGAGTCAAGGTCGGCTTTCTTACAGCTTTGACAATATCGTACGTTGGCATATCCAATAGGTGGCGAAGAAATATCTCACCCTCGCTCCGCGCGAGCGTTGCGCCGATGCAGTGGTGAATACCGGTCGCAAATGACAGGATCGGTGATACTTTGCGTCCTAGTGAAAACGAATCGGGATCCTCGAAGTACTTTGGATCACGGTTCGCACCTCCAATTAGAGTTAGCACAAAGGTTCCCTCATCGATCTTGACGTCGTTGTATCGAGATTCAACTTGGCATAGGCGCCCATCGATCTGGACTGGCGAATCGAGGCGAAGGAACTCCTCCACGCTGGCCCGAAGGTCACTAGCCCCCGTCACCGTAGCACGTATCTCCTCGTCACTTCCCATCGAATAGATGATCGATGAGAGAAGGTTAGCTGTGGTTTCGAAGCCAGCCATGAATAGAAGGAGGGCCATAACCGAGGCTTCGTATACGTCCAAGGGGTCATCACCCTCAAGTAAAGATGCGAGAACGGCACCCTTCTCATCCTTACTTCGTACCAACGCTTCGAAGTACTCGAGGAGGATATTTCCAGCTTCAATTACCCTCTCCTCGTCGCCTGTGAACTGAGTGCTCAAATCGAGACTTGCCGCGACGATAGCGACCTCCTTAGCTAAAGATGGACGGTCGCTCGGATTGACACCTAGCAAAAGGGAGATCACAGAGACTGGAATCTCGAGGGCTACCTCCGAGACGAAGTCACCTCCGCCGCTTTGGATGAATCGCGCAAAAAGAGTCTCAGTCAACTCCTCGATCTGCGGTGTCATTGCATCAATCTTTGAAGGGGTAAAGAGCCTCGCGACCGATCTGCGCAAACGGGTATGGTTTGGCGGATCGCTAAAGAGCATCGAGGGAGGGTACTTCTCATTGAAGATAGACCGACGCCCAAGCGACCCGTCGGTTGGTCGCTTACCAAATTGTGAGGAACGCAAGATGAAATTTACAGCATCATAAGAGGTCGCAATGGAGAATTTGGGGAAGATACTTACTATCTCCCCCATGGATGCGGCGTTGCGATAGAGCGAGAAGGGATCGGCTCTTACAGCATCATCTGTTGCCAGCGCATTGATTAGCTCAACTGGATTTATGGTCATAGCTAAAAGCTATACCACAATTGAGGATTAGTTCTCTTCGTCGAGGCGCAGAGCCGAGATGAAGGCCTCTTGAGGTACTTCAACACGACCGATATTTTTCATCCGCTTCTTTCCCTCTTTCTGCTTTTCGAGCAGTTTGCGCTTACGAGAAATATCGCCACCGTAGCACTTGGCTAAAACATCTTTACGTCGTGCCTTCACCGTCTCGCGAGCAATGATTCTTCCACCTACGGCGGCCTGTATCGGAACGTCAAAGAGTTGTCGAGGAATAAGTTCTCTTAGCTTGACCGTCATCTTGCGACCATAGTCGAAGGCCTTTTGCTTATGGATAATTGCAGAGAATGCATCGACTGGTGTCGCATTTAGCAAAATATCGATCTTGACGAGATCGGACTCACCATAACCGTCGGCCTCATAGTCCAAACTTGCATACCCCTTGGTGCGACTCTTCAGAGCATCGAAGAAGTCCATCACGACCTCAGCCAAAGGAATCCGATACTTCATCTCAACCCGCTCAGGCGAGATGTAGCTCATATTTAGCATCTCGCCACGACGACTCTGACAGAGGTCCATGATCGTACCGGTGTACTCACTTGGACTCAAGATGTCGATCTTTAGGTACGGCTCTTCAATCTTTTCAACCGTATGGGAGAGGGGCATCTCAGATGGATTATCAACGATCGTCACTTCACCACTTCCGATCAAAGTAACTTTGTACTCGACCGACGGAGCGGTGGCGATAAGAGATAGGTTGAATTCGCGTTCAAGCCTCTCCCTGACGATCTCCATATGAAGAAGGCCCAAGAATCCACACCTGAAGCCAAAACCAAGAGCCAACGACGACTCCGGTTCGTAGGTAAAGGAGGCGTCGTTGAGCTTAAGCTTCTCCAATGACTCGCGGAGATCTTCAAATTCGTCGCCATCGATTGGATAGAGGCCACAAAAGACCATAGGCTTGGGGTTACGATATCCATCTAGGGGCTCTTTGGCGCCCAAATCGAGGGTGGTAACCGTCTCTCCGGATCTAGCTTGACCTACGTCTTTAATCCCAGTTATCAGATAACCAACTTCGCCTGGGCCGAGCTCTTTGACTGGAAGCTGAACTGGGGTTCTAACGCCTATCTCTTCGACTCCATGTGTCGATCCAGCCTGAATGAAGCGAAGTTTATCGCCCGAGCGCATAGTTCCATCGACGATTCGTATCGAAGAGACCACACCTCGATACTGATCGTAGATTGAATCAAATATCAAAGCCCTCAAAGGATCGTTAGGGTTACCTTTAGGCGCCGGTATTCGTTCGATGACGGCATCTAGTAGTTTGTCTACCCCAAATCCTGTCTTACCAGAGACCCTAAGTATCGAATCAGCAGGAATTCCGAGGACGTTCTCGATCTCTTCGGCGTATCGGTCGGGGTCTGCAGCTGGGAGGTCGATCTTATTTAGAGCAGCCACTATCTCTAGGTCATTTTCAATAGCTAAATAACAGTTAGCAAGTGTTTGGGCTTCAATCCCTTGGCTCGCGTCCACGAGCAGAACGACACCTTCGCATGCAGCCAAGGAACGCGATACTTCGTATCCAAAGTCAACGTGGCCTGGCGTGTCAATTAGGTGTAAGACGTGATCGTTCCAATTGACTCGTACATTTTGAGCCTTGATTGTAATTCCGCGCTCTCGCTCAATGTCCATCGAGTCGAGGTACTGCTCTCGCATCTCACGAGGATCAACGGCCTTAGTTATTTCAAGAATGCGATCTGACAACGTCGACTTGCCGTGGTCGATGTGTGCAATTATGGAAAGGTTTCGTATACGGGAAGTCTCTATCATTTTCTCTCTAGAACAGCCTAAGACCAAACGGCATAAAGTATTCCGTAAAAGACTAAACTATTCAAGCCGTGTTGTAGAAGGTATGCTTTCGCCTCGCTAACGTCGTATTGAGCAGTATCGCTTCGTACGTCAAGGATCGTGGTGAAGCTCGGGAGGTTGTGTCTCACCTGCCGCCGTCAAACACTGTAAGAATTTTACTCATCCTCTCGGATTATCACCGAGGAGTTGAGATATGTAGGTTGAATCGACTCCGTTGTGAGTGCGTCAAAGTCAACTTCGGATCGCCCTAGTGGTGCGAATACGGATTGGCGCAATGCTTCAGAGACATAGTTAGTTTGAGGTAAATTTCGATGGCAAATATAAAGAGTCAGATCAAGCGCAATAAGCAAAATGAAGTTGCTCACGCCCGCAATAAGGCGATAAAGAGTGAACTAAAGACGCGCGTAAAGAACGCAGTCACTGAAGCTTCGAGTGGTGCAGAGAGCGCTGAGGCCACCTTGCGCACCGCCCTCTCAAAGCTCGACAAGGCAGCGACCAAGGGCATCATTCACAAGAATCAAGCAGCTCGTCGCAAGAGCCGCCTTGTAGCCCAAATCGCAAAACTCACTGCGAAGTAGTAGATTTACACGGCCTCAAGCTCAGGCCCTCTCACTATCAAGTGCTCCTCCTCATACAATCCCCCAGGCGTAACTACGCCTGGGGGATCCTCTTTTTACCACGCGTCGCTCCGCCATTGCAGCTACCACCAAAGGGATAAGAAATACGACTGACCCATGGACCGAAATGGCCACCCTCACCTTCTCACTCTCACCTCCACAGTGGGCACTGAGCGACCTCGACACCTGACCTATCAAATCTTTTAGCGATTCCCTAGCAGCAACTCCTGAACGCACGTATCAAAAGGTGATCAAGGCAAAAACTCAATGCTGGATCAGAAGATCCATATACTCAACCCAGATCCATCGGAAATTAGCGAACCAGCAAGCCGGCTTAGCAAGACAAGTAACCAGTACCCAAAGATGCCTTGAGTTTCCACAAAGATTACGAATTGACCATTTACACGAGCCATCCCTTGGCGCCACAGCC
>JAKCDL010000014.1 GCA_021841935.1 Actinomycetes bacterium | reverse complement strand
GTGCTCGAACCGTCAAAACCCCAGATACCGGGCTCGACGCCATCCTTGATGATACGGGTCTTATTACGCATCAATGGTGTTGGCTTGGTACCATCGATCCAAATGTATTCGGCCTGATAGCTCATATTCGAAACTTGCCTTCCGCTTTCAATGGGGTTAAACCCCGCGAACAATGAAAACCTCAGGAGAACCCCTGTGTTTTCCTGACTCATCCATCTTTGTCGGTCTTTGTTGCGGACTTTTTTCTAAAATGTGAACGCAATGTTAACAGCTCCCCCTTGCGTTGCCTAGCTGTATCGAAATGTGATAAAGCTCACACGAAGAGATTTTCATCCTCACATGCCACGCTCTAGGAGCATAGCGTCTCCAAATGATAAAAATCTGTAGTCGTTAGCGAGGCCATGCTCGTAGATCTCTCGCCATCGCCCCTCGGACAAAAAGGCATCCACAAGAAGTAGCAGTGACGACCTTGGAATATGAAAGTTCGTCATTAGAAGATCGACCACCTTATATTCGTAGGGTCGATGGATAAAAAGAGAGCTCCTGCCCTCAAGTTGTCCAGTCTTAGCGACGGTCTCTAGAGTTCTAACGACCGTGGTACCAACTGCGACAACTCTTTTGGCGGCCGAGATCCTCTCCCAAGTCTCTCTTCCAACCTCGTAGTGTTCGGTATGGATCTGATGGTCCTCGATCTTGTTGGTCTTGATCGGCAAAAAGGTATCAAGTCCAACCGATAGTTCAACTTGGGCGATCTCTATTCCCCTCTTTGAGAGGGCTGATAGAACCAACTCGTCAAAGTGTAAACCCGCAGTTGGAGCTGCCGCCGAAGATGGTCGATTGGCATAGACAGTCTGATATCTACTTGGATCGCTCAATGTAGCTTTAATATAAGGAGGAAGAGGTACCGATCCTTGCGACTCGATTACAGATGGATCTATCACCTCGACGATTACCCGTACTGGTGCATCGAGGTGTGACTCGATTCGATCGATAACCCTTACTGCTAACTCGCCATTTGAACTCATGAGCTCAGTGCCCTTTGCTAGCCCTTTAGATGGGCGGGCGAGAGTCTTCCAGATCCCGGCCTCCTCCTCTTCAAGAAATAAAAGTTCGACTCCACCGCCACTTGCCTTAAAGAGTTTGACCCTCGCTGGTAGGACTTTGGTGTTGTTGACGACTAAGAGGTCTCCCTCTTTGAGTAAGTCGGCGATGTCAATTACGTGCCTGTCGCTTATCTGGCCGCCGGTAGCATCGAGTAACTTTGCGCTACTTCTCGGCTCAATTGGGCTCTGTGCAATCTTTTCTTGGGGGAGGTCGTATGCAAAGGGGGCAAGTTCGTCGACGACGTTCTCGCCATCATTTTGAGGCTTCATCGAGATTCCATCCAATACGAATTAATCAAGATAGACAATCTAGCCCCGCAGATCATCGATCGAGCACCTCGCCAACCTTCACAAAATGGCCGAGCTTCTAAAGGGAGACGACAAAAAAGTAGCTCGACGAAGACGAGGTAACCCCCATCTTCGTCGAGCCAAAGGTTCAAAGCTGCTAGTAGAAACTGTGTAGTTGAGCTCACAGGAGCGAACTACCAATACATATCTACCTTAATTTGCCGACGCCGCCTCAATCGACTCGGCAAGGGCGATTGCACCTGCGATCGCCTCCTCTTCGGTAATCGATAGAGGTGGAGCAACTCGCAGAACGTTACCACTAGCGCCACCCTTGCCAACTAGCACTCCGCGCTTCTTCGCCTCTTCGAGGACCAAACTAGCCCGAGCCGGTGATGGATTTACGGTACCTGGTTCGCAGATCTCGATACCGAGCATCAAACCCTTACCCCTGATTTCAGCTACGATCGGTGAACCTTTGGTCATTCGCTCGAGCTCGTCTCTCATCTTGGCTCCCACGACCTTGGCGTTGTTTTGAAGGTCATTTGAGAGTAGGTACTCAAGGTTAGCTAAAGCACCCTTAGCCACGAGAGGACCGCCGCCAAATGTCGAGATCGAAGAGCCACCGATGGCATCTAGGACATCGCCGCGGCCAACGACACCTGCCATAGCAAGGCCATTACCGAGGCCCTTGGCAAAGGTGATCATGTCAGGGCTTACACCTTGAGCCTCATAGCCCCAGAAGTTCTCCCCCGTCCTTCCCCAACCAGTCTGAACTTCATCGGAGATATAGAGGATTCCATATTCATTCAAGACCTCTTGGATAGCTCCGAAGTAGCCATCTGGCGCCTGTGCAAAGCCACCAACACCCTGGATTGGCTCGGCGATCAAAGCGGCCACATTGCCACGGGTCGCAGACGACAGGAGGTCTCTTAGATCTTCTACTCCGCGCTCAATGTACTCTTTGTCGCTGAGGCCAGCTAGTGGTCCCCGTAGCCTTGAGCCACCGAGAACGTAGAAGACTTGGAAGGGAGAGAGGGACGTAACTGCATATCCCGGGTTAGAGGTAACTGCCATCGAGGAGAAGGAGCGTCCGTGGTATGAGTTTCTAACGGCGAGGATTTGGTTTGACGACCTCTTGGCTGTCGCAAA
The DNA here is from genome assembly GCA_021841935.1 of Actinomycetes bacterium. GTDB lineage: Bacteria > Actinomycetota > Acidimicrobiia > Acidimicrobiales > Acidimicrobiaceae > Acidithrix. The sequence goes on along the minus strand of JAKCDL010000014.1, from coordinate 57,966 downwards.
GAGGAGGGCTGAGTCGTTGGCCTCTGTGCCACTGGTAGCGAAGAAGACCTTGGCGTTATCGATCTTCGACAGCTTTGCGATTCTTTCAGCGAGATCGAGCATTGGCTCTATGAGATAGAGGGTCGAGGTGTGGATCATCTTCGCAGCCTGCTCTTGAATAGCTTCGACCACCTCTGGTACGGCGTATCCAGTCATGGTGGTGAGGATTCCCCCAAAGAGGTCGAGGTAGCGATTGCCCTCGGCATCTGTTACGTGTCTTCCCTCTCCCGATACAATCGCTATTGGCTCTTTGTAGTAGAGCGAGACCCAATTGGGCATCACAGCTTTATGACGATCGACTAACTCTTTGTGACTCATAGCACAACCTCTCTCTGATGTTCACTATGGAATAATCTAGCAAATACGATATTCCCGTTGTATCGTCTTTTATGTCAATTTTGTATTGATACAATAAATGTGTGACCTTAATCAAGAGCGACATCGAAAGAGTCCAAAGCGCGGAGGAACTTGCACTACTTCTTCGACAGATGATTTTGAGTGGGACCTTCAAGCAGGGGGAGAGGCTTCCACCGATTCGTGAGATCGCTCGATTAGCTTCGTTGGCTCCCGGAACCGTAGCAAAGGCAATCTCAGAGCTACAAAAGGATGGATTTGTTACCACAGAGGGGCGAGGCGGCACCAAAGTAGCCCGCAAGAGGGCGGCCCAGGAGCGGCCAAGGCTCTTTTCAATGATCCCCAATGAAGTAGCACCTGGAGTTTTAGATCTTTCAAATGGATTTCCAGATTCAAAGCTCTTCATCCCCATTACAGCTCTTTTAGATCTCGACCTAAGCCACTTTGAGATCAACAACTACCTCACTCCCCCACTACTCGATGAACTATCAAAAGAGATCGACGAGCGATTCAAGGTCGAGAGATCGTCGGTAACCATAACCAACGGATCACTCGATGCCATCGATCGAATAGTTGCAACTACTTTGACCAAAGGTAGCAAAGTGCTGATAGAGGATCCGACCTTTCCCCCGCTCATCGACATCCTCGAACGCCACGGAGTCATAGCAGTACCACTATCGATGGACGAATTTGGCGTAACCCCAAAGTCTCTTCTCGAGGGGGTAAGGGGCGGAGCTAGTGCAGTGATCTTACAGCTTCGTTGTCATAATCCAACTGCCATAACCACTACCAAAGAGCGGATCGAAGAACTTGCTGATCAGCTTTTAGAGAGTGGCCTTCTCGTTATCGAAGACGACCACAGCGGATTGACCAGAAGTACAGATGATCGCACCCTCATGGGTTATAAAGACCTAGAAGTCGTAAGAGTAATTGGCTTTTCGAAGCTCTATGGCCCCGATCTAAGAATCGCCGCCATAATAGGTCCAAGGCAAGTCATCCAACGAATAAACGAAGATCGAAGGCTTGGCCCTTCGTGGACTAGCCACTTGATCCAGCGCCTCCTCGCCCGCCTGATGCACCACGATCGATCAACGGGCCACAACGAAGAGGTGGCAAGGATATACAGAGAGAGGATGAGAGGGCTAGCTCAATCCCTCGACACGCCTGATCTCATTGTCTCGCGAGATGGCTTGAATGCTTGGATTCCGACCCGCTCCGAGGGGGCGACGATCGCCGACTTAGCGAGGGTTGGAGTCGCAGTTGCTCCAGGCTCTATCTTCAACTTCGACCTAAGTCTCAACTATGAGTACATCAGGGTTACAACGGCGAGCTTAGAGAGGGTCCCAAAGAGCCTCATCGAGGTTTTGAACCGATGGTTACCGCCTAGCTTCTAGGCGCCAAAGAGGCCCTCAGCACCTCGAGGTGGCTCGACACCCAAGTGATCGAATGCCTGCCTCGTTGGCACCCTGCCCCTTGGAGTTCGAAGGATGAAGCCACTTTGAATCAAGAAGGGTTCATAGACGTCCTCGATCGTCTCGACGTCTTCACCAATCGTCGCAGCGATAGTTGAGATTCCAACTGGGCGACCCTGGTATCGAAGGCACATGGTCTCAAGGATGGTTCTATCGATCTTATCGAGGCCAAAGTCATCGGCGCCAAAGAAGGAGAGAGCCTCGCGTGCGACCTCAACGTCAACGCTTCCATCGCCATGGACTTGAGCAAAGTCGCGCACCCGACGAAGGAGGCGATTTGCAATTCGAGGTGTTCCCCGTGACCTTCGAGCTACCTCGTATGCTCCAAGTTCATCGATCTCAAGGTTCAATAACTCACCAGATCTAGAGACGATCTTCGTCAACTCTTTGGTGTCGTAGTAGTCGAGGTGGGCTACAAACCCAAATCGATCACGAAGGGGGCCCGTCAACATTCCCGTACGAGTAGTAGCACCAATGAGGGTAAATGGTGGAAGATCGAGGCGTATTGAACGCGCCGTTGGACCTTCACCTATCAAAATATCTAGCTTGAAGTCCTCCATCGCAGGATAGAGAACTTCGCCCGCTGCCTTGCTCATGCGATGTATCTCATCGATAAAGAGGACATCGCCTCCATCGAGGGAGTTAAGTATTGCGGCCAAGTCCCCCCCGCGCACTAAAGTTGGGCCAGAGGCCACCCTAAAGCCCGCATCCATCTCATTTGCAACGATATGAGCTAGCGATGTCTTGCCAAGGCCCGGGGGGCCTGCAAACAAGAGGTGATCGACGCTCTGGCCCCTACCAAGGGCAGCCCCAATGACAACTCGCAAGTGGCCAACTAGGTCTGGTTGCCCGACGAACTCATCGAGAGACTTTGGTCTAATGGCGGCCTCGATAGCGGTATCGGATGCTATCTGGACTGGATTTGACGATTCGCTTCTGTTACTACCCTTTGGCTCAGGAGAGCCAACTACCTCTTTACGGGGACTCATCGCGACAACTCCCTTAGTGCAACTTTAAGGACCTCTTCGGTTGGGCCATCGGTATCGATCCGGGCCATAACCGCCTTTACCTCACGAGGGTCAAAGCCAAGGGAGTAGAGGGCTTCAACTACCTCTGAGTCAACTCCTACCGCCACCTTAGCGCCAACTCGTCGCGAAGAGCTCGCCTCACCCGATAGTAGCTCACTAAGCGAGTCGATCTTAGAAGATAGCTCCATCAAGATCCGTGCAGCGGTCTTTTCTCCAACGCCTGGGACCTTCTTTAAAGTGGCGACATCATTGGTCTCAACCACCCTTAGCAAGGTGGAAAGGTCGAAGGAGGAGACCAGTGTCATCGCCATAGCAGGGCCTACCAACCGAACGTTGATGAGGGTCTCAAAGAGGTTACGCTCTCCGAGAGTCGAAAAACCATAGAGCGAGGCCGCATCCTCGCGGTAGATAGCGACTGTAAATAATTCAGCGCCCTGGCCAACCGCTGATCTTAGATACTCCTCTTCGGTGACGTAGACCTTATATCCAATAGATTCGCCGGCGACGATGACTGAACGGTCCTTCAACCTTCCAACGACGTTGCCCTTGAGATAGGCGATCATAAACCCCTCGTTCTTTTTGTGGAGTTAGCTACTCCTACCTCCACGAACCTTAGCAAGGTGACAGAGGCCTAAAGCGATAGCGTCGGCGACGTCGGGGGGCGATGGAATGTAGTCTAAGTTAGCGATAAGTTGAATCATCCTCTGGACCTGAAACTTTGTTGCACTTCCATGGCCCGCCACTGCTAACTTTACCTCAGCTGCAGAGTATTCAACGACAGTGACTGAGCGTTGATAGGTCGCCATATGGACTAACCCAACGGCCTGGCCAACGGAAAATGCGGTCTTGGCATTCTTTCGAAAGAGGATGCGCTCGATAGCAACGACGTCGGGCTTGAACTCATCGAGGAGTTCACCGACGTCACCGAGGAAGATCGAGAGCCTCTCGCCTAGAGTCCAATCCGGCGTAGTGGTAAGGATTCCACCCGCTAGGAGGCGAGCTCCCATCTGGGCCATCTGGCCACCCTTGGAGGCTTCAACTACGCCATATCCACAACGAGAGAGGCCCGGATCGATACCTAAAACTACCAGAGGTTTGGTCGAGGAAACCATCTACCCCTCTTGCGTTTCAGCCGCCTTAACAGCATCTAGTAGAGCTGACGTTGGTTTGTAGGTAAGACCTGCAGTCGTTCGATGGCAGTAAGATATCTTGCCAGAGCGATCGATCACGAAGATGCTTCTTCTGTAGAAGCCAAGAGGACCTAGCACCTCATAGCTCTTCCCTACCTCTTTTTCGGTATCGCTCAGAAGCGGGAAGTTGATATTTAGCCTCGATGCAAAGTCGAGGTGAGACTCTGGGCTCTGTGGAGAGATCCCCCAGACGACTGCGCCTAACGAATTGAACTCGTCCATACCATCGGAGTATGCACGAAGCTGCAACGAACAGACTGGAGAGTGGTCCTCAGGATAGAAAGCCAATATTATCGGTCGACCGCTAAAGTCGCTCAACCGATAGGCGCCGTCCGGTGAGCCCTTGAGCTCAAAGTCCGGTGCAATATCACCTAAACCAAGTGCCACTAAGCCTCCACTAGCTCCAGAATCGAATCAGGTATGTCAAAGTTGGCATAGACGTTTTGTACGTCGTCCAGGTCTTCAAGTGCGTCGATCAGCTTCAAGACTTTACGTGCGTCGTTTTCATCGCTTATCTCGATAGTCGCATTTGGAACCATCGAGAGTTCAGCTGACTGAACCGGGAAGCCAGCACCGTCGATTGCGTCGCGAACGTCACCAAGGAGCGTTGCAGGACAGAGAACCTGCCAACTCTCACCAAGGTCAACTAGATCTTCTGCACCGGCATCTGCAGCTGCAAGCATCAAGTCATCTTCTGCAATCTTGCGATCGACGAGGATAACCCCCTTGCGCTCAAATTGCCAGGCGACCGCGCCAGGCTCTGCCATCGAGCCACCATTTTTCGAAAATGCGGTACGAACGTCTGGACCAGTTCGGTTCCTATTGTCGGTGAGACACTCGACTATGATGGCGATTCCACCGGCAGCATATCCCTCGTAGGCGACGGCCTCGTATCGAACTCCTTCAAGTTCACCGGTGCCACGCTTTATAGCTCGCTCGATGGTATCTAAGGGAACCGAAGCGTTACGCGCCTTGGCATACATCGTTCGCAGGGTGGCATTTGACTCAACGTCACCGCCACCTTCACGCGCAGCAACTTCAACCTGTCGAATTAGCTTCGCGAAGAGCTTTCCGCGAGCCTTGTCGGCAGCTCCCTTTTTGTGCTTAATCGTTGCCCATTTAGAGTGACCAGACATGGATATACCCTACTTTTATATTTTCCAATTCAAAATCGTTCGATGAACAGTCTATGCAGAGAAGTCTCGCCCGTAACCTCTGGATGGAATGAAGAGACCAAGGTCGATCCCTGAGCACAGACGACTGGGACCCTGCGACTTCCGCCCTCCTTGAAGACGTAGTCGACGCTTGCCAACTCTTCGACCAAATCTCCGGTCCGCACAACTACTGGGGCGCGGATGAAGGCGACGTCCATTGGATCAGCTACTCCCTTTACCTCAAGGCGCGTCTCAAAGGATTCGACCTGTCGTCCGAAGCCATTTCGCTGGACTGTTATGTCGATCGCACCAAATGCGATCTGATCCGATCGTCCGCCGAGAATCTCCTTCGAAAGAAGGATCATCCCAGCACAAGTCCCAAATATTGGGCGACGATCTTCAATATATTGTCGAATAGAGAGGTCAAGAGATGAGCTCTCAAGGAGCATTGAGATGGCAGTTGATTCGCCTCCCGGTATAACCAGGTGGGTTATACCATTCAAATGCGATGGGAGGCGAACCTCAACTGACTCGACTTCAAGCACATTCAATATATCGATGTGCTCCTTGAAATCACCCTGAAGTGCTAAAACTCCAACTTTAACCGAAATGGCTACCAGCCTCGCTCGGCAAGGCGAACCTCAACCTCGTCCATCTCGATTCCAACCATGGCAGGTCCGAGATTGCGAGATACCTTAGCTAGGATCGCTGGGTCACGGAAGTGCGTTGTTGCCTCCACGATGGCACGAGCCCTCTTGCTTGGATCGCCAGACTTGAAGATTCCAGAACCCACAAAGACCGCCTCTGCACCAAGTTGCATCACCAAAGCAGCATCTGCTGGGGTAGCAATTCCACCTGCGCAAAATAGCGGCACCGGTAGTTTTCCAGTCTCAGCTACTCGCTCTACTAGATCAATTGGCGAACGAAGCTCCTTTGCCCAGCCATATAGCTCTGCGCTATCAGCCTTGGTGATCGCCTTGATATCTCCGAGGATCGACCTGAGGTGACGTACTGCCTCGATGATATTTCCAGTTCCAGCTTCGCCCTTAGAGCGAATCATCGCTGCGCCCTCTGAGATTCGGCGAAGGGCCTCACCTAGATTGGTAGCCCCACAGACGAATGGGACGTTGAACTTCCACTTATCGATGTGGTTCGCCTCATCAGCTGGGGTAAGAACCTCGGATTCGTCGATGTAGTCGACCGAGAGCGACTCGAGTATCTGTGCCTCAACGAAGTGGCCAATACGAGCCTTGGCCATAACGGGGATAGATACAGCCTCTTGGATCTCTTCGATCAATACTGGGTCGCTCATCCTAGCTACGCCGCCTTCACGACGGATATCAGCAGGTACGCGCTCAAGCGCCATAACGGCTACCGCACCGGCGTCTTCTGCAACCTTAGCTTGCTCGGCGTTTACAACGTCCATGATGACCCCGCCACGAAGCATCTCAGCAAGGCCGCTCTTTACTCTTTGTGTACCTTTATTCAACGACTCACTCATAAGAGACTCCATTTTTCGACCAGCACCCAAACTCTAAGGCGAATATCCCTTCACCGTGGGTGGATGCACGAGGTTTGTTGCATCAAGCCTACCATCGATCAAGGCATATTTAGACGTAACATGGCTCACCTAGACGCTCATAAGCGTCGCCGATTTGACAAATTCAAAAAGATGTTTTATCGGCTACACCAACGACTTTGAATCTAGGGTCGCCATCGGGCGCGATACAGGCCTCTTCAAGATGAGTAGATCTTCCGGTACAACCGAGGGCTATGCCTAATTGATCTCTTCAAATGAAGAGATCAATTAGTCGAGATCAGTTATTGGTGACTGGAGTTCCAATCGGTGCAAAGACGACGAAGGTACGTCCTGGACGAAGCTTCAAAGGTTGTCCGTTGCTATATGAATACGATGTGGGTTGGGAGTTCGTCTGCTTGGACCAAGTAATTGGTGCGTAACTTCCACCCATTAAAACCTCACCGTTCCCGACTCCAAGAATATTGGCCTCTGGTACGGGGTTTCCCGCTGGATCGATGTACTGGGTATTTACATAACTAACGAACTCAATGATGATATTCGTAGTAGAAAGCGGCGCCCCAGTGGTATCGACGATCGCCTGTCCGCCTATTGACTTTGTATAGGTGCCGCTCGAGCTCTGGTAGGTCCAAAGGTCGTCGGCCGCAGGTGAGATATTTACCTCTGTCGAAGTACTCGCCTTCGCGATTGACTTTGGAATCGTCTGATTGATCTTTCCAAATTGAAAGAGCGGGTGCGCGGGCTGCACTGAAGTATTTGCAGCTGCGTAGAGCTTTTGGGTCGTCGAAAAGAGGTTATGCGGCTCTTGGCGTGAATAGTCTCGGGTATAAGCACCTCCGGCGTCATTTGCTCCAACGTCGACCACGCCGGTATTTTGTACCGCGCTAACAAACGCTGGGATACCACCGGAATAAGCAATCAACCCACCAGTCTGGGAGGCCAATGCTACGTCGGTGCCACGGATAGATCTAATAGGTCCAACGAGTGGTGCGTCTTGACTTTGAAAGATCGCCATATAGCGGGTGATTCCGCCCTCGACCATCTCTTCGTAGACGACGTCAGCTTGGTTGATACCAGCCTGTGGCCAAGCCTGCGGAGCGTTGTCGATCTTTACCATTAGTGCAGGCCTCGTAGCATTGGCTGCATTTCCAGTCGAAACCGAGAGGCCCGTTAATGGAAATACTTGCGAAGAGAGGGTCGTCGTCGTAGCTTGAGACTTCGTCTGCGAAGTAGTTGTTGTGGGGGACGAAGTGGCACTCGAAGATCCGCAACTTGCCGCAACGACACTAAAACCTAGGGCGGCAAACAGATAGCCACTCTTTCGAAGACGCCTCACCCAGCACCAACTTTCCTTGAACTTTGAAACAATCTTCGACAGATATTAGAAGTTTCTTAACTCCATCGTGCGCTTATCCACGCTGACGTCGGTAAAGTTGGGGATCAAATAGAACTCCGCAAAGACACCGCCTGGCAACTTCGCATCCGATAGCGACTCCTGCTTGGCAACTTTCTCAAAGAGTTCAACAAGTGCCGGAGGAAACCGGGTAACTGTGATAGCGCCGATGTCGCGAGCTAAATCTCGCCCAAGCATCTCCTCGTCGTACGATTGACGAAGTGCACTCTTTATAACTCTTCCGATCAATCGCCGATAACTTCGGTGCCTAGCCTCAATTTGGATCTGGCCAGTACGGATACGAACCAACTCTCTAGCGATCAGAGCCTCTAACTCCATCCTCGTAAGAGCAACTACAGCTCCCCGTGTAAGGATCAGGATCGGTTGTCGCTTGGACCCAACGATAGAGATGGCGTTAATTGAGTCAACATCGACCATTGCTACCCGGGGCATCTCTAATCCAATTGAAGCAGAGATTCCTTCAACCAACGAATTGATTCGAGGCTGCTTTGCCGGCACCACATCGACTAACTCGAAGGCTCCAGATTCGTCGCTACCACTTTGGCCATAGGTTGCACCGCCAAAGAGGAGCGATGCTCCAAAGATCAAGAGACCGATCACCAAACCAACGTTATCTGGTACACCTAGTAACGTCACTAACGATGCGATGATCAAAGCCGCAAATGCCCCGAAGAGAGAGAAGGCTACCATATACTTCGACAAAACTTCAAAGGTTCCAGCCTTTGGATCGAAGCTCTTTACCCCTCCCCAATAGCGAAATGCACTGTTGCGCGTACTCATCTATCACATCTACTTCTAAATATTGGCCCTGGTCGCCTCTTCAAATGCGAGGATGTAGCGACGGGCAATCTCCTCGATTGAAAATTCACTCGCACGCTTTTGACCAGCGTTAACCAGCTCGTCTACCAGCCTAGTGTCAGAGAGTCCTGTCTCAATCGCCTCAGCTAGGCGTAGGGAGTCACCAGGTGGCACCAAAATAGCCTCGATAAGGTTTCGTGCGACATCTCGATACCCATCAATATCAGATGCCACCACCAAGGTCGAGGCTGCCATAGCTTCAAGGAGTACCACACCAAAACTCTCACCAAAGAGACTTGGAGCGACATAGATATCTGCCGCCCTCATTCGAGAGGCCGCCTCAGCGTCGCTCAATCTACCTAGCCACTCTACGTTTGTTAGCCCCGCATACTTCCTTTGAAGCTCCGTGCTCTCAGGGCCATCTCCCGCGATCCAGAATCGAATCGATGGATCGCACATCGGGACTGCCCTAAGCAAGACCTCTAGCCCCTTTCGGGATTCGTGTCTACCAAGAAATAGGACGGTCGGCCCTTCTTTTTGCCAGATTGGACCTTCGGCAAAGCGCTTTAGGTCAACACCATTGCCAAGTATCTCATAGCTACCACCGGCCACAGCAGTTGCGGTCTTAGCAGCCTCAGGAGAGACCGCGAAACGTCTAAAGATCTTCTGAGTCATCGGTCGAATTATCCGACCAAAGAGTCGATAGGGCGTCGAGACCCCTTGGCGATGAAAGGTTGCAACTATCGGGGCTCGAGCTGCAATTAAGGTTACTAGAGAGGGGCCCGGCGCAAGTGGCTCATGGAGGTGGATTACGTCATATTCGGTACTTCGTAGATACTTGAATAACCGAAGCAGAGTCTTTGGCCTAAGGCCGGTAGGGGCTACCGAGCCGTTGGCTCGAAGGCGTAACGATGGGCCAAGGCAGACCATCTGATAGGGGGGAATGAGGTTGTCACATGGCGCAAAGAGGTCTACCTTTACCCCATTTGCCCTCATAGCAGTAGTAAGAGCCACAACTTGGCTTTGAACCCCACCCGGAAATCCGAGACTATATGGACATACCACCGCTACCTTCACACCAAAGATGCTAGGCGAAGCCAAATTATCCTCGGGCTGTCATCCTTCTTATGGGATCACTCAAAGAAGGGAGAGAATACGTGCCACTGTGATGGAGACCTTCGAATCACATCTTCGAAGTAGTTGGCTATCCTCTGTGAAAGTATCTGAGCGTCTCTCTTAAATGATCCTCTGGTCTCGAGGTTCAGAAGCGGACCTACATCGATGTGAAATCTTCCATTTGGGAGAGATGTAACGCTCATAGGCAGAAGAGGGGCCTTGCTCCTAAGTGCAAGAAAGGCAGCTCCTAGTGGAAAGTTCACCTTGGTGTTGAAGAAGTCAACCTCTATTGAAGAGGCGTCCAATGACCTGTCAGAGATGATAACCAACAGTTCATTTCGCTCTAATGCAGCAATCATCTTTGGAAATGGATTGTCGTCGTGGGCAATAGTCTTAGCTCCAAAGTGTGCCCTTAACTCATTGAAGAAGTTATAGATCCTCTCCGATTCAAGGTGCTCGACGACCGCCGTAGCCGGGATATTGTTGGTCCTAAAAAATGCCGCTCCGTAGTCCCAGTTCCCAACGTGTGGTGAGATGACAATTGCACCTTTACCCTGAGAGAGAGCCTCGGCCATTCTCTCCTTACCAGATACGGTGCCTAATTTGGTAACTTCATCAGCCTCCATCGAGGCAAATTTGAATGTCGAAAAGTAGTACATCGCATAGGAGGCAAAGGCGTTCTTGACTGCCTGAGAGAGCCTCTCCGGATCATCACCGACGATTCTCTTTAGGTTGGACTCTACAGTTGCCCGCGAAGCCTTAACGAGGTAGCTAGCAGCTACACCTAACCTTCGTGAGATAGAAACACCGAGATCATAGGGCATGTACCTGGCAACGGTCACGGATAACTCAAACAAGCTAGCCACAAGTTCATCGCGTTCGAATTTAAAGAGCGGCTTCTTCACTTGTTCCAATGTAGCCTCTCGTAAAATCTGGGTAATCACCTCAAAATTGCTCTTTTAGCAAATTATTGACCATCAAATTGCCCAAGACCCGTAGCGTCTCTTCAAAGAAGGCCTTTAGTAGCCTTAGCCCCTCTTGAGGCGACTGCTCTTGCGATGAACCGAACGCCTTTCGCTACGTCGAACTAGGAATGTCGAAAAATCGATTCCCTTCTCGGTGCGAAACTTTTCACGAAAAGTTGCACTTAGCGGAGGGGTATTCGTGACCCTGGTTCTCCGTGAAGCTCGCTTGGCACGAAGGTGGTCACGATCGGTAGCCTGTCGCCATACCTTCACAAATCGTTGAACGACTGTAACGACAGACAATATAAGTACTACAGCCAAAACAAATGTGAGAATTGGGTAGATCAAGATCCCAAGGGCTATGAGAACTACCCTCTCGGCCCTCTCCATGAGTCCGCCCTTAGCATTGAAGCCGAGTGACTCCGCCTTAGCCCGCTGGTAACTAATGATCGAAGCAGCACCGTAGATTCCAAATGGGATCATCGCCTCATATGGGTGATGAGTTGCGATGTAGTGAACCGCTAGCCCCATGGCAATCATCAGGTCACTGAAGCGATCAGAGACCGAGTCAAAGAAGGCGCCACGAGCCGACGATGTACCAAGAGCCTTAGCGACTGGACCATCTAGTAGATCGGGCAGGGCCGATAGAAGAAGAGCCACAAAGGCTAGCGGAAAGAGCGAAAGCGAAAGCAAAACTGCCGTCGCAACCGCCATCACTAGGCCAGCTGCTGTTAGAGTATCGGCGGTTATACCAGCCTTTGAGAGAAAATTTCCGATGGGCGCAGTTCGTTTATCGACCTGGCCTCTTAAGTTTCCATCGAACATTTAGAGTAAAAACCTTTTGGTGCACGTACTTAGTACGCCTTACGGGACAATTCTAGATGGTTTCAATACCACAGTCGACTTTGAAGTAACTTCGATTGAACAATTAAGGCTAATCGAAACCAAATTCACTTAACTGAGATATTGCCCTTTGCCGCCACCCGCCGTAGCGCCCTCATCAAAGCAGGGCCGGCGAAGATGATCAAGAAGAAGGTTAAAACGGCTCTTGGAACGTCAAAAGTCAACGACGTTGATAGGTCGAAGACGAGAAAGTGAGAGATGTTGGTAGTTATCGAAGCTCCTTGAATATAGGAGATAGAGGTCGATTGTCCACCTGAAAAGGGCCAAAACCAAAGGTTCATGATAGCCCCATAAAAAAGCGCTGCTATGACTCCGTAGATAGCCATAACGACGATCTCAAGGCGTGATCTAGCCCTGATAACTCTCCTTGGAAGTATTGAGGTGAATAGTCCAACCCAACCAGCTGCAATCATCTGGAAGGGCAACCAAGGTCCAATTCCACCTGTGATTAGGGCACTTGTGGCCATTCCTACCGTTCCAAGGAGAAAACCAAAGCTGCCTCCAAAGATATATGACGCAACGATTAGCAAGAACCACATCGGCTCTAGCCCTTCAACCCCTGGCGAAGGGAGTCTAAGGGCAGCCATAGTCGCTGCAAGAATTGCGAGAACTGCGAGCATCTTGACGTCTAGTCGCTTCGAGGCGACCTCCGATATAGCCAAGACTACAAGAAGCGGCGCCAAGAGTATGAAGATATAGGGGGCATCGAGGGAGTGAGCTGAATTTACACCTCCCGACGACTTGATAAAGAATGGCCAAAAGAAGGCAACCACCCCTACGGCACTAAGTGCCGCTAGCGAAATGTGGGACTCAAACAAAGTTGCCCACTTACTTTTAGTAAGGCTCGCAGAGATCGATTGATTCAAGATACCGTCAGTCTTTGTCATCGTTCACCCCTAAGACAAAGAGGGCCTCTTCCACGTTGAGCACAGGAATGGGTGCCAAAACCTTAAACATCGAAGGGGCGAAGAGGGGGCTATGGGTGAGAAGTTCGCGCGTCGGACCGCTCGCTATAGTTGAGCCACCGCCGATCATAACAACCCTGTCAACAAACTTTGCCGCGACCTCGACGTCGTGTGTTGCCATCAAAATCGCAACTCCTTGATCTTGAAGTTCCTTCAATCTAACGATCAGCCGTTCCTTGGCACCATAGTCAAGGCCACGGGTTGGTTCGTCCAAGAGCAGCAGAGATGGCCTTGGGGACACCACAATTGCGATAGCCAAAAGAAGACGCTCTCCCTCCGAGAGATCCCTAGGGTGACACTCCAACGAAACTCCGGGAGCTAAGCGAGTAAATATTGCAGCGGTAGTTCCCCTCTCTAGTCGAGCGACAGAATCTGACCTTTTGCACTCATCTTCAACACTCTCGCCAAAGAGCAGTACCCCTGGGTCCTGTGGTACAAATCCAATATTTGCAATCCTCTTTGGAGCATCGATCGTATATGGGTCGAGGTTATTTATCCGCAAGCGTCCCGCAGCGATCGGATCGAGGCCTGCTAGTGCCCTCAATAGCGAGCTCTTCCCCGATCCATTCCTACCCATAAGCACCACCGAACGACCCTGTGATATAGAAAAAGAGACCGATTCGAGAACAACTCGACCTAATCGGGCAATCGATACGTCATCCAAGATGGCGACTTGTTCGATCGAATGATCTAACTCTCCCGCAACTATCTGATCCCTTTCGTCCTCCCATGGATCTTGAAGTTGAGAGATATCGATGCGATCGGTGACTATCCTTCGAGCCTCTCTAACCGACAAAGCAACTTTACCTTGGCCATACTCCTTCGAAAAGGCAACCACGGGTGGCAAGGCTTTGAGACGAGTTACGCCCTCTCGTGGATCTTTAGTTTCAGCTACGACTCCACTGTCGGTTACCTGAATGACCCGGTCTATATAAGGAAGTACCCTCTCTAGGCGGTGCTCAGCCATCACTATCGTCGTTCCAAGGTCATCGACTAACCTTTGCAAAACTGCCATAACTTCGTCAGCAGCCCCCGGATCTAGAGCTGATGTCGGTTCATCCAAGAGCAAGACCTTGGGCGCAACTGCCATAACCGATGCGATTGCGACCCGTTGTGCTTGCCCTCCCGAGAGTGTTCTAAGAGATCGGCGCCTCAAGTCAGTGATTGATAACAGATCGAGGCTATCTTCAACTCGACGTCGCATCGCACCTTGATCATAACCAAGATTCTCTAAAACGAAGGCGATCTCATCTTCGACCCGATCGGTCACGAATTGACTAGATGGATTTTGATCAACGTATCCGATCAACTCAGAAAAGTCCGATGGTCGACGCTCGATTGGGTTGATTCCAAAGACATCGACACTGCCGCTAGTAACGCCTCCACTAAAGTGTGGCACCAAACCGTTGATTGCCCGCAGAAAGGTGCTCTTGCCACTTCCTGTATCTCCAACCAAAAGGACAAATTCACCGCTATCAATAGTCAAATCTGGAACCGATATCGCAGGTGAAGTCGTATTGGGATACCTAAAGGAAAATTGCGAGAATCTAATCATCCGTATCACCGATCTCAAGAGACAGAGGTGGCGATGGCAACGTGACAAAGAGAGCGAGGGCTGAGATTGATATCGAGGCAAATGCAGCAGGTGCAAGGGGAAGGGCACTAGGAACGACCATCGGAATCGAGACAGAACCAAAGTGTCGAACAATAACTAGAGAGATCACCGAGACGAAACTTGCTGCCATCGCCACATATCCCCTCTTTGAGATCCTCTCCGGACGGTAGCGACTTCTTCTGTTGGCGCTCTTGTTCGAGGCAAAGTTAGCGATAATCAAAACAAACGACAAGACTGCCGCTAACGAGACGACTATGCGCAATTGCGCAAAGACAAAATAGGCAAATGACGAAAAGACCAGCATAACGAGAGCGATATAAAAGATGGGGCGTAGCTTAGATCCAGTTTCACGGTGGATACCGTAACCTCTGGCCTCCATCGAAGAGCTAAGCTTCAGCGATCTCTCTAGTGACCCCTCCAAAATTGGAAGAGCCATCTCCTTGGCAGCTCTTACACCCTTAGTTGGAAGACCCCTTAGCTTTCTCGCCTCTTTCACACCTTCGAGCTCGATTGCGATCTCTGGTGCAAACGAAAGGGCAACGGTTAGGACCATTGCAACCTCAAAGAAGGTCACCGGCAGAGACCTAAGAAGGCGATATGGATTAGACATTGAATTGATGGCTCCGAAGATTAGTACCAGATCGGCTAATTGGATACCGAGGGCAAGTGCGGAGATGATCCCCTGACTCGTCACCGCCCCACCTATCGATATTGGCGACGAAAAGATATGAAAAGTAACCGAGGGGATGCTAAAGATATCCTCTCCTGGAATCCTCAGACCAAAGATAATTTGAAAGATAACTCGAACTACAACTACCCAAAGTGCCAACTTTAGATACATCTGGAATGATCTACCAAAGACTCCAATTTCACCCCTACTTGCACCTCCATTTACAGCGATCACGCCGACCAAAAGGAGAAGAATAGGATTGTTTGTAAGTAGGGTCTCAACGCTGAGACAGATCCCCCACATCCACCAGATCAGTGGGTGAGTCTCTTCATACTTTATCTGACCGCGCGGACTCATCTATCGTCGTCTCTTGAGTCTCATGTAGCCAAAAGCTCCTCCACCGACAAGTGCTATGGCGACAACGATTAGAGCTAACGACTTCAGCGTGGAATTTGAGCTTTTACTGCCCGTAGCCGGAGTGGCACTTTTGCTTTGAGAAGTCACAAGAGTGGTCAGGGTCGTTGCAGTTGCTTGAGACGTTGTGGGAAAAGAGGTAGTAGAAGCAGTTGATGTTGTGGAAGAAGCTACCGAGATGGCTTGAGTTGAAGGAGGTGTTGAAGCTGAATTTGTCGTTGGTGCTTCAGTCGTAGTGGAGGTTAAGGGTTCAGTTGTGGACGGTGTCACCTGTGTACTTGTGGGCTGAGTGGTTGTCGTGGTTGTTAAAGGAGAGGTAGTCGAAGTTGTAGCGGTAGTCACACCGGGACAAATTGCCTGGAAGTTAGCGGCAATGCTTGGTGGTGTGTCATTTGGATTTCCGGTTCCGTTGTACTCGAATCTCCAGCCTTCAACGGCACCTGTAGTAGCTGGGATCGAACCTGCCCCAAGTTTCGCATACGACCAGGTTCCTTGATTGGATGTCCAAAAGGACCAATATCTGTATCCTCCAGGTATCGCTTGTCCACAAGAAGATGACACCTGAGGTGTGGGGTACCCGTCTATCGTACACAAGAGCCCAGAGGAGGCAAAGGTCAAGTTAGATGATCCAACCGCCTGCGAAAGCGCATCCAATAGGGTCGATCCCTGGGGAACCGTTACGCACTTTGAAATTGGCGAGCTAGGAGTAGAGGGTCCGTTACCAAAGTCCACTACCACCGCCACATAGACAGAGTCAGCGGCTGCTTTGATGGCGATCAAGGGATACTTCGCTGAAGGTCCAAAGAAGAAGATCAGCAAGAATGAGATACTCAATCTTGAAGCTATCCATCTAAGTAGCGAAGCACCCCTCGATCGATTCACAGTTAGAAGGCCCCGATTACAGCTCCGGTGGAAACACCACTACCGGGTAGCGACGAGGCAAACGACGCATCGCCGAAGGAGAAGACTCCACCGTCAGCTGCCACTAGGTAGTAGCCCTTGCCATCTGGGGTAGCAAAGCCAGCGACGATTGGCTTGTTGAGCACTGTTCCGCCGAGGGAGCCGTAGAAGGTGGCATCGCCGAAGGCGAATACTCCACCGTCAGCTGCCACTAGGTAGTAGCCCTTGCCATCTGGGGTAGCAAAGCCAGCGACGATTGGCTTGTTGATCATTGTTCCGCCGAGGGAGCCGTAGAAGGTGGCATCGCCGAAGGCGAATACTCCACCGTCAGCTGCCACTAGGTAGTAGCCCTTGCCATCTGGGGTAGCAAAGCCAGCGACGATTGGCTGATTCACAGAACCAGTGATACCACCTTGGTAGGAAGAGGTCCCAAAGGCATATACCGATCCACTCGAAGTCACTACCGAGTAGCCCTGATTTGAAGGTGAAACAATGTTGTAGTGCGGGGCTCCGATGACACCTAAGACCGCCTGGACCGTTGCAAGCAAGGAAGGCGTTCCCTGGTAGTTGAATTCACCGAAGCTAGAGCCCGCGGTCGTAATTTGCTGTGTATTCAAAAATGAAATCGGATTTGAACCCGAGACACTAAATTGAGCACTCGTTGGGCTCAATCCCATGGCAGTCAATGCCTGTACGACGAGCGACGTCGAGTCGGTGTCACTGTTTGCGTTTCCTAGTGCGTTAGCAACGTTGGCGTAGTAGCCAAATCCACCATCGCTATCTTGTCCAGTTGTAAAGTAGGTTGTAGCTAGAGCCTTGGCTGATGGGGTAAGCGCCCCTTGAGCGACTAAACCTTCTATTGCAACGGAGGTTGTATTGGTATCAGGTCCAGCAAAGTTAGCGGGCAATCCGCTGCATGCACCATTCGCATTCGATTGAAAGACGAATCCACCATTTGAACACTGTTGTCCCTGAAGCCACGCAACTGCACTTTGGACTTGAGGTCCGCTAGTAACGCCAGCGTATGCCAGCGCCGAAAGAGCAAGTCCTTGATCGTATGCACCAGCGTCGTAGTTTGTTAGCTCGGTCTCAGAGCCAAACATACCGCTATCGACCCCGGTCGTCTGCTGAGTCGCTAGTAGTCGATTTATCAAGTTTACGCCGCCAAAATTAGTGGGGTCTAGTCCGAGAGAACGCACCGCAATAATAACGTTTGCTAGCTGGCCAGGGCCATCTCCATAGGCGGTAACCACATACGAGTTGAGATTAGCTGCAATGTAGTTCAAGGCCTGATGAGCAAGGGGCAAATATGTGTTGGTGGCTGCAAAGTCCATGACGCTAGCGAGAGTATCTGAGTAGTCGACCGATCCACTAGATCCCGGGATATATCCGCTTGTATTGAATTGACTTGCCAGATAACTCGTTGCGCTTCGCGCAAGGAGCATCTCGCTAGGCGACGTAGTCGCACTTGCACTTGACGCAGCGATGGCAATAGGCGCCGCCGCAATTATTGAACCCGCGAATAAGCGGGTGAGGCTCTTCCTCATTGATTATTCTCCTAGTCATGGAGCGAAATACAATGAGGCTGCACCACATTGAATCCGCTCCCGTGTCTCGACGGTATAGGGATGAATTTCAAAAGTGGGCATCCCGACTCATCACTAAGTGTGATACACGGTTGCGGACCAGCGTCGGGTTCTCACCGACTTCCCCCACAAATGTCAAACAACAACACTCACAATAGGCGCTCGACACCTACGTGCACATAGTTTTCATACAAAAAGAAGATATTTATTCCCATGCCCAAAGGCGGTTAGTTTCGCGAGGTGTAAGGCTACGAAAGTTGATCCCTTAGTCCAGGGCAGATGAAATCCGCTCATATGAGGCAGCGAGCGACTCAGGAAGTACACGAGTGTTAGCTACCGAGGTCATGAAGTTGGTATCACCTATCCACCGAGGCACA
Source organism: Actinomycetes bacterium (assembly GCA_021841935.1). Classification (GTDB taxonomy): domain Bacteria; phylum Actinomycetota; class Acidimicrobiia; order Acidimicrobiales; family Acidimicrobiaceae; genus Acidithrix. The sequence continues at coordinate 39,469 of JAKCDL010000014.1, read as the reverse complement.
ATATGAAAGTGGATGTGGGCAGCGATCGCCGCACCACCTGCCTTACCGATATTGGCTCCAAGGTTGAAACCGTCGGGGCCATAGACCTTCTTGATAGCAGCAACAACTCGCCGAGTTAAATGTAGGTTCTCCTCGACCACATCCTCACCGAGCGAAAGGTACTCTCCCTCGTGAGCGTACGGTACAACCATCACATGCCCTGGCGCATAGGGAAATGCATTCATCACCACAAAGTTCAAGTCGCCTTTGAGAAGGACATGAGTGTCGACTCCGACGGACAACCGTCCGAGGGCGCACAAGATGCAATCTTCCTTAGGAGATGGGATGGACTCAACAAATTCACTTCGCCACCCAGCCCACATTTGATCTAGAGACACCTCAAAAATCCTCTCAACAGCTGATCCAATAGCGCTTCGATTCCCAGTCCATAGTCATCTAGCACGGGTCATATCGACTCGATTGATATCGGTTCGGAGGCTACCGTAGTTCAATTCCTACCAACTTCGCCGCCTCCGTGACATCGAAGCCATTGGACGATGCATCGTCAAAGATCGACAAAACGCTAGGTGTGTCGAGGTCCAATTTTAGGACTTCCTTGACAGAACGGACGATTGCTTCGTCGGAATTTGAACCTATCGACTTCTTCCAATTTCCAACGCGACTTCGAGCGGCGCTTAGTATTTCATCGCTCCACTCCCAATGGCTACGGTAGTGATTTGCCATCAATGCGGCGCGAACGACCGAGGCCTCCTCTGTCTTTAGAAGATCCCCTACGAAGACTAAGTTTCCAAGCGACTTACTCATCTTGGCACCGTCTAGATAAACCATTCCGATGTGCATCCAAATGTCAACGAAATCTGCCTTGGTTGCGCACTTAGATTGGGCTGACTCACACTCATGGTGAGGAAAGATGAGGTCGTAACCGCCACCGTGGATATCGATCGTCGGCCCCAATTCACGAAGCGCAAGAGCAGAGCACTCAATATGCCAGCCTGGACGACCTGGACCAAAACGAGAGTCCCAGGCTGGTTCGTCCGATAGAGAGGGCTGCCAGAGAACGAAGTCGAGTGGATCTTTCTTGTTGGGATCGTCGACATTTCCACCGCGCTCTCTCGCCGCTTCAAGCATCTCATCACGGCTCATGTGAGAGATGGCTCCGAAATCGTCACACTTGGAGACATCAAAGTAGACGGCGCCGCCCTTTTGATAGGCGTAACCGGCGTCTAGGATCTCTTCGATCATCAAGAGAATCTCTGGTATTGCAGAAGTTGCTCTAGGTTCGGCATCTGGTGGAAGTAGCCCTAAGGCACCCATGTCCCTGTCAAAGCGCGCAACCTCACTCGCGGCCAGGTCTAGGTAATGAACACCTAGCGAACGTGCCTTGCCGAGAATCGAATCGTCGACGTCAGTGATGTTACGTACCCACTTGACCTTATGCCCCTCGGATCGAAGTACCCGGGATAGCAGGTCAAAGTTCAAAAAAACCGCTGCGTGGCCGAGGTGAGCGGCGTCATATGGGGTTATACCACAACTATACATAGTGACCGTGTCGCCCTTCGGAGCGACTTCTTTCATTGCGCGGGAGGCGCTATCGTAAAGCTTCAACTTCTACTTTTCCAATCCTGACAGTCTTATCGAACTTCTTGTCTTGTACTTTATATTGATATTTATCAAGACCGCCGTCATCGATTCGATTGCGCCCGCCGAAACGTTAGTTCCCGCATCTATGGCGCGAGCCCCTGGGATTTGATCAACGAGTGCGACTACCTCTTCTCGGGCATCTTTGTTATCTGCGACCACCATAATGTCACAGTCCAAATCGTCTCGAATCTCTCCTAACTCCTTGGCAGGCGCATGGTGAAATGCACCGACCACCTTTGATTGAGGAAGAGCTGCCTGGATTTGTGCGGTAACTGATCCGCGTGGGGGAAGATAAGGGTGGAGACTCGGTCCAACCTTCAAAAGAGCATTCACCATTGAGATAACAATCTTGCCATCAAGGGCGCTTTTGAGGCCTCGAACGGTCGATTCGGCGCCCTCCCATGGCGTCGCAACCACGACAATGTCGCAATTGGCAGCCTCTTCATTCGATCCACCGATAATTAGATCCTTAAGCTCCTCATACTCAGTACAAGCCTCGCTAGCCTTCTCGATGGCCCTTTGAGGATCCCTAGAACCCAATACCACTCGGTGGCCAATCTTTGCGAAGCGCTTGCCCAAGGCCATACCTGCAGGCCCAGTTCCACCTAAAACACCGATCGACTTCACCTATGACCTCCAATGCCACCTTCGAAACTATGATGTTGCAAGGTAGATCAGCACCATAGAGCAAAGTTTTATTGCAAATCTAGACAAGCAGGAGGAAAAGTGGGCATTCTTGAGGGTAAGAAGATTTTGGTAACAGGAATTCTCAACGACGCCTCCCTTGCCTATGCTACCGCGAAAGAAATCATCGCCGAGGGCGGAGAGATCATCGTCACCGGGTTCGGCCGTGGCATGTCGATCACTTCGCGAGTTGCAAAGAGACTTGATCCATCAATTGAGGTACTCGAGTTAGACGTCGCTAACGACGATCACTTCATTCAATTAGCATCCACAATTGAAAAGAACCACGGCCGCCTAGATGGCGTGCTTCACGCAATTGGCTTCGCACCAGCCGCCTGCCTTGATCCATCGATGTTCGTCGCCAAGTGGGAGGATGTCGCAACTGCAGTACAGATCTCTGCCTACTCATTAGCCCCTATGATAAGCCACTTGACACCACTTCTCAAGAAGGGATCGTCACCATCGGTTGTCGCACTCGACTTTGACGCCTCGCAGGCTTGGCCAGGGTACAACTGGATGGGAGTAGCAAAAGCTGCGCTCGAGTCGCTCAATAGGTATATGGCTCGAGAGGCAGGCAAGGACGGTATTCGCGTCAACTTAATCTCAGCTGGACCAATTCGCACCATTGCGGCGAAGAGCGTCGGTGGCTTCTCTGACTTCGAGGAGGTTTGGGCTAACCGTGCACCCCTGGGTTGGACCGTTACCGATCCTACCCCGGTTGCAAAGTCTACTGTCGCACTGCTTAGCGACTTCTTCCCCTCTACCACTGGAGAGATAATCCACGTGGACGGAGGATTTCACGCAGTAGGAGCCTAATCGGTACCTAATTTGCTGAATCGATCCACTACGCGCCCCAAAAAGTTGCGCACGGTCGATTCAGCCATCCTATGCATAACCATTCGATCCATATGCTCTCCTAGAAGTCCAAGAGGGGCTCGGTAACTTCCTCTAAGAGAAATTCTTACATTTCCGGGATCACTCTCTGTAAATTCCAATTCCCCCTCCAATCTGGGGAACATGTAAGAGGCAGAGATCGGCGCCCAACATATTGGGATCAAGATCGAACCTCGTACCCTACGAACCTCACCAACTTGGACTTCAACGGTCTTCTTTGGAAGCGATCTTGGACCAACTTTGGTAACCAGGCCATCACCGGCAACTACAGCAGCACCTATCAGCTGCTCAATGTTCGCCTCTACCGCCTTATCGACGTAATCTAACTTCGCCTCTAGATAGGCAAAGTCATAGACGAATGTCGCCGAACCTTCAGTCTCTTCGATGTCTTCGTAATTAGACAACACTTTGCCCACTCTTTAAAAATTAACTAAATGCCTAGAACGCACTTACTGCTCGTAATATATTCTTTATTAGATGGGTGAATTGGTTTAGGGTAATTAGTCCCTTTATCTGCGCCTTTTAGATCTAGTCACTGCTGACCTCATACTTCGACTCTGAAGTCCTAACTTTCGTCCAAACAAATTCCCCGTGACTTACCACAATTGCGATGATTTAAGTTCAGTTAGGATCAAAATGTATACCGAAATAGATTTCATCGATACCTGCCCAAAAAAGGAATACTTTGGCAGAAAATCAAGGGCAATAGTTACGATATCTCTATTGGCAACGATCTTTCACGGGACAAAAGCGGAGGTTGAACAAGTTCAGTTGAGCTCAAGTTCATCGTCGCCAGGGAGCTATACGATAAGTTTGTACAGCATCTCTAATGCCGCCAAGCCAGGTAACCCAGGTTCATCGTCGACGTTTATCTCAAAGAGCGGACAGACTCTCTATCCAGTAATGTTTCCAACAATAACTTTGGATAGTCAACTCTTCGCAAATCCGCCATGCGTAGCTATCTTTTTCAAGTACTACGCAACTTCACAACAAGCTGGAGTATCGAGATCAGTCCTTCCACAGCTTTTACTCGCCGCCCATCGGCTATACCCCTATTGCATCGATAGAAGCATCACAATAAGTTCGCCACCATCGAATCCAGTAAACGACATCACCGTCGTCAGAGACGTAATATCACGACAACTACCATCACCAAATCCATCCTTTGATCCTCCGTTTTCCCTAGTCTCACTCAATGCATACCTATCGACAGGGGCTTCAGTTAGCGACCACCTAGACACAACAACACCAATTGGAAGAGTCACAGCAGATGCGAGTGGCACTTTAACCATTGACTTTGGTGATGGGACGACACCGATAACAACGACTTCAACGGGCGGGCCATATCCAAACGGTAACATTGTCCATGCATGGACCTCGACTGGATGTTACAGAGTCACTGTCACAGAAAATTGGAGTGTCAACTACACAACTCCGAATGGAAGTGGATCGATTTCGGGGATAACTACATTCGGAGAGATCCCTCAATACTGCGTGTTTAGCACTACCTCACAGATCTACAGATAGCTTCACATCAAATTCGGTTTAGTACTTATGAGCTTTCAGGCCAGAGGGTGTTGAAAAGAGAAATATCGGAGCCAAAATCTCTAAATCTGGATAGCACGCCTCCATTGCGCTCCTATAAAAGTTGGCCTGCAGCTCGTAGTGCGAAATCGCTCTCTCTAGATTGAGTTGGCTATCGCTACCAAGTACCTTGTAGTCAATTACTTGAATCGCACCTCCATCCATAAATGCCAAGTCGATGACGCCCTCATGGACAATTGCATCGATCTCAACTGAGAATGAAAACTCCGACAGCGCCCTTTTCGCTGGATCATGTATCCCAACAAGATCAAGCCACTCTACTATTTGTGCTATCGCCACCGAGGCACGTTGGCGCATCTCCTCTGTCTCTAGGCCTTCGATATGATTGGAGATTGCAACCCTGATGTCAACTCCCTCCAAGCTGACATATTGGGATAATACCTCGTGAACTGCTATGCCTACGGCTATAGAGTCAGAGCGTGGTCCGCTCGAGGTATCACCATCTGTTTCATATTGCACCTCATCTTGTCCAAGTTCTATTGAGGCTGTAGTACGACGTCTTCGCCCCACTGCTTCTGCCACGACCTCAATGAGTTGGCTTCTCCTAGCCTCATCGACCGTTGCTAGTCCGATACCTTCAGCGCTAGAAAATTGAGAGATCTCTAGATCATCGGGATCGATCTCAACGATCGATAGATTGCCATCTTTGAAGAGGCTATGGTGGACTCTTTGGAGGCTCTTTGAGACTCCGCTCTTGGTCGGCGGAGGATCTTCTTCGAGTACGACTGCGAGCCTATTCATAGCGCGAGTCGCTGCAACGTAGAAGAGCCTTATCTCTTCTGCCGCCTCTAACTCTGCCTCCCTCTCCACAACTTGTTCGAGGTTGAAGGTCCGTAGCTTTGAGTTGAGCTTTGCTTCGATCTCTCCATTGAATAGGCGACTCAAACTAAATGACATCCGATCCTTCGAAGTTGCAAAGAGCTCTACTGACGACTGTGGGCCAGCGCCCTTAGGAGTTGCCACAACTATAACAATTGGAAATTCGAGCCCCTTTGAGGCGTGGATCGTCATCAATCGAACCGCATCACTTTCGACGTCACGCCCTTCAGCCTCTGTTATATTCTGCCTCTCAGAGATGAGCCCTTCGATATATGTGACAAAGGATTCAGCCGGTATCGCTCGCGCATCAAATTCTCTGCAATATCCCAAAAAGGTGTCGTAGTGGCGCAGAAAGGCCTCGCCGCCGGATTTGAAGCCTTTATTCAAAATCGAATAATTTCGTGCAATCGCGTTAACGCCATCAGCTAGCGAATATCGCGTAATAACTTGGACGAGCTCATCAAGGAATCGAAGTACTTCGTCAATCTTGCACGAATTCTCAGGAGCGTCAGAATCGAGATTGCGCCGTCCTTCAGAGATTGCTTTAGCGAAAGTCAGCTCGCCAATATACCTAACTAAATCTTCATTGCCCAAGGCAATGCTCTCACTTTGAATGAGTTGAACCAGAGCTAACTGATCATATGGCCGCAGAGCCGCACGTAAAAATAGAAGAATCTCAGCAATATAGGGTTCGTCGATGATAGAAGTTCCACCAACCGATCGATGAGGAACGCCGATCGAGTCCAGACTCCTTTTGATCGATCCAAGTATTGATCGTGTCGGGAACAAAACTGCGATATCGGAGGGGCGAACCTTACGAAGCTTGCCGTTGACCTCTATCTCTTCGTCAAGGAACTGCCTAATAAGGGATGCAACTGTCTTAGCTTGGGAAGACCGCTTTTGGAGAGCGCTTCGTTTAACTTCGAAGTCGACACTCGGCTTTACGACGCTGACCATCTCCGATTGCAAACTATTAAAGTTCCTAGCAGCCACCATAGGAGCGAGATCGAAGTTGAGCGACTGTAGAAAAATTGGCTCGAAGAGTTGATTGACCCAATTCACTATTTCAAAGTGACTTCTAAAGTTTGAAGTTAACGATATTTGCAAGTGACCGCGCTTTGCCACCTCAGAGTAGATCTCAGGGTCCGCGCCTCTAAAGCGATAGATGCTTTGCCGAGGATCTCCGACGAAGAAGAGGGTTGCTCCAGAGTGCTTTGCGAGTATATCGAAGATGGCGACTTGGATTGGATCAGTATCTTGAAATTCATCTATCAAAATAACTCGATAGTTCTTACTTACTTCACCAAGAAGCGCATCGTCATCTTTTGAAAGGAGTTCGTAACAGAGGCGAATCTGATCCGAAAACGTTATCTTTCCAAGCTCTTGGCGAAGGGAGCGCTCTTGACGAACCGCCATCGATACGTCATAGATGAAGAGACGCAAAAGTTGATCGATCGCCAAGAGTAGTTTTGACCTAAATTCATCTAGAAGCAGATTAAAGTCATCGACGAGCTGTTTCTTGTTATCACTTCCACCCCAATTTGTCGCCTGACCTTTGTTTTTTGGCAGATTCGAGAGCAATCTCTTAGGCTCTGCGTATCCAAGGATCGCTAGGACCGCCATCACATAATCGCTGAAGATTTCGTCGTCTCTAAGAAAACGCAGATTCGGGAGTGTTATTGTTCGAATCACTTCAAGTAGTTGATCCTCCTTAGAAAGACACTCCTTCTCCATTTCAATCAATTTTCTTATTGCGATATCGATGAAATCTTTAATCGGAAGAGCCTCAAAGCTATCGATCGCTACGCCAAGGACTTCTTCATACTCTGGGCTCTCTTCGATTTCGAGGAATGTTTCATCTATTGCACTTATGAGATTTAGTACGCTCGATTCGTCGAAACCAAAGCGAGCGATCAACCCATGGAGTCTCATTCGAGGTGCGCTTTGGGCAACTGAATCGTAGTAACGCCTGATGGCTTTATCGAAGATCATCGCCTTCGAAGATGGGTCCGCCGTCGAAAAGACGATAGGCAAGTTGGCCTCGATTGGATATCTAGAGATCAGAGCGTTCGCGAATGAGTGAATCGTCCCTATCGGTGCGATGTTGATAGATCCTAGAGCACGCCTTATTCGATCTTTTGAGATATCGTCAAGGTCAAACGACCTCAACTGAGCTGTCAAATCCCTTCGCAGGCGAACCTTTATCTCTGTGGCAGCGGCTTCGGTGAATGTAATCGCGAGAATATGATCAATTTCCACACCAGATTTAATCGAATTTATGATTCGAGTTATCATGGCGCTCGTCTTACCAGCACCAGCACCAGCTACCACAAAGTGGTCGGTAAAGATCTGATTTGTAATATTTAGACGCGCCGCTTGGTCGCTTAGTGTTTCATCCGTCACTTCGCGAAAGTCCCTCTCCAAAGGCTGACGACAGCGCCTCGATCTCCTCTATTGCGATCCCAGCAACGTTATCACGGCGTCCAAAGGGGTAACAGAAATTGCACGGCTTACCCTCTTCATCGAGGTGATGGAATCTCGGAAATTCATCCTTTGCCATCGCCCGTAACGCCCATGTCGCACTGGTTTTGGCCACACCCCTCCACTGAGAGTCGACCTCCTTGCGCTCGATGTTGCGTCGCTCATCAAAGAACCAGTACTCGAGGTCAACTTGACGGCCATTTACCTTTACCATGTCCGCATATAAGACAAGCTGAACTGAGGTAAGTTGGCCATTTTTTCCTGCCCCGTAATAAAACGACGACCCAGTTTTAAAGTCAACGATGGCTGCGACCGAATCTACTTCGCTACCTCGTTGAACTACCATGTCGGCTCGACCTCGTAGCTTTATCACCTTTTTACCCTCTGATGCAAAAAGCACTGGTGGCAATTCAACCTCAAAGTCAACCCGATCACCACTAGGGTCGACACCCAACTTTCGTTTAAAGTCCTCAAAGAACTTGCGTGCCCACCGACTCTCGCGTAGCACCCGGCTCGACTCAACGGAACGCGAAAACTTAAGTCGGGGCGTATGCCACGGGTAATCGACAAATCCCTTGCCATCGAAGCAAACCTCTAGATCAACGCTTAGATCGTCGCTCGTTGTCTGTGTCAAAGCTTGCTTCAAGATGTGTTCGATAACATCGTGCGAGAACGAACCTCTAGTAAGTGGATCTTTACTGCCCACTAAGTCAAAGTTTTGAAAGCGGTCGACCTTTAGAATGTGTCGCGCAAAGTATCCAAACGGACACCTAATCCACTCTTCCACTGAAGTCGGTGCCAGTGAAATAGCGTCAGCGAAAGCTTCCTCATCGACGGATATGCCCGGATCGGAATCATCGCTAAATACTTCGATCGAATTCTCACGGGAAACGTTAGAAAAAATTGGACTGGGCAAATTCCAAGGGGGAACTTCGCTAAAGTCTCCCCTTAGTAGAGCGACCATAGTCTCCTCCATCGGTGGAATGAAATCGGAGCGCAACATTGCCATCGTAGAATCGAATCGAACCCTCTCAACCGATCCTTCGTCTAAAAACTGGCCTTCAATCGACGCAATGACTCCAGATGGGTGAAGCGTCTTTTCGGCTACGACATCGACGCGTGGCACCGTGATCACCACTTCGGAGCACAACGCCATAGAGAGCGCCAAGCTACGATTTGCGAGTGCCTCTACCTTTCTTTCGCTCAGAAGACCAAGTTGCTCTCTCATCCCTCCCTCTAGTAACGAACGAGGCGGGCGCGGAGGAAAGACATCGTCGGTAAGGCCAATAAAAAAACCAACTTGACTAGTCAAGCAGGGTGGCGATGTAGTTAATTGAACTCGGAGAAGTTGGATCTTCGAAAGGTCGGCTTCATCAACCTCTTCAACCATTGAATTTAAAATGGTCCAAAACGAAGAGACCGAGGGGTCTTCTCCGCTTACAAACCCATCGACTTCCGAAAGTCTCCAGAGCAAATTGCAAAAGGGATCGAATGCATCATCTAGCTCATCGAATATAGCGAAGGTACCCTCATTGTTACCTTGAAATTCGCTTACAAGAGCTATGACTCTCTTCGATGCCTCATGCCACTTGCGATCGCCCTTCTTCTCAAAAGAGAGGATCGCCCTAAAGTTATCAGAGAACGAGAAGAGCTTCCTCATCAAACTTGATAGGTACTTGAGGGGCGGTGGGACAGAATCGTAGTTAGACGAAAACAGCTTAGGGCTACCGACCAAGTCTCGATTTGAAGCAGCATAAAGTATCTCGCCGCACCTTGGGCCGCCAACTTTGAGGTCAGCTAAAAGATTCACTACATCAGCAAAGACGGTCTCGGCGTCTAATTGGCTTATGCGACGTATGAGCGAAGAGAGGATTGAGATCGACGACCGCCTTTCCTCAACTAGTGATGTAGTAATACCAATTTCACTAAACGAGCTTCTCAGCAGGTCGAGATACCGAGTGCGATCTGAAAAATAGATCGACATCTCGGTCAAGTCGTAGCCATTCTCTAAAGCGGCAACTACCGATTGAAGGACATAGGTAACTTCACTTCTAGCATCTGGAAGATCGACGATCTTTAGTCGTTCAGAGACCGAAAAAGCCTCTTGGAATGGTACTTCTGCCTCCTCGAAGTAGTGTCTCGGGATCAATTCTTCAAAGGGGATGTCGATTTCATCGATACCGGATCGACCGTAGATAACTACCCCATCGACCTTGGAAAGTAACTTAGCAGCAAACTTGACCGCGGGAAGGACGAGGCCATGGGGCATGTAAAGGACAATTTCTGGATATCTTCCTCTTAGCTCTCTACTAAAGTCCTCGATATCAATAAGTGCATCTGCTCGTGCAAAGAGTTGGCTATCAAATGACCACTTATCCCCAAGTCTTACTAGCACCCGAGAGTAGACCACTTCAACAAGGTCGCTAGTACTTCTGGCCGACTCCGGCTCGTGTTGCAGTGGCGGCCCCCATGCTCGATCGGCAATCGATGCAGCAAGTCGACTAACAAGCTCCTCCTGATCTGAAATCTTTGACCACTGAGGATAATCAACTGCGACCTCGCACATAATAACCCTAATTAGGGAGTAGAGTTCCTGATCCGAAATTCGTCGACGCCAGAATTCTGGATCTCCCACTTTGACGATGTCATTTGTGAAGGTGGGAAGTGTCCCAAATTCAACGTTTACGAGCGGAGTCTTGCATAGGAGCGCCACCTCTCGTCGCAAACTTGAAATTGACTGAATCGAAGGAGCTAGAACGACTACCTTAGACGGAAGTGGTCCTCTCCTCGTGGGACTCAAAAGTTCCGCTAGTAGAGTTAGTGGGGTTGCGCTCGGTTCCTTTGACAGCTGAACCATTCCCTCCTATCCAGGATCGACCAACATTCGGTTAGAGAATCTTGAATCTAGTACAACCGTGGTTGAACTAAATTAGCCAAGGTTTCCCGGAGGCTAGTGCGATATTAGGGCCAAAAAACAAGTACGTCCGACCCTTCGACTTCACTTACGCACAGCTAACTATCGGACTCAACTCTACTATTTACCGCCAGCCGTCTCGAATCGATTTGTCAATAACGCTTCTAGTTTGAACTTCGAACTTAATGTAAGGACCTTATCTCTGGATGCTGATTTTGGCAAAGCCTAAATATGAACTTTGGTTTCAAGTGGTCAGCACAACGAGCTCGCCGAATTTTTCACTGGTTTGAGAAATCCTGGAATCTTGTCTAGACGATCGTTCAAGCTCTCTTTGATGTATTTGAGGTCGGGTCGTGAGTATTTGGAGAGATCGGTCTCCCTCTTAGAGGGTATTGATCGGTATTGTCATGTATCGACGGAGGAGTCGATTGTGCTCTCGTTCGATCCTTGTGGCATTGGGAGTGGGGATCACAGAAGTACACTGCGATACCAGTTGCGATGGGAAACTCCACGTGTCGATGAAGTTCGCTTGTCTTTTCTAGTGGATGGTCTTGACAAGTGAATTTAGTAGAGTCCTAGTCTCTTTGTCGATTGCAGCTTCGATCTCTTTGGCGCTGCGACTCCGTGGGAGACCGACAAATGGCACAAGGCGGTTAGTTGGCTCTAGATGAGTACTAACGGCGCTTGCGCCACGAGGGCCAATGATCAAATCACTCTCGTGAGTGTCTAGGAATGGCACAGTTTTTTATCTCTGGTAGTCACTCGGAGATGTTGGCGATTGGACCAGACTTCTTCACAGATCTACTCTCATTTAGAGATCTATGGCCGTAACACAGACGGCGATCGAGATGCCTTTGCAGTTCGTGTTTGTCCCCTGCGTTGAGGGGCTGATAGATGGTCTCGTGGCAAAGTTGCATTCTCGGCTCCTACACAAACTCTATCTTTAGCTAAAGATAGATCTCCGCGAATGAGAAGAGGGGGTGAGATCGGAAGTGACTATCTTCGCCTGCGACGCATATTCCAGAGATTCTTGACCTTGGTACGCTCATGAGCACGGCAGTATGTAGGCCATATTCGATAGCCGTCGTTGCCCCACCCATACCTGCCTCTGGAGCAAATTTCGCAGGGAGCACGCCCAAGTCGTCGGGGAATGGAACTCAAATGGTCGCTACGGCTGAGCCTACGGGAGATCTCGTAGCATTTAGGGGTGGCAAGTGCATCTGGGTAATTAGATCCACTCAATCGGCCGAGCCCCTTGGGACTGAATAGGCAAAACATGACCTCAACACCCCAAGTGGTCACAACCAAACCTGGTTGGTAATCGCCGCGAGGATTCAGCCTTGGCTACCAAGGCATCTGCCAAGCGCTCTTGAGTTCAATGTTCAAATGAGCGGTCAGATAGAACTCCAATGGTTGTAGAACACACCAGCCGATTACTCTCGACCGTTACACTGACTCGCTGTACCGCAAGATCTATCCCAGTAATCAAGATCTATCTTTCACAACAATGGACGTAGAGAACTAGCCATAAATAGAGTTATCACGCGTAGGACCCACCGCAAGCGTTTCACTGCAGCAAAGTCGACCGTGTTCCGCGTTCACATAAATACCTTTCATGATTATTTAATTCAACAAAAGTCATGACGAATTCGTTATAGAGTTGATAAGTTAAGTTCGTATTACTAGCAGCGGTGTTTCGTCGATGAAAAAACTTCAGCTACGAGTTTCAAAGATTTACAGGTGGCTGTGGGATTCGCCCACAGAATCGCCTCTTTCGAATATCTCGGCAGCTAGGTGGGTTGGCGCACTTTCAGCTACAGGGTCTGCGGTCGGTCTTCTAATTACAATTTCACTCGACACCCCATCTCTGTTCGTTATTGATTATGTGGCAAACGCACTTTTCCTCTTTGCTGGATTGCTGATCTTGATCAGAGCGCCACAGATGACTCTTACAGGGACGAATGCGGCCCTTGCCTGTGGAACCCTAATTGTCTCGCTTCAAATCGCTACTGGGTACGGGAAAGACCCTTCACTGCTAGCAGTGCTATTTTACGTATGGATAGTCTTGCTGGCATTCTCGTTCTTTTCAACCCTCGATGCACTCGGTCATCTAGCCTTAATTATTCTCCTCTACTCAGCAGCACTGATCTTCGGCGATAAGCCAGCATCTCCACTAGGGGACTGGCTTCTAACGATCTCCACACTGATAGTGACTTCCGTTTCAGCAGGTTATTTAAATTTCTCAATCAAAAAGCTCTCTATAACTGATGCTATGACGGGCATCTTGAACCGTAAGGGGTGGGAATTTGCCACCAGCAGGGAGGTGTCTAGGGTCCATAGAAGTTCGGAGATGCTTCTTGTTGGCCTTATGGATCTAAATGAATTCAAATCGATAAACGACACCCTAGGCCACGACGAGGGCGACCACATTCTGATCCAAACTGCAGAGGCCATACAAAAATCTATTCGAGCCATAGACATAGCAGCCCGATGGGGAGGTGACGAATTTGCCATTCTTGCAATCGTCGACTCAAAGGATCAGGCCGAACAGATTATCGAGCGACTCATCAAAGAGGTAGAAAAGGTAACAAAACTACGATGTGGAGCTGTACTATCTGCTGGTCGCCAATCGATGCACTCGATGATTGAAGTCGCCGATCAAGCCCTATATCGAGCCAAACTAGATAAGAATACCAAGTGGATTCTCACCGACTTATCCGGAAAGGTAAATGAACTTTAAAGCTAACATGGGCTTAGGTTGCTACCTCCAACTCTATCGAGTCACCCCGCGACTGAACTATAGATGAATAAACGGCAATAGGGAGAGCCACAGAAGTGGATCAAATAAAAGAGATACTTACGCGACATTCGATACCGTCGATCGTCGACATACACGTTCATTTCATGCCCGATAACGTAATGAGTAAGGTTCGTCAATACTTCGACTCGGCAGGTCCGCTTCTCGGGCGTAGCTGGCCAATAAAGTATCGAGACGACGATGCAACCAGAATCGCACAACTTAAAGAGTTTGGTGTCTCAAGATTTTCGGCTCTAAACTACGCTCATCGCAGCGGAATGGCCAAGTGGCTCAACGAATGGTCAAGAGACTTTGCGAAGATCGACAAAGCGATCATCTCATCTGCGACTATCTACCCTGACGACGACGTATATGAGTACACAAAAGAGGCGATCGAGGGTGGCGCTGAAGTCTTCAAGGTTCATATTCAAGTTGGCGAATTTTCACCGATAGATGAAAAGTTGATCCCAGCTTGGCATCTTTTAGAGGAGTCAAGGACTCCGGTCGTAATCCATGCGGGCTCCGGTCCAGCGCCTGGTCGATACACAGGTGTAGGCCTAGTAAGGCAACTACTTGATATCTTTCCCAACCTTACTCTGGTAATTGCTCATATGGGAATGCCAGAGTATCGTGAATTCATCGAATTGTCACAAAAGTATGAAAACGTCTATCTGGACACAACGATGGTTCTCACTCCGTTCACCGAAGAGACAACTCCATTGGGAGAAGATAACGCCAGAGTGATCTCGGACCTCTCGGAGAAAATTGTCTTTGGATCTGACTTTCCCAACATTCCCCACGAGTACGTGGTTGCAATCGAGAGCCTTGAGTCCGCAGGTTTTTCCTCTACTTGGATGCGCAATGTCCTCTTCGAGACACCCACTCGGCTTCTTGGAGCTAGGAGTTAGTATTCTTTGGTGATCTTAAATTGTCGACTAGATTAGTCGGATTATATTGTTTCATATAGGCGACCTTGAGTCCGATGAGAGAGACGGATAGACAGTTATGGACCGTGAAAGTCCGCTACCGCTGTGGGCACAGCTTTTAGATGATCTTCGCTCCAGAATTTCAGCGGGAGAATTTCTAGAGCGTTTCCCCACTGACAAAGAGATGATCGAACAGTACAACGTCTCACGTCAGACCGTTCGTGAAGCAGTACGGCGCCTCGAACTCGATGGTATCGTTATTCGTCACAGAGGTCGAGGAACCGTTCTGACAAATGCTCGCTTTGAACAGCACCTCGGTACCCTCTACTCGCTCTTTAGAGAACTCGAGATGAAGGGGCACCGACAATGGTCTCGAGTTCTAACACAAGAGGTAATCGACGACGAAGAACTAGCAGAGAGGTTCGAACTCGTCGACAGAAAATTCTTCCTACTCGAGCGTGTGAGATTCGCTGACGACTTAGAGGTAGCGATCGACTCGATCAAAATTCCCCTCGCCTTCGCACTACCTCTAGTCAATGTAAACTTCGAGCACACATCGCTATACGACGAATTAGAGCGCCTTTGCAATATCACGCCAACTAGAGGGGAAGAGAGAATCGCTCCGGTGCTCTTGAACGCACAAGAGGCCTCGCTGCTTGGAGTAGAACCCCCTTGTGCCGCACTTTCACTATCTCGAACAACATTTACAAATGACCTCCTCCTTGAATCACGCATGACAAAGATAAGAGGGGATCGCTACTGCTTTGTGTCGACATTTGCAAATTCCCAGACTCCGGGGCCAAACTCGGTTTCGGCAGAGATCACTACTTTTGAGATTTGATCAGTGGAAATGCTCCAAAGAGAGAAATGGATCCAACCAACACTAAGCAAATTGAAATTTGCCTTCTCAGTGAGATGTGTGGCTGCTAATACGGGTGTTTGTTGATTTGAAACAGGTTCTAACCACATTCGGGTTAAAAAATGACTACCAGTACGCTCTCTACGTTGGCTACCCAAAGGCACTAGCTGAGGTCGGCGCTAGGGCAAATCCGCTTTCATCGATTGGCCTTGATCCAATTAACGATCTAGATAGGATCGCACAGGTCGCCACCGATTGCGTAACGCAGTCCGATGCAGTGATGATCTGCGGAGGACTTGATGTAGAGCCATTGAGATATGGCCAAGAGCGCTCCCCTTTTGTTACGCACCTCGATCCTGCTCGTGATGAGTTAGAGATAGCTGTAATCAATGAGGCGATACGGCAAAACAAAAAGATCCTCGCAATCTGCCGCGGAATACAAATTCTGAACGTTACCCTCGGTGGAAGTCTCCACCAAGATCTTGAGAGCATTGGTTTGACGGGTCATGGAATATGGGATCGTGAAAATGACCTAGTCCATTCGATTGAGATCGATCCAACCTCAATGCTCGCTGAAGTCACAGGAGCAATAGCGGGGGTAAATTCCCTCCACCATCAGGGCATCAAAGATCTGGCACCTACCCTCAAGGCCTCTGCTTGGTCACATGACGATCTCATCGAAGCAGTAGAGGGCGAAAAGATCATAGGGGTTCAGTGGCACCCCGAACGCCTTTATCAAAAAGAGGTCGCCAACCTAGCCCTCTTTGAATGGCTCGTTAGCTGACGGTCATCCAAAAGAGATGGTTAATCGTCCACGAAGTCGAGACGTTTTTGCCTTCCCACTAGCAGTAGACCTTGTGGTAAGTTTGGTGTTACATTTGTCACTAACTTACGCTCGGGGGGAACCAAAAAATGACAATGATGGACGTTGATCTAAATACGTGGACGCTCTTCAATCATTGTGATCGCCACTTTGGCGACGTTGAAATAGTGACTCAGACTGCCATCGACAAGAAGTTTCGATACACATATAAGGACTTCGCCGATAGAACACGCCAGTTGATGAATAGCCTCGACTCACTTGGAATTGAGAAGGGCGCAACTGTTGCCACCCTCAGCTGGAATACATATCGCCACCTTGAATGCTACTTTGCGATACCCTGTAGCGGAAGAGTGCTACACACTCTAAATGCGCGCCTCTCACCCGAGGACTTAACCTTCATTATCAATGACGCGAGCGACGTCGCCATCCTTGTCGCGAGCGAACTACTGCCACTTATCGAGAAGATAAAGGGTGACATACCGACAGTCAAGCAGATAATTGTCTTAGACGACGACTACGGATCATCGCAGATTGAGGGAGTCATCTCCTATGAGGCTCTGATATCAAATCAACCAACAACATATTCTCAACTTGAGATCGATGAACGATCTCCAGCTGGCCTCTGTTACACCTCGGGTACGACCGGCCGACCAAAGGGAGTACTCTACTCTCATCGATCGACCTTCCTTCACGCTATCAACGCCTCAACGCCATCTGGCATGAGTATCTGCTGTTCAGATGCGATACTTCCCGTCGTACCAATGTTCCACGCTTCGGCGTGGGGCATGTGTCACGCTGCAATCGCAACCGGGGCAAAGATAGTCTTTGCCTATCCCCACCTCGACCCCAAGTCCTTCGTTGACCTCCTCGTCGACGAAGAGGTGACCTTAACTGCAGGAGTTCCAACGGTATGGATAGCACTAGAACAAGAGTTGAAGTCACGCCGTCCACTCAATCTTGCGCTGCGAGAGATCTTCTCGGGCGGATCCCAACCACCCAAGGCGCTCATCGAGCGCTACGGAAGAGAACTTGGAATCACGATTACTCAAGGATGGGGAATGACCGAGACGTCACCACTAGCAAGTGTGGCACGTCCAAAGCACTCGATGCGTCACCTATCGCGAGAGGAGCTGCTTGATCGAGTATCTGGTCAAGCTGGGATACCTGGACCTGGGATAGAGGTAAAACTCGTCGATGACGATCTCAACGAAGTTCCCTGGGACAACTCAACCATGGGCAACCTCTACGTAAGGGGTCCATGGGTGGTGCAGTCATACCTCCATGGGCGGGGCGCCGATTCATTCGAGGACGAAGGGTGGTTCAAGACCGGTGACGTTGCGATTGGCTCTCCAGATGGCTACTTCGTCATTGCAGATAGAACCAAAGATCTAATCAAGTCTGGGGGCGAATGGATCTCTAGTGTCGACCTCGAAGGGGCGATCATGGCGATCGATGGGGTTGTCGAGGCAGCCGTAATTGCCGTGCCCGACGACAAGTGGCAAGAGAGGCCACTAGCCGCAGTAGTGCTAGCCCCAGGTGCATCTCTAACGCTTGAGCAGTTGCATGAGAGGTTGATCAAGGCAGGGTTTGCAAAGTGGCAACTACCTGATCAAATCAAATTCATCGACGCAGTCCCACGCACAAGTGTAGGAAAGTTTGACAAGAAGGTTCTTAGATCTAACTTCGTTGGGTGAATGGAGCGCAATCGATCGCTATAGGTTGAAGGGGTGAATTTAGAATTTCAATCCCCTTCATCACCCTTACTGCTAAATAACTTTGAAGTTGGTAGATGCTTCGAATATGAAGTTCGAATAGGTCTAGCCGAGACGGATACTTCAGGGCGACTTAGATTCGACGCCCTCGCACGAATTGCGCAAGATATCGCCGGCGCCGACCTCGAAGATAGCGGCTTGGATGACGAGGGCGTATGGATTCTTAGACGAACTGGCCTTCAAATCAACGCCGACATAATCTATGGCTCGCATTTGACAGTAACAACCTTCTGTTCTGGAATTGGCAGGAGTTGGGCGTCGCGACGGACGGTAGTGCGCCAAGGAGGTACAGCAGTAGCTGAGGTTGCATCGCTATGGATTCAAACCGACGCAGCCACTCGAGCGCCAAAGAGCCTCAGCGAAAACTTCATGGACATATACGGGGTGAGTGCTAACGATCGAAGGGTATCTACTCGTCTTGCTTCTAGTGCGATAGAAGATATAGAGGCAAAAACACATCCGTGGACATTTAGATTTTGCGACTTTGACCTCATTGGCCACGTAAATAACGTCTCGTATCTATACCTACTTGAAGATTCAATCAGTCAAAGTCTCTCAAGCAATCTAGCGACGGCCCGTACCAAGCTAAATGTCTTAATCGAGTATCGAGATGGGATCAACCTCGGCAGTAGCTACGAGGTAAAAAGAGCGATCGACAATCCATTGAACTTTGACTTCTATAGCGAAGGCCGCTTAGCAGCGACGGTTCGGACAGAATCTAAATAACACTGCGCCAAAGATTGGTGCAAACCGCAAGCTAACTTTACCGATGGGCAAAAAAGAGTACACTTGCCCATCGGTATCTAAAACCAATCGTGAATTGGCTCCTAGAGATTTCGAGGAACTCTTTTCGTATTGATAAATTTAGAGTAAGCCCCGTACTTTAACGACGTCCGCGCTTCGTGGTCCATCGCCATCACCAGGAACTTCAAGGATGAGGTCAACCTTCGAAAAGAGGTCATGGGAGATAAACCTTCCAATTGCCTCACTACCGATGGTCCCATCGTCAAAGTTTTCGTGACGATCTAACTTTGATCCAAGTGGCGACTTGGAGTCGTTCAAATGTATAGCAAAGATGCGATCTTCGAGGCCAGCATCTTTGATCTCTAAGACCAGCTCTTCAAGGCCACCAGCTTCCCGGTAGTCGTATCCCTTAGCAAATAGGTGCTGGGTGTCAACACAGACTCCGAGGCGTTCTGGGTCAAGGCCAGTCGATCCTATCAATACCGAGAGTTCGTAAAAGTCTCGACCAACGCTATCTCCCGCTCCTGCACTGTTTTCGAGGAGAAGCCTTACCGAGCTTAGACCATCGAGCGCCTCGTAAATCGCCTCGCTGACTTGTCCAACCACGGTCTCAAAGCCACTTCCACGGTGACTTCCGACGTGCAAGATTAACTCGGGAACACCGATCTCATCACAGTAGGTGAGACTCTCCCTCAACAGGGCTCGAGACTTACCAAGGAGCTCCTCATCGGGTGAGGCGAGGTTTACCAAGTAGCTCGCATGACTCACTACCTTTTCAACCCTGGAAGACTTTGCTAGCAGCTCCGAGACGTTACTTGCCCCATTCAAACTCACCCTTTGAGCCTTCCATCCCCTCGGTGAGTTTGTAAAGATCTGGATAATAGAGGCGTCGATCTCTTCACCCCGGACTATCGCCTTAGCGATGCCTCCGGCCGCCGAAACGTGACCACCAATTAATCTCAATTTTCCTCCAAGTTGCCACTAACGTCCATCGAGAGATCGAAGCGTTCGCTACCGAAGATAGCCTCTCTAGCGCTCCTAGATAGCGCCACGACGCTGTTAGTTGTTCCGGCGCTGACATAGATAGTCTCAAAATTCTCGATTGAGCGATCCACAAAGAGCTTCGCAGAATCGGGGATGAAGAGGGGAGAGAGTCCACCGGGCCTGTATCCCAAATTCTTCTCTATGCTTTGCCCATCGATACTCGCCATCTTTACCGATTGGGCTACAGCGCGCACCTTCGCCTTATCCACCCTTAAGGCCCCAGAGATAAGTACTATCACGAACCAATCGTCGCCCTTGAATGCAATCGACTTACCTATCTGATCCACATCCACCGACAGCGATGAGGCGGCCTCTGCTGAAGAGGCTGTAGACGAATCGAAGACATACAGGCCATCTTCTAGCCCCCACCTCGAAATCACTTGTGCGACCCGCGGATCAATACGTGAATACAAGTCGTAATTTGAATGTGAAGAAGTACTCAAAGGCCACCTATTGACGTATCGTGATCAATTGACCTTTATGCTACTCTAAGGCATCTATTTAGGTTGTTGCCAATAAATAAAGTGCAACAGCCAAAACACAGCTCGTGCAAGTCACATTTGCGAGCTGTATCTACATGGAGAACAAAGAGACAATGGCTTTACGGCTAAAGATTGAGCTTACAGATAAGATCGACGATTCGACCTGGAGATGGCGACGCGCTGAGGCAAAGGAGCCTCGCGGCAGCCTTGACGCTTCACTCCTTTATGAAGGCGCCAAGATTGGCGATCGAGTCGAAGCAATCGTCGAGAAGACGATCGACGGAACTACCATTATCTCCGTCACCCCACCTCAGGGTGCAGCCGTCAAAAAGCATGAGACCATCGAGATCGAGGCTCGTAAAGTCACCACTCTTACAACTGTGGAGCGTGCTGTGCGCGGAGGCGACCGCAAGGGCTCTAAGGGCGACGGTAAGCGAAGCAAACCACGCTCCGAGGGAGATAGCGGCCAGAACGATCGATCGAAGAGACGCCCTCGACGCGACGGTGAAGAAGGTGCCAGTGCAAATAGTGAAGCACCAAAGCGACGCGAGAGGCGCGAGCGACCCGCAGGCGCCGAAAGACCAGCGCCAAAGCCAAAGGTCGCAAAGGAGAAGGTGCGTCTCACTCCAGCAAGAGTTCACCGCGATAGCCTCCTAGCCGAGCTAAGCGAGCACCAAAAGCCAATAGCAGAGTTCATCTTCGAAGGTGGCATGCCGAGAGTTCGCGAAGAGATTGCGAAACAACAAGACCAGAGTGGCGATACCCTGCTAAAGCTAGCCGAAGAGATCTACCCACGCTGCGAAATAGCAATATGGCGCGATCGTGCAGACGCAGCCATAGCCATCGCCGACGGTATCACTATTCGTGATATCAAGGCGGTAGTCGTCTCCGGCGAACGCCTTGTTGGCGCAAATGAAGATCTCAAGGCGATACTTGAACAACTAAAAGAGATCTCCACCAAGCGTCGTGACACCCTAGAGAACGAATGGGTAACTGAAATAAGAGAACTCCTAGCCGACAAAAAGTCGATCAAAGCTGTATGGAGATCAAACTACGCCCCCGATAATGGATCTAAGCTTCCTGACGACCTCCTAACTGAGCTCGCTCAAAGGGCTAGCGACACCCTCGGTGCAAATGCATCTAATGAGATCTACTCGCAAATGCTAAATGCTCTAAATCTTTCGCCAATCCGAAAGATGGTAAAGCCAACAGCGCTACCGGCTAACGCGAGTGAAGAACTTCTAACTCAAGCTCGAGAGATCTCAGGTCGAATTCCAGCCCTAGCCGAGCTCCTTGGTCTAAAGGTTCCACCTCCCCCACGTGCCCCGAGGCGAAAGATCGGTGGAGAAGAACAAAGTGCCACTAACGTGGCAACTACGCCTTCCAATACGCCAGAGGCCGCGGCTCCAGCCGAAACTGTCACATCACCAGTAACTGATGATGCTGAGACATCTGTAGCAGAGACCGAAGTCGTCGCTCCAGCTGAAGAGGCGACAACGACTGAAGTTGAAACACCATCTGAGGTCTCCTCGGAGAGCCAAGAGGCCGTAGAAGTTTCGGTTGAAGAAGAGGCTTCGGTTGAATCAACCGTCTCCGAAGCATCGCCAGAGGCAGCTGAGTAGCTACAAGCGACCACAATATCGCGATACACATATAGTATCTAAAGTTTGGATGCTTGACTGAAAAGAAGCGCAATGAAAAAACGAACGCCAAAAACGTTCGTTTTTTCACTTAACCATTCAATTCAAAGATGGGACCTATCTAAATTCGAGGTTGCTTACTCTCTTTCTAACCTCTACTACTAGCAAAATCACACAACTGCGATAAAACACTCATCTAGGATCAACTAAGGACCTAAGAAGAGAAAGTTGAACTATGGAAGTAGAAGCTCACGAGATTGAACCTCACATCCTTCACATCGAAATAAATAGACCCGATGCGAGAAATGCTGTCAATGGTGCGGTCGCCCAAGCAATGGAGTCGCACCTAGATAGCTTCGAAGAGGACGATAACCTTTGGATCGCCATCGTAAGTGGGCGGGGAAAGAACTTCTCAGCAGGAGCAGACTTGAAGGAGATAGCCGCGGGCAATGGTGCTTCGCTTTCGACTAAAAAAGGTGGCTTCGCGGGAATCGCAAGCCGTCAAAGGATCAAGCCGGTAATTGCAGCCGTCCACGGACCGGCTCTAGCTGGGGGCTTCGAGATAGCACTTAGCGCCGATATGATCGTTGCCTCTGAGGGTGCATCATTTGGACTACCTGAGGTCAAAAGATCACTTGCAGCTGCCGCAGGCGGGTTATTTAGACTTCCTCGTAAGATCCCTACTAACCGAGCGATCGAGATGATAATTACTGGCGATCCGATATCTGCTCGGGAGGCCCACTCCCTAGGAGTGGTCAATCGCCTTTCCTCGAGTGACGAGGAACTTCTCGAGGAGGCCCTAAAGCTTGCACGGCAAGTTGCGGCAAATGCACCACTAGCGGTTCGAAAGTCACTAGAGGTTTCACGCCAAGCATCAACGCTCGACGATACAACCCTCTTTGGTCTAAGCCGTGACGCAATGAACTACTTAGCGACCACAAACGACTATCAAGAAGGGCCGAAGGCCTTTATTGAAAAGAGAGCGCCAATCTGGCAGGGAAATTAGCTAACCTATAATTCACGGCCTCGTCGAATATGAGACCATCTCAATAGCACCACCCTTGAACGAGCCTCGTTCAAGGAGCGATTTAGTGCTGCGGGCACCTGGGGAGACGACCGAAGTCAGCTCAACGACATCAAAGGCATTTGAGACTTCTTTAAGCTTGTTGAGTATCTCGGTTCCGACTCCCCTGTTACGATATTTTTGCTTAACGTAGACAAAGACTTCAGCGGAGCGATGGCGCGCATCTCCCAGTGCAGCATCGTGCCACCTAAGATACGCTAATCCAATGGGAATCTCGTCTTGATAGGCGATTGAGGGGCCAAAGATAGACCTTTCGCCTCCCTCTTCTACCCCCATAACTAAAGAATTGAAAGCTCGTTCAGAGAGGTAACGGCCTCCCCTCTGAACACTAAGCTCAGCATCAAGGGTAAGAAGCATCTCTATGAAGTCAGCGAGAACGTCGCCTCCGCCTAAATAGCGCAATTCATTCAAGTGATTAGCTCTCTGTCTTTCTCGTCAGAGAATTATTTACTTGCCTCTAAAAGGTCACTTACACGGTTGACGATCGTCTTCCTGCCACGATGCGCATTTTCAAAGTCGAGGACTTCTCTTAGCTGAGCAGCGCTAAGACGGTCAAGCTTAGCCACAATCTGATTTGCAGAAAGGGTACCATAACTCGGAATGATCCCCTCGATGCCACTATAAGCACCCTCCTGCAGCGATTCTTCAGCTTCCTCTGGGGCTAGTGCCTCTTCAACATCAGCGACAACTACGACGTTCTCAACTGCCTCGTCCTCAACGGAGACCTTGACCTTTGGTTCATCGTTAGTTGGCGTCGACGACGACTTGGCGCTTTCGGCCTGGGGCTTGTCTTCGATGCCAAGGACAAAGCGCGCAAGATCGTTCCATGGTTCAGGAAGAACACTTACCACCTTGCCACCGACGTTCTCTTTTGCGTCGTCGAGTTGACTCTTCAATGCACCCCCGGCGAAGTCAACGGCCATCTTACCCATAAACTTCGCAGCCATTCCTCTCGCCTCTACCACTTGGCGTCCGTTTTCGACAGCCTTTGGAATAGAGTCGGCTAGTGAAGAGATAACCCCTATTGGAGCGTAAACGAAATAGTCAAGTAGCTTTTTGACGTCTTCTTCGCCTAATGTGGGCACGAGAAACCTCCGATTCCGATCAAACACAATCCCTACAGTAGTGCCGATCCTTGTCTGCAAGTTGTGTTAACTTCTTCACAAGGAAACAGCTCTGACACACAAATTCATCCGGCTGCTTGGGTAGAACTGTAAGGGCAATATCACTACGATCATCGTCCTCATCATCTTCATCCTCTGACTCTTCAGAGGATGAGACGACCATTCTCTCCTTGAGGATATCGTCGAGGCTTGCCTCGACCTCTTCGTCGATCTCTTCGAGATCTTCATCATCGTCGTCTGCTGCTTCATCATCGTCTGCAAGAATGTCATCATCGTCATCGATGACCTCTTCGTCGAGATCTTCACCAAGCTCATCATCTAGATCTTCTTCGTCGATCTCTTCTAACTCATCTTCGTCCTCGATCAACTCTTCGTCGTCGAACTCAACGTCCTCGAGGTCACCTTCAAATTCATCTTCATCGGCCAATTCATCTTCGAAGTCGTCGTCTACAGGCTCTTCTTCTGGTTCGATTGGCTCTTCAAAGTCTGCCGCTTTCTTACGTGGCATTCTTGTCCTTTCAAAGTCCAGCCTTCTTTGCTGGAGTAAATCTAAATAACATATGCGTCTAAACGTTTCCCTATTGGAAGGGATTTATCGCTTTGTTTGTTCCCGATAGAATTTAGCGAAAGTTTTAACACTTCCAACGCTTCAACTAAAAGTTCTCTAACGCCCCTTATTTAACTCGCGCTCTATCGATTTAAGGCGTCCATCGATGCCTTCGGTGAGGTCAACGTGGACGAAGGCGCTTGCCAGATCGTCATGTCTTGCCACATCCTTGAGGAGATTGAACATCTTTTGTCCAACCATCCTGTAGCTTTCATGACCCTGAGGCTGCGTCCTAAGCTCCACTATGTGGAGTAATTGCCTGAGGTTTAGATCGATCTGAAAACGTACCTTTGAGGCCATAGGAAGCATATACGAAGCTACATATATTCCGTATTTTTTCAGAAAGTATTCATAACTATCTTCAACTGAGGAGATTGCGCTTCGATATAGCTCCTTCTCCGAAGGAGAAAGCGCTTGTGACTCAAAGAAGCCCAGTTGTGTACCGAGTCGCTGCCATTCAATTGACATCAACCTGTGGCGTTGAAGATCACGAAAGGCACCGTAGTCACATTCAACTTCAAACCTGTAAGACGTCGCTTCGAAGGCACGAGATGGGCGATGGCGGCGATTTTCGCGATCTCCGCAATATTTGGCGATCACCTCTGACCTCTCAGTGCGAGAAAGACGATCGACTATGCCCTCAATCTCGTCAAATGAGAGAGAGGTTGACTCAAAGAGGATCGCTGCGATTACCCGCCTCTCACCATCTGGGTCAAATCTAACTAACTTCACATCTGACTCGCTGGAGAACCTCTCCTCTTTGAAATTTGATCCTTCTCGCAATTGGTAGTTATCTAGCATCTGCAAAGGTATCCTTCGACGAGTACTACGCAGGTAATCGACCCAGGGTTCTCGTCTCTCCTCTCGCTCTAGCCTTGAGGTAAGTGCTGGAACCGTAAGAGACAACTCACGGCGCAACTTTTCACCCAAGACCCTACATTCTCCTAGATCATCTGATAGGAGATGAAGGGCAAGCTGTTCAAGGGCTTGGGCTGATCCAAATATTCCAACGTTTGACGTCGTGGCAGTTGGAAGTAGACCCCGCGAAAGATCGAGAGCTTTGGCTCTCATGGTAGCCCGCATCGCTTGCGGAACTTCACCTGAAACTTCGCCCGAAAGGCGATTTACTATGAGATCGGTTAGATCCCGATAGCTTTCAAACAACTCGTCTAGTATTCGTTGATAGAGGTGGCGATCGTGAGAATCGAACTCAGCAGGTGTATGGTAGCGGTATCGGCCCGTATCGTCTCGATCGTCGTAACGGATATAGCGAGTGCTCTGTTCGAGGTAGCTCATCAAGCGAGGCCGCTCTAGAACTTTGGTGGCCAGATTTGAGACAGCCTCAAATGAGATGTGAACTGCGCCTAATTGAGCAACTGAGTCATCTCCGTACTCTGCTAGTACCCTTGAAAAGAGTGAGGATGCCTTTTCTTTGCCGGTGGTCGCATCAAAACTATCTGATAGATCATCGGCACTATCGTAAAATTCATCTAGAAAGAGTCGTCGTAGTGACTTAGCTGATCGAGAGTAACGGGCGAATAGGGCAGCCTTTGTCTCTTCTGGGAGGTGCACTATCGAAAAGACGTTGTCGTCGACGTTCGAAAAGTATGCTGATACGATAGCACGCTCTTCTTCCGAAAAGTTAGGTGCACCCATCGAAGTTCTCTCCCTATTTGACGCCGTGTTTAGATACCTCTTATTGAGATAACTACCCTACTCTCATCGAGGCCTCAACAATACCCCTACAGAGCATTGCATCCAATTGACGGAGCGTCGCTTTGAAGTGAACATCTGAGGTAACCGTCTCGAGTTGTCGTGCTAGGTCCAAAATCTGCTTCACGAAACGCACAAAGTCACCTCCTGGAACTTGGCCATCTCCTATCACACGACCCAAGTCACGGCCTCTAGCCCACTGACTCGCATAGACCATAAAACCCGACTCGACTACCTTTGTAGGTGGAACCTTGTACTTGGCTTCGAGTTGATTGAGCTTCAGCCTTATCGCCTGCACCTTTTCGAATCTCTCTTCGAGTTCGCGAGTGGGAAATCTATCACTACCTGGGGCAGAGGTCCGCGGTTCAAAGACGAAGATTGACAAGAGCGCCGCTAGAGAGTAGGGATCTAACCCCTCAAATATTCCCTCTTCCAGAGAGAGCTCAATGAGAAGGTCAGATTCGTGAAAGAGACCCGCTAACCTTTCGCCACTTTGTGTCAGAGACCAACCAGAGATAAGACCAAGACCCTCTAGAAGTTCAATCACCCTGTCGAATTGTCGTGATAGAGAGTCCGTATGACCAGCTACCTCCAACTCAAGCTCTTTGATACGCCCCTGTGCTTTGCGGAGCTTCTTTAGCGCACTCAAGTGGCGAGAGAAATCCTTGCAGCTCTTCAATTGATCCCTAATCGCATCCATCTCAACTTCATCTCTTTGATCAGAGTCGTCTACTGCTTCCCTTGAGAGTCTCGGCTCTGAGGTTCCGCAATTTGAAATCGGATACTCTGTCATCTTTGCAATTAGAGCGTCGATGTAGGTGTGGCTCCAGGGATCGTACTCCTCTTCAACGACTAGGTTATCGAGGGCTTTAGGAAGAAAGTCGATTAGATTAGGGCGAATCTGGTATCTAAATCCACTCGCACTGACTAGGTGCGCCGTTACCTTACCGCCCTTCTTCTTCGATGTAGCGATAACAACGAGCCTTGTCGAATCAAATGGCGAGCCCTCTGTCGCTGGAGCGACGACTATATCTCCTGGTCGCAGTCGACCGATATAGCTGTGAATCAGCTTCTCGGGAGGGATCTGTCGCATACCTGCCCTCTTTGCCTTGCGAGATGCGTTGTCATATATCGCAGCTACATCTCCATATTCACAGAGGATAGCCCTCTCTAACTCAGGCAAGTTATCTTTGATTCGAGCTACCGTCGCCTCTAGATGTACCACTTCAGCTCCAGAGCGAAATTGAGCAAAGGAGAGGTTCAGGAGATTTCTCGCACTATCTGGCTCAAAGCCCTTCACCAGGTTGGCCGCCATATTGTAGGTAGGTCGAAACGATGACGTCAAAGGGTAGGAGTCGGTAGCCATAAGGTTAGCTACTGTCTCAAAAGGAACAAATGGTGACCACAGGGAGATTGCATATCCCACGTTATCGATGCCACGACGCCCCGCTCTTCCGGCAAGCTGGGTATATTCAGCCGGAGTCAAGATCTCGTGAGTATCGCCGTTAAATTTGTTAAGCTTCTCGATGACTACACTTCGCGCAGGCATGTTGATCCCGAGCGAAAGTGTCTCGGTGGCAAAGACGACCTTGATAAGGCTTCGAGCGAAGCACTCCTCTACCGCCTCCTTCATAGGAGGCACCATCCCAGCGTGGTGAGACGCAAATCCTGCCTCCATCCCAGCTATGAAGGTGTCATAGCGGAGTGCTTCAAGGTCCGCCAAGGTCAAATTAGTTATCGAGCGATCGACTATTTCGCGGATGATAGATCGTTCAAATGGCGTGGTGAGCTTGACGTTGCTCGCTAGCGCACTTTCAACCGCCTGGTCGCATCCGCTGCGGGAAAATACAAAGTATATAGCCGGGAGCATCGAGCGATCGTGAAGCTCTTCGATTACTTCTCCACGACGCGGAGGACGACGCCTTGAACCATTGTGCTTATAAAAACCCCTCTGCTTTATTCGAGGGTCGTCATATCGAGAACATTCACCATTCAACTTGCCATCGATAAGGGCATCGAGAACCTTGAATGATCGCTCTCGGTCGTCATAGACGCCATATAGGTGATTCAATTCAACTGGTCGATGTCGCTCAACTATGACTTCTAGATCACCACGTACCGTTCTTATCCACTCTCCGAATTCATCGAGGTTAGAGACCGTAGCCGAGAGACAGATCAACTTGGTATGGCGCGGGAGGTGGATAATAACCTCTTCCCAAACAGCGCCCCTGTAGGGATTTTGAAGGTAGTGGACCTCGTCTAATACGACATAGGCCAGGTCATCTAAGTTAGAAGTACCCTCGTACAACATATTTCGAAGAACTTCGGTCGTCATAACAACCACCGGAGCTTCGTTATTGATTACGTTGTCACCGGTCAAAAGTCCCACAGCGTCCGAAGAGTAGAGGTCAACGAATTCGTTGTACTTTTGATTCGAGAGTGCTTTGAGTGGAGTTGTATAAAAAGCCCTAAGACCCCGGTTGATAGCCCTGTCGACCGCATACTGGGCTACGAGGGTCTTACCGCTACCAGTCGGGGCGGCCACCATAACACTTTTGTCTTTATCTATGGCCTCGAAGGCCTGGATCTGGAATTGATCAGGATCAACATTGAGTCGGCGCGTAAACGAATCGATCCCGAGGTTAGAGATATTGGGAAGAAAGACCATATGTACCTAGATCACATCTTACGTGACAGCGAAGAGGTTGCTATACATCTTTGAAAATAGCCTTTGGAAATACTCTACGGATCTTCCTAGCTTTGAGCAGAGCTAACCGCATCTCTCCGTCGGCGTCGCCCCTTTGAAATGCTTTTATCTCGCAGAAGTATGCGACCGACGAGTATCGCGATCTCGTAGAAGAGAATGAGGGGAATAGCAAGCGCAAATAGCGAGAAGGGGTCTGAGCTTGGAATAACAACTGCCGCCACTGTTACGATCGTTACAATCGCCCACCTGCGCCAAGAGGCCAACTTCTTAGGTGTCACCACCTTTACCAATTGAAGCGCTACGAGTAAGACGGGAAACTCAAAAGAGGCACCAAAAGCGGCCATCAAAAGAAATATAAGACTCAGGTAGCTAGAGGGTGTATAGATCTGTCGAAGCTGACTGCCTCCCGCTGACTGCAAGAATGCTAGTGCGTGAGGAAACGTTATGTAGGCAACGTAGGCGCCGGCAACAAATAGCAGTAGCGAAGAGAAGACAAATGGAAGGGCGTATCGCTTCTCTTTGTCTTTTAGACCCGGTGTTATAAAGCGCCAAAGTTGCCAAAGTATCACCGGAAGAGCCAAGAAGACCCCTCCATATCCAGCAACTTTGATCCTAAGTGAAAAGCCGTCGATAGGGCCCGTAACGTAAAGTTGGCAGTGTCCACCAGGGCTTATTTGACAGTATGGCCTTGTAAAGAAGCTCAGAATTGGGTTGTAGACCAGATATGCCACGATCGAGCCGACTGCTATGGCTAGGACGATCTTAACTAAACGTCCGCGCAATTCTGCTATATGCTCGAAGAGCGTCATCTGGCCGTCGGTTGTACTCTTCTTCTTTGACCTTTTGAAATTCATATGATCCCCTAATTCCAAAAGACGTCGGTACTAGGAGAAATTCGCATTGTCGTCTGCGAAGTGGTCGTCGAGTACGCTTTCGAATCCTCAGTGTAACTCTCCGCTGAACTCTTAGAGCTACCTCCAAACATCGCCTCAGCGTGTTCCTTCGATGGCCCCTGGGCACTTAGCCCAGCTCCAGAGGTAAAGGCAGTTGCCACTATATCGAAGGGATCCTTGATCTCGCCAATCGCACCCTCAACGGCACTTTTAACGGGTGCGATCTGATCGGTCAACGTCGATAGGGCGCCATTCATCTCATCGCGAATTCGATTACGGACTCTGTTGAATTCATTCCAGTACTTGCCAACCGACTTTAAGGCAATAGGAAGCTTGTCAGGGCCAAGTACAACCAGGGCCACTGTGACGATGATGAGAATCTTGGTTGGATCAAGATTAAACATATAGATAGACTACCTTCAAATTACGGCTATCAAAAAAGCAATTGCCGTAACTATTCGAGGCATTTGAACTAATTAGATCAAATCAGCTAATCGTCCTGAGTGGTCTTTTTTTCAATGAGACGATCGAGCCAACCCTCAGCAGCAATCTGATAGTGAAAGTCCATCAACTCATCGTATGAAATAGGCTCTCCATGGTGCTCCTCCTCGAGTTCAAGTGGGAGCCTCCAAAAGCTCATGGTAACCCCGGAAGAGAGCAAGATATCTACAACAGCCTTTTCAGCTGGCTTAGCTACTCGAAAGCGACAACCTGGGCAACGAAAATTATAGGAGGCCGAGCCGTCGGTTGAACATACCATGACCTTGATGTCGTTCAAAGTCAACTCTACGTCTCCACAAGACGGGCAGCTAGCCTTTATTAGAGGCATCGCGACTCCCTTCGCCAATCTGCATCCATACCAAACTTGCTCGGGGGTTCTTTGCGCCCTCGAACCTTTCTAAAAGTTGTATCGACCCAAACCACTCAAAGGTTTAAAGCCTTTCAAAAGTACGAATACAAATCCGATGTTACTAATGGCGCAAAATTAGAAAAATCCAATGCGTGACAAGGGATAATACCTCATTACCACTTGACCAACAAATAGCGAACCTGGAACTGGACCAAAGAAGCGAGAGTCATATGAGTCTGTGCGGTTGTCACCCATCATGAAGTAGTCTCCAGCAGGGACCTTTATCGGCGTCAAGTTATAGGTTGGGTCGTTCTTGGGAAGATAAGTCTCTGCTAGAGGATGACCATCTATGTAGACAACCCCATTCTTTGCAGAGATTGTATCACCGGGTAGCCCAATAACTCTCTTTACCAAGTCCTGTATTGTTGGGTCAACCTTGTCGGCAGGGGGTCGACGAAAGACCACGATGTCGCCGCGCTTTACGCCAAACAGTCCGAAATTAATCTTTGAAACCAAAATTCGATCGTTTATTTGAAGCGTAGGAATCATTGAGCCCGACGGTATGTAAAAAGATTGAACTATAAATAATCGCAGAAGTGTCGCAATTAACAACGAGGCAATTGCCACATAAACGTTAGACCTAAATCTCCTTTTCTTCGCGGGGGTCACAGGCTGGTCGGGAAGTGTATTATCACTCAAGGTGTAGTGCTCGTTTCAACTTCAATTAAAGACTCTCTAAAAGTTTATCTACGCGCTCGTCTTCAGAGCGAAAAGGGTCTTTCAAAAGCACAGTTCTTTGCGCTTGGTCGTTCAACTTTAGATGGACCCAATCGACGGTGAAGTCACGTCGCTTTTCATTTGCCCTCTTAATAAACTCACCCCGGAGCTTCGCTCGTGTAGTAGATGGGGCAAACTCCATGGCTTTATCTATCGTCTCGTCATCGACCATTCTCTCAACCAAATTGCGACGACTCAGGCGGTAAAAGATACCTCTTTCCCTCGAAACATCGTGGTATTGAAGGTCTATTAGCGAGACTGCGGGGTGGCTTAGCGAGTAGCCATTTTTGTTCATGTAGGCATCTATGAGGTTATATTTAATGACCCAGTCGACCTCTCTTCCGAGAGAAAGTGGATCGCTCGCTATCTTTGTTAGGACATACTCCCACATCTCAAGTGCCTTGGCCTCAGCTTCAGCCAGGGGGTTGGCAGCTGCGAACTTTATCGCCTTCTCTAGGTACTCGCTCTGTATCTCAAGAGCTGAGAGCTCCCTACCATTAGTGAGTCGAACTTTACGGGTGCAAGTTGGATCGTGAGAGATGTCACGGATTGCTCTGATTGGATTCTCAATCGACATATCCCTTAAGACGACACCTGGATCCTCAAGCATCTTTAACATCAGCGACATAGCACCGACTTTCAGAAAGTTGGTGTATTCGCTCATATTCGAATCCCCAACTATCACATGGAGGCGTCGAAATCTCTCAGCGTCGGCGTGGGGTTCGTCACGAGAATTTATGATCGGTCGAGAACGAGTTGTCGCAGAGGAAACTCCCTCCCAAATGTGCTCAGCCCTCTGTGCAATTGAGTAAATAGGCCCTCTGGCAGTTTGCAAAACCTTTCCAGCACCGGCATAGATCTGGCGTGAGACCAAAAACGGTATCAACACCTCTGAAAATCGATTTAACTCGTCCGAACGAGTCGTCAAGTAGTTCTCATGGCAGCCATAGGAGTTACCAGCCGAATCGGTATTGTTCTTGAACAGGTAGACGTCACCACGTATGCCCTCTTCGTGCATGCGAGCTTCTGCACTGTGGACTAAACCTTCGAGTATTCGCTCGCCCGCCTTGTCGTGTGCAACGAGATCATAGAGAGAGTCACACTCAGGTGTAGCATATTCAGGATGCGAGCCAACGTCTAGGTAGAGGCGGGCGCCGTTTCCTAGGAAGACGTTTGACGACCTGCCCCAGGAAACCACTCGCCGAAAGAGATACCTGGCTACCTCATCGGGACTCAAACGTCGTTGGCCACGCAGTGTGCATGTAACCCCGTACTCGTTTTCGAGGCCAAATATCCTTCGCTCGAGCATCAGCAATCACCCTTCTTCCCTATACCTTGGCGATGGCAATCACCCAAGCAACTCCTCTAGTGGCTTTCCCGAGATTCTTCGGAATGTCCGTCTGCCATTTGAATCGTCCATTACAGCAACTTCAAGCTCGTTCGAGGTGAGCTTTCTCTCCGGCCCTGCAAGAGCGGTAACTGCTGCGGCTAGAACCTCTTTCAGGTTCATATCTTTACGATATGCCGATGCAAATCGTGATGAGATGGCGTCAGAGTCTCCACCGACGATCGAATATGAGTCCTCATCCATCACAGTTCCGTCATAGAGAATGTGAAATAACTGATTAGGAGTCGAACCGCGCCCTAACTCTGCGACTACAATCTCAACTTCCATGGGCTTCATCTCGTGAGTAAAGACCTGACCGAGGTATGAGGCGTATAGGTTGGCAAGAGATCTAGCGTCGACGTCGTCTCTAGAGTATGCGTAGCCCTTAGTGTCGGCGTGACGCACCCCTGCTACACGAAGTTGGTCAAATTCATTGTATTTACCAACTCCAGCAAAGGCAATACGATCGTAAATCTCAGAGATCTTATGCAGCGATCTACTGGGATTCTCTGCGCACAAAAGAATACCACCGGCATATATTGCGCCTATCAACGATCGTCCTCGAGCTATACCCTTTCGGGCATAGTCAGCTCGATCCTTCATTACCTGTTCAGGCGCTACATAATATGGCATTGACATTTATTGGCCACCACCGATTCCGCGTCGAGTCGAAAAAACTTCACTTGATATTGATGCAATCGTCTCCTCAGGTACGTACTCGAAGCCACGTGCTGAGACTGAGGCCACGATCGGGTAGATTCCTCTCCCAACGTCTGGGCCACCTGTAGCAGAGTCCTCCTCTGCAGCCTCTACGAGGGCTGAGACTGCAAGGCGTGCTGCATCATCTAGGCCGAGGGGGTTGTCCTTCATCAAGCCTGCTTTGATTACACCCTTTGCATCGCGACCACCTGAACCAGTGGTTTGGAAGGCTACCTCTTCGTAGCGCCCTCCTGTGATGTCGAATGCGAAGATACGACCAGTCTCACGGATGAGATCCCACCCAGCAAAGAGCGGCACTACGGCGAGGCCCTGCATCGCCATGGGGAGATTGGCTCTGATCATTTGGCCGAGCTGATTTGCCTTACCTTCGAGCGAGAGAACGACTCCCTCCACCTTTTCGTAATGCTCAAGTTGGGTTTGAAAGAGTCGCACCATTTCAACGGCTGGCCCAGCGGCTCCCGCGATAGCGACTGCCGAAAAACGGTCCGCAGCAAAGACCTTCTCCATCCGGCGATGAGCTATGAAGTTACCCTCTGTAGCCCTTCTGTCGCCGGCCATGATAACTCCATC
The DNA here is from genome assembly GCA_021841935.1 of Actinomycetes bacterium. GTDB lineage: Bacteria > Actinomycetota > Acidimicrobiia > Acidimicrobiales > Acidimicrobiaceae > Acidithrix. Next base: position 4,912 of record JAKCDL010000014.1, on the reverse strand, counting down.
TCGATACTTAAAGGTAACGATCGTGGTTCCATGGGGAACATCAAGAAGTCCTGCTTTTACGATTCCCTCTAGGTCAAATGGGGACCTTCCCATCTGCTTCAACGTCTGTATGAAGCTAGGGCCTGGATCGTTTATGGGTCCAAACAACGGCAGTGTCAATTCTCAATTACTCCGTTTCAACGCTAAAAAAGTTCAAGGATAAATCTAAAGGCTGTTATGCGAACAGAGAACGTAAGTCCCTATTCATTGACCGCCCTTTTGTACATAGTTTCGAACGAACTCTTCTGCGTTATCTTCTAACACTTCGTCAATCTCGTCGAGAATGTCGTCTAACTCCGCCTTGAGCTTGTCGCTCTTTTCACTTCCCTGCGCACCACTCTCTTCAGTGACCGTCTCTTCCGTGCGCGGCTGAGGAGTCTTTTTTATCATTTCACGTTCAGTCATTCAATCTTCTCCTAGGAATTTAACTTTGCTATCAGCTCAGAGGCACTATCGCAACTATCAAGCAACTTATCGACATGAGCCTTGGTGCCTTTGAGGGGATCCATCATGGGAATTCTTCGTAGAGGATCTTCACCTAAGTCAAAGATCATAGAGTCCCAGTTTGCAGCAGCCACGCTCGCTCCGAACTTCTCGAGACACTTTCCTCGAAAGTATGCGCGAGTTCGTTGCGGAGGCTCATGAACTGCGTCATTTATTTGATCTTGCTCAAATAGCTCGTACGCCTTCAACTTATAGAACAACGATTTTTCAAATCTTATGTCGTGGTACTGCAGATCTATTGCCGCTAATTTAGGGTCGTCAAAGTCAAGACCGTGGCGTTGTGCATATCCATCGACTAAGCGCCTCTTTGCTACCCAGTCGATTCGATCGGCCAAAGAATCTGGCGAGCTTTCAAGAAGGCCAAGGGTAATCTCCCACTGCTTTATGATCTCTTTGGCCTCCTGCTCATCTCCCAGGGCCTCTAGTGACTCCCGGGCTGCATACTTATGTGCTGCTTCGAGATAGCGATATTGCAACTCAAGTGCCGTAATCGTCTGTCTACTTTCAAGTGCCAATGCCTTCGAGAGCGAGAGGTCATAGGAGACTTTCCTAAGAGTTGCTACCGGGTTCGACAACTTCAGATCGATCCCATCGAGGTACCCGTCTTCAATCATCGAAAGCACAAGTGCCGTGGTTCCAACCTTTAGCCACGTTGTAAATTGCGACATATTAGCATCGCCGATGATTACATGGAGGCGACGGTACTTAGATGCATCGGCGTGTGGTTCATCGCGCGTATTTACGATCGGTCGCTTGAGCGTGGTCTCGAGCCCAACCTCTTCTTCGAAAAAGTCGGCCCTTTGGCTCAGTTGAAATGGCACCTCCTCCTTTGCAACGTAGTTCATTTCGGTGCCAACTTTTCCAGCGCCGCAAAAGATCTGTCGCGTTACAAAAAACGGGGTAATTTGCTCAACGATCTTAGAGAAGGGTACCGCTCTGTCCATGAGATAGTTCTCGTGACAACCGTAGGAGTTGCCCTTTCTATCTGAGTTATTCTTATACACCACGATCGATTGGCCAGCCGGAAGTACCTTCTTGGCCGCCTCCATAGAACGCCTAAGTACCTCTTCACCTGCTAGATCATAGAGAACCGCTTCAAGTGGCGTATAGCATTCGGGCGACGAATACTCTGGGTGAGCATGGTCGACGTAGTAGCGCGCTCCATTTGTTAGAACGGTGTTGACCAAGTGAGTTTCTACTTCAGGAGGAAGCTGAAACTCTCGCCGAAAGCCCCTCGCGTCCGTCATAGGCGACTCATCGACAAAGTCCCATCCGACCTTTTTAGCTAGCAGTGCTAGATAAGAGTTGACGAGCATCGACGACGAGGTGATCGGGTTGGGATCAATTGCCCCAACGGTCGAAATACCATACTCTGTCTCGATGCCGCATATCTTCTTTACTGCCACTTACTCAACACCATTTCTAAATAAAACGCATTCGCCGACTACAGATACTGACCAGTACCAACCTTTTCGATAGAACGGCCACCCTTTGCCTCCTTGCCCTCGGCGACCAAGGTTCGAACGTAGACAATTCGCTCGCCCTTCTTGCCAGATATCTTGGCCCAGTCGTCGGGGTTAGTTGTATTCGGGAGATCCTCGTGCTCTTTGTACTCCTTAGCAATTGAGTAGATCAAATCCTCGGTATTGATACCGCCGCCACTTCCTGCAATTGCCCGCTTGATCGCACGCTTCTTAGCTCGCCGGACGATATTCTCGATCATCGCGCCAGAGGAAAAGTCCTTGTAGAACAAGATCTCCTTGTCGCCATTTTGGTAGGTAACCTCAAGGAATCGATTTTCATCATCAGTTCGATACATCTCACTGACCGTCTTCTCGATCATCACCATCACGGCCTTCTCGCGATCTCCTCCGCCCAAATCATCGATCTCACGCTGATCGATCGGAAGGTCACTAGTGAGGTAGCGTGCAAAGATCTGAGCCGCTGCACTCTCATTCGGCCTCTCGATCTTAATTTTCACGTCGAGACGACCTGGGCGTAAGATAGCGGGGTCAATGAGGTCCTCACGGTTTGAGGCGCCGATAACGATGACGTTTCGAAGCGTCTCAACGCCATCGATCTCAGCTAGGAGCTGAGGTACGATCGTCGACTCCATATCAGAGGAGATTCCCGTCCCACGAGTTCGAAAGAGTGAATCCATCTCATCGAAGAAGACAATCACTGGATTTCCTTCTTCTGACTTCTCCCGAGCGCGTTGGAAGATCAACCGAATCTGTCGTTCGGTCTCACCGACGTATTTATTGAGAAGCTCAGGCCCCTTGATGTTCATGAAGTAGCTACGACCTGTAGCCTCCCCCTTCATTGCGGCAACTTTTTTGGCTAGAGAGTTTGCCACTGCCTTGGCGATCAATGTCTTTCCACATCCAGGAGGGCCATAGAGCAAGATACCCTTTGGAGCAGGGAGTCGATACTCAAGGAAGAGATCCCTATGTAGGAAGGGGAGCTCTACGGCATCTGTTATCTCTTCGATCTGGGTATCAAGACCACCCACGTCTTCGTATGAGACGTCCGGGACCTCTTCAAGGACGAGCTCCTCTACCTCTGGACGAGGGAGTTTTTCAAGGAGAAGGTTACTTCGAATATCAAAGAGCGCTGAATCGCCACTTCGTAGCTTCGTCCCCTTGAGTGTCCCCGAGATGCCAACGACCCTCTCTTCGTCTGCCCGCGACGATATGAGAACCCTCTCGCCGTCTTCTAAGACGTCTTTTACAGTTACTACCTCGCCGATGCGCTCTGAAGTTCGCGCGAGTATTACCGCGAAGGATTCATTTAGAACTACCTCTTGACCCGGGTCTAGGTCACCCAATTCAATCTCAGGGTGGATGCTCACACGCATCTTTCGCCCCGAGGTGTTGATGTCGACGGTTCCATCTTCATTTGTCCCTAAGACAATGCCATAGGCCGAGGGGGGTTGAGTAAGCTTCTCAACCTCTTCCCTAAGGTTTGCGATGTGCTCACGCGCCTGCTGTAGGGTAACAGTTAATTTTTCATTGCGGATCTGCGACTGTGATAGCGCTCCATTTACCTCGAGGAGCTTCTCTTCAAGTGCTCTAACGCGAAGCGGAGAGTCAGCCAACCTTTTGCGCAGTTCACTAACTTGTTCTCTTAGAAGCTCGATCGTCTCGCCGCCGCTTGTCGCCCGCTGATCTAGCTCGTCGTTAACTTCTTCACCATTACTCAAAGCGACCACCTCCAAACTTTACGCTACACCCTATTTATCAATATCTAGCACCGTCGCACTACCCAAATTATCAAGTAATTAACAAAGATCATGGCACCGTCGCAACTCGAACGACGATGGCTCTTACGCCTCGCATAAATGTTGCCTCAGTGTCCCCCCGAGGCCTCAAATCAACTTTTTGCTTTAATATCGGAAGATCTCTACATTTCTTGAAAGTTGCGACAATTGCAAACTTCTTCGCCAATGGCCAGCGGACGCTGAGATTCTTTTAGAAAGAGGGTGCATTGTCACCTGCCCTGTAAGTTCAAAAGCGAGAGAAAGCATCTAGATTGTTCTTGGTAGAACGTTTCGCTTGGCGACGTGGAAAGAGATAAGTTATCGAATGTCGGACTTTACTCTATCCCAAGATTCGCCCTATGCGATTTGAGCGAGAAAAGGCAGTATCTCAATGAAGGTTTGGATCGATCAAGACCTATGCACCGGCGATGGGCTCTGCGAAGAGATCTGTCCCCCAGTATTTACGCTCCAAGAAGATGGACTTGCATATGTAAAAGATGGTGGGTCTGTCCTCAATAACCCTGGCGGTTCACAGCAGATGGCAACGGTTCCGAGCGAATTAGAGAGCGCAGTCATCGAAGCCTCCGAGGAGTGCCCAGGTGAGTGCATCTTCGTAGAAGAGGCATAATCTTCCACGATCGATGGAGACTTTGTAATTTCACTGACCCTCGCAATATGGTCCATTCGCCCCTATTGCGAGGGTCTTGTCATTGAAGAATTGCGGTAATCCCCCAACCCGCCCGAACCTTGGGCCGCTTCGTGAGATCCTTCAATTTACTACGACAAAAATCGGCCAAGGCATGACACTGATTGCGGATGTCCCACGTATCGACAGTGGCCTCGAGGAGCTTGGGAGATCTTGCTTAGAGATGCATCTACGGATCCGAAACCTTGCCGCAGGTAGCCATCTATAAAAAATCAAGGTAGGGCGCGAAGCTAGAGCTTCCTCGCGACTGTCAAAAACCCAGTGTGTGCGACCATTTTATGTTCGGGGCGCAACGCATTTTCAGAGTAGTGCCAGGGGCGAACCGCTACCTCTACGGTTTGGGGCATGAAGTATCTCCACTTAGCAAGTGCGGCACGGTACTGCTCTAGCTGTCCAACGCTCGT
>JAKCDL010000028.1 GCA_021841935.1 Actinomycetes bacterium | reverse complement strand
TAGTAGGAATAACATCTACTCCAGATTCAAAGGGCTACTGGTTAGTTGCATCTGATGGTGGAGTCTTTGCCTATGGTGATGCAAAGTTCTATGGATCTGCTACAAATATCACACTCAACAGACCAATCGTAGGAATCATCTCAACATCAGATGGAAGAGGCTATTGGTTAGTTGCATCTGATGGTGGAGTCTTTGCCTATGGTGATGCAACCTACTATGGATCTGCAAACAACATAGACCTCAACAAACCAATAGTAGGAATCACATCTACTCCAGATTCAAAGGGATACTGGTTAGTTGCATCTGATGGTGGAGTCTTTGCCTATGGTGATGCAACCTACTATGGATCAGCAAACAACATAGACCTCAACAAACCAATAGTAGGAATAACATCTACTCCAGATTCAAAGGGCTACTGGTTAGTTGCATCTGATGGCGGAGTCTTTGCCTATGGTGATGCTAACTTCTATGGCTCTGCAACCAATCTTCACCTCAACCAACCTGCTATCTCCATACAGGGGGAGTGAGGGGTTAAGTTCATACTGTTTTTTTGAAGTGGCTTGGACGGGATCACTTGCTGTGAGTTGCTGTTGGATATGGCGCCATAGTTGGGTGGTAACTCGGAGAAGTATCGGCCAATTTTTATTCGAGCGCTAGTCGGTTGTCTCCCAATTGTGTTAGTCGCAATGTTCAATTGGTGGATATTCAAATGCCCCTTTTCGTTTTTTTGAAAAGGGGCATTTGTTATTCGTGTGTCTGGCGTTGTTTAGTTGGGATATTGGTATTTTCCAACGGTGTTTATGCGGGTGGATACAGTTGATAGTCTGGGAAGTTGCCATATAGCCGTTCTCCAGCGGGCCCTTCGGTCACAGCTTGAACGAGGTATTGTCCACCGACAAATGCACCTTTCCAGGATGCGCCTCTTCCACCAAATGGTTCGTCTCGGTCACCTCGAGAGCGCGGAGCATTGATGCCAACTTTGTACGCGTGTACTTCTTCAGCTAGGCGTTTCGCTAATTCGACGTTGTCGCAAGCAATTGATGAGACTAAGGCGCCATTTGAGACGTTCATAGCACTCAGCATTTCGGCAGGCGTATCGACGATTACCACAGTGTCAACTGGTCCAAAGGGTTCGCTGTGGTAGAGGGCGCAGGAGCTTGGTGGGTTGAGAATTGACACTGGAGCGAAATAAGCATCTCTATTTTGTCCAGGGACAAAGTTCTCATCAAGAAGTTCGCCTCTGAAGAGTGGAATTCCGCCCTTAGCCATCGCCTCCTCTACCTTCAAGTTCAATTCGCGAGCCTTGGCTGCGTTGATGACTGGTCCAAAGTCTACGTCGGGTAATGGATCGTCGGCGTTGGCTACAGCAAGTGGATTTCCTACCTTCAGAGAGTCAACTACTGGAATGTAGGTTTCGAGGAATTGATCGAAGAGTGATCGTTGTACGACGAAGCGTGGATAAGCAGTACAACGTTGCTTTCCGTACTCATAACCCTTCTTGATGTGGCCAGCTAGCAAGTTCCACTGCGAGAAGTCCCAGATGCCCCACGCATTTAGCCCCTCTTGCTCTAGCATGTGGCGCTTCTCTACTCGAACGAGCTCGGAGGCGATCTGTCCGCCTGTGTCCTTTCCACCAACGAATGCGAGACATCCGATCTCTGGTGATCTAACTAGAACTGGGCTCAATCGTCCACCAGAGCCAGAAACGACGGTTACAGGTAGTCCCTCTTCTCGAGCGAAGGCCATTGCGAGGGTGAGTGCAGCTACTCCTCCGTCCGTAGGTGACTTAGCGATAACGGCGTTACCAGCGAGCATCTGTACGAACATGGCATGTGCAAGTACGCTCAAGGGGTAGTTCCATGATGCGATGTTGCTAACTGGGCCACTTAGTGGCTTTCGCCCTTCCATCATCCTGTCGATGTTTTCAAGGTACCACTCGACGCCACCGATCGTTCGATCTACAGATGTCATTGCTTGACGGAAGGGTTTCCCGATCTCCCAAACGAGGAGAAGTGCTAGGACCTCTTCGTTGGCACGAAGCTTTGCGATCGCTCTTGCTACCCTCTCCTTGCGCTCCTGGAGGTCTACCTTCGACCATACTTCGTGTTCCTTGACACACGCCATGAGGGCAACGTGTGCCTCTTCGGCGTCCAACATCGACGGTCCAATGATTGAGGATCCATCGATCGAAGAAACTGCATTATGTGGGGTTCCAACACGCTGCCACTCTCCGCCCCAAAGGTTGTTGATTCGATCTTTTTCGAATGCTCCTGGAGCAAGAGCCATCGCCCTTGCGTAAACTTCATCCCACGTAGTGCCTGGTTTAATAAACTTAACTTGATTTGTCACACTTACATTGTTTATGGAATGTGAATTTATTAGGCCTCAAGAGTTAAAAAAAGCGTACTTGTAAATACAAGTTTTTGTTGATTGGCAAGACGAATCGATATTAGTGAAAGTTTTTTCATCGTATTTTCATATCATTGGGGGTAACTTCAGATGAGTCGGCGTATCAGTATCGTTGGACCCACTGCCTCCGGCAAGACATCGCTATCGATCGAGATAGCCAAGATGTTCGGTTCCGATAGTGTCATCTCATGTGATTCGATGGCAATCTACCGACATATGGATATCGGAACTGCAAAGCCAACGGTAGCTGATCTTGGCGCTTTAAAGTGCCATTTGATTGACGTCGCCGACCCAGACCAAGAGTTTTCAATTGCGCAATTTTCTAAGATGGCAAAAGACGTTGAGTCTCGGTCAAAGGAAGGTTCACCGGTAATCTTCGTTGGTGGATCGGGGCTCTATCACACATCGGTATTTGACCATCTTGAGCCACCTCCGACCGATCCTTCCATAAGGGCTAAGTACGCTAACCTACTCGATCAACGGGGTGTCGATTGGGGCTATAGCCTCCTTCAGGAGCTAGATAGAAGCGCTGCTGAAAAGGTCGAACCGCAGAACCACAGGAGGATTGCAAGGGCCCTCGAAGTTATTGAGTTGACGGGAAGGCCCTTTAGCTCCTTTGGCCCTGGCGTTGACGCTTATCCATTAGCAAGCGGTGAGATCATAGGCCTCTTTCCTGGCTCACATGAGCTGGAGTTGAGAATTCGAAGTCGTAATGAGACACTTTTTCAAATGGGGTGGATCGATGAGTGTGAGTTTCTCTTGGAGAACTTTGACTTGTCTGTTACAGCCTCGAAGGCGATTGGTTATCGAGAGATCTTCTCCCTTATCAAGGGAGAGCTAAGCCTAGATCAAGCCAAAGAAGAGATAGTTATCAGATCTAGACAGTATGCGCGGAGGCAGATGGCCTGGTTTCGTCGAGATCCTCGAATTAAATGGTTTGTCGGAGCCGAGGAGGCTCTTTCCTACTACTCCTCTGAATACAAACAGGGGTAAGGCTAAGTGTTGAACTACTCATTGAGATATTGCAATTCATCAATTCGTTTGGGTGTTACGATGAGGTAGTACGCTTCAGTATCTCGAAATTGAGCAGTAAGTGAAGTCGCAATTTTAAGATGCTTAGGAATTATTGTGCCACTTCTAAGTCGCAATATTGACTTATGGATGATGAAAAAATTGCCGATACCCAAGGATCGTGGGTATGTTGATACTTGGGAGCGGTTTTGAGAAACTTCGTAGCTTTATTTAGGTTATCGAGGGTTGTTGATTAGTGGATGTCAGTATTTTTATGGATAGCTAGCTGATCGAGGTCGGTTTTGAGCGCTTACGTGACAGTTTCGGAGTGGGATAAGAGGTCGATCGAAGTTCCCGAGGAACTGATCGCCTCTGCCATCGACGACTACCTCGAGTACTTCTACGGCACCTTTGCGGTAGAGGATGAGGCGTCCTCGTATTTCGCACTGATGTTGGCTAGTGACGTTACCTCCCTCAGGATCTTCCATCGTAAATTTGTCTCTGAGATCCTCTCTCCAGCTACCGACTTAGCCAAAACCAATGAACTTCTATCTCAACTTGGTCGTATCCATGCTCGCGTTGGCATTAGACCAGTGTGGATGTTGAAGACCAATAGGGAGTTCACCGAGATACTCACCCGGGCTTTGGATGGTTCAAATCTTCCCCAAACTGTAACTTCGGGGTACCTTAGAAGTGCACTCCAACGCCTCGACGCAGTTACTCAGTCGGTCCTCGAATCCGAAGAAGAGCTCGATGAGCAGATCGAAGAGTTAAATCGAGAGATCGACTCTGCGGTAGCCAATACAAATAATTCAGTTGACCTCATTCGTACTTTGGTAACATCGGTTAGTAAGTTGCATGGAGTTGTAAGCGCCGACTTTGCTCGCCCCGATAAACAGGGAAACTTGCAATTTCAATACTCATCTCGTGATCAGGATGAAAATTTTATTCTTTATGCAGAAAACGGTGAGCTCCCTAAGGTATCGATAGCTCCGTCGGCGGCCAATGGAAACCACGTAGCCTCTAGATCTTGGCGAAGTGGAAGAGTCGAAATCTGTGAATCGATTGAGATGGACTCTGGAATGCGCCTCTGGAGTAGGTACCTACGCGCTATTGGCATTAGATCGATGGCAGCACTACCTATCTCTAATGGTCAAGGCGAGACGGTTGCGGTTCTAACTGTCTATGGAGCAACGCCTGGATACTTTACGGTATCGAGGCGTCGAAGAGCACTTGAACACATCGCACACGTCGTGCAAGCGTCACTTCCCCGCCTTGACGGGGGAAGGACTATCAGCCTTTCAGAACGAACTGAAATAAGGTCTCGCCTATACGGCGGAGCCCTTGAGATGGTCTATCAACCGATTATAAATCTTGTGACCGGTGAATTTACAAAGGTCGAGGCACTAGCGAGGTTGCGCGGGGACGATGGAAGATTGACCTCACCAGCCGAATTCCTACCAGCTTTGGGTTCAGAGGACCTCTTCTACCTCTTCAAAGAGGGGGTTCGACAAGGATTTACCTCAATTCGCCGCTGGAGAGAGAAGGGTATCTACTGTGGTATAAACTTCAATCTTCCGTCACAGGGCCTTCGCGATCCGAGGTACGTAGAGGTAGTCAAGTCAGCCCTATCCGACTTCGAGCTACTTCCCGGTGTGGTTACCCTTGAATTGACTGAAGAAGAGGATCTTTATGCGGTAAGCGCAGCAACGGCATCGAACCTTACGAGCTTTTCCGAGATGAAGGTTCACTTGGCACAAGATGACTTGGGAGCTGGATATTCGTCACTACTCCGGCTCGAAAGCTTTGGTTTCTTTGAGGTAAAGATTGACCAGGGGCTCATTCGAAGTGCAACCGATCCGATCAGCTCTATCGACGTCGTCGCCCACTTGACCGACCTAGCCCATGACTTAGGGATGAAGGTTGTGGTCGAGGGTTTGGAAAGAGAGGCTTTAATCGAAGCCGTATCGATGGTAGGAGCGGACTTTGGCCAGGGATATGGTATCTCGGCTCCAATCACCTTCGATGAGATCTTGGAGTGGGCGGCGAGGAATCGTCCCCAACCTGTAACTAATAAAGTCGCTACTCCACTCGGTGCAATCGCCTTTCTCAGACGATGGTCTCGGCGCATTGGCGCATTGGGGTCATTTGTTACCAATATCCCTACGAGGGATTTGATAGCTGAGCTAGAGGCGGGGTTAAGCCTTGTTATCGATGGTCAATGTCGATCCATAATCGACAAATTCGTAAGTGAGCGAGAAGCTTCACATGGATCGTATGCCTTTGTCGCTCTCGAGGCTGAACTGATCGCGGTATTTTCAGAACACATATCTAGAGGGGTTAAGTCAAGTGCAATAACGCGGCGACAAGATCTAAGTGACTGGGATAAGCGAGTAGTTGGCAATGGCGGAATCGGTACTTTTCAAGCCCGTGACATTGTTGATCTGATCTTCGATGGTTTTAGCGCCTTCTACTCCAACGGCTCCCTGGGAGACTTTTGCGATGTGATCTGTAAACGAGTAGAGGCGATAGTTCCAAATGCCCTAGCTGCCATAATGCTCAAAGATGAGTCGGGAACTATCTCGGTAGCCTACTGTCCATCGCTCGATCGAGAAAAGTGGCCTCTTCTCTCAGACGTACCAGTTGGAGATACCTATGGTTCATGTTCATACGCGGTAAAACATAACACCAGAACACTGGTCTCATCGATCGCTTATGACCCTCGTTGGAAAGATGCGCTCAACATCGCTCATAATTTGGGCCTCGCGACCTGCTGGTCCTCGCCAATTCGCAGTGTAAGCGGAGAAGTTATTGGAACGTTTTCCATCTCTGCCTACAAGGAGCAGGATCCAACTGAATTTCATCGGATACTACTTGACTCAACGGCTGAATTTATCTCGAGGGCCTTCATCCTCGATCAGCATCCAGATCGCTTTGAAGCTGACAGGAGAATGCTTGAGGCTGTTACCTCTCGGGCTGAGTCAATGTTTATTCGCTACGACAGATCGACTGGAGTAGTCTCTGGCTTGGATCCTCGAACACGAAGACGCCTTGGGCTCGATATTTCTTCTGAGGAGACCATCAGCTTCAGTGACCTGGGAGGACTAAAGGGTGGAAGTCAGCTAAGGGGGATCATCGAAAGTGAGTATGGTAAGACAAACGATACAATCGTCGTTATCTACGATGACCACGGCGTTGGCCATGCCTATAGGATCTTCATAGCATCACTCGATGAGCAGGCTATGTCATTTGGCTACCTCCTCTTGGTCCGACCAGATGAAGATGTCTTTAACGCTGCTCTGTGGCGAGAGCGTAAACTCAACCGAGCTGTACTAAATTCGGTATCGGCGGCCATTATGGTTCTCGACTCCGATGGGCGGATCGTTAGATTCAACCGACAAGCAGAAGAGCTCACCGGCTACTCCAGTGTCGACGTAATTTACCAGGTCGACGTCTGGAAGCGGTGGGTCGCACCAGACGACCAAAAGTTGGTGGTTGGAGCCTTCGTCGATACTATTCGTAACGGTAGCGGTGGAGTCTATGAGATCTGGCACTACCATCGTGATGGAAGCAAGCGTCTCATGGAGATGCACTACAAGAGGATCTCTGAAGACAACGAAGACTCAGATTTAGCAGTCGTAATCTACGGAGTAGATGTGACAACTAGGAGTAGAGCTCTTCATCAGATCGAAACCGACCTCGAGTTTGCCTCACAGATACTAGATGTTGTACCGCAGATGATCATCGTCCTAGACCGAGGTGGACGGGTTGTCTACTGCAATGACACGGTTGAGGAATTTACCGGTAAGACTCTCCAGGAGCTACAGAGTGATCCCTTCTATACTCTGAGGTTTTTTACAGAAGAGGGTCGACAGGGAGCACTTGATTGGTTCAAAAGTGCGCTCGAGGGCCAGGTCGTAAGCCACTCGGTTGCGGCTTGGACGCGTCGTGACGGCGAACGAAGGATCATTGAGTGGCAAAATCGAGCGATATACGACGAAATTGGAAGCGCTAACTTCTTCGTAACGGTTGGAACCGACCTAACCACCAAGATTGAGGCCGATAAGCAACTCCGTCAGGGGTCCACGGTCTTTAAGATAAGTTCTGAAGCGATTGTCGTCCTCGACTCTAGCAAGAGAATTGTAGATATAAATCCAGCCTTTACCCGAATGACGGGCTTCGAATTTGGAGAGGTGGTTGGTGACTACGGAACCGGTGTCACCTGTAAGTACGCGTCGATTCTTGCCGATGAAGAGGTGATAGGTCGGATCGGGTTAGGAAAGGATTGGTCTGGTCCAATTCGAGTCCCAAAGAAGGATGGAGGAGAGTTTGCTGCCATTGCAAGCGTCTCTGCACTGGTTGGCCGAAGTGGCGCTATCGATCTCTACGTCATCATGTATACCGACATTTCAGAGATAATGGAGACCCAGCAAAAGCTTGACTTCATGGCCCACCACGATCCTTTGACTAACCTACCTAACCGTACGCTACTTATGGCCAAAACACAGGATCAATTGAATCGAAATAAGCGATCTGGAAAGTACACAGCGCTTGCATTCTTTGACTTAGACGACTTCAAACCTGTAAATGATACTTATGGACACATAATTGGCGATGAGATCTTGGTAGCCGTTGCACGAAGAATTGAAAATTGCCTTCGCGAGGTCGATACGGTTGCCCGTATCGGAGGCGATGAGTTCGTCTGTATCCTTGGAGACATTCTCGACGTTGAGGATGCCCGGAGAGTCGTTGAACGGATACAGAAGTCGATCAAGGTTCCAATCATAACCTCTACCCAAGATCGCGTAAAAGTATCAGCATCCGTCGGAGTAGCAATCTCATACCAAGGTCAGGACGAGCCAGATGCTCTTCTTCGACTTGCCGATCAACTCATGTACAAGGTGAAAAGCTTCGGTGGGGATGGGGTTACCTTCGCCTAGGCGAATCAGGTTTAGGCCTCAGCTTCACCTACGCCTTCACTCTTTATTAGACAGTTTTGCATCGAGCTCATCTTTACATCGAGCAATCTGACGAAAAATGAGTTTCAAAGGACTGTAGAGAGGTAGCGTCGCTTTTGATAGCTAACGCTAAAGATAGCGCTCCCGCGGAACTTCAATCGAGAGAGGCTTTAGGACCTCTGCCTCGACGTCGACGTTAAGTAAAGATGCGGAGTTGGTAGCAATTGCGGCATGAACCGCCACCAACTCACTCAATTCACCGCTTTCGATCGCCCTCATATCACCAGTTGTAGCGCCCTCGGAGACTACGTGGCTCCTAAGATTTATTACGAGCTTCCCATTCACGGCGTCGTCAAAGACTTCAATCTCCCTGATTGAGGAGGGCCAATCGGCGATCGAGGCACTTGTTACCTCTATGAATGAACGATTGGGATTTGTGATGTTATCTACGACTCGGTCTTTGTGGGTATGGCCAGATAGCCAAAGCAAAACTTTGTACCTATTGAGGATAGATTCGATCTGGCCTAGCGTGATTTCTCCCTCCTCAAAGTCGATCTCGCTAAGGCTATGGTGGCTAATCACTACGATGAGGGCTGTGGGGAAGTCTCTATGGGCTTTAGTTAGATTCTCCTCGAGGATCACGTAGGCGCTTTTACTCACTCTTCCGCGAGCGCCACCGGCGCGATTGGCGCTATCGAGTGCAATTACGACAAAGTCGCCATCGCCAAAGTACGAAAGATAATTGAACTCTCCTGATATGTAGTCGGTGAGCCCATGACCCTTTGGCTCTCCCTTGGCATTGCGAATCATCGCCCCCAACTCACCCTCTAGAAGCGCTCTGCGGCTACCTAGTGGTTCGATTACGACGGAATCTACAATCGGAAAGAGAGAGGTGGGGTCAGCCTCGTAGCCTTTAGCCAGCAGGGCGTAGTTGATATCAGTTGGTTTAAAACCTATAGGTTTGCGATCTCTAGTGGCATGGCTACTCGCCTCATGATTTACAGCGCCCATACCTTGGATTAGAACTTCGTGATTACCATTAGCTACTAACCAAGGCATCGTAAGGCCAGGACTTCTTTGACTAGCTAGGGATGCTTCAAGAAGTCCCTTGATGCGCGGAAAACCAAATCGATCGCCCATGAGATCCGAGGGCGCCTCGGGTTTGTAGTAAAAGTAATCGTCTATAAATGGCCCTTGTACGCCCTGGTAGCTGCCAAAGAGGACCCCAGGATCGACCTCGCCCCCTTCTAAAATTGAAACTATCGCCTCTGCTTCATTCAATTGAGATGAATCAATCAGATCTCCAGTGAAGAGAGCGACGTCTACCCTTCGTCGATCATGGATGGAGTTTGCCTTTTCAATCGACGCAATGGCAGCGTGAAGAGTCAATAGCTCACTCGGTCGGTGGCCAGGGATAAATGGCTTAGCCTCTTCGATCTCAGCGAGCTTGTTGACAAATTCAAAGCGGTTAGGTGAAGAGAGATCTGCTAACTGAATGTCAGTGATCTGAAGGAGGCGAAAACGAGGGGTGTGCCTTCCTGAAGTGGCTTTAGTACCTCCAGTGTCAGTAACAGAGTCGGCCTTGGATAGGACTTCGTATCGGTAGAAGTTCCGCTCTGTGCCAGTTCCGATTAGTTCTGCGCGCTCGAATCGCATGTGGGAACTTTCTATCTCGATCTTCTACGCCTATGTGAACTCTATAAGGCCAATGGGGTGTTTGCATCTGAAAGAGCGAGTCACATGAGCTCTGTAGAGCTCTCCCCTGCATGCACTTTCGTAGCAGGGGAGATCAAACCTAAAAAGGCTGATGGAATCTCCATCGACGACCTTCCTGGCGGAGACTCTGGGGTGCTTTGCTCCTCGGAAGTTTTTTTGTCGTTGCCTTTTCTAACCTATATTCAAAGGGACTTAGGTAAAAGTGAGCCAAAATTGAGTTGAATATCTCCTTAAAGTTTCGTTGACATAACGTAATTTAATGCATTAGCTCTGCCTTCCTCGATATTCGGATACTCAAAGGTGCACTAAGTGACATTGACGTATCGGCGTTGCTAGCCTTGGATATGTGAATAGCAGAGATAGATGGGTCTATAAGTATCAAGGTTTGGGTAACGACTTTCTCGTGGCAGAGGTCGCGGTAGCACCGCACCTGCAATTTAGCGAAGGTGCGAAGAGGATATGCGATCGTCACTTCGGAATTGGCGCCGATGGTCTGATCCTTCTTACCTACGATGAGATCCCTACGATGCACCTCTATAACAGTGATGGATCGCGCGCTGCAATATCTGGAAATGGACTTCGATGCCTCGCCTTTCACATTGCGCGATCGAGTACCGATGGGATGGTCGAGTTTGACGTAGCAACTGACGCAGGCGTTAGGGGAGTGGTACGCCACGCGACTAATGGCGATGTGGCTCAAATCAGCTCTTCAATGGGGGCCGTAGAGGTTGAGTCGACCCTCGAGTACGAAAGCAAGGTTGCCAATCGCAGTTGGAGTGCCCATCTAGTAGACGTTGGAAACCCGCACCTAGTCTTTCTTAGCGAGCAACCAATCGAAGATTTAGCCGCCCATAGGGGTGAGATTGAAGTTGAGGCCATGCGCCTTCAGAGTGAATATGGTGGAGGGGTAAACGTCGAATGGGTGGTCCCAAAACTTGGAACTTCCCTTGACGATAGCGACGTTGAAATGATCGTCTTTGAGCGCGGTGCTGGCTTTACCATGGCTTGTGGATCTGGATCCACAGCAGTAGGAGCAGTGCTTCGAGGTGTGAATCGAAGTGGATCCTTTACCACCGCCTCAATAAAAAATCCCGGCGGAGACTTGACTGTAAGCTACAATAGCGAGCGAGGTGAGTTTTATCTTGCGGGATCAGCTTCATTTGTCGCCAAGGTTTTGCCTTCTGAAGATCTTTGGCCAATATAAATTAATGAGGGGTAGGCGGATACATTGACGTTAATTGAGCGTCACTTTCGCGAAAAGATCGTCGTCGTTGGAGCCGTGCTTCCGCATATGTCTCAAGATGAGGTGGACGAGTCACTTGATGAGCTATCTCTCCTCGTCGATACCGCTGGAGCCGATGTTGTTGGGCGCTTGACGCAGCGAATGGGTTCTCCTGACCCCGCCTACTTTATTGGGCGAGGCAAGGTTGAGGAACTGCGGGAGCTCTCTTATGCAACAGATTGCGATACTGTCATCTTTGATGACGAACTAACTCCAGCCCAACAGAGAAACTTAGAGAAGGTCCTCGGACGAACCGCTATCGATCGAACGGCGCTGATCCTCGATATCTTCGCTCAGAACGCCAAAAGTATGGAGGGTAAAGCTCAAGTAGAGCTAGCTCTTTTGAGCTATAGACTTCCGAGACTTCGTGGCAAAGGGGGGCAACTCTCACAGCAGGTCGGAAGGATCGGTACCAGGGGGCCAGGTGAGACCAAGCTCGAAGAAGATCGTCGACGTATTCAGGATAAGATAGCGCGCCTCAAGCGGCAGCTAGAAACCTACTCTTCGACTAGGCGCGTTCAGGCGGCCGCTCGAAGTAGGTCGCGTAATAAAACCGCTTCACTGGTTGGATATACCAATGCCGGGAAGTCCTCACTCTTGAACGCTTTAGCCCACTCCGACGTTTTGGTGGAGGACCGCCTCTTTGCGACGTTGGATACGCGAACCAGGCGAGTTGCTCTTCCGGGTGGTGAAGCCTTTCTCCTCTCTGATACAGTCGGTTTCATCAAAAAGTTGCCCCACCAACTGATTGAGTCATTTCGGTCAACCCTAGAAGTCGTAACAGAGTCTGACTTTTTGATTCACGTCGTCGACGCCTCCGCAAGTGATCCTGACTCACAGATCAGGGCAGTTAGAGAGGTCTTGGATGAGATTGGCGCAGGAAAGTTACGAGAGCTGTTGGTCTTCAACAAAGCTGACAAAGAGATCGACCGCGAGGCTCTAGAGGAGAGATATCCGGGCGCAATATTCGTCTCTGCTCTACACCATCAAAATATTGAAGGACTAAGGGATGCAATCGCCGCCTTTATCAGAGCCGGAACCAAGGTTTTGCTCCTAGAGATCGGCTACGACAGCGGTGATGTCCTTGCTCGCCTCCAAGTTGAGGGTGAAGTTCTATCGATAGTGTCCAAGGAAGAGTCCTATGAGGTAACGGCCCGCCTCGATACAACTAGCATCTCCTACTTCGAAGACTACATTGTAGGTTAATAAAAACGCAGAGCTTCAAAAAGAGGAGACATGTCCTTCACCCCGCCTCCCTATCCCCATGATCGTCTACGTGAAGTAAGGTTACTTCCCGGTGAAAATGGCCTAGAGCTACTGGATCTTTCAATCGGTACCCCAATCGATCCACTGCCAAAGAAGTTCCAAGATCTCTCTTTCGACCTTGCAAATGGGTATCCAACTTCGATTGGATCTAACCGACTTCGAAGTGCCGCGGTCGGATGGATGTCAAGGCGACTTGGCCTCGATCTCGAGGTTGAAGACGTTGCAGCTTGCGTTGGTTCGAAGGAGTTCGTCGCCTCAACTCCGTGGTACCTTCACCTGCGCCGCCCCGAACGTGATGTGGTTCTCTATCCCGAGGTCTCCTATCCAACATATGCAATGGGTGCCATCTTGAGTGGCCTTTCGTACTATCCGGTGGCCCTTGAGGATGGAAGGTTACAGGTCGAATCAGTTCCTAGTGAGATATTGGAAAAGACACTTCTCATTTGGACCAACTCACCTTCAAATCCAACTGGAGAGATCTATTCGATCGACAACGTCCTAGAAGTTGCCAGAAAGTACGACTTTACGGTGATATCTGACGAATGCTACGTTGAATATACCTGGTCGGGTGATCGCTACAGCGCGCTTAGTTCCGGAGTCAGCGGTGTTTTAGCGGTTCACTCCCTCTCCAAGAGGTCCAATTTTGCCGGTGGTAGAGTCGGCTTTTACGCTGGCGACCCAGAGTTAGTTCACTATTTGAGTGAAGTTAGAAAGCACGCAGGTCTCATGATTCCTGGACCATTTCAAGAGTTGGGTGCGCGCCTTCTAGACGATGATGAACACGTTGAGGATGAGGCAAAGAGGTATCAGAGGCGCCTCGAGACATTGATCGAGATATTTACTAAATTGGGGTACTCTCCGACGATGCCAGATGGTGGATTTTATCTTTGGTTTAACTCGCCTGATGACTTAGATGGCTTTTCGATCGCAGCATCGATCGCAAAGAGGACGGGGATAATCGTCTCACCCGGTGAGTTCTATTCGCCAAAGCATGCAAACTTTGTTCGCGTTGCTGCGGTCGCCTCCGACGAAGCACTTGAGAGGATCGCGCTCTCGTTATAGTGATAGTTCTTTGAGGAACTGTAGATGTTGAACAATAGATTCAAAAGAGTTAGAGAGATTTAAAAGTGGCTGATTTATCGCAAAGAATTACTGACATATGGGAAAATCGAGGATCTATTGACTTTAGCGACCCAGCGGTGGTTGGGTCGATCCATGAGGTGATCGATGGATTAGACGATGGGTCATTGCGAGTTGCCTATGTAAATGAAGACGGCAATGTAGTTGTCAACGAATGGATCAAGCAAGCGATCCTCCTCCTTTTTCGCGCCTCTGGTGCAACTGTTATGGAGTCATATCCATTTGAGTTTCGAGATAAGATACGACTAAAGCGAGGATATGAGTCGCTTGGGGTTCGAGTAGTCCCTGGTGCATCGGCTAGGTGGGGTTCGTTCTTAGCACCGGGTGTAACTATGATGCCAAGTTATGTAAATATTGGCGCACGTGTTGAAGAAGATACCATGGTTGACACTTGGGCCACAGTTGGATCGTGTGCCCAAATTGGCAAGCGAGTTCACCTATCCGGTGGTGTCGGTATTGGAGGGGTACTTGAGCCACCTCAAGCTGCGCCAGTTGTCATCGAAGATGAGGCCTTCATTGGTTCGAGGGCGATGATCACAGAGGGCGCACGCGTGGGAACCGGTGCAGTCGTTGCGGCAGGCGTCATCCTGAATCCTTCAATTCCAGTTATCGACACCGAATCGGGAGAAGAGGTCTCACGGGGTTTCATTCCACCGTGGTCAGTTGCTATCGCAGGCTCTCGAAAGCGCAGTTACCCAGGAGGAGATTTTTACATTCCAGCAGTTCTGATTATAAAGAGGCTCAATGAAGGGGAGCGTCACGATAAGACTGCGCTGAATGCATTCTTGCGCGAGAGCGGAATTGCGGTATAGATGAAAGATGCCATAGGTGATCTCTTATTCGGAACCACCAAGGACCTAATAGACATTGAATCTATTTCGCGGAACGAAGGCGAGATTTGTACCTACCTCTTCCATAAGATGGAGGCCATCGAGGGTTATCACCTCGAACGCATCGGTAATAATCTTGTTCTTACCTCAAAGCGGTACGACTCCGGTAGGGGAATGATCCTAGCAGGCCACCTCGATACGGTTCCTTCATTTGGAGAGGTAAGGGCAATCGTTGATGGCGATTCGATCTATGGATTAGGTGCCGTCGATATGAAGAGTGGCCTCGCAGTTATGCTTGCCTTGGCTGAGATCTATTCAGGTGATGATAACCTTCGCTTCATCTTTTACGCTTCAGAGGAGATTTCTCGTAGTTTCTCGGGACTTCTAGAGATTGAGAGGGAGAACCCCGAACTATTGCGGGGTGCGGGAGCCGTTTTGCTAGAACCTACGGGTGGATTCATCGAAGCAGGGTGTCAAGGTACGGCTCGATTCAAGGTTGGAATCAAGGGAAGGCGCTCGCATAGCGCTAGAGCTTGGATGGGGGTAAATGCTATCGAGAGGAGTTGGCATCTGCTATCGTACTTGGACAAGCTGGCGCATGATCCGATTGAATATGGTGGAGTAACGTATCGACCAGCCCTCGTGACGACAAAGATAGAGGGGGGTATCGCTGGAAATGTTGTTCCCGACTACGTCGAGTTAACTGTTAATCTGCGATACGCACCGTCAGTTAGCGATCAATCGACTATCGCACACTACGTTGAGTTGCTCGAGAGCCAACTCAAATCTGACATGGGTGACTTCGTTGAAGTTTTAGAGAGCGCTCCCTCGGCACCACCTTCGCTAGACAATGGCGTCATCGCGGCGCTTGGTAAAAGTGGTGTTAGGGGAGTTAGGGCTAAGCTCGGTTGGACAGATGTAGCGTTCTTTTACGAAAGAGGAATTCCAGCAGTCAACTTCGGACCAGGTGACCCAGAGCTAGCGCACACCAAGGATGAGGTTGTTTCGCGCGATGAGATAGTTGAGTGTTTTCAGATTCTTGCGCGACTACTCGAGGCGTCAAAGTATCAAGAGCGATAAATTTAGAGGCGACTTATCGATTTTGAGTAGTGCCCTACAACCTTTAGATCTGTGCTACTACTCGCGTTGATGTATGGGTTGATTTTTCACGAGAATGGATAGATGCGCAAGATGATAATTGCGCATCTATCCTTTTGCGAACTCTAACTTGCACTCAAAAACTTGAACTCAATGACTGATCTCATGGAAGCGTGATCTAGCCGGTGGAGCTTTTAAGAAACCTATAGAAACCGCTGCATAAAGATGACTTTGCCGTAGACGACGACGTCGTTTGCGGGAAATACCATAGTCGTATAGGCAGGGTTCGATGGCTTTAATAGGATTTGACTTTGATTTCTGTCGAATTCGATTCGCTTTACTGTAGCTTCACTCTCTTCACGTACGCCAGCTACTACCAGTTCACCAGTTACAGCAGTGCTTTGACGTCTAGCCACCACTACGTCCCGTTCGAAGATGCCATCGCCTATCATTGAATCACCCTTTACGGAGAGGGCAAATAGCTCCGAGGGTTCGCCCAATGATGCTGGTACTACAATCTTTTCGTCAGAGATGACCTCTTGTGCAAGTACACCGTGACCAGCAGCAACGTAGCCGAGAAGTGGTACCTCTATCGATGTTTCGTGCTTTGGAACATGTGTCGGGATATTGACCTTTAGGGCGCGGGGTTTTGAGGGATCTCTCGTAATAAATCCTTGATCTTGGAGCCAATTGAGGTGGAACTGCACCGATGACGGAGACTGTAGGTTGCATGCTGTCGCAATCTCTCGTACCGAGGGTGGATATCCCGTCGTACGGAGCTTCGCCTCAATAAAGGTGAGTATTTCACGCCTCTTAATGGATAGTACAGGGGATTCATTAGCGATCATGGTCAGATCTTAGCACGGGAATGCCAACGAATTGTACATTTGTTCTATTTTATAGAACGAACACCTGTTCGATATGATAGCATTCATGTTCGATAAGGGTCTGGAGGGTGATGAGATGACACCGCGAGATGGTATTCAAAGAGTTAGCTCACTAGATAGTTTTAATTCGTCTTCAGATTCAATTCTCCCGTTTGATTACGAAGCTGATTTTGGGAACCTAGATGATAACTCCCTGATTGACGGAGCCGATGGAAGGGTCATTAGTTTTGCCGAGCATCTAGAGAGGGCCTCTTCTCCCCAGAATGTAATTGCATTTCCTCGCGATAGGCGTTCGGTAGCTATTGGGAGAGGTAGATCAGTTCGTTTCGGCGCCTCCATTGCTAGCAGTAGAGATATAAGGCGTACCGAGCGTAAGGTTAATTTTGCCTTCGAGGCAGCCTATAACCATATCGTTGTAGTCATTAGTGTGGCACTCCTCGCAATCGCTCTGCTCGTAGTTGTTGCGAACTCACTTTCTGGCTCTAAGGTATCGAAGACGGTCTACGTAGTACAGCCAGGCGACACGATCTACTCGATCGCATCGCGGTTCGCAGATGGAGGCTCGGTCAGTCAACTAGAGTTTCAGTTGATGCAAGAGGCCCATGGAGCTGTTATTGTTCCAGGCCAAACTCTTACAGTCGGTTAGTCGACGTCAACTCTTGATAAAGGAACGCTATTCTCTTATCTGTAAGGAGATGAGAGAGCTTGCGTTGTCCTGTATGTGGAAATTTAGACGATAAGGTTCTAGATTCACGCGTGATTGAAGAGGGTAAGGCCATCCGCCG
>JAKCDL010000027.1 GCA_021841935.1 Actinomycetes bacterium | reverse complement strand
GAGGTGGTAGAAGTTAGACCACAAGAAGAGTCATCGGTAAGGTTGTAGCCGGCGTCGGTTGTCACATTACCAGAACAGTTAGACCCCGATTTCTGATCGGCGATGATAGTGGCTGCGAGGGTGAGGGTTATGGTGATGTAGGCGAAGTTGTAGATACCGCCGCCGACAGAGGCAGAGTTGTGAGAAATTGTGTCGTTGGTGGCGGTGAGGGTGCCTAGGTTGTCGATGCCGCCGCCTGCACTCGAAGATTGATTATCTGCAATCGTGTCGTTCGTGGCGGTGAGGGTGCCTAGGTTGTCGATGCCGCCGCCGCCATCCTGCGCTTGATTGTCCGAAATCGTGTCGTTGGTGGCGGTGAGGGTGCCTTGGTTGTAGATACCGCCGCCATCCCGCGCTTGATTGTTCGTAATCGTGTCGTTCGTGGCGGTGAGGGTACCTAAGTTGTTGTAGATGCCACCTCCGGAGCCATATTGAATCGTCATTCCACTTATCGTTGCGATAACGCCTTGGTTGACCGTAAAGACTGAACCGCTAACCATGCTGTTAGTCGAAGTTCCACCAACGAAGGTTGAACTTGCTCCTGCTCCTTGGATAGTTAAATCTTTGGTAATGCTTATTGTTCCGGAAGAAACCGTATTGTAGATTCCTGCTGCAACATCGATTGTGTCACCCTTGTTTGCAACTGATATTGCATTGGCAATAGTTAGGCACGGCTGTGTCTGTGAGCATGTGGTGTTGTTGGTGTCTCTTCCAACTGTAGAGACATATAGGGTCGCATTCGAGTTAGCGAAGCGAGTCACTGCATTCGATGGAGTAACCGAGGCTGAAGCTGGGATCTGGCCTGTGACGAATAGCGGAAGTGCTCCAAAGCCAAGGATTGAGGATAGGAAGATAACAAGTGATGTTGTGATACCTCTCCGATTGCGAGAAATGGACATCTTCCTTGACATTTTTAGCGACACCTGTTCTTACTCCTGAATAAGTAAGTGAAAAACTAGGGATCTTATTTGACTTAGAGCAGATCCTTAGCCCAACCACCCTTGCCTTCGATACTTCAAAATAATATCACATGTAACTTTAGAGGTGATTGATTGGGGGGATTTACAACATCAAGCGAAGCCTCATTCAGCTGGCACCATAGGGAGAACGCTAGCACTGCCAATTGGACCTAAGACTATTGAAAATCATGGCGCGCAATCGGACAAATATTACGTCTCGAGGTTAGATGACTCTACTAATTACATATCCATACTCTTGGTCAATAAAACTTAACCGCAAACTAATAAAAAAGGAGCTTCACCAAGATGAACATCCCGTATCTAGGCCAAACTCCAATCTTTTAAAAATCTAGCGATGGCAACTTTATTGATAAATGCAGACTCCCCATGCAAGCATTATTAACGTACGTTATTGATTATTCAAGAACGCTATCCCAAAAAAGTTGCCAATATTATAGCGATAGCTGTCTCCAAACACTCTAGGACTACTAACAACTATACTTAAGTATCGAGAGGAAACATTTCTACTAGAAATTCCAAGCTAATATAGAACAATGAAAATCCTTCATCGATTACCCTTGTATTCTTCAACGGAGAATATAATCAAATATTACCTTTTCTGACAACTAGTAGAAATGCTCTAAACCGCTACTAATCGCGCAGCAACTCTCTCTGGCCTTTGAATCCAGAAGCCAACAATACATCAGACAAATACTGATTGTTAGCCCCCTGCAGTCGGTAAATATTGATCCAATACTACAACGACAAAGAAACCACCTCGCAATCGGATCACCATCAACTAGTGAGCCGCTCGCACCATAAAAACATAAAAATAATTCACCGCATAAACTCCAAAACTGCCATTTTATTGCAATTGATCGATCAGTTTTGATCGCGCCCAAAAGATGAAAAATCCAACCAAATATGACAGCAACAGTAACGGCGATGGACTTTCTCCAACCCAGCTCTAGGCTCATATCTAGCCAGCTGAAACATCGATACACCGATTCACGGCCGCTGTCTATATTCATCACCTTGTCGCACTAGGATCAAATGCTGCTCCCTCAACAGTTACAGCAACGCAATCGACCCATTCCCGGCCGCGCAAACTTTTCAAGACGAGCCACCTATCACCTCAGCTATCAACCAGAGTGGCATAACTCACGAATCGGAGCCCGTGCGATCGAAAGTGGTTGTACGAAATGCTCTTTGCTAGATCAAACCACCTAACTATCGAAACTGACTGCAAGAATCAGCCCTAACATCGATGCAAAGAAGGGAACAAATGTCACCTGAAATTGAAACTTCAAAGCCATACCGACTTCGTCGAAACCGTGAAACCGGAGTCTATGACCAAAGCAAGATATATGAATTTCTTGACGGAGGGGCAATCGGAACCCTCGCCGTTGTCATCGAAGATAAACCAGTTATGATCCCAACAATCTACGCAAGAGTCAACGATGAGATAATCATCCATGGGTCTAAGGCGTCCGCAATACTTCAAGCGGCAGCAGCAAACGGATACGCAACGCTCACAACCTTTGTCCTAGATCGAATCATTCTGCCAGACTCTATCTTCTACCACTCAGTAGATTATCGATCGGTAGCAATTGCAGGTCGCTGCGTTGAAATAGAGGATCCAAGTACGCGAAGTCGACTATTTCGCACCTTTAGCGAGGCGGTCGTGCCTAATCGATATGACGTAGTTCGTGAACCAAATGAACAAGAGCTACGTCAGACGATGATCATCTCGATAAAGATAGAAGAGGCACTCTATAAATTCAACGAAACCGACGACGCGGTAATCGAGACCGAAAGCAAAGCTCCAACGTCAATCGTCACCGTTGGAACCAGAGCCCACAGCCAAGACCTCTATCGCGGTCAGCCCTTGGAGAGAGGCGTTTTCTCGAAGTTTTTACGCTAAAGCCCTAACCGACTGCAACATCGATCTTGCGGCGATGTCGAGGAGGAGCTACAACGTCGACTAGATCACCTCGTAGGAAGTGCGGAGTAGCCGAAGTAATCTCAACTAGCGCATAAGAACCTGCCGCCAACCTTACTTGGCTGCCACTCTTTGGCCGTGCAAAGTGTACAAGCTTATTTTGACTGGTTCGAGCTGAAAAAACACCCTCTTGCTTCTTGGATGGACCCTCAACTAGAACCATCTCAACTCGACCTATTCGCTCCTGATGCTTCAAAAGTGCGCTGTGTTCCACGACAACCTTCAATGCGTCGAACCTTCTCTGAATAACCTCAGGATCAATAAAGTGATCAACCATAAGGGAGGCCTCCGTACCCGGTCTCGGAGAGTAGATAAAGGTGAACGCGCTATCGAAACAGGCCGCAGCGGCTACTTCAAGGGTCGCCTCAAAGTCCTCTTCGGTCTCAGATGGGAAACCCACGATAATATCAGTCGTAACAGCCAAATCAGGGATCGCTTGGCGTGCTGCAGCTAACTTAGCTAAGTAACGTTCTGCCGTATATCCTCGGTGCATCATCGCAAGGATACGATCGGAACCTGCCTGGAGCGGAAAGTGAAGCTGATTCATCACCTGCCGGACCTCTGCCATGGCCGCAATAGTCTCAGGCCTTATATCTTTGGGGTGAGGCGAAGTAAAGCGAACTCGCTCTATCCCCTCTATCGCAGAGACCTCACGTAAGAGCTCGGAGAATAGGGGGCGGAGAGAGTGTGCGGAGTCAACTACATATCGGTCTCCCAAAGTAAACCTATCGTACTCTCCGCTCCTACGAGCCTCAATCGCAAGGTCTCTACCGTAGGAGTTGACATTTTGACCAAGAAGTGTCACTTCAGTAACACCCTCTTGTGCAAGGCGCTCGACTTCTGCGACGATATCACCGAACTTTCGGGAGACTTCACGACCACGCACCGCAGGAACAATACAAAAAGCACAGTTATTATCGCACCCTACCTGGACTGTAACGAAGGCGCTAAAAGGGAGATTGGCTCGAGTGGCCGTCAAAGAGAAGAGCTCATCGTCGATAGCTGACTCTTCTAGGATCTCAACGATCGTACCGTAGTTTCTAGAATCCTCAAGAAGCGCCGGAACTCTAGAGACGTTATGAGTACCTACGACTACGTCAACCCAACTAGCTCTCTTAGCTATCTCATCACGGTCTTTTTGAGCTAAGCAGCCAGCTACAACTATTTGAAGGTCTTGATTTCGATCTTTGACAGCCTTCAGATGCCCGAGATTTCCATAGAGCTTTGTGTCGGCATTTTCTCGGATGCAACATGTATTTAAAACAACAACATCTGCCTGCTCAACATCGTCCGTCTGCGAATAGCCATCCTTGACGAGAAGACTAGCTATTCGCTCGGAGTCGTGTTCGTTCATTTGGCAACCGAAGGTACGTACTAAAAATCGCTTTTCCACAGCTATCTAGGTTAGTTCGCATCTTCTATTGCCTAGACCTTGAGTCAACTACTCGTCGAGGTAAATTGGCTCGTCATCTTCTTCGCTGAAGGATCCATGGCTATCTCTATTTACTCCAACGAGATCTCGGATCTTCTCATTTAGCTCTGCCATCATTACTGGATTCGACTCAATGTAGGCCTTTACGTTCTCGCGACCTTGGCCTAACTGTTCACCCTCATAGGTGTACCATGCACCAGCCTTCTTGATGACACCAAGGTCTACGCCAACGTCAAGGAGCGAACCTTCACGCGAGATACCCTTTCCATACATGATGTCAAACTCTGCTTGTTGAAAGGGAGGAGCGACCTTATTCTTGACCACTTTGACTCGGGTACGACTACCGACGACATCGGCACCATCCTTGATCGAATCAACCCTACGGATATCTAGGCGAACAGAGGCGTAGAACTTCAGAGCACGACCACCTGTAGTTACCTCAGGAGAGCCATACATCACTCCGATCTTTTCTCGAAGTTGGTTGATAAATATCGCAATCGTCTTGGATCTGTTTAGATTCGCGGTTATCTTACGAAGTGCCTGCGACATCAAACGAGCCTGTAACCCAACGTGTGAGTCGCCCATTTCACCTTCAATTTCAGCACGAGGAGTAAGTGCAGCCACAGAGTCAATCACCAAGACGTCCAAGGCCCCAGAGCGAATCAGAGTATCTGCAATCTCGAGTGCCTGCTCACCTGTGTCAGGCTGGGATATAAGCATCGCATCAATGTCAACACCGATCGCCTTGGCATAGACGGGATCAAGAGCGTGCTCGGCGTCGATGTATGCACAAGTTCCACCATTTCGTTGTGCTTCAGCAACGACGTGAAGTGCCAGGGTGGACTTTCCGGATGATTCAGGTCCATAGATCTCCACTACCCTACCCCTTGGAAGTCCACCGACACCCAAGGCTAGGTCTAGTGCCATTGCACCAGTTGAAACCGCCTCAACTGCCATCTTTGGGCTTTCGCCCATTCTCATGATTGAACCTTTGCCAAACTGGCGTTCAATCTGACCGATGGCCATTTCGAGCGCCTTACCCTTGTCCATCCCCTCCGAACTTGGCTTTGGATTCTTAGTGGCCATTGACTACCTTCCTTAACTCTTATCTAAGCTTTGCGATAAATCTAACATCGAGGTGTAACAACAAGCTTTACCTAATAATGTAGCGCAATAAGAACATATGTTCGACAAAATCTGTAAAATCCTGGACTAGAGTGAATCAAGTAAAAAAGTACTTTAATTGGGGGTGAGACTCTCATCTAGTCTCGTCACAGATGCACTGATATCCGCATTGAACAACGAACGTTGTTTGGTACCGCAATCGGTAAATCGAATAGATCGATACCGAAGCTTTTCGAGCGTTTCTTCGTCGTTCAGGGTGGATACAGACGTGAAGGCGACATAAAAGATGAGTGGTTAGGGGCGCGGCGAAAGCCTTCCATATTGCCCGACTTCATGAGATAGCCAAAGGAACATTTCATTTATCCTGGCGGTGCCCTCTCACTTACTTAATACAAATAATGATCTAGGGGCACCCGTATATCAAATATGAGGTACCAAATATGTCGATCAAGACGACCCAACGACCCGAACACAGAGCAACACTAAAACAATCATCGATCAAGTTTGCCAACTTTTGGAAGGACAGCTACGGCGCGGTCTCTCCAACACCATCACTTACTTCACCAATAGATACAGATCTGCTTATTGTTGGAGGAGGATACTTCGGTCTTTGGAGTTCAATCATCGCCAAAACAGCTGCTCCTGAGATGAAGGTTGTCCTTTGCGAGGCTGGAGCAATAGGAGACGGAGCATCGGGAAAGAATGGAGGATTTCTTCAATACTCCCTGACTCACGGAATTGAACAGGGAATCGATCGCTTCAAAGACGAACTTACCGAACTCGAAGAACTCGGCCGCGAAAACTTCTCTGAGATTGTGCAATTCATTCAAAAAAATGATTTAGATATTGACTTTGAAGAGACGGGTGCTATCGAAATCGCAAAGCGTCGCGACCCTAATCTATCCCTCCGAGCAGTCACATTGAACGAGAATGGGACAGAGGCAAGTTACTTAACTTCCCAAGAAGTTCAAGACCATATCAAAATCGATGGATACGTAGATGGCATATTAACCCCAAAGTATTCAGCCGTGCTTGATCCATTCAAATTCACCCAAGAGTTGAAGCGCATAGCGTTAAATCTTGGAGTTGAGATATTTGAATATAGCCCTGTTCTAGAGGTACAAGATGACGATAGCTATCTAACGATTACTACCCCACTCGCAAAGGTCACCGCCAAGAGAGCGATAGTTGCGACAAATGTCAACACCGAGCTAATTCCTTCCCTTCGTAGGTATATCGCTCCGGTCTATGACTATGCCCTTATGACCGAACCACTAACGAGTGAGCAATTCAAATCGACCAATTGGAGCGGACGAGAGGGGCTGAGCGACATTGCAAATCAGTTCCACTACTTCCGATTGACCGCCGACAACCGAATCCTTTGGGGAGGCTATGACGCCATCTACCACTTCAGAAATGCAATAAGTAGGGACTTCGAAGTACGTAGCGCGACGTTTGAGCGTCTACTCCATAACTTCTATCGGGCATTTCCATACCTTGAAGAACTCACCTTTACCCATGGCTGGGGAGGCGCTATCGATACTTGCACCCGCTTTACACCCTTCTTTGGAACAAGCCACAGCGGAAAGGTAAGTTATGCAAGTGGCTTTACCGGACTAGGTGTAGCCGCCACTCGCTTTAGCGCAAAAGTCGCATTCGCCATCCACTTTGATCGCGACTGGTCCGTCCTTCATAGTCGCTACGTTAGCGAAAAGCCTCTACCAATGCCACCAGAGCCCATTCGATACCTAGCCATTGAAAAGACGAAGAGGTCGTTGGCGAAGGAGGATCAGACTGGCAGAGCAGATCTTTGGCTAAAGGCTACAAGACGATTGAAGTTCGGTTTCGCCTCTTGATGAGCAGACCTGAAGAGACAACTTCGAAGAAAGTGGTTGACGGTGGACTACTTTGGTAGAGTGAGTTCTCTGTCAACCTTCGCCGAAGGATTTTTAGATCTATTTCCCCCCACCATTGTTGAGAGGGGCCTTATCTACTTTGAAGAAGGAAGGGTCATAGAGCTAAGATCGCCAAAAGAGAACGAGATTGAAGCTCGCGTTATGGGCACGAAACGATATAGCGTCCGCATAAAGTTTCGTCACGAAAACCAAAAGCTATCGAGCGTAACTTCCCTCTGCACATGCCCCATGAAGGACCTGTGTAAACACATAGCCGCAACGTTAATTGCCCTTACACGTGAGGAACTTTTAGAGGGCTCAGAGTTAGGCAACGACAATGAAGAGGCGAAAGATCACTGGTCGTCGACTCTCCACGACTTCTCAGACGAGACGCCAATCTTCGAGAAGTCGACTCCTATCGCCCTCCTCTTTGAACTACGGCTACCAAGTACCAAAGGGCCGATCGAAGAGAAAGTTCCCCGCCTTTGCATCAAGCCAATAGTCGGATCATTTGAAGGGACGAAATGGGTCTCATCTGGATACAGCTGGGATATTTCACTAAACTATCGCCTCCATGTCGCAGCTGAAAAGTTAGCTTGGTTCACAGAAGTCGCAGGGATATATAGCGCAACCATGGATTCGCCAACTACACGTTCATATCGATACCCAGCGGCACCGACGTGGATCATCCTCGACGAACTTGCTAGCTCCTCGATTTATTCGCTACTCAAAGCTGCAAGGGACCTTCAGATTCCTCTCTTGGCGGGAAAGTCTCGAAGTAAGACGGTCCGACTTATAGAAAGTCCATTTACTCCAACGATTGAAATTACTGAAAATGAAAAAAAGGATCTAATCCTAACTCCACAACTGCTACGGGAGGGGATAGACACCGAAGACTACCACGTAGCCACCCTTGGAGTACCAGCATCGGGAGTCTACGGTTACCGCAAAGACGAAGATAGAGCCGAACCAGACATCTTCATAGCACCCCTCGCGGCTCCTATTCCAAAGAGATTGATCCCCAACTTCCTGGAAAAACAGGCGATAACGGTCAAAAAATACGAGCGGCAACGATTCTTCGCTTCGTACCTTCCGCAGCTATCTCAGAGCATCAAAGTAGTAGTTACAAGCGACGAGATCATTCCTGAAACCCTTGAACCAAAGCTAGAGGTCCATATCAAACGAGAGGCATCTTCATCGATAAGGGTCAACTTTGTCTTGGCCTACCAACTCGACGAAGATCTTGTTAGGTTGCCTAACCGAATTGACCGAAAGTGGTCAGATCCTCGATTCATGCGTGACCTCAAATTAGAGTCCACGCTTATCGAAGCTGCTATCGACCTAACAGGATTGGCTCCTCACCAGCTTTCACGAGGTACCGCAGTAGTAAGTGATGAAGAGGCGATTGCATTTCTCGATGAAGTAGTGCCCCTTTTAGAAAAGACGGAGAACTTTATCGTCGTACGCGACGATAACCTTCCGCTCTTTCAAGAGATCGAAGAGGCACTTCTAGTATCTATCTCAACGAGCGACTCAACAACAACAGATTGGCTCGATCTAGGGATTAATATCGAGGTAAAGGGGAGGAAGATACCGATTGCAGCGGTCCTCACTCTTCTTACCAAGGGTCAAAGTCGCTACTACTTTGAAGATGGAAGCTACGTATCTCTAAATACCCCAGAGATCGAAGAGTTAAAGTCAATCCTCTCCGAGGCTGAGACGATCGTAGATAACCGAGGCGAAGGAAGACTTCGAGTAGATAAGCACCAAATCGACTTTCTAGATGAACTCTCCACCATGGGAACTCTCGATGAGAGGGCCGAGAGGTGGCGAGAGGCTCGGAGTCGCCTCGCCAACATCGAAACTATCCCTAGTTACGAGGTTCCCATAGAATTTTCTGCAACTCTGCGTCCGTATCAGATGATTGGCTTCAATTGGCTCGCATTCCTCCAAGAAAATCAGATGGGTGGCATCTTAGCTGACGACATGGGGCTCGGTAAGACCCTACAGGCAATTGCCCTACTCACCCGAATCTACTCAGATGCCGCAGAAGCCATAGTGCCTCGGCGCCCGACACTTGTGGTTGCTCCAACGTCGGTCGCAGGAAACTGGATGAACGAATTAGAACGCTTCGCACCAAACCTTCGAGTTACACGGATATCTTCAACTTCAAAGAAGGCAAAGCTTCCACTCGAGGCTGCGATAGAAGAGTCCGACGTGGTCATCGCTACCTATGCGATCGTTCGCCTCGATGAAGACCACTTTGCAAAGATCGATTGGGAGATGGTGGTACTAGATGAGGCTCAGTTCGTTAAAAATCACCGAGCTAAATCGTATTCATCCGCGAGGCAGCTAAAAGCCAGAAGTAAGTTTGCCCTCACTGGTACTCCTTTTGAAAATAACCTCACCGAACTCTGGTCTGTCCTATCCATCGTTGCACCGGGACTCTTTGGTGATGAAAATGCCTTCAAGACCTCTTATGCCCTTCCAATTGAAAAGGCAGGCGACAAGGAGGTGCTAGCCCGACTTCAAAGGCGGATTAGCCCGCTCATGCTACGACGCACAAAGTCAGAGGTAGTAACTGAATTGCCACCAAAGACAGAGTCCGTCCTCCTCTTGGAACTAAACGAAAAGCATCGTCGCGCCTACGACACAATCTTTCAGAGAGAACGCCAAAGAGTACTTGGTCTACTCGAGGAGTTCTCAAAGAACAGAATTGCAATCTTCCAATCACTTACTAAATTGCGACAGGGTGCAATAGATGCATCCCTAGTCGACGATACCTTCAAAGACGTTGCGCCAACTAAGTTCGATGCCCTAATTGAACAGCTAAACGAGATCATAACTGAGGGTCATCGAACTCTAATATTTAGTCAATTCACCACCGTATTGAAGAGATTGGCTAAGAGGCTCGAGGTAGAGGGGCTCGACTATCTCTACCTAGATGGATCTACTAGAGACCGCGACCACTTGGTCAAATCCTTCCAGAGCGGAACTACGCCAATATTTTTGATAAGCCTGAAGGCGGGTGGAGTTGGCCTCAA
Organism: Actinomycetes bacterium; assembly: GCA_021841935.1. GTDB lineage: Bacteria > Actinomycetota > Acidimicrobiia > Acidimicrobiales > Acidimicrobiaceae > Acidithrix. The sequence continues at coordinate 7,051 of JAKCDL010000027.1, read as the reverse complement.
TCTAACGGCAGCCGACTACTGCTACATATTGGATCCATGGTGGAATCCGGCAGTTGAAAACCAAGCGATAGATCGAATCCATAGAATAGGCCAATCGAACCCAGTGGTGGTCTATCGCATGATAGCCAAAGATACCATCGAAGAAAAGGTGCTCCAACTTAGCCTTAAGAAGGCTCGACTCTTCGATGACGTCCTTGAGGGTCGAGAGTTTTCGAGTGGAATCATTACAGTCGATGATCTAAAGGGTCTCCTCGAATAGGAGTCACTAAAGACCAAATAGGACTCCCTATGCAAACCCAGTGATAGATTTCGACCTATCAAAACAAAGTAAACCCACCAAGCCTTTAGTGGTGAGAGAATTACCGCACTAATGCTAAGAGTAGCATAAAAGATCTAGGACCAGGGAGACTTCTTTATGAAGAACCCTGGTCCTAGCGATAGATTACGATCTGCTAAAAGGTCTATACGCCGGAGTTTTTCACCAAACCTAGAAGAGCTCTCCTCAAGAGGTCCTGCCCTGAGATAGCTGCGAATTGTCGAATGCGATCCCGATCCCCGGGAAGTTTCAACTCATGGGAGCTGACTTCTCCGTTGATGTCGAGGCCAACGAAGCAGGTACCAACCGGATGGCCATTTTGCTCACTTGGACCTGCTACACCGGTAAATGAGAGCGCAACGTTACTGCCCGTTAGGGTCCGTACTCCCTTTGCCATTTCAATCGCCGACTCGGAAGAGACAACGTCTTGCGCACCAACTCCGAGCAGAGAACGCTTGAAAGAGGTTGCATATGTTACAACTCCACCAAGGAAGTACTCTGAGGCTCCGGCTACATTTACAATTCGCGACGCAACCAACCCACCGGTGAGTGACTCAGCCACAGATAGCGTGAGGCCGCGCTCTTGAAGTAGCCTTCCAACGACCGACTCCATAGTCTCGTCGTCGTACCCAAAGACATACTCGCCGACTACATCTAGGATCCTTGGCTCAAATTGTGCAATCTTCTCCTTGGCTGCCTCGGTCGTCTCTCCCCTAGCAGTCAACCGAGCCTTTATTCCTTCAATTCCACTAGCTAGAAATGCGAGGGTAATTCCACTTTCACCCTCCAAATCGATGTGAAGAGGGTCTAAAAGTTCGGCCAACTTAGATTCAGAGAGGCCCCAGGTGCGAATTACCCTTGATGCAATTGCGAAGTTCTCATCGCTTCTCTCTCTGAGATCTGGAATTATCGCCCGATCGAGCATGTCCGCTAGCTCGTAGGGAACTCCAGGCGCAGCATATATCACCTTGCGTCCAACGGGACAGATCAGACCGGGAGCAGTCCCCTTCACCTGGCGAATATAAGTCGCTCCCTTTGGTACCATGGCTTGATTGAGGTTATTTTTAGGCATTTGACGACCACGCGACACAAAGATATCTTCGATCACTTTGGCTAAGTCTTCATTCAATTCAAGCTCTACGCCCATTACCGCAGCTATAGCATCACGGGTGATATCGTCTTGGGTTGGCCCGAGACCACCGCAGATGATTAGCGCATCGGATCTAGCGAGTGAATCTCTGATTGCTAGCTTGATTCGCTCTAGATTATCTCCGACTCTTACCTGGAAGTAAGAGTCAAATCCATTCTCCGCCAACTTTCCAGCAATCATCGTGGAGTTGGTGTCAACTATTTGACCGAGTAGAAGCTCCGTTCCTACAGCTAAAATCTCTACGCGCACATTGGCCCTTCGTTGCTATCTTTACCCCTCAAGAGTAGTCCAAATAAGAGAGCTACGTTGATTCGGATTGCGCTCACTCACCCTTGTTGAGCGCAGTGACCCTACTATGGCCATCGATTAGGTAGTAGTAGAGCGAGATATATGCAAGAGCTAGTGAGGCGTAGACGAAAAGTTCACCGATTGGTAGCCGTACTTGACCAACACCTGGCATAAAGATGATTCCAATTGCAATCATTTGAACAAAAGTCTTAGCCTTCCCAAGTGGCCTTGCAGGCACGGATATGCCGCGCCTTGAGAGTTTGGTTCGGTAAAGGGACATCCAAATCTCACGCAGTGCCATCGCAGCAATCGGCAGCCACCAGGTATCGCGACGAAAGACTATAGCGGCAAATGCGCCAAAGACCAAGATCTTGTCGGCTAGAGGATCAAGGAAAGCACCGGACTTCGTAGCTCCCTGTCTCCTAGCTAGCCAACCATCTGCTTTATCTGTAACCGATACTAAGGTCCAAAGAACAAAGACAAAGACCGAAGGTCCGTGATCGTAGTAGTTGAAGGCGATAATTGGTGTAAGTGCCACACGAATCGCAGTGACCACATTTGCCGGCGTCGCTATCGCGGTGGGGCCATATGTATACTGCGCCATTCACACTTGCCTTACCTAATTGACCTCTAGATAGCTATACCCTTGAGATCGAGTCCGTCTACTGCATCTATTCTAATTCGAACTTTAGAAGAAGTTTGATAAGAGGGATCAACTTGAATAATTCCGTCTATCTCTGGGCTCTCCATATAACTTCGAGCTTCGCCAACTCGCTGGACGATGACATCGACTTCGCGACCGATAGCCTCTATCCTCTTAGCTCTTGTAATTCTCTCCTGAACTTCGCTCACTTCAAGGAGGCGATCCCTTACGATCAACGGGTCAACTTGGTCGCCAAGGGTCGAACTATAGGTACCCTCTTCGTTTGAGTAGCTGAAAAATCCTACCCAATCCAATCGGGCCTCCTCGATGAAGTCGACTAGAGCCTCGTGGTCCTCTTCGGTCTCACCCGGGTATCCAACGATAAAGTTGCTCCTGAAGACTGCATCAGGGTAGCCGCTGCGAATCTTTTCGATCTTTTGAAGATACTCCGCTCCACTTCCGGGACGACGCATTCGCTTTATCAATGGCTTAGAGACGTGTTGGAGAGATAGATCAAAGTAAGGAAGTCCACTCGATCCAATTACCTCAATCAACTCATCGTTCAGTTGCGAGGGGTAGATGTAGAGAAGGCGGATCCAACGATCAGTTGCAATGAGCTTTTTGGTGAGGTCAACGAGCATCGGCTTTCCATATAGATCACGGCCGTAGCTAGCTAGATCTTGTGCGATCAAGACGATCTCGGGGACCTCAAGGCTTTCGGCCTCCTCGAGGATCGCCTCGAAGCTACGACTAACTTGCTTTCCACGAAACGAGGGAATAGCGCAAAATCCACACTTCCTATCGCAGCCCTCAGCAACCTTGAGGTACGCGAAGGGGCCTTCCACCTTTGCACTTGCTAAGTTCAAAAGGTCAAAGTCGACGCTTGACTCTCTCTTTCTCTCGCCTTTGGCGCGCCGCTTAGCTCCCAACTTTATTGGAGTAGAGGTTGGCGATGGCTCGACGAGATCCAAAAACTCCTCCCCAAAGACCGCTACCCGATCGACATCCGGAAGGGCTTCAATCAATTCATCGCGGTATCTAGTCGCCATGCAACCAGTTACAACTACCTTTGCCCCTCGTTCGCGCTGATCGACTAAGTCCAAAATGGTTGCGATTGACTCCTGACGAGCAGCTTCAATAAAGGCACATGTATTTACTACGATCAGGTCAGCGTCATCGGCAGATGTACTCTCTTGTAATCCATTTGCCAATGCGCGACCGAGGAGCTTTCGCGAGTCGACCTCGTTCTTAGCGCAACCGAGGGTCTCAATGTAAACCTTACTCATCGGAACCATCCTCTAAGATAACCAATCCTTCGTGGTCCACCTCTAGCACCTGTGCTTGTGCTTCAAAGTCGAATTGCGATAGCCCCTCTTGAACTAGGCCAAGGCCACGCCTTTGATCGCGTCGATCAAATAATCCGATCATCGTTGAGCCGGCGCCTGACCAACAGCTATAGATCGAACCTGCCTCTTTCAAAAGACTCTTGATCTCTCGAGCCACAGGAAAGATCTCTTCGCGGTACTTCTCGTGCATCAAATCTTGCGATAGCGACACCTCCAACTGGGATATGTCACCGAACGAGGCAATTGCAAGTGCAAGTCTCCCCAGGTTCGCAACCGCATCAGCGAAGGGGATACTCTGTGGCAGAACGCCCCTCAGCTCCTTTGTTGAAAGACGTAAATCCGGGATGACGACTATCGCAACTATGGCTGGGTCAATTGTAAGTTGTCGCGCTTCGTAGTGGCCATCGATTTTGGTTCCTGCTACGAGGCCTCCAAAGTAGCTAGCCGCAGCATTTTCACAGTGACCCTCTAGCTCTGAAGCCACAACGAATGCATCGTAAGCCCCACAGGCAGCTGCAGTTGCTACTGCTAGTGCGGCAGATGAACCAAGGCCTCGCGAGAGCGGGATATCGCTCTTTACCTTGACTGAAATCTTGTCGTGCCCTAATACCTCACGTGCCACCTGAGCACAGAGGTGATCTGAATCCACAGGTACTTCAGATCCGCAACCTTGCGTCTCAACTTCAAAGTGATCGGACTCTACGACGTCAACTTCGGTATAGAGGTTTAGTGCGACCGCCAAAGTATCAAAGCCAGGACCTAAATTAGCACTTGAGGCTGGGACACGAACTCTCATCTTTATTAGCTCTCTTGCTGTAATACGACCTATAAGTTCAAATTGTATTCTTAGGCAACCTAGAGTCGCTCAAGACGCCACGTCAGAGAGGGTGCCTTCACAGCACCAGTGGCAACGAGCGGTATTGTCACATGCTCTTGACCCAATGTGGCCGTAAGGGTTCCAACTTTATAACCCGATCCAAAGGAGGATGGAAGAGTCGGTAAAACGTTAACTTTGTAGGAGACCTTCAATCCGGGCCAACCTACCATCGATATCGAAGCCCCGGTGACAACTCCAACACTGCTTTGTCCGGGTGCCGTAATTGATCCAAGTTGAACGCCTTTCCCCAAAATCTTCTCTACGGACGGAACCGTCCTAAAGGCATCAAGTAGCGCTTTACCTGCTGATAATGCAGATGGTAACGGCGTATATCCCTGTTGACCTAGAACGGCGCCAACGATCAAAGGAGCCGATGAGATCGACTTTGGCAGCGCCGACGACGAAGGGAGCGAGGTCGTACCGGCGAAGGTGAAGTTGCCTCCAGCTGGAGTAGAGCCAGTCTTTACGCCAACTATATTGTCATGGCCTACCAACGCATTGACGTTGTATACGACCCCAGCAACTGGAAGCGTCGCTTGAGGCATGGCAACGATCTGGGCGAGGACCGGATTTTGCATCAGTGCTTCTGCAGCAATTACCTGATCCGATGCGGTACCTGTTGTATTTGGATCCAATCCACTTGGATCTACGTAGTGCGACGAGGTCATCCCAAGTGAGGTCGCCTCTTGATTCATCTTGGCGGCAAAGGCACTTACAGAACCGGCATCCCAATTCGCGAGCATGACAGCGACGTTATCAGCAGAGGGAATTAGAAGAGCTTCGAGTGCTTGGAACTCTGTCAATGACTCACCAAGCGATACCGCTGAGACAGAGTCGATATTTGCCAACATCTGCTGATATGTCGACACATCAGAGGCTGAAACTGTCAACGTAGGACCCGACTGACCGATACTCAAAGGGTGATCCTTCATAATCACCAATGCAGTGATTATCTTCGCGACCGAGGCTAACCCGATCGGGGACTTGACACCGTGATTTCCAGTGTCACCAATTCCAACGACTCCAACGTCTGCTGAACCTTGACTCGGCCATGGAAGCGACGGAGGAGTTCCTGGTATCACCGTTGATGAGGCCGCTGAAACACTCAGTTGCGGACGTGGTGGCTTTCTAAATAGCTGAACTATGGCTAAGGCTCCAACGACGATAAGGATCACCAAAACCGTGACTCCGAATCGCTTGAAACCGCTTGAACCTCGACTTGATCCATGCCTTGGGCTATAGGAAGGAGTTCGTCCCTTTGGCAACCAAGAGTCATTTCTGCCCACGAAGTACCGCCATTTCTTGAATTAAGTGAATGCCTACGAATGAGGCTGTCTAACCAACCGTCGAATTCGACCTTTACAAACTAATTGAAAATAATAAGAACTCTACAAATAATCAGGTGAAATGGAACCCTCACCAATTGCGAGACAGAACACATACTAAACATCAACAGATAACGAACGCCGACTCAAGAGCAAAGCCGAGACACCAGCGAAGCCCCAATTAGCCGAAAAGACCGAAGCGTTACCAAATGTTACACTTCCGCAAGTGACATAGAACTTGATCCTCACAGGGAACAGTAAAAAAGATAGACGATCGCCCTAATGCAAATCTGTTAATCGACACTCAGCGGCACCATGCTAGCAAACCACCACCCGTTGCCCAGGGATACAAAAAGACCTACGATCAAAGGTCAAGTTAACACCACTTAGAGACTGCCCATAACAGAGCAGCAATCACGGCTCGCCCACTAAGTACTCGAAGACAAATACCGTGGACTCAGAGCATCAACCCAACCCTCAAAGAACAACCTGGTATCTACGAAGCCGAGTAGTCCACGGGTAACAACATAAAGAACGATGACAAGACTTACCATACGAAGACCCAACCGTCTAACCATGTCATACGTAATGAATTGCAAATACCTAGTGACGATAAGGCAGATACCTCAGAACCTAGACAGCAATCTCGATAGGCCTATCACAAAGATCTACCGCTACCTACCCCTGTATGGAGATGGCAGGTTGGTTGAGGTGAAGATTGGTTGCAGAGCCATAGAAGTTTGCATCACCATAGGCAAAGACTCCACCATCAGATGCAACTAGCCAGTAGCCCTTTGAATCTGGAGTAGATGTGATTCCTACTATTGGTTTGTTGAGGTCTATGTTGTTTGCTGATCCATAGTAGGTTGCATCACCATAGGCAAAGACTCCACCATCAGATGCAACTAACCAGTAGCCCTTTGAATCTGGAGTAGATGTTATTCCTACTATTGGTTTGTTGAGGTCTATGTTGTTTGCAGATCCATAGTAGGTTGCATCACCATAGGCAAAGACTCCACCATCAGATGCAACTAACCAATAACCTCTTCCATCTGATGTTGAGATGATTCCTACGATTGGTCTGTTGAGTGTGATATTTGTAGCTG
>JAKCDL010000013.1 GCA_021841935.1 Actinomycetes bacterium | reverse complement strand
TCTATCTTCGGATGAGGTTGGGTTGGCTGCTGGGAAGTCTCCTCATAACCCCCAGCTAGACTTGTGAGTTGTTTTATTATAAGGATTTTCAGGCTGGGAAGTCTCCTCATAACCCCCAGCTAGACTTGACAGGCGGTGCTACACCTGTTGGTACCAGCTGGGAAGTCTCCTCATAACCCCCAGCTAGACTTGATCATGTGAGGTGGTACGCCAAACATCAGCTGGGAAGTCTCCTCATAACCCCCAGCTAGACTTGCATCCTGAGCGATGGAATGCCGAAACCTGCTGGGAAGTCTCCTCATAACCCCCAGCTAGACTTGTGATACCTTGATAGAGAGGCTAGGGGTAGCTGGGAAGTCTCCTCATAACCCCCAGCTAGACTTGAGGTAGTAGCGAAAATGCAGCTCATAGGCTGTTTTTTCGCTACTTCTCGACTCAAAAAATGAGTAACTGCTCGGGCGCTTCGTCAATTTTGACTCGTTTTTTACCCTGGAAATGCATCGTCCTTGACCACTCGATATCCGTAACTGCGAGAGCTCGGACATCTCCATCGTCGGGAATCGCAACCTCTATCTTCTTGTACAGCGTGGCGAGATAACCAGAATTTGGGAGATATCTCGAGTAGACGCTCAGTTGAACCATATCAAAGCCGATGTGCTTCAAATATTCTCTATAGTGACTCGCCTCTTTGCGCTCGATGACGGTCAAAGTAGGGAGATCAAACATAACTAAAACCCACATAGGATCACGCTTCTTCATATTCACCACCAAAAATAGGTACCGATAAGAACTTTTCTCTCCCTTCTACGTAGTTTGCAAACCTCTGCGAAAATTTCGAAATCTCACTCGACAGAGTTAGATCGGAGTTCAAAACAGGTAGATCCAAGACCGCGCTTAGTTTCTTCTTGGAATCCCTGTCGAGTTCGCCCGCACCGACCGACTTCGCTACCAAATCGACAGCTGGCCTAAACGGTTCAATGAGATCGTCGGCAAGGGCAAATGTATTACTTCGATTGGAGTGCCATATTCCCAAAGAGGGCCAGAGTCCAGCCTCTAAAATGGAACGAAGGACTCGACCGCGCAGGATCGTATATCCATAATTCAATGGAGCGTTGTAAGAATTGCCAGCTCCTACAATTCTTCTGAAATTTCTATCTTGGAAAAACCGTCGCCAATAATATTTCGCCGCCTGACCCTCTACATTCGCAGGATCACCTGAGCGAACGCTGTCGGCTAGATCCGACAAAAATTTTTGGCCTTCTGCGTCACCAACGCTACGTAAGTTGTAAGCCTGGCCTCTAACTTTGGCTTTGACTATTCTCATCCAAGCATTCTTTTGCCTAGGCAGATCAAGGTTAGCTTGAGCGATATGTCGTGCAGCTACCCGCGTATTCTCAGACCAAGGCACGGTAGACGAGATTGGAACACCCGCCCAATTGCAATGCAAAAGCACTACTTCAAAGACGGCAGCTCTATCAAATACTGAAGAGTGAATCTTATTCTTTGTCCCAAATAATATAGCGACAATATCTTCTAGAGCAGCGCTTTTATCTCCTGCGTTGAGATGACCTTTTGAAGCGAACACATCACCTTCGAATTCGGTAAGGTCGATAACCCTCCACGGAGCTGTCATGAAAGTAGTTCTTCTGCTCGTTGAAATGGATTCCACGAAGTAGGTTGGTGGGATGATTCCCAACGCGGATTACCCAACGCCGTTCGCCGCAGAATGTTCAAGTTCGGGCTCCCAAACGCAACTCCAACCGCAGGTAGCCAACCAGGTCGATCAATAATCGATACACTTTCAGCGGTTGAGTTCTCCCCAAGTCCCTCTTTGGCTAAAAATAGAGGTCTGAGTCTAAGTTTCGACACCATTGGTATTCCATCCAATGACCATCGACTCTCAGGAAATTCAGAGAGAAACGACCGTATCATCCCACTTCCTGGAACATTATCCGGCGAACCAAAGTCGAATTCGTCACCAACCGCAATCCAACCAATTTGGATCGCCTTTAAGTTCTCTATTGCGTGGATAACCGAAGGATCTGTCAAGCGGTATGATTCGGACCAAATTGGTATCGGGGCAGTCATGAGATCTACATCGCTATTCAGGCCAATTTTTGCCATTTCAGCTGCGAATATTCTCATAATTCCAAACTTTATGTTGCTCTTTTTATCCCTCCACGCAAAAACACGTGCGTGATGAAAGAATCCCATTTCAACCCAACCATTAGAAACCTTTAAGGCCCCACCTTCATACTTTTTTCCATCTTTTTTCCTTGACGGAAATATTTCAATCAATTCGTTGGAGCCCAATATCGAATTTCTCGAAAGCAAAATCTCTCGATCAGAATCCTTTTTTACGCCTCCCCCGTCGAGACCGGATAGAGCTTCAATTTCTCTCAACGCCAAATAAACGCTTTGGTTCACAACCCGCCTTATCTGATTAGAGTCAAGGCGGGAGCCAAGTTTCACTCTGGTTAATGGTTCGATACTTTCCTTGTGAAGACTTCCAAATCGAGTTGTCAATCGATGAGGATTGATGACCGGCACCTTGTCTTCATCTAAATATGCACCAAGAAGGACCGCTAAGTCAGTTGCGTTTCTTAGCCACCTGAAGTAAACACTTGATAATTCCGAAGACAAAAGGTTACCAATCTCTTCGCTCATCCACCCTGGAAGACCCTCTTCTTTCAGACTTTGCCTCTTTTCGTCAATCACTACAAGGCCTTGAGCAACCATTGCGGAGAGCGATGTAACTATTGTGGCGTCCAACGCATGATGCCGTCTATCGAGCCTTGTCTTGTTGCCTAAACCACGCAGATTCACATTTCTATCAAATTGCGCTGCCTTGCGGGCAAGAGATGTCACCCGGCCGTTGAAGACGACCACCCTTTTGTGGGCTTCTTTTGGATCCAACTCACATCGCCTAACAAGATAGTCCTCGATTCGCTCACGAACTTCCACAGCGGCGTAAGCAGTTGAAGCAAAGGAACGCTCATCGATAGGTTCATCGAATGTCTTTCGCCTGAGGCGATTTATTACCTCATTTTGGTATGCCTCAAACCTATTTTTATCGAACCTAGCTTCAGGCTTCAACCAACGCCTAACCCTTGCAATCGCCTCCTCCAAGGAAACAGAAGGAACCTTGCCGCTTGTCGCGAATGCAAAGAAGGTCATTCGACCCTTGGATGAATTACAACGGCGACATACGGCCGCCAGGTTTGAGACACGGTTCGAACCTCCGTCAGCTCTTGGGACTATATGATCGAGCTCCGTAGTTTCCCACGTAATAGGGTCTCCACAGTAAAGGCAAGTTGTGTTTTGAAGTTGAAGAAGGCGCTTTTTGCGAATGTCGTACTTTCGAGGATGAGCGATGCCTGAAGCAATGAGCTCTTCACGAAGCTCGTTATTTTCCTCTCGCAACCGCGCTTGTTCGTTCTCAATTTCCCTTGCCTTCTTAGGCGTAATAAAGCCATCACGCTGATGCTCAATGACGACTCGCGAAGGAGTTCCCCACTTTTGCGTAGCGGCCATGAGAAAACGACGAACAATTGCTAGATTGCGGTCCACTGCAGGCTGACCCGTTTGAGAATCAAAGGAAGGTAAAGGCGGCCTCCAATCGGGTGCTGCATCAAAGACATCACTCCGGGCAGTATATAGATCGCATCCCGTGTCACGCATTACGGCATTTAGCTTTCGAAGGGTCTCACGTCCGTATGGCGATCGCCCACTAGCAAATTTAAGGTTCAGGAGCTTACCAAGATCGTCGTCGCTCATCCGAGCAAATAAGTCCTCGACTTCAGGAGATAGCTCAGATTCAACGGGATCCGCCAGATAATTAATCAATTCAGATCGAAGATCAAAGGAAGCCTCACCCCACCAGTTAGTAACCACTTTTGGAATGGATCGGCCCATTATGATCCTTAGTGTGTCATTTATAGGCGCCCTCAATGATGAACCGTCTGGCGACTTCTCAACAGATAACTGTTCTTCGGGTATCGAGAAGTACTCTCCGAGGACGCTCCAATAGACGGGGCCTTCATCGCGGTAGTTCAAAAGATAATCAACCATACCGTTTACGACGTCTAACGGGAGCGGCATCTTGACGCCGTCTACCTTCTGACGAAGATTTGCGACCTTGTCACGGATTCTAAATTCCTGAAATTCAAGAGAAGCGCGAAGCGCCCTTGGAGAGCCATCAAATGGATCCTTGCCTACGGAATCCGCCTTTACGTAGGGCTTCTTTTGATCGAACACTCTCCTAATGATTTCGGCTCGCAACTTCTCGTCAATCCGCTGCATCTCCAAAATCAGTTCAAGCTCAGCGAGAACGTCCTCCTGTTTGATCTGATTGAAAAGTAGAGGGGACGTGAGTGGCCGATCCTCTGTTCGCATCTTCTTGATGGACCCCTCAACCGTCACTCTCGGGCGAACCCTAATATCGGCCGAAAGCGCGTTCAATGCTCCTAGATCACCTATTGTCCGTGGAGCTTTATCATCATCAATTACAAACTTGCGCTTCGCAAACTCCAGCATCTCGCCCAAAGATTGCGAAGGAACGGGTAGCTCCTTTAAGGAGTCAATCCCTTTCCAAGGGTTACGCCAGCCGCGAAAGTGGGCTATGTGGAGAATCGCACGAGAGAGCAACATCTCTCTCTCTTTAGGATCTGCAATGTATTCGCGACTTAGTCGAGACCGCGCGTTCCATGCATCATATGTCTGTGGCGCTTCTTCAACTTCTGGAGCAAAACCACTCTCAGCTAAAAAGTGTCTTAGCGCGTTCAACCTACCGCGACGATACTTTCGCATACGACGGACTCTACGTGCTACTCCAGCTTTTGCCTTGCGGGAGTCGGGAACCTTCTCTTCGTCGATTCCCCCGTCATGGATGTATGTAACCGCTGAAAGAATTTTTACAGGGTTACCATCGTCACTGTATTGCACCGCTGAAAGACCAACTGAACGGTTTCCAACGTCAACGCCTAAGCGCCAATTAGTAGATCCACTTATCGCCATAGCCTAACCATAGCTACTGCATGTATCAATTAATCGAAATAATTTGCAATTTTATCTTCATCGAAAATAATTTTTGGAATAAGCGGAATTAAAGACGAGTCCCCCCTCCTTTCAGAGGGGGGACGAAGAATTCAAGAACACAGATAACTGTGTCTCTTACTGGGAAATCTCCTCATAACCCACCTCTAGAATATCATCAACGAATTTAAATGCAAGTCAATATTGCTGGTATTTCACAAAATACTTTTACCGCAACTAAATCAAACGAAGACTGTTGAATGGTGAATAAGTGGAGTATTACTAAAAGATTGTGGAACTTGTTCTCCTATTTGGATACTCAAAAGAAGCAAAACCCAGTTCATTGTAGAGTTTTATAATGAAACCCTTAGAGATGACTTTGCGAAGAAGACGCAGCTTTATCAAAAGTAACCATTCGGGAGAACCAATGTAGAACTCGGTAGATAATTATCGATGCTTCACCTTAAATTAAAGCGCAGGACTGTCTGAAAAAAAATTTCAGACAGATCCGTACCAACTAGGTTCATTTGCACAACCACCATCACTGTGGCCCGAATCCGCCGCCAAAGCCTCCTGGGCCCCCATTTACCTGTCCCCCAAAGGAGCCTTGGTCATTGAAGCCACCCATGAAACCGCCTCCGCCCATTGGGCCATCTCCTTGAATATTAAAGGAATTAGCTACATTCGAGGTGAAGTTTGCAGGGACGCTATAGGATCCACGACCTGACAAAAAGAATACGAAGGCTACTCCAAGAAGAACCAATGAAGTGCCAATAACGGCAGGAGCTACCCTCCAGGAGATGCTTTTTAGCAACTTAGAACCAAGTAGCGCTACAAAGACGCTGGCTGGTAGCAAGTATCCCAAATGATTCGTTCCGACCCTGATCGATGTCGACGACGATGCATATGGATTTATAAGGTATAGGGCAAAGACGATGGCCCACCCAGCGGCAAATAAAGAGGATAATATCGCGTCAGTTCGAGTGCCGTTCGAATTACCCGCAAACTCACTAACCGGACCACGAACAACGTAGCGCACTCCAACGTAGACAACGGAGAGTAGGGCAATTAACAGCTCGGGGATAATTGTGAGCGCATGGGGAAAGATCGCTTGCAGATTGCCGCCTACCGACGAGAACGATGCCGGCAGCAATCCTCCAACTAACACTCTTCCAAAAGACCATTCATTGAACGCCACAACGGAGACTAAAGATCCAAGTGCCACGGCATAAAACTGTGCCAGAGTTGCAACATCTAACTTGGCCCACTTACGGCTAACCGTTACAACTGCAAGGGCGCCGACCAAGAAGATCAAGTCGCTTCCGTGAACCAGCGTCGCTAGCGATAAGGCAAAGAAGGAGCTGCATCCAGCCAAGAGGCGTCGATTAAGTCGCATCTCATGAGCCAAGAGTGACCATAAGAGGAGTGCAACACCTGTTGCCAGAAGATACGCCTCAATAGAAGAGGCATACGAGATCTTTTCAGAGAGTGTTACTGCTAAGTCGGTGAGTAAAAACAGCGATACCGATAGCAAACCGCCCCATCTCCCGAGCCACCTTCGCGATGCGATAAAGATGGCAAATACTGCGATAGCGCCGAAGACTATTGGCTCAAAGAGCAAAGTGCCCGTGAGATAAAAAGGAACAGCTAGGGCAACAAAGCCGAAGCTAAGTGACGAGAGCGGAGCTCCATGGTTTAGTTGGCCACTGGCTGCAAAGTTTTGGAATCCTCCGCCAAAACGAGCAAAGGGTCCGCCGGAGTTACCGACGATCGTAAAGGAGGCTGGACCACTTTGAAAGGCACCAGAGAATTGATTAACAAATGGAAAGTTGTCTCCGGCAAAGCCACCGCCCGATTGGAGCTGCAATGTGATATGTGGCAGGGAAGGTGAAAGTTGAATGTGTCCTGAGGCCAAAGCCGCTACAGCGGCGGCAAACGTTTCATAGCTTGACCCGGTAACTACTCCATTTGTCAGCAACACCAGAGCTGCAAATCCCAAGAAGGCGATGATCGTTAGAAGAATCTCGCGATCAACTCTCCCTTCGGTATCTCTAAGCGATATATCTTTATATGAAAGTGCCATGGCACCATATTCAATTAACAACCTTTGCATATGCTGTGATTTGGTTGAGGACGAAAAAACCAGTGAATAATAGGCTATGACTGTCGAAAGGTAAACTTCAAAGCCTTTCACAAATGACCATAGAGGCGTCAACCTCAGTTCGCATCGCAGTACCCCATCAACTGCAACCATTGGAGCACCCATCGACTGAGCGCCCATAGAACGAGGAAGAATCGCTCGAGATCTCAACAATGCCTATGAGTAGCCACTCGTAGTTAATGTGTATTCACATCCTCGTAAATGGCTACCTCATGCCATAGTATGAGATTCAGAGGGATGTGTAATCATTATCTAGAGGTCTTTATAGGTAGATCTTTTCCCACTTCGAATTGAACCACGAAAAATCTACCTTATCCATTCCATCAAAGTTGCAAGAGCTATCTCGTCAAACGCTAAAGAGAGATCGACCAAAAGACAACGACTTTGTCGACTTATAAAAGTCGCTAGCTAATGGGACAAGTTGGAATTTCGTGAGCCGTACTTTTGCTCTGGCCAAATTGCGGGAAGTACCAAAGAATATCTTGGTAAACGATCTGCCCTCCACAGCTCCCAAGGTTAGTAGCGACTACCACTGCAGTTGCTTTGACAGCTGTCGCGTCTGCTTGACCGGGCGCGACATAAGCTGCGATCCCGCTACCAACGGCACTTGAATCACCCCATGAGCTCCACGCTACCGAAGAGATGACGCCTGTTGGATCGCCACCAAGAGCGATCGTCAAGGGCTCAACTGCTCCAAAGCCCATCCCTCCAACGTAAGTTCCTGACAGTCCTAGAGTTGGGAGCGCTGATCCAGAGAGCACCGTTGTTGTGGAAGGTGAAGTTTGAGTGGTGGTAGTCGGCGAAACTGTACTTGGGGGTGTGGTGGTCGATGTTGAAGGAAAGGACGATGCCGCCGACACAGTTGCGGTTGCACCTTGGACACTTGAAGAAAGGGGAGCTAGCTGGGAGGATGGCTGACCAGAGGAGCTTTGCGGTGTCAGTTGCCCCTGGCCCCGCTGAACAGTGCTGGCTTGTTGAACAGTGCTGGCTTGTTGAGTGGGCAAGGCCTGTCCCTGAGGAGTATTAGCTGCCGAAGGCAAGACGATCACCGGTAGTGTCGTCGGCGTTGAAAAGGTACTCTTTCCCACTGAATGAACGCCAGAAGAAAAGCCACACGATACCAAGGGAAACCCGAACAAAACTGCGGCAATTGGCACCTTGCTTTTGGCGCCTCTTTCTAGAAATTTAACTTGAGCCAAGATTCCGTCCTTAACCTACCCGATTAGCTTTCGGCAATAAAATATTCAAAGTTGAAGATGCAAGCATGAAACTTCAACAAAAACACTGCGTCAATCAGGATCAGGAAGGAAACATCTAGAGCTCGCTAGAGAAATCTCCAAGTTGGATATAGCTTTTGATTACGAAGGAGGTTGCCCAAAGAAGAGGCAGGTCGTAATTGCGTGCGCCGGGTTGAACGTCTCTCCCTCACCGGGAAAGTACCACTCAACTTTCTGGTACGCGTAAATACCGTTGCAGCTTCCAAGATCGAAGGCTACAACAGTGGCAGTCTCCAGCTTTCCCTGCGCCACAACTTGGCTAGGGCCTACATACTCTCCGACTCCCACCCCGTTCGCGCTACTCCCTCCCCAAGTGCTCCATTGGACTTTGGACAGTAGTCCGGTCGGATCACCACCGAGATATATCTTCGTTGGCTCAACCTCTCCAAACCCTAATCCACCGGAATAAATATTGCTCAACCCCAAGGTTGGTGTTGCTGGTACGCTCTGAGGGGAGGTGGCCGAGACCGCCGGTGAAGTTGTCGTTGTTACAGGGGGTATCGAAGTTGTAACGTATGTGGTTTTAACTTTTACTGTTGTTTGGGAAGTTGTACTCGTGCTACCAACCGCAGCACCACCACAACTTGAGGTAATAAACCCCATGGAAATCAACGCGATTTGAAGAGGTCTTCGAATACTTAACTCGTTGATCGCAGCACTAGCTCTAAAAGACATGCTAATACCCTTTCGCTGTTGTTCGAGGACGAGTCGATCTCGCCGTGCAATCAGCCTCAAAGTCACCTCGAAACGCTGTTGCCTACTCTAGATAGCTGAGCTTTAAAGATCCAAGCACCTTTTCGAGCCAATGACCAAAACCATTGAAGTACATATCGCGCAACTTCACAACCTTTGCTCTGCCATCCGGACGACCTAAAGTCAGCAAAATGAGAATTGTCCCCAAAATAAAACGACCTAGAACTACTCGATCAACGAAAGCACACTGTGACTTCTTGGGGTTGGACAATTGCTAATTAGCCTCTTTTGATTGAAAGAAGAGCACAAGACCTCCAAGTCTTGAATCGGCAGAGACTGACTATTAGAAGTTGGTTTATGCAAACCTTGAAGCTCTAGAGTCACTCTAAGGCGTGCCGACAGCGTCGCCTAGGTATTTAAGTCGCACTTGACAATAGGTCGCACACCTAAATACTAAGTTCATATCAATAGATGAATATAAGGTTCAGATAGCTCGAGGAGAATTCCTCGCCTAAGCCACCGTCACCTCTCTAATTCGATCTTCACCCTTCGAAACCCCTTGCCTTTATTTTCAACTTTCGCAACTCGCATCCGCTTAATCTGCGAAGTCGACGAGACGTGAGTGCCACCATCAGCTTGAACGTCGAGGCCATTGATATCAACAATTCGAACTATTTCGAGATCATCAGGCAACAGGTTGGTTGCTGTCCTGATTATGTCGGGAATGGCAAATGCTTCATCCCGCGGGAGGCTATATGTGGTGATAGCTCTATTTGAATCTACCTCGACGTTACAGAGTTCATCAAGCGTATCTTTGAATCCAGGAGGAACTTCTCCGAGGTTGAAGTCAAGGCGTGCAGAAAGGGGTTCCATATTTCCACCCGTAACGAGTGCTCCGAAATCTCTAAATACAACTCCCGACAGGAGATGCAGTGCGCTGTGAGTGCGCATCAATTGAAAGCGGCGCTCATCGTCAACTATGCCCTCAACGACACTTCCAGCAGATGGGAGTGGATCTCCCTCTTCCGGTACCAGAAAGAGGTCTTCGCCCTTTCGTACCCCCACTATTCGGCAGAAGTTACCATTGAAGCTAAGCGCACCGAAGTCTGGTGGTTGTCCTCCACCGCCAGGATAGAAGGCGGATCTATCAAGTACGATCCCCTCTTCCGATGCCTCCAATACAGTTGCCTGGAATTTTCTGATACTCGCATCTTCGAGTTCTAAGCGCTCTGTTCTGCCGTGATGATCCATGATTACGAGACTACCTAGACCATCGGAGAACTATTGCCAAATCGCCACGCTCTTGTCGTATTCCGAAGTACTTATTCTCAAATAAAAACGAGGATCTTTTAGCTGAATGGCGCTGTGACTAATTTCATACGAAAAATTTTGCATATATTTGCTACATATGAAAAGTTTTTCTTATATTGTTTAAGCATGCGATCACTAAAGTACACACCATTGGCAATTGGACTTCCATACATTGCAATAACCGCTGCGCTCTCATTGACTGGAGCAAAGGGGCGAGAGCTAGCCTTGAACAGCGGCGCAATGCACCCTATGTTTGGAATTTCCTTCACGATCTCGAGGGCTCTCTTTGTAGTCCTTGTAACAATCATTGCAAATACCGTCTACGCCTATGCGGACGGGTCGATGCGAAATGAGCCCAACCTCAGAAAGTTTCTAGTATCGTCTTCTCTCTTCTTCGTCGCTACCTATGCGATGGTATTTGCGCCATCTCTACTCCAATTTTCAATCGCAACAACTATCTCTACCGCCGCTCTCGGGTATGCAACATTTCTCATACCATTTCAAGATCGGTCGAAAAAGCCACGTTATCCTTGGCACCTTCACCTAGGTGACGTGATCCTACTGGTAGCAGCAGCCGCCTCAATCAGCACTCCAGATCAAAAGAGCACCCAGATCGCATTGATCATATGGACCTTTAGTCGCGCCGGACTGCTCCCATTTGGCAAGTGGGTGGTGTCAAGTGTCAACGCCCCTACCGCCGCTAGCGTCATGATTCATGGTGGATACGTAAATGCACCAGCAATCGCACTGATCTACTTTGGCTCCTACAAGATGATCGATACCCGAGTGCTCATTGCGGTCGTAGTATTAGCCATAGCTACCATCATCTGGAGTTCCTTAGCTAAATCCTTCGCCAAAGATGCAAAGGGGCGCCTAGCGGTCTCTACGTGTGGCCAGATGTCATTCATGGTCTTAGAGATTCTCTCGGGTCTACCAACCCTCGGTCTCTTTCACGCCGTAGGTCACGGCCTCTTCAAGAGCTACCTCCTCTACGACGCCCCAAGCGATCCATTCAATAAATCAGAGCTCATCAGTGAAAAGGCAACCAAGAACCGAACTTCGATCGCAAACCACAAGGTAGTCAAAGTTCAAAACACCCCGAGGGCCATCTTTGCGGCGCTCATCTCAGTCGCTGTAATGGTTACAGCTACGTCTCTATCAGGCTCGATCACCTTTGCCAACCTGAGCTCACTCATCCCTGAAACAGTAGGTCTCGCCATCGCGCTCTACGTCGCTATAAATGTTAGCTTTGGCCATAGCGATCGCATCGGTGCAACTACTCCAGCCCGAGCGGCCGCGTCGGTTATCGTGATCGCTCCATGGTTGGCGGCCATAGCGGTTAGCAAAGTTGCAGCTCGCCACATCGTCTCATTAGACCACGTTCACCTTGCAATTTGGATTCCAACACTACTTTCGCTGATCGCACCTATCATGATCAAGCGCTCATCGACGGTGGACAAACTTTCACTTAGCCACCTGATCCACAGAAGCTATGCCGCCTCCTCCAACACCGTCACCTTCAGCCGCAAACTCAAAAAGACGAGGATTCAACTCGAGTCATTAGAGAGCCTCGATCCAAAGGCGGCGACGATAGTTGATGCCAACGTTGAAAAAATTGCCTCCGAGATTGCCCTCTCGCTACCTACAGTCAACTTTGTAGCGGTAAACCCTTACCAATCTCAGATTGGTAAGAACTTTATCGAGATCACCACTCCAAATCGCGACCTACCACTTCCATCGCTTAGCACTTTGGCAAAGCTCTACGCGAACAAAGAGATCGCTAACGAATTCATCGCCGCTGCAGCTGAAGATACCCTTGCCCTCTACCCCGAGCATGTACCGGCTCAACTTAGGACAAAAGGGCTCCTCGAGACAGCGGTCTTGGATGCACTTACAACACAACCTTCAAAGATCCATTGGGAACACAAAGCTGGGAGGGATCAAGGCCGCTTCGATGAACTCCTAGAAGAGGTCTCGATTCTGCTCATGGATGCAATCATCGAAGGCGGAAAGGTCATCAAAGACGATAAGGAGCTCGCGTTTAGAGTCTTGGAGCTCACATTAGGCCATGGCTTCATACGACACTTTCATGCTAAGCGCGTCACCACTGACGACATCGCACTGATAGTTAGCTACAAGATCGCTCAAGTAGCAACGGTCATCGGTGCACAGGGTGAAGATCACTTGAAGAGGGTGATCGAGACTGCAAACGATCTAATCCCCGGATGGCTCACCCTAATGAACCGCTCCAACGACGGTGGAATTGGCGAGGGACACCGTGAACTAGGAGTCGCATCCATGGTCTTCGCGCTCCTCTTCACCGCAATGGTTCTCGACTTTGACTATGAGGAGTTGGTCGGCTCATCGATCAAATCATCAGATAAAGTTGCTGAGCCAGCTGAAAAAACATCCGAGGCCACAAAGCTCCTTCTTGAATCCGACCTAGTCCTAGATTTAGCTCGCCGAGAAAAGGCAGTACGGATTGTGGCCCAACGCGCTCTCGAACTTACTTACCAGAATGGACTTCTAACAAAGATTGCAAACAACGCAACAAGCGCTCCAATAGAGCGAACCAACAGCATTGATATGCTCTTTTGCATCGACGTTAGAAGCGAACCAATGCGAGGTTATCTAGAAGAGAACTTCTCTGAGGTCCGCACATTTGGGATAGCCGGCTTCTTCGGTCTTCCATTTCGGGTCCGTGAAGCTACTCCCTCAACCCTTAGGGCACCAGTTCTGCTAGACCCTCAGAGATGGGCGCGGATAAAGAGGGTCGTTCCTAGCTTCGAAGAGTTCCTAAATGATATCGCAGCAAGTTACGAACTTCTAGATAACGTTCCATCACTGTCACTTGTGACCGCTGAAGTTATAGGTGGTTATATGGGTGTCGCATCGTTTCTAAAGACCAACTACCCCAACTTCGCCGCCAAACTTCGAAACAGCAAGTCAGTATTGGATGCAGACATTGCGGCCCTTCGGAGCATTGAGTTGGAGAAGATGGACGATGCCGAGATCGAAGATGTGGCCTATCAATTAGCCACAACCCTAAAGTCGATCGGATTAGTAAAAGACTTTGCAGACTCGGTTGTGATCGTGGGACACCATTCGACGAACGCCAACCAACTACAACGAATGGCATATCAATGCGGAGCTTGTGGAGGAAATTCAGGAGCTGAAAATGCCACGTTGGTCACAAAGCTCCTAAATCAAAAGGAGGTTCGGGTAAAGATGGCTTCATATGGAATCTCAATTCCCGAGAGCACTACCTTCTTCTCAGCCGCCCACGATACCACCCAAGCCAAGATTGAAGTAATATCTTCCCTCGACGACCAAACTATCCATACCATAGCCCTGCAAAGGCTAGTGTCAGAGCTAAACCGATCATCGAATACCACTTCTACGTTTTCAAATATCGCTTCTTTACCTCGCAATCGCGACACACGTAGCAACTGGTGGTTTGAAGGTTGGCCTGAGATGGGTCTAGCAAATGCTGCTAGCTTCATAATTGCACCGCGAGAAATGACCCGCGGTCTTGACTTAGGGGGAAGGTCCTTCCTCCAATCCTATGACCTAAGATTCGATCCAGACGGAGCCGCTCTCGAGTCGATAATGCTAGCTCCTATGGTCGTAGGCGAGATGATCTCAAAGAGCTACCTCTTTGCAGCGCTCGACGACAGCACCCTGACATCGAATAAGACACTCCTCAATCCAGTATCTAACCTAGGTGCAATCGCCGGAACGAGCGGAGATCTAATTGGAGGATTAGCTCGACAAGCATACATGACCCCCCAAGGGGAGCTAGCCCACCTTCCGCTTCGTCTAACTGGGTTGATCTATGCGAATAAGGAGACCGTAAAGACCATAGTGACCTCCAATCCGCTACTTCGCGATACCATCACCAATAGATGGATGCACATTCTCGTTCTCGATAGTTCAGATGGAAAATTCCACGACGTCTACAACCTGATCAACGGAACGAAGGATGACCTGAGCGATATGGCCTTTGGAATAGCACAACCGCTTTAGTACGAAAGATGCGTCCTTGGGACGACCAACACCCAAACGCAAAGAGCATCAATGCAAAAATCGCGATGGTTCGCAAACTAACCGAAACGATACATAAAGATGTCCCGCTGAGGATCTATCCTTCAGCGGGACATCTTCTTCATCCATCTCGAATGAGCGTCACTAACTTCCATCGGAACTGACCCTTTCACAAGCGTCAAAATCCATCTTTGACAGTTATCATGCTGTCATTTGAATCATCGATCAAATAGATGCATAAATCCTGAACCTCGCCGAATTTCAAGAGCATACTTGCATTTAGCGCACGAACATCAATCTGTGATGCATCGCTAGCTCCTTGTCGAAGATCAGTTGAGGATCAATACGGCAATTGCGTTATAAGTACGCTACGGCGCCATCAACTGAGAACAATCAACCAAGTTGCCCTATGACCCTCCCAATGGGTCACAGGCCAGTTTAACCACCCAAGTCTTCCTTGCTATACCAAGGAGCAACCTGTGATGGCCATAGAGGTCAGGCATAGACGTTAGTGAGAGCTGAAATCGTGGGAGGCTGTCACTACTAATCGCTCACTTACCCGCACTCACCTAATGGGTTAGTAGTAGGCCAAGTTCTTCTTATCTCTGAAATAATGATGAACTATATTTCACAAAGAATAGGTGCAAAAGCCATATCAATACAAGCTTAGAGTTGAACCCCAACGCAGCTAGGTGACGGTGCATACCCTCCAAATATTAAAAAAAGATTAGTTATTACTTATAAATTTTAAAATTTATGAGATAAGCATTGCGTCATTTAAAAAAATGGTCAGTCGACCAATAAATCTTCAATTTCAATGCATTTTCTTGAAAATCGATGCTATAATGATTTTCGAGATAAATATTATGTTGACTTGCGACCCAACGATATATTTACTCTTGCGACCCAAAATAGAAGCCCCCTCTCCTAGGGGGCTTCTTCCCTTTAATCACCAAAGTGGACCGTCTAGTTGTCCACCCTCGTTCCCTTCCGCAAAAGAAGTGTCGCAAGAAGGCCGATCAATATAAATCCAGCAGCACTAAGTGCAGCAAAGCGAGTAGCGCTGACCATTGCATTTACCGCTGCAGCATGTAAAAAACTTCCGCCTGGCAACTTAGATAGCGACGGGATCGCAGCTCCAGCACTTGCTCTAACGATAGAAACTACCTGCGAGGAGAGACCTTTTGGGAGCCCCTGCTGCAGGGACAAGGAGTACGTCAAAGTAGAGGAGAGGCGACTCAACAGCACTGTACCAAGAATTGCAATTCCTAGAGCTGAACCAACCTGACGGGCGGTAGAGGAGATTCCCGATCCGATTCCGCTTTTAGCTACTGGTACGTCTGCGAGAACTACACCCGTAAGCTGTGCCGTTGCAAACCCAACTCCAAATCCATAGATGAATAGCGGAATATCGAGCAGAGCCACTGCGCGAGTCGCGGAGATCAACAGGGCCAACCCCACTATTCCAATTGCCTCAAGTAGCAAGCCAATGCGAACCACAACAACAGCCTCGAGGCGTTTAGACAGAGGTGCTACAGCGCCACCGGCCAAAAATGCCCCCGTTGCTAGACCAAGAAGGATTACCCCCGTTCCAAGAGCTCCGTATCCTCTGGCTCCTTGGAGAAATAGCGGAAGGGCGAATAAGATTCCGAACTCTCCAAGAGAGATGATCAAAGCAGCGATGTTGCCAAAGGTAAATGAAGAGATCCGAAAGAGCTTGGTATCGATCAACGTCTCCTTACCCGAGGTTCCCCTTCGCAACTCATAGACGGTAAAGACGACGAATGCCACTACTGAGATCAGGAGTGCGAATGGTATCGGGGATATGAAGGATGAGTTCCAGGCGACTCCCAACAGCTCAAACTTTGCTATTGGCTTAATCCACCCGTAGCGTTGCGCCTCGATCAAGGCGAATACAAGAAAGGTCAACGAAACAATGATCGTTAGGTTGCCAAAGATGTCACTTCCCTTGCCAGCTTTTTCGTCCTTCGACTCCTTGACAACTAGGACGGCACCGATCAGAATCACCAAACCAACAGGGACATTCACCAGAAATGCGTAGCGCCACGAAAACGACTGCGTCAGCCAACCGCCAAGCAATGGTCCAAGTGCGGCAACGCCTCCGATTGTTGATCCCCAGATCGCGAATGCAATTTGTCTGTCTTTACCGTAAAAGTTGGCATTTACCAAGGAGAGGGTGTTGGGAAGAACCATCGCTCCACCAATGCCTTGTAGAAATCTTCCAAATATGATCGTCGAGGCAGCAGATGAGAGCGCCGTAAAGAGAGAGGCCCCAACAAATATGACAACTCCAATCGCGAAGAGCTTGCGCCTACCGAGGCGATCGCCCAACCTCCCAAGTGTTATCAAAAGAGATGCAAAGACCAATGAGTAGATCGAATTTAGCCACTCTGCATCGGAGCTATTGAGGTGCAGCGTGGAGATCATGGTGGGGAGTGCGACATTTACGATCGTCGCATCGACGATGATCATCGCCACACCTAAGGCGATAAATGGCATCATAGACCACTTAGGTTTGTATCCCTCAGGAACTGCGCCAAACCAAGGTGCTGCTACCTCTCCAGTTGCTTCCGACAAAACAGTCTCCTTACAATTACCCTCGACGCAAAACGCTCAATCGCAACGTTATATTTCGGTACCGCTTTACAATTGAGCTACCGGAAAATCCCCCGAAGTGCCTTTCCTCAGTGGCCCCGAATAAGCATTGAGGTTTCAAGTCATTAGCGTGGCAAAGTGCTCTTACAAAACGAGAACTCACCTCGACGAGCGCCACCTAAAGACCTCTTCTCCACCAAATTACAGTGGAAGTAGTCTCTCCTTATACTTGGTAATGCTTCATTGGAAGAGAGGCCCTTCGTTCAACTTCAAAGAGCCTCTCTCCTAAGTGGACCTAGGTCTACTAGCTGTAGAAGTCATTGGGGATCAGACCAGGGATAACGCTATCGGTTTTTGATTACATCATCGATTATTCTCCGGCCGAATTTGAATGGCTAAAAATTAAAAAATCGAAGCTGACATGCTTCATCGCAAGTATTCGATTGGTCTAGTAAAACGAAGTCGACCATCTTCACCACCTAAAGGCGCCAACCTAGGTCATATAGGACCACGAGAAGTTGGCACTACAGCGCCAACTTGATTGGATCTTTTACATCAACACCTTTTGCTCGTTTGGCTATTTTGTTACATAAGAAAAAATCTGCGTCGTTTAGGGTACGAATGTACAAATTAGTTTCAATTTTGACCTTAAGCTTCAACATCCTAGGTCGATAGTGCAAATGTAGCAAATTGTCCAACCGCACTTGACCAATCCGAAAGGCTGGAGCTTTGATCAAAAATCTAGTTTCGAAACTCCCCAAGGGGGCCAACTTAGACGATGCTGCTTGGGCAAAGAGGCATCGCTTCATCGTCTACGCCCTCTACTTCCAAGTTCCATTTCTCTTGGTAGCCTCAATACCAGAGCACTCCCCTCTAAAAGTGCTCATAGTGGACGTTGGCACAGAGCTGCTCTTCGCAATTGGCGCAACACTTGTAAAGCTGCGACGACCAGCCACGATAATTACGAGTCTTGGCCTTCTTTGGGCTGATGCCGCCCTCATCAATATATGGCATGGAATCCCAGATATGCACTTCTACTTCTTCGTCTCCCTCGGTATCGTGGCGCTTTATGAAGAGTGGTTCCCGTATCTAATTTCAATTGGATTCGTCCTAGTGCACCATATCGTCCTAGGTCTCTTTTGGCCGAACTCCGTCTTTTACACCAGCTACGAGCGGGCGAATCCAATTGCTTGGGCTCTGGTACACGCCGGCTTTATCGCAGGTGCCGTAGCCGTCCAAGTTGTATTCTGGAGCTTCTCAGACTCACTGAGGCGCCAGAGTGCCGAACTTATAGACCAGGCCCGCCTTGAGCAGGAGCACAGATTGGCTATCCAGCTCGAGAAGGAAAAGTCCGAGCGGGAAGAGTTAGAGCGTCGAACTATCGAGATGGAGAAGGCTCACCAAGCTCAAGTCGAAATTGCTAATCAGGCAAGTGGCCTCCTTGCAGGTTCGGATCAGATTCGAGCAAATATCGATGGCGTAGCGAGCGCAATTCGAGAGATGGAGAGAACGATTACAACCATCGCCCATGGCGCCAATCGCGCAGCCGAAGTTGCACAAGGAGCCGTGACGGTTGTCGAGAAGACATCATCCACCCTTGCCCGCCTTGACGTAAACTCAGCCAAGATCACTGAGATAGTTGCAACTATTACGACGATTGCCGAGCAGACAAATCTCTTGGCGCTAAATGCCGCAATCGAGGCAGCAAGGGCTGGAGATGCCGGCAAAGGCTTTGCTGTAGTTGCAAACGAAGTCAAGTCACTAGCTTCAGCTACTGCTCTAGCCACAGCTGACATCGGAGAGATGGCGGTCTCTATTACATCCGACACGACTGCCGCTGGCGCTGCATTCCGAGAGGTATCGAGTACAGTTGTCGAAATTGGACATCTCCAAGAGTCGATCGCTCTTTCAGTTGAGGCTCAAGTCGCCTCAACCAACGAGATAGCGCAAACGATCGACGACGTAGTTGGCACAACCGTCGAAATGAACTCAAGGATTGCAATGCTTCAAGATACCTCAGAGCTAGTTAGGCACTAAAAAGCCAAATCGTGGTACCGATGGAATCTAGTTGAGGCACCCTGCAGCTTCAACGAACAATCCTTATGCATCGTGTGTAAGGGTAAAGAGCGTTGGGGTGGCTAAATCAACCACCCCAACTTAGAAGTTTTTCTAAAAGGGGTAGAAGATGCCAGGCATGAACTTTACCTTGAGCAGCCACCCTTTCGGTAACTCAGGGATGCACGTATATATGATCGTTGGCCTCTTCATAGGCGCCGCTATAGTCCTTCTTACGATGACCTACATCCTGGACGACCCGAGTCAAAAAGAAGGGTGGTCTACGTCTTCGACTGGGATGACAGCAACAGAGAATAGACCAGCTCCTCGACGACTCAACTTTCTGTCCAAGTCATTTGGGGTACTGTGGATAGTAGATGGCATATTTCAAATGCGAGATGCCATGCCTTCGCAATTCGTAGCGTCAATAATCAACCCCTCCTTCTCTCTAGCGCCCTATCCCTTCAAAGAAGTCGAATCATTGGCACAGGGGCTATGGAATTTAGCGCCTGTGAAGGCAGATCTAGGGACCGCTTTGATACAGATCACGATTGGATGTGGAGTTTTCTTTCTCAAAACCGGTAAAGCCTGGAGGGCTGTAGTCAAGGCATCAATTATTTGGTCCGCGATGATCTTTGTTTTTGGAAATGGCTTTGGCCTCTTCTATCAAGGTGCAAACCTGGCAACTGGTGCACCCTCTGCGATTCTTCTATATACCTTTGCCTCAGCAGAGATGCTAAAGCTCTCTAAAGTCGAAGATAATGCCTCTTCAACTCGAAGGACCGGCTTTTACCTTGGAATATTCATAACCCTTGGGACGCTCCTTTCAGCCCTTCCGGTTGAAAAGTTTTGGACCCCAAATGGGTATAGTCAGATGATCTCGACTATGGCAGAGTCTCAACAACCAAGTTTCATCTCACACCTTCTCCAATCTGGCGCATCGATGGTACGAGATCAAGGCGCTTATATAAATGGAGCGATGATTATCGCAGGTGTCATCGTTGCGCTACTCTTAGCGCTATCTCCAGCTCGTCGAAGCACCGTTGTTATCACCTCCGCCTTTGCCCTAATAATCTGGGTATTTATACAAGATTTCGGAGTCTTCTCCCCAACTGGAACTGACTTCAACTCCGGCCTACCGCTCTTGATAATCACAATTTCACTACTATTTCCTGAATCATCAGAGGTGAAATCGTCTTATATCGACGGTGAGAGGCTAATTGGTCTGCAACATAAGCTTCAATACGACGTCAAGCTATAACTTTTTTCAAAAAGGTGTATGCTTCAAAATAGAGTGGCTATCAATTGGTATTTTCAGCGTGGCCTATCGAGTGGGTGCTACTGTACTAGCCTCAATCGTGACAGTAAAAACTCTTGAGAGAACGGTAAACGGACCGACGATATTTGAGGGGTGGGAAATAAAAGATGGCCACTGAAAACCTAAAGGCTTCCTCATGGCCATCACCTCCAGTCGATCAATCTGCACTAGCGGCAAAGATCGCAATGAGTCTGCTCTACGACTTGAACTCACCATCGCATCGCATCGTTATAACGCACCGAACAAATTGAGACAAGGCGATAGCCGAGGGAAATAACCACCGAATGTTTGAACTCCAAGGTTGACTGTTATGCGCAAACGGAATAACTATCGTCGTTGCCGTCGAGCGCACGAGGTTACCTTCACGTCATCGACAACTTCCTACGTCGCCTCAACTTGACACGAGGCACACAACGAAGCTCTTGTTATTAACGGAGATCACGGACCGACTGACGCGAAATCAGCTTTGTCTCAACTGAAGTTAGCCCAGTTAGTTCAACATTTCCCTCGATGATCTCCATAAGAGAGGTGGCGCCCCTAGAGGCAACGTCTTCGATTGAACGGCGAACAGAGGTTAGCGCTGGACTAAAGTACGAGGAGAATCGACTGTCGTCGAACCCAACGACCGAAAAGTCATCGGGGATTGAATATCCAGCTGACAATATCGCCTTCATCGCTCCGATTGCCATCTCGTCATTCATCGCAAAGACCGAGCTCGGTGGCACTTGAACCTCGAGCAACTTAGTCATCGCCACTCTACCGCTCTCCATCGTGAAGTCACCATCTTCCATAAGTGACTTTTTAATTGTCAGTTCATTTTCCATCAGAGCTTCGAAGTAACCTTCACGTCGCTCGAATGTCGCATGGAAGCCCGGAACCCCACCGATAAGCGCCACCTCTCGATGTCCATTTGCGATCAGATGGTTCACCGCCGCCTTTGCCCCTCCCCTATCGTCGGAGACGATATTGACTATCGAATCAATTGGCAACTTGCGATTCAGCACAACAAGGGGAATCCTTCGTTCACGAAGAAGATAGACGAACTCATCGTCGCGATCACTCTGGCTAACGAGTATCACCCCATCGAATCGTCTGCTATCCACCCAGTCAAAGTCTTCAAAGTGGTCGAGGCCGTTGATGACCAGGTTATAGCTCTTTTCGATGACTGATGAGACACCGTGGACGGTTTGGTAGAAGAAGTCAGCTGAGGTCGAGTCACCTATGGTGGTAAAGAAGAGGCCTATGTTGAATGACTTGTTTTGAACCAAGCTTCGCGCTGAATAGTTCGGGACGTAATTTAGCATTTTAGCAGTCTCGGCTACCTTCTTTTTGGTAGCGGGACTTATCAGGGGGCTGTCATTCAATGCCCTAGACACAGTAGTGTGCGAAATATCCAAAATACGAGCAATGTCTTTGATGGTAACGCTAATGCCACACCGCACTTTCTCAGGACGTGCTATCTATCGGCGACTTTCAATTGCCTTAGCTGCAACGGATAATCTCTTAGTTATCGTGTGCATATAAAAGTCAGAAACAGAAGCTTAGCCCTATTGAATGAGGAAAAAGATATCATAAACGCCGTTACCTTTGCTTTGTTATCGATAATCTTACGATAGTCGCGTCGGGCTTAGAAGAGCTTCAATCACATAGCTGACCAAAGATTTGCCAAGCAAACTCTTTGAGCGAGGTGCGGCACCACACCTCGCTCAAATCATTGGCCAATCCTTAGGAGATCTGTTTCAATCTCAACGCAATTCAATTACGCCTTGGCCTTCGATGAACTTAGCCACGTTGTGATTTTTCATATCCAAATATCAAGGTCAAAATGAAGGCCCCGAGGAGGGCGACCGCCATCCCGATGATATAGGGTACCATCGGTGTAAAGAGGGGGATTGAGAGAAAGCTTGGGAACGCCAGCGAAACCATCTTTACCCCGGCTGCACCCGCAATGGCACCTCCAGCTGCACCCGACAGAGCAACAAAGAGGAAGGTTCTCTTGTAGAAGGGGAGAAAGAGGCCATAGAGAATAGGACGGGTTTCCCCAGAGAGAGCGCCAGGGATAATGCTCGCGCCTGCGAGCGACTTGAGGTCGCTATTACGAGAGCGAATAAACATTCCAAGAGCAAATCCGATTTGAGCAAATACTCCGGCTGACGCGGTTGCGATCAGGGGATCACCACCTTTAGCTAGGTCCACTATAACAATTGGAATAAGTGCAATGTGGAGGCCGATGATGGTAAGAAATGTCCAAGCCGCGCCGAGTACTCCACCTGCCACGAGGCCATTGGCCTTGAAGAGTGCCGAGATAACGTCGCTTACTAATTTGCCAGCGTAGGTTCCAAATGGGCCCACAACGATAGCGGCCAGGGGTACAAAGATGATCAGAGAGATCATCGGAACCAAAAAGAGCTTGAGGTCCTTCGGGATATAGCGATTCAACTGTCGCTCAGCTAAGGCAAAGAGGGGAATCGCAAAGAATATTGGAAGGATCGTTGAGGAGTAGTTAGCTAGCACAACTGGTATACCAATGAAAGAGGAACGAGTCGCGTGAAGAGCTAAAGAGGTGAAGTTAGGCTCCAACAACGAAGCACCAATCGCTGCGCCGATAAAGGTATTGGCATTTAGTGCCTTAGCTGCGGTAAAGCCAAGAAAGATTGGAAGAAAGTAGAAGATTGAGTTGCCCGCAGCTGCAAGAATTAAGTACGTTCCTCCCTTGGGATTAATCGAGTGCACCTTTAGCAAGATCGCAAGCAGCGCTTTTATGGTTGCGGCCCCAGCAAAAAGTGGTACTAAAGGCCCAAAAGAGTCCGAGATGAACTTGAAGATGGTCCCAACTACGCCCTTTGGTGCTTGTACACCTTTTTGATGCAATTCGTCATCGCCGCCAGCTCCATCACTAGCTGCGATTTCGTCATTTTGTGTTTTCATTGATAGACCCCCTGTCTATGGCGCTTACCGAAGTAACAAACCACAACTGAACGCGCCGCCCTTGAATAAAGGACGCCCCCACGATTGGTTGCCATTTGAGTACTTCAATAAGGCGATGAATCTGCATGGCAGTTGCCATGCGAATAGATAAGTGAAAGAAGCAAAGATCCTTCGAAGATGGCATCGGCCAAGATCAAATTTGCTTGGCGGAAAAAGTTAGCGACGACGCCTATCGCCGCGACAGACTATTTACTATTTGTAAAAGTAATTTGGCACATTCTGCCAACGCGCCCGAAGCTCATGGGCGGCAGCCTTTGGTTTACGATCGCGAGTAAATACCCCCTTCTTATTTCCTTGTACCCTTAGAACTCCCTGCGTGGTGTTGAAGTCGGCAAAGTTCCAGACTTGTTCGCCCACAACCGAAGAACACTTATCAAATACCTGATGGTAGGTTTGGAGGAAGAGACTTTGGTACTCTTCCGTGAACATCACCGGGTCAACGTCGTGAAGTCCAGCTACGGTATCCGCGCCGTACTCGGTGAAGACGATCGGCTTTTCTGGGAACAACTCCTGCCACTTTGTTATCTCGTCGAGGAGGTGTTCAGATGCCGCACTTAGATCGCCACTATCTACGTACCATCCGTAGTAACGATTCAGCGCAATCACGTCGATAAGCGGTGCAACCTCACAGACTCCCGGAGTTGCCCATTGATGAGTCACTATCGTTACTGGTCGCTTGCTTGGATCAAGCTCTTTGGCTAAGGCCACTAACGGCTCGAAGTATTCATATGCTCCACTCTCTTCCGAGGCTGGCTCATTTGCAATTGACCACATGACGACACTTGGGTGGTTCTTATCCCTCTCGATCAACTCGGTGATGACGTTTTGATGGTTCTCAAAGGTCTTTATATTCTCCCAAGTGTTCTTGTGTTCCTTAGCTCCAAATAAGGCTGCAGCGAAGTTGAGATGAAGACCAACAGCTGGAACTTCATCGATCACAACTATGCCTTGTCGGTCGGCCAGAAGCATCATCTCTTCGGAGTAGGGATAATGCGCTGTTCTAAATGAGTTGGCGCCGAGCCACTTCATCAGATTTACATCTAGTAGATTTAGTGCCTCATCAAATCCACGCCCATGGACCGCAAAATCTTCGTGCTTACCAAAGCCCTTGAAGTAAAAGGGCTTACCATTTATCAAAAATTTTGAGTCGCGAACCTCGACGGTACGAACGCCAATGTCCACTGAATAGCTGTCGATCTGTTCGCCACCTTCAAAGAGGTTCAGCTCCAGTGAATAAAGGTAGGCGTTCATCGGCTCCCACAGATGAACATCGTCAACTTCGAATCTGAAGCTTTGATCAGAAAAGACAGCTTGCGCTACTACGGTGTGGTCTTCGTCAAATAGCAGACCACGAACTTCATAGCTTCTAGATTCATCTTGGTTGGCAATCTCGACGTTGACGTCGACAACTCCTCTATTACCGTCGATTGTAGTAACGACTTCAACGTCTGAGATAAAGGTTTTAGGGGTGGTGTAGATCTTTACTGGGCGATGAATCCCTGCGTAGTTGAAAAAGTCAAAGTTGGGGTTGTTCTTTACGGACGAAACACCATTGCTATCGACGCTTGTAATGACTGTGCCAACCGGCAACGTCGAATCATCAACGATGTTATTGACCAGGACACTCAAGCGATTTACTCCTATTTGAACGTATGAGTTGATCTCAAATTCAAATGGGGTAAAACCACCAATATGTTCTCCGACAAAGACTCCATTTATAAAGATCCGTCCAAAGTGTGTTACCGATCCAAAACGCAAGACTATGCGCTCATCGCTGATCAATCGAGGAACAATAAATTCCCGCTCGTATCGAACCCATCCGACGTGGTTTCTAATCGAATTCAATGCACCAACATCGTTGAAAGAGGCGGGAACTGCCATTTGAACTCCACCGGCTATCGGCCTTTGGATCACATCTGAACCAAAGCCTTCAACCGTACCTAGTTCAAAGTTCCAGATTCCCCCGAGATCAAGCAGGACTCTGTATTGAGAATTCACAGGATAAAGCACCCCGCACCCCTTTCAAAAATAGTTGACACACATTCGCAATCTGCTACGGCCACCCCGCGATTGCTACAAAGTGCCATTTCAGAACCGTAAATGCACATTTACGATTTAGAACAAAATTGATTGTACATCCAATTTATGCACACGTAAACATTTTTTTGACTAAATGATAAAATATATTCCCAACCTGCATCTCCCTGATACGAACCCGTCTCTTCAATGGTCCAAATCTTCTATTCAAAAGATCAAAATCAACTATTATGAGGGTAAAAGGGCACTAAAAATGACATTTATAGCAATCTTCTCGTATTGAGTCTGGTATCGAACCGGCTCTCATTCCAGCTGAGGGTTAAGAGAAAAATCAGGTTTATCTTGCACATTTTGTTATCGTGTGCATATAATGTGCACTAGATACAATACAACTACTCGAGCCAAGTACAAAGGGGTCACCTTGGGAACTTTCATTCAAAGTAGTGAGCAACTCTCGCAGGCCATTGCAGCCCAAGTCGCCAGCGTCTCGATCACCGACATTCATACACACCTTTTCCCTCAAGCATTTGGTGAATTGATGTCCTCGGGAGCCGACGACCTGATCAACTACCACTACCTCGTGGCCGAAGCCCTGCTAGACAACCGGATATCGAAGGAGTACTTCTGGTCACTTGAAAACTCGGAACGAGCTGACCTAATTTGGCAGAGGTTATTCGTTGATCAAAGGCCAATCAGTGAGGCGACGAGGGGAATCGTCACCGTACTAAATCGCCTGGGTCTTGCCACAAAAGACATCAAGCTCTCAGAGCTACGAGAGTACTTCGAAGAGACTTCGAAGGAGCAGATGATAGACACCACGTTGTCCTTGGCGAACGTAAGGGATGTCGTCATGACCAACGATCCATTAGATGAAGTTGAATCACACCTATGGATCAATGATAAGTTCCGGCAATTGACTTCTGACAAGAGGTTCCATCGAGCACTTCGACTCGATCAAATATTAAACGACTGGGAAAACTCCAAGGTCAAACTCGTAAACCGCGGTTACCAGGTCGACGGCGACCTAGATACTCCAAACCAGCGCACTCTAGCGGTGGAGGAGCTTTCGAGATTTCTAACCGAGTGGATAACTCGAATGGATCCGCTCTACCTTGCAGCATCGGTTCCGAGTACATTTACTTACCCCGCCAGCGACCTACAAACCTTCCTCCTCGACGAGGTCGTCATGCCGGTCGCCCGAAGGCACAATTTGACTATTGCAATTATGGCCGGCACCAAACGACAGATAAATCCTGACCTTAAGTTAGCTGGGGATTCAGTTGCAAGTACCGACGTCGGAGCGGTCGAAAATCTAGCGCGAAATAACCCAAATAATCGCTTCTTGGTTACTTTGCTTTCACTAGAAGATCAGCATCGTCTTACAGTTGTAGCACGAAAATTTTCAAACATAATGATCTTTGGCTGCTGGTGGTTTCTAAATACCCCATCGCTGATTGAAAA
Organism: Actinomycetes bacterium; assembly: GCA_021841935.1. Taxonomy (GTDB): domain Bacteria; phylum Actinomycetota; class Acidimicrobiia; order Acidimicrobiales; family Acidimicrobiaceae; genus Acidithrix. Next base: position 43,130 of record JAKCDL010000013.1, on the reverse strand, counting down.
GATAACGACGATGCGCCTTGAACTACTTGGCCCAAACTTCATAGCGCAGCACTCAGACGCCAGAGTGCTAGAACAACTCATTTATAAGTGGAGTCACTCGAGGGCGACGATCACCAAAGCTTTACAGTCGCAGTATTCGCTTCTATTTGATGAAAACTGGGCAATCACCGAAGGGGACATTGAAAAAGATGTTACCGCTCTCTTCCGCGGCAACTTTTGGAACTTTATAAAGCGAGATCCAAAAAGTTAGAGTTAGCATCTGAACCGTCTCACCTAGGAAGAAGTCTTCTAATCGCACTTCAAGAACTATACAAAAGCGGACGTAGCTTGGCTAAAAGAGGAAAGGCGACAAAAGCCTTGACGCATTAGTTCGACAGCTGTCATATATTCAATGCCTATAAGTACGACCAATGCACGGAGTGGAAGGAGTATGCCTTTAAATGCTGTATATTTCACTAACGTTCATGGAACCAGTAGTCCCAGAGGACTAAATGTTTCCTGCTAAGTGTACGCGAAAACTGGAATTGAACATAAGTACGTCGGAATGGACAGCCTAAGATCCTTAGGACGACTCGATTTTGTTGTCGATCATCTTCGGCCTTAGAACCCTTGTGGCTCGATTGCTTGGCAACTTCCAGCTCGGCGCGAGTGCGTTCGATCGTCATTTCGTGCGACGGTCACATCGCAACCAATTTTGACCATGCCGGCAATTTGATACGACCTATACCATACACAAGAAGATCCTCTCTGCGACTACCAACAGGGCTCTTCACACTGACGACACCAATCACCTCTGATGAAGAACCTAAATTGGCTAGACGCAATACTCACCCTTAGCGAGCGTAGTTCCCGCACTCTGACTCATTCCACACCCACCTTGGCAAAGAGAGTAAGGCAGGGATAAAACCAGTCTGGTACGTTACTGAAGACCGGCAGGAGAAGGTATGGAAAAAAAGCTCGAACCCTCTCCGCCAAGGAAGCTGCCCGTGGGGACTTTAGTGACTTTGCTACGTCAGTAGTATTAGTCGGAGAACCAGGTTCAGGTATGACTCATCTACTGATAGGAACACTTATCACTTTGGCTGGCAAGGGCAAGAGGATTCGCTACTGTAACTTGGCATCCTTAGTGAACGAACTACACGAAGTACAAGACGAACAGAAGCTATCTAGGGTCATTGAGAAGTACCAACGAGAAGACGTTCTCGGAATGGGTGAGTTTGGATATCTCCACCTCGATAGGCTCCGGTGCCGAACTACTGTTTCAAGTGATTAAAGAGCGAGAAGAAGCATCGTCGCTCATGGTAGCTACCAATCTTCTATTTTCTCAAATGGAACGAGATATTTAGCGATCCAAGACTTGCTGGTGCGATAGTTGATCGAATTACCTTCAACTCAAAGATCATCGAGACGGGATCCAAATCATATCGCCTCAGTCAGGCAGTATCGAAAAACAGCTAACGACTAAAGGGCCAAGTCCACAAACAACGATAGGTAAAGAACTGTCTGCATGGACCTGGCCACAGGCGATTAATTCAACCTCGCCAACTACAACATGAGCCTGATATCAGGCAAAAGAAGTCACCCGTCATTAGAAAACGCATGAATAGGACCCCGGCTTGTAATTTTTGTGGCCGCCAACTTACACTTCACAATGGCCATCGATATGAGATTCAACGCGCATCACAGCTGGTATCTAGATACCTAGCCATAACAACCACCTGTGAACCCTATGGCGACTTACATTCGGCATAAGATTCTTCATGTTTTGAATTGTCCGGATTAATCGCAGTACTGCGATCGAAAAGAAATCTTCAATTGCTTTTTCTTCAACAATTGAAAGATCAAAGAATATAAAACAACACCAATTTGAAAGCTATAGTCGAGAGACGAGTGGGGCCACTTCACTCGATCGCGGTGGGGCCATTATGGTCGATCGTTCCCAGTATGGGGACCTTCCTCTGTTTTTATATGCTGTTAAGCCCCGATCACGCCGCAAACAAGAGCCTTCGCCTTTACTTTTTTTAAAAGTGATACCCAAAGGGCCATTGTGTCACCAAATCTTGTAACGAATAGATCCAAAAGTTGTTGGTTTATCAGATGTTCTTACCGTATGCAACTATCGTGGCGATATTCTTTCACTCTCAATCGCCACATTCCAACATTTTGAATTGATCATCTAAAAAGGGTAAATCCCAAGTGTCGAATTTAGCGAAGTACCCCCAAGAGGTCCTAAGATCTTTAGCAACAGCTTTGAAATAGATCGTTACTATGCGATTTCGGTAGCGCGAGCTGCGGTTCATTGATCATCCTACTCTGAGCTTCGCTTGATCTACGGCTCAGCGTGCTGCCATGTTGCTCGCGCTAACCCTCGTAGCGGTAAATGTGCCCTTCGCTTCAATCGATGTCAAATTTTACGAACCTGTATCTGTAATGGAATATGGAGTAGTGCCACTTATCGTGATGAGATGTACTAGGCAGTGACCATTAAAGAAGAGGATTGAATGAATAAAGAGCTAGGGAGAGTTCTCTCCGCCATGCTTATTCGACGAATTGTTGAAATACCCATTTTGAGATAGATCATTATTAGCTCGCCTACGAGCGAAAAAGTCATATCAAAACTCGTTGTCTTGAAACTCGTTGTCTTGAAAGTAGCGCTATGGACCGGAAAGTTCGAGTAGCAAAAGTTCCTTGAAGTTGGCGAAGTTGCATTACTTGCTCCACTCGTGGGTTAGGAACTTTTCCTTGGACAAAACCCGCCAAGAACTCTGCTCGGAATCCTCAACTAAAAGGGCGTTTACTCGCAGGAGTGGTACTAAAGTTTGGATTACTACAGCATGGGTCGGAGATTTCGAAACCCCTCCTTTTATTGGATCTTTCATCAAATAGACAATTGTTGAAACACTGTGGCTTGCTTGGCTCCTCATTTCAATTTCGCCCATACAAGCCTTGGCGCAAAACTTACGTTAACCATCAAGCTCGTCTTTGATTTCGAATTTAGCTATGCAAGGCGGGATTGTGACCCTGCGATCTATCCCGATTCCCGTCTCAGTTTCGGTAGTGATTTGACTCTTTTAAATGGCGCTCAGCCCGGAACTTGATATTTGAGATTTCGTCATCTGATAGTCATCACAAATGAGCTCATTCACACAGCCGCTGTGTGGGTGTCATTGCTCTATCGGATGGTTAGAGATTATGTTAGCGGAGCTGAATTGGCCTTGTATCTACTAATAAGCCGCTTCTCTTTAGCTCCTTTTTTGGCTATTTGTACATTGAGTTTTAAAACTTGATAGAGCTTACGGGAGTAGATGCTTCGATACGTGATTAACGAAACGGGGGTGACAGTCAATTAGCCACCCCCGTTCTGAATTGATTTATTAGTTGGGATCTACGCTACTAGATTTGCGTCCCTCTTGATTTTGATCCCCTGGGAAAGACGAGGATCACTCCTGCAACACCTAGGGAGGCTATGAGCCACCAGTAGCTAGCAGCACGCCAAGGCTCGCCAGTGTGCACCGCCGGAACTGTCACGACAGTTGCGGTACCGGATGCGGAAGATGGCGCAGTTGGAACCGATACGACGCTTGTGACAGGTGAGGGTGTAGGTGATCCTGACGAAGGTGCATTTGGTGTAGGTGATCCTGACGAAGGTGCATTTGGTGTAGGTGATACTGACGAAGGTGCATTTGGTGTAGGTGCTACCACCGAGATAGTCGCACTTGCAGATACCGGGGAAATATTATTTCCTGGATCACTGACCGTTGCGGTGTTGACTATCGATCCGGTTGCAGTAGAGGCGACCGACACCGGAACTGTGATGCTACCAATAGCTGGGCTTGAGACACCTGCTGCTGGAGGCACTAAAGTACAAGTGACTACGCTACCCGCTACATTGCAGTTTGCCGAAGCAAAGCCGCTTCCAGTTATCGTTGGCGTTCCATTCACGCTTAGCCCAGCAGGTATATTGTCGGTCACGGTTGCTGTGGCGGTGATCAACCCCGTGAAGGATCCAGAGATTGTGTAGCTGTCAGTTCCACCAGGGGAGACGGTCGGCTGCGTTGCAGTCTTCGAAAGGGACACTGTTGGTGCAGCAGGGGTAACTGGTGTTGTGATCGGCGTAATTGAATCAGAAGCACTCACCGGAGGAGCAACGACGGTGCAGACATTGGAATCGTTACAGGTGGCGTTGCTCAGCGTCGCTGTATTTTGAATGGGAGTACCAACTGGACCAGTAGCAATGGCGGTGATAGTAATCGGAGGTAATTGCGTGCCAGCTGCGATCGGCGCATTGGCTCTCAGATTACAAGTGAGAGTTCCAGTTCCGCCCGCCGTTGACTGGCCCGGCGAAAGTTGACAGCTCCATGGCGTCGTAACTGAAGTTCCTTGCGAGGATGTGGTGAAGCTCGTGGCCGTTATACCGGTTGGCATCGGATCTATCAGTTGGTAACCTCCGTAACCAGGTATAGGCGAGTTTGACGCTACCGACGGTTGGATTACGAAATTGAAACTCTGGTTGTCTAAAACTTTACCGCCAGCACTGTCAGTCTTTGTGAGGGCGTTGAGCGGTGAGTTGTCGAAGTATGTAGGAGCTCCATTGCTGAGTACGAAGTCGTCTGCGCTAAGACTTGAGCTCGTAGGCGGCAATACCAACACGGGGCTAATCGACGATCCCGATGGCAATGAGGACGGGTTGAAGTATCCAAAGACAACACTCTTGTAGCTAGAGCCATTTACATTGCCTGAAGCTATCCATAAGTTGTTGGTATTCGGGTCGAGGGTCATCGATTCAGCTGCTGAATTCGGTGTTCCTTGGACGCTGTAAACCGTGCCGCCCTTATTGGCACCGCTGGTTACTACGGGGATGAAACCGACTTGACCGACGAACTCTCTTACGAACCATAGCTCTTTGTACGCGCTCACATATTGGAAATCACCAAGTTTTTTGCTTGCTCCGGGAATTGCGTAGGTCTCCACTGGAATGAGTGGCGTGCTACTCGACATCCCGTTCAATTGAAATTGGTAGATATTACTGTAGGTTGGGTCCTGTGCGAAGAGGTAGCCATCTGCAACTGTTATGGCCGAGTCGACACTCACTGAGAGTGGAAACGGCGTTGCTGTGACGGCGCCAGACTTTATCTCCCAGAGGGTTGAAGTAGCATTACTACTTGTACTGTTCCGCTGGGCAAAGTAAACGTTCGTTCCGTCGGTAGCGATAGAGGTGGTGGTTGTACTTCCAAAATTGCCACTTGCGGGTGTTACGCAGGTTGGCCCATTTTTCAGAGATATTTGCAGAGTGGAGGTGTTTACGCTCATGTTGCTAGGAGCGACGTCGACTATTTCAACAGGGCATAGAGGGCTTTGTTGGTTGATCAGATAGATGGTGTTGCCATTGGCTACGGCGTCATATAGCGAAGAACCTCCAACGTTGAGGTAGCCGACTGCTATATGCGGTGAAGCGCCACTTATCTCTATTAATTTTCCATCGGTTGTATCTGTCCAATAGTTACCCGAGGAATCCACTACAGTCTGCTCGAAGTGGACACCCGTTTTAATCCCAGTATTACCGCTGTTGGCGATCAGATTAGCCAGGTCCAATGGAACTGGTGTGTAGTTTGTAGTCGACGCACCTGCTACAGAACTATTCAGCGTTGCTGCTGCAATTGGTGCTAAACCGACAAGTGCAACCGTAGAAGCTGCAATCAGCCTACTTTTCACGTGTCCTCCTGTGTATTTTCCTATTTTGTAAGAAATTTCTAAACAATATTTAAAGTTATCATGCAAATATGCCGATAAGGGGAATTTGGAGGTGTTTTTGAGTCCGTCAGGTACTTTTTTTCGCCTATGTGCTAATGAAAAGGACTTTTACCTTCAAGATCAGAAGTTGAAAGTTGATCGCTCTTCGCGATATCGTCTCTCGGTCGAACGATCTCTAGCGCATCTTGGTTTGGCGGCAAGGTAGTCGAACGCTCCAAATTTCTTGAAATTTCTGAACTATTGTCCGTGTCGTTTTAGTACCCAAACTTTATTTACCCTGTATATTTCTGCTGCTGGAAAGTGGTCTCAATGTTCCAATTGCCTAGATAAGTAAAAAGCTATACTAGTTTCTTCGCCCTGCAGGTGCAGATCCACTCGTTAGCCGAAGTGCAGTAAAGTGATTCCATCATCCACTATCACGACCGATCCCCTTGGTCGTTCAATCATTGTGATTGTATTAATTTGTTATGAAGGCTTGCGCCCGGTGCAAGAGGGATCCAAAGTGTTCAAGGTGAAGAAGCTTGGATGGAGTTCTGCGGTGCACATGAAATTTGCCACCATCGAGTAGCGTTCAACGCGTTGGATTAGCCCATTTGAACAGGGCCAAGCTAGCAAAACACGTTGATCGCGGCGCAAATCGCAGAAAGTGAGCTTCACATAGTCCCGATCCCGTACTTGCAATTTGCCTCATTACGGTATGTTACTTTCGAATAGAGACTCGTTACCCTACCGTCACTGTTTACGGAGGAGTTCTGTGCCTATCTGAGGATCGGCTTGCACCTAAAGATTGGGTTTGGCGTAGATCGCTTCTACCATTTGGCACGCTTTGAGCCTTCGCCCTTTAGATTGGAAAAGCGCCTCGACTTACTCACCGACGGGTAGAACTTCTTCAATTTTATTTGACTAACTTGATGGCTGTAGTTTGTTATGGCTCTTCCGGCGCTTTTTGCAGACAAGCAGATTCGCAACGAAATTCTGACCTATCTGTCCATATAACTATCCACTCGCAACATGACCGACTTCGAAGGACGACATTATTCCAACGACACTATCGCTAGCTTTTCCGCTCCGTCATCAGAGTCGGTATAGCGGAAAATAGTGACGTAAATAAAGCACATCCCCCTGTGATCTCATTTTCAAAATTTGATTGGCGATTAATCACCTTCAAAAAGTGGTTGGCTTGCATATGGTCGGGCTATGAAAATCGAAGGTACTATCACCTTTGCGGCTATTGTCTCCTCATATCGAGTTAGTAAAGCACATGCGACTGTCTATGGATAAGGGCGACACTCTTTGGTCGTCTCTACGGTGGGTCGGTAACGATCGTTCTATATGGTAGTGACTGGTTGCGAGAGCTAAAGTTAAAGGGCACATTGACGCGGCTCCTCAATGGCGTCAACTTCCTAAGAGGTCCATTGGAGTGAGCAATCACCTCTGCCTTGAATAGCACTTTGTTTAGGGGTATCAACCTTACGAGCTAGGAATCCCCAACGGTGACTCTCTGAGTTAAATACGGCTGTGACTTAGTTGAAGACTACGTCGCTAACGCTCATCTGGGTACCCGTAAAAGTTCCAGTCACTTTTATTGACGTTGAATTTATCGAACCCGTTAGGGTAATCGAATGTGGAGTGCTTCCAGTGACGTCCTCAGTTATCTCTAGCGGAGAGGTACTCTTCAGTGTTCCCCCTGCCATCCCTTGCGGAAATGCGACGTTCGACACAATGGCCTTCCACCATGTCGGCTGATTCGACTCGATTGCATGTAGGATAGCAAACCACCCTTCAAGTCCTGCAGCTTCGACCTGTAGTGGCGCATTTGACTGTTGAAATGATGCACTAGGAGATCCGGTAAAAGACAGTTGACCCATCTCCTGAGAATTATTGGCCAACTGAAGCTCTTGCGGTGGAATCGTTGGCGGAACGTTGACTGTGTAGTTGATAGGAGGAGCAACTTGACTACTCAGAGAAGATGCAACTCTAGGGTCTTGTGGGCCAGAGCTTGCGAACGATGCGGTGACGATATAGCGGTCTGGGGTATACCAAAGGGCATTGGGTGGATAACAGGTATCTAAGATCAGCGCCCCTTCGTTCGGAACCGATATTGGCGAACCGGGAGAAGTTATCCGCGCACCTTCCACCTTGAAGGTGTATGTCGCGCAAGGAACTGTGTACGTGATGATATCGCCCGGGCTTAGTTGGTTGAGGCGCGAGAAGAAGCTTACGTCATGTGCAGCAAAGAGGGATGCAGAGTTTGGACCGGGCCATGAAGTAGATGGATCGTGTCCTATTGCAATGTTAAGGACTCCGTCAGTGAGGCCCTGCTCGACGGGCGCCGTAAGGGATAGCTTTGGAATGCTGAGAATACCTGGCCCAGGATCAGCTTTGCATGTTTGTGAAGCTGATTGCGTGCTGCCCACAGTTCGAGTAGACGCAGCACCTTTGGAAGTTTGTTGAAGCTTTGTCAGATCTTTGCGCAAGAGGTTAGCAGCTCCCGTTGCAGATCTATTATTCCACCAAATTGGGTACGCAATTCCTACTGCCGCTGCTGTCACTAGCACTATACCAATGGCAATGCGAATGCCACCTTTTTTGCCCCTAACGATAGCTTTGTCACTGATCATTGCATGTGCGCCAAGGTTGCTTTTACGTTTCACTGGAGGATCTCTCCGTATTCGTCGACATTGAAATTGTAGCTCTCGCTCTTGACAACTTTACAGGGTAAAGTTGGCAATTATTTGTAATGGTCGGATTATTTGAAGTGATGCTGCTTGTATTCAATTATCTACCTCTGTGATATTGCGGGATTCCTTGTCGGATCGTGATCTTTCAAGCTGGGAGTGCGCAATCGCCATCCTTAGCTGTAGATAGTTGAGATAGGTGTTATCCATTTATTATCGCTTAGATGCTTGATTGATGATCGCGATACCGTGATGAGGCAAGACATAGGTCGCTGGTTGGAGGTCGAGGTTAGCTTGAACATACTTGAATCTTTCAAGACTCTTTTGAAGACTCGTCGCTGAGCCTCTATCGGTCAGGTGAATAACTAGCGCTGACTTTGAGTTACGCCCATTAGGTTCGGGGCTCTAAAAGGGAAGACTTCGAGCAATCGCTTGATACAGCGACAGAGATGTTATACGAACTCATAGACCAGGCAAAGAGAAGGCATATGCCATATGAGGTTCGGCGACTTGGTCGAACCATAGAGAAGTGGTTCGACCAAATACAGAACTACCACATCGCCAAAGTCAGCAACGGGCCAACCGAAGCAATCAACAACCTCATCAAGAGAGTCAAGAGAGTTGGATTTGGCTTTAGGAACTTCGACAACTATCGCATAAGAGTACTTCTCTACTGCGGAAAGCCAAACTGGAAGATACTTGACTCAATGGTTGTCAGGTAAGGCTAAGCCATATAACAAACGCTTCAAAAGAAAACAGACTCAAAGACAGCAATCGACAGACAAGAGAAAGATACATCCCTAGCGGCTAAAGGCCGCTAGGGATGTATCTCCATCTACCGAAACGAAAACCACTTGTGCAATTCGATCGCTGTGCACTTCTAATGCAATCGATAATTTAGACTTCATGGCCAATATTGAAAATAGAGAACTCGGAGCAGTTGAAGAAACCCCGCTAATATCCGATGAGCCGCTAATGTCCGATGAGGCGAATATTGCGGAAGAACCCCTAAAAAATCCAATCAGCCGAGGTACTCGACCTCTATGACTTCTGACGCTGTCGACTTTGGAAAAAAATGGTGGGCCCACCGGGACTCGAACCCGGGACCAAGGGATTATGAGTCCCCTGCTCTAACCGACTGAGCTACAGGCCCGGGAACATACTAATGTAACTTCACTCGCATTGGACCATTCGATAAAAATTCAATAAGGTCAAGCACAAATATCAGCTGTCCGACAAACAATGTATTACCGAGCTCAAGAATATTTTTTCAACCGTCGGTCCTCTGACCGCAAAGTAAAACATGGCTCGCGGTTTCGCCGAAAAATCTCCAGGCCAAGTCAATTTATACGATTTGAACTGTAGGTTCTAGGATCCATTTGCTGAAGCTCAGGCACTCGAAATAGACTAGAGCACAATAATCGAGGGTGGCGATAAAGGTCTTCGCTCTTATTAGCTCCACGGGCCTGAGTCGACCTGTTACCTTCCGAATTATTCTGATCTTATTATGAGGTTTGGGGCCGACGTCGGAGAGACATTCAGGGGCAACAATGTAGGAGATGATGAGAGTGTCATTCCACTCGTTGACGTCGCTAACATAGCTTGTGGGGGCCACGGAGGAACTAAAGAATCAATCACACGTGCCGTTGACCTGTGCACTCAGCATGGGGTAATGATTGCTGCGCACCCTTCTTATTTTGATCCCTATAACTTTGGAAGGTTGTCGCAATCTGTCACCTCAGGGGGGCTCCTCGATCAAATGAAAAGTCAATTTGACTTCTTATCAAATATCGTTGGCTATCTACCAGAGGTTGTGAAAGCTCATGGAGCCCTTTATAACGACATGTTCGCCGATTCATCGCTTGCAACATGGTTCCTGGAGTCAATCGACAAGATATACGAAAGTTCCCCATCTCCTCTCATCGTTGGAGCTCCAGGCAGTACCTTAGAGCAGATTTGTGCCATCCGTGGGTATCGTTTTCTAAAAGAAGGCTTCGCCGATCGAATGTATTTAGAAGACGGATCTTTGGCACCGCGATCAAATTCCGCTTCTTTGCTAAATGATCCCAATCAGATCCTAAGGCAAATTGAATCGATTTCGAATGACCAACAAGTCGAAGCTGCTAGCGGAAAAATAATACCCCTTACGGTCGATGTGGTCTGCTTCCACGGGGATCACACTCCCTCAATAGAGGCCTTGGCCTTAGCTCAAGAATTTCGTATGCGATGATGAAATGGTCCGTTCACGAGGGTGCCTCCAACCAATGACCGCTAATGATCGCGAACCGAACATCATTGAGGTCATGGCCCTCTCACCAAATGCGATCTTGCTAAGCAATCTCACTCTATTGCAGAAAAATATCACCCTAGGCGAGGTTCGACCACCGTTTATCCTAAATTATTACGCCTTCGAAGACAAACTCTTGTTGGAGGTAGACGAGGAGGCGCCCCTAAATGCAATAATCGAATTTACTTCCGCTATCGCAACGATAGAAAAATCCACAGATGCAAGTGAACAGATCTCTGCGAAGTCCCACCGTGATGCTCCGTCAATCAAAAGGGCGCTTGACCGCGATGATGTCCCGAGGGGGCAGATCTCTATCCATTACCTTCACTTTGTACTAGACGGCCCCGATCTTGAGCTTTTGACAAATCTAGGATTGAGCACCGCTGAGGTACAGAGGCAATTAGAGGAAGCAACTATCACCGTCAGAGAGATATCCTTCGCACCTGGATTTCTATATCTAGAGGGACTGCCATCCTCCCTATTTCTCAGTCGACGCTCAACCCCTAGACAAAATGTTCCCAGGCGCTCCCTAGCGATAGGTGGCCCCTATCTCGGGATCTATTCGCTAACTTCTCCTGGAGGCTGGAATATCATAGGGACCATCGTCGAGCCGATTGAAAATTTCGTACTAGGTGGTTCGATTCGACGCGGGGATCGTATCGTCCTAGCTCGTTACCGCGAAGCTGTCCAAAGCGCATTCGACGATGAGCCTACTGCCATGGGCAGTCACGTCAAAGGCGAGATCGAATCCCAAGGATCCAAAATTGCCCTCAAGGGCAATTTAGAGAGCTACAGCTCTCCAAAGAGTGATGAGAGTGCTTCGAATGACGGAGATACGGCAAGCGAAAAGGAGAGCCTTTACTCAAACAACGACTCTCTTCAATTCGCTGTCGTAAAAGAGGTCACTGGTCCAGTCACGATACAAGATCGCTTTAGAGACGGCATGGGGCAGATCGCAATCTCCCGCAGTGGTCCAATAAGCCCAAAGCTAGCTGAACTTTCAAATAGCGCAGTAGGAAATCAAGACCCAAAGTATCAGGGGGCCATCGAAGTTGGTTTAGGGGGCAGGGTTATTCTCGAGGTCACCGCTGCCACTCACCTTCTCTACACGAGCAAAGGGACGCCGATCTTCGTAGATGGTCACGCCATCCCAATTGGATGCACCGCTCTTGTAGAACCTGGGCAGATCGTCAAAGTCGCTAATCCACTAGGTGGCAAGAGAAGTTACGAGTACCTTGCCGTGGCAGGCTCAATCACCAAGCAGAACGGCCTACCAAATGATGACTTAGGGCGATTCGAATCGATTGAAAGTCTAGGAGGCACCATCTCATTTGATACCCTATCGAAGATCGGAGTGGAGCTTTCGGTGGGTAGATGCCTCTTTCGAAGAGAAAGACGCCACCCTGTTAGGGCAAACATCGACGTTCTAGCGATGGATCGCCAACAGAGAGATGACTTTGACCTATACCTAAGTACTGGTCTTTCCGTCGCTGACTTTAGAGGCTTCAGTTACACAGTTACAGATAGAAAAAGCAGAAGCGGGACCCATATCGAGATAGAACCAAGGATAAAGTCGCTTGTTCCTCTCTCGCAATCGACCCCTATCACAAGCGGCGCTCTACAGATCAACCCCGACGGAAATGGATTTGTCATCGGCCGTGATCACCCGGTCTCTGGTGGTTACCCTATCCTTGGATACTTCGCCCAACGAGATCTACCTGAGCTGCTACAACTCGTACCTGGAAGCAGGGTTAAGGTTAGGCTCCGCCAATCAATTGAAATTACTCCCAATGCGAGACGAGCCTACGGCAAAATCGATCCCGACACTCTGGCCATCGAGGCTACCTCAACCATGCGAGACCTCTTTGGGCTCGATCGAAGAACAGAGGGTTCCGTGGAAGTCGCAAGTGGTTATCGTCCCTACGACGAGCAGTTAGTCCTATGAATCAAAACGAAAGGGACAGATCACCCCATGTAGGTTTTATCTTGAACTTCAATCAATAAGAATCAAGATCCAAGGATAAAAGACGATGACGCTAGAAGTGCTGATCACCGACAAATTAGAGGTCTCGCCTGCAGAACTCGCCTCACTCTTCGATGATTCGACGATCAACCGACCAACCCAGAACATCGACTTGATCAAGGCAATGATCGAAGGTAGCAATCTCCTGATTTGTGCTTGGATCCGAGAAGTCGAACTTGAGAATAAAACGACAGCAAAGAGTTATAGAGAAGACCTCGACGCTAGCGCGGTCACCTTCACCTTCGACCTAGATCGCCTCAGGTCAAAGGTGACTGACGATCGCTCCAATGGCAAGCATGAGAGCCCTTATGTAGACCACCAACCGACTGGGGAAAGCCTACCGAAAGAGAGCTCCTATGGGAAGACATTAGCGGGTGTCGCCAGATCGGTAACTGACTTTTCGTACTGCTGCTACCTCTCCGATCTCGCAGTTGCCTCGAAATTTCAAGGTCGAGGCATCGGTATAGCCCTAGTTGAAGCGACTAAAAGCTCAATAGGCGACGGCGTCTCTCTGATACTTATTGCTGCTCCGTCTGCAGTTGACTACTACCCAAAGTTAGGATTTGAAGGCGTCGATTCGGCCTACATGATCAGAAGAAAGTAGATCTTTGCGCCTCGACGATACAGATCGTTGCGAAGATACGCAACTCAAGCGATGTGGCTCTGTACGAAGTGCAACTTCATGAACTTTGCGAACCAGGCATATAACTGAATGTCAACGACGCGCAATAAAAAGACATCCCGAAACGAAACAGTCCAACGAGATGGTGCAAGAGGGGTCCTCACCCTTCGACAAATGCAAATCTGTCAAAAAAGAACTAAACAGGTCCAAGCACCATTGAACACTAGCAGGGAGGCTATCCATCTTCCTCTCCTGCCCATTCGAAACCTCTGTCTAGCGCTTTTTGAGCGACGAATCGCCACATCCGCACGCACCTGGTTTCGCTCCCGTCTGAAAAAGAGGCGAGAGGCGCAAGATCATTCTCCAAGGAGAAGAAGGCACTCTTACCTGCTTAGCTAATCGGAATCACTTAGTTACTGCGTATAGTGAGATATCGAACGAACAACCATAGGTGTACTCGATTGAGCGTTGTCAAAGTAAAAAGTTTCAGCCAAGAACCTGTCATTAGCAATCTTGCTATAGATCACAATTGAGTCGATTCCAGTTAGCACGTGAACGATCTCTAAATTTAGTTTGGGATACATCTCGAGCGCCTTAGTCCAGTAGGCACTCACCGCCTCCCTACCAACAAGTCTTCCGCTCTCAACACCGGCGATCCTAACGATCGAAGGCGAAACCATCTCAAAGTTGTCATGCAGGAATGCAAGTATTGCATCGAGGTCGTGATCGTTCCAGGCCTCCGCCCAATTCGCTGCAAAGTGTGCCGCAAAGCCAGAGTCTATCATGGCCATGCCTTCCCAAGTTTCAGTAGTGCCAAAGCAAACCGTCTAATAGGTAGGGTTCAAACTTTTGAGTCGTAGTGACCCTCTCTTCGACCTCATCTCAAAAATTTAGCAAATTCCAATTCGCAAAGTCTAAATTCGTAGCGGTTTTTAATATGAGCACCATAAAAGTGGCAAAGATGCATGGTGCCGGAGTCAGATCGCAAATTTCAACTTCCTAAGGTAGGCGAAGAGAACGACTTACGCAGTTAGTTCAGCCATAGTTCTGATAGTCTCAATGTCCCCGCCTATGACCATTGTGGTGACAACGGTCTCGCTCCAGCGATCGAGCGAATCTCGAATTTTCTCCTTGGGACCGATCAAAGCTACATCTTCAACCATCTCCATGGTGACTGCGGCTAGAGCTTCATCCTTTCTACCAGCTAGATAGAGGCTCTGTATCTCTTCGCACTCTTTTTCATAACCCATTCGAATAAATACATCAGCGTGGAAGTTCGTATCCTTGGCGCCCATTCCTCCGACGTAGAGTCCGATCATGGGGCGAATCTTGTTCGCCGCAGCCTCGAGGTCATCGTCGATCACCACTGGAACCGGGCAAAAAACCTCGAAGCTTTCGATTGGGCTCGGCGCACTTCTCTTTGAAAAGCCATCAGCAAGAGCCTTGGAGTAGAAGTCATTCGATCGAGGTGAGAACCAAAATGGAAACCAGCCGTCTGCAACTTCAGCGGCTAAAGCTACATTTTTAGGTCCCTCTGCAGCAATTGCTATTGGAATATTGGTTCGGAGCGGGTGAATGGTCGACTTCAACGCCTTGCCTAAGCCAGAGCCGCCCTCAAAGGGTAGGGAATAAAAGCTTCCCGAGTATTGAACTGGTCCTTCACGCTCAATGACCTTACGTGCGATCTCAACGTACTCTCTAGTTCGTTGTAGGGGCTTGGGATATGGTTGCCCGTACCACCCTTCAACTACCTGAGGACCAGATGCGCCGATGCCCATAATGAAACGGCCGTTGCTCAAGTAATCTAATGACATAGCAGCCATGGCCGCAGCCGTTGGAGTTCGTGCGCTAAGTTGCATAATCGCAGTGCCGATTCGCAACTTTGAAGTCTGCGATCCCCACCATGCAAGAGGGGTAAGCGCATCAGAGCCATAAGCTTCGGCAGTCCACATTGAGTCGAAGCCGGCATCTTCTGCGGCTCGGACCAGCTCCATAGCCCCCGCTGGTGGCTTTGAGCCCCAGTATCCAAGTTGTAGCCCTAACTTTAACTTTGCCACTTCACATCGCCTTCGAAACTAAGCTGCCGATACATCTCGGCCTCCTTAGCCATAAGTTAGCAAAGGAAAGATCATCTCGGTAAGGCGAATTGCAATTGCGCACAAATACCTACCGCTTCGATGTGACAATTTCACCATCGACTAGATATGATGGTTTGACAACTCAGCCCCGCGATTCAGCCACCACGGTGCTATTTTCTTATAGTAAGTCACACGGGTCCGGTAGCCGATCCAAAAGACTCAAAGAGTGAGAGCACCAAAAAGAGACTTGAGGAATGCGATGAAGATTGGGTTGATGATCACTTGCATCAACGATGCACTCTACCCCAAGACTGCAATTGCAGTCGTCAAGGTTCTAGAGCGTCTCGGACACAGCGTCTACTTTCCCGAAGAACAGAGTTGCTGTGGCCAGATGCACCTCAACTCAGGATACCGCCAAGAGGGGATCGAACTTGCAAAGAGGAGCATTGAGATCTTTAGCGACTTTGACTATGTAGTGTCTCCTTCAGCAAGTTGCGTCGGAACTGTGCGAGAGGTCTATCACAACGCTGCCAAAGCGACACATGACGAACAATTCGAAGAGATAGCCCTTCAATATTCTCCAAAGGTCTACGAATTTAGCGAGTTCCTTACCGACATCTTGGAGGTAGAAGACGTAGGGGCTTCATTTCCTCACAAAGTCGCCTATCACCCCACCTGCCACTCGCTTCGCGTCACTAAAGCGGGAGACCGACCAACGCGTCTCCTTAGAGCAGTTAGAAACCTTCAACTACTAGAGATAGAAAAGCAGGACTCTTGCTGTGGCTTTGGAGGGGTATTTGCCCTCAAGAACTCTGATACCTCGATTGCGATGGGTAGTGATAAGTTTACCTCGGTCAAAAGAAGCGGCGCAGAGGTCCTCTGTTCCCTGGATAACTCCTGCCTAACTCACATCGGTGGCATTAGCGAGAAGATGAAGAGTGGCATAAGAGTCATGCACCTAGCCGAGATACTTGCCCACACTGGAGATCAAAAGTGACATCAAGGACATTCGACGATCCACGTCCATTTCAAAAGCAGGTAATTGCTGCGCTAGCAGACTCTCAACTGCGGGCAAACCTAAGCCATGCGACCACAACAATTCGCAACAAACGAGCGAAGGTTGTAGGTGAGCTAAGTGACTGGGAAGCCCTTAGGGACCACGGGGCATACATTAAAGATCTCGCTCAGTCGACGCTTCCAGAATTAATTCGGCTAGTCCAAGAAAATGTCACAAAGGCCGGTGGAGTAGTTCACTTTGCCCGGGACAAAGATGAGGCGAACCAGATTGCGATCGCACTGACCAAATCATATGGAGCCAAGTCGGTCGTCAAGATAAAGTCGATGGCGACTCAGGAGATCGAGCTCAACAAGGCATTTGAGGAGGCGGGGCTCGAAGCATACGAGACAGACCTAGCCGAATTAATCGTTCAGCTCGGCGACGATCTACCATCGCACATCCTCGTTCCGGCGATCCACAAGAATCGATCTCAAATACGAGAGATATTTCTCGAGAATATGGGCAAATCTGGTGTTCCTGCGCCGATGGGGTTGACCGATGAGCCAAAGCAATTGGCGGCAGCAGCTAGGAGTCACCTAAGGGCACGATTTTTAGAGAGCAAGGTCGCAATATCTGGGGGAAACTTTTTAGTTGCGGAGACCGGGTCGATCGTCATCGTCGAATCCGAGGGAAATGGACGAATGTGCCTTACCCTACCAGAGACCTTGATCTCGGTAGTAGGTATCGACAAGATCATTCCCGATTGGCAGTCCCTAGAGGTCTTCTTGCAACTGCTTCCCCGAAGTTCAACGGGGGAGAGGATGAATCCCTATACGTCGATATTTACCGGCGTTACAGATGGCGATGGGCCAAAGAACTTCCACCTCATCTTGATCGACAACGGAAGGAGCGAGGCACTTCGCGATCCCGTTGGACGAGAAGTTCTCAGGTGCATCCGGTGTTCAGCCTGTCTAAACGTCTGTCCAGTATACGAACGAGCCGGCGGCCACGCCTATGGCTCAACATATCCCGGACCAATAGGTGCAGTGCTGGTTCCCCAGATTAGGCGAGGTTCGATTGGAGAATTAGAAAAGTCTCTTCCTTACGCATCATCACTATGTGGTGCCTGTTACGAAGTCTGCCCAGTCAAGATCGACATTCCTAAACTTCTAGTAGAACTTAGATCACAAAGCGTCGATAGCGCACGCAACGCAGGTTCAATATCTGGCGAAAAGGTGCTCATGGAGAGCGTCTATGCCGCCTTCAAAAACCCTACCCTTTTTCGAAACTCACTCGAGATCGCACGAAAGGGTGCGGCCTTGATCGGGAAACGAACCATAAACGTCGCTCCGCCTCCTCTATCTGCGTGGACTAAGGGCAGGTCACTACCTACTCCAGTCGGTCCGTCATTTCGCGACTGGATGAAAGAGAATCACCCCGAAAACATAGTTAGAGGACCTAAGAGTAAAAAGAGATCTTCATCGAGCAGAAGTGCACTAGGGTCCTTGCGCGCCATGGCAAAGTTCGGCTTCAATTTATCCAAAGGCATACCTAATCTCGCCCCTCAGGATTCGGCTAAAGAAACTAAACAAACCACTGGCGATCAAGGGCGGTCCACAAGTGTAGCAGGGGTAACGATCGATGACTTCACTTATCCAATAAACCAAATAATCGGGGCAGGGTTCCAAAAGCCAACAGCTCCGTTGAACTCGTACAACAAGGCTGGGGTCCTGTCGCACGATGAAGTGATCGAGCTCTTTATCGACAGGACGATCGACTACAAGGCGACTATCACTCGTTGTAGCGAAGCTGAATTACCGCAGACGATCGATGCGTTGATCGCCAAAAACTCAACGACGACTGTGGTCATCTCCAAAGATTTTGACGAAGCTCTACTTGGCGAGCGCGCCCGGACGATATCATCTCTCGACGACAACTTGACTTATGACACTCTAGACAAAATCAACACAGTCGTAACGACTACCGCCGTCGCAGTAGCGACAAGTGGAACGATCATACTCGACGGAGGTAAAGGGCAAGGGCGAAGAGCGATATCGCTCATCGTGGATCACCACATTGCTTTGGTGTACGAAGACCAAATCGTTGAGGTGCTGCCTGAAGCGATTTCCCGTATCAATCACCGAGCTCCGCAAACGTGGATCTCGGGACCTTCAGCGACCTCTGACATAGAACTTGAGCGGGTTGAGGGAGTCCACGGCCCCCGAAAACTCGACGTGATCGTGGTTGAGCGAGGCTAAAAAGGGGAAGAGGCGTAGGGCGGTATTGTCAAAAAAAGTAAACCAAAGTAGGCGTGACGATCGTTGAGAGGATGTAAATCCAGCACCCTTACTCTTTGAAGGCCTACATAAGTCGACGAGGCCACCAAAGTCCCTAAGCACTCCACTGACAACCGCTCCAATCCCCTCTACCTCTGTAGTCAATTCGTCAAGTAGCAAGAGGGCAGGAGCCTTCAATGGTTCCAACATGCAAAATCTAAAAATCAAACCGTGTCGAAACGGGCATCGTGCTAATGTTGGATACAGAATACAGTAATTAATTTGTACGGTCGCTAAAGCGTTCTCACTCGTGCAAGTCGTTACGACAGTCAAGATATCAAGGGCTAGTGCGGACAGAGGTAGAGATAGTTGCGAGGTGAGACGGCGGAGCTTCGAAGGCGGGCGGAGCTCAAAGGAGCTTAGGGTTTGGGGAGCAGACAGTGTTCACTTAGACACCACCATCGCAACCAAACTAACCTTGGTACCAACCTCAAATCTTAGCGTTAGACCGTGCTAGCCAACTTAGCCTTTGCTGTCCACGACGAGAATCTAGATGGGAACAATAAATGACTCAACCAACGCGCCCCGAACTCTCAGGCAACTTTGGGATGGCCTCTGCGACACATTGGCTAGCCGCAGGAACTGCAATGGCGATGTTGGATCGCGGAGGAAACGCCTTTGATGCAGCTGTAGCGGGCGGCCTTGTACTTCAAGTGGTCGAGCCTCACCTAAATGGTCCAGGTGGCGACGTTCCCATTATCTTCTATCAATCTTCAACATCGCAGGTGAAAGTTATCTGTGGCCAAGGACCTTTACCCGCTCGAGCAAACATCGACGACCTCGTAGATTCAGGGCTAACTCAAGTTCCAGGCACCGGCGTGCTACCAATGTGTGTTCCAGGTGCATTTGGGGCCTGGATGATGCTGCTCGAAGAGTACGGCTCGCTAGATCTTGAAACCGTCATGGCCCCCGCTATCGCTTATGCCCAAGATGGATTTCGCCTCCTCGATCGAGCTGCAATGACCATCGACGCCAACCGTGAACTCTTCTTGAACCACTGGAAGAGCTCGGCCGAAGTCTACCTTTTAGCTTCAGGTGCAACTCCCAAGGGGGGTGGAATTTGGAAGAATAGCCTTCTTGCCAACACCTATAGCCGAATACTTGACGAGTCAAAGCGCACTTCAACAAAGCGAGAGAGTCAGATCGCACGCGCAAGAGAGATCTTCTATTCCGGCTTCGTGGCCGAGGCCATCGATTCATTCGTAGCCAATAACGAAGTTATGGACGATAGCGGTGATAGGCACCGCGGTTACCTTAGCGGCGAGGATATGGCGAGGTGGTCTCCATCGCTCGAAGATCCAATATCGATAAATTACCAAGGATATGAAGTCTTCAAGACCGGCCCATGGGGCCAAGGCCCAGTATTCTTACAACAACTGAGACTCTTAGAGGGCTTTGACATATCGGCTATGGACCCTAGATCTGCTGACTTTGTCCATCTAGTAATAGAAGCAGCGAAGTTATCTTTTGCCGATCGAGACGCCTACTACGGCGACCCCAACTATGTCGAGGTTCCCCTCGAAACCTTACTTTCAAAGCAATACGCCGACAGCCGCCGAAAGTTGATCTCTAAAGAAGCCTCGCTCGAGTTGCGACCTGGATCAATTGACGGCAAGACTCCGTGGTATCCATCTAACCAACTAATTGGAGTTGGGGTGCTCCAAGGGGGCACCGGAGCTCCACCAGATCCGATAAGCAAAGATACATGTCAAATAGATGTAGTTGATCGCTACGGAAATATGGTTTCAGCAACGCCGTCTGGGGGGTGGCTACATGGTGGCCCCTGTATTCCAGGTCTTGGCTTCTCCCTTTCAACTCGTGGACAGATGTTTTGGCTTGATCCAGACTCCCCCACCTCCTACGTTGGAGGAAGGCGACCGAGAACCACATTGAGTCCAACGATAGCCCTTGGTGGCTCAAAGGGAGACTTAGCCTTTGGAACCCCAGGGGGAGACCAGCAGGATCAATGGACCCTCTCCTTCTTCTTGCGAAAGGTCCACTTCAATATGAACCTACAAGAGGCGATCGATGCTCCAACTTTTCACACATCACACTTTCCATCCTCCTTCTACCCCCGCGAAGCCCACACCCGAAGAGTTGATGTGGAGGCACGTTTCGGCACTGAACAAATTGACAGACTAAGAGAGATGGGCCACGATGTCCATGTAGCTGAAGGTTGGGGGTTGGGAAGGGTCTGTGCGGTAGGTAGGGTCGGACAAGAGCTAATTGCTGGGTCTGATCCAAGGCAAGATCAAGCTTACTCAACAGGTCATTAGAATCTTCCACCGATGACAAACCTAAGAGCAATCACAAGGCCAGGGCCACTTCGAGTGGAGGTTGCTAGCGCCATTAAAGAGCTGATTGTGACGGGCGAATACAAATTCGCCCAACACCTAATTGAATCTGAATTGGCCTCTCAACTCGGCGTTAGCCGCCTACCGATCAGAGAGGCTCTACAGATCCTCGCTCGCGACGGTTGGATAGACCTAAAGGCCGGTTACGGTGCATACGTTCACACCCCCACCGCTCGAGAAATCGACGAGGTATTTAGTGTCCGCACTGCCTTGGAGTCAGAGGCTGCATTTCAAGCGGCCCAACGAGTTCGAGATTCACAAGTCGACATTGAAGAGCTAGATAGCCTAAAGGCCATCCTCCATACCGGTTCCCACGAGGCAACTAACGGCGTCGACAAAGAGATCGTTGACCACAACGCAACCCTTCACTCAGCGATAATAAACCTCTCAGGCAATCATGTACTCTCTGAGATGACCGGTGTAATTGAAGGTAGAGTACGTTGGTACTTTGCGGCCATAGCAGTAAAGAGAGCGCCCGCATCGTGGGAAGAGCACGGGGGCGTCGTTGAGGCGATACTCAAGGGTGACCCAGAAGCCGCAAAGTCGCTCATGGCAATTCACTGCGACCGTAGTCGCCGCGGTCTCCTAGCTCTACCTGGATAGGAAAGACCGAAGTTACAAAAGAACGAGCCGAAAATTAGTGCAAAACGATGCCGTTACCAAACAGGTAACGGCATCCAAAAGAGTTACTTCAAATACGTCAAAGCGTATTTTCTACTAAGGACGTAGCCTTCCTCTCGGCGACTCGATGGCATCGAATCAGATGATCCAATCCTATCTCGCTACCAACTTTACCACCTTGGCCGCTCGTATAAGACAACAGTGCAGGATGTTCATCGATGCACCGACTATCGACCAACGGGCAACGAGGACTCAAGGCACAGCCATGAGGAGGATTCAATGGGTCAGGTGGATCGCCAGGAAGCGTCGCTCTAACCCTTCCCCTTTGTACCACTGGGTCAGGAACTGGCACAGCTTCAAGAAGAGACTGAGTGTATGGATGAAGACCACTAACCAACACATCACTTCGACTTCCGACCTCGACGATCTCGCCCAAGTACATAACAGCAACTCGGTCACAGAGATGCTCTGCAACAGAGAGGTCATGAGTGATAAAAAGACACGAAAAACCCATCTCCTGCTGAAGGTCAACTAGCAGGTTCAAGATCCCTGCTTGCACTGAAACATCTAATGCGGAGACCGGCTCATCGGCGACGAGAAGTTCCGGAGATAAAACTAGAGCCCTAGCGAGGCCGACGCGTTGCCGCTGCCCACCAGACATCTCTCCTGGATAACGATGTAACACCGCCCTAGAGAGGCCGACGCGATCGACAATCTCTTCCACCTTTGCCCTTCTCTCGAGGCGATTTGCAACGCCGTGAATTGCTAGAGGGTGTTCAATGAGCTTAGCCACCGTCATCCTCGGATTCAGAGAAGAATATGGATCCTGAAATACCATCTGTACCTTACGCCTAAATGGACGCATCCGACCTCTAGATAGGTGTGATATATCCACTCCGTCGATCAAGACCTTGCCCGAAGTTGGCTCTATGAGGCGCACTACTGCTTTACCAACCGTAGTCTTACCGCTTCCGGTCTCACCTACTAGCCCTAAGATCTCACCCTTGCCAACTTCAAGGTTCACATCTCTGACTGCATTTACCGTGCCACCCGGGACTGAAAAGCTAACTTTTAGCCCCTCTAACTGCAATATTGGACTACTCATAAAATGGCACCTTCTTCTACTCCAACCGGGTGGAAGCAGGCAACTCGATGCCCACCTTGGATATCAAAGAGCTCCGGCTCTTTAGCTGCGCAATCATCCGCAGCATAAGAACACCGATCGGCAAAGGCACAGCGCCCGGGATTACTTTTAATAACTGGAACAGTCCCTGGAATGTCATTTAACCTTCGTCGAATCCCGTCACTTCGCCTTGGTACGGCGCCTAGGAGTCCATTGGTATAGGGGTGCATGGGTTGGCTAAATATCCCACCGACATCTGAAGTCTCAACTGGAGATCCTGCGTACATAACAACTACTCGATCGGCGAGATCCGCCACGACACCTAGATCATGGGTGATCAGCAGAACCCCAGTATCACCCTCTCCTTCAAGCTCTCTCACTATCTCAAGAACCTGAGCCTGCGTAGTGACGTCGAGAGCCGTAGTTGGTTCATCGAGGATCAAGAACTTAGGGTTGCAACTAAGTGCGATAGCGATCATCACCCTCTGCCTCATACCACCAGAGAGCTGATGAGGATAGGCTCGAGCACGCTTTTCAGGAGAGGCTATCCTCACCCTGCTAAGTAACTCGACTGCCCTCTTTGCTGCCTCCTGCTTAGATATCTTTAGGTGAAGACGAAGCGTCTCTGCGATCTGATCACCAACCGTAAATGCTGGATTTAGGGAGGTCATAGGCTCTTGAAAGACCATTGAAATCTCCCGTCCGCGAATTTTACGAATGACCGAATCTGGCGCAGACAGAATTTCGGTCCCATTGAACCTGATGCTACCCGTAGCAATCGCCGCAGGAGGTGTCAACTTCATGACAGCCAGGGCTGACATCGACTTTCCACACCCTGACTCGCCAACTAAGGCCACAACCTCACCGGCATCGACGGAGAGGTTTAGGTTCCGAACCGCTCTAACTGCGTCTGGTTGGGATCCAAAGTTAATACAAAGATCTTCTATTTCAAGAAGTTTTTCCAAGATATCCCCTATCCAAGTGATGGGTCAAGTGCGTCTCGCAGACCGTCGCCAAAGAAGTTGAAGCAAAGGGTGGTAAGGAGGATCGCAACACCGGGTAGAACTGCTAGCCAGTAGTCCTGGTAGAGATAAGTTTGAGCAGTCGCCAACATCGAACCCCACGCCGGAGTAGGTGGTTGCACCCCTACCCCCAAAAAAGAGAGTAGCGCAGAACCAAGAATTGCCCCTGGAATTGCGACACTTACCTGCACTACCAGAGGGCTTAGCATATTGGGAAGCATATATCGAGCCAAGATCGTAGGGTCGGAGGCGCCACTAGCGATCGCTGCCTGAACGAACTCCTGTTCCCGCAGGCCTAAGGCCTCAGCACGAGCGATACGAATAACTCCCGGGATCTGCGCTATTCCCAGCGCTAGAATTGCGTTTCTAAGCGACGGACCCAAGATCGCCGCTAATCCAACCGCTATGACCAAGAACGGAAACGACAAAATCACATCAGTGAGACGCATAATCACCGAATCAACCCAACCCCGGTAGTAGCCAGAAACTATTCCTATCGGCACTGCAACGAAAGTTCCAAGTAGTGTAGCAACGACACCAACTTCGAGAGTGGACTGAGTTCCGTAGATGAGCCTAGAGAACGAGTCTCTTCCTAACTGATCTGTACCAAGGATGTGACCACCAGAGAAGGGTGCTGCAAATAGATGAGTAAAGTCAGTCGCAGTTGGCGAATAGGAAGTTATCAAGGGCGCAAAGATCGCCATTGCGATGATGATGAGTATTCCGATTGCGCCAAAGACAGCTACCTTCCTCCCAAGAAATGCCTTGAGCCTTCGCCTTTGAGGCTTCTGACGCCTTTTAGTAGAAGCTAGATCCGTCACTTCGAAGCTCCAGTCAGTCGAACCCGAGGATTCAGTAGGCTATAGGCGATATCGACTAAGAAATTGATGACGATGTATGAGGCTGCTATCAATAGTGCTAGTGCCTGAAGAGTCGGGTAGTCACGCTGAAAGACTGAGTCAATCGTCAACTGGCCGATACCAGGCAACAAGAAGACTTGCTCGGTAACTGCCACACCCGACAGTAGCACTCCGAATTGGAGGCCAATAATTGTGACTACCGCCGTCAGCGAGTTCCTCAAAGCGTGCTTACCGATGACGGCTCTCTCCGGCAAGCCCTTAGCTCGAGCCGTTCTGACATAGTCCGATCGTAGTGTTTCGAGCATTCCAGAGCGCATCTGCCTCATGAGAATCGCGGCTACGCCAGATCCCAATACGACCACCGGCATGATCATATCTTTGAGGTTCCCTAGCGGGTTCGAAAAGAACGAGACGAAACCTGACGATGGAAGGATATGGCTCCTTACGGAGAGAAAGAGGATGAGCAAGATACCAAACCAGAAGGAAGGGATCGAAAGGCCAAAGATCGCTAACGAATTACTCGCATAGTCGATCGGCTTTCCACGCTTTAACGCTGCGAATATTCCAACAGGAATACCAACGACAACGCCAAAGAGGATCGACAAAAGGGTCAACTCGAGTGTTACGGGAAGCCTTTGGGCTACCTCTTGAACAACGCTCTGCCCAGTTTGCGGCGAGATCCCCAGGTTACCCGTCAGTATCTGTCTTACCCAGTCAAAGTATTGAACAACCAGCGGCTTATTGAGGCCATATTCACGTGTTATTGCAGCTATGGCCGCGGCACTCCCGTTCTCACCTGAGAGTGCCACTGCCATATTGCCCGGGAGAGCCCGGACTCCCGCGAAGACGACCATAGATGCTAAGACCAACGTTATAAACGATGCGCCCGCTCTGCGATACAGGTATCTTCTCAAACGAAGCCTTTCCTTCTAAGTTCGCTTTATCTTCATAAGAACTGGCAACCTATGCGGTAAAGCCTGCGTTTTGAAAGTGAATAATTCCATCGGGGGTAAAGTCAACACCCTTCAGCGTCGAGACATTTGCCAGTTGGAAGGCCTCATGATAAAGGTAGATAATGCCCAGATCTTTAGCGAGGCGCTGTTCGACCTGTGCATAGATAGCCTTTCTAGCGCTTACGGTCGTCGCCGTCCTACCTTGGGTCAGAAGTGACTGAAGGGTTGGATCTTGAACGCCGGTGTAGTTCAGGGCACTACCTGGGGCATAGAAAGGAGTTATATTTTGATCTGGATCGACACGACCCGACCAGCCGATCGCAAACATCTCGTAGTTACCACTCTCGGCCGCCGCTAGAGCTGTCGTGAACTCTGTCGACTGAACAGTCACATTGAATCCAGCTTGCGAAGCTTCAGATGCGATTACTTCACCTTCCTGGGTATTCAAAGTGCCCGTTGGAACCATCAAGGTAACAGGTATCGGCGTTGCAACTCCAGTTGATGCAATTATCGACTTAGCTTCGGCGATATTGCGATGCGTACAACCTATAGCCGTATGATACGGGCTGCTCGGTGCCAGAGGAGTACAACCGGGCAAGTTGATCCCACCAAAGACCACGTTATTGATGGTCTTTCTAGAGATACTCAACTCAAACGCCTTCATCAGAGCCGGATGTTGAGCAAATGGGTTATTCGGTGGCGACGACGGTTTGTTATAACCATTCGCATTCCCAACGTTAATGTCAAGACCCGAATAAGCGTTAGTGATAACACTTTGAGTTTGATACTGCGAGTTCGACTTCAACAGAGCTACATCATTTGGAGCCAGGCATGCAGCTACATTGATCGCTCCAGACAGAAGGTTCGAGTAACAGGTGCTCGGGTCAGTGATGACCGTGAACTCAAGGCTCGAGGCATGAACAGAGGCCGCGTCATAGAAGTACGGAGACTTGACGAGGTTGATCTGATCCAAAGACGGCCGAGAGGAGAACATAAACGGACCAACACATACCGGTTGTTGGCCAAAGTTTGCCCCTTCCTTTGTCAGTGCTGTTGGTGAGATAACGATTCCTGACCTTCCGGCAAGAATGGTCGTCAGCGCTGAATCAGGTGCTGCAAGCTTGAGCTGAACTGTATCGTTACCAGTTGCGGTAATGGAGGTGATGTCCTTTAGCGCTGACGCACGGGCAGAAGTTGGAAGCGTCTGATCCCTTGTCAGCGAAGTAACAACAGCGGCAGCGTCGAAGGATGTACCGTCGTTGAACTTTACTCCGGACTTTAGTGGAATGGTATAGGTAAGGCCACCATCACTTATCGTTGGAGCCGCTGACGCTAACACCGGCGTTGGGAGTCCGCTAGCACTTATTCCATATAGACCGAGGCACATATTGGCAAAGACTATCCTTCCGTAGTAGGTTGCCTCAGTCGCTGGGTCAAGAGCTTCTGGTGCTGCTGGAAGACCCACGATGATCTGTCCACCGTCTTTAATCTTGACGGCTGGAGCTGATGTCGAAGCAGTACTCGAAGCGGTGGAAGAGCCTGAAGAGCTCGAACCACTCGAACAACTAGCTAATACTAACGAGGCGCCAATTAGAACCCCTGCAAGACGTCCTCGCCGCGCCAAGCGTTTTTTACGCAATAAAAATGACGGCAAACTACCCTCCCCATTTCCTGAGCACCCCTAAAGTGCTTCCAAAGATTAGTGTATACAGTATTATGGATTCAATGTTGTCAAAAATGTTTCAATGTCGTTAACTGAAGTTAACTTCTTGTTAGGAAGAGGGCTTCGCTAATCGAGAAACGCTGCCACCAGGGGAGAATGAAGCCACGCCTCGAACTGCAATCTCCAGCTTCGCGCCCCTTACTGCAATCTGGACTACAAAATTCACATGGGAGAAAGTCATCAAAAACCGCTTCAATGCTATATACCGAAATAAATTTCTGATGTTGTCGCTAAAGCGATCAGCTCAGTACCAAACGTTGTCGACACCGCCAACCATCTGCCTCAACCCAACCGAAAGCCTCGATATCACTAGCTTTGAAGGGCTGTCGAAGACCATATCCGCCGTAGTAGTGGCGCCATGGAATAGTCCCATTACTTTCGACGTCTTCTATTGTTCTGGTGACAGTACTACGGACGCAGATCCCCAAGACCGAATAGGAGCAGGGGCGCTTGGAAGAGCTTACTTTGGTAGAGAAACGAAATTCGGAGGCGAAATCAGGTGTCTATAACTTCGGACCTGGCAATTGCGGCAGCTGGTTTTGGTGCTGGAATGGTAAATACAATTGTAGGATCTGGCTCATTGATTACCTTTCCCACGCTACTTTCTCTCGGCTATTCACCCTTGGTCGCAAACGTCTCCAATACTCTCGGCCTAGTTCCTGGCTCAATCAGCGGAGCTATTGGTTATCGAAAAGAATTAGAGGGGCAGAGACAAAGGGCCATAAAGCTTTCGGTTTTCGCTCTCTTAGGTGGGGTTGTCGGCGCACTTTTGCTAGTTACCTATCCCGGTGCCTTCCAACAGATAGTTCCCTATCTCATAATTGCAGCCGTGGTACTAATGGCCCTTCAACCCCGCATCTCCAAGGCTCTCTCGTCGCGGGATAAGTCACACATAACCTCTGGCCTTATCTATGGGGGTGTGTTCCTAACCGCGATATACGGTGGTTACTTTGGTGCAGCACAAGGCGTTGTACTCATTGCACTTTTAGCCATCGGAATTGACGACTCACTGCAGCGACTAAATGCCCTTAAGAACGTCCTAGCCGGACTGGTAAATGGCATAGCCGCGATCTTCTTCATCATCGTCACACACGTCGCATACACGCCTGCACTTCTGATAGCAATTTCATCTGTCATTGGTGCCCAGGTAGGAGCTAAAGTAGGCCGTAAAATACCGCAAAAAGTGCTGCGAGCCATCGTAGTAATTGTGGGCTTGGGAGTAGCGATTAGCCTCTTAGCAAAAGGGTAAGAACTAAGGCCTCTTGGTCATTACTCTCGCAATATCGTCAGCTCAACCTTCACCGGTCTGAACCGTTAGACTTCCCAAGTGGCCAGTAGACCATTGCACAAGTTGCACATAAGCTAACGCACCAAATCGCCGAGCGCTCAATCTCTAAGTATGATCGATGAAGTAACGGAAGCGTTGGTGATTATCCGCATCCGGGTAGTAAGTGGAGACTTCGACCGAATCAGCAACTACCGCACGGACCACATCTAAATCTCTTGGTAGATCACCGAGGGAAATAAGTTGCATCAAGCCATTACCGAGGGCAGCGGCTTCTACCGGCCCTGAAAGAACTGGCTTCCCAGTTGCATCAGCCGTCAATTGAGAGAGGAGCCAATTCTGCGAACCACCGCCAACGATATGAATACTCTCGATCTCTTGACCCGTCAACTCTTCGATCTCCGCTATTGCCTTAGCATAAGCAATAGCCAGCGAATCAAAGATGCAACGAGCAAATTCCTGTGCTAATTCTGGAGCTTTGAATCCATTGCGCTTTGCATCTTCAGTAATTCGCCTTGCCATCGACCCAACTCCGAGGAACTCCTCTGAAGTAGCATCAATCAATGCTCTAAAGGGTACTACTTCAGCAGCTCGTTGAATCAAGGTCTCATATGCAGTCGTCGATAGATCAATTGAAAGATCTCGGAGCACCTCCGAGAGCATCCAAAGGCCCATGACGTTCTTCAAGAATCGATAGCGACCGAAAGCCCCTAACTCGTTAGTGAAACCTAAGGTGAAGGCCTCCTTTGAAATAATCGGCTTCAACAGTTCCACACCCACCAAGGACCAGGTCCCCGAAGATATGTAAGCCGAATTGTGTCTCTTAGAGAGCGATTCGCTACCGTAATTTGATGATGAACTTAGTCCAAATGGAACCGCAAGGACCGCAGAAGCTGTATCGTGCGACGCCACCGTATAGACCGGTAGACGATCTAATCCCAACTCTAAGGCAACCTGTTCAGTCAAGAGACCTCGCAAACTCGTCTCTTCGACGATGCTTCCGAAAAGATCTTTGCTTGCACCGACTTCACCAAGAAGAACTTCGTCGATCTCACCTGAAGTCATCATCAACTGCGTGGTTGAAAAGTTTGTTGCCTCTGTCGCTATCTCATTCGTCAAAAAAAAGCTAATAAGATCAGGGATCAACAGCGCTCTCAAAGGTTCGAGACCATAGAGAAGAGGTTCTTCAGCTAACAGTTGGTAGAGGGTATTGAAACGATGCAGAGCTATCCCAGAGCGGGTATATAAGTCAAAGGGCTCCCACCGCTTAAAAAAATTATCCTGTGAAAAAATTGTTCGATTATCTCGATGATGATGCGGAAGCCCCAACATCGGTCCGTGTTCCACCACGAATCCGTAGTCGACTGCCCACGAATCGACTGCAACCGAAGACAGTCCAGAGTTTGAAACTCTTGCAATTTCGCCTGAACGTACAATCCCCTCTTTGACACCCTTATATAGATTTCCAATATCCCAGAATTGGCCGCCTCCCATAGAAATAGCACCGTTACTGAATCGACTGGCGATCTCAAGTTCGACTCTATCGCCATCGAAGCTAACTGCGAAGACCCTTCCACTCGAAGCGCCGAGGTCAACGGCAGATACATACCTTTTCACTTTCACCTTTTATCTCCTCGAAGGCTTTACAAAAAAGAGGGGGCCCTCCGCCATTTTGGGCAATTAGCGGAGGGCATTGGGGGGACCTTATCAATTGCAACTTTGGCCGGAGCAATATCCAACATAGGTTCGAATTTGAACTTCATAATTGATATCTTGAAGTGCCGACGATAGACAGACGACCTTATCCGAAAGGTAGATCAACGAAGCCTAGAGGGCAACGAGGGTCTCGGAATCTCTAGCGTAAAAACGCACTCGCTACACCAGAGTCGACCGGAATGTGCGTACCTGTGGTCTGTGCAAGATCTCCGCTCACGAGCACAAAGATTGCCGACGCAATGTTTTCCGGAAGAACTTCCTTACCTAGCAGAGTTCTAGAGGCGTAGTACTTTCCTAACTCCGATTCATCAACTCCATAAACGGCTGCGCGTTTGGCACCCCATCCACTTGAAAATATCTTTGAACCCCTAACGACGCCGTCGGGATTCACTCCGTTAACACGTACTCCGAATTGCCCAAGTTCCGCTGCTAGAAGCCTTACTTGATGGGCCTGATTTGCCTTTGTAGCGCCGTAAGCAACATTATTAGGGCCAGCAAAGACAGCGTTCTTAGAGACGACATAAACTATGTCTCCACCCATACCCTGCTCCACCATCACCGTCGCCACAGCCTTTGACATAAGAAAAGAGCCTTTAGCCATGACGTTACTCTGGCGATCCCAATCCTCTTCGCTCGTTTCAAAGAGCGACTTTGAAATTGAAAGACCGGCATTATTCACTAGAATGTCGATGCCACAGTAGCTAAGAGTTGCTTCAATCATCCCCTGCGCAATGCTCTGGCTATCGGCAACGTTTATCTCCACTCCAACAGCTTTATCGCTACTTCCGATAGCGCCCGCAACATCCCGGGCGCTACTAGCGTCAAGGTCGCAAACGATAACATGCGCCCCTTCATCAGACAGTCGTCGTGCGGTAGCAGCGCCAATTCCAGAACCGCCCCCTGTAACTAAAGCTACCTTTCCACTAAGGGGCTTTGCCTTAGGCATCCTCTTGAGCTTATCCTCTTCTAGCTGCCAATACTCGATCCTAAACTTCTCCGAATCGTCAATTGGCGCATACGTTGAGATTGATTCAGCTCCGGTAATTACATTGATTGCATTGATGTAAAACTCGCCTGCAACTCGTGCTGTTTGACTGTCCTTACCGAAAGAAAACATCCCAATTCCAGGAACTAGAAATATTGTTGGATCGGCACCTCTCATTGGCGGTGAGTCAGTGGTGGCATAACGTCCGTAGTACTCGGAGTACTCTTTCCGATACTCTAAATGCAACTCTTTTAGTCGGGCCACAACGACTTCAAGTGGAGAATCAGCTGGCGTATCGACGATAAGAGGTCGAACCTTGGTCCTAAGAAAGTGATCAGGACAGCTAGTACCTCGTAAGGCGACCGAAAGATGGCCTTCGCGCGACAGGAAGTCCAAAACTACGTCATCATCTTTAAAGTGACCGACCATTCGCACGTCAGTGGAGGCCATACCTCTAATGATCGGCGCAAGTTCCGCAGCCCTCTTTCGCCTTGCATCTCTTTCAAGAGGTGCAAAATTGGGATCGATCCTTCCAAAGACGTCTTCCTTACCGTTCTCTCTTATGTACTTGGCAGCGAGCTCGATGATCTCGAGGCTGTTTTCTTCGCACTCCTTAGATGTAGATCCCCAAGCGGTTATTCCGTGGCCACCAAGAATCACTCCAATGGAGTTTGGGAAGTCCTTAGCAATCTTTGCTATGTCCCGACCCAATTCGAAGCCGGGCCTTCTCCAGTCAACAAATTTGACTCGATCTCCAAAGATCTTTTCTGTCAACTCTCGGCCATTTGCCGAAGTAGCTATTGCTATGCCTGAATCGGGATGGAGATGGTCCACGTGATCATATTCGACGAGACCGTGCATCGCTGTATCGATAGATGGTGCAGCGCCACCTTTGCCAAATGCACAAAAATCAAACGCTGCAACCATCTCATCTTCGTGTTCTAAGCCGCGATACACTCCCTCTAGAGCACGAAGTTGATCGACCTTCAAAGCAGCAAGGCCGTTGAAGTCTAACGTTCCAAGATCGCCGCCGGAACCTTTAACCCACATAACCTCAACGTCGCGACCATTTGAGGGATCTTGCACCATAGCCTTGGCGGAGGCGTTTCCTCCAGCGTAGTTAGTATTTTTTGGATCGCTTCCAAGGCGATTAGCCCGATCCAAAAGCTCTTTTACCGCCTTTGGAGGCGTATAGGAAAATGAAGTAGCCACTTTATGCACCCCATCCAGCTTGAGTACCACCGACGCGATACTCTTCGATCCTCTTTTGATAACCCGATGCCTTATATGCTGCTATCGGATCAGGGTCCAATCCCATCTCTTGCCTAACTTCAGCAAGTAGGGGCCTAACATCGGTATTGAAGGCCTCTTGAAAAATTGCATTCGCCTCCAAAACTTGACCATTAGATTGTGCCTTCGCGAGCTCTTCGCGATCAACTAAAAGCGCCTTGGCAGTAGCTTCCTGGACGTTCATAACCGATCGAATCTCAGCCTGAACTTTAGGCTCAATGTTGTGGCACTGATCTAGCATGAATGCAACTCCACCTTCAGGGGTTACAGCATCAGCGTCGACTATCTCGAACATTATTCGAAAGAGCTGGTATGGATCGGCACTTCCGACCATGAGATCATCGTCGCCATAGAATCGAGAATTGAAGTGGAAACCTCCTAGTCGTTGTACTCTTATCAACGAAGAGACCAGAAATTCGATATTCGTCGCAAGAGCGTGATGGCCCGTATCTACTAGAACCTTTGCACGGTCACCAAGTGCCATACAGTGAAGAAGTGAGGTGCCCCAGTCGGGCAGGTCCATTGTGTAGAAAGAGGGTTCGTAGAGCTTATATTCAATCAACATGATCAAATCGCTCCCCATGTGGCCATATGTCGTCTCTAAAGCTTCACCCAACCTCTCTTGACGGGCTCTAATAGAATCCTGACCAGGATAGTTCGTACCATCGGCAAACCAAAGTGAAAGCCCAAAAGAGTTAGTCTCGTGTGCGATGTCTACACACTCAAGTAGATGGTCGGTAGCTTTCTTCCTAACCTTCGGGTCCGGGTTACAGACCGATCCGAGTCGATAATCAACGTCTTGAAAAACATTTGGATTGATGGCCCCGATCTTTATCCCCATTTCACTGGCGTGTTTCGCAAGTTTTGAATAGTCATCGGTCTTATCCCAAGGTATATGCAATGCCACTGAGGGTGCCACACCGGTAAAGCGATGTACCGTAGCAGCATCTTCAATCTTCTCAAATGGATCACGGGCAACACCCATTTGAGGAAAAACTTTAAATCGAGTACCAGAGTTGCCGTAGGCCCAAGAAGGCGTTTCGATATGCTGCCTCTTCAAAGTTGCCTTGACTGTCTTTAGATCGATCATTTACAAACTCACTTTCAATTACGCTGCTGATTTGATATATCAATCGAGGTGAAATACTTCATCGACGCTCACCATCGCTCCATCGGGTGTCCCCTCGATATCTATGAAGTAAGGGGCCATCATCTCTTGCCATCGTTCGTTCACCTCAGTTGATGCCATCTTCGAAAGACAAGATGCGAAGTCATCACATTCGAGATAACCGGTGAGCAAACCGTCGTCAGTAAGAAAGAGCGAATAATTGCGCCATCCCGACTCACTCAATGCAGCGCGCATTTCGGGCCATACACTTTGGTGGTGCGCCTTATACTCCTCAATCTTTTTAGGATTAATTCGTAGATGGAATAGAACTCGTTGCAAAACGACCTCCGTCGCCTGGGGTGGCGGGGCGCTATTTAAGGGGTGGCGCCCCGTCACTCGTGGGGAATTTAGAAGTTGAAGTTATTGATGTTTGACTTGTCGAAGACGTAGGGGGCGCCTAGCAAGATCGAATGGTCCGAAGCAATGGTGTACTTGCCCAACTTACCTGCTGTGAAAGTCTGACCTGGAGCATTCGTAATCGCCTTGCTCGCCAATTCAGCAGCAGCATATCCTGCTAGATAGCCCAAGTTGGCAGGATTCCAAAGTTCAAACGCGGTCACGGTACCATCGGCAACGTACTTCTTCATCTCATTTGGAGTTCCAAGTCCAGTAAGTGCTATCTTTCCACGATATTGAGGGGTATCAAGAAGGGCCGCAGCCGCTGCAATTCCTACCGTCGTCGGCGAAATAATGCCTTTCAAGTTCGGATATTGTTGAAGCAGACCCTGGGTCACAGCGGTGGCCGTTGCTGGGTCATCGTTACCGTAGACGATAGAAACTAGATGCATATTTGGATACTTTGTAAGCTCTTGCTTCATGTATCCGATCCATGCATTTTGATTCGTTGCAGACGCCGTAGCCGAAACGATGGCTATGTCACCAGTCGAATTTATCTGCTTTGCCAACAGATCAACTTCACTCGTTCCGATCTCAGCCGTACTGGCCTGATTCACAAATAGATCGCGACAAGTTGGCGCATCACTATCGTAGGTAACAACTGTTATCCCCTTGGCCATTGCTTGATTCAGCGTAGGACATAGAGCAGTTGGGTCCGTGGCAGAGATTACCAGTGCATTAGCACCCTGGGTAATTGCACTTTGGATAACTGGAAGCTGAGAAGATGGAGTTGCCGCTGTACCACTTGTCTCAGAACCTACTTCGCCCAATGACTGAAGTGCAGCCAAAGCACCTCCTGATTGAACGGAATCGGCCGTAGTGAAGTACGAGTTTCCTATTACCTTAGGTATGACTACTACCTTCAAACCCGTCTTGATCGACCCACCAGACGACGCGGCCTGAGTTGTAGCCGATGACGCCGCTGTAGTTGATGTTGAGGATGATACGGTAGTACCGCACGCTACCAACGCAACCGAAGATGCACCTAAAAGAAGTGCCGTGGTTGTCTTTCTCTTTGAAAACATTGACTTTCCTTGCATAACTTTTCCCCCATCACGTGAGGAAATCACCAAAATTTCCCAAAGTCAAAGATCCTTTAGATCTTGACAAATTGACTATTCTCTTCCCCTGCACCTCCTTGAACTAAGAGAGGAGACGAGCACCGATTAGCATGCAGCCCCGCCGCTAAATTGGCGAACTCGTGCCTCATCCAAAACCACCTAACTTCGATAAAAGTTAGAAAATATCTATATACGTCAGTGAGCATCGAAGAGCGAAGGATTTGGTCTCAAATCAGCCATCACCGTTACTAGCCCCTCCGCGTTCCGACGAGTCGAACTCGTCCAATTTGCCCTTTGAAACGATTTACAAGGTCCCGCGAGTTAGGAACAAAGACGCTCACCAAGAGAAGGCCACCATTGATAAGTCCCATTGCTTGCTGAGGAAAGTTGGCTAGCAGCAGAGCGTTTCCAATTGCACCTACAGTTGCAGCTGCAAGAACAACCCCTAGGATCGTACCTCGACCGCCAAATATTGAAACGCCTGCGAGCAATACAATCGATACAGCATTTAATTCAAGGCCAGTTGCGTTATCGTACTCCGCAGTAGCCAATCGGAAGGTAAAAAGTATTCCGGCAATAGAGCAGATAATCCCAGATAGTACATATAGGCGCAACTTAATCGCCTTTACCTTGATACCTGAATAGGCAGCCGCCTCAGCGTTAGCTCCAATTGCAAAGATGGATCGACCAAGTGGAGTAAAGTGTGCGACCACTCCAAAGATCAAGGCCAAAACTATAAATATCCCAACCGACCAAGGTAGTGGAGTTCCAGGTATTGGAGTTACTCCAATAGTCGTGAAGGTCGTCGGAAAGTTGGAGACGATATTTGAACCAAGCAAGATAAGGGCAACTCCTCGATACAGAGTGAGTGTTCCTATAGTTACGGCAAGAGATGGAAGTCCGAGCTTGGTCACCAGAAAGCCATTTATAAAACCAAGTAGCGCTCCAACGATGACCACGACAGGCAGTATCAACTGCATCGGCCATCCATGTATCCAAAGATAACCAAGTAGAGAGGATGACAGTCCGAGAGTCGAGGCTACCGAAAGGTCTATCTCCCCCGTGATAACGATCAACGTTAGCGGCAAGGCCATTATCGCTATGTCTCCAACTGAAAGTCCGATGTTGAAGAAGTTCGCCGAAGTTATAAATTGCGGCGAGGCAACTGTGCCGATCACCAATGAGGCAATAAGAACTACAGCAAGCCCGCTCTCCCACCTCACTAAATTTCGAATCTCAAAGGAGTTACTCTTGGCTGTACCACCCTCGATATCGCCCGCTTTGACGGAATCAACTTGCAACACGAGAACTCCTTTTTCGTAGCGACTTGGCTACATAAAGACCAAGCCCTCGATCCAAAGCAATAGCTAGGATCAGCAAAAGACCGCTGATCGCTTGGTCCCAGAACGCTGAGACCCCTAGTACGTAAAGGGACGAATTGATGGTGTTTAGAAGCAGGGCTCCAATTGCGGCTCCAACTGCGCTTCCGCTACCACCAAAGATCGCTACGCCACCGACAACAACCGCGGTAACTACCGTGAACTCGTATCCCGTTCCAGCGGTGGAGTCGACAGTTCCATAGTAAGAAGCCCAGATAACCCCTGCTAGTCCAGCTATCATTCCCGATAAGGCAAATGACGTAAAGACTCTCTTGGCAATCGGAATTCCAACTAATCCAGCTGCAAGATCGCTAGATCCAATTGCATATAGATCACGCCCTGACCGATAGTTCTTGAGGTAGTAAGAGCCAACGAATATAACTATTGCAACCACGATTGAAATAATCGGGACTGGGCCAAGAGATGACGAGGTTACCGAGAGGAAGTTAGAAGGAAGCGAGGAGGCAACTACCTGTTGCCCGCCTACGTACAGGACGTCTATTCCTCTGATGATGTAGAGGGATGCAAGGGTTACTACGAGACTTGGAACCCTACCGAATGCGACAAGAACGCCGTTTATTAATCCAAAGACGAGCCCGATTCCAATACCGGTAGTAAAGACCAGCAATATTGAAATATGGTGAAACTGCTGGTAGAGGTTAGACGAGACAAATGCAGAAATGCCAAGGATCGAACCGATCGAAAGATCAACGTTCTTTGAGATAACCACCATCGTCTCACCAAGTGCAAGCAGAGCAAAAATCGTGGTGTCAATCAAGATGAACTTGATGTTCTGAGCCGCCAGGAATCTTGGCTTTATAGCGGTTGTAATGAGGACGAAAACAACCAGAATTCCAAATATTCCGAACTCTCTTGCTCGAAACACGATCGAGGTAAATCGAGAAGCACCACTCGGAGCAAAGTCGATTGCAGGTCCACCACTTAGAGAATGGTCTCGTGAATTGTTCTCTAGAACTGTCATGAGGCACTAACCTCCGACGACAGGGTCGCAGCTCCGATGATCGCCTCTTCACTCGCATCGTCGTGGGTAAATTCAGCGACGAGGCGTCCTTCGCGCATCACCAAAATACGATCCGCCAAGTTTAATACTTCCGGAAGCTCGGATGAGATAACTAATACTGCTACCCCACTTCTCGCTAGCTCCAAAATCAACCTGTGTACTTCAGCTTTCGTACCGATATCGATTCCACGCGTTGGCTCGTCCACAATCAAGATCTTTGGGGAGCGCGCCATCCACTTTGCCAAGACGACCTTCTGCTGGTTGCCTCCAGAGAGAGTTGAAACTGAGTTTCCTAGATTGCCGTACTTTATTTGAAGCTTCACCGACCAATCAGCTGCAAAACGCGTCTCGGTGAAGGCTCGAATGACGCCGTTCTTCTTGAGACTCTTCAGAGAACCCATGGATATATTTCTGGAAATCGACTGCTCCATCACCAAACCTTGGAGTCGACGATCCTCTGGGACAAGACCGATACCAGATGTCATAGCTGCCGAGGGGGAACCGCGCCTTAGCTCCTTGCCATCAACTGAAACTCTTCCATGGTCGTAGCGCCGAATACCGAAGATCGCAGTTGCAACCTCACTTCTACCAGCTCCAACAAGTCCTGAAAGAGCCACTATCTCTCCGGCCGCCACAGTGAATGATATATCGACAAAGAGGCCTTCAAGGGTGAGGTGCTCGACCTCCAATAGCGCCCTTTGATCAAATTGCCTAAGCTGATCGGTTCGCTTTTCTAGGTCCCTACCAACCATTGCCCTGACCAGACTATTTTCGTCAGTTTCGTTCGTTAGGCTTGATGTAACAAAACGACCATCGCGCATCACAGTTACCCTCTCACATAGGGCAAATACTTCATCGAGACGGTGAGAGATAAAAAGTATCGCTACACCAGAGGCCTTCAGGGTCTCTGATACTCTAAAAAGGCGATCAACCTCAACCGACGAAAGGGCTGCAGTTGGTTCATCCATAACTATTACACGAGCATCCAATGACAAAGCCTTCGCGATCTCAACGATCTGCTGTTCTGCAATCGACAGACCAAGAGCGAGTCGCGTTGGATCTAATACCACCTCAAGTCGTGAAAAAATCTCTCTTGCTTCACGATTCATTCGACGAAAATCGATCCTTTTGAAGCTTCGTTGTGGTTGTCGCTCCATGAAGATATTTTCAGCGACGGTAAGATCTGGAAATAACGTTGGCTCTTGGTAGATCACTGCGATACCAGATTCGATTGCAGCTCGAGGCGAATCGAAGTGCACCACTTTCCCATCGACGGTGAGGGTGCCACTATCTGGACGATGAAGCCCAGCAAAGATCTTTACTAACGTCGATTTCCCAGCACCATTTTCACCAACAAGGGCATGAGCCTCGCCAGAAAACAGCTCTATCTGGCCGTCTTCTAACGCATGAACTGCACCAAAGTATTTTTTAGCACCTCTTAGGGAAATAACAGGATCGAATTGATTACTCAAAGATGTTCCCCCGAAAATTTCAAAGCAATTCGAGAGTTAAACTCTCGACCCCCCAACACACGCTTTTGAATTCATTTATTGAAACGTTTCAAAAACATATCCTTAGTGTAACGGCAAAGTTAACGAGATTCAAGCTAAATGTAAAATTTCTGATAAGAAATAATCAACGGCTACTCATTAAACCTTGATGAAATGGTATTTCATATCTCACAGACATATTTGACAGAGGGTTTAGCGAAAGGCTATATGCGATATCCGTGCCTGCAAATTAAAAAAACCACGTCTTCAAACTTTAGGTATCTCTAATTTGCTATCGTTGTAAGTAGATTGCAATAAAAACGTTTCAACTTACGGAGGCTCGATGGTTGGAGATAATGGTGCCACTAGGGGAGGTCTTGATGACGGCACCCATCCGACCAAAGATGGTAAGAAAGCGACAATACGCGACGTAGCAAACTGGGCAAAAGTATCACTTGGAACCGTCTCAAACGTTCTAAACGATCCAGATAGAGTTGCTGCCGCTACACGAAACAGGGTTTTAGATGCCATCGAAGCGACTGGATTCATTCGAAATATCGCAGCTCGCCAACTTCGCGGGGGCGGCTCGAAGGCAATTGGGATTGTAATTCTCGACTCATCTAACCCCTTTTTTACCGAAATGATCAGGGGTGCCGAAGATGCACTTCGACCTGAGGGCTACCTCTTGATAGCATGCTCGACGGATGGAAACGAAGAACGCGAGACTAACTACCTCCGACACCTCGAAGAGCATCAAGTCGAAGGCGTCCTAATAACCCCAAGCGACGACAATCTAGGTCAAATTATTGAGTTTCACGACCGTGGTACCCCAGTCGTACTTGTCGATCGCGAATCAAATTCTGGGGAGCTCTGCTCTGTGACGGTCGACGACGTAAAGGGAGGCTCCATCGCCGTAACACACCTAATAGAGGAGGGCCACCGCAAAATCGTATTTATAAACGGTCCTTCTTCAATCCGGCAATGTCGCGACCGTCGCGCCGGAGTCGACGTCGCAATAAGAACCCTCAAAAACAACTCCAACACCGACAAAATTGAAATAGTGGACATAGGGGTTCCAGCCCTCTCTATCGCCGCCGGTGAGGACATTGCAAATAGTCTTCTGGATATTGACCCTTCAATAACAGCAATTATGTGTGCAAACGATCTTTTAGCAATCGGAGTAATGCGAGGCATTACTAGAAGTGGTTCCGATCTGTTGTCTCGCATCGCGCTCGTCGGCTATGACGACATCACATTTTCATCTCTAGTATCGCCCCCATTGACCTCGGTTCGTCAGCCACAATATGACCTGGGACACGCCGCTGCAAAGCTATTGTTAGAGGAGCTAGCCGACGCTACGCACCGTCACCGCGAAATCAGATTTACGCCGGACCTAGTTGTAAGAGAGTCAAGTTGCAAGCACTCGATTCAAAGTTAAAGTTTCATTCTTTCGCGAAACTTCACATTGAAATCTAAAGTTACGACCTTCCAACAGTGACGTAGTCGATCAAGGGATCGATGCAACGTTCAATTGTCTTGAGCGTCTGGTCGTAGAATTCGTCGTCAAGATGGTAAGGATCATCGACATCAAAGCTCTTTGATGGCCTCTTTGCCAGATTTGATAACTGCGGATCAAAGAACCTCAACATCGTCAAGTGATCTGGGTGACTTACGAAGAAGGCAAATTTCGAAAGGTCCCGATAATTCGAATAGTCAAGGGCCACGTAAAGTACTTCGTCGTCACCACCACTTGGCAAAATCTGTCTGGCCCTGTGGTTCTCTAGGCTATACCCAGCACGCTTCAATGCTCTAAGTGCTTGTGCATCGGCATCGCCTCCAACGTGCCACGAACCGGTGCCAAAGCTCTCTATATCGATTGACAATCCCCGCTCTACTACTCGCTTTTTGGCGATCGATTCTGCTGTTGGTGATCGACAGATATTGCCGAGACAGACAAATGCAATCTTCCTATACATCAAATCTCCCAAAGTTAGCAGCTAAGCACCCAATGTAGTGGAAATTTTCAAATCAATAAAACAACTATCCGACAGAAAAAGTAGCCATATTTTAACGATCGATCAAAAAATCGCACCGATTGCTTCGACACTCTTCATGAAAAAACTCAACGTCACGTGCGACGAGACAAAGATCACCTCAAATAATGGGCACAACGGCTACACCACGCTATCGAATTCAAACAAGGTTAATTCATAACCAACTTTGAGAGATGAATCGCCCCGGGTTATTTGGAGAGTTTGTTTTCTGAGTCCCAATCAGTTTTTGGAACGGGAATCGACCATAGGCGTTACATTGTCCCGGAATTGACGATCTGACCGAAATGATGGTTGGGTGAGGACTTCTGCAATTCCTGACCAAACCGAGCAGTCTGAGTCGGTGGAATCTAGGGATGTGGATATGTGGACGAAGAAGAGCCATGGGTTCTATTTGTGACTGAACTTGGGATTCAACATCTTGGTCCACATAACCCACAATCCGCACTTATTACCCGATTAAATTAAAGATATCTAGATGAGCTCCGCTTAGATCCGTTATTTGAACTAATGGTGGCCAGTTCTTAGAGCCCCAAGGATTTACTTGCTAATCAATTCCTCGTCGAACGGGTCTGTGATCGATATGAGATCCCCACGATGTGGACAAAGGCATCCAAGCCCAACCCGAGACTTAAAGCCCACACTCATCTCAACGCCGTTCCACGAGTGCACGTGTTCCACGAGAGGAACATTCGTAGACGATGATGGGACGTCTGGGTTTTGTCCCAGGGGTGATAGCAGGCTCCGATTCTCACACCGCGACGCCGTCCATAGGCCACATGCTTACAAGCATTCGAGCAGTAGAGCTTTCGCCTCGAAGGAGCCCGGGGTCGCGTGGAACCTCACGCACCCACTGGCACTCCACGTCGATGGCACGTTGCACGGCGGCGATCGCGACCGAGGACGCGATGAGCCAGCCGAGTCGACCGCCCTTCGCTTCGTCGCCGAGTTTGCCCTCGGCCTGGACAATCCAGGTGTTGAGGACCTTGGCCGAGACCGGCTCGTTCGTCTTGGGCTTCAGCGCGCGGACGAGTGCGACCAGCCGGGAGTCGAGGTGTTCATCGTTAATGGCGAGCCTCCAGTGCGGCGGCGAGCTCGTCGCGCTCTGTCGC
Source organism: Actinomycetes bacterium (assembly GCA_021841935.1). Lineage (GTDB taxonomy): Bacteria > Actinomycetota > Acidimicrobiia > Acidimicrobiales > Acidimicrobiaceae > Acidithrix. Next base: position 748 of record JAKCDL010000013.1, on the reverse strand, counting down.
CTTGAGGTAGCCCTGCGATTGAGCGCGGCCCGGATCGCGCTTACCTCCGTCACGGTCAACGCGGTCGGCGTCCGCTTCGGCTTGTGCAGGCGAGCGACGCCATCGATCGGGTTGCGGTGGATCACCTTGTATCGGACTGCGAGACCGAAGGCGAGGCGGAGCACGGTCTCGGTGCGTTTGGATCGGGCGTACGACTGCTTGCCGAGCTCCATGCGCACGGCGACTCCGATCACGCGCAGGGCATAGTCGCGCAAGGCAGGGGGCACGAGCCGATTCGTGTCGCGCTCGTAGTTGAACCAGGTCGCCGGGGCGATCCTGTTCTCCAGGCCGAGGTCGGTCAGCCACTAGTCGACCAGCGCGAGGAAGAGGCTATAGGGCGTCAGCGTTGTGTCGAAGGCCCGATCGGCGGGACGACGAGCACAGAGAAGCGTCGCATCGCGGAGCTGGAGCAGGAAGTGCGCGAGCTGCGCCGGGCCAACTCGATTCTAAAGAGCACGTCAGCTTTCTTCGCGGCGGAGCTCGACCGCCCACACCGCTGATAGTCGAGTACATCGACCATCACAAGTAGGAGTTCGGGGTCGAGGCCATCTGCAGCGTGCTGCAGATGGCCCCAGCACCTCCTGAGGTTACCCAGATTTAGTGGACATCTGTTTAGTCAACATAGATTGTTGGCAGAAAGGGTGTCATTCTTGTCGAAGGTAAGACGTAAATTCACTCTTTGGTTCAAGATGAGAAGCCCACTCATAGA
>JAKCDL010000004.1 GCA_021841935.1 Actinomycetes bacterium | reverse complement strand
TTCCGGTGGCCATAGCGGCGGGGAAACACCCGTTCCCATTCCGAACACGTATAGTGAAGACCGCCAGCGCCGATGGTACTTGGGGGGCAACCTCCTGGGAGAGTAGGACGTCGCCGGATAACTAATTAAACTGACACCAACTACCAAGTGTCAGTGACATAATGACTAACAGGGACCCCACAAGGGTCCCTGTTTGCTTTTGGGATAGTAAATTGTCTACCCTCGAGAAGTTTCATCTCGAAATGAAGATGGCTCGACAATCGAAATAACACAGAGAAACCAATCAATGGTTTCTCTGTGTTGCTTTAACGCCTTGTTTTGCCTCCTAGAAGGTTGGCTTTTGAGGTGTTAGTTTGTCGATTAGTCGTTTGCGATGGTCCTAACCCTTTTCATGGCTTTCACGTGTGCGTAGTTGAAAATTAATGGATCATTGCTTCTTTGTAGATGTTTTGTCTCATATGTTTAGTTATTTCTGGAGCCGAAGTTCGGAAAAAAGGAGTGGTTTGAAATTGAAAACCCCTGCGAGTAGTTCTTCTTGCAGGGGTTAGATTTAGGTTGCCTAGTCGCCGAGCGCAAATAGTTGTTTTTACGGAGGCGTTTGTTTTTTTGACGTAGACCAGCGGATTTTTTTGACTAATGCCGTTTAGTGGTTGTGGCCGTGGTGGTCATGGCCTTCATGACTGTCTTGTGCTTCGGCTACTTTTTTCCTTACGTCGTCCATGTCGAGTGCTTTGATTTGATCGATTAGCGACTCAAGAGCGCTAGCAGGTAGGGCTCCAGGTTGGGCGTATAGTAGGATTTGGTCGCGAAATGCCATCAGTGTTGGGATGGAGGTTATTTGGAAGGCCGCAGCTAGCTCTTGTTGATCTTCAGTGTCAACTTTGGCAAAGACAATATCACCGTGCTTTTCGGACGCCTTTTCGAAGACAGGTGCAAACGAACGGCAGGGTCCGCACCAAGCTGCCCAAAAATCTACTAGTACGATGTCATTATCTTGGATGGTGGATTCAAACTTGTCCGTTGTTAATGTGACTGTTGCCATTTTTCTTCTGCTCCTACTTTTGATATCTATAACTTAGTATACCCCATGGGGTATTCCCGTTCGCCTAAATTTGCTGTCTGATCGCATGGGCGGTTTCGAGTGCATTGTCGGTAGTTATTACTATTTTGGAGATTCTTTCGTTCTTCAACGATACGACCAATCCATCGGTTATTCCGTGTATCGCGGCGAATATTGCTCCATCTGCGCTGTACCAAGTTCCGACGCATAGTACGTTCGGAAGCCCAGTTCCTACCCTTAATCCACTTAGCTCGTCGAAAGGTCTTTGGGTAACGTAGACGTCATCGATGTTCGATAGCTTGAACTCTAAGTCATGAAACCGCAACGACTCAACCTTTTCGCTCAACGATAGTTTGACCGTTAATGTTTGATCCTCAATTGTCACAAATGCCACAAAATTAGGCTACTACGATCGATCCAATCCTTCAAATAAATGCCTTCGACTCGATTGCTTGTGGCGATGTGCTTATCTAGATACTTCCGCTAATCTGCGACCTTGAATTAGAATCAAAAATGAGAGAAGTTTTTTGGAAGGTAGTGTGATGAGCAGAAGTGTTGTAGATAGAAGTAGCAGTGAAGAGAGGCGTGATCGGTCACCACTCTCAATTGCAATATTTGCGCTATCTATAATCGGTGTATTGGTATCTGCTTACTTGACCTATGCCCACTTCACAGAGGCAACTGTTCTAGCGTGCCCTGAGACTGGAATTATAAACTGCGCAAAGGTTACTACCTCGGCGCAGTCGCATTTTTTGGGGATGCCGGTATCCGTGCTTGGGTTGGTCTTCTACATCGCCTTCGCGGCATTGAATTTTCCGAGTTTAAACAGAACTAGAAGTTTGGACAACCTGAGACTATCTATGTCTGGTGGTTCTGTAATCTTCATTCTGTGGTTGATCTATGCGGAACTTGTACTGATCAACAACATCTGCCTGTGGTGCTCAGTTGTACACGTCGTGACTCTGGTGATCTTCTTTTTGAACGTTTATCGCTTTACTACCGACCGTGCCTAAATGCGCGAAATTGCTTTCTGATTACTCGAACACGTGACGTGGAATCTTGATCCGATCTCGGAGGCGTAGTTGCTCCACGGCGCATGTGATGGTGTGGAAGTAATCACCGAATCTATTTTCGATGAATTCAGCTCGTGTTCGAAAATCGGTAAGTATGCAACGCCTGAATGACTTGAAAACGAGAGGATTGAGTCCATAAGGCTTTGTGGGTAGGCGACGTCATATCCAATTGAAGCTCCCGTAATCGCAAATGAATGGCCAGTCAAAGTCATCGCCTCAATAGCAAGTGAATTGCCATTAGGAGAAAGTTCGAGCATTAACTTCGTACCCTGAAGACACTTATTTATCGTCGCAATCCTGCCAATTGAAAGTATTGAAGTTTCGTTGCCTACAATTGCGTCTCCTAACGATGAAATCGGAATTGAAGACACTACTGCAATCAACGAAAGAGGCACCATAGCGTAGTTGATGCTTTCACTAACTGTGCAGTGTATCGCTTTGCTCGATGCGAATGCGTGAGATAGGAATAGGCATATCAAAATAGAGGTAAGCATTGTAAAGATGGCAACGAGCATCTCCTGTGTAACTAGGTTCAGACCCGGAAGCGAATTGGGTATCGACATGGGCAATGGGGCGATGTTGTGCCCGAGAATTAGAGTTCCTGGCCAGGTGGTGGCAGCGTAGATGATCGTGGGACCCACAAGCAGGGCGAGATTGGTCATAGTCAATGTTGAAACAATCACCCCAGCACGACTTTGTCTATTCACTAAATTAATAGCGATGAGTAAAGAAGCAACAAGAAGTAAAAGCGGATAACGACTTTACGCAACCTAGCTACGGCATCTTTTCCGTAAGCTAATGCAGTTACACAGAATATGCCAGCGATAAAGAGTAGGGCGAGAACCCCAACTCCAATTGATGTGAGTCCCGTTGATATTAGGAAAAGTGACATGGATATGGTCACTCTCCGTGAAGAGAGTCTTCCTTGGAGATATGCGGTGATTTCAGCAGCTGCGAGTGGGAAAAGACTAATCATAGCGACGTCAAGATGTCCAGCAAAACTGCTAGGAATTATTGAGATTGCTTCAAAAAAGATCCCGGCACCAAGCAAACTCATTCGGGTCGCGCCCAAGACTCGTGCCAATCTATATGTACCGACTCCAGCAATAATCGTCAGGATGAGTTGGATCGATACAAGCGTTACTTTGGGGCCAAAGAGCGCCGTTAGTGGCGAGGCAACTATCGCTAAGAATTCGTTATTCGGGGAGAGCGAGAGATTTATGCCCTTCGAAGATATGAATGTGGCTATTAGCGGATTGCGGAGTCCAAAGATTTGATGAGGCCACCACCAGAGCATGAGGAGATTGAAGTTAATCGTTGCTCGATCTTCCCCCAAGCAGCCTTCCACCAAATGATCCACTTTGGAGATAGAGCTCGACCGCAGCGAGAAGAAATGTCGTGAGTACAATCGTGATAGTTGTCAGTGTAAACCACGCGTAACGTGAGGTTTTGACCAAATGAAGTGGAAAATTTTCCCGGTCTAAGGCGTCGACCGCTGATTTGAATTGGATTTTTGGGGGTAATTTAGTGAGGCGCCATAGCGTTAGACGTCCGTTCACCGCAGTGTCGATTATCGAGACAATGTAGAAGACAATTCTTGTAGCTGAGGCCACTACGACGATGGCGGCTGCGATGCTATCGACGATCCCCGCTGCTATGTGAGCACCCGAGAGGTCACCCCTTATCGCACTGGTTATAGATAGATTGGAGTGAATTGGGGAAAATTGGTATATGAAAAAAGAGAGTACGACAGCGAACAGATATATGACATCGACATATAGCTAAAACCTGCTCACGTCTATAAATTCCAGTGCTATGTGGTTACTCGACTTTTTGCTAGAAGAGATTCGATTTCGTTCGGCTAGCTGTTCCCAACGAGGTCTTGATACAAAGATGATGGATGGAAAGAGTGGAATGAGTAACTCCACGTAGAGCATCGCTATAGACAGCGATTTGGCTAAAAATCTCGAGGAGATTCGGCTTCTTTGATTTATAGCATTCGTCTGACGAATCTTATATTGCCCATTGATCGTAAGTTCCACTTGCTAAGGGTTATTACTATTTCTCAAGTTCGATTCGGGTGATAGGTCTTTGAATGATGGCTCTTGTAGCCCAAATGGAATAAAGCAAATCCGATTCGAACTTTAGACTTGAACCACGAGGAAAATTGGCCAGAAAAATTTCTAAAAAGTTGCGAGCTCGCGAGGTTCAAAGTCGACTTTCAACAAAGTACCCCGGTTCCGCAAAGGAGCTATGCGAACTCGACTTTGACAATCCATTCCAGCTTCTAAGTGCCACCATATTGTCCGCTCAATGCACGGACAAGGTTGTCAACACCACTACTCCCGCACTTTTTTCTAAGTACCCCACACCCTTCGATCTAGCAAGTGCCGATCAAGGCGAGCTCGAAGAGATTATCCACTCCACTGGCTTTTACCGCAACAAAGCTAAAAATTTGATTGCTATGGCTAGAGCGCTGGTGGAACTTGGAGGCGAAGTCCCAACCGAAATGGAAGAGCTCGTGAAGCTCGGCGGCGTTGGGAGAAAGACCGCAAACGTTGTGCGATCTGTTGCCTTCGGACTTCCTGGCCTTCCAGTCGATACCCACGTCAAGCGGATTACAACTTTGCTGGGGCTTACATCCAAAACAGATCCAGTTGCTATCGAAGCTGAATTGAATAGCCTCATACCACCCAATGACAGAGGTGCCTTCTCTCTGCAGGTGATTCTTCACGGAAGAAGTACTTGTGTTGCGCGACGTCCAAGGTGTAGTGAATGCATCTTGAGTGATATTTGTCCATCGGCAACTATTGCCACTTCGAGATAGTTGCAATCTAAGACCATTTGATTCAAAGATGCGCAATTGGGGCTAAGTCCGCTTTCTGAACAATTATACGGCCACTCAGCACCATGATATTATTTCCAATGGACATGCTAAAGCGAGTGCTGGGAGAGATTTCCGTGGGGGATGAGCTTAATCTAGAGGAGTATCTTGACTTTCTTTTGAAGAAGTATAAAGAGGTTGAGAACAACAATTTGGCTCAGATCGTCTACTCGAATATCGGCGGTGACCGATTCTTTGGCCTCGATTACGTTGACGCAAGTGGTTCGCGGCGAATAGACATGAAAGAGCTAAGGACTGAAGCTCAGAAGTTGGCCAGATACTTTCGGGACAATGGAGTTGGCAAAGGCGACAGGGTAGGGGTACTACTTCCAAAATGCCCGCCCCTGATAATCACCGCACTTGCTCTTTGGCAACTTGGGGCGGTATACGTACCCCTATTCACTGCATTTGGTACCGACGCAATCTCATTTCGAGCGATCGATTCAGAGGCCAAATTTATCGTCACCAATATGGCAAACGAAGGCAAAGTGGGAGACGATGTAAGGGCCTCTTCAAAGGTGATGGTGGTTGATTCTGACACCTACGATCGTGGGGTTGTGTTAGGAGATGCCTTGAAGTCGGAGGCTCTCGATGAGTTTGTCTCAATTTCGCCTAACGATTACATAGTTATTATCTACACATCTGGAACTACTGGATCACCGAAGGGAGTACCGGTCCCGCTTTGGGCTGTGGCAGCACTTGAGTCTTACATGACATTGGGGATTGGACTTAGACCAACGGATACCTATTGGAATATGGCTGATCCAGGTTGGGCGTATGGCCTCTACTACGGAGTCGTAGCCCCCTTGGCGATGGGCTTTGGAATCCTATTTTTGAATATACCATTCGATCCAAATCGCGTAGAAGAGGTCTGGAGAGAGCATCGAATTACTAACTTCGCTGGTGCACCGACTGCGTATCGAGCGATGCGGATGGCAATTGGAAATCGCAAAGTTGAAAGCTTTCTCGAAAGAATGTCGAGCGCTGGCGAGCCTTTGAATCCAGAGGTCATCGAATGGGTTCACAATAGCCTGGGAGTTGAGATCAGGGACCACTATGGCCAGACCGAAAATGGAATGATGATCAATAATCACTTCGACCCACGTCTAGCCCTACCCGTTCAACCGGGTTCAATGGGTAAGGCGGCTCTCGGATTTCGAGCAGTTTTAGTCGACGGTAATTTCAACGAGCTAGGTGACGGAGTAGACGGAGAAGTAGCAATTGATACAAGTGCTTCTCCTCTGTTTTGGTTCCCCAATTACTACCGGAATGAGGAAAAGTCCAAAGAACGATTTTCTCCCGATATGCGTTACTACTTAACGGGAGATGTCGCCTCTAGAAATAGTGACGGTTACTTCTACTTCTCTGGGAGAAGTGATGACGTTATTTCAACTGCAGGTTATCGAGTTGGGCCATTCGAGGTTGAATCTGCGATTATGACTCACCCCGCAGTTGCGGAGTGTGCCGTAATTGGTGTCCCAGATGAGCTTCGTGGAGAGGCGATATGTGCTTATGTCGTTCTTCGTAACGGTCTTGAAGGTAGCGAGGATCTTGCAGAAGAGATCAGACAGGTAGTTCGGGATCGGATGTCAAAGACTTCGTATCCCAGGTATGTTCGATTCGTCGAGACTCTCCCCAAGACGCCAAGTGGCAAGATTCAGCGGTTCTTGTTGCGTCGAGAGGAAGCTAACTAATCAGACTATGATCTCTGCGCCTTTGTTATCGAGCGGATCGCAGATGCTAGAGATCTTTCGAGTGCCAAAAGATGCGGGGTCGTCATATCGCTTGGATCTTTGACGGCTTGGTCGGCTATGGCTTTGATCCGCATGCTAAGTTCTTCGAGGATGCTTTGAATTGAGGACAGTTCTGCTTTGGATTGACTCATTACCAATCAAAGATAGTGTTATCGCTAGTGTAAATCGTCGATCCCGCACCACTAAACATCTACTCAATTTGTATATTACTTGCTACTAGGCTACCTAGTACGATGTTGAAATTACTTGACCTGCGAAATATAGACGGTGGCTATCTAGCTGTACTTCCAAGGCCGAAGTCAGCAGCGACACCTCCGATTGAGGCCGTAAGGACAATCGTCGAGGAGGTTCGCGAGCGAGGCGACCAAGCCCTAATTGAGTTGACGAAGCGCTTTGATAAAGTTGATTTAGTGGCTCTAGAGGTTGATCGAGAGGCGATCGAGGCCGCATATAACCGCCTCGATCCTTCTCTTCGTAAGGCACTGGAGGTCGCATCATTAGCGATCGAGAGGTACTACAGATCTGAGATCCATGAAGATCGAACAATCACTCAAAACCACATGGTGATTCATCAGATAACTCGTGCGGTTGATGTTGTGGGATGTTATGTACCTGGTGGTAAAGCTCGGTACCCATCTTCGGTGTTGATGAGCGCAATACCGGCGCGCGTTGCGGGTGTCGAAAAGGTAATATTGTGTTCACCGCCGATGGCAGATGGAAATCTTGACGATGGTACCTTGGCGGCTGCCCATATTGCAAAGGTTGACCACGTCTATAAAGTTGGTGGTGCTCAAGCTATAGCAGCGATGGCATATGGTACCGATTCGATCATGAAAGCCGACGTGATTGTCGGGCCAGGAAATGTCTACGTCTCGCAAGCCAAGAGGTTGGTATCAGATGTCGTTGGAATCCCGATGTCGTATGCTGGCCCAAGCGAAGTTGTGGTAATCGCTGATTCAACCGTCGATCCCGAGTGGGCTGTCATGGATGTGATAGTCCAGGCTGAACATGGTCCAGATGGACTCGCTTGGCTCGTTACCTGGGACGAGGAGCTGGCTAGTAAAGCCGATGGAATCTGCGAGGAGATATTAATGAGATCGCCTCGCCATAGTGAGACAGTGACGACACTGCAAGATGGTGGCTTCATTGCACTTGTTAGGGATCCACGCCAAGCGATGGACGTTTCAAATGCAATTGCACCGGAACATCTAGAGATTTTGGTTGACGACTATGGTGATATTCTGCCGCTTGTCAAAAATGCCGGTGCAGTCTTTCTTGGAAGACACGCACCAGCGAGCGTAGGTGACTACCTTGCCGGTCCAAGCCACGTTCTCCCGACAAATGGCACTGCTAAATTCGCGAGCGCTCTTTCGCTGGTCGACTTCCAAAAGCGCATCCACGCTGTAGAAGTTGGAAGGTCCGCGATGGATCTCATCGGAGATGCTCTTCAAGAGATCGCAGCCGCTGAAGGTCTCTGGGCGCACGGCCAAAGCGCCAAGATTCGGATGGGGCAAGAATGATTGAACCAAGGCCAGGACTTGGTGTTGGCGGCGGGTATCACTCTCCCCAACTTGACGTCGCTGTTCGTCTCAATACAAATGAGTCGCCATTTGGCCCCTCTGTCGAGCTTCTCGACAAGTGGCACGATGAGATCTTGAATGCAAATTTGAATCGATACCCCGATCGAAGTGCTTCTAAGTTGCGCCAAGTAATTAGTGACTACCACGGAGTGAGCCCCGACAGTGTCTTTGTGGCAAATGGATCAAATGAAGTGATTCAGACTATCTTGCTGACGTACGGCGGACCTGAGCGACGCTCGGCCTCATTTGAGCCTACATATGCCATGTACGAGACGATCTCGAGAACTACTGGCACTAACTACTTTGCCTTCGAGAGGGATGAAAACCTTCTGATCGATACGAACAAGGCTCTTTCGGACTTTGACGAAAACTCTATCGACGTTGGTTTCATCTGCTCTCCCAATAACCCGACTGGCCTTTTGGAGGATCTCGACATTGCTATTCGACTATCTGGTGATCGTTTGATCGTTATCGATGAAGCCTATGGCCAATTTAACGAGGTGGATTCGATCCAATTTGCTAAAGGTCGTGCCGAACTATTAGTTGTTCGAACCTTCTCAAAGATATGGTCGATGGCAGGCCTTCGTGTCGGATACTGCATTGGGGATCCCAGGGTTATAGCAAACCTTTGGAGCGTTTGCCTTCCGTACCACTTTGACACATCGAAGGCAAAACTTGCTGAACTTGCATTTGAACACGTCGATGAGATGGAGGCCCGTGTCGGGTTTTTGCGGTCGGAGCGCGATCGCATCATGGACTTCTTTGATACGATTCCGGTTACCTACTGGCGTTCGTCGGCTAACTTTATCCTCTTTCGACCAGATTCCATCGATGGCCACAAGTTGTGGGAGATGCTCCTTGAGCGTTCTATCTTGGTACGCGACTGGTCTCGATGGCCGAGGCTTGATAACTGCCTTAGGGTTACAGTTGGTTCAGCACATGAAAATGACCTCTTCATGGAGGCAATGAGTGACATCCTTTGATTTTTTGAATGAGCAAGGTATCCAGCGAGAAGGGCTAAGAGATGGCAGATAGATCATCGAGTGTTAGTAGGGTAACCAAAGAGACTCAGATTGAGGGCTACCTTCGCATTGAAGGCAATGGTGCCGCTAAAGTTGACACCTCGATCCCATTCTTTGACCATATGATCAACCAACTCGCCAAGCACTCGGGGATGGACCTGTCGTTAGAGTGCACCGGAGACGTAGAGGTCGACGCTCACCACCTCGTCGAAGATGTTGGGATAGTTACGGGGCAGCTACTAAAGGGTGCACTTGGCGATAAGGTCGGAATAGCCCGTTTTGCCTCTCTCGCGTTACCGTTGGACGAAGCATTAGTCGAGGTATCCATTGACCTCTCCGGAAGGCCATTTCTCTACTACGGCATCGATCACAGCGGTCAGTTTCCCCTGGGGACTCCACCATTCGATCCCCAGCTTGCAGAAGAGTTTTTTAGGGCATTTGCCTTTGCCGCAGATATATGTCTCCATATTGACCTAAGACGTGGCAAGAACTCTCACCACATCGTTGAAGCTACCTTCAAAGCCGTAGCAAGAACTATTCGTTCAGCGGCGCAGATTATCTCAAATGACTTGCCGTCGACTAAGGGAAAGCTCTAGACGGTTGTGCTCTTAGGCCAGCTTAGCTAATTGATTTTTTAATTTAGGAGAAGTATTGCCGCTGTCAAAACTGGCGCTGATTGATTATGGTATCGGGAATTTGCGAAGTGTTGCGAAAGCCCTGAGTCACGTCGGCGCTGACATCGACGTAATCGAAGAACCGGTAGTTCTAGATCATTACACTGGCGTGGTTTTACCCGGTGTTGGTCACTTTGGGGCTTGTGTTAGCGCCCTTAGGGATTCGGGCTTTGATGATCTAATCTTCCAATGCATCGATGGAGGGATCCCACTCTTGGGAGTTTGCGTTGGCCTTCAGATGCTTTTTGAAGGCTCCGAAGAATCTCCCGACACCGGCGGACTTGGCATATTGCCCGGAAGAGTGCTTCGTTTCAACGAGGGTGAGCGCGTCCCCCAGATGCAGTGGAATACGATCTCAATCGTTGACGCCTTTGTAGAGTCTCCGTTGCTAAGCGGAATTACTAACAGTAAATGGATGTACTTCGTCCACTCCTACTACGCGCCAGTCGGAGACTACACCTCGGCCATTGCAACCTATGGGGTTGATTACAGCGCCTCGATTGAGCGAGAAGCTCTCTTTGCCACTCAGTTTCACCCCGAGAAGTCCTCCAAAGAGGGGTTGAAGATTCTAGATAACTTTGTCTCGATTGCAACGATCGAACGATGACGACGCTAACTTTACGGTGACAGTATCCCTACGATAAGAGAAGTTTTGGCCGATGTTTTTAATTCCCGCTATTGACCTCCTCGGCAGTAGTTTTGTACGACTTCGAAGAGGCGACTACGAAGATGTTACTAATTACGGTGATCCAGTTGAGTGGGGAAGAAGATTTGTTGAACAGGGTGCGTCACACCTACACATTGTCGACTTGGATGCTGCTCGTCAAAGAGGGGACAACAATCAAGTAATCGGCAGGCTCATTCACGACCTCGCATCGGCGGGAGTGCGCGTGGATGTTGGCGGAGGAGTTAGAACCTTAGAGCGCGCCCGTGATCTAGTTGACCTTGGGGTCGACCGAATTGTGGTTGGAAGCAAAGCGATCGCTTCCGACGCATTCGCGAGGGAGTTGGCAGACAACTTTCCTGGCAAAGTCTGGATAGGCCTTGACTATCGCCGCGTCGAATCTCAAATCATCTGTGCGGTTGAGGGGTGGACGATCGACTCTGAACTCACCTTGGAGGCTGCACTTCACCTCTTTATCGGTTGTGGAGTAGCAGGATTTGTCTTGACTGATATTTCGCGCGATGGAATGTTGGTGGGACCAGACGTTGAAACGTTGGCAAAGGCGGCGATGATCATCGACGGTCGTGGAGAGTTAGTCGCCTCTGGTGGTGTCAGTCAAATTGAAGATCTTGACCTTTTGGCTCGTGAAGTTGGCGTAAATCGCCTCTACGGGGTAATTAGCGGTAGGGCAATTGCAGAGGGCAAAGTTAACTTAGTGGAAGGTTCTAGGCGTTGCGCAGCATACGAATAGTCCCATGCCTAGATATTGATGCGGGCAGAGTTGTCAAAGGGACGAACTTCATTGACCTAACCGACGCCGGCGATCCCGTAGAATTGGCTTCGCGTTATGACGCTGCTGGGGCGGATGAGATAGTCTTTTTGGATATCACGGCCTCATCTTCATCGCGCCCTATCACCCTAGATCTTCTATCGCGAGCTGCAAGTGAAGTCTTTATCCCATTGACGATCGGTGGTGGGATTCGAAGCGTCGATGACGCTAGGGCGCTCCTGCGTGCTGGAGCCGATAAGGTCTCTATAAATTCTTCAGCTCTAGCACGTCCTGAACTCATTAGCGAAATTGCACGAGAATTTGGGTCACAGTGTGCGGTTGTAGCCATAGATGCCAAATTCAACGGTTCGTTCTTTGAGGTTTACACCCACGGTGGGAGAAATGCCACGGGATTGGAGCTTGGCACCTGGGCCAAGGTAGCCGAGAAGTTGGGCGCCGGTGAACTATTGGTAACCTCCATGGATCGAGACGGAACAAAAGAAGGATTTGACGTGGGAGCCCTTCGTCGAGTTACCGAACTAACGACGATACCTGTAATAGCATCAGGTGGGGTTGGAAAGTTGGACCATTTCCTAGAAGGCGCTCAGATAGAGGGTGTGACTGGCCTTCTAGCTGCCTCAGTCTTTCACTTTGGGCAGTTATCGATCGCGCAAGTGAAAGAGTTCCTGACACATGAGTCGATAGTTGTAAGGCCTGCATAGTTGTAGTAAATCGTTATTTGTCGAAGTCAAATAGACTTGACACTTTAGGTAACTTAGGGAAATCGTATGCAAGAGTCCAAATTGGCAATAACGATGTTGGCCGATCGCGTCCTAGTCACGACACCGCAGAGCGAAGGCGAGCGTCACTCTAGGTCTGGAATTTTGATACCGGCGACGGCAGCTGTAGCTAAGAGGTTGACGTGGGCCGAGGTAGTTGCAACTGGTCCTTTAGTGCGAAGTGTTTCAATTGGCGACAAGGTTCTATTCAACCCTGAGGATCGATTTGAAGTTGAGGTTCAAGGGGAAGACTACGTTATGCTGCGCGAACGCGATATTCACGCCGTAGCCTCTACGAGAATCGATACCGAGACAGGGCTTTACCTATGATATTCAATATTGAAGAGGTCAAATTTAACCAAGACGGACTCGTTCCGGCGATTGTAGTGGATAACTCCACTAAAGATGTGTTGATGATGGCTTGGATGAATATGGAGTCTCTGAAGCTCACTCTCGAAGAGCGAGAGACCTACTTTTATTCGAGAAGTCGCTCAGAGCTATGGCACAAGGGTGCGACATCTGGATCTACCCAGGAGGTCGTCGAGGTCTACTATGACTGTGACGGTGACACGCTCTTGGTCAAAGTTCATCAAAATGGTAGTGGAGCCTGTCATACGGGTAGCTACAGTTGCTTTACAAACCGTCTTGACGCTAATTAGCAGCGAGTGGCTAGGAGTTTATTTTGTACGCGCCATCCTATGACGACTTTGCGATGAAGGCTCGAAGGTCCCGCATGGTTTCGCTGCGGCGATCACTTGTGGCCGATCAAGTAACTCCTGTTACTCTGTATTCGACTTTGAAGAAGTTAGGCGGTGCAACATTTCTCTTTGAATCCGTTGAACAGGGAGAACGCTGGTCGCGATACTCTTTTATTGGACTTAGACCCCTTGCATCTATCAAGTCGATAAGTGGCAAGGTATCTCTCGAAGGGGAGGCGAGCCATTTAATCTTGGACCTATTCGATCCCGATATGGGTCTTTTGGAAAATTTGAGTCGTCTCGTGAAGGGGCTCGAGATCGATGAAGATGGCGATCTACCTCCCCTCAATTCAGGCTTTGTAGGTCACATTGGCTACGACGTGATCCGTGAAGTTGAAGACATTGGAGGCGTCCCGTATGACGCCACAAACTTTCCAGATGCTCTCCTTCATCTAATCGGTGATGTTGTAGCGTTCGACCACCTATTGCAGCGTTTGACCGTCATATCGAATGCGGCAATCTCAACGAATGCAACACAAGACGAGATCGACGAGGCCTATCAGCGGTGCAAGGGGAGAATCGACGAGATTGTAGAGGCGGCATCAACTGGATTTTTATCTCCACTAGAAGTTGATGACCTTTCTTCTTCGGGAACCTTTGATAGCCTTTCGGTCGTGCCCTCTTCGGAGATGTACAAAAGATCTGTTGAAGTTGCAAAAGAGCACATACTCGATGGAGACATCTTCCAAGTAGTTCTCTCAAAGAGATTCTCGTTCGACTTAAAGGTAGAACCACTAACCCTCTATCGACTTCTTCGAGTAAAGAACCCCTCTCCCTATATGTACTTGATAGAGTCGTCGTCGATCACAGTTGCTGGTTCTTCGCCAGAGCCTCTAGTTCGCGTCGAAGCGGGAAGAGTCACCTCAAGGCCGATTGCGGGTACTCGTCGCCGTGGAAAGAGTGACGCTGAAGATCAGTTGCTGGCTAGCCAACTGATGGAGGACCCAAAGGAGCTCGCCGAACATACGATGCTCGTGGACCTCGCCCGAAATGACCTAGGTCGAATATCGGTCGCTGGAAGTGAGGTGATCGATGAGCTGATGACCCTTGAGCGTTATTCGCGGGTTATGCACATCACATCTCAAGTCTCAGCTGAACTCGATCAAAGATTCTCAGCTGTCGATGTCCTCAAAGCAACCATGCCGGCTGGGACCGTATCAGGTGCGCCGAAGGTTCGAGCTATGCAGATAATAAACGATCTTGAAACGGTAAAGCGCGGCCCCTATGCCGGAGTAATTGGCTATCTGGACCTAAGCGGCAATATGGATGTGGCGATTGCAATTCGTACGGTATTTGTGGAGCCTGACGGGCGTGGTCATATTCAAGCTGGCGCTGGTATCGTCTTTGATTCAATCGCGGAACTCGAAGATAAAGAGTGTGACAACAAAGCTAGGGCACTCCTTGAAGCGATAGAGATCGCAAATAGGCTCACTAAGTAGTCCATTTGCTTACTTAGTCATGCTTCCGATGATATAGCCAGGGGTTACATTGCCACTTGGAGTCAATACCGAAAACCCAGCAATCTTTGCATCGGTGAAAAAAATCTTCTTGGAGTTGAAGTATTTGACGGCTGCTTCATAGGTTATTGGCAGCGGATCGAGTGTTGCATTTTGATACGTCGTTGACAATATCGCTAAGGGTTGGTCATTGGTGAGCGTCACATACGATGCATGCGATGCTCGTTGAACTGCGATGTCATAGGCTGGCCAGCGTGCTGAGCCTCCAAGTTGACTTGCCGTAATTGCTCCATTGGCGAGGTAGTCGACGACGTATGCGACCCAGTAGTTCGCGTAGATGTCTTTGATGCCGGCATTTTCCAGCCCTCGGACCAAACTTTCCTCTTGGGTCAGCGGAAGTGGTGCTCCTTTGACGGGGACCAGCAGATATTCGGATCCTCGCCAAAGGAGTGCAGTCGATATTATGGCAGTCAGAAATAGCAGGGGAGATATCACTATAGATAATTTGCTCATTGGATCTTTGGATCCATTTGATACTTTTTCCCTGCGATCGCCTCTTGAAATTGCGGCAACGGATGAGACCAAAATAAGCGCAGGTAGGTAAAGCGCATACCTACCATCTTCGTAGAAGCTCGAATTTGGAAAGATCGAGTAGACAAAGGGATAGATTGCAAGAGTTAAAGTGAATGCTCGCAATCTCGGCGCTCTGGCAAAACCTATAAGTGAAATTAAGCCGATGAATACGATTGCGAATATCGAAAGCGTGAGGTGTGTGGAACTCGAGGCGAGCGATGTTGTGTCAAAGGGTTTTAGAAGCGAAAGAGCCTGGGCAAACATTCTTGTCGAGACGATTTCTAGGCGCGAAAGGTAACCAAGAGTTGCCGTGCCACCGCTGCTAACGGAGATGGTCTTGAAGTGAGTGTTGACGGTGGCTACAATCCACGGTGCGGCGCCGAGCAGTGTAGCGACGAGTGAAACTATCAGAGTTGATATAGCTCGATATCTAATCGAGATGACCCTGTAGGCGAGGTATAGCAGGCCAGGTGCGACAACTATAGCCTCTGGGCTTGCCCAGATACTTAGTCCGAGGGAGAGACCACCGATGAAAAAGAAGACCTTCGACCCCTTTTTTTCATCGAGCGAGACGAGTCCTCTGGTGAAGAAGGCCAAAGTGGTAACGATCAGAAGCGCCTGAAGTTGCCTAAAGCCAGTCTCCTTTAGGGAATTGACGAGTGAATTTAAGGGCCAAACCATGACGAGCGAAGCAACTAAGAAGGCGAAATGCTTCTTTATCTGAATTGAAAGGACAAATGCAAGGGCTAGAAAGAGGGCTATCGTCAACACGAGAGGAGTTGCCTTGAGGGCAAATTGGCCAAAACCAAATACTCTTCCGATGACTGCAACTACGTAGGCCTCCTCTCCTCCGTAGTATTGCCCCCAAAAGAGTGCAAAGAAGTGACCATGGGATATTTGCTTGGCCATAAGGCCTACGACGGCTTCATCTGAGTTGATGGTCGCGAAGTGGTCGTAGTGGATACGCCAAATCACTCCGGCAATAAATAGGGAGAAACTTGCTAGATAACTAACGTTAGCCCTTGTGAATTCGAAGCCACCTTCACCTCTGGAGCTATTGATTGCGGTCTTTGAAATCTTATTTCCCATCTCACTGCGCATTGGATAATGAAGTTGACACTTCGCTTGAGTGTTGTAACACTCTAAAGATAGTGGATTTCGCTACGCCTCTGTCGGGTAATGTTTTGTTAAGTAGTTACTTCCGACCTGCAACACTTGGCTAGAAGATGACATTTGGCAAAATCAAGATCTATTGATTGAAATTCAAGTCATTCCTACTTTGCAGATGCACAAAGAATCCAAGAATCTTGTCGTAAAGTTAGAAAACTAGTGTCCTCTCGCAGAGAAACTCGAAATCCAAAGTACACATTTAGTGGGAGACCGAAAGGTCACTGTGCAATAATTTAGCTGATACAGCGATCTAGCAACGGGGCGTATCGCTGTATTAGTAAAGTCACCTTTACTCGGGGGTTGCATATGGCTATCGATGGCTCACACGCCGACAACGTCGGAACAATGGACGATGATACCGCTCAACTTCACGCTCTTGGGTACGCTCAAGAGTTGAAGCGCGGACTCGGTGCATTTTCCAACTTTGCAGTATCGTTCACTATCATCTCGATTCTCTCGGGGTGTTTGACACTATTTGGATTTGGTATGACAACGGGCGGTCCCGCCGTAATGGTCTGGGGCTGGGTCTTTGTCGGAATTATGACGACTATCGTCGGTCTTGGTATGGCAGAGATCTGCTCTGCATATCCAACGGCAGGCGGCCTCTACTACTGGTCAGCGAAGCTCGCTAAGTCGAACGCCGCTGCTTGGTCGTGGTTTACAGGATGGTTCAACCTCCTAGGTCAAGTTGCTGTAACGGCAGGAATTGACTTTGGCTTTGCCCTCTTCTTCACTGCATTTCTTAATTTGACGACGGGCGTCACCGCTGACAAGCACGCCGTTCTTTTGAGTTTTGCGGGAATCTTGCTAGTGCACGGACTTTTGAATCAATTTGGCCAAAAGGTAGTGGCGTTTTTATCTGACGTCTCAGTATGGTGGCACGTGATCGGCGTATTGGTGATCGTCGTGGCCCTAGCGCTCATCCCATCTCACCATGCCAGCGCCTCTTTTGTCTTTACAAAACTCGTAAATCAGACGGGCTTCAAGTCGTCTTTTTACGTAATTCTCATTGGCCTTCTTATGGCCCAATATACATTCACTGGATACGATGCTTCGGCGCACATGTCTGAAGAGACTATCAACGCTGCCGTTAGCGGTCCTAAGGGGATCGTAAATTCAATACTCGTTAGCCTCGCGGCTGGCTTCGTACTGATCGTTGGAGTTTTATTCGCCATCCATGGTGACTACAACAGTGCGATTGCATCTGGTACTGGGGTCCCGCCGGTTCAAATTTGGATCGATGCCATAGGTCGAAAGGGTGGAGAGTTACTACTGCTTGTCGCTATGGTTGCTCAGGGATACTGCGGCATGGCATCAGTGACCGCTAATTCGCGAATGATCTATGCATTCTCCAGAGACGGCGCAGTTCCTGGTTCGAACTATTGGCACCACATTAACCCAAAGACCCGTACGCCAACGCGTTCGATCTGGTTTGCAGTCGTTTTTGCATTTCTTTTGGGGCTACCCTATGAGTGGAGCGCAACTGCATATGCCGCCGTTACTTCAATCGCCACAATTGGGCTGTATATCGCCTATATAATCCCGACACTGCTACGTCGCCTTAACAAGGGAGCCTTCAAGGAAGGCCCCTGGAACTTAGGAAAGTGGAGCTCACTTGTAGGCTGGATCGGAGTGGCATGGGTCGTTTTTATCGCGATCTTGTTCATGCTTCCAACGGTTTCGCCCATCAATCGCAGCAACTTCAACTACGCCCCGGTAGCGGTATTGGTTGTAATTGCATACGCTGGGATATTCTGGCTTGTGAGTGCGCGAAAGTGGTTTACCGGGCCGAAGGTTCAAGGAGACCTTGCTGAGTTGGCTCAGATCGAGGCCGAACTAAAGGCCGAAGAGTAGTCTAAATCAAATCACTAGAGGTAAAGACGTTTCATGAGATAGGAAGCGCCATCCATAAGGGTGGCGCTTCAAAGCGTAAGAGGGTTAGTTAGAGGAATACGAATGGCTGAATTATTTCAAAGTAACCGCAAGTCGAAGTTAGATGTCGAAACTTTGCGCTCTGATATCGAAAGAGGCGACATCGACACAGTGATCGTCGCCTTTACCGACATGCAAGGGCGATTGAGCGGCAAGAAGATCTCCGCTAACTTTTTCGTATCGGATGTCCTCGCGCATGGCACCGAGGGTTGCAACTACCTCCTGGCAGTTGATATAGATATGAACACCGTAGCAGGTTACTCCATAAGTTCGTGGGAGCGGGGATATGGTGACATGGTCATTCGACCTGACCTTTCAACACTTCGTTATATCCCTTGGCAGACCAATACCGCAATGGTTCAAGCCGATCTCCTATTCGAAGACGGCTCGCCCGTGAGACCATCGCCTCGCCAAGTTCTAGGTAGTCAAATTGAGCGCCTTGAGGCTATGAGTTTGGAGGCCTTCGTAGGTACCGAGCTTGAATTTATCGTCTTTGACGACACCTACGAGGAGGCATGGGACAAGGCCTATCGCAATATGACTCCGTCTAATCGTTACAACGTCGACTACTCCCTCTTTGGCGTGACAAAGGTAGACAAACTACTTCGCGATATCCGCCTTTCCATGGAGGGTGCTTCGATGATCGCAGAGTCGGTAAAGGGTGAGTGCAACTTAGGCCAACACGAGATCGCCTTCAAGTATTCAACGGCGATGCGAACCTGTGACAATCACGTTGTGTACAAGCTTGGTGCTAAAGAGATCGCTTCTCAACACGGCAAAGCTATTACCTTCATGGCTAAGTACAACGAACGCGAGGGCTCTTCGTGCCATACGCACCTGTCAATTCGAGATAAAAGTGGCGCCTTGACGATGGTCTCGCCGGATAATCCACGCGAGCTGTCGGACTTTGGTAGATCCTTTATCGCCGGACAGCTAAGGCATATGGCTGAACTTACTGTCTTTATGGCACCAAATATCAACTCCTATAAGCGTTTCGTCGAGGGTTCATTCGCTCCGACGGCCCTCGCATGGGGACATGACAACAGAACTTGTGCTATTCGCCTCGTCGGCGCCGGCTCTTCCCTTCGTTTTGAAAATAGAGTCCCCGGCGGCGATGCAAATCCATATCTTTTGGTCGCGGCGATGATAGCGGCGGGATTAGAAGGCGTCGAAAAGGGCTACGAGCTAGAGGATGAGTTCGTTGGGAATGCCTACGCTAGTAGTAAGCCACGTATCCCCTCGACCCTATCCGATGCTAGAAGGGCATTAGCAACGAGTGATCTAGCTAGACGAGCATTCGGCGAAGATGTCGTGGAGCACTATTTGAATATGGCCGATGTAGAGGTCGCCCAATTCAATGCAGCTGTAACTGATTGGGAGCGATTCCGCTCCTTTGAAAGGATGTAGAAGGTGTCAGTAACTCAGGTAATTAACCCATCGAGCGAAGAGACCGTAGCAGAAGTTAAAAAGGCTACGGCACAAGAGGCACACGATGCGATTGAGCGTTCACAAAGAGCCTTCAAGGGCTGGAAGGCTATAGCTCCTGGCAAGCGCGCAGAGCTCCTTAGATCCTTTGGGGCTAAGGTGCGCGAGGCAAATGAAGAGTTGGCGCGCCTCGAGGTGTTGAATTCAGGCCATACCATTGCAAATGCTCGGTGGGAAGCGAATAATGTAGCCGACGTCATAACCTACTACGCCGGAGCTGTCGAACGAATGACTGGGTCACAGATCCCGGTCCCCGGAGGCGTAGACATCACCTTTTTGGAGCCAGTTGGCGTAGTTGGAGTAATTGTTCCTTGGAACTTTCCTATGCCTATCGCAGGGTGGGGCTTTGCACCCGCCCTCGCCGCTGGTGCCACGGTCGTTCTAAAGCCCGCTGAAGTAACGCCACTTACGGCGCTTCGCATCGCCCAATTGGCACTCGAGGCCGGTATCCCCGAGGACGTCTTTCAGGTTGTAACTGGTTCAGGGTCGATCGTAGGAGAGGCTCTAGTTGAAGATCCACTGGTCCGCAAGATAGTCTTTACTGGCTCCACCGAGGTTGGGATCGGAATTCAGCAGAAGGCCGCGAAGCAGATCAAAAGGGTGACATTGGAGCTTGGTGGTAAATCGGCCAACATTGTCTTTGCCGATAGTGATCTCGCTAAGGCGTCCGCTAGCGCGCCCTATAGCGTCTTTGATAACGCGGGGCAAGATTGTTGTGCGAGGAGCAGGATCCTCGTTGAAGAGTCAGCCTATGACGAATTTATGGAGGGATTTGAGAGGGCCGTTACCAATCTCCGAGTCGAAGACCCCTCTTTGGACTCATCGGAGATGGGGCCGCTAATTACCGCTGCCCACAAGAGGAGCGTTGAGAACTACGTCGATGAGTCGCTGGTTCTCTTCAGAGGTTCGATCCCTGATGGGCGTGGCTTTTGGTATCCACCAACGGTGATAGGCGGCGTTAGTCGGGATCATAAGCTCTTTCGCGAGGAGGTCTTTGGCCCCGTTGTAACGGTTTCAACCTTCAAAGACGAAAGTGAAGCTATTGAACTTGCTAACGACTCGGACTATGGCCTCTCCGGTTCAATATGGACCTCAAACCTAGGTAAGGGTTTGCGAGTTGCACGGGGAGTTGAAAGTGGCAACCTATCTGTAAACTCTCACTCTTCGGTTAGGTATTGGACTCCATTTGGTGGATATAAGATGTCGGGCCTTGGGCGCGAGCTCGGACCAGATGCGCCAAATGCTTTTTGTGAAGTCAAGAACGTCTTTATAAATACTGAGGTTTAGATTTATCCCTTGCGAGTGGCGTGGGATTAAAGACAATAGAAAGAGCTATGTAGAGATGAAGAGATTAGAGGACAGGGTTGCGATTGTAACCGGCGGAGGAAGCGGAATTGGAAAGGCAACCGTAGAACGCTTCGTTGCCGAGGGTGCAAAGGTTGTGATAGCTGATTTGGATATCGCTACTGCCACTAGGGTTGCAGAAGAGTATGGCCAAGTTGCGCTAGAGACCAACGTTGCAGATGAGGATAGCGTAAATGCCATGGTGGCTCGGGTTATGGATCAATTTGGAAAGATCGACATCGCCTTCAATAACGCTGGAATCTCGCCCCCTGACGACGATTCAATCCTTGAAACATCCCTAGATGCATGGCAGCGAGTGCAAGACGTCAATTTGAAGTCGGTCTACCTCTGTTGCAAGGCGGTTTTACCACACATGCTCGAGGCCGGCAAAGGTTCTATCATTAACACCGCGTCATTTGTAGCAACTTTGGGAGCCGCAACTTCGCAGATCTCATACACCGCCTCTAAGGGCGGAGTCCTTGCCATGACCAGAGAGCTAGGCGTTCAATTTGCGCGAAGCGGAGTCAGGGTAAATGCAATCAGCCCAGGGCCAGTAAGTACACCACTTTTGGTTGAGCTCTTCGCCAAGGATCCTGAGAGAGCAGCTCGAAGGCTAGTTCACATCCCGATGGGACGATTCGGTGAGGCCCACGAAATAGCCGCGGCAGTCGCCTTTCTCGCCTCAGACGATGCATCCTTTATGACCGCATCGAACTTCCTAGTCGATGGTGGAATTACCGGAGCCTACGTCACCCCTCTTTGATATTTAGATCGGCGATGACCTAGCCTTGATCTAGGGCCAATTCATTTGTAGTTTGCCTCTGTTGAGGTTCTCTGATGAGACTTTTTTGAGGGTCGACGAGTTTTTTTCGTCGGCCCTCGGCTTTTTGAAAGAACTCGAGAATTAACTAGCTCTGCCACTTTGAGATGGATCGAACCCTGTCGCCCTATAAAACCGAAGCGAAAGTCCGCAATAGGAACTAGAGCTAGAAGAGTTGTTGTTATTAGAGATCAAAGTAGTCTTTTGTATTTGATCAACTCTTAGGCTATCGAAGGCCGTAAGTGGCCATTAGCTCTCACGAGATCATTGAAAGAGCGGGTTATGAGTCAAGAAACATATATGTCAATTGATGTTATCGGCGTGGAGGCACGTTCGTACCTGCATTCGCAGCTCACCTGTGACGTGACCGGTGAATTTGACTACCGCAAGGGGTTGGCTCTTGAGCCAGATGGCAAGCTGATCGATATCTTGCACCTATTTCAAGTAGAGGGAGGTATCAAGGTAGTTGCCTCCTCAGATTCGATCGACGCCATTAGACAGCGACTAAGTAGATTTCTTCTTCGCACCAAAGCAACTATAGGAGAGGCGAAATCTGTCGATCTCTACCTAGATGACACCTTTGAAATCAGCCTCCTTCCGTCGGTAGATCCATCCGTAGAGGTAGATGACGTCGAGCTTCTCGCGCTTCGGATTTTAAATGGAGATATAGCAAGGGGCCATGACTACAAGGAGCCTCTCTTCCCCAACGCACTCATCGACATCGACCGTTACGTCTCCTTTACGAAGGGGTGCTATGTGGGACAGGAGTACGTTGAAAGGACGCATTCGAGGGGTGCTTCGGCCCCTAAGAGCCTAGGTATATTTTCTGCATCGAAACGGGTCAATGGCCCCCTCGTATTAGGAGAGACAGAGGTAGGGGTGGTCCTTTCGGGAATCGATCTTAGGGACGCAGCGATAAGAGGATCTCTAAGAGATGCACTTATTGAAAGGTACCAAGGTGGTAGTTACATCTTCTTTGGTCTTTACGGTCGAAAGTTGGGTGCTGGATCGCAAGATTCGAATGATTCAACAGGGGAGCTCGCAAAGATCACCGCCAATGACGATAACGGTGAAGTTATCGAGGTTGCCCAACTCCGATAGTGGGTCGACTGCGAATCTTCGTCTACGGCGCGCCTCTACAAGGAATAGTGAGAGGCACTTGCAATGGGGATAGAGATAAGAACTGAGGTACCTTTAGGCGAAGTCTCCTCTACTTTGAGCGATGCCCCCATGGAACGTGATAGTCGCTCTGATATCAGCAGGCCATAACCACTTCCTCCCTCGCGACCTCTATGGTCGCCAGAGTCGATAGGTTCATTGAAGAGCTTGTCCCTTATGGAAGTGGGGATCCCTGGGCCGTCATCTCGGACCCTGATCTGGATGTGGCTGTCGACGAGCGACGAAGAGACGGCGATCGAGGTACGCGCAAATTTGTAGGCGTTGTTCAAGATATTGGTTAGCACTTGGATAAGGCGATCGGGGTCGATCTCTAGAGGAACGTCAAGGGAACCATTATGTATATCGCTGAAGAGCCTTACTTCGCTCCCTGCGATCCTTTGACCGATGTGAGCAAGCGCGGCTTCGATGATCTCGGTTGACGTGACTCGTCGGATTGAGAGTGAGAAGGTGTTAGCTCGAAGCTTTGCAAGATCGAGGAGGTCTTGTATCAGGCGCGAGAGGCGTTGTGAAGCTCCTTCGATTCTCTGTGCGCCACTTGCGGGATCGATAGCACCGTCGATTATCGCCTCAGCATACCCAGAAATCGATGTAAGGGGAGTCTTTAGGTCGTGCGAGATCGAGATTAGGAATTGGTTCTGACTCTCTTGTGCCTCTTCGAGTCGAATTGCCATCGAGTTGATCGCTCTTTCGAGGTCTTGAAACTCAGCGATTTGGTCGAGACGTGACTCTACTCGTGCATTGAAGTCTCCCTCGCTTATCCTTTGGGTAGCTCCGACGAATATGCGAAGGTAACGGGCAAAGCGGGCGGAAAGAATTGCCGCAACGATCAACCCCACGACAATAGCTGCTGCGATGACGATGAGTAGAAACGAAATTGACTTTCCCAATGGGGGAATCGAGCGAGTTATTACGAGAATCGATGGGCGAGTCACAAATTGGTTAACGTGCTGATCAACGAAGATAGCGGCATATGCTACGTTTTGATAGATCCCAGCCTGTCCCCCTCCATTCAAAAAGAGCGCCTTGTTGAATATATCTGGCACAAGTGGCGCAGGAAGCTGCCCGCGAAGTGAAACTGAATTCAAGTTCACCGGTATTACCACAGCACCACTCAAAGATGCCGCTGTCTTTATAACTTTAAGGACGGCGCCTCGCGTAACGTCAATATGGCTCGCAAGTGCCTCAGCCTCAACTCCAAGCTCATGGACACTTTGGCTTTGGACCTGCGACCTAAAGGTGAGTGCGACTCCAATTCCAGCGATAAAAAGGGCCACGATTAAGACGCTAGACATGGCAAGTGCAAATCTGCGGCGCATTTACTCTCCTTTTTCGCGAAGGTCGACATTTGGGGTATCTTCACGCCTCAATCTAAACGATATCCAATCCCCCATATCGTTGCGATCGGGAAGTCGTCGCCAAGTTTTCGCCGTATCTGTCGTATGTGGACATTAATTGTGCGTTCGTCGCCGAAGAAGTCACTTCCCCAAACCCCTTCGAGAATCTGTTCGCGTGTTAGTGCGAGGTATCTATTTTCCACGAGGAGCGCTAGCAGATCAAACTCCTTAGTAGCAAGGGTAACGTCTTGGCCTCCTTTGGTTATACGATGGCTCGATAGGTCGATGGTTACGTCACCGATGACTGTGGTTCTATCGATTCGTGGGGTCTCCTTGTAGCTTCGCCGAATGATAGCTTTTACCCTTGCTACCACCTCGCGCGGTGAAAAGGGCTTGGTAATGTAGTCGTCGGCACCGACTTCAAATCCCGTTATCCGATCGAGCTCACTATCCCTCGCCGTTACTATCAGTACTGGTATGTCGGAGGTGGAGCGGATGTAGCTTAGCACTCCAATGCCATCTATTGAACCCGGTAGTCCTATGTCGACTAGGGCAAGTGCTATCTTTTGCTGAGTTAGAATCTCCTTTGCCCGCTCACCATCTCCAGCGATGAGGGCCCGGAATCCTTCCTTTCTAAGGTAAGAATTCAGTAGATCTGCGATGTCCATATCGTCTTCAACGATTAATACGTTTATCTCGTCCAATGTGACTCCATCTACGGCTAACTCCACAATGTTATTTCCAACAAATATTAAGGATCTGTTATCGAAGGATATGCACCTTTTGCTCACCTCGCAGAAGCGACTAGTAGTATCGCTCATTGTCGATTATCCTGTAGTTATCTTGCCGTTGTTTGGTAGCTTTTGAGATGGTTAAAGTGGTTGCAGAAGGTACCTATTTAGAACGAATAATCGCTTGGCATCTCGAAAGAGCCAAAGCGGATGTCCGAAGACTCGACCTTCTCGTAGAAGAGGCCTTGGCCACTATGGCGCCACCTAGCTTTTCATCTGCGATAGGTACCGGAGACCTCTCATTGATTGCAGAGTGTAAGCGAAGGTCGCCTTCTCGTGGTGATCTAAATGTAGATCTAGTTCCAACGCAAATTGCCTCCGCATATCGCAACGGTGGTGCTTCGGCTCTCTCGGTTTTGACTGATGCAGAGTTCTTTCATGGATCGGCCGATGATCTGATCCAAGTCAAATCCGCGGTCGACATACCAATACTCCGGAAAGACTTTACAGTGGATGCCCGTGACGTTGTAGATGCGAGGATCATGGGAGCTTCGGCAGTTCTGTTAATCGTTGCTGCTCTAGAACGCGCACAGTTGGTTGAATATTTGGCACTTGCAGATGAACTTTCGTTGGATTGCCTCGTCGAAGTTCACGATGAAGACGAGATTGAAGTTGCCCTTGGCGCTGGGGCAAAGATCATTGGCATAAACCAGCGAAACCTCCATGACTTTTCAATAGACCGTTCGCTCGCAAGCTCTCTTCGACATATGATTCCCGCTCAAGTCTTATCTGTCGCCGAAAGTGGGATTATTGAGGTTGAGCAGTTAGAGAAGCTAGCCCACGACAACTTTAGTGCAGTTCTTGTCGGTGAAGCACTTGTAACTTCGGGAGACCCCGAAGGTCAATGCCGAAGATTCGTCTCTGCGGGTACGAGAAGATAGTAGGTTTCATAGGGTGTTTATAAAGATCTGTGGAATCACGAATGAAGACGATGCGCTCCTTTCAGTAGCCCTCGGAGCTACAGCTCTTGGCTTTGTCTTCGCGCAGTCGCCAAGACGAGTCGATCGCGAAATTGTAAAAGACATAGTGAAGAGAGTGCCATCTGAAGTTATGACCATTGGCGTCTTTCGTAACGATAACCCTTTGAAGGTTATCGAAACCGTCTACGATTGCGGTCTAAGTGGAGCTCAGCTTCACGGAGAAGAGGATGGCCACGACGTCGCTTTAGTTCGGGCCAAAGTTGGCTACGTGATCAAAGCCGCTAGCGCTGATTCATTTACTATCGGTGAGTATGAAGAGTATCCTTGCGATGCCCTCTTGCTCGACTCACCTCAGCCAGGCTCTGGACGCGCATTTGATTGGTCGATCGTAGAGTCTCGATTCGTCTCCAAGCCGCTCATATTAGCGGGGGGTTTGAACCCTTCCAATATTGAAGAGGCGATCTCGATAGTCAAGCCCTTTGGTGTTGACGTCTCCTCGGGTGTTGAGGCGAAGTTGGGCAAAAAAGACCCGGTAGCACTCAAGGCATTTATTCAGCGAGCGACCCTATCTTTGAGAAGAGTTGAAGCAGAGTTAGTAGCTAGAAACAGGATGGTTGAATCGATGGGTTCGCCATATGATTGGGAGGAAAGCATTTGACAGTCGACCACGAGGTAGATTTATCGGCCGACTTCGATGGAAAGTTTGGGCCATTTGGTGGCCGCTATGTTCCAGAGTCGTTGATGGCCGCACTCTCAGAGCTCGAAGAGGTATTTAGCGAAGCGACTTCTGATCCAGTCTTTATGGCTACCTATCGCGAAATCCTACGTAGCTATGGAGGAAGGCCGTCACCGATAACCAAGTGCCATAACTTGTCGCGTGAATTAGGCGTCGATCTTTACTTAAAGCGAGAAGACCTCAATCACACGGGTTCGCACAAGATCAACAATGTGATCGGACAAGCACTCCTCACGAAGCGCATGGGAAAGAGTCGCATGATAGCTGAGACCGGTGCCGGTCAGCATGGAGTTGCTACTGCAACAGCGGCAGCACTACTTGGATTGAAGTGCACTGTCTACATGGGTGAGGTCGATACCGAGAGACAGGCGTTGAATGTCTTTCGCATGAAGTTACTCGGCGCCGATGTGATTGCGGTGAAATCTGGTTCGCGAACATTGAAAGACGCGATAAATGAAGCCATGCGAGAGTGGGTAGCGTGCGTTGAAGATACTCACTACTGCATCGGTTCTGCGATGGGGCCACACCCATATCCATATATGGTCCGCCAATTTCAAAGAGTAATTGGTGATGAGGCCAAGGCACAGCTACTCGACGAATATCAACTCTCGCCCGACTACGTCATCGCATGTGTCGGTGGAGGTTCCAATGCCATAGGTACCTTCACTGCATTCGTTGAGACGGATTCAAAGATCGTTGGCGTTGAACCAGAGGGTGGCGCTGCGATCGGTAGAGGTGTTCTTGGGGTTATTCATGGTATGCGTTCGCAATTTATTCAGGATGAGTTTGGTCAGCTAGAGGAGGCCCATTCAATCTCAGCTGGCCTTGACTACCCTGGAGTTGGCCCCGAGCATGCTCATCTAGCTCAAATTGGTCGGGCAACCTATGCTACAGTCAACGACCAAGAGGTTCTCGATGCCTTTCAGCGATGCTCCAGAAGCGAAGGAATCATTCCAGCTCTAGAACCAGCTCACGCATTGGCCTATCTCTTTCGAGAAGCTGGTCGAGAGATTCCACATGGCTCTAGCGTCTTGTTGACTATGTCAGGGCGTGGAGACAAAGACTCCGAGCAGGTGGCGAAGATACTAGGTTATCTCAAGTAAGTTACATATCATTTTGAATAGGAAGTTAACTGTGGAGTCGTACGGATCGCTTGAGAGGCACTTACGTAAAGCTAGATCTAGCGGACGCAAGATATTGGTACCGTATGTTACTGCTGGTTATTCGCCTGAGTGGATAGATACCCTTCATCACGTTGCCGCCGCTGGCGCTGACGCTATTGAAGTGGGAATACCATTTTCGGATCCAATAATGGACGGCCCAATAATTCAAGCTGCATCTACGATGGCGCTAAATAGGAAGGTAACCCCGTTATCTCTGCTCAATGAGCTATCTTCAGAGTCCTTTGATGTGCCCTTGGTCGTTATGACCTACTGCAACCTTCTATTTCACGCCGGTATCGAGCGCTTTGGGGGATGGCTTTCAGAGGCGAAGATTAGTGGAACCATCTTTCCAGATCTTCCGCTAGAAGAGAGTGAAGAGTGGTCTAACTACGCCGCTTCAAAGGATATCGACAATGTCATGTTGGTCTCTCCAGTGACAAGTGATGCCCGAGCCAAGGAGATCTCAGATCGATCTCGAGGGTTCGTCTATGGGATAGGTTTGATGGGCGTGACGGGCGTTCGAACGACCCTAGAGGAGAGTGCTTCAACGATCGCTACCAGACTGAAGGCTGTCACAGATCGGCCGGTGCTGATTGGTATCGGAATCTCTAACAAGGATCAAGCTCGAACTGTCGGAAAGATCGCTGACGGAGTAATAGTGGGCTCGGCATTGGTCAAACTTTTGATTGAAGGCGGGGGACCCCAAGGAGCATATGATTTCATATCTTCGCTTCGCGAGGGGCTAGACGAGATCGATGGCTAAGGACGCAAATTGCGAACTTTGCTCTGAGGAGCGAATCACACCGTGGCTTTTTGAAGACGATAACTTCTTCGTTGCGATGTGCGCTTCTTGCGATCTTCCGATGGTCGTTCTCAGGGACCATAGAGTTGATTTGACCGATGGTGAAGTGGCGTCTATGCGAGAGGTTTTGGCGACTGAGGCGAAAAAGTACTTTGAAGAAAAGCCCTTCTTTATCGATGAGTTGATGAGGCAGATACCAGACCACAAGCACATGCACGCACGGAGACGTCCGCAAGTCCCTAATTTCTAAGATCAGATCTCCTTAGCTAAATCTGTTATCCACCGACAGAGTCGCCTTGCGTTATCTCTGAACCGTAAAGTTCTCGGTCGATTCGTCGTGCCTTTCGCTCCTCTGCGCGAATCCAATCAACAAATACCGGTACTATCCCTACGAATATGACGACTTCACTGATGATCCAAAGAGCCTCGCCGCCGGCGTGTATCTGCGAGAGGCTATACATTGGCGCTAGCGAAGTCTTCCTGCTCATGATTGCTACGCCTAAGAACGACTCAAAGGGAACTCCGATACCTAATGTGAGTAGCTTGAATCCATAGTTCATCTTGAAGTGCATTATCGGGTCCTTCGAGATGAGTGGCCACCAGAAGCAAGTCGAGGCAAAGAAGAATGCGATATTGAAGATGTCCATGATGAACATATTTTCCATGGCTGTCTTGATTAACGATGAGTTGTAAAAGATCCACATCACTCCGTAGTAGGTAAACCACGTTGTTATTGGATTTGTCACGGCAACAAAGACAGGAGAGTGGAGAACCTTGGACCACAGCTGCCGGTAACGTTTTGGTGCTGTCTGGAGGATCATCGTCGACGGATTTGATAGCGCCAAGAGGGCCGGCGATACGATCATCAGTAGTAAGTGTTGAACGATATGTGCGACAAAGTTGATGTTTACTAAGTAAGCAACTGAGCTTTGAAGGGCAATGTCAAGCGTTGCGATCCCGGATATAAACGAGACAACTCTTCCTACTGGCCAACGGTGGTTTTTTGCTCGTTGTATCTTGTATCCCTTTAGATACAGATAGATCGCCGCTATCGAAAACAAGAAGACAAGTAGCGGGAACGGTCCCCACTGCCACCCCGTGAGGATAAAGCTTAGGGAGTATGGATCTGCGACGCGGTTCATATTCATGGTGGCCAAACTCCTTCCGAACCGAGACTAGCCAATGCTTGGCTCTAAAACAAATGGCCTCTTTTTATGCCTTGGACTGATTCTTTACCCATGGTTTGAATGGATCAAATGCAATGCCCTTATCAGCCGCGTCATCGGCGCGGGCTAAGAACAACTTGATGTTGTAGTAGCCAGTGTAAAAGAATGGTTCCATGCACAAAACCCAGATGATTGAAGCTGCGATTTGCTGATCTCCAAGGGCCGAGAGGGTTCTAATTGAGGTAGCGGCGTACTCGGGATATAGTGGCGAAGAAAATGTAAGAAACATAGCCGCTAGCCAACTTGCGACTCCAGCTCCTAGTATCTGCAGCAGGCGGCTTATCGGTGATGTAACCCTACTTACGTAAGGATCAGAGTCGACCATATTGATAAAGAACGACATTCCTGAGGTTACAAAGGTGAAGTGCATAAGTTGCATTCCAAGTTGTGAAGAGAGGGCAAAGCTCATCATCGACGGTATGAACCAAACCCACATTGTCGCAACGAAGTAAAGAAGAGCAATCCTTGGATAGGAGATGAAGGTGAAGATACTCTTTGATACCTTTGCGATGTTGTGGAACCAAACCGCCGACCTTATGGAGCTAGGTATTCCTGCCCATATCGCCTTCCACGGCCGAGAACCGGCTATGAGCGGTGGAGCCACGATCATTACTAAAACATGAATTAAGGCGTGAACCCAGAGGTAGGCCATTGACCAGAACATCATTGGCGAGTTCAGAGATATCGTAAGAATTGCCATGCCACCGGCAAACATTACAGGCCTACCGTGGTTCTCGCTAGTAACGCGAGTAAAACCGCGAACATAGAGCAAGGACGGTATGAAGATTGAAAGAAACGAAGTAGGGAAACCTAACGACCAGCCCTCGACTATGTACTTCACGAAGAATCCTGCGTGAAGGGTCAAAAGACCCATATTCATATCCATGTGCAAGGAATTCGACTCCTAGTTGAAAACATTCTGCTTTAACGTTACTTCGTCTAGGTGAATAAGTAGCTTCGCAGTGAGCTATGGATTCCACTTAGAAGCCATAGCTCCTCTTCATCTCTGCTGGTTACCTCTTGGCTAACTTTTGAGCAGCACCAGCTGCGCTACGCAGTGCTTTGGAAGTTGTCTTTGTTACCCTCGAAAGTGCCGTTCTATTCTCGGCGCGTCTAGAGTTGCGCTTAGCATTCTCCTCCATCCGAGTCCTGATGGTCTCGCGGCGTTGTCTAAGCTCGCGATAGGTGATCGCTTCGGTCTCGGCATCGAGGCCCAAACTGCCTCTGACTCCATCGAGGTCCACGGCTCTCTCTCGCGGGTCGATCCCTACTTCAGCTGCGATACGGGCGCCGTGTTTGTTGGTAAAGTAGGTCGCCAGGAACATAATTTCAGCGAAGAGATCTACATCTGGAGCTAGGCGGGCAAGTGAAGCGTCAAGAAAGATCATGTTCTTTATGAAGAGCATGAGCTCTTTTGGAAGTCGTGCCCCATAACCTAGGAGCGCTTTTGTAAGTTCGCGAATCTCTTTTGTTAGTTCATCTGGAGTCATAGTTGTCGGATCCTTGGCTGGCTTGTCTAGGCCAAGGTCGCTAATGACGGCTTCAATGTCCGTGTCCTGTGGTAGCGCACCTAGGTCACGAAGTGCTGACGTCTGCATCTTTATGTCGTTTATCGTCCCGCCTAGAAGTAGCCTAAGGAAGGCGAGGCGTTTGAATTCGCCAAGTCGCCCGGTGATCCCGTAGTCAAGTAGCGCTACCTTGCCGTCTTCTTGAACCATTAGATTCCCGCCGTGTAGGTCGCCGTGGAATACTCCGTAGAGGACTGCACCTTCCATGAAGGCAACGAGTGCGGCCCTGAGCACCTTAGAGGTGTCAATTCCGGCATTTCGCATTCCCTCGGCGTCGTCCCAGGAGAATCCTTTTAGTCGCTGCATAACCATCACCCTCTTGGTTACGTAGCGAGGATGGGGTCGCGGTACCACTATAGATCGCTGCTCGGTTTCGGCTAGAATTCGCGCTATGTCGAGCATGTTTGCGGCCTCAAGCCTAAAGTCGAGCTCTTCGACGATCGTCTCTGCGAAGAGATCTACGAGGGCCGGTGGGTTAGCAAGCGCGGCAACGGGGATTCTGCCAACAAGTGCAGGCGAAAACCATGCCATGGCTGCCAAATCACGCTTTACAAATTCCGATACTGTGCTTCGTTGAACTTTTACGACCACTTCTTCGCCAGTTCGAAGGGTTGCAAGATAAACTTGTGCGATTGAAGCAGAGGCTATGGCAACGGGATTGAAGTTGGAGAAGACCTCTTCTATCGTTGCCCCAAGGTCCTGCTCAATTGTACGCCTTACGCGATCGAATGGCTCGGGCGTAACCTTGTCTCTTAGCTCTTTGAATTCAGTTACGAGTTCAGGTGGAAAGATACCTTCTCCTGAAGAGATGATCTGGCCAAGCTTTACATAAGTCGGTCCGAGGATCTCAAAGGCTACCTTGAGTCTCTTCGATAGGCCTTCTCGTGACGTTGGATTGCCTTGCGGTCGCTCAAAGATCCTCCACATGAGCAGTGCTTTTCCGAGGTGCCATCCAACCTTTACGACTCGAGCGCCCGGAGGTAGGAGTTGTCGCTTTATAAGCCGCGGAATCGAATCTGCATTTCGCTGACGTAGAGATTCAACTTGCGGGAGCCACAGTAACTTATCCGGATCCACCTTCCATGGTCCAACTTCTGAAAATGAACCGACTTTGCTGTCGTCAAATGTGCCTTCACTACCTGTTTCAGAGTTCACTAGTCTAAGTCCGTCCGTTAGCGATAAGAGTAACCGTGTTGCTTTCCAACTCGTTAACGCTATGGCAGATTTAATTATGCCCCTTCATCTTGTATAAAAAGAACGGTGGGACTTAAACGAGTCCCACCGTTCTTTCGATATTTGATCCAGTTATTAATCCGGCAATTAATTCAAAGCGCGTTTTTGCGTACCGTGACCTATTGCCTTGTAAATACCAAGGAACCGTTGTGTCCGCCAAAACCAAACGAATTTGAAATGATAGCGCCAGCACCGAGCTTACGTGGTTCGCCGATAACAACGTCGATATTCATTTCAGGATCAATATTCACGGTGTTAGCCGTGGGTGGAATGATCCCATTTTCGAAGGTTAGACATGCAGCGACGGCTTCGATTGCGCCAGCGGCCCCCAAGGTGTGGCCAAGTGCTCCCTTGATGGACGTGACGGGAGGACGAGTTGCCCCGAAGACCTTTTCGATAGCCTCTGCTTCACCTCTATCATTTAGCGGCGTCGATGTTCCATGAGCGTTGACGTGAGCTATAGCGCTTGGCGATAGGCCTGCATCATCGAGAGCCGCCTCCATACAAGCTATCGCACCAGAGCCGTGCGGTGCTGGTGCGGTAATGTGGTGTGCATCCGCGTTGGATCCATAACCTGCGAGTATTGCGTAGACGTGAGCGCCTCGAGCCAAAGCGTGGCCGAGTTCTTCGAGAACTACCACTGCAGCTCCCTCAGCCATAACAAATCCGTTACGTTCAGCATCAAATGGGCGCGAAATTGCGGTGGGCGAGGCTGCGGTCATGTTGTCGAAGCCGGCAATTGCTGTTGGGGTGGTTGCCACCTCTGCTCCTCCGGCGAGCATTATGGTAGCTCGACCAGAGGATATTTCACGAGCTGCATTTCCGATCGCTTGAGTACCGGCGGCACAGGCGGTTGCGGTTGTTTGGCAAGTGTTGGTAAAGCCAAACTTCATCGAGATCGTTGCCGCATTGGAGTTGGCCATCATCATTGGCACCAAGAAGGGCGAAACTCTATCTGGTCCACGACCGTGGCAGATTAGGATCTGGGCCTCAAGAGTAGTTAGTCCGCCTACTCCAGTGCCCATCCAGACGCCCGCCTTGGCAGGATTGACTTCAGGATTGCCAGCATCTTCCATTGCGAGCATCGATGCCGCCAAACCTAGTTGGTTATAGCGGTCAGCGCGTCGTGCTTCTTTGACGTTCATGTACTGTGCCGGATCGAAGTCGTCGATTAGGCGGGATCCGCTGTAAGTGGATTTGAGAATCCCACTCCAAAAAGCATCTTTTCCTATACCAACCGACGAGAGGACGCCAACGCCAGTAATTGCAACCTGAAATGGTGATTCAATTGCTTCACCATCAGCAGACCAACCTAATTTCATGCAAGCTTGCCCTTTACAAGATCGAAGGCTGCACCGACGGTGTCGACGCCCTCGAGTTCTGATTCATCAACTTTGATCGAGAAGGAGTCCTCGAGCTCCATTACGAGCTCGACTATGTCGAGACTGTCGGCATCAAGGTCATCGGCAAAGTTTGCTTCAGGAACGACCTTATCGCCGTCTACGCCTAGTACCTTTACGGCACATGCCTTGAACTGATCAAACAACGCTGCGTCGTCCATTTGTATCCTTTTCTCGTAACTAATAAGTGCCAATTGCTTGGCCCGACTCCTACGTCGTTGAAATATTCAAAAACGTAACCGGGTAAATGCTAGTCGAATTTTGTCTCTGACTAGAACCCCATAGAGAGGCCGCCGTCGACAGGAATTAAAGTTCCTGTGACGTAATTTGATCTTTCTGAAGATAAAAAGTCTACTATTCCCGAGATGTCCGATGGCTGAGCTACTCTTCGCATTGGAATTGCCCCCTCCATCTCCTCCATCCGCTTTTCACTTAGCCCTTCAGTCATGGCGGTTGCAACGGCTCCGGGAGCGATGACGTTTGCGGTAATGTTGCGTGTGGCAACTTCCCGGGCCACAGATCGGGCAAAGCCTATGAGTCCGGCCTTCGATGCCGCATAATTTGCTTGGCCGGGAGCACCCATTCCAGCTATCACCGATGAAACGTAGATCAGGCGACCCCAGCGTCCTCGAACCATCTGAGGTAGGACTCGTTTTGTAAGCAGGAATGCACCTTTGAGGTTGGTATCGATGACCTTATCGAATTGCTCTTCATCCATTCGAAGAAGAAGAGTGTCGGCCGTGATTCCAGCATTTACAACGAGTATCTCGACAGCGCCGAACTTCTCTTCAACTTGCTTTACGGCGCTATCGATCGATGAAGCATCTGCAACGTCGCAAGCAACTTGAAAAAGTTGATCTCCCCACTTTTGCTCTATTGCGGGATCTATGCGACGAGAACGATAGGTTACCGCTACTTTGTGACCAGCCTCTAATAGATCTAGAGCACAGGCTTGTCCGATTCCAGTCGATCCACCGGTAATAAATGCAACTCTTTGCGTCATTTACTGCGATACCCACTTGATTACAGCGGCAGACCATGTCATTCCGGCGCCGAAGCCACAGAAGAGTACGTAGTCTCCGTCTTTTAGTCTTCCGTCGTCCGCCGCACTTCCAAGAGCTAATGGAATCGATCCTGATGAGGTATTGCCGGTCTTGTGAAGTACGATCGCCGCCTTTTCGATTGGGATCTCTAGACGATTTAGTGCAGCTTCGATAATTCTGAGATTGGCTTGATGGGGTACTACGAGAGAGATTTGATCGGCGGTGACCCCAGAGCGTTCCATTGCATTCTTTGCCGACGAGACCATGGATAGAACGGCTTTTTTGAAGACCTCTCGCCCCTCCATCTTTAGATAATCGCCGTGGTCACAGTAGAGAATCGGAACTAACGATCCATCTAGTCCTAAGTCCCATCCAAAGAAGGCATTTTCTTCGGATGTGGTCTGTTCCATTACAATGGCACCGGCACCGTCTGCGAACAATACCGCTGTCGATCGATCTTCTTGGTCGGTGATCTTGCTCAAAGTATCAGATCCAATTACCAGAATTCGTCGTATGCCAGTTTTGATCATCGAATTTGCCACCACCATCGCATAGACGAAGCCGGCGCAAGCTGCATTTATATCGAAACCGCCACACCTAAGACCGAGTTCGGCTTGAACCACTGATGCAGTTGCAGGAACGGTCTGATCGGGCGTCGTAGTCGAGAGAATCAATAGGTCGATATCCTCTGGTTCAAGGCCAGCACTCTTGATCGCATTGCGCCCTGCTTCGACAGCTAGAGACGAAGTGGTTCCACCAAATCGCCGCTCACGAATTCCTGTTCGCTCTGTAATCCAGGCATCGTTCGTGTCAAGCCGTGCTTCGAAGTCGGCGTTGGTCACAATTTTTTCTGGTAGAGCGGTACCCCAACCTGTTACTTTAGAACCGTACGTCACTTAGCCTTCCAATTTCGTTCGCAACCATGCAATTGGTTGTCCAATAATTACTCTTTCTCCATCAGCGGCCAGATAGCCGCTGAGGTGACCTTCGAAGGCGGATCGAACTTGGTCGCCCGAGACTTCCCCTAGCGAATCTCCTACACGTACCTTGTCTTTAAGGTTCATCGTCAAAGATGGGGTGAAGACACCCGCAGAAGGAGAGACGACAATGCGTTCGTTGGCATATAGGTGTTCTCCGCCTCTTATCTCTGATGGGATATGGACGGTCGCACTCTCTTCAACTGCCATAATTAGTTTGTCTAGATCATCTGGCGTCTGAATCGATATGGCCCTGATGTCTGGAGTTGTCCTCTTTGCAAGGCCAGTAAGCACGTTTCCAGGCCCAATTTCAACCAATAGCGACGTTCCCTGGTCTCGAAGTCGGTTGAGAGAACGCGTCCACATCACGGGCGAGGTTAATTGCTGCGCTAAAAGTCTTATCCAGTCAGCAGCGCGACGATAAGGGAACGCGTCAACGTTAGCGATTACTGGTATCTCGGCGTCGTAAAAGCGTGACTCGAGAATTGCGCGACGAAGTCTTTGCCTTGCATTCTCCATATATGGAGTGTGGAAGGCACCGTTTACCGGAAGAACCATAGCTTTTTTCGCACCTAAGTTCTTTGCTATTTCGATAGCCTTACCTAGGGCCTCTTTTGCGCCTGACAATACGACTTGGCCTGGAGCGTTGTAATTTGCTACCCAGACGTCGCCCCCAGCCTCATCGCAAGCCTTCTCAGCTCCGTCGTCATCGATACCCAGGAGGGCCGCCATTCCACCCGGGTTCTGCTGTGCCGCTAGTTGCATCGCCTCTGCGCGCTCGGCTACTAACTTTGCGCCAGTATCGAATGGAAGCGATCCAGCTGCAACGAGTGCGCAGTATTCGCCGAGGGAGTGGCCGGCGCAAATTGAAGGAGAAACTCCGATTCGCTCCACCGCATCGAGAACCAACATTGACATGGCATAGGTTACAAGCTGAGTATTTCTCGTTTGAGACAGCATCTCTTGATCGGCGGAGGTAAGAAGTTCGGCAATGTCTCGTCCTGTTGCCTCGGAGGCCTCTTCAATTACCTCCCAACTTGGGTGGTCGAGCCACGGCACTCCCATTCCCGCCTTTTGCGAACCCTGTCCTGGGAAGGTGAAAGCAATCACTTTATTACCTTTCGGTCAATCGTTGATCGAAACATCAGCCCCGCTTTGAGACTGACCCTTCTCGATGCCTTTTGAGGGTCACCGGTTGCTCATAGCAAGAAAGCCTTGAAGTTATAGTGACTATAACTTGCTGTTAAAGGTTACATGAATATGTCCAAGAATAAAAGAAAATTCACCGATCGTTTCTGAGACGACCAACTTCCACTTCGTTATATGCTAGATAGAGCTTGCCCGGGTGGTGGAATGGTAGACACGGAGGACTCAAAATCCTTTGCTCGCGAGGGCGTGCGGGTTCGAATCCCGCCCCGGGTACGACAGGCGATTTACGACTGGTATTGAAGTCCAACACCATCGTTTTCAAATGCCTTAGGCTAAGTCGCTGCCGCCATCCCAGGTCTCAGCCCTATGTATCGAATTTACGTGCATTCATAACTTTTATTCTCCTTACCTTTTCAGCCTTATACTCTCTCGTGAATCTCATCATTTGCGATATCGATCCTTAAGAAAATTATTGGTGGTGTCGATATAGCGTCATAGTCGGCATAACAATTTGCCAAGTAGTTTTTAGATAGTAAACGGGGGTC
This sequence comes from Actinomycetes bacterium, assembly GCA_021841935.1. Classification (GTDB taxonomy): domain Bacteria; phylum Actinomycetota; class Acidimicrobiia; order Acidimicrobiales; family Acidimicrobiaceae; genus Acidithrix. Next base: position 132,542 of record JAKCDL010000004.1, on the reverse strand, counting down.
TCCATTGTCACTTTTGCGCGACGGAACAAGGATCTTCGTCGACACTTCTACGAGCTCCCGTTACGGAGAAGCGGCATTCGTACTTCCTCCAACCGCAAGAGCCGCAACCCTCATGTACTTAGCTGGTAGATCTGCGCGAATTATCATGGACGGAGGTCAGCCCCCGTTGGCTGGAACGAACGGTGTTATATATCGTCGTATCAGGTTCGGTCTCTTTGCTGCTCCAGTTAACTTCTTAGCTGCTGAGGCGAGTGGATACCGCGCATTTGAAGCAGTTTTATTGAATCCCGGAGCCGTTCTTCAAAGACGAGAGTTCGTGAGGGTTACGACGGTCTTAGGTGTCTCCGTCTTCGCAATGGAGGCAGGCAAGGCTCGCTCCAACTTCGCAACTGTAGCAATCGATATCTCGCAGGGAGGAATGCGGATTCGGTCAAAAGAGAACCTTCGAGTTGGCCAGGAGTTGAAGGTTTCATTTTTGATAGATGGCGCCGCCGTCGGTATCAAGAGTATCGTAAGGTCTAACTTCCCCGATGGAACGATTGGCGTAGAGTTCGTCGACGTCCCATGTGATGTTTCTAAGAGCCTCTGTCGTCTCATCTATAAGACTCAAGTCTCTCAAAACCCAAATCTAGGGCGTGATATCAAAGAACGTCGCGGAACCGTCGACATCTGCCAGGATCTAACAGATGCGGATGAGTATTGGGATATCTTCAACGAGGGCACCCTGGAGTCGATAGCGATATCTACTGACTACAAGGAGTTCAACAAGATTGTCTTCGGCGCATTTGGGTCGGCGGTCTCACTATAGGGGCATCTGTTCAAACATTTTCAAGATATCTAAGTACCAAAGAGGCGCCCTTATATCGGGCGCCTCTTTGGTACTACTAGGTGTTTTCTTTTGTAACTGTCATAAGAATCTCGTGAGGCAGGAAAATATCTACCTACGGGTCTCTGCATGTCGCTGTGTCTGGGCAACTATCACCCTCGAGACCCCTATGAGTAGGAGAATCAAAACCATGATTATCAGGGCTGCGTCGTAGGAGAGTTGAAGAGCGGTCTTGGTGGGTTGATTGTAGAAGGTCCAAACTGCATAGGTCAAGTACCCCAGCGGTGAATGGGTTAGTGTGAGTTTCGGAAGGTTCTGTGAGTATCCGGCCGTGTAAAGAAGTGGCGCTGTCTCGCCAACTGAAATTGCCATTGCCACGATTAGACCTGTTGTGATACCAGGTAAAGCAGTCTTTAGTGAAATTCGCGAGAGAACTCTGGTCGGCTTGAATCCGAGAGCTTCGGCACCCTCAATGTAGTTGATGGGTACCTGCCGAAGTGCAACCTCTGTCGTTTTGGCGATGTAAGGGGTTACGAGCACCGAAAGCGTGATAACACCAGCGCCAAGGGAGAAGCCCCAATGGAAACCAACTACTAATGCTGAGTAGCCGACGTAACCGAGGACGATCGATGGAATTCCGGCGAGGATGTCAGAGGCAGCCCTAAGGAAGGAGGCGAAGCGCCCCTTTGCATATTGTGCCAAGAAGATGCCTGAGAGGATTCCAACCGTTCCAGCTAGAAGAACCACGCCTATTGATATCACAGCAGTTCCTACAATCTCGTTCTTCAAGCCGCCATCTAAGCCAGCTCCCGTCTTTGTAAGAACTGAAAAGGTAAAGTGTGGAAGTGCCTTGTGGAGAATTTGAAAAACAATCCAGATCGATGGTGCTACTACGGCGATCAATGCTATCGAACTAAGAACAAGGACGACTACGTTAGCGATGCGACGTGAGGCGGAGCGCTTCTTTTGAGCGTTTATTTTGTTTGACATTAGAGTCCCTTTCCAATGGGAAGAGAAGTCGATGAGACTCGTTTGACCAAGTATCGTGCTGCTACGTTTGCGAGGAGGGTTACCGCCATCAGTATGAGCGCCGCCTCCGCTAACGTCTCTACAGCAAGTCCTGTTGCATCGGTTAGAGCAGAGTCAAGTTGTGTGACTATGGCAGCGGCGATAGTTGAGTAAGTAGAGTAGACGGTGTGAGGGATGGTACCAAGCACGGCACCAGATACCATTGCGACAGCCATGGTCTCACCTAACGCACGAGCGAATCCTAGGACTGTGGCACCGATGACTCCAGCGGAGATCCACGGAAAGGTGACTTTTCGAGTTATCTCCCACTCGGTGAACCCTAGTGCAGCCGCACCCTCTTCGGTAAGACGAGGGACTGCAGATATTAGGTCGCGGGTAGTCGATGCGATGATTGGAACTACCATGATCCCCAAGACCAAAGCTGAGGTCAAGAGGCCCTCACCGTTTCCTGTATTTCCCCTAAACAATCTGAAGAAGATGATATTTGGGGCGTGGTGAGCAAAGAAGGGATAGATGTGTTTGGAGAGTATGGGTCCTAACGTAAGCGCCCCCCAAAGGCCAAAGATAACGCTCGGGATTCCAGCGAGTAACTCCAGGAAGGTCCCCGCGATCGATCGTAGACGTGGTGGAAGCTTTTTAGCTACGATAAACGCAGCGCCGATCGACAGGGGAAGTGCAAATATCAGTGCGATTATAGAAGATTCTAGGGTTCCAGCTAGGAGGGGCCAAACTCCGTACTTTGCCAATATTGGATGCTCGACACCATTAGTGACTATCGGATTGGCGTAGAAGTTACCGGGGTTCCATGCTGTTGAAGTTAGAAAGTGTACCCCATTGTATTTGATAGCGGGGAGAGCCTTGGAGAGAAGTACCAAGAGTACGGCGATTACAGCTATTGCGGGGACGGTGGTAGCGAGCCCCGAAATGATTGCTATTGGAGTACGCCTACCAAGTAGGTGTGGGTGGAATCTCCCTTCGGCGTCGTTTTTAGCGTCGTCTGCGCTCGTCTCTACGATTGACATCTTTTCTCTTCTCCGAAATCTCGTTTGAAAAAGAAGAAGGCAGCTTGACATTTGCCAAGCTGCCTTCTTAGGCGCTCAGGCACCTTTAGCTTTTGTGTTACTAACCTGCTTGGATCTTATTGATCTGAGCAAGAGAAAGACCCGCAACCGACGTAGGTAGTGGTTGGAAACCAACCTGCGAGAGGTATGAGCTCGCGTTGCCGTGAGCTGGATCAATTGCCCAGGTTAGAAGGGCGCGAATGGCCTGTGCCTTGTTCGCATCGGTCTGTGCTGAGTTGACGATTGCATATTCGAAGTTGATGATCGGATAGCTACTGTCGCCAGGGCCATAAACGAGCGAGATGGCTTCGTTAGCCGGTACTTGGCTGATGAAGTTTTGGGCATCTGCCTGAATTCCGGCGGCGTCTGGAGTGAGGAACTTTCCTGCGGCATTGGAGATAGCTGTCACTGCGAGCTTCGCAGCCGTCGCCTGCTGTGCGAAGGAGATTCCAACATAAGCGATGCATCCTGGAGTCGCTCCGCAAGTGGTGACCATTCCACCGTTTCCGTTGGCTGTTAGTGCGCTAGAGACGCTCGGCCAAGCAACAGTTGTTCCGAACGATACGTTTGCGCCCCATCCACTCGGGTCTGCCTTTGAGAGGTACTGGGTGAAGATGAAGGTGTCTCCGGAGCCATCCGAACGGTGTACCGGTACTATAGCCAAGTGTGGAAGAGTAAGAGACGGGTTGAGGGCCTTGATAGCTGGGTCGTCCCAGAAGCCGATCTTTCCCTGATAGATCTGCGAAATCACAGACCCGGAGAGATCAAGAGTTCCCGTGAGTCCCGTTATATTGGTGACGATCTCCTGAGCCGAGATGGCCAAGGGAATGTTCAAGAGGGTTGGGGTCTTAGCTACCTGAGCCTGGGATAGATAGGCATCTGAAGCACCGATGTCTACTGTTCCAGCTGATGCGTCGGCGATACCTGTACCTGAGCCAGTTCCAGCTGTAGTGATAGTGATATTGCTATATGCCTTCTGATAGTCAGGTACCCAGAGGTTGAATAGCGGGTAAAGTAGGGTAGACCCTGTTTCTTGCAGAGCAACTGATGCCGTTGGCGGTGTCTCTGTTGCTGCGAAGCTCGGAGCAGTAGTCGTCGGAGCTTGGGTAGTCGTAACTGCGCCAGTGGTAGCCGTAGTTGAACTTGAGGAGGTTGAACTAGAGGACGTTGAACTACCGCATGCGGATGCGACTAACCCGGCTGACAAAAACAATCCAGCCAGCGCTAGTGGTTTCTTCGGCGACATGCCGTTTCCTTTCATCTTTGGGACGGGGATTTTACTTCGGTCACTAACCCATGCGACCCGAAATGTAGTATTGAGTCTCCGGCATCTGTGGATCAGTGAAGATATTTTCGGTCTTCCCTGACTCCATCAACTTGCCATCGTAGAAGAACATTGTGTGATCCGAGATCCTTCTCGCTTGCGCAAGGGAGTGGGTCACAACAATGAAGGTGATCTCGGGAACGAGTTTACGCAGCAGGTTCTCTACTGCCTCTACCGAGATCGGATCCAGCGCTGATGTGGGTTCATCGAGCAGCAGGACTTCTGGTTGCACAGCAAGACTCCGCGCAAGGCAGAGAAGTTGCTGTTGTCCGCCAGAGAGGCGGAATGGGGAGTCATTTAGACGATCTTGAACGGCCTTCCAAAGGCCAACCTTCTCGAGGTTCTCGCGGACGATTTCATCGTGCTGACTCTTCGGTGCGAGTCGGTGGGCTTTTACCCCGGCTAGGACGTTTTCCTTGATTGACATTGGAAATGGATTTGGTCTTTGGAAGAGCATTCCGACCTTGCGGCGGAGCTCAAGGAGGTCCGTGTCTTTTGATAGTAGTTCTTCGCCATGTATCGATATTGAGCCCTTGGTCCAGAATCCCGAGATCTTGTCGTTGAGTCGATTTATTGATCTTAGGAAAGTCGTCTTTCCCGATCCGGTCGGGCCGATCAGCGCAACTACATGGCCCCTTGGCATGTCGAGGTTTATGTCGCGAATTACCTTCTTCGCGTTGAAGCCAATCTCGAGGTGACGCACCGACAGTATGGCGCTCCCAGGTTCATCAAACGATCCTTCGTCCAACTTTTTTACATCTCCATCGAAACTAGGCGAATCTTGTAACATAAGCCCCTCGTGCACCTCTCACTCGAAAAAATTCAAAGCGCAAGGAAAAAGCTATAGAGGGATGTTTAACTACAGGTAAACAAGAAGTATTATTTTCATCTACCAATGCGTGAAAGTTGAGTATATTGCACCGTTGGCTCTTGCTTTTCGCCTTCGATTCACTTGGCAAATTATTGATTGGCTAGGGTAAAGTTTTTCTTGAATATGTCTTTTGACAGTTGTTTCATAAATTGCCAGATGGCGTTAAAGTCTTGAAAGTTGCGTCGATTCATGGAGTTTTCAGGGATTTTGCCGGTCACTTTTGAAGTTCTTAGATGTACTTTGCCTCTCTTCGATCGTCATAGATCGACGGTAGCGTCAGGTCGTTTTAAAGAGACGGTGATCGTGTTGGCTAAGGGTGGTGATCACGTCGGTTTTGGCGAGTTATCTCCTCTGGCAAAGCCCCTCTACGAGGAACAATTCCTAGATGCTGCTCAAAGTGTACTCGTATACCTTCTGCAGGATCTGTCGGTAGCGATTCGGAGAGATGGTTCGCTAACTAGCGATCGATACCGTGAAGTCCTCGATTCAGTAAGTGGTTGGAGCTCCGCTAAATTCGCGATCGATACCGCAATGGCAGATTTGAATGGAAGAGTAATGGGGTTAGGTCCATTCGGATCGATCCTCAATTGGAGTGGCATAGACGGTCAATTGAAGCCAGTCTCCGATCGCTTGAGATCTCTCGACGTCGAATTTGGAGTCAAAGACTTCCATATTGGACTTCAAGGTACCTCGATTGGTGATTTTCGAGACAGGGAATCATTCGACCTAATTGCCGACAGCTACAGGCGCGTAAAGATCAAGGTGGATGCAGCCGATTTCAAGGAAAAAGCTGCAACTGACGAACTCGTCAAATTCGTTCGAGAGGCCTCCTCGCGCTTTGAGGTGGTGGTTGATTTCAATGAGACCGGACCAAATGGCGAGCTCTTGGAACAACTCCAACGAGAGGAGATCGCATTTTTTGAGTCACCATTTCGCATTACATCAATCGAAGCCGCTAAAAGGATCTTTGACAAGCGCAGATATCGTGTGGCCTTCGATGAGTCACTGAAGGACGAGCAGCGATTAATTGACTACTTGAATGAGGATCTCTTTGACGTTGCGGTCTTAAAGCCTCATCGCTTCAATTCGCTTGGTGATTTGATCAGTGTGGTCAGCCGTTTGAATTCGAGAAATGCTTCGACGGAGGCCAGGGCAAGCTACTACTTCGGCGGAATGTATGACACACCGATTTTGAGGCGAGTCATCGCAGCGCTTACTTTGCTCTTCCCGGAGGGAGAGGCGAGCGACTTGGGTCCTGACTCTGACTACTTTTCGTTCCCTCTGTTACCCTCTGTAGTGGCAGAGGGATTGTCACTGAAAGTTGTTGGCGGAATAGGGCTATCCGGCGTGTTCGTGCCGGATAGAGGTCAGATATCATCGGTGGTCGCAATTAAGAATGGAGAATTGAACGAGATTCACTAATCCAAGTTGTATTCGACTTTTAGAGAAGCGTCTCATCTCAGAAATTCGGCGATGAATGGATTGGTTCGGCGTTCTTCACCGATTGTAGTTGTACCACCGTGGCCGGGTAGTACTACAACCTCATCATCTAGAGGCAGGATCTTGTCGACCATTGAGTCCCGTAGCCTTTCGTACGACCCTCCTTCTAGATCAGTTCTTCCAATGCTGCCTTTGAATAAGTGGTCCCCACTGAAGAGAAGTGGAGGTAGGCCGTCGAGGTTTACCTGAAAACAGGTTGACCCAGGAGTGTGGCCCGGGGTGTGTATTGACTTAAAGGTGACGTTTGCGGAGCCAAATGTAACGTCATCGTCGAGGTATTCGATCAATTCGGGTTCCCGAGTCGATAACCCAGCCTCTAAAAGTAGTTGCCCGAGAGTCGATGAGTTCTCTAGTGGAGACTGAACATAGTGAGCATCATCTTTGTGGATCTTGAGTTCAACTCTTTGCTTGAGAGAAGTGTCGAGGTTGAAGTTATCCTCCACGAAGGCCGGAACGCCGCCAATATGGTCGATATGACCATGCGTAGCAACGATTGCCACAGCCTTTAATCCCTCGCGTGCTAGCAACTCTATAATCACCTTTGGATCAGGGGGAAGGTCTACTATTACGACCTCACGGGAGTCGAGGCTAGAGCGTACCACCCAGAAGTTTGTTGAAGCCACCCAAAGGGGTTGGCCGTAAATGAGATCCATTACCTCTCCATCCAAGTCGTAAATACTTTTGCGCATTCAGCTTCGGGCTTTGCCTGAGCGATACGTACGTGTTGCGGTTACACGACTAGTATCCTATGTTTTATCGCCCGTAACTTCGTGAAAACAGTAGGCGCTACGCTTACTTGCGGAAGAATTGTTGCGTGACCTCGATAGGAGATTTTCTTGACTCGAGTTGTAATAGCTGAAGACGAAGCAATTATTCGCCTTGATCTCAAAGAGGCCTTAGAAGAGCTTGGCTATGAGGTAGTCGCAGCTTGCGCGAATGGCCATGAGGGCTTGGAAAGAGTTCGGATAGAACGACCAGACCTAGCTATATTCGACGTCAAAATGCCGGTGATGGACGGCCTTGAGGCAGCGGCCCTGATCGATAAAGAGCGGATCTGTCCAGTTATTATCTTGACAGCCTTCTCCCAGCGAGCTTTGGTTGAGCAGGCTCGAGATGCAGGTGCGCAGGCATATCTCGTAAAGCCCTTTCAACCGGCAGACCTAGTACCAGCGATAGAGATCTCTGTTGCTCGTTTCGCCCAAGCACGTGCACTTGAGGAAGAGATTGCGAGCTTGGAGGATAAGAGCCAGACGCTCACAACCCAACTTGAACTTCGTAAGATCCTTGACAGGGCCAAAGGAAAACTCATGGAGAAGTACGACCTTTCAGAGCCCGAGGCATTCTCCTTTATCCAGCGCCGCGCTATGGATACTAGAAGTCGTATGAGCGTAGTAGCGCAAGGGATTATTGACGGAGAGATAGTTCCTGAGGCTGAAGACTCTGCACAGTAGTGGCGCATTAAGCGTCATCGTGCGCACTTAACCGACTCAAACTCACTTAGGAGCTCCCTTGCCTGGTCGCCTTATAGTCGTCGATGGTTTTAGCCTCGCATTTCGTGCATTTTTTGCGATCCCGCCAGAGTCTATGACTAACTCCAATGGCTTTGCGACAAACTCATTGTATGGATTTGTCTCTATGCTCGATGGACTACTTGAGGAGTTCCAGCCGACGCACTTCGCTGTTGCGCTCGATCGCTTTGAGCCGACGTTTCGTGATGAACTAAATGTAGCGTATAAAGGCCATAGACCCCCGACCCATCCAGCACTCCTAGCGCAACTTGAGATGATGGAGGGAGTCCTCGGCCAACTTTCCATCCCTACGGTCTCTTATCCTGGCTTCGAGGCCGATGATGTGATTGCAACCCTTGCTGAACTGGGAGCAAATAACGGCCTTGAAGTAGTCGTTGTTACGGGAGATCGCGACTCATTCCAGCTAGTCAAGGACCCCTCTATTTGGGTTCTGTACAACCGAAGGGGTGTAAGTGACTACCAGAGGATGGACGAGGCCGCCGTTCTCGCCAAGGTTGGAACTTCGCCTGAGCTATATCCGTTCTTGGCGGCGATGAGGGGTGACCCATCCGATAATCTCAAAGGGATTACGGGCATTGGAGAAAAGACTGCGGCGAAGTTTGCCAACACATACAAAGACGTTGAAATGCTCTACGCTAACATCGATGCCCTGACTCCAAAGATTGCCCAGGCCCTCAGGGACGAAGAGGAGAATCTTCGCCTCAATATGGCGCTAACTCCACTTCGAAGAGACGTTCCAGTGGAGGTATCCATTGGCGACCTTGCGCTAGGGGAGTTCGACGTAGCAAAGGCGAACGACTTCTTTGACTTTATAGAGTCAAAGCGCTTAGCAGCGAGAACGACGGCCGCCAGGGCATATCTCGGAACCACAATTGAAGCTACCGTGGCTCAATCTTCGACCTTTATGGTCGAGGTTGCTGACACCATTGGTGACGTACTTGCCACAAATCAGGAAGCTCAAGAGTGCGGGGTATCTGTATCTTATTTGGCAGAGGCGGGTCGCTCTCCAATAACAGCTATTGCGTTCTCGAAGCGAGTCGATGAGCAGACCTTCAAGTGTGCAGTGGTCGAAATGACCCAAGGCATGGGCCAATGGGCCGATCTTCTCAAATCACTTGAAGAGACTGAATTAGTTGGCTTCGAGATGAAGGAGCTACTTCGAGCCATAGCCACTTTAGATCTCCCGCTTCCAAAGGTCTCTCTTGACCTTGGTGTCGCATCCTACCTAGTCGACTCTAATAGTGGCCACTATCGCCAGAGTGATGTTCTTTCTACCTACCTGACCGACGCCATCATCGACGTAAGCGCATTCGGCGAAGAGCTAAAAGACCAGAGTCAAGATCTGTTCAGCGAGGTAAAGGTCGACCACAACTCGCTTGCCCGGTCAGCTGTCGCGGCACTTCTACTAGCTGACATCCTTCGAAGAGAGCTCGATGCAGGAAGCGCGACGTGGCTCTATGACGCAATTGAAAATCCACTCCTAGTGGCCTTGGCAAAGATGGAGGCGGTTGGGGTTGCTGTAGATAAGGACTATCTTCGTCACCTCGCCAAGGAGTTGACGGATGAAGTTGCGTCGTTGACGTTGAAGATCCATGAACTAGCTGGCAAGAAGTTCAACGTCAATTCCACCAAGCAACTCGCGGAAGTTCTATTTACCGATCTAGGCCTAACCCCACCCAAGAAGACAAAGACCGGGTTTTCAACCGATGCTCAGACCCTAGAGAAGCTCTCTGATGCACATCCGATCATCCCAACTATCTCGCGCTACCGTGAGGTTGAGAAGTTGAGAAGTACCTACGGGGAGTCGCTAATTGCAGAGGTTGCTACCGATGGACGCATCCACGCGACCTTCAATCAAATGGTCGCTCGTACCGGACGCCTGTCGTCAGATCACCCCAACCTTCACAACATTCCAATACGAAGCGATGATGGTAAGAAATTTAGATTTGCATTCGTAGCGCCGAAGGGTCGTAAATTGATAGTCTCTGACTACTCCCAGATCGAGCTTCGTGTAATAGCCCACCTAAGCGGTGATCCAGGCCTTCTTGACGCATTTTCAAGTGGCCAAGACATCCACACGGCCACGGCCTCCCGGGTCTTTTCTGTCCCATCAAATGAGGTAAATTCATCTCAGCGCGCTAAAGCCAAGATGGTTGCATATGGCCTTGCATATGGGATGGAGGCATATGGGTTGGCACAGCGCCTAAACGTCGATGTGAAAGAGGCAGAGGGTATCTTAAAGAGCTTCTTCGGCGCCTTCCCCACCCTTCGACAGTACATGGATGATGTCGTTGAACTCGCGGCGAAACGGGGTTATAGCGAGACTGAGTATGGGAGGCGCAGGCCAATGCCAGATCTCTCTAGTTCCATCTTTAGAGTTCGTCAAGCTGCTGAAAGGCAGGCAATGAACTCTGTAATCCAGGGACTTGCGGCCGACATCTTCAAAATCGCACTCGTAAATCTAGATGAGAAGCTAGGAGACACCTCGGCTCGAGTTGTACTTCAAATCCACGATGAGGTAGTGGTTGAAGTTGATGCGAATAGAGCTGATGAAGTCGCATCGGTAGTCGTAGAGACCATGGAGGGGGCAGCTTCACTCTCAGTTCCGCTCGTCGCCAATTGCTACATCGTTGATTCATGGGGAGAGGCTAAGTAGTAGCTTGCTATACAGGGTGCTAGATGGGGCATTTTACAGTTTGGTCAATTGTAAACCTCTGTTAACCAACGGTCGGTAGTTTCTTGTGCGAAAACTCGTTATGCTAGCTATTGGCGTATTTTAATTCTTTGGTATAAATACGTCCGAATACTACCTAAAGAAAGCGTTTTGTATACATGTCCGATTCGGTAATTATCCCCAGTGGCGAGGAAGAATCCTCTGAGCAGGGTGCACCGCGAGTTATTGCATTAGACGACCTCGGCGATCTTACGTTCGAGGAAGCTATCGCGCAGACAATTGTGCGCTTTGACGATGGCGATATCGTCAAAGGAAAGGTCGTCAAGGTTGACAAGGATGAAGTTCTTCTTGACATTGGTTTCAAGTCAGAGGGCGTTATCCCGGCCCGTGAACTCTCCATCCGCCACGACGTAAACCCATTCGAAGTCGTCAAAGTCGGCGATGAGGTTGAAGCACTTGTAATCCAAAAGGAAGACAAGGAAGGGCGTCTGATCCTATCCAAGAAGCGTGCTCAGTACGAGCGCGCTTGGGGCTCCATCGAGGAGATCAAGGAGAGAAACGGATCTGTCACTGGTGCAGTAATCGAGGTCGTCAAAGGCGGCCTGATCGTAGACATTGGTCTTCGTGGATTCTTGCCGGCCTCACTCGTTGAGACGAGGCGTGTGCGTGACCTTACCCCTTATATCGGCAAGGTTATGGAAGCCAAGATTATCGAGCTTGATAAGAATCGAAATAACGTTGTGCTTTCACGACGTGCATGGCTCGAAGAGACCCAAAAGGGTCAGCGCGAGGCATTCCTCGCGGACCTCGCTCCTGGAGATGTCCGTCGCGGCGTAGTCTCGTCGATCGTCGCCTTCGGTGTCTTCGTCGACCTTGGCGGTATGGACGGTCTCGTTCACGTCTCCGAGCTCTCCTGGAAGCACGTTGATCATCCTTCTTCTGTCGTTCAAGTTGGCGACGAGATCGACGTTCAGGTACTCGAGGTAGATCGTGACAAGGAGAGAATCTCTCTATCTCTCAAGGCGACCCAACGCGATCCTTGGGCCGAGTTTGCTGCAGCCCACAAGCCAGGCGAATTGGTCTATGGCCGCGTAACGAAGCTTGTGCCTTTCGGTGCATTTGTTCAGGTTGCGGAGGGCATCGAGGGATTGGTTCACATCTCCGAGATGTCATTCCAGCACGTTGACTCACCGGATCACGTCGTCGAAGTTGGCGAAGAGCTCTGGATTAAGATCATCGACATCGACCTAAGCCGTCGTCGTATCAGCGTTTCCATTAAGCAAGCTGCCGAGGGTGGCGAGGTTGCCGCTGAGTACCAAGATATCTATGGCGAGAGCGCATACGATGCAGACGGTAATTACGTGGGAAGCTACGAGTTTGCCGGCGAGTTCGTTCCTGAGTCAGAGGCCCAAGCTGCATGGCTTGAAGACCTTAAGGGCTACGGCAAGAACGCATCGAGCGAAGAGGCCTAAATCGGTGGCGCCCTTAGGCGACATCTACTATCAAGCGTAAGTACAGCCGGATGTGAAAGCATCCGGCTGTCTATTTAACCAAGAGGGCTCAAGGACGTTTTCATATCGTTGCCGGCATCCTAGGATCGATATATGGCATTAGTTGGTTTGACGGGTGGAATCGGATCTGGAAAGTCTGCAGTAGCGTCGATCTTGGTTGCAAAGGGCTACCAACTCGTCGATGCCGATCAGGTCGCACGCTTCGTGGTCGAGAAGGGATCCCCAACACTTCTAAAGATTGCTGAGGAATTTGGCACGGAAGTACTGACGGAGGATGGATCGCTCGATCGTCCGAAGTTAGGGGCGATCGTCTTTGGCGACAGTGCCAAGTTGGAGAAGTTGAATTCCATCATCCACCCCGCAATTGCCATTGAAATGCAAAGGCGGATCGACGAAGCAATCAAGGATGACTCAATGGGAATGGTCTTTGTGGACGTTCCTCTGCTTGCAGAGACTGGTGGCAAGGATCGGTACCGCCTTAATTTTGTGGTTGTCGTCGATATATCTGAAGATCTTCAGATCTTTAGGTTGACCCAATTTCGAAAGATAACCGAAGAGGATGCCCGTTCAAGAATTAGGGCTCAGGCCGCTAGGGACGAGAGACTTTCTATTGCTGACTTCGTGATCGACAACAGTGGGTCATTGGTCGACTTGGAGATACGAGTAGACGAAGTGCTAGAGCAAATGGAGAATGCAATTCGCAAGTACTAGGTTTATCTCCCTGCGTGGCCTTTAGGCTGATGGAGTGACTCAGTTTAAGGTGGTTTCTTCCTATCAACCAGCAGGCGATCAACCGAATGCGATCGCCGAATTGGCAGCAGGTGTTGAGGCTGGCGAGAAGTTTCAGACTCTACTCGGTATAACTGGCTCGGGAAAAAGTGCGACTATCGCCTGGACGATTGAAAAAGTTCAAAGGCCAACTCTTGTAATTGCGCCAAATAAGTCTCTAGCTGCACAACTTGCAAGCGAATTTAGAGAGTTCTTCCCCGAAAATCGTGTGGAGTACTTCGTCTCCTACTACGACTACTACCAGCCAGAGGCCTACCTTCCGTCATCAGATACTTATATCGAGAAGGACTCTTCAGTAAACGATGAGATCGACCGCCTTCGTCACTCTGCAACTTCTGCTCTACTAACGAGGCGCGACGTGATCGTAGTCGCATCGGTCTCCTGCATCTATGGCTTGGGATCTCCAATTGAATACCAAGATCGAATCGTTCACCTTCAAGTAGGTGCGCAATACGATATGCGCCACGTCCTTCGAAGGTTGGTGGACATTCACTACGATCGAAACGATGCGAACTTGATCCGCGGAAAGTTCAGAGTTCGCGGTGACACCCTTGAGGTTCACCCGGCCTATGAGGAAAATTGTTATCGCTTTGAATTTTTCGGAGATGACCTCGAGGCTATCTTTACTTATGATCCCCTAACCGGCGAAGTCCTCTCGCAGCTAGACGAGTACGTGATCTTTCCTGCGACACACTATGTCGCCGGAGATGAAACCATGCGAAAGGCGATTGCGTCGATTGAGCAAGAATTAGCCCAAAGGCTCAAAGAGTTTGAGAGCGATGGGAGACTACTTGAGGCTCAACGGCTGCGAATGCGAACAGAGTTCGACCTTGAGATGATGGCCGAGGTAGGGTTTTGCAATGGCATTGAGAACTACTCGCGTCACTTAGACGGTAGAAGCCCTGGAGAGCCCCCTTATACCCTCCTCGACTATTTTCCAAAGGATTTCCTACTTGTAATCGATGAGTCTCACGTGACAGTCCCTCAACTTCATGCCCAGCATGCTGGAGATCGAAGTAGAAAGGAGACCTTGGTTGACTTTGGGTTTAGGTTGCCCTCGGCCATGGACAACCGACCACTTCGCTTCGAGGAATTTTATGAGCACATAAATCAAGCAATATTTTTATCAGCCACCCCTTCCCAATATGAATTGAACCAATCGTCACGAATCGTCGAACAGATTGTGCGTCCGACAGGTCTACTCGATCCAAAGGTCGTAGTTCGTCCAACAAAGAATCAGATCGATGATCTAATCAATGAAATACGAGTTCGAATTGAGGTTAGCGATAGGGTTATCGTCACCACCCTTACAAAAAAGATGGCGGAGGACCTTACTGACTATCTCTTAGAACAGGGTCTTAGGGTTAGATATCTCCACTCGAATATCGATACACTTGAGCGAGTTACCATTTTGCGCGACCTAAGGCTTGGGGAGTTCGATGTATTAGTGGGTATCAACCTTCTCAGAGAGGGTATCGACCTCCCAGAGGTATCTCTAGTTGCAATACTCGACGCCGACAAAGAGGGCTTTCTTCGCTCTGAAACATCGTTGATTCAAACGATTGGTCGAGCTGCTAGAAACGCGGATGGCTTTGTAATCCTCTACGCCGATCAGATAACTCGATCAATGGCAAATGCCATGGCGGAGACGGAACGGCGGCGTGAATTGCAGTTGGCCTATAACAAAGAGAACAATATCAATCCGACTACGATTCGCAAGGCAGTCACTGACATTCTCGATCAACTACGGCCATCGAAGAGCGCTCCTCTACCAAATTCTTCCAAAAAGAGTCGTCACGGCTCCGAGTATGCAAAGTTGAATGCGGGCGAGATAGTCGGGATGATCCAGACCCTCGAAGCCGAAATGGCAGAGGCTGCCGCTGACCTGAGATTTGAGTACGCGGGGCGGCTACGAGATGAAATAAAAGAGTTGAAAAAGTACCTCAGTGATATCGGTTAGTAAATAGAACCAAGAAAGGCCAAACTTTGTCTCACACATTTCTCCCCCGAAGCCTTGAAGCCCTATCAGATCCTGTTGGTGGTGTCGTGGATGCCTCTCATCCAATGAGAGCTGTAGTGAAGGGTGCTGCCTTTGACGATGGCAGCTGGACGGGATCGAGGGCTAAGAAAGTTGCAGAACTATTTGACTCAATGGCACTCGAATGGAAAGAGCGAGTCAATGAGGGGTGCTCCATCGTCATGGATGCATTCGACCGGGTGCAATTTACGACAGAGAGGGTGCTAGAGGTAGGTTGTGGAACTGGGGAAGTAATGGAGATACTAAAGGGCTACTTCGATGAGGCTATTGGCATAGACATCTCGCTTGAAATGCTGAGAAAGTCGAACTCCTCTTCAACTGAGCTGCTAAATTGCGATGGCGCTTCTCTTCCCTTCCCTACTTCCTCCTTTGATGCCGTTGTGATAGTAAATTCGCTCTTATTTCCAGCCGAGATCGATCGCGTTTTGAAGGTAGGAGGCACTTGCTTTTTCATCTCGACTAAAGGAGACGGAACCCCTATCTACCTTTCGCCCTATGACGTTCGAAGCGCGCTAGGCCTCAACTACGAGGCGTTTACTGCAGCATCTGGTAACGGCATCTGGACCGCATTGCATAAGAGCAAATAGTTGAAGGGTACTAGAAATGGAGGGTAGATACGCCGTATTCGTCGACGCTGGATACCTTTGGGCTGCCGGTATAACCGCTGTCTTTGGCGACAGTAAAGAGGTGGATAGCTACAATCGATCGAATGTCAAGATCGACTATCGCGATCTAATCCATATGATCAAAAGCTTCTCAAAGAAGATGGCAAACGATCGTGAGCTTCTTCGCGTCTATTGGTACGATGCTGCTCCCGATAGGGTTCCAACCAGAGAACATCAGAAGATCAATGTCCTTCCGGAGGTAAAGACTCGAATTGGTCACCTGACCGCAAATGGTGTCCAAAAGAATGTCGATACGATGCTGCTCCTCGATCTAAACGCTTTAGCTCGACAAAATTCAATCGCGACTGCTGTAATTCTAGGAGGAGATGGTGACTTTGTGGAAGGAGTGGCAACGGCTCAAAGCTTTGGCGTGAAGGTCTACATAATGGCAATAGGAAGCGACGGCAACTCTCTCTCGCCCGAATTACGTGCCGAGGCTGACGACGTCCTTCTCTTGGGGCGAAGCGATTTGAGCAAGTTCTTTACACCGCCGCCAAAGCCACAAGGGACTAAGCCAACTTGGGTTCCATTTGAGCTAATCGGCACTGAAGGTACCGAGCAAGGCATGGAACCAAATGTCGAGCAAAGCGACGTCTATCAACCTCGAAGCGAACAGGTTACAGTTCAAGATGTACAGTTGGTAGGGGGAAACTTTGCCCGTCGCTTCAAGATAATGGCAAGTGCTGGAGAAGTTGAAAGCACCCTACGAAGCAAACCCCAAGTCCCCGAGAGCACCCACTTTCGACTCCTTCGCTATACCCTTGAGTGCTTTGATATGCCTTGGGGAACTCTCTTGCCAAATCACCTTGCCGAGGCGATGCGAGAGGGTTTTTGGCGGGAGTTAGAGGGAAAGTCAAGTCAGTAACGACGCTTTACTCTTTGAACGCATTAGAAGTTTCAAGTAGAGTAGGAACTTTAAAATAATAGGCCCCACTGCTTCAGTCTTTAGAGCAGTGGGGCCTATTCTACTTCTAAGCGGCGATTTTGGCTAAAACGAGGGCTCGTGCCTCCTCGGTATAACTGTCACGAACGGCAACTACCTTGAATCCGAGCTTCTTTAGAATAGATGCTCCAAAGACTGACCGATATCCACCGGCGCAGTGAACGTAGATCGTTTGATCCTTGATTGACTCCAACTCTCCATGGCGTTCGAACAGGTTGTGAACTGGGATATTAATCGCGCCAGGAATTGAAGATTGCGCATTTTCATTCTTGCGTCGAACGTCGACGATGGGCGACTTTGCAGTCGATAGAGCTTCCGCTAGACCCGGAAATGTCACAAGTTGCATCGATGAGCGTGTAAGTACCTCTGGGTTGGTATTTGCGAAGAGGCTATATCCGACTACATTCTCAATTCCAATACGTGCAAGCTGCCTCTTTGCTTCGAGAACTTGGCTTAGGTCTGAGGCAACTAGCGCAATCTCATCCCCCCAACTATAGGTCCAGCCAAAGTAGGCGGAGAAGCTAGTTCCGACTCCTAGTGCCAACGTTCCGGCGATGTGTTCTAAGGCAAAGTCCTCTCCACTTCGAAGATCTACTACGAATGCTCCATCGCCGATGAGCTTTGCAAGCTGATCATCTGTCAACAGCGAGGGTATTGAGTCAAAGTAGGACGATGGACCCGACTGATTCATTGGCCCCATGTGGGCGTAGTAGGTGGGCCATTCATCGAGGCCGGCAAGGAGAGTCTCTTTGAACTCATCCTCATCCTTGATGGTGAGGGCAAAGTTGTAGGTCTTTTCCGCACCTATGGTTGAGCTGTTCGAAACCTCACATGTATTGGAAGAACAGAACGACCCAAAACCGTGAGTTGGCGCGACGGCGAAGTCGTCAGGAAGTGCATTGGCTAGATGGTTTACGCTCCTAAATTGGCTGCGCGAGAGGAAGTCAACTAACTCTGGACCCAAGAGATCGGGACGTCCAACTGACCCGTAGAGAAGGGATCCCCCGGAAAAGATGGTTCCGTTACCATCTTTGTCGGTGACTTCGAATGAAATGTGGGTTGGAGTGTGGCCAGGAGTGGCGATCACCTTGAGTGTCAACTCGCCGATCTCCATCTCAAAGCCATCGAAGACCCCGGTGCGCTCGAAGGAGACCTCATCCTTTTCATTGACTAGGTATGGCACTCCGAGTAGCGTTGCGAGTTCGTATCCTCCGGTCACGTAGTCGTTGTGCATGTGGGATTCGGCGATTGCGACTATCTCAACGCCGGCGTTGCTAGCGGCCTCGATTACCCTTTCGATATCCCTTTGGGGATCGATTACGAGTGCCTTTTTGCCATCATGGACGATATAGCTTCTATCTCCAAGCTCGGGTGTACTAAGTACAATTGTCTCCACGGTGCGTATCCTCTCAGTGGGTTCAACCTTAACGTTTGCTACTTTTCAATTTCTTCATTTTCGCTCAGTTACATTTCGTCAGCGTTATCTTCGTCAGTTTTATATGAAATATTCTACATGGCCTCTCGTAAATGTACGTACATTATTACATTTGAATATTAGAGTGGATATCAAATAGTGATTATCTTTTGTTCTGACGTTTGATAGGTGGGTTTTCATGGATGTTGTACTGATACTTTTAGGCCTCCTTATGGGAGGAGCATTAGGTGCCCTCGGTGGCGGAGGATCCATCCTTGCCGTCCCGATGCTTGTTTACATAGCGGGTGAGAGTGTAAAGGTTGGGACTGCTGCCTCATTGGTGGCCGTTGGATCTGCTGCACTTGCAGGTGCAATCGGTCACTACTTCGGCGGTCGAGTTAGGGTTAGCAGAGGGCTCGTCTTTGGAATTATCGGCTCCGGTGGCTCAGTGGTCGGCTCACTTCTAAATAAGCACCTAAATCAGTACCTTCTCCTGGTCCTCTTTTCGGCCCTGATGTTCTTTGTTGCATGGCGAATGGTCAAGGCGCCTTCGCCGCGTGTTGCACAAGCAACGACAGGTGAATTAGAGGAAGAGCAGGCCGACATCGATAGCTCTAATACCAAGCCTTCTTTCTCGACTCAAAATATCGCAAAGCTAATTCTCGCCGCTAGTGGTGTGGGATTTCTAACGGGGTTCTTTGGCGTTGGTGGAGGATTTGTCGTAGTCCCAGCTTTGGTTCTATTTCTAGGTTTCAAGATGGAAGAGGCGATAGGGACTTCGCTCTTAGTTATCTCGGTCAATTCGGCCGTTGCTCTACTTTCGCGCCTCGGCTCATCTCACCTTCACTGGGGCGTAATACTCTTCTTCTCGGCTGGCGCCTTTGTTGGTTCTTTGGCTGGATCAAGGATGATGTCTCGACTTCAAGGTAAAGCCCTCAAGAAGGCATTCGTAGTACTTTTGATTGTGCTTGCCCTCTATATGGCGGGTAACTCAATCTATCATTTGGTGCACTAACAGTGCATCAAAGGTGCCCGCAACCAATCCAAACCTGGTTGCGGGTGCACTATCTCTCTATTGGGTTGATCAAGGTCCTCTCAACTTGCTCTTTGTTTAGGCCGCTCAGTTGGATGACCTTGTCTCGTGAGTGATGTCCTGAGGTTATCTCGATCTGTGATGACCGTGCTCCAAATACCTTGCGCAGTAGAGCTAAAACCTCGTCGTTCGCCCTACCCTCTACCGCGGGCGCTGCGATGTCGACCTCGACCCCTCTTGAGCTAAATCCCTTGATTCGGCTCCGTCCCTTCGACGTAGCGACGTGGATCTTCAATCGAGCACCTCCCGTTACTTCGCTTATTGAATCGGCGACTGCCATCGCTATGGCTAGTGACTCACTATCTCCTCCCGATTTCATGCAGCCACGCTTTGGTTGTGCATTTTGATCTTGCGTGATGTTGCAATGGTAAAGATGAAGATTGCTACTCCTAGGTAGGTTCCTCCCAAGACTCCGTCACTAACTACGTGAGATGCATGAGTCGATGAAGCTATCGATACAAATGTGCCTACAACTCCCGTACCAATAGCTATTCCAGTCAGATCTGCTAGTGCAATAGCTGAAGTTACCTCCTCAGTCTCTTCGTCTGGGGCAAAGTCGAGAACTGCAACTGATATCGTTACGTAGATGCCGCCCATCCCTAGGCCAGTGATAGTCCAAGCGATGATTATCAGAAGTGTCGGGAGTCCAAAGAAAATCGATACCGATGTGAAGACGACTCCTATGAGGGCTATCGACGATCCGATCAACAGAATTAGCGAGCGCCTTGCCTTACGAGTGAACTTCGAATTTAACCACGACCCCAAACTCCAAGAGATTGCCGCTGACGTCAATGTGGCCCCCGAGGTAGCGAGCGATAGGTGACGGTCTTGAAAGAAGAGTAGCGGCAGAAGTCCGTCTACTCCAAAGAAGGCAACGTCGGTTATGAATCTGAAGATAATAAGCCACTTCAATTGGTTGGCGACTTTGAAGGCGTTAAATGGAGTAAGGCGATACCCTCCGACCCCTGCAACTATTAGAAGTGGCGCAGCCAGGAGGTAGCTGATAGCAGATACACCTCCGTTCGTTAGGCGAAGTACCATCGAGAGGCCAACTGAAAGGAGCACTACGGCAAAGATTCGTCTTAATGAAGACCGTACCTCGTCTTTAGTTGGCAAACTAAGTGGCTCACTCTTCAAGGTGAAACTCGTCAAAATCGTCGACGTAATTGAAATTGGTAGAACAACTAGAAATGGAGCCTGCCAACCCAAGCTTTGTGCGAGGATACCCGATAGTGCGGGTGCGAAGAGGGAGGGTAGTACCCACGCCAGTGAAAAGCCAAAGAAGATTCTTGGCCTCTCTTTTTCATCAAAGACATCTTTTATGATCACGTAACCAATCGAGCCGAAGGTTCCTCCACCAATGGCTTGAACGATTCGCGCTAGAAGTAGAGCGGTAATCGAGGGGCTGATTGCAACTAAGACGATTCCGAGTTGGAAGAGTAAAATTCCTCCTAGCGCAGCCCTCTTTTTCCCAAATCTCTTCGAGACTTCTCCAAGTACTACAACCCCAAATAGCTCACCACCGAGATAGAGGCTAAGAATCAACGGAAGTAGGGTGGTGGTGTGAAAGTGTCTTCCGATGGCCGCGAGATCTGAGGTTGTGGCAAGGTTTTCAAAGGCGATAGTTGATACTACGACGAGTAGGGATGTCGCAAGCAGTTTCTTATCGCGTTTTGAGTAAAGTTGGCTGCTCATAATGGTCCTCTAGCTCGGACGCTAGTCGAGCCACTCGTTTACTTGGCCCCGTACATTCAAAGTGATGCACCAGTTTAATCATCTGGGCAAATTTTTGGAACGAACACACTCCGGGCGGTCTTTCATGCTAGTCGAAGACCATGTTATTTAGTATGTCTTCAGCTTGGTCTGTCGCCTCTTCGTTTAGTGACGTTGTAACGTGTGAATCCACCGAGGCCAAGGGCAAGAGCCACAGTTAGCGCTATGCAGGCCACGCCTCCCGAAACGACGGCAAATGTGGTACCCCCTAGGCTTCCGGCAACGCCTGACTCTAAGTCGCCAAGGCGTGGACCTCCTGTAACAACCAATATTTGAACGGCGTTCAGGCGTCCAAGCGTCTCTTTCGGAGCGGAGTACTGTAGGAGTGAGTTCCGCAGAATAGCCGAATTTACGTCGCTGTATCCTGCTAGACCAAGCATTAGCAGCGCAACTGTGCTTTGATGGGTTACGCCAAAGAGGGTAATTGCAACTCCCCAAATGACGACGTTAATCTCAATTGCGAGGCCTAGGCGTTTTATTGAGGCAAGCCATCCCGATGAGAGCGCTGCCACAATTGATCCACCTCCGAGGGCGGCGTACATATATCCAAGAAGTGCGGGGCCACCGTGAAATTGATGGACCGCTAATGCTGGAAAGAGTGCCCTTGGCAATCCAAAGACCATCGCGATTAGGTCGATCAGGTATATGCCCATGAGAGCATGACTCTCTTTAACAGCTCGGTAGCCATCTTTAACTCGAGTCCGCCTGCTATTACTTGAATTAATTGGTGGTAGAGGATTGAGGGAAAGTGTGATTAATAGTCCCCCAAAAAATGAGATTGTATCGATGATAAAAGCCCCTAGTACTCCCCCTTTGGCGATGATGATGCCGGCGATAGCGGGGCCGGTAATTGCTCCAATTTGAAACATGAGCTGCCGCAGGGCTGCAGCTGCTGTAATTAGATGATCTCCGACTACTCCGGTAACTGTTGCATTTTGGGATGCCCTAACTAAAGCCGAAGCGCCTGCAATCAAGGCGGGAAAGAGGTAAAGGGGCCATAGCAGGACCTTTGTCTGTGCGATATCTAGGAGAGTACCAATTGAGAGTAGCCCCGAGAGGAGGTAACCGCCGAGCATAAGCTTTCGTCTATCTAGGTGATCGACTAGGCCCCCACCGAAGATTGAGACTAGCGCGAGCGGAATGAGTTGTGCGACGCTAACGGCTCCAACTTGGAACGACGACCCGGTTATGTGATAGACCTCGTATGCGACACCTACTGCGCTTAATTGATCGCCCAGGTTCGAGATCAACTGACTCGCAAACATCTTTCTAAATTGACTGCTCTCGCCTAAAGGGCGGATATCTATTAGGTAGCGTTTCAATTAGATCTTTCTAAAATTGTTTGGAAATTGCCTTTTCAAAGAGACCTAAAAGACTAAGAACTGCGATGATATGGCTTTTCTTAATCTTTCTTTGATTTTGATTTGTAAGGTGATTTTTTGTGTCGTAGTATCACTTAACTAAATCTCTAGGGTAGTGTCCTCACAAGAGCAAAGGTTTCCTCTTTGGAATATGAATCGAGCAGACTCTTTGTTGAATCTTTGAGAGAGACGATACCCGAAGTTTTAATCGATGACGAAGATGTTATTCGATCGAGCAACTCTGACTGGACCGGCAAAGTCCAGGGCAAGGCCTGCTTCTTACTCAGGCCATCTTCGCCAGCTCAGCTCGAGTTGATCCTAATCCTTGCGAATCGATTCAAGACTCCAATTCATCTTCAGGGGGGTAACACCTCTCTAGTAGGTGGTGCGACACCTGTAAGGTCTGACTTCATTTTGACAACCTCAAGGTTAAAGCGAATCAGTCACTTCGACAGTCAACTAGGCAGGATTACCTGTGAGGCTGGTGTGACCTTGAGCGAGCTTGGACGGTACCTCGAAGGCACGGGATTTCACTTTGGTGTTGATCTTGCATCGAGGGATAGCGCGACGGTCGGTGGGATGATCTCTACTAACGCGGGTGGAATTCACTTCATTCGAAATGGTGGGTTTAGGGATCAAGTCTTATCGCTCGATCTGGTAACCCCTGCCTTTGGTTTAGTTGCAGCTTCATCGCGTCTTCCTAAGGACAATACTGGAATCGACGTTGGAAGAATAGCGATTGGAGCAGAGGGTACAGTTGGAGTGGTTACGTGCGCGACCCTTCGGCTCATTCCGGACTCCGCATCGAGCGTTACGGTGCTCGTGGGGGTCGATACATTTTCAGATGCCTTAGACACTCTTCAGTCCGCCCGTCAATTTGCGACCCTCTCTGCCGCTGAATTCTTTACGTACGATGGCGCAGTATTGGTAGCAAGGGCTCTCAGCTCGAACGCGCCATTCGCGGCTCGCTTCTATCTACTTTTTCAATTCGATGGAAGTAGTTCGTTGGAGAGTGACCTCTCATCGCTCTTTAGTGACTTGGAATTTGACGTCGCAGTGGCCTCAGATTCATCTAGTGCCAAGAGACTTTGGGCTCTGCGCGAGCACCATACTATAGCAATATCTTCCTTGGGTAAGGTCGATAAATACGACGTTTCTTTTGATTTGAGTCAAGTAGAAGAGTTCTGGGAGAGAGCGAAGAAGAGGTTGGAAGCACTAGATGGAAGCGTAAGAGCATACATCTTCGGTCACCTAGGCGATGGAAACATCCATCTCAACGTGGTTTCAACTTGTCCAAGTGAACAGATCGACGACGCCATTATTGACCTAACCATTGAATTAGGGGGGTCAATTTCAGCTGAACACGGAATCGGTACCCTCAAGAGGGGATACCTTTCTAAGGTAAAGAACGATGCCCAACTTCAGGCCATGAGGGCAGTAAAGTCCATCTTTGATCCAAATGGTATTTTGAATCCTGGTGTGATCTTCTAAGGCCCTCGCCTTCGACGCCGACTTGGTATTACTTCGAAGAAAGTAACTCAACCAGAAAGTGGCCGGTGTGACTCTCTCGATTTTTTGATAGTTCCCATGGAGTTCCGACACCGATTAGACGTCCACCCTTATCTCCCCCCTCTGGTCCGAGGTCGATTAGGTAGTCGGAGGACTTTATGACATCTAAGTTGTGCTCAATCGTCAAGACGGTATTGCCGTTATCGACTAATCGCTGAAGTACTGCAAGTAGCCTTCGAACGTCTTCGAAGTGTAGGCCAGTAGTGGGCTCATCTAAAATGTAGAAGGTGTGGCCAGTCGGCCGCTTCGCCAACTCGCTTGCAAGCTTAACCCTTTGTGCCTCTCCACCGGAGAGCGTGGTTGCTGGCTGTCCCAGTTTTATGTACCCCAAACCTACCTCGGAGAGGGTCGATAGATGGCGATCAATGGCGGGAATGGCTTTGAAGAATCCCAATGCCTCGTCTACGGGCATATCGAGAATCTGAGCGATATTTTTTCCTCGGTACTCAATCTCGAGGGTATCGCGATTGTATCTACTACCCTTACAAGCCTCACAGGGCACATAGACGTCTGGCAGGAAGTTCATTTCAATTCGAAGGGTTCCATCGCCGCTACAGGTTTCACAACGACCTCCACGAATGTTGAAGGAAAATCGACCCTGTTCGTACCCCCGGACCCTTGACTCGGGTGTTCCTGCGAAGAGGGCTCGGATCTTGTCAAAGACTCCTGTATAGGTTGCTGGGTTTGATCGTGGTGTGCGACCGATAGGTGACTGGTCGATATCGACGACCTTGTCAATATTTTCCATTCCAAGGATGGCCTTGTGTCTGGCGGGAGGAGTCTTCGACCTGTATATCTTTTGCATCAGTGCATTTCGCAGAATGTCATTTACAAGAGTTGACTTACCGGAGCCCGAGACTCCAGTTACGGTTACGAAGAGTCCTAGAGGGATGTCGACGTCTACACCTTTGAGGTTATTGGCGGTGGCCCCTTTGATCGAGAGGAACTTGTCACCAACGGTTCGTGAATCGCGTTGAGGTGCTACTTCACGCCGGCCGGCGAGGTAGTCTCCAGTTATCGACTCGGGTGAAGCGATGATATCCGCTACGCTTCCCTCCCCAACGACACGCCCCCCATGAATCCCAGCGCCTGGACCAATGTCAACTACGTAGTCGGCGGCTCGAATGGTGTCCTCGTCGTGCTCTACAACTATCACTGAGTTGTCTAGATCACGTAGGCGTTCAAGGGTTTTTATGAGTCTTTGATTGTCGCGCTGGTGTAGCCCTATCGATGGCTCATCAAGAACGTAGAGGACCCCTGTGAGTCCAGATCCAATTTGTGATGCCAACCTGATTCGCTGGGCTTCACCACCCGAAAGGGTATTTGCGGATCGATCAAGAGTGAGGTAGTCGAGGCCCACATCTACTAGGAACCTTAGGCGAGCATTTACTTCGCGCAAGATTGGGTTGGCGATGATGGAGTCGCGATCGTCGAACTTTATCGAGGCCATGGTATCTGTACAGCTAGCGATCGAGAGTGAAGAGATCTGTGCAATTGAATAATCTCCCACCAATACGCTCAGCGATTCAGCCTTTAGTCTGTGGCCACCACAGGTAGAACAGGCGACGTCACTCATGTACTGCCGAACTTGCTCTCGAGCTCCCTCAGAGGTCGATGTCTCAAATCGTCGACGTAGCCAAGGGATGACCCCCTCCCACTTCATATTGACTTCGCCCCGTGAATAACGCGATGAGAGGTTGACCTTGAGTTTGGTCGACTTTTCGCCATTTAGGATCTCGTTTTTAGCCTTCTCGGGGAGGTCTTGAAATGGGGTGCGCAGGTCAAATCCCATCTTGTTGGCTAGAGCCTCGAGGCCAGAGAGGTAGAAGTCGCTCTTCATTGAGGCCCATGGCGCTATCGCACCTTGAAGTATCGATAGCGTTGGGTCAGGGATGACTAACTCGCCATCGACCTCAACCGTCGTTCCGAGCCCATCGCAGGCTTCGCATGCACCATAGGGAGAGTTGAAGGAGAAGTTTCTAGGTGCTAGCTCGGAGAAGCTAATCCCGCAGTTATTGCATGCGAGGAGCTCAGAGAAGACGACTTCGATCTCTTCGGTCTGATCTCCACTCGGTAGAACTACTACTTTTAGTCGGCGGTTTCCAAGCTCGAGAGCACTCTCTACTGAATCTGTTAGGCGAGATTCGATACCCTCTCGACGAGTTAGACGGTCGACGACAACGTCAATATGGTGGTTTTCGTATCGATTCAAATCGAAGTGCGTAGCTTGTGCTACGTCGATAATTTCGCCATCGACTCGAGCCCTCGAGTACCCCTTGCGAGCCACCTCATGAAGGAGTGTGGCAAATTCGCCTTTACGCCCCTCGACCAAGGGGGCCATCACCATGAAGCGACCGCCCTCGTCGATCTCCATGAGCCGATCTACTATCTGCTGTACGGTCTGGCGTTCGACCTTTTCACCACAGATGTGACAGTATTGAGTCCCTACGCGAGCGAAGAGCAGGCGAAGGTAGTCGTTAATCTCCGTTACTGTTCCAACCGTAGAACGTGGATTTCGAGGAGCTGACTTTTGGTCGATGGAGATCGAGGGGGAGAGCCCTTCGATCGATTCGACGTCGGGCTTGTCCAGCTGACCAAGAAACTGCCTGGCATAGGATGAGAGCGATTCGAGGTAGCGACGTTGACCTTCGGCAAAGATGGTGTCGAAGGCGAGTGACGACTTTCCAGAGCCTGATAGTCCTGTGAATACTACGAGTTTGTTTCTAGGAATCGAAAGGTGAACATCTTTGAGGTTGTGTTCTTTCGCACCTTTTACAGTTAGTTTTTCGGACACGAGGGGGATCGATCTTTCAGACGAATGACAGCAAGTAGAGCCTAAAGGTTCCCTAAGGTAAGAGACAACTAAATATGCCCCTCATACTATTCCCGAGGGTTAGATGATCGTCCATAGTCAGTTGGGTGTAGCCTCTTCGAAGTTGGTGGTGCGTTGCCTTGATTGCTCTGGTAGATATCTTTCGCTAGTCCAATCTCGGATAGGGCTAGTCTTAATCGTCGTGGGCGAGACGAGTTGAATTGGCTGTTAGGAGATAGCGGTGCTCAAGTGGATAGACCTCGGTAAAGTCCCTGACTTGCCGGGATCGTATCAATTTAAAGATGGTGACGGAAGGGTGATCTACGTCGGTAAGGCTAAGTCTCTAAGATCTCGCCTCTCTAACTACTTTGCCCCCGTTGAGACCCTTCACCCTAGAACTGCAGCGATGGTAAGTAGTGCCAGTGACGTCGAGTGGATTACTGTAGCAAATGACTTAGAGGCGCTGATGCTCGAGTACTCGCTCATTAAACGCTATCGACCGAGGTACAACGTACGTCTTCGCGACGATAAGAGTTACCCCTACCTCGCCATATCTGCGAGTGATGAGTGGCCTAGAGCATTCGTAACTAGGGCTAGTCATCGAAAGGGGTTTCACTACTTCGGCCCCTATGCCCAAGCTTATGCCATCCGCGAATCGTTAGATCTTTTGATCAGAACCTTTCCGATCAGAACTTGTTCTGAGAGTAAGTTCAATACCGCGGTTAGAAGCAAGAGGCCGTGCCTTCTCTACCACATAGATCGATGCTGCGCTCCGTGCGTGGGAGCGATCGATTCATCGAGCTATCGATCGATCGTTGGCGACCTAGAGAGTGTCCTCAAGGGAAATTCTAAGAACTTTGTCCAAACGATGAGGACTCAGATGCATCAAGCCGCCGCTGAGCTCGACTTTGAGACTGCAACTCGAATACGTGATCGATTGGCTGCCCTCGAAAAGGCGATTGAGCGTCAAGAGATGGTGGGCGAAGAGAGTGATAACTTCGATGTAGTAGGAGTTCACTTCGACGAGCTCGAATTTCAAGTTGACATTCTTTCTATTAGGACGGGAAGGGTAAATGGTCGACGTTCAACTTTGATTGACCGAGTTGAAGAGTTGTCTGAGGCTGAGATACTTGAGCGAGTTGTGGAAGACATCTACGCTGACTCTCCCGTTGAACTGCCACGAGAACTTCTAGTTACGGTTGAGCCAACTAACCGAGAGCTCCTCGAAGAGTGGATGACATCTCTGCGGGGTACAAAGGTTGAGATTAAGGTTCCTAAGCGCGGCCACAGAAAGGCTCTCTTGGATAGGGCTAATATCAATGCTCAAGGGAGCTTTACTCGAACGCGTCTAAAGCGAGCTAGCGATCATAACGCTAGAAGCAGGGCACTGACGTCGCTTAGCGACGAACTTGGCCTACCGATCTTCCCCCTTCGTATCGAATGCTACGACATGAGCCACCTAAGTGGAACCAACTACGTCGGCTCTATGGTGGTCATGGAAGATGGCCTACCAAAGCGGAGCGAGTACCGCCGCTTCAAAGTTAACGTTGGCCAGAACGATGACTTTGCAGCTATGTACGAGGTCCTTACCCGTCGCCTTGCGCATTTGACGGAGGAAGAGGACGAGGAGGTCGAAACTGTACGGAGGCGCTTTTCATATCCGCCATCGTTGATCGTTATCGACGGAGGCAAGGGCCAGCTATCGATGGCCTATAAAGCTCTCTGTGAGGCAAACCTACAAGATGAGATCCCTATGGTCTCACTTGCAAAGAAGTTTGAAGAGGTCTATCTCCCGGGTGAGGGTGAACCGATTCGAATACCGAGGACTTCAGAGGCCCTCTTTCTACTCCAGCAGATACGCGATGAGGCGCATCGCTTTGCTATTACCTACCATAGATCTCTTCGCGATAAGGCAATGACAAAGTCAATCCTCGATGAAGCGGTAGGGCTCGGTCCGATTCGCAAGAAGAAGCTCCTCTCGCACTATGGAAGTTTGAAAAAGATTCGAGCTGCATCGCTAGATGAGCTCCAAACCCTCTCCTTCCTTCCGGTTGATGTCGCGACTTCTGTCTACAACCTCTTGCACGATATTGGAGAGCCTTCGACTATCGATGGAGACGAAGAGCCTATTTACGATGGGGCTGGCGACGGTGAGGTCTCGGTCGGAGGCGATCGCGATGATACGGCCGTATCCTCGGTACAGCTAGATTAATTCCTTGATTTGCTTTTGCCCAAGTCAAATCTTGGATCATGCCGCTTGATCAACACCTCCGAGGTGTTTTCAACTTTGCCTGGGAGGAAAATATGGGAGTATCTGACCATAGCCACGATGACCCCGAGTTAGGGGAAGAATACGACGATGGTGACGACTACCTTCGTCGCGAGTTCGAACCAATAGCCTCAGAGCTTTGGTCGCATAACGCTAAGTGGTGGCAGGATGGCTTTACCGCTGGTGCTGATCCGGAGTATGAAGAGCAGATACTTCCGATAATCACCGCGTGGTCTGGTGGGCGAAGGCGAATCGTCGAGATAGGGACTGGCGAGGGCCAAATCTTGCGGCACTTAGCCGGGGTAGAGGACCGCGAGCTTCTTATCGGCTTTGATCCGACCATGGAGCAGATCACAGTTGCCAACGAGCGTGGCGTGGCAAACTATCTACAGGCTGGAGCAAATGAGGTCCCTTTAGCTAGTGGTTCCTTCGACTTGGCCATCGCTTGCCTAGTCTTCGAGCACATCCCTGACATTGATGGTGCTCTCTCTGAAGTTCAACGTCTTCTTGAGGCAGGTGGAAGCTTTCTCTTCCTCCTCAATCACCCCTTGTTCCAGACACCTGACTCTGGTTGGGTCGACGACACCTCATTTGGCGAACAATATTGGAGAGTTGGGAGATATTTAGAGGAGCGGCAGAATATTGAAGAGGTAGAAAAGGACGTCTTCATACCATTTGTCCACAGAACGCTGTCATCATATCTGAACGCTGCAATCTCGAAGGGGCTTATTTTGGCCAGAATCTACGAACCTGCACCGCCACAGGGATTTTTAGATTTAGCTCCTGAATATTACGAGGCACAATATATCCCTCGCCTACTTGCACTGCACTTTGTAAAGAGTTACTAGCTTGTCGATAACACCTTAAGTACGAAAGTATCGAGAGTGTTTTTATTTTAGGTGACCCCAAAGTCTTGATTCGCAAGGGGAGACGTTATGACGGAGTACCTCTTTATCGTCGGTATGTCGGGAGCGGGGCGTTCATCTGGCGCCGCTGCCCTTGAAGATCTCGGCTGGTTTGTGATCGATAACATGCCCGTTTCACTGATTTCAAAGGTCTCAGAGCTCGCTGATCGAAACAACAACGCGGAAAAGGTCGTCTTCGTAATCGGTCGATATGGCCACGAGACGATCGATGGAGTTAGAGCTGAGATCGAACACCTCAGATATCTTGGAGCCAAGGTTAGAGTCTTGTTCCTTGAGGCCACGGATGAGGCGCTGATAACACGGTTTGAGAGTACTAGGCGCAGACACCCACTCGGCGAGGAGGGTGTGGCCGCTTCGATAGTGAAGGAGCGTCAGCTGCTGATGCCACTTCGCGAGATTGCTGACATAATCATCGATACTTCGTCCCTAAATATTCATGAACTTCGACGCCGTCTATCTGAGTTGTTTACTGGGGCTTCAGAGAGTCGATCTCTGACTCTAACGGTCGTCTCCTTTGGTTTTTCCTATGGAACTCCAAGAGACGTTGACCTGCTCTTTGACTGTCGTTTTCTCCCCAATCCCCACTGGATAGCAGAGCTGCGTCCACATACCGGATTGGAAGATCCCGTCAAGGACTATGTGATGGAGCAACCAGACACTATCGAATTTTTAGAGAGGCTTAGATCGCTCTTTGACTTTCTACTTCCCGCCTATGAGAAGGAGGGAAAGTCCTATCTTACGGTCGCGGTCGGTTGTACTGGGGGAAGGCACCGTAGTGTCGTCGTTGCGAACCAACTAGCGGAATACTTCGGTAGCAGGTCTATTGCGCCACGTGTGATTCACAGGGATGTTGATCGTTGAGACTAGTAGAAATTGCACCCTCATACGTAGCCTCGCCTCAACGAGTTATGGCGATCGGTGGTGGCCACGGCTTAGCTGCGACACTGTCGGCCCTGTCTAGAATCGGTCACTTTCCGATTGGGATCGTCTCGGTTGCAGACGACGGTGGATCTTCAGGGCGACTACGAGAAGCCTTCGGCCAGATTCCACCGGGCGATATCCGTAGATGCATTTCGGCTCTAGCTGATCCAACATCGAGCTGGGCGTCGATCCTGGAATATCGCTTCTCGCAGACTGAGTTGCGTGGCCATGCCCTCGGTAACCTGATTCTCACTGCGCTAATGGCAATCGGAACCACGCCGGTAGAGGCCTGCGTTGAGTTATCTCGGCTCACCTTTGCTAATGGATTGATCTTGCCAGCGAGTAACGAGCCGATAACTCTCATAGGCCGCTACGGAGAGATGGAGATCGTAGGACAGGCGATGGTTGCAACTACCGCTGGCCTCGACGAAGTTGCCCTGCTACCCCCTGACCCAGAGGTGCCTGATGTTGTCATTGAGGCGATAACGACCGCCTCTACTATAACTATTGGTCCAGGATCAATTCACACCTCGATCGGTGCTGTGATAGGTATACCCAAGATCCAGAGGGCGATAGTGGCGTCTGGCGCAAAGGTGGTGTACATCGCCAACCTCTCGCCACAGGCCGGAGAGGCCCAAGATATGTCGATAGCCGATCACTTTGCCGAGATAAGCCGATTTGGTTTTTCAGTAGATCAAGTCCTCTACGATGACTCGGCGATCGAACTAGGAGATGTTCGAGGAACAAAGTGCGAGTGGATTGGTGCGCGATTGAGTGGAGATGAAAAGAGAAGTCACGATATTCCCCTTCTCTCGGACGCCCTTCAATCCATTATTGGCTGATCAATACGGGTTATTTGGGGCTAAGAAATCGGGAAAGATATCAACTTTTCGACATTTGAGTTGGTATCGGATTGCTCGATCACCGATGATCGCCGACTTTGATAACTTGGCGCAATGTAGATCTAGATCTGGCGTGTAGGCTCTTCGAAAAGGTCCTAGCTTGCGTGGCATTTGGATTTTGTATGGGGATAACTTCAATGATTTTTCGTTGGAGAGTTGGCTAACTGGAGGTCGCAATGGCGATTCGCGTCGGAATTAACGGCTTTGGCCGTATCGGACGTAACTTCTACCGTGCTGTAAAAGAGCAAGGTGCTGATATTGAGGTAGTGGCAGTAAACGATTTGACTTCGATTGCTACCAATGCGCATCTTTTGAAGTACGACACAACCCACGGTCGTCTCAAAGAGAATGTAGAAGCCCTTGAAAATGGCATCAAGGTTGGAGACCACATAATTTCGGTCTACTCTGAGCGTGATCCCAAGGCACTACCATGGGGCGAGCTCGGGTGCGACGTTGTAATCGAGAGCACAGGAATCTTCACTGACGGTACCAAGGCTGTAGCACACATTGACGCTGGGGCTAAGAAGGTTATCATCTCTGCTCCAGGCACCAACGTTGATGCTACCTTTGTCGTTGGTGTAAACGACGGGGACTACGACAGCGTAAACCACAAGATCGTATCTAACGCTTCGTGCACTACTAACTGTTTTGTTCCAATGATCAAGGTTCTTGACGATGCATTTGGAGTCCATAAGGGGCTTATGAGCACCGTTCACGCCTATACCAACGATCAGAACCTACTTGACTTGGCCCATAAGGATCTTCGTCGCGCCCGTGCCGCTGCCGCGAATATCGTTCCTTCTTCAACCGGGGCCGCCAAGGCGACAGGACTTGTACTTCAGGAGATGGCGGGACGTCTAGACGGAACCAGCCTCCGAGTCCCTGTTCCAGATGGTTCGATCACCGATGCAACGGTGGTCTTGAAGGGAACCTTCACCAAGGATCAGATCAATGAGGCCTATAAGGCCGCTGCCTCCTCTGGTCCTCTATCTAAGGTCCTAGAGTACTCCACTGCTCCTTTGGTCTCTTCGGACATCGTTGGAACTCCATTTTCATGCACAATCGACTCAAATATGACCATGGCGATGGACCTAGAAAATGGAACCACTCTCGTCAAGGTATTCGGTTGGTACGACAATGAGTGGGGTTACTCAAATCGTCTCGTCGATCTGGCAACCATAATTGGATCGTCGCTCTAGATCTCGTATGCCACGTCTTTTCTGACGGGCAGTTGAGAGTTTTGAATTTGGTGGCCTTGAGCGTCTTGATGCGCTCGAGGCCACTTTTACTTAGTTGACTACTCGCATCAAACTTTTAGGATAAGTGCCGTATCTTTTTGTACTTCACTTATTTTGATTAAGGGCCATCTTCCGGATGAGCAACCGGCGCAATGTGGCAGTTTCTTTTGGGTGATTGGAGAGTATCGATGAACGTACCTGAGCTTGAGGATCTAGGAGACCTCAACGGAAAGTCTGTCTTTTTGAGAGCGGATCTAAATGTTCCGCTTACCTACAAGGATGACGGCACCGCTGAAGTTGGTGATCCCTTTCGAATCGTCTCCACCTTCCCCACCCTTGAGTTTCTTCTAAATGGCGGCGCGCGCGTTACTATGG
This sequence comes from Actinomycetes bacterium, assembly GCA_021841935.1. GTDB lineage: Bacteria > Actinomycetota > Acidimicrobiia > Acidimicrobiales > Acidimicrobiaceae > Acidithrix. Next base: position 99,129 of record JAKCDL010000004.1, on the reverse strand, counting down.
CCTCTCACCTAGGTAGACCTAAAGGTCAGGTGGTAGCGAAATACTCTATGGAGCCAGTTCGTAGATATATCCAGGAGCGCTACCAAGGTGTTGAAGTCGCTGAAAACCTACGATTTGATCCTCGAGAAGAGGCTAACGACGACACCTTTGTAAGGGAACTTATCTCGGGCCACGACCTCTACGTAAACGACGCATTCGGTGCCAGCCACAGAGCACATGCCTCGATCGTTGGCCCACCTAAGTATCTGCCTTCGGCTGCAGGACGCCTCCTTGCTAAAGAGGCAAACGTCCTCGGCCACCTACTTTCCGAACCCAAGCGACCATTTGTAGCGATCATCGGAGGCGCTAAAGTCTCAGATAAGTTGGCACTTATCGAGTCGATGCTCCCCAAAGTCGACGCTCTTCTGATCGGTGGCGCTATGAGCTATACATTCTTAGCAGCACTTGGCCACGAAGTCGGTGATTCGCTCTTTGAAGCCGATAAGGTCGAGACTTGCAAGAGACTTCTTGCCGCCTCTGACAAGATTCATCTCCCCGTCGATTCGGTCGCACTCGACTCAAATGGCTCATTTGGCCGTGGAGCAACTGGAGGACAAGTCATAGCGGTGGGGCGCGATATACCGTCGGGCTTTAGAGGTCTTGACGTGGGCGTTGAGACGGTTGAGAACTACTCCTCCATTATCGCCAGCGCAGGTACAATCCTTTGGAATGGACCAATGGGAGTATTTGAAGACGAGAGGTTCTCCAATGGAACCTTTAGTGTTGGCAGGGCTGTAGCTGCATCACAGGGATTCTCTGTTATCGGTGGAGGTGACTCTGCCGCCGCAATTGAAGAGGCTGGATTAGCCGATCAAGTAAGCCACCTCTCTACAGGAGGTGGCGCGTCCCTAGAACTCCTTGAAAAGGGTGACCTTCCTGGCTTGGCGGCCCTCCGAGAGAGCGCTGCTCGACCCTAGTGGCGTCACTTTAGGGTTATTTACTATTCAATCGATAAGCGAGAAGTTCTACGGAACTGATGTCGCGTGGTTTTAAGGAGAAGACTTGTCAGCAAAAAAGGGATACGAATTGAAGCCGAATCCAGCTACAGGTAGGTATCGTTTGATCTCTGGCAACTGGAAGATGAACCTCAACCACCTAGAGGCTATCTCGATCGTTCAAAAGCTCTACTTTGAATTGCGCGACGTCGACTACGCCTTTAGCGAGATCTCAATCCACCCACCCGCAACCTCTCTTAGGTCCTTGCAGCTATTGATTGAAAGCGACAAGATGCGCTTTGCTCTAGGCGCTCAAAACCTTTACTTTGAGCAGAAGGGGGCATATACGGGCGAGATTTCGGCCAGCATGCTATCTAAGCTCAACGTGCGATATGTAATTGTTGGCCATTCGGAGCGACGAAAGTACTTTGGCGAGACCGATGAGATCGTTAACAAAAAAGTTGCTGCAACATTTAGCGAGGCCATGACGCCGATCGTCTGTGTCGGAGAGTCGATGGAAGAGCGCGAAGAGGGTAAGACCGACGACGTCCTAAGTCAGCAAGTTCGAGGTGCATTTGACGGAATCGCTCCGGAGTTAGTTGCGAAGGCTGTAGTTGCCTATGAGCCAATTTGGGCTATCGGAACTGGATTAGTTGCTACCCCTGAAGATGCATCCTCAGGGGCGTCGCTGATACGCGATGAGATCGAGCGAAACTTTGGCATCGAAGTTGCTAACTCAGTACGAATTCAATATGGTGGCTCTGTCACCCCTACGACCTCTGCTGAACTCCTCGCTGCGGATGGGGTGGATGGTCTTTTAGTTGGCGGTGCTAGTTTGGATGCTGAGGCATTTGCGCGAATCGTGCGCAGTATTTAGCGCGAATTATTTTGGAGCTTTAGGTGTTCACGGCATTATTGGTTGTTCTTGAGATTATTTCGGCAGTTGCACTAGTTGTGCTTATTCTTCTACACGCTGGTAAGGGTGGGGGAGTGTCTGATCTCTTGGGTGGTTCAGTGGGTGCCGCCGCCGCCGGCTCGACTGTAGCTGAAAAGAACTTGGATAGGATTACGATCGTATTCGCCCTTCTTTTCATGGCATCGGCCATCGCTCTCTCACTAAGACTTCAATAATCGGTGGAGTAGCAACTTTGGCCGTAACCTAACTCGCCTTCAGACCAAAGGCACTCTGTTACTTATGGCCTCTTCTCTGGGAGTTAAGCGCTGCGTTTAATTAGGTACATCTCTCTCTTTGTTGTAGCGGCCATGCTACTTGGTGCATGTGGAGGATCATCTACGGCTCCACCTGCCTACTATGGATCACTCGATATCTCGGTCCCTTCGATTCCAGCTACATTGAACCCAATGGTTAGCGTTGGCGACAGATCTGTCACTCGACTCATTGATTCACTTCTGCTACCACGGGCCTTCTACGTTGATTCGAATTCGAACTTCGTTCTCGACACTCGTTATGTGCTGAGCGCTGAGACGATTTCGGTCAATCCCCAAGTCGTCGTCTACAAGATAAATCAAAAGGCAATTTGGAGTGATGGTCACCCGCTATCGGCTCTTGACTTCATCTACACTTGGGAGGCGCTCGATAACGGCCTGGAGGGGAAGGTGCTTCCATACGCCTCTGAGCTCGTAGATACCTCCGGATATTCAGACATCTCATCTTTAGTCTCAAATAGCGATGGAAGCGAAGTAACGGTTACCTTCAAACATCCGATGACCGATTGGCGAAGTCTTTTCTCTACTATCTACCCTGCGCGATACATGCACCTGCAGGGATTCATTGCAGGCCTATCCTTTGGCGTGACGGCTCTTCCATCGATCACTAACTACCTCATCAAGTCCTATACCACCCATAACATTGTCCTTGCGTCGAGCAAGCCTTCGAACTTCTCGTCGATCACATTTAGCGATGGAACTGCTACGGCCGCCTCTTTGCACGCCACGATCGGCCAGCCCGGCTCCTTTGCACCGGCTAACGCAGCTACATCTGGGTTTATCCAAGGCTCATCGGTCACCTCGTTGATCTTCAACACGACGAATACATCTCTTGCACTTCGAAATGGCCTTGCCTACTCGATCGATCGAAGTGTCCTTTGGTCAAATATCTTTGGGAAAACTCCCCTTGCCAACTACCCCTCGCCCCCTCCGGGCAACAACCTGTATACCAACTCCGAACAAGGATACGAAGATCACCAGGGGTTCTTTTTGGTAGGCGACTTCGCCAAGGCCATTCGATCCTTTGTGTTAGCTGGAATGACATACGATCAGTTGGGGTATCTCACCTCGCCGACTGGCCCAGTACAAATCTCCCTTGCCTATGATGCGAGTTCACCGGTTGACACTAGGAGCGCGCAATTGATCGACAAGATATGGAGTTACTTTGGTTTTTCCGTTCAACTGCACCCTTACTCGTCAACGTCGTCGCCCCAGGCTCTTATAGATAGCGGACAATACACCGCTGTTATTTGGGATATCCCGGCGACACCCGAGCCATCGGATCGTCTCAATGTTATCGAGCACCAACTCAACGGCGCAGACCCCTCTACCTTTGGAGCTTTGACGTCAAGTCAGATAGATCAAGCCTCAAACCAGGTGTATCCAATCGATGCCTCGAAGCTCTACAACGCCGTAGATAGCCAGATTTGGCTAAATATGGTTGAGCTACCACTCTTTCAGGTCCCGCAACCGGTATGGTTCGACCATCAAGTTGGTACGACGGCTCTAAGTGTGATTCTTCCAATCGTTACTGGCGGCACCTTCAACGCATCGACATTTTTGACGCCTGCAAATTGAGGTACTCTACAAGGTAATGGAGTTGTACTTTGCACCGACAGAGTCAAGGCGGCTCGAGGTAGTTTCAATCGCCTGTTGATTTACGTCGCTTACGATAAATCTTCTGCTCAGTTCGCTAGCTGCCACTGCCGTTGTGCCGGAGCCACTAAAGAAGTCGGCAACTAGATCTCCGTTGTCGCTCGATGCTCTTATGATGCGACGAAGTATGCCCAGAGGTTTCTGATTGGGGTATCCACTCTTCTCATGGCCGGTAGGACTTACGATAGTGTGCCACCAAACATCGGTTGGTAGTTTTCCTCTCTCTTGCTTTTCCTTTGTTACGAGCCCGGGAGCCATATAGGGCTCTCTGTCTATCGCGTCACTGTTGAATTTGTAGTTCTTTCTATCTTTTACATAGAAGAGGATGTTGTCGTGCTTGGCAGGCCACCTAGTTTTGGCCTTGCCTCCGTAGTCATAGGCCCAGATGATCTCGTTCAAGAAGTTATCGCGACCAAAGATGGAGTCGAGGAGGACCTTGGCGTAGTGAACTTCACGGTAGTCGAGGTGAAGATAGAGGGCTCCGTGGTCCTTCAACTTGGCGTGTGCCTCCTCTAAAACCGGGCGTAGAAAGGTCCCTATAAAGTCTTCGTGGGAGTCGTCGTAGCCAATCGAGTCAAGAGTCTCCCTGACATAGTTAGCTCCACCGAATCCGCTGAGCCCCTCTCCTTCATCGACCCTTCGGCTCTTGGTGGTCAATTTTGTTTGGGTAATTCCGGTGTTGAAGGGTGGGTCGATATAGATAAGGTCTACGACTTTGTCTTCGAGGTTCAGAAGTGTATCAAGAGCTGTTCCTTGTACGACGAAGGACTCCTCGGTATCCAAATTGATCAAAGTATCTCCCCGTCCCCACGTGGGCCATTCGTATGGACGATGCTACCGTCTGCGGCCTCTCTTCGTGACCCCGTCGGGAAGTGATAGTGGAAATATACAGCTACCTCATCGTCATTGAGTCGACTGTATTTAGTGGAGGACAACTCTTGGCGTGGCGATAGATGAATAAGTCTTCAAGGTGTCAATCCAAGGAAGACGGCGCTGATATTTCTAGAAATAGATGTCATATAATTCAATTTTTTCATAGATTATAATGTGTCATATTTCATAAAGTTGTATTATGCAACTAAATTTTTAAAGTTATGAAACGCCATTTCAGAGACTTATTAAGTAAGACTTTTGATAACTTTGCGAATCGATATAAAAGTAATAACAAATACTATAGGGACTTTTTACCCTCTTATATCTTTTTGATTCGGACGTATATTAAGGATTAAGTTTCGGTTCGGGACGAATGGAGGAAATATGAAGCGGCGTGCTTTTGATAAATTGGTGAGTTGGATAGGTCTAGTAGTTGTCGTAGTTCTCCTAGTGGCTGGATCGCTCCTTACGTGGGGCTCTTCATTTGCAAATAGTAGCGTTCACGACCAGCTAGCTGCCCAAAAGATATTCTTTCCGCCAGCATCTGCCTTTGCCAATGCTAAGGCTGGCACCGAGGTGACTCCGAGCATGATCCCTTCGGTCTCTCAATATGCGGGTCAACAGCTCCTCACGGGCGCACAGGCTGAGGTCTACGCCAACAACTTCATTGCGGTGCACCTCTCCGAGATGCCATATGGCGGGGTCTACTCTAAGATCTCTGCGGCTTCGATGGCCGATCCCAAGAACGCCTCCTTGGCGGCGTTGGTGAACACCTCCTTCAAGGGTACTACCCTTAGGGGACTACTCCTCGAAGCCTATGCCTTCTCGGTCTTCGGAGAGATAGCGACTTACGCAGCAATTGCAGCCTTCGTCCTAGCGGCGGTCCTAGCGGTGCTAGTAGCCTTCGGATTCGTTCACTCTCGCAAGGTGGCCGACGATGCCAAGATAGGCGCAGGCGCATTGGCCGTCTAGTCGGTACCAGATTTGATACTAGAGCTAGAGAAGGGGCGGATTTATCCGCCCCTTCTATATTTGTATAGCTTCGTTATGTCCAAGTTGTTTGACTATCGCACTGCAATCGTGATGTGGTGCTGCGACTGTATCGCCGCGCTGTACGAGTGGAGATGTATCTTTCAGATATATCTCCACCTGGCGTCACAGAGTACGTCGCTTCGCTCTTACATCGAACGATGTTGCTTGAATGATCGTGATTGAATGAGTCTTTAGTAGGTACGGTAGGCAAGATACTTGCCGCTCATCTCGATCTTGACTCGGTCCCCTTTAGGATCAGGCTCTCTAGTTATGTCCATCTCAAAGTCGATAGCACTCATTATCCCATCGCCGAACTCTTCGTGAATCAACTCTTTGATAGTTGTTCCATATACCGAGACTATTTCATAAAGTCGATAGATTACGGGGTCAGACGGGATCTGGGTCGGTAGCGAACCTCGATATGGAGGTACTTGAAGGAGAGATATCTCATAGTCGGTGAGATCGAAGATCTCGCCGATCTGCTGCGCAACCCTTTGATCAAATGTCATTTGACCTAGGCATCCTGCGGTTACCCACTCCTTTGACAGGCCTACTTCAGCGGCGATATCTGACCACTTGAGACTTCTAAGGATCTTCTTTTCGAGTATCTTCTCGGTTACATCTAGTCGGCTTGTCATATGCTCCTCCTGCATTGATGAGAATAACGTGGTTTGGATCTTCTTCTAGCTGCAAAGGTTGAAATAACGAATACCAAATCCGATATCGTCGATCGACTTTTTAGCTTCTCGTTCGTACCTGAAAGGAGTATCTGGCCTATACCTTTGGCGACTCAACCTTTAGTCGTTGGAGTTTAGGAATGCTCCAACGATCTCCATGTACCTCTCGCGCTCTTCGTGAAAGGGCATATGCGAAGAGTTTTCGAAGATGCGTACCGCTGCGTTTATGATCCCACTGGCTATCTCATCTGACAGCCACGGTGCTGCTTCATCGTGTCGCCCGCAGACGATTAGGGTAGGCGACTCGATCTCATGCAGTCGATCTAGTGAGGTCCAATCTTTGAGGGTCCCGATTACATGAAACTCCGACGGGCCATTCATTGTGTGATACACAGTTGGGTCCTTTTCAATCTCTGCAAAGCTTGAGGTAATCTCTTCCGGCCACTCTTCTAGGCGGCAGACGTGTCGCTTATAGAAGACGTCGCAGGCGTCGAGGTACTCCTTGCTATCTGTAGTGCCATCGGCTTCGCACCTTCGAAGTGTAGCCTCCACCTCCTCCGGAAGCTGGGCTCGCCACTCGTTGGCCGCCTTGAGGAAGTTCGGAAAGGAGGCGGCGGTATTTGATAGGACCAGACTATTGAGCCCCTGGGGTTGGGTGAGTGCATACTCTTGGGCTAGAAATCCACCCCAAGATTGACCAAGAATTGAGTGGTTGTTGGCGATTCCCAGAGAGGTTACGAGGTTTTGGAGTTCTTCTACGAAGATCGTCGGTTCCCAAAATTTCGTTGGCGCGTCGGGGTAGTGGCTTGACTTGCCATTACCTATCTGATCGTAGAAGATTACAGATCGTTCATCCTGGGCTAGATCTGCTATCGGAAGACAGTAGCTGTGGGTTGCTCCAGGTCCTCCGTGCAAGACTACCAGGGGCGTCTTCGTCGAGCCAAGGAACTCGCTTCCGAAGATCTTGCACCACGTCTTCGCAACTCCAAAGTCGTATCCGTACCGATTGCCAATTTCAAAGTTTATTAATCGTTCTTCTATCACACATAAAAATTACCACTTATTTGAGATATGGGCCGTGTGTGGGAGAATGAGGTTCAAATAGCGATACCACGGTGATAGCTATCGTCGTGTGGATTTGGCGTGTTGGGATCTCTAAATTCTTGATGAGACGACAATTATTGAATTGGGAAGGTGTTGAATTGATCGACAGCTCCTTTGCGGAGCGCATCCGCGAAATTTTAGTTGAGATGGCTCCATTTGTTGAGAAGAAGATGTTTGGTGGAGTCGGATTTTTGGTGGAGGGAAAGATGGCCGTTGGTGTGAGCAGCGGTGGTCAATTGATTGTAAGGGTTGAACACGAGGAGACCTATCAGTTGATCGAGCTGGAGCATGTCACACCAATGACTATGAATGGTCGCATTGCAAGGGGGTGGGTCTTTGTCGATCAAGTCGCCCTTGAAAGAGATGAAGTACTTCGAGATTGGATTGAGAGAGGCCTCCTCTTTGCTCTTCGAAGTGCGACTGAAGAGGCCGAAAGGGCCACCAAGAAGGGTAGGACAGCTCCTAAAAAGAGAAGTAGAAACGCTACAGAGAGTTTCGACTAGGCGTTGGTAGCCACCTCAGTGCCATCAGTGACGAGAGGCCGGTGATGGCCGCAGCTATCAAAATCGAAACATTTAGACCAGCAAAGGTTGATATCAGGCCCGCAGTTATCGCACCCACTGCATAGCCGAGGTCGCGCCAAAATCGATATACCCCCAGCGATTTGCTTCTATTCGATGGAGCGACGACGTCAGAGACCGCCGCTATGAGGGTCGGATATACCATTGCGGTACCGATCCCTAAAAGTAATGATGATACGATTCCGGCTAGTAGTGGCCACTTGAGAAGGATAATTGCTAGAAAAAGGGCAACTGATTGAATGGCCATCCCAATGGTTATCAATGGTTTGCGTCCAATTTTGTCAGAGACGAGCCCCGTTGGAATCTGTCCCAATCCCCAAAGCAAGGGGTAGAGCCCTTTTATCAGACCGATTGCGAATAGACCTAAACCGTGGTTAGTAAAGAGAAGGGGAAATACTCCCCACGTGACGGCGTCGTTTAGATTGCTAACAAAGCCAGCTTGACTCGCTCCACGAAGCCCCTTGCTCCTCCAGGTCGTCTCCCAGAATATATCTCTAAAAGAATGGTGCTCACTTACCCCTTGGCTCCCGTTGAAGTTTGGAGCGAAGCCAACGGCGCTTCGGCTACTCTCTTGAGCGACGTGATCTGCTGTGTCTTTGACTGTGAGACTTAAGATGAATCCAAGGACCACAAAGGCTACGCCGATAATTTCAGGGATTGGGCGTAAGCCATAACGGCTGGCAAGATAACCGGTAATGAGTGCAGTTAGACCTACGGCGCCATAGCCCGCGGCTTCGTTGATACCAGTAGCCAATCCCCTCTGCCTTGGTCCCACGAGATCAATCTTCATATTTACGGTCATGGACCAAGTCAAACCTTGGTTGAGGCCGAGGGCTACATTAGCGAGAATAATCATCCACCAGTGAGTTGAGTATGCAAGTACAAGCGGTACGGGTGCACCTATGAGCCACCCGACTAACAGGATTGAACGCTTGCTGTATCTAGCGGTTAGTGGCCCCGTAAAAAGGTCAGTGATCGCCTTAGTTGCACCGAATGCAACTATGAACGAGAAGATCGAAAGTGAACTCGAGAGGTGAAATACGTCCTTTCCTACTAGTGGAGTCGTAGTGCGCTCGAGGCCAACAAGGCCACCGACTGTTAGGTTGACGGCCGCCAAAATGATAAATTGGCGGAGATTTGCTCTAAGACCAAGCTCAATCTCTCTCAGCCCCTGCTTTGCCACCGCCAAATTTGCTGTCGTCGCACTACGGCCGTTCGTCGTCATCTTTTTTGAGCTCTCTATCTGTTGTGCTGTGAAACCGGGCCACTTAATTCGTGAACCATGAGACGAATTAAGGTTTATTCTAATATTCTTGATAATTATAGAATATACTCGTTGTATGGGTGATTTGCGCACAAAAGAAGAGTTGTATGTAGCCTTCGCTGAAGTTGGCAAGGCTCTTTCAAATGGTAAGAGGATTGAGATTCTCGACGTCCTCTCCCAAGGCGAACGAAGCGTTGAGGTACTCTCGGAGCGAATTGGCACCTCAATAACGACAACATCTGCACACCTTCAGATAATGCGACGTTGTGGACTTGTTGCCACACGTCGTGAGGGAACCCACATCTTCTACAGCCTCTCGGGACCAGACGTCATCTCCTTTCTTGAGAGCTTTCGCACCATGGCTAAGAGCCACAATGAACGTATCCAACCAGCTCTCGAGAGATATTTAGGCAGAGTCGAAGACATAACTCTAAGTCAAGGGGAGTTGGCCAAAGAAATTGGCAGTGGCAAATTCGTAATCCTCGACGTTAGACCACCAGAAGAGTATCTCTCTGGTCATATACCTGGAGCAATCTCGATACCGCTGGAGCAGCTTTCAGAGGAGGTCGAAGCGATCGTTGCCACGGTGGCTCGCATTGATGGCAACTCGATGGAACGAATTGGAACAAGCGAAGAGGTACAAGTCGTCGTCTACTGCAGGGGGCCTTACTGTTCCTTTGCGATAAGCGCATTGGAGGTCCTAAAGAGCCATCATCTTGCGGCGGTTCGCCTCTCTGATGGCTTTACTCAGTGGCGCTTAGCTGGGCGAGAAGTTGAGGTCGGAGCAGGCATTTCGTAGTAAGTGGCGCAGATCCTTCTTGGAGGCAGTCTGTGGCGACTCTTAGGAAAACTTAGCAGCCGCCGGTAGGACCGGGCGGTCCGATGCCAAGTGCCGGCGAGTATACGATACCAACGTCATTGGTGCGGTTTATGGCTCCAAGGTGAACTACGTACCAGAGGCCTCTCCAGGAGATGAGAGAGGCTACACCGATCGAATATTTAACTCCGCCGACGCTATAGAGGATCCTTGCGTCTGGCGCCATCCAGTAGCCAAGGCGGTTGTAACAGGTGTTGGGCTGGACGTAGTGAACGTTGGCTTTGGGGATGTAAAAACCAACGTACGTCGCTGCTCCCTGTGAGGCTATGTAGTTGTGTGCTGCTTCGATATCGAGGGTGTAGTGGAAGATTAGGCGTGCGGCGTAGTCGTAGGCGTCGTCCTTGAGACTCTTTACCGACAAGTAGGAGTCAAGGGTAAAGAATGAAGATAGGGCAGTGGCGATCGAATCTTGAGTAATCCCATAGAAGAGATTCTTCATCAACTTATCGATCGCTGATCCAGAGATCTTTGGTTCAGCGTTAGTTTGAGGTAGAAGACCTGGATCGATTGTTGTGGTGGTTGCGGCCTCAGTGGTCGAAGGAGAAGATGCGATCCTTTCTGTGTTTGCGTTAGTCGATTTGATGCTTGCTTGCTGGTGTTTTGATAGTAACTGCCACGCAGTCGTTGTTCCAGCTACAAGGATCACCAAGACCAATGCAAGGAGTATTCTTCTAGCCCTATAATTTGCCGGACCTTTATTTTGCTTGGAACTAACTCTTGAATTGTTCATCGATGCTACTTCACTTGCGACTCTCGGTGAACGACCAGGCGGACAGACGGTTGCCCTTTGATGGATTGGCGATATCGATCGAAGTTAATTTTGAGCATCAATTGAGGTAGCTATTCATGTTGTCAGTCGCCATCGATCTATATCTTTTGGCCCTTAGTCTCCTGCGAGTTCACTTTGTAAAGTGAACTCTAAACGATGATAATCACCTACTGGTACTCGCGAACGTACCGGCGCTGCTGACGGTGCCCGCTCTTCTCAGCCGCTGCTTATTTTGCGTTTCAGTTGCTTTGCTTTTCGCTTGTCTTGACATTCGTTTGAGCAATTGACATAGATGTGAAAATCGGTTATGCGGCGCTATTGAGGTAGCGAGGCAGTTGATTGTTTTAGGTGTTCCAAGTGGTCCGTCGACGCTGGTTTAGCTCTGCTTATACGTAAATACGCTGCTCGATCGTTTTCGAGGTCCTCCCTCATGGCGCGTTGCTAGAGGGGACGTTGAAAGACGAATAGGTAGGTCAAGGAGGCGAGAGGAGTCGACGGGAAAAGGGGTCACAGTGATTGGCCTTCAACGCTACCGTGACCCCTGATTCGACTTTTTACCGGGTAATCAATATCATCGAATAAAAGCCGCCACTCTCTCGATCGCTTCATCAGACTCCCGAAAACCTGGGAAAGTTGCATAGACGTGCCACATGCCCTCAGCAACGTGGATCTCAGACGACACCCCTGCGGCTAGAAGAGAGTCGTGAAGGCGGGTGGAGTCGCTTAGAAGGATCTCGTCGTCGCCCACTATGGTGAGGGTCTCCGGGAGGCCAGAGTGGTCGCCAAAGAGTGGTGAGGCTAGTACGTCGTCTGGCTTTGCTCCATTTAGATAGACCGCTGCCGCTGGGTTCAGTAGGTCAGATGAAAGCCAGGGATCCGCATCTGAGCGATCGACGACCGAACTTCCAGATGCTGTTAGATCTGTCCAGGGACTAAGCAAGACCAGTTTCGACGGAAGTTCGATGCCGTTCTCTTTTAGCTTTAACATCAGCGCGAGGGTCAATCCTCCTCCGGCTGAGTCACCGCCGACGATAATGTTTGAGGCTCCACCTCTTTCCTGAAGTAACTCTTGATAGATACTTAGAGCATCTTCGATCGCAGCTGGAAAGGGATCTTCAGGAGCGAGCCGGTATTCGGGTAGTACTGCTCGTAGTTTCGAGGCTGCTGCGATCCTACTTACCATCGATTGGTGGGTCATTATTGAACCAGCAGAGTAGGCCCCGCCGTGAAGCCACAAGAGCGTTTTGTTTGAGGCTACAGATTGCGGCTGAATCTCAATTGCGTTGAAGGACGCAATCGGTTTATTGCTGATCGTAACTCCATCTGCCAATGGCCAAGACGAAGCTACGGCTTCGAGGCCTAGTCGCTGCTCTTCGATGGTGGTAGCCGCCGGGCCACCCTCTTTCGCTGCTCGAAGGATATCTTTTACGGCTTGTGCTTCGGCTGATATCACAATCGCTCTCCTTTTTGGGACTTATGAGCCAAGGCTATGTCAAAATTTTGCTTTTATTTTGAAATATGTAACTTTCTTTCGCTTATGGAATGAATGAGCGCCAAATCATAAGCGATGATTACGTGATGCGTCACTGACTTAGGCAATTGTAGATGTGCGGCTGGAGTGTCGATAAGTAGGTTGGGATGTCTGTTTGTTTTAGTTATGAAGTTTCGATTTATGGCTCGGATAGGCGTGCGCAGATAATGGAAAATAGGATAATTATCCATATGGTTGGTCACCCGTAATGAATGTACTTTCATCCCTTGAATTTGCTGGAACCTTTGTCTTTGGCCTCAATGGTGGATTTACCGCCATGGAGGCTGAAAACCTCGACCTAGTCGGTGTCATGGTCCTAGCAGCGGTGACTGCCCTTGGAGGAGGAGTTCTTCGAGACATCTTCATCGGCAACCTTCCACCCACGACATTTCGCGATTGGCGATATATCGCCGTTGCCCTTGGAGCTGGAGTAGCTGCATTTTTGATCAGACGTCATTCGAGAATGGTTCACAAGCCGATCGTGATTCTCGATGCCGCAGGCCTTGCGTTATTTTGTGTTGCTGGAACTGAGATCGCCTTTAACTTTCATCTCGGCCCATTTCAATCGATATTACTTGGGACGATAACTGGTGTTGGAGGTGGAACTATCCGAGACGTGATCATCAGGAGGGTTCCGACTGTACTGTCGAGCGGGCTATATGCGATACCAGCTGCGATGGGTTCGACCCTTACCGCGGTTGCACTTAGGTATCACTTCTATAGTGTCGCGGTCGAACTAGGTGCGGTATTGATCTGCTTTGGAGTCCGGATGGCTGGTGTTGTCTGGAAGCTGAACCTCCCTACTTCGGGAAGAGATTGATCGTATGCCCCTTGAAAGCTTAGGTCGCCTAACTTTCGAGCCCATAGCTACTTTAGTGATAGATTGCGCTAGGGGGTGGTTGCTTTGCCTAGCGATGACTTTGTTGCAAAGTATGGTCCGTGGGCACTTGTGGCTGGTGGATCTGATGGACTTGGAGCTGCTTGGACTGAGGCGTTTGCCAAGCGTGGCCTAAATGTGGCGATCGTTGGGCGGCGCAAGGAGTTGGTTGAGGCTAAAGCCAAAGAGATTGAGAATCGACATGGCGTATCTACCTTGTCGATAGTCCTTGATCTCAGCGAATCATCTGCTCCAAATGAGCTTGTTGAACGTGTAACAGGGATCGATTTAGGTTTGGTGGTCTACAACGCAGCGCTCTCTCCAGGCGGGAAGTTTGAAAAAGTTGAAGGGAGCACGATTAGATCGGCAATCTCAACGAATGTGGCGACGCCGACGCTATTGATCCATCAGCTAATTCCTAAGTTGTTATCGAGAAAGAACGCTGGAGTTATTTTGGTTTCATCGCTCGCTGGGTACGCTGGATCTTCATCCTTGTCAACTTATGGAGCTACAAAGGCGTACCTTCGAATGCTCGGCGAAGCTCTTTGGGAAGAGAATAGAGGCTCGGGTTTGGATATTTTGGTAACTTCCCCCGGAGCGGTTACGACTCCAGGCCTTGAATCTAGGTCGGATAAGAAGATACCGGGGCAACTTGGTCCAACTGAGATCGTTGAAATGTCACTTGCTCATTTGGGGAAGGGGCCAACATTTGTCCCTGGCGGACTAAATCAATTCGCCGCAATGCTGTTGGGGCGCATACTTCCGCGAAAGGCGGCTACCTCACTAATGCGAAAGTCTTCGTCGGGGATTTCGTCGTAGGATGGTGCTTTAGAAATTGCACGATAAAAAACAGAGTTTTAAGTGAAGAGCCTCAACCTTATTTACGCAGTTCGACTGTTGCTTGCGAAGTTTTCTCCATTTCTCAAGTAAGGTTTCGACGTAAATTATCGAACGATACCTCATAATCTTTCGGTATCGGACCCGATGCGTCAAATGATTCGAGGTCTTTGAAACCTCTTCGCGCGCGAACGTGTCAACGGAATAAATCGCCTGTATCGTTTGGTGAGGCTGTAATGGTGAACCTTGGCCTTTCCACTTGTAAGGTGGGATTGCTGACCAAAATGTAATTGTGAGGATTCATCATGAAGCCCAAAGCGCTCATGACAGAAAAAGTCACTCAAAATCTTGCCGAAGGCTAAATGGTCCATATCGCTACCAGATCGGTTACCTAAGTTTTTAGAAGGCTTGCTTAGCTCTAACTTCGTGGCAATCTCGGTGAGAAATCCATCGCAGACTTGTTAGTCGCAGATGCCGAGAGTCGAAAGTAACTTGGTGCCGTCAATTGTAGAACCAAGGACCAATGATTTGAGATATGAACTTGGATGTTTCGATGCCAAAGGAATTATCAGACGGAACAAGCTACTCACTGATTTCAAGACGTATTGCCGTTAGAGTGGCTTTGCCCACAAATAATGGAGGCTATGAATATTGCGCACGTCCTATCGTTGAAATTCGAATGGCTATAGCCAAAGTAAGTCATAACCGGTTGCAGGCGACATCATTTGCTTGAGGTTGTGCCCGGGAATTTCGAATTGAAACCTAACGAATTATTCAATACTGTGCTTACTTTTCGGGCTTCCATCTACTACATTTTCCGATGCCAAGAAGAGTGATCTGACACGGCAGTCGCTCAATCGACTGTAACAATAGGGAGAAACTGATCATCTTGCTCGAGGGTTTAATCGATTATCCTATGTTCGTGAAGCAGCTCCTGCCCTTGTGGCCGCTGTTACCATGAGTCCGACCGCGACTTTAACCCTCCTGTAAGCACTAGCTCGATATGGCTTGAATGACAAACTTCCAAGGATGATAGATTTGCCACTTCTACAAGGGAGGAGACATCCTAAAATTAGCGGAACCATTAAGTTTCACACGTTTGATGGGATACCTTTGGGAATAGCTGATCGGAAATTGAGATTGCCGGAGAAATTTTCTGAGGCACTTCTATCTTTGGGCGCTGCAACGTCGATGGGTGCCGAATGTGACGACGAGAAGTTCATGAAATTGAGAACGAGTCTCTGAAGCTGTTTGAAGATGTCTGGCTCGAAGCCATCATTGCTTTTGAGAACCGACGGAAGTTTTCGCTAAAATGAGGTCACTTCGACGAGCGTTAGGAGTGTTTCTCCGACAATATCTCCTCGGCGATCTTGCGTGACATTTCCCGAATCAGAGCATATGTGGCCGTCAACTAAGACGACATTCCCTTCGCCCGGATAGGGAAGCTGAAATTCGAGTTCTTCGTAGCCCTCAAGTGCTTCTGGGAATTGGATCCTCTATCACTGAGATATGGCATCCATAAATATGGTTTCTCCTTGTTAAAGGTTATAGGATAAGATTTAATAAGGAGAAGCAATGGCAAGGGTTCTGCAACAAAATTGGACGACCAATTTCTCTGGTATGTCCAGCAGTGACCGTCGCTCGTGTAAGTTTGAAGCATACCTCCCGGATCTGCTCGTCGGCCGAAAATTCACCTTGGACGGCGATGTAGCCGCCGATGTAGCCGAGGCCGAGGCAGCCATCGCGCGGCTGAATGTCGAACGACTTCTCTTATCGATACCGAAGCACTAGCCCGCATCCTGCTTCGAGCCGAAGCTGTTGCCTCGTCGCGGCTTGAAGGGCTGGAAGTTGGGGCACGTCGGCTTCTCCAAGCTGAAGTCGTCCGAGGACTAGGCGAGGCACCGTCGGACGTCACGGCCACCGAGGTAATCGATAATATTGACGCCATGGTTTATGGAATAGAGTGCATCAACATGGGTGACGATATCACGACCGAGGTCCTACTCGGCATCCGTGAGCGTCTCCTCGCCGGGACTCGGATGCAAGAGTGGGGAGGAAGATTCCGGAAGCAGCAGAACTAGACCGGTGGGAGTGCTTACATTCCGTGCTCCGCAGTCTTTGTCCCCCCTCCCCCTGAGTACGTCGAAGGCCTCATGGCTGACCTTTGTGATTTTTGCAACGATGACTCGCTACCCACAGTCGCCCAAGCCGCAATCGCCCACGCCCAGTTTGAAACCATCCACCCCTTTGTCGATGGGAACGGTATAACGGGAAGGGCGCTCATTCACCTCATACTCCGACGACGTGGACTCGCTCTGCGTATCCTCCCTCCCATCTCGCTGATCCTCGCTACCTGGTCCAAGTCCTATATCGAGTCACTAGAGGCCAGTCGCTACCGAGGTCCTTCTTCTGGTAAAGAAGCACACGCTGGAGCAAACCAGTGGATTGGTCGCTTTGCCGGTGCTTGCAACCGTGAGGTCGAGGACGCTGTCGCCTTCGAGGGCAGGGTACGGGAAATTCTACGATCCTGGCGGGAGAAGATCCCCTTCGTTCGCAAAAACTCCGCGGCGGACCTGCTTTTACCAAAACTCTCCGGCGCGCCGGTGGTTACGGTGAACAGTGCAGCTGCGATCACCAAGCGATCCTTCCCTGCTGCTAACAACGCCGTCTCACAGCTTGTTGAGCTTGGCATCTTACGTCAGGTCACTATCGGTAGGAGAAACCGGGCTTACGAGGCCCCTGAAATCATCAGAGCGTTTCAAGACCTAGAGAGCCAGCTAGCTAGCCCCGAAGGCGACACCCTTACCGGTGAGCCCACTCGTCGGGTGCCTCGACGGAGATAGGTAGTATCTTCGCCGTCAGTCTTGCTGCGTTGGATGTTGGCGGGATCCGAAGCTAATTCTTTGGTGATGGAGACCCACTAATTTGATGACCGAAATAAGCTGAAATAAAGTTCCGACGCTTCTATGCGACCGATGGCTTCTGTACCCGTCACTGCCCTCGGTGTTATGACCGCTGTAGTTAGGTAAATTCGGACGAATCGCCAATCGTTCTGGTGCGCACGAGACTTGTCAAAGTCATCTCAAACTCAGTTCAACACGGCCGCTTCAAGCGTCGAACCGGAAATGCTTATCTATTGCATGATCGTGCAGTTGGGCATCTGTGCCCCAAGTAGCGTTCGGGTGGCCGTCGTAGCAGGCTCCACAGAGTTGACCCTTCGCCTCTCAAGTCTGGAACCTAGCTTTAAATCTCGTAGAACGTTGAGTATTGCAGTGAAAACGAGAGAAGTCGGCGTATTGAAGAGGCAATTAAACCCTGCCAACTCACGACTAGTAGCATTGAAGCTGGATCGAAACTTCGTTGTGGGTTTTTTAGTGTCGGAGGGGGGACTTGAACCCCCACGCCCTTACGGGCACTAGCCCCTCAAGCTAGCGCGTCTGCCTATTCCGCCACTCCGACGTGGACTAGGTACATGATTCTAATGACTCGATCCCAATAGCATGACGGCGTAGTTGAAATTTTGTTTTGGTTTTGACAGGTCAGCTCGTATTTGGCCGATAGAAGGTTTGAATCGCCAATTCGTCGGTCGAGTCTCAAACGATTCTCAGGTTAGACATAGTGATGCTTTATCTCTATTCAGTTTGATCTCAAGTGGGGATATTAGAACCTTAGGTAGAAAGTTTGTTCTCGACCTTTATTTCGAGAGATATCCCGGAGGATTTTTGATGGCTAGCGTTAGCTATAACGGAATGTCGAGCGGCGAAGTTGCCCTCGTAAGATCTAGTAGATTGCACCGAAGTGTGGTTGCCGTATCGGTGGCCGCTACTGCTATGTTCGCTTTGGTGCTGGCGAAGATAAATCCAGGTGTTTCGAGTAACGCTGCCAACCTGTCAACAGGATCAGCAAGCTCATCCGTTTCTAACTCCACTTCTGCTACGATTGCCCCAGTTCCGGGCAGTACAAATTCGGCCGTCGCGGCTGCCAATGCGGCTCCTGCTACCGCTACTGGTGGTTCTTGATATGGACACCACTGCGAGCAGCTTCGCGGAGCTGGCATTTGAAGCACTTGGTACGAAGTGTCACATTATCTTCTACCAGTATGGAGACGAAGCAATTTCAAGTGCATCAAGCATCGTCCGCAGTGAAATTTCGCGATACGACGAAATCTTCAGTGTCTATCGTCATGACTCTGAAATCACCCACGTAAACATCTCTTCGGATTCCAGGTTATTAGTTTCAAGAGAATTTGCTGAGCTGACATCCATGTATATCGACTCCTACACTTCGAGCGGTGGGATCATCGATCCAGCTATGGGTTTTGAATTAATAGATCTATACCGACGTTACAATTCGCGAATCGATGAACTTAGCTCGAACGGATTTTTTAGAGGAGTTGACTTCAAAGAAGTCTCGGTAGACCTGCCGATCAGTAGTAGCGAAAGCTGGATAAGTCGGCCCGTAGGTATGTTTTTAGACTTTGGCGGACTTGGAAAGTCGTATATTGCCGATCGCATTGCGTCATTGTTGGCGGCTCAGTTTAGCGGTGGAGTGCTAGTAAATTTAGGTGGCGATATAGCCACTGGTGGCACTGTTCCGCAAGGTGGATGGAACATCAAAGTTACCGATGACTTCTCCCTCGATCCAACTGCGCCCGGTGGAAGCATCTGCATCTTCGGTGGCGGATTGGCCACCTCTTCTCTGGTGACTCGAAGGTGGTCGGATTCTCGCGGTGACGAACGCCTCCACATAATTGGCGAAGGTGTAAAGAGCAGCTCAATCGCAACGGTTAGCGCTGTCGCCAAAAGTGCATTTGATGCTAATTTTTACTCGCTAGGTGCCCTGTTGATGGGCGAACAGGCTGTTCCATGGCTGATTAGGAAGCAAGTTCCTTCATTGGTACGGACCTCGGACGGCAGAGGCTTTGCCGTTTCAGGTTGGCCAACCAACTCTAAAAGCAGCGATATGAATTTGATAGGTGCAAGTTGACCAGTTTGAATGTAATGGCAGCGGTTGTAAATAACACCAAGTTTTTGTGGTATACCAGTCGTGCGACAGGCATCATAGCGATGGTGCTACTTGGAGTCGTTGTAACTTTGGGGATATTGACTGCATCAAAGAGCACTCCTTTAGGTCTTGGCAAGTTCATCGGCCCAGACCTGCACCGGAGACTTTCCATCTCTACGCTCGTCTTCCTTGTGGCTCATATAATCTCGGCGATCCTTGATCCATTTGTGACGGTAGGTATTGGAGCTTCGCTAATCCCCTTTGCAGCGAAGTATCGCCCTCTGTGGGTGGGCCTTGGAACCACCTCATTTGATTTGCTACTTGTAATTGTCGCAACCTCTGTCGTGCGTCATCGCTTCAACCATGGAATCTGGAAGAAGGTTCACTATCTCAGCTGGGTCGTAGTTACGCTCGTGCTCTTTCACGCTCTAGGCACTGGAAGTGACGCCCACATAAAGTTGGTTGAGGGCATCTACGTCCTCTTCGTGCTCGCAATGGGCGGCGCTGGAATCTACCGTGCATACCAAGAGTATGGCTTAGCCAAGGGTCAAAAGATCGTAGCGGGTGCATCTTTGTTCCTCGTTCCAATCGCGCTACTTGGATGGGCGCTAAATGGTCCGCTCAAGGCTGGCTGGGCAAAGTCGGCATCAGGTTTTTCCATCTTCCCAACTACGACCGTCGCAGTCTCCTCTGGTTCCACGGCAAAGTCTTCGTCGACGAGTCAGGCTGCAAGTGGCCCAGCGGTGGCTCTTCCAATCACCAATGCTGCAATAACTGGAACCATGACCCAGACGCAAACAAGCAGTGGGGTAGTCGTACTGGTGCTTCGTGGATCGGTCGCCAATTCAGTCGACTACGTGGAAGTCCAGCTAAATGGAGTTGTTCAAGAGGGCGCTTTGGCCCTCGAATCAAGCACTGCATTTCTCGGTACAAAGTCTGCGCCAAATACGTACACCGGCACTGTGACCCAAGCAAATGGCTCGGCTCTCACGCTGTCGCTGAAGGGTCCAAAGGGTGCAGTCACCGCAAACCTAAATGTTTCTCTCTCTGGCTCGTCGTTTTCAGGAACGATCTCTGCAAGTTGAGAATTAGCAAGTCGTAGCAGTTTTGACAAAAGTAAGGAATGAAGGAAGATGACGGAAAGTACTTCTACATCTATCATGGCACCGTCTGGGGCCCGTCGGCTTACTCTTGGTTGGGATTCCAACTGGAAGACGTCGAATCCCGAGATTGCCTTTGCTGGTGACGCTCAAAGTCGTTCGAGGATGAGTCTCTCAGATCACATCTCTAATTACGGGAGAATCCCGACGGGCTTTACCTACTCTTTGGTATCCGATTCGCTACGGGTTGCTAATCTCACTGGACGTGGCGGTGCCAAGTTTCCCTTTTACAAGAAGCTCGCAGCAGTTTACCAAGCCGATCGCAAGAAGGGATGTTACATAGTAGCAAATGGTGCAGAGTCAGAGCCACTATCGATCAAAGACTCGACGCTTCTGAAGACCAACCCTCACCTTGTGATAGATGGATTGGTGATGGTAGCCGAGGTCCTAAGCGCTAAGGGCGTATACATCTACGTTAAGGACAAAGAGGCACATTCAGCTGTCAATGCTGCAATCCGCGAGCGCAAGGAGAGGGGTTTCAACGAAGCTAAGATTTCGATCGTTGACGCCCCAGCGACTTACGTCGCAGGTCAAGAGACATCTGTAATTCGTCGTATCGAAAAGGGCCCAGCGCTTCCAAAGTTTTCGATCGATCGAGTTGCCGTCTCTGGTGTCAAGGGTCAGCCGACACTACTTTCCAATGTCGAGACTTTCGCCCACCTAGGTTTGATACTACGCTTTGGTGCAGATTGGTATCGATCTGGTCGGTCTGGATTTGATTCGGGGAGCAGACTCGTCACTGTTTCAGGTGCAGTTGGTCGACCAGGTCTATATGAGGTTAGCTCCGGTGTTTCAGTCGGGGAGATACTTAGAGAAGCTAAGGCACAATCTGTTCGAGCTGTATTGGTCGGAGGTTACTTCGGCGGATGGCTCAACGTGCGTGACGAGAGTGAATTGAAGCTGACCTATGACGATGTGACTCTAGCAGAGAAGAAGCTATCGATCGGTGCAGGGATTCTCGGGGTGCTATCTAAGGAGACGTGTCCAGTCGTTGAAGCAGCCTCTATCGTCGACTATTTGACCGAACAGAGTGCTGGCCAATGTGGCCCTTGTGTCTATGGGCTTCCGGAAATTTCAACGGCCTTCGCTCGAATTGCACTCTCTTCAAATGTTGACCGCGGGATATCAGAGCTGAAGGCAGTAATTCCCCTCGTCGAAAGGCGTGGAGGTTGCCAGCACCCAGATGGCGTTATCGCTCACGTTAGATCTACGGTCGCAGCATTTGGCGATGAGATCAAGTTGCACAAGGCTGGCAAGTGTTCGGTCGCGTCCTCGAGCCACCAATCGATGCTTTTGCCCAAGAAGAGCCAAGGTAACTTAGCGGCTGCGAGTGGCAGATGAAGATTGTTATTGATCCAACGAGATGTCAGGGACATGGTACTTGTGCTGCGCTTCTCGCTGAATACATTGAGATGGATAAGTGGCACTATCCAATCCTGAGTCGAAATCAACTAAAAGATAGCCACCTTGAGGCTGCAAAGAAGGCAGTTCAACTCTGTCCCGAGCTCGCCATCAAGATCATTGAGTAGACGCTGATCGACCATCTCAAGGATGGTTATCGGTAGATCGAATAACGAGAGATTCAACACTAGCAATCATCAAAAGTGCCCTTGGTTTAGTTCAATGGCGCTTTTGATTGGGACCTGGAATTAGAGGTAGCAGATCTTCGATCAGGTTGACTCTACATTCTCGCCGATTATTCGTGAGTCGACGAAGTTATCGAGCTCGATTCGTAAAGGTTGTCAACCTACAACTTCTGCAATGAGGCGATAGCCGATACCCGGTTCGGTAAGAAGGTAGGCGGGTTCAGCTGGATCTACCTCCAACTTTCGCCTCAGCTGAGAGACGTAGACGCGCAAGTAGTCGTACTCATTTATAAATGCCTCTCCCCAAACACGCCTGAGAAGTTCTTCCCGTGGAACAATTCTGCTATTTTCGAGGGCGAGTACCTCTAGAAGTGACCATTCGGTGGGAGTGAGTTTCGGCGTTGGTTTGGCTTGTGACGTTATCTCCTTCTGAGCGAGATTGAATTGAAGTTCACCGATTTTGAGAATTTGGTTGATCGGTCCAGGTGAACCGCGTCTATGGGCAGCTCGGAGGCGAGCCAAAAATTCGCCAAATCCAAATGGCTTAGTCACATAGTCGTCAGCACCTAAGTCAAGGGCCTCAACTTTGGACACTTCACCCATTCGGGCTGATAGTACGAGAACGGGTGTATTTGCCTTACTCCTAATCGCCTTTAGAACCTCCGTGCCGTCCATATCAGATAGTCCAAGATCCAAAATTACGACGTCGAACTTTGCATTTGCGAAGGCCACGATCGCCGATTTACCAGTTGAGACGTGCTTTACTTCGTTGCCTCGAGCGCGTAGTGAAATCAGAAGTGCATTTGCAAATGAGGTGTCGTCTTCGACGAAGAGGATCTTCATCTCGTGGTGGCCCTATTCATGATTATTCGTACTTTTGTTCCAACTCCGAGGTCGGAGATAACCTCTAGCCTCCCACCTTGTGCCTCTACAAATCCTCGTGCAACGGCAAGGCCTAAACCAATTCCAGGTCTAGCAGATCGATCACCAGAGCGTTGGAAGGGTTCAAATACCCTGTGGATGTCGTCCTGTGCGATCCCAACTCCTTCGTCTTGAACCTCTATAACTACGCTATCTTCATTGGAAGTTGCATTGATCTCCACCATCGACTCATTAGGTGAAAATGCGATCGCGTTCTCGATTATGTTCGCGAGGGCTCTCTCGAGAAGTGCCTGGTCTGCGTTGATCGACTCTGTACTTTCTGCGACGTTGTTGACGATTCGCTTTAGGTTTCTTCTCATTGAAAGTAATGTCTGATCCACTACATCTGCGGTCGAGGTTGGTTGAGGCATGACGGATACTCCACCCATGTTGATTCGCGTCAGATCGAGAAGGTTTGAGACTATCGAAGTTAGATTTCGGGCTTCGTCGTCGATTGTCTTGACGAGTTCTTTCTCGAGGTCGGGCTCTAGCTTTACGTCGCCCTCCAAGAGGCCCGATGCGGCTGCTCGGATCGCAGCTAGGGGAGTCCTTAGGTCGTGGCTTACCGCGGCGAGTATTGACTTACGGAAGTCATCGCCTTGTTTAAGTGCTTCAGACCTTCGGCGCTCTTCGGTGAGGGCTCGAGAGGTGAGGGTGGCCTCGAGTTGTGGCTTCAAAATGGCTAGTACCTCAAAGTCGAAGGGTTCAAGGACTCCGTCGGAAAGGTGCAAACTGTGAATGCCGTCTGCTAGGTTGATCTGAATCGTCTCGTTATCGTCGCTAGCGCGAACTCCGTCTGCTGCTACAACTTCGCCCTTTTCGAGATCGCCTTTGACCAATATCGCAAAGGACCTTCGTAGCTGCTTTCTTAGTTCTACGACCATCTCAAGGGATGGATCACTCGATGTAACCAGGATTTCAGCGGCACGGCCGTGGATGCGAGACTTGATCTCGTTGTGTCTGCTTGCAACTAACCGTCGACGTTGTAGGTCAATCAAAAATCCAAAGGCACTCGAGACGATCAGAAATGTGATAAGGGTAATCAGGTCTCGCGAGTTGCTTATGGTAAATGTATGGATCGGCGGCGCAAAGTAGAAGTTGAGAAGTAGGAAACCAACTATCGCACCAACGATCGATTGAATCAGTCCCCCGATGAAGCCAATAGCGGTCACGAGGAGGAGGAAGATTTGGGTTGTGGCCGATATATCCAATTGGTGGCGAAAGTGGGAGAGTATGAAGGTCGCTAGAGGCAAAACAAGGACCGTTGAAAGTAGCGCAAAGGATCGATACGTCTTTACAGAATCGCTGTAGCTGTGGATTAATCGCTCGAGGATCCTTGCCTTTTTCGAACCTTCACTACCTTCAACAGATACAACGTGAACGTCGATTCCATGCCCCGAAGCGCGCACTACTTCGTCGATAATATCGTTACCAACAAAGCGCTTCAGGTGACTTTGCCCCGAAGCGCCGAGGACAATTTGAGTGATGCTCTCGGCCTTTGCGACCTGCATGACTCCACCCACAATAGATGTGGCCGAAACCTCGAGGTAGGTGCCTCCGAGTGAAGCTAGTAGCTCTTTCTGGCGCTCTAGGGTCGAGAGATTTGGCGATGCGAGTCCATCTTGTGATGAGACGTGCACGCCGATCAGACTGCCGCGACTTCGCATCGCCAAGCGTGCCGCGCGGCGGATCAGTTGGTCGTTTCCAGGTACTCCGCTAAGGGCAACGAGAATTCGCTCTTTGGTCTCCCAACTTTGACCCTGAGCGTGCCTTTCGCGAAAGGCCTTAAGCGACTCCTCGACCCTGTCTGCAAGCCAAAGTAGGGCCAACTCTCTAAGTGCAGATAGGTTCTCGACTTTGAAGAAGTTGTTTAGTGCCGCCTCGGATCTCTCAAGTGGATAGACGTTACCATGTGCAATTCTTCTACGGAGAGCCTCTGGTGCCATGTCGACGAGTTCGATTTGGTCCGCTGAGCGCACAAAACTATCCGGAACAGTTTCGTTCTGCCGAACCCCGGTGATCTCAAAGATTACGTCGTTCAGACTTTCGAGGTGTTGGATATTTAGCGTTCCAATTACCGTAATTCCAGCGTTTAGTATCGCCCTAACGTCTTCAAAGCGTTTTTCGCGTTGAGACATTGCCACATTGCTGTGGGCGAGTTCGTCGATAAGTACGACTTGGGGCATTCTCTCTAGGATGTAGTCGACGTCCATCTCTTCGAGAGTCTTACCTCTGTGGGATACTTTTTTGCGTGGAGCAACTTCGAGGCCGTCAACGAGTGAGCTCGTCTTTTGCCTTCCATGGGTTTCGACGTATCCCACGATAACGTCGGTGCCTCTACTCTTTCGGCTGTGCCCCTCGGTCAGCATTGCGCAGGTCTTTCCGACCCCCGCCGCACAGCCAAGATAGATTCGGAGTTCTCCACGCATACTTCACCGCACTCGTAACTTCATTAAATCTAGGTTGAGAATCACGACATTTACAGTCTTTGTACCAAAGAGATATGAGGGTGAGCTTGATGTGGCGTTTTTTATGAGAGACTCGACTACACCGAGGTTAAGTGAACGTGCTTTGGCAACGCGGGGGGCCTGTAGCTCCGCATTTATTAGTGAGATATTTGGGTCAAGGCCAGAACCGGATTCAGTTACAGCATCCGCAGGAACGGCCGTACTTGGTGAAAGCGAGTTTTGTCTTCTGTATGTCTCTGAAAGTTTTTTGATCTGTGCACTTAGCGCTGGGTTACTTAGAGCTAAGTTCGAAGGTCCAGAGGTGGTTCCCGAATATCCAACTGCCGAGGGGCGTGGTTGAAACCACTGGTCCCCCTGAAAGCTTTGAGCTAATAGCGATGAGCCAACAGTTTTATTGCCGATACTTACAAGAGATCCATTTGCCCTGTTGCTAAATGCAGTTTGGCTGACGAAGAGGATAGCAGCAGGATATATGAGGCCAGTCAGGACCGTCAGTAGAACGAAGATGTTCAAAGCAGATTTGATATACCGAAACACTTACTTTACTCCAATTAGCGTTAGGACGACGTCGATCGCTTTGATTGCGATGAATGGGAGAACTACTCCGCCAATTCCATAGATCGAAAGATTTCTCCGAAGGATAGATGAGGACGACGTCGCTCGAAACTTTACACCTCGTAGTGCTAGCGGTATAAGAGCGACGATGATGAGGGCGTTGAAGATAACTGCAGCCAAGATTGCGGTGTGGGCATTTGTTAGGTGCATGATATTCAAGGGTTTGAGTGCCGGGAATACCTTTTGAAACATAGCTGGAATTATCGCGAAGTACTTGGCGATGTCATTCGCAATCGAAAACGTGGTTAGGGACCCCCTTGTTATGAGGAGTTGCTTTCCAATTTCAACTATCTCCAGCAGTTTCGTTGGGTTGGAGTCGAGATCCACCATGTTTCCGGCCTCTTTAGCGGCTTGAGTTCCGGAGTTCATTGCAACTCCAACGTCTGCTTGGGCTAGAGCGGGAGCGTCATTGGTGCCGTCACCCGTCATTGCAACTAGCGAACCGCTCCTTTGTTCTGCTCGAATGTAGCTTAATTTATCCTCGGGGGTAGCCTGAGCGATGAAGTCGTCTACGCCGGCCTCTTTGGCGATAACTGCGGCTGTTACGGGGTTATCGCCTGTAACCATGACGGTCCTAATTCCAAGTGCCCTCATAGTCGCAAAGCGAGCTGCAATATCTTTTTTGACGACGTCCTTTAGATAGACAACTCCAAGGCAGCGGTCATCTTGTGCCACCAGTAATGGAGTGCCTCCGTTTGAGGCAATTTCGGAGACTCTGTCTAGTGATCCTTGGTCTATGGACCCCCCATTTTGAACGACCCAACTTGCCACAGCGTCCCCTGCGCCCTTTCGATACGACGAGCCGCCGATGTCAACTCCACTCATTCGAGTATTTGCGCTGAAAGGAATCGATATCCACTCGCTGGGATCGATATTTGTTGCCGATTGGTCTTTGTCAATGAGGCTCTCGGAGAGCTCGACGATTGAGCGTCCTTCAGGAGTTTGGTCGGCAAGGCTAGCTAGTCGAGCCGCCAAAGCCAACTCCCTCTCGGTCGACGAGGAGGATGGGTAGAAGGCAACTGCCTGTCGATTCCCATATGTTATCGTCCCGGTCTTATCAAGGAGGAGGGTATTGCAGTCCCCGGCTGCTTCAACGGCCCTTCCAGAGGTTGCTAGAACGTTCTGCTTTACCAGGCGGTCGATACCTGCAATTCCAATCGCTGAAAGGAGTGCGCCAATGGTTGTAGGTATAAGACAAACCAAAAGTGCCACGAGTACCACTATGCCTTGGGGCGAGTGTGAAAAGATTGCAAAGGGTTGCAGGGTTGCGACTGAGAGAAGAAGAATGATGCTCAGTCCCGATAGCAGTATGTTGAGAGCAACCTCGTTAGGGGTCTTCTGCCTATTTGCTCCTTCAACCAATGAAATCATCTTTTCGAGAAAGCTCTTCCCTGGCTCTTGTGTAACGATCACTACTATCTCATCTGAGAGAACCTTGGTTCCACCGGTAACAGAGGATCTATCACCGCCAGCTTCTCGTATCACTGGAGCTGATTCTCCGGTGATAGCCGATTCATCGACGGATGCTATGCCTTCGATTACCTCGCCATCGCATGGGATTACCTCGCCGGCTGAGACGCGACATCTATCGCCTACTTGAAGCGTCTCGGCCGGCACCTCTGTAATGGTGTCGCCGTTGATAACTCTCGCTACTAGGGAGGTGCGCGCACTCCTTAGTGAGGCCGCTTGGGCCCTACCTCGTCGTTCAGCCACTACCTCGGAGAAGTTGGCAAAGACGAGGGTAAAGAAGAGCCAGATGAGAACTGAAATGGCAAAGATGATATCAGTTGAACTTTGCTTGTCGAGCGTTGCAAGAAAGTCGATAGTGGCAAAGGCAGTTCCGATCTCGACAACGAACATTACTGGGTTGTGCCAAAGCTGTCTAGGGTCGAGCTTCT
The DNA here is from genome assembly GCA_021841935.1 of Actinomycetes bacterium. Classification (GTDB taxonomy): domain Bacteria; phylum Actinomycetota; class Acidimicrobiia; order Acidimicrobiales; family Acidimicrobiaceae; genus Acidithrix. The sequence goes on along the minus strand of JAKCDL010000004.1, from coordinate 71,198 downwards.
TTAGAGACTCAACGATATTTTCTGCGAGATATCGACGGTCAAATATCGAGCTCGACTCAGCTGGGGCGGGAGTGGGTTTGGTTGAAAGGTCAGTAGAAATGGTGGTTCCTTTCTCTATCTAGCAAGATTTAGGTGAGCAACGATTGGACCGAGGGAAAGAACTGGAAAGTAGGTAAGTCCTACGACGAGGACAATAGTTGCGATGAGAATTGACGCAAAGAGGGGCTTGTCTGTCGAGAATGTGCCCGTACCTTGAGGAACTGGCTGCTTTGCGGCTAACGCTCCGGCAAGGGCTAAAGCCGGAATCATGAGTCCGAAGCGCCCTATGACCATATTTATCGCTTGGGTGATGTTATAGAAGTCAGTATTGGAGGAGAGGCCTCCGAGAGCAGACCCGTTGTTGTTTCCAGTGGAGACGAATGAGTAAATTATCTCGCTTAGCCCTTGGGGACCAGGGTTTCCTATCGCGCCCTTTGAAGTCTTTACCATTACGGCGATAGCGCTAAGGATCATGATCGCCGCCGGGGAGATGAGAAGATAGATGGTGATCAACTTCATCTCCGCCCCTTGTATCTTCTTTCCTAAGTACTCAGGAGTTCTGCCGATCATTAGTCCAGAGACAAAGACAGCCAGAATCGCAAAGATCAAAATGCCATATAACCCTGATCCAACTCCACCGGGGCTTACTTCTCCAAGCATCATGTCAAAGAGAGCAACTCCAGAAGCCGCTGGATCAAGCGAGTCGAGGGCACAGTTGACAGCACCGGTAGAGGTCGACGTGGTTGATGCAGCGAAGATCGCGCAGGAGGGAGTTGAGATTCGAAGATCTTGACCTTCGGGCAGGACTTTGCCGCCTGAGATCGAGACGATCTTGTCTGCCTTTATCAAGCTTGTCTGGTTGGTAGAAGTCTCGAAGTGCAGAAGTAGCAGCGAGCTAGTTGCCCACATAAGCATCATCACGACGAAGATGGTTATACCTTCTCGACGCCGTCCAGCGAATTTTCCAAAGGCAAATGGTAGCGAGAATGGGATGATGAGTATCGCATAGATTTCAATGAAGTTTGTGATGTAGTTAGGGTTTTCGAATGGATGGATTGAGTTGGCATTGAAGTACCCACCTCCATTTGTCCCCAGTTCTTTGATTGCCTCTTGGGACGCAACCAATCCCCCTGGAATGCATTGATGTCCTCCGGAAATCGTAGAGATGCACTTAGTGAGAGTTAGGTTGTCGATCACTCCTTGAGAAACCATGGCTATCGCTACTAATGCCGACATTGGGATCAAGATTCGAGTCGTTGACCTTAGGAGATCGACCCAAAAGTTACCAATGGTCCCACTGCGATGGCGAGTTATGCCCCTGGTTAGCGCTACTGCGACCGAGAGGCCAACGGCTGCAGAAACGAAGTTCTGTACCGCTAATCCAATCGTTTGAGTTAGAGCGGTCATCGTTGATTCGCCTGCGTAGTTTTGCCAATTCGTGTTGGTGACGAAAGAGATGGCCGTGTTGATGGCAAGGGCTGGTGATACCGAAGTTAGATGACTTGGGTTGAGAGGGAGGTGGTTTTGAACCCTTTGCAGTAGGTATAAGAACAAAACTGAGACCATCGAGAAGGCTATCAGAGAGATCGCATACGCCTTCCAAGTTTGCTCGGAGTTAGGGTCCACCCCTAACCAAGTGAGTAACCTTCGCTCTACTTTGTTTAGCTTCGTCTCCCGAGATTGGTGTTCGTCTGAGTAGACGCGATAGATGTATCGACCCAAGAGTGGCGCAGTTACGACCAAGGTCAAAATTAAGATTGCTAATCCCGCCAGCGCTGAAGTAGTCATTAGATTTTGTCAGCCCTTACTATCGTGAAAAATAGGTATGCAAGGGTGATGATGGTTAGCACTGAACCGATGGCGTCAAAGTTCAACATTCGGCCTTTCCACCTCCGTAGCCTTTAACTCTTGTGATTGAAGTACGATCTCGTCGCAAAAGTCAATGAATTTGATTGATAACGCCACTGCGACGATGACGCCAAGGATTACCAATAGGTCGCCCACTGATATCGCTCTCCTTTTTTATGCTTCACCTTGATGGTAAGGCTGACAAACCACGGCGAATCTGATTCTTTATGGATCCTTAATGGGTTGATTAGAAAATTAATGCGCATCCAAAGAGCGGTATAGACGTACTCGGGTCTCAAAAGTCCCATGTAATTCGGCCTTGCCAAATCGGTAATTCTTGGACTCCTCGACTTAGTTCGTTGCTTTAGCATCTACATGGGAGAGGGCCGCAAATTGCCATGGAATGGCGGTCGAGACTAACCTCTAGAGATCGATTTAGCCAGGTTGAAGCCTTTTCGTTTTGGAATTATTCGTAGCCACATAGGTGAGGCGACCATCCCTTGGGGTACTAACAGATGACGCTATATGGATGTGCGTAAGTGGTCTTTGTCTCATACCTCTTGAGAAGTGGAGGGAATCCTTTAGGCTTGAGTAGATACGCAGCCTCAAATCGAGCCCCCCAAGCTCTTTGAAGGGCTGCTCTTTCCAGGGAGACGATGTTGGGGTTGAATCCTCGAAGGGCAAGTCTGAAAGTGGGATCGGAGCCAAAAGAGGCACTTACTGCGGATAAGTCGGAGGGTGGTAGCGTTCGCCTACTCGTCTCTATATCATCGACTACCTCGACTGTTTTCCCGGTATTCATTACAGGTGCGGTCGCGGTCCAACTTCGCCACTCTCTACACTTTTCGATTGCATTTGTTGGTGTCGCTGTTGCGATCTTCTTTGGAACGGCTGCGATCACCTCTCTCTTTGCTGGCTCTCTAGCGGAGCGACATGGAGGGGCAAAGGTGATGCGAATGGCTACCTTCGCGTCGGCGGTGATGATGGGTCTTATTGCGCTCGTCGCACACTCATTCGGAGCCCTCGCTATCTTGCTTGCATTGGCTGGAATTGCAAATGGTACCAATCAGCCCGCTAACAATCTCTTTGTGATTAACGCGGTCAAAGCAAACAAGCGAGGATTTGCCCTTGGAGTAAAGCAGGCTGCAATTCCAGTGGCGACGCTTCTAGCTGGCTTGGCGGTGCCCTCTGTTGCGCTAACCATCGGGTGGCGATACGTTTACGTATTTGCTGCAATAATTGCGGTTGTCGTTAGCCTTCTCATCCCGAGTGATCCCGATGAGCTAAAGGTGAAGGTCCAACGTAGGCGTGATGGCGAAAAGGTTCAAATATCTCTCCTCCCAGTAACGACTCTCGCCGTTGCCATGGCACTCGGTGCAGGTACTTCTAACGCCCTTGGCGCCTACTTGGTTGAATTTGCAGTTCATCAAAGTTATGCCCCTGGTAGCGCCGGTCTAATTGGAGCATTGGGGTCGCTTGTTAGTTTGGTAACGCGACTTTCAGTTGGATATAGGGCAGACAAACGCGACGGCAAACACTTGCTCGTAGTCGCTTCAATGATAGGAACCGGCGCCATCGGGTACCTTCTCTTTGCGTCGTCGGTAAAGTGGCTCGTGATACCAGCGGCCGTGATTGGCTATGGATTTGGTTGGGGTTGGAATGGACTCTTCAACTTTGCGGTGGTGGTGAACCATAAGGGGGCTGAAGGAAGGGCTACGGGAATAACTCAAAGCGGTGCATTCGTCGGCTCGGTAGCAGGTCCTATCTCCTTTGGCTACTCTGTTGTCCACCTTGGATTTCAAACCTCATGGGTACTTCTTGTCGCCGTAGCGGTGGCCTCATCGCTCCTGATGCTCTTTGGGCGCCACTTGATCCTTCTAAGCAGGAATCAGCTCAATTCGAATGAGCTGGGTTGAAAAGCTAGGTCAACCAAATAGCAAGAGCGCTCTAAGTCGCTATCTCTCATTCGGTCTAAATCTGAATATTGACCTCCGTGGTATTGAGATATTACATTACTAATTAGTTATATAACGATTTAGTAATGTATACTTTGAGCTGAAAGGGGAGAGTCTGCTGCGACCCCTTTGAATTGGCGGTTTATCGATATGAAGAGTGAATCTAGTGAAGCGCGGCTCGACTCTGTCTTTCTTGCCCTTTCAAGCCAACCTCGCCGCACGATCCTTAAACGCCTTGCGATAGGGAGCGTACCAATGGCTGAGCTAGTTGATCTTGTTGGGCTGAGCCAACCAGCGGTATCTAAACACCTAAAGACACTAGAGGGCGCTGGACTGATCGTTCGGGGCAAGGATAGACAATTTCGTCCGAGCCACGTTGAGTTGGCGCCGATGGTTGCTGCGCAAGAGTGGCTTGGTGGTTTTACCAAGGCTTGGGAGGATCGATTGGACCGACTAAGCACTTTATTAGAGAAAAATGCGGACCTCGATCAAGGTTCACATCCTCCCGAGAGGATCGATGTTGAGTAGGGATCGAGCCTTAGTGCAACTGATGCTTTGAGTGTTGGATCGGTGGTCGACAATTCCGTTGAGAGTACATTTACCTGAACAAAGATTCAAGGTATGCACGAGAGAGAACCAGATTAGATAAAGGCACGAGCGAAAGGCCGTATATGTCAGAGGAAAATCTAACAAGAGAGATTTCCATCATTCGCACCTATGAGACCTCTGCAAAGAGACTATTTGAGCTTTTGATAGATCCGGTCTCGATAGCTAGCTGGTGGGGACCAGATGGCTTTGCGACAAGCGAAGTCGAAGTTGACGCCGTGATCGGTGGACGTTATTCCATGACTATGGCCGGTATGGGGTTTTCAAATCGAATCATCGGAAAGATAGTCGAGTTTGAAGAGGCAAAGGTTTTAGCTGTTGAAAATAGAGTTGAAAACGGCGGGGAGACGATACTGCGTAGTTACTTTCGCATCTCACTCGAAGAGGAGAGCGAAAGAACAACCTTGACTCTTCTAGCGAGAGCAACTGTTGCGAATGATCAGATGACGAACGCTCTTCTTGGCATGGGTGCTGGCTGGAGTCAGCAGATGCAAAGACTTGACGATGCGCTCTTCGAGCGAATCGATCGCACTCTTGTCATTCTGGCGAGCACCAACGCTTCGGCGAGGGAGACATTTGATTATTGGACATCCGAGGAGAAGTTATCTTTGTGGTGGGGGCCAAGCGGCTTTGACAGCCGCGTGAGTGATATGGATTTTCAAGTAGGGGGAGGTGCTACCTTCACCATGGTTGACTCCGACTCCAAAGAGCATGTAAATCGAATCACCTATCGAGAGATAGATGAATCAAAGCGCCTCGTCTTTCACCATGGATCAGATGGCATGCAAGATCTTTCATTTGATGCGGTCGTCCTATTTGATGAGATGGGTCATCAGACGGTGATATCGATGAGGTTTATCTTTGAGTCGATAGATGATCTCAGTAACACAGTTGACCACTTCAATCCCAGGTTAGGTGCCGAGGAGTTTCTTGCACGGCTTAGCCATCTCCTTTGAATCCTCTAGAGGAACAGTTCTTGGAGAGATCTCATGAGGGCGTTGGGTCTTTATTTCGCATCCGTTATCTGTTCGTAAATGGCAGACGACAGATATTGCCTAGGGCATAATAGGGTACTTCGTCACTGCTTGAATCAAAAAGCGAAAAAATCTTTCCTTTTGGGGTAAAGTAATCGCTCCTAGAGACGATAACAATATGCGTGCGGAGAAAATACCACTCAAGGTGGTAATGATATTATCCGATAACAGTATTGGTTCTTCTTTGTGATGAGAAAGGCGGCTCTCGTCGAGGCAAATTGAACCATAGCTGGCTTCGCTCCTATCACAGGGGGGAGCGGAGTCAGCGCTTTTTTTAACTAATTACTACATCCAATATAACCACTAATTGTGAAAATGTATTTCTATTTGAATAAGTAGTGGTTAGGTTTCAACCTTCGTACTCACAATTGCAACACTATTAGGGCTAGAAGAGCAGCCCTGAAGCAGCGACCTGCTTGCGATAGCGCTTGTTGTGATACATGGCATTATCTGCCTCGACCATAAGCCGATCCAAAGTTAGAGTTGAGGTACCAGTGGCGCAACCAATGCTTACGGAGACGCCGCTCTGGGTCATAAGCGAATCGATGCGATTTGCAAAGTCCCTAGCATTTATTGCATTCATCAGTGGAGCGAGGAGTACGAACTCATCTCCACCTATTCGAGCGAAGATATCTCCCTCGCGAATCGATGCAGACATGATCTCTGCAAATTTACGAATATATTCATCGCCAGCAGAGTGTCCAGCGCTATCGTTGATCGTCTTTAGGTTGTCGAGGTCGAATGTGATGATTGATATATGCGATCCGTTCGGGATTCGCATTCTTTCTCTGACGGCCTTTTCCCACCCGTAGCGATTTAGAGCACCAGTTAGAGGATCGGTCTCAGCTGCAGTCTGAACTAGTCGCGTGTACTGATTTTGACGATCTTTCAGGTATGCGTCTGAGATTACACTCTCGAGTAGTGGCGAAGCTCCAATCAGTGCAATTGATAGGGCTTCGCTCGTTGCGCGGGAGCTAGTTCCGTCGAAGAGCACCAATTGAAATTCATTCAAGGTCTCGCTCGGTGGTAGTATCGAAAGGGCTGTGAGAAGGCGGATCGGTCCAACGTGGAACGCTCGGTTGACTTCAAACCACTGGGTCGGAGAATCTTCTATGAGATAGATAAGTTGGGGAAGGACTTTGGAGTGGCGCATGTCCTCGTACGGAGCAATGTGCTGCTGTGGCGTGACCTTTTCTGCGAGTCGAAGGGTATCCCCCTCGATCAAGCGATAGGCGTTGCCAAAGGTTGCCACCACCTTGCCGGATATCTTTGACCGGGAGTAGGCGTTTCGCTCAAGGAGAAGGCCGCCATCTATGCCGAAATTTTCGATGATCAATTGGGCGCTCGACGCAATTGATGCCCAAGCACTCTTGATCGGATGGTCGTCTACTAATTCAGGTATCGAATCCATTGTGGCTCCACCCAATTTGGTCGTAAAAATCCCTCGTCATCTATATCGGCGAAATTTGGATGAACCTTCAATGAAATTATTGAAAGTACAAGAAAAAGATTTGGAGACTGAGCTAAGTGTTGGCTAGGTATGGTCAGAGTTGGATACTTTTCGCTGTTATTTCAGCGGTCGGCTGGGGAGTGTGGGGCTTCGTCTCCGCTAAGGCTTCGAAGGGAACCTCCCCGATCGCTCTTTGGGCCACCGTAGTAGTCATAGAGGGTATCATCGCCCTCCCTGTCTTTCTCAAATATCGACCGGTGCTCTCCACCTTCGCAGTCCTATCGGCGATCTCTGGCGCAGCTGGTTACCTATTCTTCTTCTTTGCGCTTCGTGACGGTAGCGCGCCAACTGTCGTAGCTATAACCGCAATTTATCCATTGATAACGCTTGTCTTGAACATCGTCGTCAACGGTTATCGCCCCAATCTTCGCGAGGTAGCCGGCGTCATCGTGGCGGTTGGCGCGATCTACCTACTCTCCTCTGGTTGAGCAAAGTCAAGATCGAGATAACGTATCCCGCCTACTAACGTATGTCGAAATTCGATTTGAACCACTATGGAAGAGAGCGCTACAGAATGAGTGAAGGTCTGGTATTTGAAGATGTCTCGCTGTCAATTGGTGGTACCACGATCTTGCGCGACATAAATATATCTATTCGAGTTGGTTCGAAGGTTGTAGTGATTGGAGCAAATGGGGCCGGGAAGAGTACGCTTTTTGAATTATTTGCCGCTCGCCGACGCCCTTCGAGTGGTAAGGCCCAGATCCTTGGCGAGACTATTGGCTCGACCGATATGCGACGGCTACGAAGGAGAATAGGGGTCTGCGGTAGCGCCACATTGGAGCGGATCGATCCGAACCTTGACCTAATGGAAGTGGTGCTAACTGGAGTAGAACAGGTCTATTCAAATTGGTTTAGCGAGGTCGACGAAGGCCAATCCACGAGAGCGATCGAGCTTCTAGGGGTCGTTGGATTGGAAAGTAGGCGGGGAGAACGCTTCTCCAACCTTTCGATGGGTCAACGCCAGCAGGTTGGCATCGCTCGAGCACTTATGGCAAATCCCTCCGTACTTCTCCTTGACGAACCCTTTGCTGGGTTGGATCTACCCTCACGAGAGGGGTTAATTGGAAGGATAGATAGGATCGCCCGTGACTATCCTGAGTTGACTATCATTCTTGTGACTCACCACATAGAAGAGATACCAGATGCCTTTGATAGGGTAGTTGGACTTCGCAGAGGGCAGGTAGTAGCAGATGGATCCAAGCAGGATGTCCTTACCAGCGAGATCATCTCTTCTGTCTTTGAGACCGCGGTAGATGTCTATCAAGTTGGGAAGAGATCTGTCGCAATTGCCAAGTGATTCAATATAGGGTTAACTATCGAAGTTCTCACTTATGCGTTAGTGCTTTGTTGTTACGATTCGAAAGGTAAAAGATGCTATACCGTAGACTAGGACGAGCAGGAATTAAGGTTTCGGCTCTGTCGCTTGGTTCGTGGGTTACCTTTGGTACCCAAGTCGATGATGATTTGGCATTTGAGACTATGAAGGTTGCGCGCGAAGCCGGTGTCAATTTCTTCGACAACGCTGAGGGTTACGCCGGCGGCAAGTCCGAAGAGCTTATGGGAGCTGCCCTTCGTAAGTTGGGATGGGATAGAAGAAGCTACGTTATCTCGAGCAAGTTCTTCTGGGGTATCCACGAGACTGAAAATACCAAGAACACCTTGAATCGCAAGTACCTCCTCGATGCCATCGATGGTTCACTTGAGCGACTGGGACTCGACTTTATCGATATTGCTTTTTGCCATCGACCCGATCCTGAGACTGAGATTGCAGAGACTGTAAGGGCGATGCACGACATTATCGACCGCGGCAAGGCACTCTATTGGGGTGTATCTGAGTGGTCGGCAGATGAGATCCGCAAGGCTTATGAGTATGCCGACCGATACGGTCTACATCGCCCGGTAACCGAGCAACCCCAATACAACATTCTCCATCGCCACCGTGTTGAAGTTGAGTATGCGCCTATCTTTGACGACTATGGCATGGGTACAACTATTTGGTCTCCTCTGGCATCTGGCCTCCTAACTGGTAAGTATCGAAATGGTATACCAGCTGGATCAAGGGCTTCCCTAGAGGGCTACGAGTGGTTGGCACCGATGCTGACCGATTCATCGAAGAATAATGCCGTTGGCGAGCTAGTTGACATTGCTGAGTCGATTGGAGTAACTCCATCTCAGATGGCAATTGCTTGGTGTCTGTTAAACCCCAACGTCTCGACTGTTATCACTGGTGCCTCTTCAGTCCAGCAGGTCCGTGAGAATATGACGGCGCTAGATGCTCTGCCTAAGCTCACCCCAGATGTCGTCGAGAGGATCGAAAAGGCCACGGCGGGTCTTTCAAATTAACTTCTCTCCCGAGCTTGGACTCTTGGTCCTAGGCTTGGAGAGTTTCTAAAGTAATTCGTACCGAACTTTTTACGGTAACTTCTATAGATGTGGCAGAGCAAAGAGGAGATCGATGCTCTGCCACATTTTGTTTAATTCTGGCTAATGGATTTGGTGGCCAACTTAGACGAGTCGCCCACTATCCAATCTGCTTTAGCCAATCTGCTTTAGTTCGCTCTTGTAGCGCAGTCCGTTCTCTACGTACTTCTCCACTGCGTCCCGTATGAGAAATTCGTCGACTCGATCAGGGTATATCTTGGCTGGAATTCCGAGGGCGAGCGCCCTCGACGGTACCACCGTATCAGCTACGACTACAGCGTTAGCGCCTACTAGGGCAAATGATGATACGACCGCTCGATGGAGTACCACAGACCCCGATCCTACTAAGGAGTCGTCTTCGATTTGGCACCCCTCGAGGTGGACAATGTGGCCTATGGTGCAGTTGGAACCAATGATTGTAGGTAGCTCCGCCGTAGCATGAATTACTGAACCATCTTGAATCGAGGTTCGTTCGCCAACCACGATTTTGCCGTAGTCTCCTCTTAGTACGGCACCAGGCCAGATGGTGGAGTAGTCTCCAATCGTCACATCTCCGATGATCGTTGCCATTGGATGGACGAAGGCGAGCTCAGATATTTTGGGGGTACGATCCCCCAATTGATAAATTGCCATTTAGAGATGGTAACACGGCAAGAGGCCCCGCTGTCTCTGTAACTACTGCTGGATGTTTTTCACTGCGCTTCTTCCAGCGCTAAAGCTCGTTGCGGCAACGACAGCTGAAAAAGCCAAGGTCAAGTCGCCTGAAGCTAAAGGAAGTACCACGATGGTTGGAATTAGGCCACCCACTACCCAAGCTAATTGGAACCGAGTTTCATACCTTGAAAATGCCTTCCCTTGATTGGAGGGAAGGATGTGGTACTGAACCAACGAGTCAAAGGCTAACTTTCCGGAGCTAGCGACAAATCCTATGACTAGGGCGAGGAGTATCTGTACGTAACGATCACCTACAGCAGCTCCGAGTACTCCAAGAATTGCCTCAACTACGAGGGCGCTAATAAGCAGTATCTCCTCCTGTATGAAGCGCCTTATCTTTGGGGTTATTGCAGTAGCTAGTCCACTTCCTATTGCACTAGCACCGAGTATTAATCCAAAGAAGTAAGTGGGGGCGTGGCTTCGCCGGAGATTGAAGGCGATGAAGAAGGTGAAAAATCCGACCGAACCTCGCAACACCGACATCGCCGCCGCCGCTAGTATCACCGATTGAGGGGACCTCTTAGTGTCATCTTCAGTCGTCTCCTCCTCAGCTTGTTCGACCACCGGTTCTTCCGACTGATCGTTGCGTCGCTGCCGCTTAGAGCGGTTTGAGCGGATAAGCCTAACTTGACTTACGCCGAGAACAAAGATCAAGAAGTCAACTCGCAAAACCCATGGCGCCCCAAGGCCCGGAATCTTTAGGATCGCAGCTGCTAATGCCCCACCTATGAAGCCACTTATCGCGGCTAGCAGTGAGATAGAAGAGTTGACGAATACTAGGACCGGGTTGCCGCTATCTGGCTTAGATAGTGGGAGGCGTCGATGGCGCTTACCAACTTCACCTGGGATAACTCCTCGAGCTAGCTCTGGGATTACAGCTGCTTTGGTGACAAGATAGATCTTGGACGCAACGAGGACGGTAAAGGCTTCCGGAAATAGGATAACGCTGTTTAGGTCACGCGACATAAGGAGCACGAAGACCGCTCGAACTATGAACGAGATCGAAAGTAGCGCTCGCCTAGAACCACCCTTTCTATCGAGAATTGGTCCAAGAAAGGGAGCTACGACTCCGAATGGTGCAACTGTAAGCAGTAGATAGAGGGTGATCTTGCCTTTGGCTGCAGTTGGTGAAATTGAAAAGAAGAGCGAACCAGCGAGTGCAACGGTGGTAAAAGTATCTCCAACGGTAGAGAGTAGGTGGACTCGTCGCATCGGTCCAAGAGGGCCTTTGCGATCAAAGTAGCGCTGAAGGTTTTCACCACCCTTCCTTGCTAGGTTCTTGAAGCTATCCATATTCGCCATACACCTTAAGATGCTAAATGAGATGCGAAGAGTTGGGGACGATTATGGCTCTGAACTATCGATACCTTTAGCTATGTCACACGTAAAGTGGTTTGATTTGATTTCGACGAAATAACTTCGGAGCAAATCGTAGCCCGATTACTTGTTAGCCTTTACTGGCGGTGATTTTTTGAGTTTAACTCTAACTCCACCATCAAAGAGCATTAAATGGTCTCAGAGGTATTTGTGGCAACGAGAAGTGATAGAAAGAGCGGCGTCTATACCTGGACTCCCATAGTTCTAGCGATGCTATTCGCTGGCGAGGCCCAGGGTTTTGGTCGATTTAGTTATTCGCTTATTCTGCCTCCATTGCTAAAGACATCCCTGCACTCGGTCTTTCTCACCGGAACACTCGGAACTATAAATGTGGGGGCATATCTAGCTGGTTCCATCTTTGTGACGTGGAAGTCAAAGAGGATAAGCGGAGTTCGTTTTATTCGCATGGGCTTGGTAACCTCGGTTGTCGGACTAGCCCTCTTCGGACTATCGGAGTCCTTCCCCTTTTTTTCTCTAGCCATGGCCCTGATGGGATTTGGAGGGGCGATGATCTGGATCTCTTCGCCGGCATTAGCGGCCGCCGCAGTTGCCGAGAGACGTAAGGGATGGGCTATTGGACTTGTTGGCGCTGGTATTGGTGTGGCTATAACGATTGAGGCCCAAGTAGCGAAGGTGTTTGTTCACCTTCATGGAACTTTGGAGTGGAAGGCTCTCCTCTTTGCAGAAGCTGGTGTCGGACTTTTGATCACCTTGGCGGCCTTTATCTTCCTGCACGATACCCCGAAGGCCGAGACCGCAAGTTCGTTATCACAAACCTCACTCTTTGATGGCGAATCTGGTACTCTACCAAAGCGTAACATCCTCTTTGCCGCCTATATGGCCTATGGTTTTGTGCAAGCGATCTTTCTTACCTACATAGTTACTGCGCTCAATCACGACCACCACTATGCAGCTACTACATCGCAGTCAATATTCTCACTGGTCGGCTTCATCTCAATCTTTGGAGGTGTACTTTCGGGGCGTTGGAGCGATCCATCACGGGATAGGGGGACAGTGATGTTCTTCTCGTTCATTGGGATGGGTCTCGCAGGTGTGGCGGTTGTAAGCGGGAGTCTTCCATTTGTGATCGTCGGATCTTTTCTCTACGGCTTTGGGATGAGCGGAGTTCCAAACTTGGTTGCTGCCTATATCGGCGACTTCTCGAAGGGCGCCCTATTTGCCCGTACCTTTGCGATGGTCACTCTATTCTTTGGCATAACTCAGGCGATTGGCCCACAGATCGGAAGTGCAATTGCTTCAGCTTCAGGATCTTTCACTATTGACTTTGTTATCGTGGTGGTGGTGAGCTCTATTGGAGCCATTCTCGCACTTCTAATTCGTCCCAAGAAGCTAAATCCGGTCGATCTCTAGCGGTACTCTATCGTGCGTAGATCAAATTTGAGATCTCGTTGTAGAGGCCTTGTATCGCGAGCGACGACTTCGATGAGTGAGAGATAACTGGAAGTGGCTCTCGCGTTATCGCCATCTTTTCGATGTCCGCAGAGTATGGGATAAACGATCGGAGCTTTGGTAACTTGCCGATCGGCTCTGTCTCTGAAATTGCAACGCGATGGCCGATTCGCCTGAGGTCCACCATGTTATAGAGGGCAACGCACTTTTCGCTTAGACCTATTGAAGCTAGGTGGTCGATCATAACCTGTGAAGATCTAACCGCTAGGGGACTTGGCTGAAGTGGGACTACGACCAAATCTATGGCTGAAATTACAGTCTCTGATAGGCCGGTTAGGTTTGGAGGCGCATCGATAACTGTGAGGTCAAACTCGTCTTGTGTCGCCTCAAGTATTCGTGTGAGGCGCTTTACCGGGTTCTTTGACTCGGCTAGCTTTTCTGCGAAGAGGCGCATCTTGAGTGAAGATGCAAGGAGAAAGAGGTTGTTGTAGTTTGAACTAATTGCGAGCTCATCTAGTGACGACTCCTCGGAGACTATCTTTGATGCCTTTGGGGCGTCATCGTCGTCTCCTCTAAGGATGAAGGTAGCACTTGCCTGTGGGTCAAGATCCCAAAGGAGTGTTCGAAATCCCTCTGATGCAGCGAGGTAGGCGAAGTTAACTGCAATTGAAGTTTTGCCAACTCCGCCCTTTTGGTTGTAGAACATGACCGTCTTCATCTTTTTTTCCCTTTACGAGCAATTGGAGAGGTTGCGGTAGATTTTTTTACCTCTTCAACCTTTGAAGGGCTTTGAGATTTGAGGAGTTGCTCTAGCTTCGCTAGAGACTCCGTCTTGGCTGCCTCTAGCCTCTCTTGGCTATGTAATATTGCCGCCTCAACGCTTTGACCGTTGGCGCCCGCCTGTTCTTCGATGTCGAGTAGGAGATCTAGTAGAACTTGACAATCTTGGAGTAGTCCTAGTGAGGTTTGGAATGACTTTGAGGTAATCGCTAGTGGGTCGGCGCTCGCATTACGGTGAAAGGTTTCAGTTAGATAGCGTAACTTCTTGAAACGCTTGCGAAGAGTGTGAAGTTCATCAATCGAGAGGCCTTTTGCACCTTCACCCTTCTTCAGGGCAGAGACTATCTTTCCGTGAACCCTCTTTGCCTCTCTATCGTAGAACTCCTCGACGGAGATTGTATCGCGACTCGAGGTGACTATCAGGTGGGCTGCAGCTATCTTCCAGGTAGCAGTGACCGATTCGATCGCCCGTTGAAGGTCGATTTGGAATGACCGAGTTAGATCACGGCGACGATCTTCAAGGACGTTACATGCCCCTTCGAATGAGGGGAATTGGCTTAGATATTCAATTGCCACGTCGATGTCGCGGTGGGCGGTTGTGACTGTTATGAGGTTGCTGGTCTCTTCGAGAAAGTCGGCAACTTCATCACTTGGAACGTATCGTGCAGCTGCTGAGAAGATGGATTTGATGCTTCGAGCGATAACGCGGAGGTCGTGGAGTGACTCCTCGTCAACTTCCTGTAGTACGGCGTCGTAGGCTAATTTTAGCGACGGGATCGATCTCTTTAGGAGATCGAAGAGGGCGTCGTTTAATTTCTTTCCAACTCCGATTTCAAAAGAGGCTGCGAAGTCATTTGGTCTCCTCTTTGCGAGAGAGGCTATTAGCTCTACCGTACTAGCTAGAGAAACCTCGCGGACAGATTTATCTATGCCGAGTTGCTCTGCTACTTCATCGATGGCGCTCTCGCTATCTCCTAAGACCTCGATAATGGCCGTTGGCGCGCCGTCGAAGTGGAGTCTCTCTACTTTTACGATCTGCCTACCGTTTTGGTTATAACCTGATGTGCTAGATCTCTCGAAGGTGGTCTCAGCGATCGCTAAAAGGCCGAAGGGAAGGGTTAGGTTAGCGACTTTGTTACGTAACGTGGTAGGCTCTATGTAGGCAAATGGAGCCGCTATCGACCTTCTAGGTCGCTCGGCTCGCTGTGTTGGAATTGAGCCAGTGTATCTTTGCCCACTTGAAGTCGTTAGTTGGAGTTGATACCCCTTTTCGTCAGAGATTAGCCCTAAAAGGCGTGATTGCGAAGTGAAGATGCTCCAACGCAAGGAGTCAAGTAGGACTACGACCCCAGATTCTATGGTTGGCGACTGCTCAAAGGTGCAATTGGAAATTGCATAGCTAATTTCACTTGGCGAACTACCTGAGCTCTCATCAAAAAAGTAGCGTGCTTTGATTTTTCCCTCACAACACCGTCGAAGTAACCGCCCCTGATGAGATGTTACCACGATTGGAAAAGAGATTCGGACTCAATTACGCAAAGTGATTGATCGATACTTCTTTGAAGTCTGTCAGGTGTTCTGTGGATCTTGGCGATTCTTGTGAACGAGTTCGACTGCCACTATTAATTTAATTTTTATGAAGTCTACTTTGTGTTCACCATTTGTTTACTTTGGATGTTCAGTGGTTGATATTTATTCGTCATTTTTTTGAGATTCATAGGATTTGTTGGATCGATCCGATCCCCTTGATCTTTACTTTTATTTTGGGATTTTACGCGAAGTTTTTCTCAGAACTTTGAATGCAAACATGACAATATATTGCAGTTATCAAGGGATTTGACGAGCCAGTTGAATTAATTGCAAACTAGAAAATTACCGATGACAATTTGATAAAAGTTAAATTTTTGTTCAATGCTTCTCATGAAGAATAGTTGCTATGTCTTTCCAATAGATGGAAGAAGTTGTGGCATTCGGCACACGTTGCTTTTGGCTTTACCGACTAGAATTGACATTGCCGAGAAACTTTTTTGATCTTCGAGTGCTCGTATGCAAGAGGCGTTCGGGAAAGTCTACTTTGGCGAATGGAGTATAAATGTACGTCGAAACTGTAAGAAAGAAAAGTAAAACAAGCCTATCGAATAAGTCGGGATTGAATCTTCGAACTGTATTTGAGTCAAATCTGGCGCGCATGCCTATTGCGATGGCACCGGTAGCACTCGTAATTTCAGAGGGATTTAGCCAAAGAGCAGTTGCCGCAGGGGCGATACTCGTTGGCGCATTTACCCTCGGTGAAGTATTTTTATCGTCATCTCTAGCAAAGACATCGGATAAGTTTGCAGCTTCTCGAGCCTATGTGAAGCTCCTTATTCCTATGGCGGCACTTTGGTTCGCGTTGGCGGTCTTTGCAGGCCATTTTGCCTCTCCGGTTGCTATGACTCTCATGGTTATTGCATCATTTATCATCGGCGGCCTCGGCGGAGGCGTCTTTGCAACTGCTCGTAAGGCAGTAATTGGATCCGTGGACGTTAGCGATCGCGTCGCGTCCATGCGAGTTACCTCGCTGGACACCTCTTTGATGGAGTTCGCATTCATGTTGGCTCCGCTAGCCGCCTCGGGAGTTGCCTCCGCCTTTGCACCACGGGCAGCCTCGATTGCTACTGCTTTAATCGCACTCGGAGCTCTAGTGGTTGCTGCGTCTCGAAGAAGCGCCTTTGAGGCACCTCGAGCAGACGAGAAGGTTGAGTTTCTTGACGAGCAGAGAAGTGGCGTCTGGACACGTAAGAACCTTCACTGGTTGTATGCCTCGTCTGCGATGATGGGAATCGTCGAAGGTGGAGTCATCGTAGCGATGCCTACGATTTTGCTAGCTCGCCACTATCCCATCTACGACGCTGGTATTACGATTGCCCTCTTGTCGTTGGGAGCAATCGTCGGCGGAACGATCTTTACTAGGATCTCTAAGCACCTTGTTAACACTGACTCAAGATTACAGGTAGCAACGCTGCTTCTTGGATTAGCCTCCTTCGTTGTGGTGGCTACTTCGATGCAAAGTCTCACTGCTGTTATGATATCGATCTTTCTAGCAGGCCTCTTTGTCTCGCCTCTCAATACAGCGAGAGCTCATGCTCTCACCTATGTTGTCGAGCCATCGGTTCGAGGTCAGGCTTATGGGGCGCTCTATTCGTCCTACTCAATAGGTTATGCACTCTTTGCGATCGTCCTAGGTATTACTACATCTCAAGTAGCGGCTGCCTCGATGTTGACTGCCTTTGCCTTCGGGGTTGTCCTGTTTTCGCTCTTCCTATTTTTGGGAAAGGTCGATAGCAAGGGGCGTGACTACATAGTCAATGCGACATCGGCTCGCGTCCTCTGTGACTAGCGACGATTTAGTTTGGCTTGGTCATTGGGCCTTGACTAAGCGTTCAATGATAGTGATAGGCGCTCCTCATCGCTGATCTTAAAGGACACTGTCGCACTGAAAACCTCAGTGCGACAGTGTCCTTCTTACTATGTTAATTGCAGCCGGTTAGCTGATCTATCTCTTGATCCATCGAGAAAACCAGCACTAATACGATCGATGGGCCATGGT
The DNA here is from genome assembly GCA_021841935.1 of Actinomycetes bacterium. GTDB lineage: Bacteria > Actinomycetota > Acidimicrobiia > Acidimicrobiales > Acidimicrobiaceae > Acidithrix. Next base: position 53,915 of record JAKCDL010000004.1, on the reverse strand, counting down.
GTAAAGTTTGAGACATTGGCAGGTACCATTGAAAAACAGCCCTACCAAGAACTATCTGCTCCGCAGTCTCCATAGCCATAATTTCACTTAGCAACTGGGCCGAGGTACTTCTCCATGGATCTAAAGATCTCGTCAGTCGTCTTATGCCATCTAAAAGGACGAGGTTTCTAATTGCAGGTTTCCGTCCACTTTGTAATTGCGTCAATGAGTTGCTCTTGAGATTTATGTTTTGATCGCTGCAATATCTCGGTAGTTACTTCAGAGAACCATCGCTTCAATAAGATTCATCCACGATAAATAGGTTGGAGGAAAGTGAGAGCGTTAATGCTCAAGGTTCCATTTGCGCACTGTATCGGTCTTATGGGTAACGTAGTTATCCATAATGAGATGGACCTCTAGATCCTTTGGTATCTCTTTGTCAGTGAGACCTAGAGATGAGATGAACTCAACTGCACGTTGTGCAGTTGTCGTCTTTGTTGTGACATTCCCAGATTCTGCTTCAAGAGCAGCATAGAGATTGGTTGTTCCCTGTCTTATGTATTCGTGTGTTTGACGCTCCGGCACAAAGGGAGTCATTGGAAGAACTGTTTGTCTCCCCTCAAGTGCTTGTATTTTCGTCTTCTCATCGACAGATAGCACAAGTGCTGCTTCTGGGGGATTGAGATAGAGTCCAACTACATCTCGAACCTTTGAAGAAAAGTTAGGGTCGTTAGATATCTTGCAGTACTCAATGAGTTGGGGTTTTAGTCCAAAGTTTCTCCATATACGAGAGACTGTTGATTGAGAGTCGCCTGACAACTCTTGCCATCTCAGTTGTTGAACACTGTGTAGCATTCTTTGGCTCAGTGGTAGTAGCAAGCTCAGTGGTAGTAGCAAGCTCAGTGGTAGTAGTAATACGAATGATCTCAGCTATCTTGTCATCGTCGTGGGTTCTTGGGGTTTCACTTCTTGGAGCATCAGATAGAGTCGATACCCCAAAGAGAGAGCCTCTTCCTCCACTTAGGGAGAGTAAAGCTTGATTTGAACGGCAGACTCTGAGAGCAACTTCGCTTTCACTTGCGAGCGTCGTCGATGAGTTGCCTTGTAAAAGAGAGACAAAGCACGGTGATCTGCGCTTCAGGTATAGCCAGACGAAGTGCGCGCTGTGCCATTTTGACCCCCTCTCCCTCTCGCCTACCGAATAACTCTTCGAGGTAGACGAGCGCTTTCTCGGTTGGCCCTCCTGCAGTCTTGTCACTAAGAAGTTCTCTTAGGGTCGCACCTACATCGCTAGATGACGCTGTCTGCATAATTCGGTATACGTCTGCCGCATCTTTGTCGTTTAGCCTATCGGCACGCCCACTTACGACGCGATCATTGATCTTGTGTGCTTTGGCAACCAAGAGTGCGGCCACCCCAGCTACCTCGACGTCAATACTTCGGAGATCAGTGGGATCAAGTGACGTGACAGTCATCGTAGCGTGATCGACCAGTGCCGCCTCAAGACCAATTGCGCGACGTGCGGCACGGTTACCATGGACTCCGAGTCGAGCACCTCTTCGACCTGAAGTGTTGATTAATGCCGCTTCCGGTACAATTAAATCTACTGGAATGATCAGTTGGTGGCCGTCTACCTCTTCAGTCCTTGTCCAAATGCCAGGTTCGATCTCGCTGGTATCCATTCCTGCTAGTTCAAAACCAGCATTGCGCATCGTAGACTCCAACGCGGGTTCATCGCCGATAAGGTTAGGATCAAGTGCCAAGTCACCGTCTGTGGTGTAAGGAGCCACAGCTACTTCATTTAGTCCAGTGCGTAGATAGACGGCTTGCGCTCCTGCAACAATAAATGCCTTTCCATAAGGCGCCAGAGCGCTTAGTGCATCCAACAGAACACGTCGTGCAACTACGTAGCGAGGATCAAATGTAAAGCTATTCGTCACGTTGCCTCCTTCCAAATTAGTTAAATTGTTCCCTCTTTGGAGACGGACGATAGTGTCGGCTGGCGCCAAAGATCCTCGTTTTTAATTAACCACTGCAAAATGGCCTCTCCCTCAGCAGGCATCCGGCCATTTCCCGTCAAACAATCGACCGCCACTTGTGAAGGCGCCACGTATCTAATGCCGACCTCCTCAGATGTTCTTTCCCACACGATCGGATCAAATGGTTCGAGTAAGGCGACGTTAGCACCCTCGTCGGTTGGGATTAGTTCTAGCTCTTTGGCGACGACTGCTGGATCATCACAGTACACAACGAGAAGAGCAGGGCCTGCGACAGGTGCTATACGAGCTGCAGCAAAAGACCCAGTTACGGCAGTTCGATGACGAATTGAGTCAATTCTTCCTAGAGTCCGGCTCGCACCGAGGGGTGCTAGGTAGGTAGCGGTTCGGTTTGTGCGGAATATATCGTAAGAACTAGCCCAACGTCGGATTAGGCCATCTATATCAACAGATATTACGCGACCTCGACCGGTTCTTTCGATGAGCGCCTCGGTGTCAAGTGTAGTTAATAGTCGCGAGACGTATCCCGGCGTCATCTCAGAAGCTGCGGCAAGTTCCCGCACACCGAACGGTGGACGAACATCTACCAGGTTCCTAACTACGCGGGCCGCTCGAGGTCCCTGAAGCCGAACTTTTCCTCGATTCAAAGGATACGGATCTTTAAATGCTCCCGCAGTTTCAATGAAAACGGCAGGGTTATCGAGGCGAAGGAGGGAATTACCAGTGAGATCTATATAGTTAATCCCCTCGGAGCGTAACCGATTCCGACTTCCGTCGCTGAGCCACTGAGATACAACGAGAATCGGAATGTTACCTGCCAAATCACGAAGAGTGCGTCCCAACCCACCAAGAAGCAGATCGACATCCCTAGGGCTAAAGCTTTTCTTGGCTTCCACTACAACAGTGGCAAACATCCCATCAGGGCTCTTCAAGTCGAAGGCTGCGTTAGCTCTCCCCCTTCTAGGTGCATGTATCTGACGACCAGTAGGGTCGATCTCCCAGTTTTCGGGAAGCCTACTTCGAAGCCAATCAATCGCAGCTTTTATCATTTCGTTTTCTATAAGTTCAATGTTTGTTTTCATTGCGAACTACCCTTCACAAACAATTGTAGCCTTAAAATAGATTGTTTTTATCTCTAGCAAACAAAGTATTTTTAGGCAACATCAATTATCTCTTTTACTGAGAAATCCTCAGGTATACCTGTGCAGCCATTCAGAGTGTCGCCTAATTTGATTCGTGATTGTCCGTGCGCGACGACAGAAGACAGACGAAATTGGAGTTAAATAAACTGAGACGCCTTCGAAAAAGGATATGCGATCGATATTTGAATCTTGACCACCCAACGTATCCTCCATGGCAGATTTGGAGCGATTTACCGTTCAGGGAAGCCAGTGAATGACTTCTTTGACCGCTTCTGCAACGACCATCAACAATGTTGATTCAGCCGATGCGTCGGGTGATCGGCGAAGCAGCAAACATAATGCGTCAAGACGGATCCGCAGTCTCCATAGCCATAGATTCTCTTAGTAACTGGGCCGAGGTACTTCTCCATGGATCTAAAGATCTCGTCAGTCGTCTTATGCCATCTAAAAGGACGAGGTTTCTAATTGCAGGTTTCCGTCCACTTTGTAATTGCGCCAATGAGTTGCTTTTGAGATTTATGTTTTGATCGCTGCTATATCTCGGTAGTTACTTCAGAGAACCATCGCTTCAATAAGATTCATCCACGATGAATAGGTTGGAGGAAAGTGAGAGCGTTAATGCTCAAGGTTCCATTTGCGCACTGTATCGGTCTTATGGGTAACGTAGTTATCCATAATGAGATGGACCTCTAGATCCTTTGGTATCTCTTTGTCGGTGAGATCTAGAGATGAGATGAACTCAACTGCACGTTGTGCAGTTGTCGTCTTTGTTGTGACATTCCCAGATTCTGCTTCAAGAGCAGCATAGAGATTGGTTGTTCCCTGTCTTATGTATTCGTGTGTTTGACGCTCCGGCACAAAGGGAGTCATTGGAAGAACTGTTTGTCTCCCCTCAAGTGCTTGTATTTTCGTCTTCTCATCGACAGATAGCACAAGTGCTGCTTCTGGGGGATTGAGATAGAGTCCAACTACATCTCGAACCTTTGAAGAAAAGTTAGGGTCGTTAGATATCTTGCAGTACTCAATGAGTTGGGGTTTTAGTCCAAAGTTTCTCCATATACGAGAGACTGTTGATTGAGAGTCGCCTGACAACTCTTGCCATCTCAGTTGTTGAACACTGTGTAGCATTCTTTGGCTCAGTGGTAGTAGCAAGCTCAGTGGTAGTAGTAATACGAATGATCTCAGCTATCTTGTAATCGTCGTGGGTTCTTGGGGTTTCACTTCTTGGAGCATCAGATAGAGTCGATACCCCAAAGAGAGAGCCTCTTCCTCCACTTAGGGAGAGTAAAGCTTGATTTGAACGGCAGACAATTCAACGATTTCTTCGTGGCAAAGACTATCAGCTGCGCCAAGAGCAATCTTGGCACGAGTTGCACGATACTACTGCGAGGTTTTTAGCACGAATTACGCCCTCTAGAAACTTTCTTTCGTTCTCTGAAGGGAACAACCTTGTAAGCAGGTCGACCGATCGTCTTTTCCATTACTCACCTAAGTGTAGTGAAATGTACCTCTGTATAGGTAGAACACTACAAATAGGGATTAATTCCTTATTTGTAGGAAGTTACGACTAGGGACTCTAGGAGCTAGTCATCATCCAAGTGGGTTGGCATCAGGGTGGAGACTTGGGATGACGTTAAGGGTACTGTGCTAGTGTCTTTGGGATCTCTTGTACGCCGTTGAAGCCGAGCGTAGACTCATTTGGTGACAAGGCATACGTCCGATCGTTTCGGAAGATAGAACCGATCGGGCCTTGGTACTTACAGGGACCTTTCCACTAATGTTCGACTATTGGTTGACTTTGAATCGCCTTGCGTCGTCTGCGGCATATTTGGCGACGACAGTATCAACCATCGCAGTCTTTTGTATTTCGTGGACCACTGAGGCAAGCCGCGAACCGGGTATGGCGACCGTCATCTCATCAGGGCTCATTCCGGTTCTTGCTCTGCTGAGGGCGCACCCTACGCTTGCTGCCACCTTGTTGTGCTCCTTCGCGATGGCGACAATGTGGCACTGGGGCTTGCCTTCAATTTGAATCCCCGGAACTGCGTCGGAGATGACCATCAGTTGTCGACCGTTCACCCTTAGCAGGACGACGTCTGGAGGAAGAGTTGCATCAGCAAGTGGACCGTAGCAAATTGCGTTGGCTCGCGTTGAGATAGACGGAATAGTGCCGACTTTGGCACCATCAACCCACCCCGATTCGAGTAGTGCGGCGATGTCAGACTTGTCGGCAACTTCTGAGAAGGAGGCTAGTCCGTGCGTGTAGCGACCGACAGAGCAGTTGCCATGATCTTCGGGAGAGGTGGTAAACGTTGCGGTTGTGGCTTTTATCCAAAATACACAGCTTGCGGGTACTCTCCCTGCCCTTCCATCGGCAGATGGCTGGGACATCGGTTCGTCAAAGGCGGGGATTGTATCAAGAGGCTCAGTCAAAAAGGTGATGCTAATCGGCGGAGCCGAAAGGTGAAGAGATTTAGATAAATCGTTGGCAAGGCTTCGCCAATCGCTTGAAGTTTCATAAGTTACTGGTTCCATGGCCTTAGCCTATTGTACGTTTCAGTTTGGTCAAAATTTGCAAGGTGTTGTAGTACGTCGCATTGGTAACTGCGCTATCGAGCCTGCGGCATTGAGCTCGCTATTGCAATTTGCAAAGTCAACTTCCTTCACAAAAACGTGAGCTTGGCAAAGACGGAGACCGATACTGTCAATCAATTGAAGGGGAGTCGTCTACGGTATGAACAGATGCCTTCGTGGCTTGTCTTTGGGTTCTCCAATAAATGTTAGGGCTCCATCTAAGAACGGCTTCTCGTTCAATGTGCTTCGACGAATCGATCTCTGCGAGTATCGATCGTGTCTTTGAAATTTAGCAAGGTCTATAGAGCCTATTCTCACGTCCAACTGCAGTACCTTTGTCTTTTCGCTTGCAAAATTTATAGTTGGAGTATTGCTTTGCGGGGAGTGTTGACTTTGCCCTTAACACGAACTTTGATGACTTTACATGGGGAAATAGTATCAACTCGAAGTCAGAAAACCTTCAATGCGATTGGCTTCAAAGCCGTTGATCTCTTCAGTAACGGACCACTTGGTTAGCTTGGATAGATTTACCTAAGCGTCAGTGAGCCTCATCTCAAAAGCCTATTGTCTGTGACCCCATGAAAAGTGATCGAGTGGACCGTGTCCGCCACCGAGTGCCCACCCGGCGCTTCCGCTGATGGCTCGGGTCGTGTACATCTTTGCCCCTTGGATGGCTTCATCGACGCGTTTGCCTACCGCGATATAAGCTGCTACCGCGCTCGAGAATGTGCATCCAGTGCCGTGAGTATTTTGCGTGTCGATTCGCTTAGCTCGAAGATACTGCGCAGTATACCCGTCGAAGAAGAGGTCGATTGCCTCTTCGGAGTCCAGGTGACCACCCTTGAGGTAGACATACTTTGCGCCAAAGCCATGCAGGATTCGAGCAGCCTTTGGCATATCGGTTGCGGACTCAATATTTATTTCGGTGAGCTCTTGAGCTTCGAAGATATTTGGGGTTACAACTAATGCTTGTGGAATGAGGATCTTGCGATATGTTTCGAGTAGCTCTGCCGACGTTAGTCGATCTCCTGAAGTGGCGACCATAACTGGATCGACTACTAGGCGCGGTAGGGTCCCATCGGCAGCTGCATCTGCAACCAGGCGGATATGGCTAGCTGAGGATATCATTCCAACCTTGGTGGCTCGGACTTGAAAGTCATTTGTTACCGCTACTAACTGGCTTAGTACTGATTCGAGTGACATGATCTCGATCTGTGCGACTCCGCGAGTGTTTTGTGCAGTTACGGCGGTTATCACCGAGGTTCCGTATACCCCTAGCGATGCAAAGGTTTTTAGGTCTGCCTGTATACCTGCCCCGCCTCCAGAGTCGGAGCCGGCGATCGTCAGCGCCACGGGGGGCGTCTTTGAGCCAAAGTGCACGATTGATCCACCTGTCGACGCTAGTTTCGGATTCAAAATTACCTAAGTCAAAATACCACGGTAACCACGGGCGGTGGCCAAGCGAGGGCTTTTATTTAGGATTGTCTTTAAAAATCCGCTCTGCCTGCAACTGTAGTCGATGCTATGGCTTCGTTTGACTTAGGAATTCGACCGGCATTACGGCTCATGCGACCAGCGACAACTGCAAGGCGAAATGCCCCTGCCATAAGTGCTGGATTCTCCGCCCGATTAATCGCAGAGGCCGCCAAGACCCCATCGCACCCTAATTCCATAGCCAAAGAGGCGTCAGATGCACACCCTAAGCCAGCATCGAGAATTATCGGCACAGTCGCAAAGTTAACTATGGTCTCTATGTTGAATGGGTTTAAGATTCCCAGACCACTTCCGATCGGTGCACCAAGTGGCATGACGGCCTTAGCGCCAGCTTGTTCGATTCGCCGAGCGAGGACTACGTCATCTGAGACGTAAGCCATAACCTCGAATCCCTTGCTCGAGAGGACTTCGGTGGCTTTGAGGGTCTCGATAGGATCGGGAAGTAGGGTCGTATCGTCGTTGATTACTTCAACCTTGATTAGGTTAGTTTCAAGTGCCTCTCTAGCTAACTCAGCTGTTAGAACGGCTTCTGTTGCACTGTAGCAACCAGCGGTATTTGGGAGAATCGTCTGCTTGAATTCTCTTAGAACCTCAAATAGACGCCCTGAAGCTGAGGGGTCGAAGCGACGCATGGCAACTGTTGTAAGTTCGCTCTGCGTCTCTGTCAAAGCTGAACGAAGCGCTGCTATAGAGCGCATGCCGCCGCTTCCAAATATCAACCGTGATGAAAAGGTGTGGCTCCCAACGGTCAGTACCTGCTTTGCCTCTTCGTCCATGCGGCTCTTCCTCTCGTCTATTCAAATTTCATCTTTGGCGACTTCGAAAATACGCCCCTTGGCGATTTTTTTAGCAAACCCCTAACGAACACATTCAGCCACCGGCTGCTATCGAAAGTACCTCTACGGCGTCATCGTCTTTTATTTGGTGATTATCCCAACTCGATCGCGTGATTACTTCGCCATTTAGGGCTACTGCTATACCGCGACGATCCGAGGTGAAGGTGTCAATTAGGCCCCCGAGGGTGATGCTCTCGTCTACAGAAGTTACCCTACCGTTCAGAACTATTTGCACGTTGATTCCTTTTGCGGGAGACTCACAGCCTAAGCCTGCGGAGTTGTCACTTGAAGGTCGCCTACGAATCGAGATGGCGAAAAGAATTCATAGCCGGCCAAGGTTGTCTCTTCAGCGGAAATAGCCTCTGAGACCATCTTGCCGATGTACATCGACAAGAGAATTCCATGGCGATATGAGCCCAACGCGACCCATAGATTTTCCTTTAACGCACCGATGATTGGAAGATTGTCGTCTGAAGCGGGGCGAAATCCAACATTGATTTCTTCAATCGAATATTCGCCTACGATCGGAAGAACCCTTATCGCGTCGTGGAGTAGTTCATAGGTGCTTCTAGCTTTGAGTCGATCATCAAAGCCGACCTCTTCAGATGTTGCGCCGATGACAACTTCACCGTTACTTCTAGTGACTATGTAACCGGGGCGAGAGTCGACGCTGTAGCGAATGATCTTTCCTGGGGCCTTGGTATCTATGCTGTGGCGCGCTCTGATGATTTGCCCCTTTACTGGCCGAATAAAGTTCGAAATCTCCTTTAGGTCGCCCTCGATGGAGTTCGAACTTGTGCCGCTGGCAACTATCACAAGGTTGAAGAGAGAGTTCGAGCCAGAGTCGTTGAAGATTCGATAATCTCCCATTCGATCACGCTCGACCTTGACGACTTTGTGGCCGACTGTATTGACTCCTAGACGGTTATTAACTCGCTTTAGAGCATCGTATAGAGCTCGATTATCGACCTGCTGATCGATCTCGGTAGAGATTCCATAGTTTACCTGCGGAGAAAGAAGGGGTTCTAAGAGTCTCAACTCCGAACCCTCACTCTCAACCGCGCTTAGTCCGAGGCGTCGATATAGAGCTAAGTATCGCTCTAGGTCCTTTCGATCCTTGTCTGTTAGCGAAACTGTTATGGTTCCCGTATTTCGGTAGCCAATATCTAACTTGTACTGATCGTTGAAGGTGGTCGCTACAGATTTGAAGTAGTCGGCAGAAGAAAGCATGAATGAGGCAAGGTGCTCTTCACCGAAGTTGACCTCGGTTACAGGCGCTAGCATGCCGGCTGCTACGCCCGTCGCACGTCTTCCAATTGGATCATCGATAACAGTGATTTCGAAGCGGTCTAATTTGGCTAGGTGATATGCGATTGCAACACCTGTTATGCCTCCGCCAACTATAGCTACGCTCTTTTTTCGCTCCATTTATTCGATCCTAGCCTCCTATAATCCCTCTTCGGGGGGTCGCCGATAGGGGAGATCGTCACTTGGTCGCAGTCTTTGTCGAAGGTTTCGACTTCGCACTATAGCTTCTAACGTGATTAAGTGGTGATATTGCGATACCTTTGAAAATGTATAGATATGACTAGTTCATCAAGGTTGTAGAAGGTAGGTGGCGTCAAAGTGAAGTCAACGATGTCAAGAGTGGCGCTTTCAGTGTCAGAGATATTTAGCCACGGTGAATTACTCTTTCCCGACTCAAAGATCTTCACCTACACAAGTGAAGGTACCCATGTTTTGAGCTACGGCGAGGTTGCCAAGCGGGCAAGGCAATTAGCAAATGGACTGGTTGCACTTGGGGTCAAGCACCACGATCGCGTAGCCACCTTCTGCTTTAATCACAACCAGCACCTAGAGGCTTATCTGGCTATTCCTTCCATGGGTGCGGTATTGCATACATTGAATGTGCGACTATTCGCTGATCAGCTGCAGTTCATCATCGATGACGCTTCGGACAAGGTCATAATTGCGGACAATATCGTTCTTCCTCTTCTTTTGAAGTGCCTCATAGGTCGTGAGAGTGTAGAGACCATATTGGTGGTCGGCTCATACGACGAGGCATTGGTTGAAGGTTTTAGAACTGAAAATAACTCATCGGTCACCTTCATTGAATATGACAGCTACATATCCAAATTCAGTGAAGACTTTGAATATGTCGAGGTTGAAGATGAAAATGACGCTGCTGCAATGTGCTACACCAGCGGTACAACCGGAAATCCAAAGGGAGTCGTATACTCTCATCGCTCAACGTATCTTCATTCTCTAGCGGCATCCTCCTCTGCTTCGTTGGGTTTGAACTCTGCCGACCGAGCTCTAGTTATAGTTCCGATGTTCCATGCGAATGCCTGGGGCATTCCATATGCGGGCTGGTTCGTTGGAAGTGACATGATTATGCCAGGCCGCTTTCTCCAAGCGGCTCCACTTGCGGCTATGATCACTGAGCTAAGGCCGACAATCGCATCGGGAGTCCCGGTGATATGGAACGACTTACTTCACTACACCGAGGCGAATCCAACTGACCTTTCATCTCTTCGGATCATCTCAGCTGGAGGATCTGCAGTGCCGCGTGCACTGATCGAGGCTTACAGGGATCGATATGGATTAACCCTTCTGCAAGGGTGGGGGATGACTGAGACCTCCCCGCTCTGTACCCTTGCAATTCCACCCGATAATGTCGCGGAAGAAGATCGAATCAAGTACTTGATGACGGCTGGGAGGCCAGTCGCTGGTGTTGAGATTCGTATCGTAGACGCTGAGGGGCAAAAGCTTCCAAATGACGGAGAGTCGATGGGTGAGATTCAGGTCTCGGGTCCATGGATAACTAACTCCTACTTCAAGGGTGTAAATCCAGGGGCGTTCGACGGTAAGTGGTTGAGAACTGGCGATATGGGAACTCTAGATCCAGAGGGCTACCTAAGAATAACGGACAGGACAAAAGACGTCATCAAATCCGGTGGAGAGTGGATCTCGTCTGTCGAATTAGAGAATGCGATCATGGCGCACCCTGACGTATTTGAAGCTGCTGTGGTAGGCGTTCCGGATGATAAGTGGGATGAGAGACCCCTTGCGTGCGTCGTTCTCAAGCAAGGTTCAAATGTGAGTGCTGCGGACCTCTCGAACTTCATCCTCTCACAAGTAGCAAAGTGGTGGTTGCCGGAGCGATGGTCCTTTGTTGAAGAGATTCCTAAGACCTCCGTAGGTAAATTTGATAAAAAGGTACTCAGGAATCTCTATAGCGAAGATAAGCTCCACGTCCATCACGTGTAGTCTGACCGAAGTTGACGATTCAAATCAAAAGGGGCGTTTGAGAGTTGAATTCTCTAGAGATTCTTGATTCCATTTCTAACTCGATTGAAGGTGACTTTCGTTCGATAGGCCTTCGATACCTAGAGGACTACATCAAATTGCGTGCGATCTCTAGCGCCTATGACAAGGACTGGGAGAAAAACGGCGAAATTGAGAGGGCTATGTCCCTTGCTAGTGAATTTATCGATTCGTTATCGCTAAAGGGTATGACTAAGTCGATTCGTCGAATCGAAGGCCTCTCGCCCCTATTAATCATCGACATAGATGCTACGTCGTCCTTCAGCGGTGAAAAGACCGTGCTGATCTATGGCCATATAGATAAGCAACCAGCGACCGCACCATGGCAAGACGGAAGTGATCCATTTGAACCTCGTTACGATGGAGACCGTCTCTATGGTCGTGGGGTTGTCGATGATGGCTACTCAATCGTTGCAGCGGGTATTGCAATTGCCAACCTGCAGAGAAGTGGAGTCGAGCACCCTCCCATCAAGGTCTTGATTGAGGCGAGTGAAGAGAGCGGCTCCATCGACCTGCCTGCGCATATTGAGGCCCTCGGAGATGAACTTGATGACGTTGAGTTAGTGATCTGCCTTGACTCTGGAGGATTCGACAATGAACGTCTCTGGCGAACAACTTCACTTCGTGGCAACATAACGATGACCGTGGATGTTTCAGTTCTAGAGCACGGCGTCCACTCAGGTAGTGCTGGCGGAGTGGTCCCATCTTCATTTCGTATCCTTCGAAGGCTCATAGAGCGCGTAGAAGATTCATCCACTGGTGCGATGGTATTACCCGAGCTCTACTGTGCGATCCCAAGTGAAGTTGTTGACGCTGCTCGAAGTAATGCCGTAGAAGCGAACGATCCACTTGGTCGCCTCTTCCCTTTGGTTGAAGGATTGAAGCTTCCAGGAGACGCAAGCGAGAGGCTCCTCGATCAAAGTTGGCGCCCGTCGATGGCCTTTGTCGGAATCGACAACGTCCCTTCCGTCGCAAATGCCGGAAACGTCTTAAGAAGTCGAACAACCGCCAAGCTATCGTTTAGAATTCCACCGATGGTCGATGGCCAGGTTGCCTGTGATGCAATCGTCAAGACTCTTTCGCAGGATCCACCCTACGGCGCACGAGTAACGGTAACTCCTGATGATCCCGCATCTGGATGGTTTGAACGTCCGCTTCCGTCGAAGTTGATCGATGTACTTGATCAAGTGAGTCAAGCGACCTTCGGTAAGCCTTCAGGTGCATGTGGCGAGGGCGGCACCATCCCCTTTCTCGCAATGCTAAATGAACTCATACCTAGAGCCTCCATCCTTGCGACGGGTGTATTGACGCCAGCTTCAAATGCACATGGACCTAATGAGTGGATCTCTATCGAAGCAGCTATTTCACTAACTAAGGCCATTGCAACCATTTTGGCTTCCTCCCCCTTTTAGTAGAAGCAAACCTCTTCGACTTTTAGGCCTAAATCAACACATCCAAGGGTTCCCATGCCTGAGGCATTGAGTTTGAAGGGAATTACTTCTGTACCCTTGGTGGGGTGGCTGTCCATGAAATGGTTTAGTGTTTGTGCCATTTAGTTATCCAAAGTGCTTGGCCGTTACCAAAGCGTGGCCTCGCCGCTATGGCGAATGGATAATACTCCTAGATATGGTTTTAGTTAGCCTTTGGTATCATCCCCGACCACTTCAAGGTCGATTTTTGCCGTTTCCTCTAGGGTGTCATTAACCTTTAGTTTCGAGGTGTAAAGGGTTGAAAAGAAGTTGGCGCAAGGTTGAGGGGCGAGAAGGGGAGTTTTCTAGGCCCCTTCTCGTCGTACTTATAGCGTCATTAGTGCTAGTGGGGCTACTTGCGATTGCAAGAGTAGCTCAGGTCAATAGATCGCAAGTACCGATCGTAAATGCCGTCATATCGCCAAATCCAATGCAGAGTGTCGACGGTTTTGGGGCTTCGGGTGCATGGTGGTCGGGGCCTATCTACTCAATGTCCAACACCGTGAAGGAGCGGGTCGGCTCACTTCTTTTTTCTAAAAATGGATTGGCGTTGAGCCAATTTCGCTACAACATTGGCGGGGGCGGTGTAGGTGTAAGTACCCCCTGGAAGCGCCCGCCTTCATTTCTCCAATCAAATGGTGCATATAACTTCAACGCTGATCCAGCGGGAATTTACTTTGCCAAATTGGCAGAGCGGTACAAGGTCACGGATCTGATTGCCTTTGTAAACTCTGCTCCTCCACCTTTTACCTCTAACCACCTCAGTTGCGCGGGGCACCTACTTCCATCTCAGATCACTTCTTACGTTAACTACTTGGTCAACGTCGTAGTGGGTATGAAAAATAACCTCGGTATAACTGTAAATTATCTCTCGCCGATGAATGAACCTGATTCGTCAATGGCACCCTGCAAGCAGGAAGGAATGCGAGTTCCGGTGTTTCTGCGAGCTCGATTGGTATCTGCCCTTGGTCGTGCTCTGGCGCTAAGGGCTCCATGGGTTAAGATAATTGCTGATGAAACGTCGCAGGTGGCACCACAACTACTCCCCGAGATAAACCTCTGGATAAACCGTGACCACGCTAAGAGCTATATCGCATTCTACGCTCACCACACTTATGACTATCCGAACCCCAGGACCCTAGAGGCGATGGCTGAGACCTTCAAAGATCTGAAACTGCACTCGTGGATGACTGAGATCTGCTGTTTCAATGGATCTAGGTTTGGCTATCAATACGATCCGACAATGGTACAGGGTATGTGGTTGGCCAAAACGATATTCAACGACTTTTTTTATGGCCGCGATAGCGCCTTTCAATGGTGGACAGCAATCTCGCCAAACCTCGGATGCGAGCCTACTCTAGACCCTCAGTGCCCATATCAAGCAAATTTGTTGGGACGCAATGACGGGCTCATCTACTACGACTCGAATTATCAATCGAATGGAAATCAAAACCTCTATCTGACCAAAAGGTACTACGTCCTTGGAAATTACTCAAAGTTTTTCCAGGTTGGCACGCAGCTTCATCAGGTGACCGGTCTACCAGCTGGAGTAGAGGCATTGGCCGGTGAAAAAGACGGTAGTTACTCCATAGTTGTCATCGATGACCGTCCGCCCGGATCGCCACCGATTCACCTTTCGATCTTGGTGCCAACAAAGATCCAATTTCTAAAGGTAACCGGTGACCTATTGACAAATTCCCATGTGGACTGGGGGCACGTGCCAGATGTTACGACGAACCACAACATTATCCAATTGAGCTCGTCGCCACAAAGTGTCTCGTCAGTATCGGTTGCACCTAACCAGGTTCGGTAACTCCCTACTTCACCTAGCAGCTCCTTTTGTCGATGTTTCGGGGCGACGCAAACTTTTCTGTGCGTTGGATGATCTAACCTTGATCCTTTGGTTGGAGTGAATCTTAAGATTTTGTACTCGGTTGGGTTATAGATTTCACGTGACTATCAACCTCTGACTCATCTACGATAGGGTAGCGTTTGTGGTTAGCGTTGGACTTCCGTGGGAGGCGTTTTGAATTCGCAAGAAGCTGTAACAGAGAGACAGCGATACGCCGTAGTGATGGCGGCGGGCATCGGGTCGAGGATGAAATCCTCGAGGCCAAAGCCGTTGATTCGAATCTGCGGAAAGCCGATGATCGTCCATATTCTTGAAGCTTTAGCCGAAGCTGACGTTCTTGACGTTGTGATTGTCGTTGGTCATAAGGCTGACGTAGTTCAAGAACAGGTAACCCGGCTTGCACCGGCAAAGATGCGCATCAACTTTGTAACTCAGCAGAGCCAAAGAGGCACCGGTGATGCAGTGCTCGTAGCCATGACGGCCCTTCCAGATCCTTTAACATTTCATGGTCCACAGCCATCGGTTGTAATCATGCCAGGCGATTCGCCACTTATTCGTGGCGAGACGATATCGAAGATGCTCGAGGAGCACGAGGAAGATCGCAGGGCCCTGACGGTAGCATTTGGAGAGTTGGAGGACCCGACGGGATATGGTCGGCTCATCTTCGACAAGAACAACAACATCAAGAAGATAGTTGAGGAAAAGGACGCCGCTGAAGCTGAGAAGAGAGAGCGGCGCATCAACTCGTCATTTTACGTCGCTAATTTGGACGTTCTGCTCCCATCGCTACGTAGATTGCAGCCACTTAACTCCCAAGGTGAGTACTACTTTACCGACGTAGTTGAAGTTCTTGCCTCGAGCGGATACAAGGTCAGCGGCTTTGAGATCCTCGACTACTCAGAGGCTGGAGGTGTAAATGACCGCGCGCAACTCGCTCAAGCAGAGGTGGTTATGCGCGAGAGGATCAATGCATCTTTTATGATGAAGGGTGTCAACCTTGTAAACCCATCCTCGATCTATATCGATTCGACTGTCGAGATTGGACAAGATACGACACTCTGGCCGGGAACCTCTTTGATCGGACGAACCATCGTTGGAGATGGAGTGGAGATTGGACCTGACGTTCGAATAGCGAATTCGATAATCGGAGACAGGGCAAAGGTTATAAGGTCTGAGCTTGACCGTTGTAAGGTTGGCGAAGGTGCTGTCGTTGGTCCCTATGCAGTAATGAAGAGTGGATCGTCGATCAGCGATTTTGGCGTGAGTGGATCTTTCGTAGTTTTGGAGCAGTAAAAGTGGAGTTAGTACCTCGTAAGCGTTTAGAGATCTACTCAGGTCGTAGTCATCCCCAGTTAGCGGCTGAAGTTGCGCTTCACCTGGATGTTCCGCTCGGAAGTGTTGACCTTAGAGAATTTGCCGACGGTGAGATCTACTGTAGATTCGGAGAGTCGATACGCGGTAAGGATATCTTTATTATTCAGTCGCATGCGCGGCCTGTGAATTCGGCGATCTTCGAGCAGTTGAATATGATCGACGCCGCTAAGCGAGCGTCGGCTAAGCGAATTACAGCAGTTTGTCCGTACTATGGATATTCGAGGCAGGATCGAAAGGCTTCAGGACGAGAGCCTATTACCGCCAAATTAGTTGCCGATATATTGGCAACGGCGGGTGCAGATCGAATAATTACCCTCGATCTTCACTCGGGCCAGATACAAGGGTTTTTTGATGGGCCTGTCGATCACTTAACTGCAATGCCGGTACTGATCGACTACCTAAAGGCAAATTGCACACCGGACACCGTCATCGTGGCTCCAGATGCCGGACGAGTAAAAGTTGCATCAAGGTTCTCGCAATATCTGGACATGGAGTTAGCCTTTGTCCATAAGCGCAGGCCAAAGGGTCAGGCTAACGTAGTCGAAGCCCTTGACGTCGTTGGCGACGTCTCAGGTAAAAGATGCGTCATCATCGACGACATGATCGATACGGCAGGTACTATTTGTGCCGCAGCTGAGCTTCTAATGAAGCAAGGAGCTGCAGAGGTTTGGGCTATGGCTACGCATGGAATTCTCTCAGACCCAGCCACTCAAAGATTGAATGACTCGTCTATCTCCAAAGTCGTTATTACCAATACATTGCCACTACCTCCCGAACGGAAGATTGCGAAGCTAGAAGTGCTCTCTGTTGCGTCAGTAATAGCGGCGGCTATTGGGGCGGTCTTCGAGGACTCGTCGGTCTCAGATATCTTTGGTGGCGAAAATCTCTCCTAAGTGAGGCACAATCGCTTCTTTGGATGAAGCGAGACGTAGCTGAGCTATTATGCTGTCTTGAGTTACTTTTAGGGTCTTATTCGAAGACTTCCAGGTTTTTAATGTAAGTAGGTTGGTGTCACGTGTCTGAGTTGCTTCTCAAAGCTGTTGTAGGAAGAGTTGAAGGAAGCCGATCGTCGAGTCGCCTTCGTAACGAAGGACTAGTGCCTGGATCCCTCTATGGTAAGGGAATGGAGCCGATCTCACTAGCCGTCGACGCACGTGAGCTAAATGCTCTCGTCGCCCACCGTAAGGTTGTAGGGTCAATCGTGGAGATCGATCTTGGGGGCGAGACCAAGGCAACTCTTGTAAAAGAGATTCAGCGTCACCCAGTACGTCGTAATCTCCTACACATTGACTTCCAACTCCTCTCTGCTGATCAGCAAGTTACGGTAACCGTAGCACTCGTTGCAGGTGAGGGTGTCAACCTAAACGTCGGTCAAGTTGAGTTGTCTGGCTCGACTTCTTCGATACCGGCTTCGATTGAGATCACAGCTGAGCAGCTTGTCGATGGACAACTTACTGCTTCGGGCCTGACTTTACCAAAGGGTGTAACGTTGGCGAGTGATCCAGATGCAGTTGTTGCAGTAACCTCCGAAGTGGTCGCTAGCGAATAAGGATGTACTTTGCGACACGTTAGGGTCGTTATGGGCCTCGGTAATCCGGGGCGTGAATTCGAAGGTACTCGCCATAATTTAGGGGCGGTTGCCGTTAAGATGGCCGCTGAAAAGCGTGGGCTGAAGATGATCCCTTCTTTAAGGAGTCACAGCTTACTTGCCGAAGAACAAGATATATCGAACTTGATCGCCTTTGCATTGCCACAGACCTTCATGAATGACTCTGGCCGAGCCCTCACCGGGCTCGCCAAGAGGTACAAACTCAAAAGCCTTGAAGATCTCGTAGTCGTCCACGACGAGCTTGACCTTCCACCAGGAGTAGTAAAAGTCAAGCGTGGAGGTGGTGTTGCTGGCCACAGGGGCTTGACTTCCATAGTCGCCTCTGCAAATTCAAGTGACTTTGTGAGGGTTAGAATCGGCATCGGCAGACCTACGGGTGGCCACCAAGTACGTGACTACGTCTTAGAGCGACTCAAGCCCAGCGAGAGAGATAGTCTCAACGTGGCTCTTGAAGTTGCTAGCGATGCGGTAAATCTGATTCTCGACAAGGGTGTAGATATCGCAATGAACGAAATAAATGGCAACTAACGCGGTAATTACCGACAGTATTGCAAAGCACCTCAAGGCGCGAAATGTCTTTTCACCACTAAAGGCTAAGGCGCTACCGGACTTTGCTGTCTCAGAGGGTGGCTTCCCATTTGCCATTGACCACTTAGTCGGCGATCTATCGCCGACCAGTGCACTTCTAGTCGTAGTTCCCACCCTTGCAGATGTCGAGACTTTAGTCTTTGACCTGCGCGAATTTTCCCACCGTTTTGACGTTTTGACTCTTCCGAGCTGGGACACATTACCATTTGAGCGTATCTCGCCACGCCTCGAAGCTATGGCTGCTCGATCAAGAGCCATTTGGCACCTTTCAAATAGGCATAGGCGCCAAAAGGTTCGCCCCTTGGTAGTTGTAGCGACGGCTCGAGGTGTAGCTCAAAAGATCAAAGTTGATCAATATAAATTCGACCCGGTTGAAGTTCGAGTTGGTGGAGAGATCGATCGAGACAAGCTAGCGAGAGACCTTGCCGCATTTGGATTTACGCGCGTCTATCAAGTCGAGGGGCCTGGGGAATTTTCCGTTAGAGGATCTATAGTCGATCTGTTTCCACCAGCTAGAGCATTACCCGTAAGAGTAGATCTCTTCGGTGATGAGGTGGATCGCTTAGTCGAATTTTCCCTCGTTGATCAATTGGCGATCAATCCCATCGATGAGCTTTCGATCTATCCCGTTCGTGAAGTTCGACCCGACCCAACTATGGTTGACTCTCTCATTGAGAGAATTGGCTCCAGCGAGCACCTCAATTCAGTTGTAGAGCGCTTTGCGAATGAGGGGTTTTTTGAGGGAATGGAGTCTTTCGTCCCCTTTATCGACGACTTTAGCGATTCGATCTTCGACCTACTGTCTAATGACGATCTTGTCTTAATCTCCGATCGTGCTCGCGTCGCCGAGAGAACTCTAGCGATCATAGAGGAGGAGAAGGCGCTTATTGCCGCCCTAGCTCCCACGTGGCAGGTTGAAACTGAGGATGTCTCACTGTATGTCGATTTAGCTGAAGTTTTAACAAGAGGCAATCTAAACGTAGTCGACCGAGTTATGAATTCAATGAAGGGGGAGGTTGAACTTCCGTTCGTCTCGGCCTCGCTTCCCGATCACCGAAGTGAATCGATCGTAACTTCGATACGGAGTGACCTTGCCGCTAAAGCTAGGGTGTTGATCTCTACCGATGCACCATATTCAGCTAATCGTATCATCGCCTCTTTGAAGGATGAAGGCGTTGGTGCCTTTGCGGTTCGTAATCGCAGTGACTTCGATGCCTTGATGAGTGGCGCAAAGAAGGGCGTTGGCGTCTACTTGAGTGACCTAGAGGTTGGCTTTCGGTGCCATAGCGCCTCGCTAGTCGTCATGGGAACCGCCGACTTAGCTGGCCGACGGGCAAAGCGCACTTCAATATATGCCCAAGGAAGTGCTAGAAATACAACCTCATTCTTCGATGATCTCAAAGTCGGCGGATACGTCGTCCATGAGTTTCACGGCGTTGGCAGGTACTTAGGGATAGTAAGGCGATCTATCGCTAACGTCGAGCGAGATTATCTCGAAATCGAGTATCGCGATAGCGGAAAGCTATTTATACCAACAGATCAAATGGGTGCCCTCACGCCCTATAGCGGTGGCGAGAGCCCAACTCTGAGCCGCCTAGGAGGCTCTGATTGGCAAAAGACCAAGGCCAAGGTAAAGGCTTCGGTCGAGAGGGTTGCACAAGAGTTAGTACTCCTCTATCAAAAGCGCCAGGCTAGCAAGGGGTTTATCTTCGCAGAAGATAATGAGTGGCAGCGTGAGATGGAGGATCAGTTTCCTTTCACCCTTACGAGAGATCAAGCTAAGGCTATCGAGATGGTAAAGGATGACATGGAGTCCGAGAGGCCCATGGATCGCCTGATCTGTGGTGACGTTGGCTTTGGTAAGACAGAAGTTGCGATCAGGGCTGCCTTCAAAGCTACTCAATCTTCAAAACAAGTGGCAGTTTTAGTTCCGACAACCCTACTGGCGCATCAGCACTACGCTACCTTCTCGGAGCGATTTGCCCCCTTCCCGTTGCGAGTAGAAGTGGTCTCTCGTTTTCAAAGTCCCCAAGAGGTAAGAGAGATACTGTCGGCGTTAGCCAGAGGTGAAGTAGACGTAATCATTGGCACACATCGTCTTTTGTCAAAGGATGTCAAGTTTTCGAATCTTGGTCTTTTGGTCGTCGATGAAGAGCAGCGCTTTGGTGTAAACCATAAGGAGTTGATCAAATCGATGTCGGTAAATGTCGACGTCCTCACGATGAGTGCAACTCCTATTCCTCGAACCCTCGAGATGTCACTAACGGGATTGAGGGATCTCTCTCTTCTAACCACGCCACCTGGTGCTAGACAACCGATTATGACCTACGTTGGGGGATATGACGAAGGTGCAGTTGTTGAGGCTATTCGTCGAGAGCTTTTGCGCGAAGGGCAGGTCTTCTACGTCCACAACAGAGTCATGGATATCGATCAGGTAGCTATGCGCCTTGCTACTTTAGTCCCCGAGGCTAGGATTGCGGTGGCTCATGGTCAGATGGATGAAAATCTCCTAGAGAGAGTCGTTGATGACTTTTGGAGGGGAAACTATGACGTTCTCGTCTGTACCACAATCATTGAGTCCGGTATCGACATGCCAACAGTTAACACTCTGGTAGTAAATCGAGCCGAGAATCTTGGCCTAGGCCAATTGCATCAACTTCGTGGTCGAGTGGGAAGGGCCGGGGTCAAGGCATATGCGTACCTTTTCCATACGCCGAATCGCAAGTTGACCGATGAGGCCTATGAGAGGTTGAAGACAATTGGTGAAGCAGTAGAGCTTGGCTCTGGCTTCAAAATTGCGATGCGTGACCTTGAAATTCGAGGAGCGGGAAGTCTGCTTGGTCAGAGCCAAAGTGGCCACGTAGCAGCCGTTGGCTACGACCTCTACGTCAAATTGGTAAAAGAGGCGATTGACTTTTTGAATGGCGAAGAGACTCCTGTAATTCCAGAGTGCAGGATTGAAATTCCGTTGAGTGCTTCGATTCCGCCGGAGTATATCGAAAAGGAGGATCTCCGCTTAGAGGCCTATAAGGAGCTAGCCGACTGCAAGGACGATGGTGCTGTCGATAGTACAATTTCGGGGTTGTCGGACCGTTTTGGACCGACTCCCGAGCCTCTTTTGGTCCTCGGTGAAATTACTAAGATTCGAAATAGAGCCACTAGCCTTGGTTTGAGCGAACTGAAAGTATCGAAGAAGTCCTCTTCGTTTGATACTTCACTCAAAATCGCTTTGGTGGGAGCGACCGTTCCGGCGAGTGTAATGGCAAATCTAAAGCGACGCTTTCGGTCTGTTAGCTTCCGCGATAAGAGCTCAACTTTAGATATCGATTGCGGCGCAGGCCATGAGGTGCTTGCGACGACAAAAGAGCTTCTAGACCTTATTATTAGTAGGTCGAAGTAGTTATCGCTTGGCGTGCAGAGTAGTCGTAGTCTTTGATACTTGATGAGACGTGAAACTGGAGAAAAAATGGAAGAGTCAGAGAAGTACTACACGCCCTATGCCACATCCCTGATCCGATTTCTAAGTGAGTCCGGCTGGACGATCGAAGAGGGCGAGGATACGTCTACTTGTATGGGGGGAGTAACGACTGAGAGTCTCGAGCTTGGATATGTAGTGACTCTTTCAATCGAGAGTGACCAAGCGTTAGTTTCGGTGGTCTTTGAAGTCCCGGTAGCCGAGAGCCTTCATATCGACCTTCTGAAGTTACTAAATGAGATCAACAAGGGGTCGATTCCAGGTTCTGCCTCGTACCACTTCGAAGATTCAATGGTCGAAGTTTGCTCAAGCATGATGGTTGCCGGCATTGACGATCTCGACGATCCCGATGTTGAAGAGATTGCAGTAGAGACCTTCGCTCAAATTCACGAGATCTTGATTGGCGTTTCTCTTGCGATTCATATGGCAATAACAGAGCTGCAAAAGCACGGTGACTATACCGAGGCCTTTGCCACATTCTCCTCTGCGATTGACACCTTTATCGCAGCCTTAGACCTCGAGTTAGACCCAGGAAACGGTTGATAGTAAAGTGGTTGTTGGTGTTTGAGGGTTGACATGGATAATTCTCCGGCGTCGAACACCACCCCAAGTTGCCACGTTGGCATGTAATGGAAGCAGTCCGATTTTGAGAAGAGCAAATTTATCGATGTCAGCTAAGAAGATACGTAACCGAGTCGTTCCAGTCGTCGCCCTCTTGGGGGCCTCTACCACCCTTGCTGCTTGTTCGTACTCTCCAGTTGCGGCACAGATCGGAAGTCAAGTCATAACTCAGTCTCAGCTAAATACTGAGCTCAATGCCCTCCTTGGCAATAGCCAATTCATAAAGCAATTGACCTCTGCATCAACAGGATCTTCTGTTGAAAATCCTCTTTCAGCCTCTCCAAAGTCGGTTCTGTCTACCGCCTTTGTGGATAAGGTACTTCAAAGACGAATAACCTTTGACTTGATCAAGCAGGCTCTAGCCAAAAGCGGTACGAAGGTTGGATCTGATCAAGTTACGGTTGGTACGGCACTAGCGATAACAAGCTACGGTGGACCGACGATCTTCGATGCATTTCCCAAGAGTTACCAGTTAGAGGTCATAGATGACTACGCAGCGCTAATAACGATTGAGGGAAGCTTGACTAAGACCGACTTCTCGCTTCCAACGCTTCAAAGCTACTACAACTCTCATTTGAGCGACTATGTCAACATCTGTGCAGCCCACATCCTCTCATCGTCGGCTTCTGCTGCAAATTCGATCCTTGCGAAGTTAAATTCTGGTTCAAGCTTTCCAGTTCTAGCTCGAACGAGCTCAGCAGATTCAACTACTGCTCAAAATGGCGGATATATAGGCTGTGCTCTGCCGAGTCAATTTTCATCCTCCTTTGGTGCATCATTTGCCAACGAGATCAAGACCGGACCTATCAACAAGCCACTTCCTATCGTTGCAGTTGGAAGTGGTTACTCGATACCTTTAGTGACATCGAGAACCCAGCTATCCTTCTCGCAGTCATTGGCAGCGATTGCAACGACCAAGCTAGGTACTACGGGTGGAGCGGTGGTGAATGCCTTTGTAGCGGGAGCTGCAAAGAGTGCTAATGTATCGGTCAACCCGCAGTATGGAACTTTCTCCGCTAGCGTATCGGGCCTCAATATTGCGGCTCCAGCAACACCTGCCCCCTAGCTCTAGGCGCACTTTGAGTCACTCAAAAGGGCAGTCAGTAACTCCTTGATAACTAAGTGTCAATTTTGCAATGTAAAGGACCTCTTTAAGTGGCGAAGCTAATTGTCGGCGGTATTGGTCCAGGTGGCTCGGGCAAGGTTACCCAGGAGACTTGGGATGCGATCTACGGCGCCAAAGTGGTTTTTTTCAGGACATATGTGCACCCTGGTGTTGATGAGATGATTGAGGTGCTAGATCACAATTCGATCGAGCACTCATCCTTCGACGACTACTACGAAGCGGTCGATGACTTTGACGTTCTCTATTCGTCGATCGTGAAGAATTTAGTTGAAACGCTCGGCGGTGACGCTAGCGATAGTCATTATGTATATCTGGTTCCAGGTTCTCCCCTCTTTGCTGAAGCTACCGTTGAAGCCATAAAGAAGGAGATCTCTGACGTTGAGATTTTGCCCGGAGTTTCATTTTTCGATCTAGCGATTCTGCGCTTGGGGATCGATCCATTCAATCAACGCCTCCGCTTGGTTGATGCAATCGACTTTGTCAATGATGAATCGCTTCAAGTTGGCAACTTGCTTTTGAGTCAAATCTGGAGCGAAGAGATTGCGATGATCGTAGCGGACTGCCTCTCAAACTATCAGTTCGAATTCGAAAAACTGGTCTACCTTCACCACCTCGGAATGGAAGATGAGCAAGTGCGTGAGGTTAGCCTCTCTGAGTTGGCAAATCTCGACTTTGATCACTTATCTTCTCTATATGTTGGGTCATTGACTGGATCAACGACGGCGAACTTCAATGAATTATTTGAAGTTGTAAAGCGACTACGACTTGAATGTCCATGGGACCAAAAGCAGACCCATACATCGCTCGGGAAGCACCTTATCGAGGAGGCGTATGAAGTTATCGATTCGATCGGCGCCTATGAGAGCGAAGTTGCAAAAGACGCAAATAGCGACCTGGAGTCGAGCGACGTTCAATATGCCGCCGACGAATTAGCCTTAGAGCTCGGCGACCTTTTGGTACAGGTTCTATTTCACGGAGTTCTAGGTGCAGAAGGAGGGTACTTCGATCTTGGCTATATCGTGGGCGCAATCCGTGATAAGTTGATTCGCCGCCACCCCCACGTCTTTGCAGGACTTGAAGTCTCTGGAGTCGATGAAGTCGCCTCCAACTGGGAAGATATCAAACGCACCGAAAAGAAGATCTCATCGCCTGACGAGTCGGTGCCAAAGTCACTGCCGGCACTTCTATTTAGTTCAAAGGTGCTGCGAAAGGCGAGTGCATTTGGCTATAGACCTATGGATGTCGAGGAGTATCAACAAGCATTTTCAAACCTCGGCCCGCTTTCAACACTTGAAGCAGAAGGTTTTGGTGACCTTTTACTGCTCCTCTCTGAAGTATCAAAGATTCGCGGCGTGGACCTTGAGAGCGCTCTAAAAGATGCCTCAATCAAGTTTGCTCATCGCTACAGCGAGTCGAAGTAGATAGCTTAGCTACAAGTGCGAATCTACTACTAGCTGCACCCTCTAGCTGAACAATTGATAGCAAACAAAAGAGATCTATGATCAAATTCGATGCGCAAAATGTTCGTCCGACTAGCGGGATTTTGTCATTTTTACAGCCCCGACTTGGCGATATTGCCTTGGCGGTTAGGGTGTAGAAAATATCGGCGAGCTTCGCCTTGGTCTTTGAAAGGTTCTTTGCAAAAATGACGAAGATTCAGAATATTCTCGGCAGAGAGGTCCTCGACTCGAGGGGAAATCCAACTGTCGAAGTCGAGGTGACCCTCACTGACGGCTCTAGTGCATATTCGATCGTCCCCTCCGGCGCATCTACCGGACAACATGAAGCACTCGAGTTGCGAGATGGGGAGAAGCGATACCGTGGCAAGGGTGTAAGAAACGCAGTGGCAAACGTCAACGACGACATTGCACCTGCATTGATTGGGAAAGACAGCTTTGACCAGCGAGCGCTAGACGAGATGATGATCGATCTCGACGGCACTAAGAATAAGGAGCGCCTGGGCGCTAATGCTATTCTAGGGGTCTCTCTCTCCATCGCTAGGGCTTCGGCTCGTTCGTTAGGAGTCCCACTCTATCGATACATCGGAGGCGTAAATGCTCACCTCCTTCCAACTCCGATGATGAACGTCATCAACGGCGGAGCCCACGCCGATAATTCGATCGACCTCCAAGAGTTCATGGTTATGCCAATTGGAGCTGCAAGCTTTGGAGAAGCCCTTGCTATGGGCGCTGAGACCTACCACGTCCTCTCGGGGCTTTTGAAGTCGAAGGGGTATTCGACCGGAGTCGGCGATGAGGGTGGCTTTGCTCCAAATTTGAAGGCCAACGTTGATGCACTTGAGATCCTCGTGGAGGCGATAATCAAGGCTGGATATACGCCAGGCAGCCAAATTGCGATTGCTCTTGATCCTGCTACGAGTGAAATCTACAAGGACGGAAAGTACGTACTAGCTGGCGAAGGGCGTTCGCTCACCTCCGAAGAGATGGTCGAATATTGGGTTGATGTCGTCGATAAGTATCCGGTGGTTTCAATCGAAGATGGCATGGCCGAAGATGACTTTGATGGTTGGAAGCTACTAACTGCAAAGCTTGGAGGCAAAGTTCAACTTGTCGGAGATGACCTATTTGTAACCAATCCCGAGATCTTAGCTAAGGGAATTAGCGATGGAATTGCAAACTCAGTTCTCGTGAAGTTGAACCAAATAGGCACCCTTACTGAGACGATCGAGACCGTTGAGCTCGCTAAGAGATCAAAGTACTCTGCCATTGTATCCCACCGTTCCGGAGAGTCCGAAGATGCCTTTATAGCCGATCTAGCTGTTGCTATGAACGCCGGACAAATAAAGACCGGTGCTCCAGCGAGAAGCGATCGAATCGCTAAGTACAATCAACTTCTACGAATAGAGGGCGAGTTAGGTTCTACCGCTCGTTTCGCAGGAAGTTCGCGTTTGGCCAAGTAAGCAAGGCGCAAAGAACCTTTGAGTGTTGCATCGTTGTAATTAGGTGGTAATCTTGTCAACGATGCAGCAGTCAAGGGTGATTCAAAGGTCAAAGTCGGCGACGGTTAAGGGGCTAATTGTTCTCGTTGCCACTCTCCTTGTCGCCTTCGCACTCCTTTGGAAGCCGATAAACGGTTACCTAGCCGAAAGGGCACTTGTCAATTCCACGAAGGCACAGCTTGCCTCATTACAGTATCAAAATCGCCAGTTATCTAGCGAGATCAATCGTTTGAACAATCCAAACGAGATCGCCTATTTGGCAAAGACGAAGCTCGATATGGTGCCGATAGGCGCAAAGTCCGTGAACCCTTAATTCGCATGCCAATCTTATCGCTGTGAAAGAGATGGCACTTCGCTGTGAAGGCGACGGAGGTGGTTTTAATTCATTACCTCAGAGGGTTTAATTTTCTTGGATCAAATGTCCGACGTCAAATAGGGCCACTATTGGTCTGAAGGGCACCATTAAAGGGAATGACCCGCTTCTTGGGGGAAGAAGCGGGTCTTACATACTTGGGGGAAGTTGCAATATATATAACATCGTCACTCGATTATGATTCCTTAAAAATATTTTTTCTACTGTGACCTGCGTCATATAAAACACGAATTCAATTTAGTGTGATGGACCATCGAGTCGACCTCTTTGATAAGAGCAGATGTGAAGTAGAATAGACCTACTGACCGGAGATGGTGGTAATGGCAAGTACTAAGTTGTCAGCTGGACGAAAGATAAACTTGGCTATGGCCTCAGCCGCTACCGTAGCGCTCGGTGTGAGTGGCGTTTTGGTAGTACAACTTGTATCCAAAGATCAAAGTGCACGCTCCGGGCAGATGAAAATGCAGAGCCAGGCGACGGTAACTACGGATCCTCAGACTTCGGAGAGCAAATCCTATACCAAGGTTGACACTGGTTCAGAAAAACTTGTCAAAGGCACCACAGTCCTTTCGATGTCTGGCCAAAGTAATCGAGTATCCCACGTAGATGACTTCAACTTTGACTGGACTGGAGTTTGGAGTGCTGATTGTCAGGATTCTGCTAGTGCTAGTGTCTTCAAGGTAGATTTCATATCTATTTCATCGAGTGGAAGTCAGTCTGCAGTCGTGGTTGATAAGGAAGTCAACTCAGGAGAATTTGCATCCGGAACTTTCGACGGTTTAGCCGTTTCGAGTGGACAGCTGAAGATCGAATCGAATTGTGATTGGTCGATCTCGGTCGTCAAAGTCTCTTAGTATTTGATACCTCTTTGCACCTTTAGGCGTAATTGCCCACTCCTTGAAGGTTTAAGATAAAACGAGCTTGCTCTAGAGGCCCTTACCAGAGACGCTTGACGGTTCGCTAGCAATTTTTTGCAGCTAGCACTATGCTAGACCGCCTGCATGAAGTTGAATTTCAGTGCAACCTAGATTCATTCGAGGGGCCTTTTGATGGCTAAAAAAAGCGACGCCTGCCCCTACGAACTATGAAGCGAATCGCCAGCATCGGGATTCCAACGGTTATTGCCAATAGCGCTAGTGATCTCACGAAGAAGAAGGCTCCAAGCGCCCCTGCTTGAAGTACTGGCAGAAAAAGAAACGCCGCTGCAATCCATATGAGTGGGCTCCGGCTCGGTCTACGCCGTGGGTAATTTTTGTATTGATTGACGGAGCTAGTTTGAGCGGGATGGAACGACGTTCCATTTGCGTATTGGCTTCGAATGTAGCTTCTAGCAGATGAACGAATTAGCTCAACGCCACCAGGGATATCGCGTACAAGTGGCATCAGATCTGAAAATGTTTTAGCCGAGACAGCTTGTTCTAGTCGGGTACTCATCTCTTCTGTTGTTATGAAGCCATGAGTCATTGCTTCCGAAAGAAAAGTCGTTACCTTGTTTCTGTCGTTATCGCTAGCTCTAAGAAAAAGTTCGTCTCCCATATTTGTGACTTTACCACCGAATCCTAAAGATTGCCCAAAGACTTATGAGAATTTAACGACTCGCAATGGTCCTCAATTGAGACTCTTCAAAGAAGATGCTAGAGACGAGGAAGAATAAAGTTCTCCATGAAGAAGCGACGCCGCGCGATCCACTCCTCGACCGTTATAGCAAAGAGGTCATGGTCCTCCCAGACTCCAGCGATCTCGATATATCGCTGTGCCCGACCCTCATTTCTAAGGTCGAGTTTTTCGACTACACGATGAGATGGTTGATTTCTTGGAACAATTGAGATTTGAATTCTATGGAGCCCTAGATCTTCAAAGGCAAAGCGAAAGATAGTGGCTACTGCTTCGGGAACATAACCATGGCCAGCCTCTTTCATATCGATCCAATAGCCGATATTTCCGCTCTGAAGGGCGCCACGGGTGATTCCTGAAAGATTTGCCTCGCCGATGAAGCGACCTTCAACAAAGATTCCAAAGGAGTGCGACGCTCCTGTTCTTGCCTCTGACTCTCTTGCCATGCAACGAGAGACAAATAGACGCCGTCCATTTGGATCACCCCATCCAGCTGGAGGTAGCGGCTCCCACTTGGTGAGCCACGGGCCACAACGCTCTCTTACTTCATTCCAGACCTCAAAGTCAGTTTCACGAAGTGGTCTAAGCAGTACTCGCCTGCCCTTTATGATCATGGACATTTACGCCTTCGAAGTGGTCAGTTGCTCGATAGATAGATATCGATGCTAATTGAAAAGTGAATAGTCATAGTCCGAAATGACTTCGAGACAAATGCTATCGAATTCAAATAAACCCGTTTGATATTTAGCAATTTTGTAACAATGAATTGTGAAAGGAGTCACGTAGTGATAACTTTTGTCAGGTTGACATTACAAAATTGGAAGGATTGCCATGGAAGTTACCATGACCGTCAACGGAGCCAAGGTCTCCAAAGACGTTGAGCCCCGTACTCTCTTGGTGCATTTTGTCCGAGATAATCTCGGATTGACTGGTACTAACGTTGGTTGCGATACGTCATCGTGTGGCGCATGCACCGTTCACGTAAATGGCGAGTCGGTAAAGAGTTGCACCATGCTAGCAGTTCAAGCAGACGGACAAGAGATCACCACCATCGAGGGGATGGCCCAGGCAAACGGTGAGATGCACCCGATGCAAAAGGCCTTTCAGGAGAATCATGGCCTTCAATGTGGCTATTGCACCCCGGGAATGGTAATGGCGGCAACCTCGCTTCTCAAAGAGAATCCTCATCCAACTGAACAAGAGGTAAGGAATGGCCTCGAAGGTAACCTCTGCAGGTGCACTGGATACCACAACATTGTCAAAGCAGTATTGGCCGCAGCTGATGGAATGGCGGAGGTATAACTCTAAATGACCGTTACAGATTCGCAGACCTCTCACGGAATCCTAGGAACCCGTACCCTGAGAAAAGAGGATCCGAAACTTCTCTCCGGAGAGGCAAAGTTCACCGATGACTTGGTAATCCCAGGTGCACTGTATATGGCCCTTCTTAGGTCCACTGTTGCACATGCGAAGATCGTCTCTATCGACACTGAAGCTGCAAAGGAAGCTCCTGGAGTCGTTGCAGTCTATACCTACGAGGACCTCAAGGACGATTGGGCTGGCCCCATGCCATGTGCTTGGCCCGTTACCCCTGACATGAAGAATCCAACTCACTTCCCACTTGCAAATGGGAAGGTCAACTACGTAGGTGACGGCGTAGCTGTAGTCCTAGCGAACTCCAAAGAAGCAGCAATCGATGCGTTGGAATTGATTAATGTCGAATATGACGAACTCGATCCAGTTCTTGAGATTGAAGACTCGGCTAAGGACGAGAGGGTAATTCACGAGGATCTCGGCACCAACGCTAGCTACAAGTGGGATCTCATTCCCAACAAAGATGGAGTTGACGAGGCCTTCGCTAAAGCTGCCTATACCGTTAGTGAAAGATACATTCAACAACGAATCGTGCCAGCAGCTATGGAGCCGAGGTCAATCGTCGTCGTCCCCGCTCCATTTGGTGGAGACTTTACGATCTATAACACCACTCAAATTCCTCACATCTTGAAGATAATGCTCGCCCTGACAGTTGGAATTAGCGAGACAAAACTTCGGGTTATTGCGCCTAGCGTTGGTGGTGGATTTGGTTCGAAGCTAGACGTCTACGCCGAGGATGTTTTGACTTTGGCACTAGCACGAAAGCTTCGAAAGCCGATTCGCTGGACTGAGGAGCGTACTGAGAATGCGTTAGCGACGATTCACGGTCGCGGCCAGGTTCAATACATTGAACTTGCCGCTGATGAGAACGGCAAAGTGACCGCCGTTCGCGTAAATATCCTCGCCGATATGGGCGCTTACCTACAGCTCATCACCCCAGGAATCCCGCTACTCGGTGCATTTTTGTACCATGGTGTCTACGACGTTCCAAACTACTCTTTCTCTTGTACTGGTTACTTCACCAACAAGACTCCAACGGATGCATATCGTGGTGCTGGTCGCCCAGAGGCCACCTTTGCCATTGAGCGTGCAATGGACGCCCTAGCTCACAAGATGGGAGTCTCTCCGATCGAATTGCGTCGTCGCAACTTCATCCAAAAGGAGCAATTCCCATATTCGTCAGCTGCTGGCTTGGTATTTGACTCCGGTGACTATGAGACCAACCTCGATAAGGCCGTTGGCCTATTTGGAATCGAGGATATCTTGGCTGAGAAGCAGAGAAGGATCGACTCTGGGTCGACGAAGCTTCTCGGGATAGGTATCTCTTTCTTCGTTGAGATGTGCGGACTTGCTCCAAGTCGGGTCCTGGCCTCTTTGAACTATGGAGCGGGTGGCTGGGAAGCTGCAACGGTTAGAATCCTACCGACTTCAAAGGTGCAGGTAGTTACGGGTTCAGCACCTCATGGCCAAGGACATGAGACTGCTTGGGCCATGATTGTAGCGGATCGCCTAGGCATCGACATTAACGATATTGAAGTGCTTCACTCCGATACTGCGATTGCTCCGCACGGTCTAGATACCTACGGTTCCCGATCCCTTTCGGTCGGTGGCTCTGCCGTCCATATGGCCACGGAAAAGGTACTTGAAAAAGCTCGTTCGATCGCAGCTCATCAGTTGGAGGTCTCTGAGGCAGATCTTGACTACGCCAATGGAATGTTCACTGTGAAGGGCTCTCCCGACAAGGCCTTCCCCTTAGCAGGTGCGGCCTTTGAGGCATTCACCGCTCACAACCTCCCCGATGGGATGGAGCCGAATCTTGAGGCTTCGGTTACCTGGGATCCGCCTAACTTTACCTTCCCATATGGATCGCATTTGGCTCTCGTAGAGGTGGATACAGAGACCGGTAAGGTTGACCTGTTGAGATACCTAGCAGTCGACGACTGTGGCAATCGAGTAAATCCGTTGATCATTGAGGGTCAAGTACATGGTGGATTGGCACAGGGAATCGCTCAAGCCCTCTTCGAAGAGGCGGCATATGACGATCGCGGAAACCTCATAACCTCTACTTTGGCAGATTATCTGGTTCCATCGGCAGCAGAGTTTCCATTCTTCGAGCTCGATCACACTGTTACCCCAAGCCCTACGAATCCACTAGGAGTCAAAGGTATTGGCGAAGCAGGTGCCATCGCTTCTCCTCCGGCAATCATTAATGCAGTTGTAGATGCGCTCAACCACCTAGGGATCGAAGATGTCGAGATGCCAGCTTCACCTCAGAGGGTGTGGCGAGCGATTAACGCTGCTAAAAAGGGTTAGTTGACGAACTATTCGTCGAAGTTTTGAGATAAGGATCTTTTATAGATGTTTCCATCATCATTTGATTATGTTCGAGCAAGTAGTGTGTCGGAGGCTATCTCCATCCTCAACAATGAAGAGGATGCCAAGCTGATCGCCGGTGGACACTCACTGCTCCCGTTGATGAAGCTGCGATTGGCAAACCCATCGAAGCTTGTAGATATTGGTCGTATCGGCGACCTCTCCTATATCGCCGATCGAGGAGATCACGTTGCGATTGGCGCCCTTACGCGCCATGCTGCAATTGAGTCCTCAGATGTCGTCAAGGCCTCCGTGCCGATGCTTGCCTACGTCGCCTCCCTTGTAGGTGACCCTTCGGTGAGGCACCGTGGCACCCTTGGGGGTTCGGTATCGCACGGCGATGGCGCCTCTGACCTTCCTGCAGCGATCTTGGCTCTCGATGCCACACTGGTAGTTACGTCTGCTAGTGGAGTTCGCGAGGTGGCCGCTAAAGACTTCTTCAAGGGCTTTCTTGAGACCGATCTCAATCAGGGAGAAGTCCTCACTGAGATCAAGGTTCCGAAGGCAACTGGCGGCTGGTCGTATCAAAAGTTCAATCGAAGAGCTCAAGACTGGGCAATCGTTGGAGTAGCAGCCGTTCGGAATGGATCGACCAAGATTTCGTTGGTAAACATGGCTTCGATGCCGATTCGAGCTGAGGCTGTTGAGAGTGCGCTCTCCGGTGGTGCATCCATCGAAGAGGCGGCAGCGCTAGCTTCAGAGGGCATTGAACCACCATCGGACCTAAATGCTTCAGCAGACTATCGTCGCCACCTAGCATCGGTGCTAGTGCGACGAGCCCTTGTTGAGGCAAGCTCAAATTAGAAGAGGAAAAATATTTGATGCGACGTGAGACGCTCCAAGACAGTGACGTCTCTTCGTTACCATCGATCGTAGATGCGATTGGCGTGAGCTCACCTGCTGAATTAGCGGGTGAGCTACGTGCTCTCGACTACCTAGCGGATGAGGCACTGTCGACATCTCTGTACCTAGCCCTAGCACTAAGGAGGCCTCTGTTACTCGAAGGCGAACCAGGTGTGGGTAAGACAGAAGTCGCCAAGTGCCTCGCTCGTTTGATGGGATCTCCACTGATCCGACTTCAGTGTTACGAAGGAATCGACGTTGCCCAGTCACTCTATGAGTGGAACTATGCCAGACAGCTGATACATCTGCGCAGCATCGAGGCTACCCAAGGAAGCAGTGAAGACGTCGAGGACGACCTCTACGATGAAAAGTTTCTGATTCGCCGTCCTCTACTCCGTGCCCTTGATCCAAGCGGTGCAGGCGATAATTTGCCTACTGCCAATGGAGTGACTCTTCCACCAGTTTTACTTATCGATGAGTTAGATAGGGCGGACGATGAATTTGAGGCCTTTCTCCTTGAGGCCCTCTCTGACTTTTCAGTCACTATCCCTGAACTTGGCACTATCAATGCAAAGGTGCCACCGATCGTGGTCGTTACATCGAATCGAACCAGGGACTTGCACGATGCTTTGAAGAGGCGCTGTCTCTACCATTGGGTGGAACATCCAGGCTATGACGTCGAGGTAGAGATTTTGAGAACCAAAGTTCCAGGCGTAGAGGACCTTTTAGCCAAACAAGTCGCAGCTCTTACGGGTGTCTTGCGGACTATGGGTTTATTCAAGCCACCTGGGATCGCCGAATCTATCGATTGGCTCAGATCTTTAGTAACCCTTGGTGCCACTGAGGTTACGTCCTCTCTCTTTGAGGCTTCACTTTCAGCAGTGATCAAGTATCGGGAGGATCAGATGAAGGTAAAAGATGCGGATATCTCCTCTTTGGTCCGTGCCGCAGTTGCTAAGAGCAAGTAGGTGTATTTTTTGTGTTTGATCTCAATGATGCATCGATCGGCTTCTATTGATGGCTGATACTTATGAGATTGTTGCTGGATTTGCGGAACATCTGCGCCGTTTTGGTATTGCGGTAGATCCCTCATCGTGCTCTTCGTTTATAGAGGCGCTATCGCTTGTTGGCTCAGATAGCAGAGTAAAGGTCTTCAACATAGCGAGGACAACTCTTGTAAAGAGGGCGGAGGACTATCCTGCATTTTCCGCAGCCTTCTCAAGCTACTTTGACCGGGTTGAAGAGGAATTTGAAACTAGCGATGAGGCACTTGAGAGTGAAACTCTCTTCTTTGATCTAGGTGATGATGACTCCTCCAAAGACGATGACGACGGTGGCGAGCAGGAGGAGGGGCAGACACTTCGGTTCTCTGCTCGAGAGGTATTGACGGAAAAAGACTTCGCCAAGCTTACGAAGGGAGAGTTGAACGAGATCTATTCACTGATGGCACGAATGAGAATCAGCGGATCTCTCCAACGTTCTCGGAGAATGAAGATAAGTAAGCGAAGGGGTTCCATTGACTCGAGAGCATCTCTTCGTGAAGCCATCAAGACCGATGGGGAGACGATCAAACGGATCTATCGCTCTAAGAGCGAGAAGTATCGTCGTTTGATCTTTCTCCTTGACATATCGGGTTCCATGGATAGCTATTCGAGAGCGCTGCTGCGATTTCTTCACGCCAGTATCGTCGCAAGGGGTCGTATTGAGGTATTTACCTTTGCTACCAGAATTACGAGAATTACCAAGGAGCTCTCATGGAGGGATCCAGATCGAGCAATCTCTGACGTAGCGAGCAGGGTAGTAGACTTCTCTGGAGGAACTCGATTAGGTGACGTTCTAGCTGACTTTAATCAAAACTATGGCGTAGCAGGGATGGCGCGAGGGGCGACTGTTGTTATTCTCTCGGACGGTTGGGACCGGGGAGATCCCTCGACTTTAGATGTTGAAATGACTCGATTGGCTAGGGCGGCGGATCGAATAATTTGGGTTAACCCTCTCAAAGTCCAGGATGGCTATGCTCCCTTAGCAAGGGGGATGGCTACTTGCCTGCCTCACATAGATGACTTTGTTGAGGGCCACTCAATGAGTGCG
Organism: Actinomycetes bacterium; assembly: GCA_021841935.1. GTDB lineage: Bacteria > Actinomycetota > Acidimicrobiia > Acidimicrobiales > Acidimicrobiaceae > Acidithrix. The sequence goes on along the minus strand of JAKCDL010000004.1, from coordinate 18,825 downwards.
CTCTTGTACTTAGTGGAGTGCATTAATAAGTAACGCGGTTGTATCGCGAGGTGGTTGTAGTGCTAGATGTTCTGACTGATTTAGAGAGATGGACTGCGAGGGGCAAGAGAGTTGCTATTGCCCGCGTGGTTGGAACTGAGGGCTCGTCTCCAAGAGAGCCTGGTGCCACTATGGTAATTTCGGAGCTCGGCGAGGTCTCCGGATCGGTCTCTGGTGGCTGCGTTGAGGGAGCGGTAGTCTCCGAAGCCCTCGCCCTTATGGGGGTCGAGAACGTCGTCACCGAAAATGGAACTCCTATGGAGATAGTGGCTAGCACCGGTGAAGCTTGTCCGACGGTATCAGTCTTTGGTTATTCAGATGATGAAGCCTTTGCGGTTGGATTGACTTGTGGTGGCACTTTGAAGATTCTGATCGAGCCAGAGGTGATAGAGCCCTATCCGTTGATTGCAAAGCTGCTTCGCGATGAGAAGAACTTTGTGAGAGTCACGATCGTCTCTACCAACGATGCGGCTAGCGAGTTGATTAGCAAAGGTGAGATCAGCTCCGAGGGGATCAACGCCTATGAAGTTAGCGGCGAACTTCCTCCGGTGGGCGCAACGATCGTTGTAGCAGAGGGTGAAGTACTCTTTTCGAACCTAGAAGGCAACTTGGCCGAGGTGCTTTTCCGCGACGCCTCTGCCCTTCTAGATGCTGGCGCGACGACGGTTCGTCACTACGGACGCAATGGTCAAGCAAAGCTCTCTGAGGTAGAGGTGCTATTTGAGACCTTTGCCCCTCCCCCGCGAATGGTCATATTTGGAGCAGTTGACTTCACTGCGTCACTTGCAAGACTCGCAAAGATGCTTGGATTTAAGGTCTCAGTCTGTGACGCCCGCCCCTTGTTTGCTACCAAGGCGCGTTTCCCTATGGCCGATGAAGTGGTAGTCAATTGGCCCGATAGGTTCATCGCTAGTATCGCTTCTACTCTGAGCCCACGAGATGCAATCTGCGTCCTTACTCACGACCCCAAGTTTGATGTCCCAGCGATAACCGCCGCTTTGAAGACCCAGGTTGGATATATCGGTGCAATGGGATCGCGGCGCACTCACGAAGAGCGCACCAAAAGGCTTATTGACGCTGGTGTTGAGGCAAGTGAGCTCGAGAGTCGCGTCTATGGCCCTATCGGATTGGATATCGGAGCTAGGACTCCTGAGGAGACGGCAGTCTCTATTCTTGGTGAGATAGTTGCAAATCGTTCGAAACGATTTGCAAGTTCACTGTCTCGGGGAGATGGCCCGATTCATAATAGGTAGTGTTGCTGGTCTAGGAAGACGGAGATTCCTCTCAATGAAGGTCGTTGGGGCAATTTTGGCTGGAGGGTTTGGTTCTCGTTTTCAGGGCGAGACCCACAAGCTCCTTGCTCCATTTCGAGGGGATACGGTAGTTGGTCACGTACTTAGAGCGGCTCGTGAGTCGATAATTGAAGAGATTGCTGTCGTTCAAGGAGCGATCGACCTCAGTGGCCTTGTTATCGAGGGTGAGACGCTTCTAACTAATTTCGATCCCCGTTCTGGAATGGCGTCATCTTTAGCTATCGCAGTCGATTGGGCTAAAGGTGTTGACTGCGATCATGTGGTGATTGGCTTGGGTGACCAGCCGCTAGTGCTATCTGAAAGTTGGACTAATTTAGCAACGGCGCCCGCTGAGGCTAGATTGGTAGTAGCGACTTATAGAGGTAAACGAAGAAATCCCGTTCGGATTGCTCGGGATCTATTCGAACAGTTACCTTCAACGGGTGAAATGGGCGCCCGGATGCTGATGGAGTTGCATCCGGAGCTTGTACTAGAAGTACCTTGCGAAGGTGAGCCGATTGATATCGATACAGTTGAGGAGTTGTCGAAATGGAACTTGTAAATAGTTTTAGTGTGAATGTGCCCATCGATAGGGCTTGGGCTCTCTTGACTGACGTGGAAAAGATCGCACCGTGCCTTCCAGGCGCCCAGCTTGAAGAGATCGAGGGCGATGAATTTCGCGGTTCCGTCAAGGTAAAAGTTGGCCCGATTACAGCTTCGTATAAGGGTAAGGCATCTTTTATTGAATTGAATAGCGATACCCACACGGCTGTACTGCGGGCTGAAGGTCGTGATACTAAGGGTGCTGGAAATGCATCAGCGACCGTGACTGCAATCCTAACTGGTGACGAAACTAAGACTGACGTCTCAGTTAATACAAACCTTGCAATTACCGGCAAGGTTGCTTCTTTTGGTCGCGGAGTCTTGGCCGATGTCTCAAATAAGCTACTCACTCAATTTGTAGCCTCGCTTGAAGAGTTGATTGCTAACGATGGAGTTGAGAGTGAGGCTTCATCTGCCTCGGGCGATGCCTCCACCTCGGCCGAAGGTGAACCAGGGGCGACCCAAACGACTGAGGCAGCGCCATCGGAGAATAGCGCAACTAACGAGCCATCTGCGCCTAAGGCTGAGCCGGTCAAGAAGGTTTTTGAACCTAAGGAACAGGAGCCTGTAGATCTTCTAGGGGCCGTTGGTTCTCCCCTCATCAAGCGACTTGTGCCAGCAGTTGCTGGAACAGTATTCTTTCTCGTCTTAGTCTTTATTAGACGGGCGCGTAGGGCCAAGAGATAGTTGCGCCCCTCAGATTGGTCAATACCAACCGCCGAGGATATCGATAGGTTGTCGATTCTTTTAGATCGACCGCCTATCGGTGAATTTGTAGTGGTTCGACGACGCGTCGATGGTGACATTGCCCTCATCTCCACCTTCCCAATAATCGGAGACGACAAGCCTATGCCCACCCTCTTTTGGCTAGTTGATCCTACTTTGGTTCGAACCATCTCAACACTTGAGTCGAGGGGCATAATTACCTGGGTTAGGCAAAATGTCCCGCTCGAAGAGATGGAAGAGAGCCATAGGAGATACCGAACTCTCCGAGACTCTCTGATTCCTCCCACCTATGAAGGGCCTCGACCATATGGTGGGGTTGCTGGGACTCGTATTGGATTCAAATGCTTGCATGCTCATATGGCGTGGCATCTAGCCGGAGGAGATGACCCAATAGTAAATAAGGTTTTAGCTGAATTTCCCTCACTCAATGATGCTCTTGTAGGAATGGCACCTGCTACGTTGCCGCCTTCGCTCTTATTGAGTAAAGATTGATATAAGACCTAAAATTAAGCACTTGGTTAATTAGAAAGCCCCGAGGATTTATCCTCGGGGCTTTCTTGGTGTCTGGTTGGAAATTTTTCCCTTGGCATGACATGGCGCCAATTGAAGGGCTAAACCTAGCTCTGAGACTCTTCGTGAGTGACCCCTTGCGATTCGGCTTCAAACTTATGAGAGTCATCGGCTGAACGTGTACTTCTCGGTATCCCCTTGCGATTGATATAGGCGACTCCAGCGGCCGTTATAGCAACGAGAATCAAAGCGAATACCTCAACTGCGTCCCATAGGCGGGGCACGGCCAGCCAGAAGAACTCGTCCCAGAAGCGTGTGATCGACCAGATTAAAGTTCCTAGGAGCGCTACTGATCCGGGGTTTAGCGGCTTTGACGACTTAGATTGAGCTATGTATATCTGTCGAACGATCAGAAAGACTAGGAAGTCTTCTGTGGCTTGGAAGATTGGTACCGGTATTCGATAGCCAACCTGGCCTGCATATTGAAGTCCATACCATGCTGTGGTTGGTCTGCCCCCACCTTGAAACATAAGTTGAGGACCAAGTATTCTGCCAAGTGACCAACCTGCAATGAGAGCTGGAACCAATTCATCGAAGGTTCTAGCAAGTGAAAGGTTTGGTGCATACCTTTTCTTTAGGTAGATTCCAGCTGGTATTGCCCCAGCTAGGCCTCCAAAGGAGGATAGTCCTCCGTGCCATATGATTGGAATCTCTCCCAAGTTAGCGGAGTAGTATGAGATGTTCGCTACGACGTGTACGATTCGTGCACCTACGATAGCGGCAGCGATGATCCATAGGAATGACTTCCCGATCCAGTCGCTTTCAAGGCCGGCCTTTTTCATTCTGGCTTCGAAGTAGCGATATGTAAAGTAGAAGGCTATCGCCAGACCAATTCCATAGGTGTGGATTTGGACTGGTCCTATATTGAACACAACAGGTATTGGCTTCATTTGATCCTTCTCACATGCATAAAGGGGCTATAACCTCTTCGAAGCAGTGTGGATTCGGGTATTGCTACCACACGATTCTCAGCCTTCAATTGTAGTAATATTGTCACGTTTTTTCGACGAAAGTGAGTACGAAGTGCTAGAAGATATATTCAATGTACGCGATAAGGTGGTAATTGTCACCGGTGCTTCGAGTGGCATAGGTGTGCGATTTGCGACACTCCTGAACGATCTTGGTGCCAAAGTAGTCGTTGCTGCTAGGAGAGAAGAGAGGATCGTCGGCCTTGCTAAATCTTTCAAGGATTCACTTGCACTTCGCTGTGATGTTACGGTCGAAGAAGACCTCACTTCCTTGGTTGAAAAGACGATAGATCGCTACGGTAGGATCGATATCTGTATCAACAATGCTGGTGTGGCAGATCCAATGCCAGCACTCGAAGAGTCCCCCGATCACTTTCGAATGGTTGTTGAGACCAACTTAACATCTGTCTTTACTCTCTCTCGTCTCGTCGCCAAGGAGGCAATCGCTAGGGAGCAGAGTGCCTCGATTGTCAATGTGGCATCAGTTCTCGGAACCATAGCCTCCAACTCAATCCCGCAGGCCTCCTATGCCGCTTCAAAGGCGGGGGTCGTCAATCTGACCAGAGAACTTGCACTTCAGTGGGCAAAGCAAGGGGTGAGAGTAAATGCCATTGCACCGGGCTGGTTCCCCTCGGAGATGACAACTGTTATGTTTGAGTCAGAGAGGGCTCAAAATTGGATGGCTCGCGTGACACCCATGGGAAGGGGAGGCCGCCTAGAGGAGCTCGATGGCGTTATGTTACTTCTCGCCACCGATGCCGGAAGCTATCTCACTGGCCAAACGATCGTCGTAGATGGCGGTTGGACAATCTACTAGGTCGTTTGAGATTTAGGTTTAAATAAGAGACACCCGCATCTTTGAGCGGGTGTCTCTTATTCGATCGCTTTTTTAAGCCTTTGACGTTACTTTACTCGAATGATATCGATACGATTCGTATCTCCAGAGTGGCGACCTTGGGAACCTTGGGTGAGGAGAATTAAGTCAGCAGAAGGATCAATCTCGCTCATGACCTCTTTAGTTGTGGTCTCCCAAGTATTGCTTGCTGGCTTAATGACCAATGGAAGTACTCCTGAGGTAAATGCAAGACGACGTGCTACCTCTTCTTCGCGCGTAAGAGCCACAATCCATGGCTTCATTCGAAACTTTGCGATCGAACGAGGGGTAGAACCAGATTCTGTAGGCGTCACTATGTAATCAGGCTTGAGCTTCTCAACTGCGCTGAGAACTGATAGGGCGACGATTTCGGTAACTGAAGTCGCCTCCTCACTCATATGCTCAGCCACTCTCTCTCTTGATGGGATGAAGGTCGCGTGCTCTTCGGTGTACTGTGCCACTTTGGCGAGAGTCTTTACAGCTTCGATTGGATACTTACCCATAGCTGACTCTTCACTTAGCATTACTGCATCGGTACCGTCTAAGATTGCATTTGCAACATCTGTTACCTCTGCTCTTGTTGGACGAGGTGAATCGACCATTGATTCGAGCATTTGAGTCGCCGTTATAACCGGCTTTCCTTCGCAGTTCGCCCTAAAGATTAACTCCTTTTGTACCAGGGGTATCTCCTCTAGTGGAAGTTCGATTCCAAGGTCTCCTCTTGCCACCATGATTCCATCGGCTGCTTGAAGGATTGAATCGATATCTCGAAGAGCTGCTGGATGTTCGATCTTGGCAAAGAGGAAGGGTGAGAATCCATGGTCGCTCGCGATCTTTCTAGCGCGATGGAGATCTTCGGCTCTTTGGACGAAGGATATCGAGAGTGCGTCAGCCCCGCGTGAAAGAGCGAAGTAGAGAAGCTCTGCATCCTTGTCGGTCAAAGACGAGATGTCAAGGGTAACTCCGGGTAGGTTGATTCCTTTATGGGAGGTTAGATCTCCACCGGCGGTAACTTTGGCTCGGATGAGTTCGCCATCGACGTCGAGTACCGAAAGCGAGAGAAAGCCGTCAGCGAGGTAGATCAAAGACCCCGGAGAAACCGCACGCGCGATTCCGGGGAAGTCCACCGGTATTAGGTTCTCGACCTTCTCAACGTCGGAGTCGCTAGGAGCGAGGGTTACGGTCATGTTTTGTGTCAACTTCATGACGCCGTCGATCTTTCCGATGCGCATCTTTGGCCCAGGTAGGTCTGCGAGGATCGAAATCATCTTGCCCGTGTGGCGCTCAGCCCTTCTTACAAGGCCGATTAGGCGTACAATTGAGGCTGGCGTCCCATGTGCAAGATTTAGTCTTGCTACATTCATTCCCGCCTTTGCCATCGCCACCACTGTGTCGATGTTGTCGCATGCAGGTCCGAGTGTTGCTACAATCTTGGTCTTTTTAACTTCGATCAACTTCGATAGCCTCCCCAAGCATAAGATCAAAAGGTTGATTGGTCTAAAAGCCTAAAGCTAAGGCAACCATCGTTGCGCTTTTACGGAGTCAAATTGACCATTACAGGGCTAAATTGGGACGTTCTAACTACGTGGAAGTGGCTAATTTGTGTGGTGTAGCCACTTCCACGCAAATTATTTCGCATCAAAGGTGAGAGCGACTTTGCCAGTCTTTGCGGTACCAAAGAATGCGTAAGCCTCTTTCGCCTGCTCGACGGGAAAGAATGTCGTCGGAGGAAGCGAGATCTTGCCATTTACAACCATGGGAACTATCTGATCACCGATTGTCTTTGCGAGCAGAGCCTTTTCGGCGATCGTGCGTGCGCGAAGAGTGGAACCACAGATACTAGCTCTACGTGCCATAATCTGACGCAAATCAATTTCAACCTTTGAATTTGCAGTTAGTCCTATGACTACTATTCGCCCGCCGGTATTTAGAGCGGTTAGTGCAGCGGTGGTCGATGTCCCTCCGGTCAACTCGAGAACAACGTCGAAGCCGCCTTGATTTGCTATATCTTCGGGAGAGATTGCGGTTGCTCCTTTGGACTCAATGTAGCCTCTTCCCTGCTCGCTCCTTGAAGATGCGGTTACAGTCGCGCCGGCACTACGGGCGAGGTCTATCGCGGCGCTACCTACTCCACCGGTACCACCAGTTATCAGGATCCGCTCGCCGAGCTTTAGATCTCCTTGGCGAAAGATTGCATCGAATGCCGTCGTGAACACTTCAGGGAAGGCTCCCCAGTTGATTAGGTCCGCCCCGGTTGGAACGAGGATGACGTTGCTCTTGTGAACTGCTACGTACTCGGCTTGAGCGCCACCAGCGACGATCGCCATAACCTGTCGGCCGATCAAGTCCTTGGAAGATCCGCCACCTACTTCAGTTATCGTCCCTGCAAATTCAAGGCCCGGGATCGTGGGATCTACACCTGGTGGAGGAGGGTAATTGCCCGCGACTTGAAGTAGGTCGGCGGCATTCAAGCCCGCAGATGCTACCTTGATCAAAAGATCGTCGCTGCCAAATTGAGGTTCTTCAACCTCGAGAACTTCTACAGTTTTTTCAACTATCTTCACTGCCTTCATAAAGAGAAATGATAGTTGCTCTGGCAAATGAACTTTCTGGCAACAAGATACCGTTGGCTTTAGGGTCCAATTGCTATGTTTTACCTTTTTTAGTTCGCACTGATTTTAGTTCGCACTGACCTTTGCTTTAGAAAGCAAAGAAGCGACCCCTTAAAGGGGAGTCGCTTTTGTTTCCAATACTCCGCGAAGCTAAATTCGTCTAGAAATTTGGATTAGCTGGCGAATTTTAGGCTTTGTGGCAGCCTAATTCACTACGGTCTGCCAGCTCCAACGGGGGTGCCGTCCCAGTAGAGGCTTCTTACCGCGATTGGATAGGAGGGGTTGTCAGCTACGACGACCTCCCCGCCACCAATGTAGATTGCTACGTGATCGATGGGGGTGTAGTAGAAAACTAAATCTCCTGGTTGTAGCTGCGAAATCGAAATGTGTTGGATTGAATCGTACTGAGCGGCTGCGTTGTGGGGGAGAGATACCCCAGCTTGTCCCCAGGCGTACATAGCAAAGCCTGAGCAGTCGAATGCGTACGGACCTGACGCACCAAAGACATATGGTTTACCGATCTCTGACATCGCAATAGCGACAGCTCTAGAGGCTCCAGCGCCAACGGGTGGAGCGGGAGATTGTTGCACCGTTGCGGTCTGCTGTGAATTCTGCTGTGATTGCTGTTGCGCTTGTTGTGCGAGGAGTAGTGCTTGGGCCCTCTTTTGCGCGGCTGCTGCAGCAGCCGCCTGAGCGGCGGCAGCTTGTTGCTGGGCTTGGATAACGAGTGCGGAAATGTTCGCATTGACCGTGGAGAGTTGGTTTTGAGCACTTGCCATTGCAACTTGTGCGTCATGTTTTGATTGAGCGGCCGCATTGACCTCTTGTTGCACCTGTGCTTGTTGCTGGGAGAGTTTGAGCTTTTCGGTCTTCAGTGACGCTTGCGCTGCACTGAATTGGAGGATCAGAGTCTGCTGCGAGTTAGCAACCGTTCCAGCATAGACATTACGGAGAGTGATGTCAGTGGACGATCCATTCAATATGCTGGCAAAGGATACTACGGATCCACCCTGAGTGTAAAAATTGATTGCCTCGACAGCTAACTTTTTCCTCAGATTTGCTATTTGATTCTCAGTTGCGTCGATCTTGCCTTGACTTACTGATATCTGCTGCTTCAGGTTGCTAAGTTGCAGATTTGCCTGGTCGTAGGCCTCGGAATACTGATTTACCTGGTTATTGAGTGTGGCGATCTTCGATGCTATAGATGCCGCTTGCGCCTTTGCGCTTGAAAGTTGATCTGCGTTAGCACTCGTTGAGAAGATTGCGGTGGTCATCAGCTGAGCCGCAATTGCGGTCGAGCCTATCGCTAGGCGTTTGAGCCTGTTGAAATCTTTATGCATTGCACCTTTCCTGACGCTCACTTTAGGGACTGCAAAATGCAACTAGAAATATGATAGTTTGCGATGTCTCTCTACGGTAACCCCAATTGATGAATCGGGTTAAATTAGGGAATCTTCACGCCACATTTAGTGATCGACCTAAAGTTGACCGAAGTTGAATCCTCTTGGCTCAAGGTGCAGTTGATGACTAGCGGATCAAAGCCAAGTGCTAATGGCGATCTAATGCGATCAGGTTATTTGTAGTCCTATGGAGATATTCGGCTTCGCAAGATTGGTTCATTATATCGAGTGACGTATCGCTAGTGAAATTGAATCAATTTTTCAACCGTAGTAATCTCGAGGGAACGTTGTTGCAAAGATGGGATGGATCAATGGAATTTCGCATAGAACACGACTCGATGGGTGAGGTCAAGGTTCCATTCGAAGCGAAGTGGCAGGCGCAGACGCAGCGCGCTGTGGAGAATTTTCCGATTTCAGGATTGACGATTTCGAAGCCGTTGATAAGGGCGATCGCGATGATAAAGGGTGCTGCCGCTCGAGCTAACAGTGAGATTGGAGTTCTCGATCCGGCAATTGCTGTCGCCATAGTAGAGGCGGCAAATCAAGTTATCGAGGGACGTCACTATAGCGAGTTCCCAGTAGACGTGTTTCAAACGGGCTCGGGAACCTCCTCGAATATGAACATGAATGAAGTTTTGGCCTCGATCGCCACCTCGCTCCTCGACGGTGTCAAGGTAAAGCCAAATGACCATACCAACGCCTCGCAATCTTCAAACGATGTATTCCCCTCATCGATTCACCTTGCGGCTGGAATGGAGCTTCGTTCGACGTTGATTCCTGCACTTTCTCATCTAGCGGCATCACTTGGCCGGAAGGAAGAAGAGTTTGCAGAGGTAGTGAAGTCTGGCAGAACGCACCTTATGGACGCAACTCCTGTGACACTTGGACAAGAATTCGGAGGCTATCGAGCGGCTATTGAATACGGGATCGAACGTGTCGAATCGATTTTAGGCAGAGTCTGCGAATTGCCCCTTGGAGGTACTGCGGTGGGCACTGGAATCAATGCTCCGGCTGGATTTGCTTCGAAGGCAATCGAATATCTGCGCCAAGACACAGATCTTCCTCTGACTGAAGCTAGAAATCACTTTGAAGCTCAAGGTGCGCGTGATGCATTAGTTGAAGCCTCTGGCGTGCTTAGAACAATTGCGATGTCTCTGTATAAGATCGCAAATGATCTGCGGTGGATGAGTTCAGGGCCACGATGCGGCCTTGGAGAGATTCACCTACCCGATCTTCAGCCAGGTTCTTCGATAATGCCTGGCAAGGTAAATCCTGTAGTCCCAGAGGCTGTTTGCCAGGTCGTTGCTCAAGTCGTAGGAAATGACGCGGCAGTTGCATTCGGTGGAAGCGCTGGTGTTCTCGAGTTGAATGTGATGTTGCCTGTTATGGCACGTAATCTAATCGAATCAATTGAGTTAATCTCAGCTGTTTCAACTGCTCTAGCAGATAAGTGCGTCGATGGAATAGTTGCTGATGTGGAAAGGTGTCGCCACTACGCCCTTTCGAGCCCCTCGATTGGAACGTCACTGAATCCATACATCGGTTATGAGGCTGCAGCGAGAATCATCAAGCGATCGCTCAAGGAGAATAAGGACCTCAGAACCTTGGTTCTTGAAGAGGGCTTGCTCTCAGAAGAAGAAGCAGATCGCGCTCTTGACGTTATGGCGATGACTAAGGGTGGAGTAATCGGCTAGCTTGGAGAGATGAATCCGCTTGAGATCCTGCGATACATAGCTGACCTAAAGGAAGCCGCACCTGATGAGGTGGCTCTAACCGTTGCCAGCGTTGTTGGGGAAAACATCGACATAGCAACCATGCGACTAACCGCACTTCGGCGAATGATCGACGCCCACGTCGCTAACGGCGCTCTTTGGAACGTTGCCAACCGCCTCATATCGGCTCTCGAGGTCGAATATGAGTCTCGTATGATCCGTAACGAGCTGAGCGACGAGCTTCACATTCGCCACCTTCAAAGTGAGGTAGCGGCGGGATCTCAACTTCTCTTCGCGGAAGGAGAACGTAGCGCTCGCAGTTTCATTGGCGACGGTAGCAAGGGGAGATTTCGCGATAAGGGAGCTAGGGATCGAACCGAAAAAGGGGTAGCTCCGTACGTCGTGGCAAATATTCGTCGATTCGATGACCAAGTAGGCTTTGCCCTAAGTGCTGGATTCAAGCCCCTGGTAGTTGTCGAAGTTCTCTCGTTTTGTGAAGGTAGCGCAATATTAGATTCTCGGGCCGATCAGATCCTTACTTTGGCAATCGAGTTAGATGTTGACGTAGCAATTGTCGTTCCAACGGGCTTCAAGGTGCCACCTGCTATCTGTGATCGGCAGAGGTCGATTATCGAGAATGCGCCTTCGTTTTATGAGATCCGCAACTTAAAGACTCTGTTGACGCAAGGCAATTCGCAGTCGACTTTAACATACGTTATGGGTGACAGCAGAAACTTCGAACGAATCGGCGTTGCTCCAGAGCTATTGGTTGCTTGGTGATTTTGTACATTTACTTGCAGTAGTTGTTTTAGTCCTAAGAAATATGAAGAAGGGTGGCGGGCCATTGTCGCGGCGAGACCAGATCACGATGACCACCGGTGAAATAGAGAACTTTCTCCAACGACGCCAAACTGTCTCACTAGCGTCGATTGATACCAAGGGAAAAATTCATCTTGTAGCGATGTGGTATGGCTTCTATGAAGGTCAAATCGCTATGTGGACCTACGGTAAGAGCCAAAAGATCATGAATCTGAGGAGTAATCCCAATGTGACGATGCTCATAGAGGATGGAGATCGTTATGAAGAGCTGCGAGGCGTTGAGATAGTGGGAGTTGGAAGGATCGTTGAGGATCGTCCTACAATAGAGGCAATAGGTTCTTCTATCTTCGATAGGTACGTCTCACCCGATATAGATGGTGATGTTGCGGTACTTCGAGAAGGGTTCGTCAAGAGCGCTCAAAAGCGCCTTGGTATCGTTGTCGAGGTTGAAAAGATCGTAAGTTGGGACCATCGAAAGCTACAAGGTGTCTACTAGCGATACTCTTATGCGATTCGTGATTTACGGCTGTAAATGCCAATACCCTAACTTTTCTTCGTGAGAGTGGTAAAATCTCCACATATGGGTGAAATGATCGAATTTAAAAGTAACGGTGGTACCGCAACAGGTTACCTAGCAACTCCAGCCAATCCAAATGGAGGTGCTCTTGTTGTAGTTCAGGAGTGGTGGGGTCTAGTGCCTCACATCAAGGATCTTTGCGATCGCTTTGCGGCAGAGGGATACTACGCGCTAGCTCCAGATCTTTATGGTGGTAAGGCTACATCTGAGCCAGACGAAGCGGGCAAGTTCATGATGGCCCTCGAGGTCAACAAGTTCTCAAAGGACCTTTCTGGGGCTGCCGATGCGGTAATGGCTGCAGCCGGATCGCAAAAGTGTGGTGCAGTAGGATTCTGCATGGGTGGAGGCCTTGCACTTGTCTTGGCCGCTAAGCGCCCAGATGCTGTAACTGCAGTCGCCCCCTTCTATGGCGTGATCGCATGGCCTGAGGCTGCACCTGATTATTCCGGTATGACAGCTGCAGTTCAAGGCCACTACGCAGAATTTGACGACTTCATGCCACCTGAATCTTCAAGGGCTCTTGGAAACCAACTTCGTGATCTAGGAAAGAACGCTGATATCTTCATCTACGATGGGACTCATCACGCCTTCTTTAACGATACGAGGCCTGAGGTTTACGACGCATCTGCTGCTTCGACGGCTTGGGATCGACTCCTACCTTTCTTCGCTGAGCACGTAGCTAACTAGCTGTATCGCGACGCAAGGTTGTGATCGACCTTCGAATTTGCTAGACCAAATTGATACATCTAGCGAAGTGAATTAGACGTTTTTTTGATGGGGATGCAAGATAATTGAGTCCCCATCTTTTTTTACGTTCTTTCGTCGTAACGATGGTGTGACATGATTCATAATCTGATAAATATTGCCTAGTAAAGATGGTACGAGAGTCCCATATTCAAGTAATATCTTCTTCATGTCCGAACGAAGTAGAAATCTCCCACGCCGTTCTTGCCTCTCGGTACCCGGTTCATCTGAGCGCTTCCTTGAGAAGGCTCCAACTATCCCTGCTGACATGTCATTCCTCGACCTTGAGGACTCGGTGGCACCGCTTGAGAAAGAGGCAGCTAGAGGAAAGGTCGTTAGAGCAATTCGCGAGCTTCCTTGGGACGATCGAGTCCTATGTGTTCGTGTTAATGCCTGGGATACGAAATGGACGTACCAGGATGTCATTGAGGTAGTCGGTGGCGCGGGTGAGCGCCTAGACGAAATTATGCTCCCAAAGGTTCAAAGCGCCGCGGACGTGATCGCTATGGACCTTCTGCTAACCCAGGTTGAGAAGAACTTCGGTCTGCCTATTGGTCATATTGGTATCGAGGCTCAGATAGAGTCAACTCTCGGATTGATCAACGTTGAGGAGATCTGTGCATCTTCGAAGAGACTCGAGACTATAGTTTTCGGGCCAGCAGACTTTGCGGCCTCAATGGAGATGCCGGTTCTTACTGGTGGAGTTCAGATACCAACCTATCCAGGTGACCATTTCCATTACGTCTTCTCCAAGATTTTGATGGCGGGACGGGCATATGGCCTCCAGGTAATCGATGGGCCATATTTGAAGATTCGCGATATCGAAGGTCTTCATGACTACTGCCAGCGCACCGCAAACCTCGGTTACGACGGTAAGTGGGCACTTCATCCAGATCAGGTAACAGAGATAAACAAGATCTATTCGCCTACCCAAGAGCAATTCGATCGAGCAAATGCGATCCTAGATGCCTACAAGGAAGCTACTGAGGGTGATCGTAAGGGTGCGGTTATGTTCGGGGACGAGATGATCGATGAAGCTTCTCGCAAGATGGCGATCAAGTTTGTATCGAGAGGCGAGCGCGCGGGCCTAAAGCGCAGCAACTAATCGCTTTTTAGGGTCTCTGTATAGTCAATTGAAAAATTGGAAGCGGTCGAGGAAAAATTTAGCCTCGACCGCTTTTTTATCTCACATAAGTGCGCTGCGATCTTTTCTTTATTGATGCCGGTTCACATAAATGTCACCTCTTGAAGAGTGCGCTGGCTATGTGTGGCGTTATCAAATTTGGAACTATTGCAATCTCGGTTTGGGATTCCGCGGTAAAGCGATTAACAACCTTGAGCCCTTGTTCAAAGGAGAGTGCAGCGATTGTTAGAGTAAAATTTAGGGCCGCCGTCTTAGGTTTTACTGCACGCCTTCGATGGTAGTAACTCGGTGCCACTCATGGTTAAAAGTGGATTTAGATATCGAAAAAATAGAAGAGTCTTAACTCCCCCTTGCTGAATGAAAAGAACAAAGCCGCACTCATACAAGGCCTATCGACCTAAGAATCTACTTCGCGATGACGTTTTAAATATCTATTGAAGGTCGCCGCCTCTGTAGTTTGAGGTATCAGCTCCGCCGATAAACTCCCATACCCCCGCACCTTTGGAGGTGACTCAATAAGTTGACAGTGCAGGCTGTAATTACAATCTTCGCCGTGGTTGTTGATTTGCCTTTCTAGGAGTTGGAGCGCCTTACAAAACAAAGCGGCATAGCCCCTAAGCAACGAAAAGGAAGTTTTGAGGCGGTCAGTTTAAGGCTCTCGATTTGGCAGTTGCAAATTCTCAGAGTAGAACCAAATGTTTGAGATTCATTCGATTGCGCTCCTGGTTTTCACAAACGGCATATATGGTGGCGTGGTTCAATGTTGTGGCAAAGTCAATCTTTTGCCAACAAAGACCCTAGCTGATTCCAGTTGTAAGTCCTTTGATGAACCACTTTTGCATTGCAATTACAACGATGACCGGCGGAATCAATGCCACGATCGCTAACGCCATTACTAGATTCCACTGCGGTATCGCAAAGCTTTCAGCGGCGCTGATGAGTCCTTTGATGCCCATAACGATAGTTGAACTGTTCGCACTGGACGAGATTACAAGTGGCCAAAGATACTGGTTCCATCCATATACAAATTCAAGTACAGCAAGTGCGGCGAGTACCGGCCTAGATAGAGGCAATACGATCTTTATAAGAAAACGAATCGGCCCGATTCCGTCGATCCGCGCAGCGTCAGCAAGTTCAATTGGAAACGCCATGAAAAATTGTCTTAGAACAAAGACAGCTGTCGCTGATGCTACCAAGGGGAGAATGAGGCCAAATTGGCTATTTAGCATTCCTAACTTAGCAGTAACTGCATAAGTGGGAAAGAACCTAACTTCAATTGGCATCATCAAGGTGACAAAGATGAGTCCGAATAAGAGGTCACGGCTTCGAAATCGAAAGAAACTGATTGCGTAAGCAGCAGGGATTGAAAGTCCTAATTTCAGTATCGTTATGGCTAGGGCCATGATAGCGGAGTTGAATATCATCTTTCCTAGCCTTGGAGTTCCAGGTAGCCCCCTGAACAGCGATGATAAGTTGGAGATGAGCTTCGTGCCCGGAGCGAATGGAACTCCCCTTAGTAGATCGATGGCTGAATGTGTCGAAATCACCAGAGCCAAATAGATCGGAAGCGCAAAGGCTGAGGCGGCGATGACAAGAAATAGGTGACGGAGTGCCGATCTTCCAAACCTCTTCCTCCTAGCTCGCATTTGATCTTTGTTAGCTTTTACCTCTATTGAAAGTGTTGTCATCGATAGTGTACCCTTCGCCTAGTGATTCGAGATTGGAGAAGAAGCAAGATAGCCGATAGGACGAATAGAAGAAGTGTTTCGGCTCCAGCTAGTCCGACGTCGCCGTTTTGAAATCCGTCCCGATACAGTGCGTAGACCAACGTTGTCGTTGATCCCCCAGGTCCCCCTTGAGAGACGATATCGATAACCGAGAAGCTCCCAAAGAGTGCTGAGAGCACGTCCAAAATTAGGACGAAGAGGGTAGTCGGACTTAGCAGTGGAAAGATAATGTATTTAAACTTTTGCCAACCTTTACAGTCGAGTCCTGCTGCTTCAATGACATTTGCGGGAATGGCTTGGAGTCCAGCTGAGAAGAATATGTAGTTATATGCGCACTGTTGCCAGATGGTCATGGCACAAATCAGGGTGAATGCTTGACTTCCAGATAGGGCGAAGTTCCAATGGATACCCATGCTTTGTAGGAGTTTTGCTCCGGGACCAATCTTGGGTTCAAATAGGAAGAGCCATATCGTGCCGGCTACAGCTCCAGGAACTGCATAACTCCATATAAATAGGGTGCGATAAATTGGGCGAAAGCGCCCTGTCTGTTCAACTTGCATTGCTAGGAGTAAACCAATTGCCATTGAGACGACGGTGGTAACGAGGGTGAAGATGGCTGTTATCGTGAGCGAACGTGTATAGCCACTTGCTAACGCCGCTTTAAAGTTAGCAAGGCCGGCGAACTTGCTTCCTAGGCCGAAGGCATTTGATTGTATTGTCGATTGGTATATCGCTTGTGCTGATGGCCAAATGAAAAATACCGCGACAACTAATACCTCAGGAAGAATCAACAAAAGGGGCAAGAACTTATTTGGAAATGAAACAGGCAGAAAATTAGACGGAGTACCAGTAGAGCTAGTACTCCGTCGTGAACTTTTCCTTGATGTTTTTACCCCTAGCTCGGTGGTGGGTTCTTCGCTAGGGGTAAAGCCTGCCTCCGTGCCACTTGAAATGGCAGATTTTTCAGAAGCATTAATCGTCATTGATTAGCCGTTGTACTGTGCAGCAAATTGCTGGAGGATCGCGTTACCTTGGGTCCGAGCACTCGCTAGTGCTGCTTGAGCAGTTTGCTTTCCGGAGAGGATGTCAGCTATTGCTGAAGCCTCAACTGCGCGTACTTCGGGAAGGTAACCAAGTCGAATGCCTTTGCTGTATGCAGTCGGTGGCTTGTTATTGAGTTCATTGACTGCTACTAAGTCATTTGGGTGTGATGCGTAAAAGTTCTGCTGACCGAGGAGCTGTGAACCAGCCTTGGTAACTGGTACGTAGCCGGTGTGGCTAGCCCAATAAGACTGAGTCGTTGGACTCTTTAGGAATTGAAGGAACTGTGCATCGCCGGCGTAGGTGTTGCTTGGCTGGCCGGCCATTACCCACATTGATGCACCGCCAACGACTGTGTTTTGAGGTGCGCTATTACTTCCGTCGACAGTGGGCAGTGGAGCAACGCCAAATGGGAACTGTGCACCGGCGGCGATTGTCGTAAGGCTCGCTGAGCTCTGCTCATACATTGCACATGTGCCATTTGTAAATAGAGGGACCGTCGAGGTCGAAGTTCCGTTCCAGACATACTCCCCCTTTTGCGCCATTGACCCAAGCATCGCCATGTGGTCGACGAACGGCTGTGCGGTGATATTTAGGCTTACGTTATTGATTGAGGAGTAGCCGTTGTTGTTTGTTGCGTATTGAAGACCATTCCACATTGCAAATTCTTCTAAGTCGGTCCACATCACGTACGCACCCGATGAGGTAAGGGCGCACTTTTGACCCTTTTGCGCCAAAAGGTCGGCGTCTGCTTGTACTTGCGACCAAGTAGCAGGAGGTGTCGTAATACCTGCATTCGCTAGTTCAGTCTTGTTGTAGTAGAGGACCGGGGTGGAACTGTTGAAGGGCATCGAGTCAAGATTGCCTTGATTATTTTCGTAATAGCTAGCTGCGCCTCCGATGAATTCGCTCGTCGAGAATGGAATATTGTTCTCTTTCATCAATTTATAGACCGGTACGTATGCGCCCTGTGCATCCATGATGGTTGCGGTACCTGCATCGAATATCTGTGTGATGTTTGGTGCAGCATTTGCTTTATAGGCTGCAATGGTATCGGCTAGTACTGTTGCGTATGGACCCTTGTAGACGGCAACTACCTTGTAGTTACCTTGGCTGGCATTGAATTGATCAACTAAATTATTAAATGTTTGACCTAAGACTCCGCTAAATGCTGTCCAGACGGTGATCGTTATTGGATTGGATGCATTTGCATTTCCAGTAAGTGGCTCAGTCGTTGTCGTAGTTGATTTAGCTACCGTTGACGTGGTAGCCGATGCCGTGCTTCCACAGGCAGCTGCTAGAAAACCTAGCGAGGCGATGAGTGCCGTCGTCTTCTTCTTATTACTTTGGGACAACATTGAACCCCTATTCACTTTCGGTTGCATGACGAGACAAAGCTAAGTTCTTTGAATGAACGAATAGAAAACATTATCGAGACTTGATGTGAATAATATAGAAATTATTAAAGTTTGTCTAGATCAGATATTGTTTATGAATAGAGTCAAATAACAATTTTTTATTTATACATATCTAGTTCATATATATGTAACTTTGTGTAAATAGCTTCATGAAATAGATGTCAATCGTTATGCGGAAAGAAGTTGGAATCCTTCTCTAGCAGGTGTTTGAGATTCATTTTTCGGTATTTTTTATAGATTGAGCCGATATTTTTTCGATGAATAAATTAATTTATTAAGCGATTACTCATAATTTGCTATTTGTTTATCTAAATGTTGATTTGTGAATTTCGAATCCAAAAATGCCGTTTATGGGGTCAAATACTGAATTGAAAATGATGATACACCTCAAGTACGAAGAGGTGATAAACGGTTTTGATTTACTTCGAGAACATAAAACGAGGCAGAATTATGGCGGCAATGCCTGCGAAGAAGAGGGTGGCGTATGTTGTCGCAACTGCGCCGCCAACTGCCTTTAGGACAATGGCCGCAACCGGTCCCCAAGATATGGATAGGGCCG
>JAKCDL010000012.1 GCA_021841935.1 Actinomycetes bacterium | reverse complement strand
CCATCGGAAATTAGCGAACCAGCAAGCCGGCTTAGCAAGACAAGTAACCAGTACCCAAAGATGCCTTGAGTTTCCACAAAGATTACGAATTGACCATTTACACGAGCCATCCCTTGGCGCCACAGCCAAAGTGAGCCGTAAGACTTCGACAGCCGAGAGCAATCGAGGAATTAGCGCCACATTTGATCCTTCAATCTAGAAAAAAAATCCCACCATCGCCCACTGCCACCTCAAGATGTCGAAGAAACTTACCCCAAGATCAAATCTGGGGGCTCCGACCCTTCAACTGATTGCATGTAGTCACATGGGAATGTGCATAATTTGCCTCCCGCAATAGGCGTCATTGCTAAAAACAGCAATAACGGCACATAGGCAAAGAACAACGAATCCCACTCGTCACGAAGGTGTCACTCGCGCTAATGAGTTGGCTACTTGATCAGCCATGGACACGTCATCGTTACACATCTGATGATTTGGCCACGATCTTCTCAAATGAATCAAGTGGCAAAGATTGCTTTCATTGTGAAGCCTCTTCCCATTTGATTCTTAGAAACCTCTCAAGTTCAGTTGGCTAACACTATACCTCGACATTACTTTTTCATTACTCACGTGCCGTAATGTGTATTTCATAAGCAAGTGAATCGACGGAACGAAAAACTTCAACAGTAAAAACAACGAGATAAAAGGGGAAATATAATGACAATAATCGCCGTAAATATAATCGCAATGCTCTTCGCGACAGGACTTATCATTCTGGTACTTTCAACTGGAATGCACCTTGAATACAAGCGAAATAACAAGCAAGCAAAGCGCTTTCATCCATCGACCTACTCAGAGAGGATGGATGAGCAGGCTAGCAGGTACGAGGAGTCCCTCAAGGCTCTCCGCTAGTAGATTCCAAAGTCAAAAGTCCCGTAGCAGATAGGTACAATCGTGGCCGAGATCAATCTCGGCCACGATTTGCATTTAACCCAATTCCCACTAATAAATGTCTCGATTCTCCGGCTTTGCTCGATTACTATTTCAGTGAAATTACATAACCTTTCGCTAACTAATAACGCGTAACTTAGTTAACTACAAGAACAAGTTCAACAAAATAAAAGAAAGAGCAAGTAATAAAAATGACACTATTTATCACCCTTACATTTATGATCTTCGCAACAGCAACGATTCTGACGATCCTCTCAGTGGGCATGTACCTTGAGTATCGAAAGGTAGAGCGAACCACAGCTACCAAGGCATCCAACTACAGCGAGCTATCGCACCAGAGGGCAAAGAACTACGAAAACTCGCTCAAGGCAATTGCAGCCTAACGAGCCTTCGAGCAAAGGGTCCAATCTCGCGGTCGCAAGGCGATAAGCAAAGAACAAAGCACCGGCTCCCCGTATCGAGCCGGTGCTTTGACTTATTAGATAGAGATCTTCGTGCCATTGATACTTCCCAAACTCATGCTTCGATCAGTACCAACTCTTCAGCACACCACAGATGTGGCACAACCTGCGCTCCCACTTAGCAGTCAGTCGAGTATCGAAATTTACCCAAGCTATAGACCTTTAGGTCACACACCGTTACAAAGCGATATGTCAAAAGTGCTACCTCGATCAATCGAGGAACATCGTCTCATCGCCTCCCAAGCCAATCTAAAGGTTGGCACAATCCTTCTTGACCATCTATCCATCAACCACTGATGCCACGTAGTGGCTCCAACATGACCCTTCTTTTAGAGTCCATCGACGTCGCGCCGAAAGATCTGGCGATAAAGGTGGTTGGAGGCGATATTCCAAAGCTCGTCACGTAAAAGCAATAAATAGCAACTGCGCAATATCGTAGAACACGACCTATCACAAATTTATAGCTCAATCTACTGAAGGTCACGAATGCTTTGATTCACTTCGGGCCACCACCAAAGCCAAGGGAGATCCTCTTTCATGGCGATCGCAACAGTAGGGTACTCGCACTTCTGTCGCCATAATAAGGTCTCCACTGTAGGGTCGACACTGTAGTGTTTTTGGAGTTGGTAAAGTCAAGAGACGAAGTTTGGGTTATCAGGCGCCTATCAAATTTGTAGAGGCGTATAAATCCGAAGGGCAGAGGCGACAATCACCTAGTATCAACTCCAGCGATAGGCGACCTTCAAAGTATTACCCAACTTCAATGCCACCTCTCACCTCATAGTTCTTGCTGCATCGATACCAAAAATAAACCGTAAAGAATCTCTTTTTTTCCACATCCACGATTGCCTTCTCAGATCCTCAAGCCATGAGTAGCAAAGTAGGAAAGACTTCGAAGCAACGCGAAGTAGAGGACCTCTCAACGTTGAAACTTCGCTATCAATACCTCAAAGTAAGAAAATTTTTCTAGCAAGTGGCCGAAGATGTCATATGACAGGTGAGACTAGATGTCATGGCAGCTCAATTCATCTTCACCACACGTAACCTAACTCGCTTCTATCCACCGGATCGAGAAGTCCTAAAAGATATCAATCTCTCGTTCTACCCAGGTGCCAAGATAGGCGTTATCGGCTCTAATGGAGCAGGAAAGTCCTCACTGCTCCGGATCATGGCGGGACTCGATGACGGCTACAGCGGAGAGGCTCGACTTACGCCAGGATTTACAGTTGGATACCTGCCACAAGAGCCAATCCTCGACCCAACCAAAGACGTGGGTGGCAATGTCGCGGAGGTTATGGCGGAGCAATTTGCACTAATAGATAGGTTCAACGCCGTCTGTGAGGCCTTCTCAGATCCTGAAGCCGACTTCGACGCGCTCCTAACCGAACAGGGAGAGCTGCAGGCAAAGATCGATGCAATCCAAGGTTGGGATCTAGAGCGTACTCTCGAAGTCGCAATGGATGCGCTTCGTCTACCGCCATCGAATGCCGACGTCACCAAACTCTCAGGAGGTGAGCGCCGTAGAGTTGCCCTCTGCAAGCTCTTATTGGCTAAGCCAGATCTACTACTTCTCGACGAACCTACCAACCACTTGGACGCTGAGTCTGTAGCGTGGCTCGAGAGAACCCTGCAGGAGTACAGCGGTACAGTCGTCGCGATCACACACGACAGATACTTCCTCGACAATGTAGCGTCCTGGATCCTTGAACTTGATCGCGGAAGAGGAATCCCGTGGGAAGGAAACTATTCATCCTGGTTAGAGCAGAAGCAGGCAAGACTCGCCGCTGAAGAAAAGGCGGATAAGGCTCGGCAGGCGGCACTTGCACGTGAACTCGAATGGATTCGAATGTCGCCGCGGGCCCGCCAGAGCAAGGGGAAGGCCAGGGTCAACGCCTTCAACGAATTAGTTGCTGAATCCGAGGCCGCCGACCGCAGGGGAGATGCGCTAGAGATTGCTATTCCACCAGGACCTCGCTTGGGTGACATGGTCATCAATGCAAGTGGCCTGACAAAAGGATTCGGCGACCGCCTTCTCATCGAGGACCTTGAATTTCGACTCCCTCCGGGCGGGATAGTTGGGATCATTGGACCAAACGGTGCTGGCAAGACCACCCTCTTTAAGTTGTTAGTCGGGCAAGAAAAGCCCGATGGTGGCTCGATTGAGGTAGGATCAACGGTCGCACTCGCCTACCTTGACCAATCGCGAGATACCCTAGACCCAGCGGCAACTGTCTTTGACGAAATAACTGGTGGCGTCGAGCGAATAGTAGTAGGCAGCCGAGAGATACACGCTCGAGCATACGTCGCAAGTTTTGGATTCAAAGGAAGCGCCCAGCAAAAGCGCGTTGGAGAGATATCTGGCGGCGAAAGAAACCGCGTCCAGCTAGCTAAGATCCTCCGAACTGGGGGGAACTTACTCTTACTCGACGAACCGACTAACGACCTCGACGTTGACACCCTTCGCGCACTCGAAGATGGACTTTTGAACTTTCCAGGATGCGCAGTTGTAATCAGTCACGATAGATGGTTCTTAGATCGAATTGCTACACACATCCTCGCCTTCGAGGGAGAGGCGGTAGTTCGATGGTTTGAAGGAAACTTCTCCGACTACGAGGTTGATCACCGAAAGAGAAGTGGAGTCGACGCAGATCGCCCCCATCGAATGAAGTACAAGCCCCTCACAAGATAGCAACTACCCGCTCACCGATATCGAGTCAGAGCCTAGAGATGACTAATGGCCCCGTTGTTCAGCAACATAACCTTTGAACCCTACTGATCAACGGGGCTAATTTCAGCACTAAAGCCAAGTCATCAACTTCGTCCCTCAAGCGGGCCTTAACGCTTCAGCGCATTGGCATCAAAACCATATGTCATCGGTAGGCAGAGGATAGCGGGGCCATTTTACTTTGGGAAAATTTCAACTATCCGATCCACAATGTTTGATTTGAGCTTGCTTCTACTTCGCCAGAAGTAGCCGCTCGGAGCAAGAACGAGTGGGGCAAAAATTGATTCTTTGGCTCGACAAGGGTTGACACAAGGGTTACTTTGCGGGGCAAAATCGCACACTCCCCAACCCTTGAACGTTCGACTCAACAGGTGAACTTCAAATAGAGATGAAGCAGTCTCCGAATCGGTCTCGTCAAAGTCAGCCGAACGCCCTAGAAGACCCTATGTTTGCTCTCTGAAGGTTCGTATAACCCAACTACACCTTGGGTTGTCCTGCCATTCGCCTATGAAATTGCACCTTCAAAACTTGACACAGGAAAAACAGACCTTATAGATAAATATGACTAAATTAGTCAACAATTGATTCCTGGCACGGTCACTCCGTTATAAACTTGACTTAAAATAGTCAGGAATTGGATCTAATTGCAAATCAGTCATATAAAAGCCTTTGAAGTACTCGCTGCATCGTCAGCAACTGGACTCTTGACCTCGCTAACTGGCACCGGCGGGAGCTCAATCTTGACGCCTATCCTGACTCTTGTAATTGGCATTTCTCCAAAAATTGCAATACCGAGCGACATCGTCGGTTCAATTTCAATGCGCGCGACCACTTCGTCGGTCAGCCTTCGCAGCGGTCGATTCGAAAAACGGATCGTCCTAACCATAGTTGCCGGGCAACTAATTGGACTTAGCATCAGCACCCTGCTACTGACAGGATTTCACCCCTCTGATGCATCTCT
Source organism: Actinomycetes bacterium (assembly GCA_021841935.1). GTDB lineage: Bacteria > Actinomycetota > Acidimicrobiia > Acidimicrobiales > Acidimicrobiaceae > Acidithrix. The sequence goes on along the minus strand of JAKCDL010000012.1, from coordinate 71,139 downwards.
AAGTACGGCCCTTGGTATCGCACTTAGCGTGGTTGGCATTGGACTGGCCATAAAAGAGTCGATGAGCAGAACCTCTAAAAGAAGATATCCGATTGGGATGCGCCTCGTCGCCCTCTTGATTGGAGGTGCAATCTCAGCTATCGCCGTCACCTATACATCCGTCGGGGGTGGCGTAATAACTTACCTAGTTTTAGCCTTTTCCTATCCCGATCTCGATGCTCCTACCCTAATAGGAGTCGACGTGACCGCTAGCCTGACACTTTGTACTATCGCATCGATTGAGACCATAGCAACAGGCAGGGGGGAGGCCTCACTGATGGCACTTATCGCTATCGGAGGTCTTCTTGGATGCATCGTTGGAGAGAGAGTCAAGAAAAAGGTACCATCTCGACCTCTCAAGAAGTTGATCGCAGTGGTTATTGGCGCAGTAGGACTTTTCTATCTCGCAAAGAGAGGCTTAGTGGTACTAGCTGTGATCCTCGCCCTTTCGTTGATCGCACTTACCACCATTGCGCGAAGGATACCGATTGGAAACGACGAGGAAGAGGCTGATATGGTCCTTGGCAATTCAAAGAATCAACTACCAAAAAGTCATTTTACGAAAGACCAGCTCAAGGTGAGGCCTTAAATGATCTCTCCTCGTGAAATGACATTTATGTAACTTTTAAGTCAAAACCTAAGTCATAAAAAGGACTACAGCGCTAACGGCCCTTAGAATCAAAGAGCAAGGTAGACCAAGTGGCTACCATTCGCAAAGGTCTTTGTGTCTATTTCGCCAACTATTACTCGCATTGATTTTTTACGAGTGAGCCCTATGGCCTGCATGTTTTATCGATTTTTCGATACGACTGTATGGACGTTACGAGGGTTTGGATGTAGGGTAGCAAGTATGCGAAGGCGCTAAAAAAAGATTTGGGTGCCGCGACCCTCAGGTGAATGAAGATACCGATTTGTCGCGATATCCATCCAACGCGAACTGGAGCATTGTATGAAGAAATTCGAAAGATTGCAGGATCGCTTCGAAGAGGTGGAGGGCTATCTGCCTCTATCAGGAATACAAGCCATTGTCAGATCGATCGTAGACAGTCATAGGCGACTAAACCAAGTTGCACCTCACGGAACCTATATCAGCGGTTATCAGGGTTCTCCACTTGGTGGCGTTGACGTCGAGATTGAACGGTCAAAGATTACCAAAAACCACGAGAATTTGATCTTTCACCCTGCTCTAAACGAAGAGTTAGCAGCGACTTCAATGGGTGGAAGCCAACTCCTTGATGCAATCTCTGACGACCACAGAGTCCGTGGTATCACAGCTTTTTGGTATGGGAAGAGCCCTGGCGTTGATCGAGCTGGGGATGCCATACGCCATGGAAATATCATCGGTACATCCCCGCACGGAGGCGTAGTGCTTTTGGCAGGTGACGACCCTGCCGCTAAATCGTCCACGGTTCCTGGTTCTTCAGATGCTACCTTGGCCGCCATGGGTCTCCCAGTTGCCTTTCCAGGAAATAGCCAAGACCTACTCGACTTGATGATGCATAACATCACTATGTCTCAGTTGAGTGGCTTATGGGTTGCGAACAAGGTAGTGACAAAGGTAGCTGACTCATCGGGAACCTATCGACCGCTCGATAACTTCGATCCTGTGATCCCTCAACTGACCTATAAGGGCCTTCCCTTTGTGCACTCTCCAAGTGCCCACCTTCTTGGCGCAAATTTGATGCACCTAGAAGAGACGATGATGACTATCCGACTTGACGTCGCTAAAGAGTACATCTACCAAAATCGACTCAACAGCCTCTACCGCGAAGCGCGGTCAACCGAAAGGATCGGTATCGTCGCAGTAGGAACTGCATACCACGACTGCATCACTGCGCTTGAACTCCTCGGATACCGAGATCACGATTCAATACGCCTAATGAAGCTGCTCTATACAAATCCACTAGATCATCGAGTAATTGAAGAGTTTGCTAATGGCCTCGAGATGATCATCGTCATCGAAGAGAAGCAATCCTTTGTAGAGCGATCCATCAAGGAGATCCTCTTTGCTCACGCGACGAGGCCAATTGTTATAGGCAAAACTGACCGGGAGGGAACCCCCCTCTTTGTGCCCTTTGGAGCCTTCGAGGCTGACAATATCGCCACCAACCTTTACTCAGTTCTAAATCCCATAATTGGCGGAGATAGGGCACAGCAATACATAGAGGCGCAGAGGTCACGAACCAACGAGAAGATAGTGCTCTTGGAGCAGAGGACGCCATTTTTCTGCTCTGGCTGCCCCCACAACTCATCGACTCGGGTAGAGGATGGATCGGTCGTAGGTGCGGGAATTGGTTGTCACACCCTGGTGCTTCTCAATCCAAATTCCCGTGGAAAGGTTGCTGGAGTTACGCAGATGGGAGGAGAAGGAGCACAGTTCTTCTCAGTCTCGCCCTTCATCGAAAAACCTCACTTCATCCAAAATATGGGTGATGGAACATTCCACCACTCTGGATCTCTTGCCATCCGTGCCGCCGTTGCCGCTGGTGCGAATATCACCTACAAGATTCTCTATAACGACGCAGTTGCCATGACAGGCGGCCAAAAGGTCGAAGGACAGCTAACGATTCCCGAGATGGTCTCTTGGCTCTATCTTGAGGGAGTCAGTCGCGTCGAGATTTTGACCGAGGACCTCTCCCGCTACCGCAACCTTCAAGTCGATTCTCGAGCAAATATCTCTGATAGGACAAGGCTACAGGAGGTACAGCACCAGCTATCGAAGGTAAGTGGCGTCACCGCAATCATCTTTGATCAGACGTGTGCAATTGAAAAGAGGCGCCGTCGCAGGGCCGGAACCATGGAACAAGCTCACGAGAGCATCACTATCAACGAGCGAATCTGCGAAGGGTGCGGCGACTGTGGTGAAAAGTCGAATTGCCTCTCAGTCGAGCCAGTCATGACGCAACTAGGGCGCAAGACACGAATCAACCAGGGCTCGTGCTCCCACGATACAACCTGTACAAAGGGTGACTGTCCTTCGTTCCTTGTAACAAAGGGGCAACTACCGACCAAGGCCCGCCAAGAGATCAAAAGAAGAGATCTGCCGCTACCACAGATCACCCAAGTTGCAGATTGTGGCTACAACATGCGCCTTGTTGGTATAGGCGGGACTGGAGTTGTCACCCTTGCTGCGATCGTCGAAGTTGCGACACTACTAGATGGTAAGTATTCACGTGGAATGGATCAAACTGGGTTATCACAGAAAGCTGGACCTGTAATCTCTGATATCTCGATCTCTACCATGGCGATCCAAGGAAGTGCTCCGCTTCCCAATCAAAGCGCCGATCTTCTTTTAGGATTCGACCTTCTAGGTAGTGCTAGTGAAAAGAATATCGCCGTCCTAACTTCGCGCCGCTCCAAAGCGGTTATCTCAGCTGAAATTGTACCAACTGGTCGTGAAGTTACAGAGGTAACTCACGTGCGCTCTAGCCTTACTGCAGCACTCGATCTAGTGCAAAAGCACACCGTGGCCAATGGGGTCCATACAGTCGATGCTCATAAAATTGCACTCTGGAGATATGGTGACGTTATCGCGGCAAACGTGATCGTCCTTGGAACGGCGTGGCAGCTAGGTCTTATTCCGCTTACACTAGAGTCGATCGATCGAGCCTTCGAGCTGAACAAGGCCAACCTAGAGGAAAATCGCGAGGCCTTCTACCTAGGACGCCTAGCAGTAGTCGCGCCCGATGAGATCGAAAAACTCATGTCGGGCGAGAGTGATCGTTACGTAGCTAAGAAAGAGTATCGAGACCTTGTCGCATCGAGGCTTCCAAGGCTTGAATCAAATGACAGCGAAGATATCTCCTTCTACTACGAAGACCTAATCGGCTTTCAATCTTTGAAGGTAGCAGATGCCTACCTGGCAAAGGTCGTTGAATTTGCTAACGCCCCGGATATCGATCTCTCTTCAGAGATGATAAGGAGCTATGCGCGCCTCTATCACAAGTTAATCGCTGTAAAAGACGAGTACGAAGTGGCGCGACTTCACCGAATATGGAAGGATCAACACCCTGAAGTAAAGGGTGCATCAATGCTTCTTCACCCACCGATTCTTCGAGCGATGGGACTCAAGAACAAGATCAAATTGGGCAAGAGTGCCACACCAACTATGTGGCTTCTCACCAAAATGAAACCACTTAGAGGAACCTCAATCGACATCTTTGGCAAGACCAAGATGCGCAAGATCGAGAGGGAACTCCCGGCCAAATTTGTCGAGTTAGTAGCGTTAGTGCTGAGAACCTCAAGGTCTACCGACGACCTCTATACGATATTTGAAAGTGTAGATATGATTCGCGGCTATGAGCAGATCCGAATGGTAGGAATCGAACGCTTTGGGGACCTCTCAACGGCACTTAGTCAAAGGCTAAATAGCATCGAGGGCTCTAGAACAGCGAGGCGCTGAGATTTAGATCGAAACAACCCTCGGATCTCCAAGAATCCTTCGAAGAAGGTAAGGCGCTTCATTTAATGGAGAGGCGCCTTACCCTTAGAGGGGTAAGGCGCCTCTCCAAATGAAAAGTCTCTCTAGATCTTCAATGCAAGAGCACAACCTCGTCGAAGAGGCGAGCTATAGATCTATCGTGTGATATCACCACGACTATTGCCCCTCCTTTAGAAATTCGGGTTATCTCTTCTACTATCAAAGTTGCCATATCTCCATCGACTCCAGATGTAGGCTCATCAAAGATCATCACCTCACATTTCGACAGGATCGACCTCGCGATCGCAATTCGTCTCGCCTCTCCGCCCGATAAACCTCTTCCAAAGGCTCCAATGGATAGGTTCAAACCATCTTCATCAAGAAGGTAAGAGAGGCCGACTCTACGAACTACCTCGACCATTTCGGCCTCACTTACCTCATCGTTGGCAATCATGAGATTTGAACGAAGCGAAGTATTGAATATATCAACCTCTTCACCCTGGAAGCAGATGCCATTCGATGGGATATCTACTTCGCTACCGTCACCTCTACAAATTGAAATCCGACCGGAAGAAGGCTTCACAAAACCAGATACTAAATATGCTAAGGTGGTCTTCCCAACCCCCGATTCACCCAATATGAGATAACTCTTGCCTATTGCAAAGTCAAAGGTGAATGGACCCAGCAAACGACCATCACTATATTGATAGGTCGCGTCGATAACCGAGATGCGCTCAATCTTTTCACCTGGCGCAGCCGTATCACTCTTCGAAGTTTGCTCAGAGAGGTCGCACTCCCCACTTCCCCTCCTTATCAACTCATCAACCTCAGTAACCTCGCGTCGAGAACGAGATGACGTAGCACCAAATACCATCAAAGATGACGCTACTTCAAAGGCACCAGTGGCGATCATTGCCGAAACCCCAAAAGATGTCGATGCCAACGCGTGGCCCTCGACCCTCATAGAAGAGGACCATGTAGCAATGACAAATGTCAATTGGGTAGCTGATATAACGAGAAATGATGCAAGGAAGCTTCGCCTCTCGAATGAGGACTCAGCCCGTGAGTGTTCAACTATCCTCCTATCGATCGCCGATATCGCGCCATCGATTACTCCCGTTGTATGCAAAGCTTCAGAAGCTAACGATAACTGTGAAATCGAAGATTCAAGGGTCGAAAGAGATCTACTGTGACGATCCGCAGCTCTCGACATCGTTCCCTTTGAGGATCGATAGGCAAAGATAGTCATGGCAACAAGAAGAAGCGCAATGAGGATAGAGGTTACGGGGTCGAAGAAGAGCCCTAAGGCAACGACAAAAAGTGCCACTATAGCCATCTGTGCCATAGGCAGATAGAGGCGCAGAAAGAGAGAGGTTGCGCTATCTAGGCCCCTCATCGCTCCTGAGACTATGGCCTGACGATTTAAGTTGCTTACGTCAGTGGGAAATAGCCCCCTTGCTGCACGAAAGATAGTTAGGCGCAGCCTTCCCGTGGAAGCGAGCACCAGTCGATGAGATGAGACTCTCTCTAGGTATCGTGAAGCGCTGCGGCCGATTGCAAAGTACTGAGTCGCGGCTATAAAGACACCGAGGGTAAGAATCTGAGGCCTAAAACTCGATCTCGAAATCAAAACGATCGATACCGCAACTAGTGAGATCGATGATGTGTACAACAATGTAGATGAAACAATATAGAGAAGTAAGGTCCTCTTCTCACCACGAATTGCCTTCGAGAGTTCTCTTTCAATTTCAGGGGTCATCCAACACAACCTTCATCCGAATTGAAAGTAAGTGGCGACCCAAGATCGCTCTTGCGACCATCTTCATCAAAGATCTTCTCTCGAGGGCTCTTGTCACCGATTCGAAGGACATTATCGCCCTCTCGTATCAAAGATTCATCGTGGGTAACGATAATCAATATCTTGTCCTTCGCAAAGAGGCGCAGACGATCAATGACTAATTCTGCAAGGTCAGAGTCGAGGTTGGCGGTCGGCTCGTCTAGAACAAGTATCGGCCCTCCATTCAAAAGCGCCCTCGCCAAGGCGACACGTCGCATCTGGCCAGCTGAAATTGCCATACCTAGGTCGTCCATCGGTGCCCCTAGATCAAATATTTCGCTCCCGTCATCCTCTACTAAAGATGCTGTATAAAGTACCGACTTTAGCTTTTCATTTGAAAATCGATCTTGGGCGAGTTGTCGTCCAAATTCGCCCATGTCAATGTTGTCCATTACGCTTCCCGAGATTCTCGGAGCCCTCTGGGGAAGGAACGAAAAGATCTTTGCGAAGTTCTTACTGTCAAGGGGTCCGGTCTCTCTTCCGTCGATAAGCACCCTCCCACTCTCGACTCGCTCTAATCCAACAAAGGCCCTTAGAAGAGACGTCTTACCCAATCCGCTCTTGCCAACTATAAATTGAAGATCACCGCGCTCTAACGAGAAGGATATCGATCCTTCATATCGCTGATACTTGGTCACTACGCCTTCAACTTCAATGCTTTGGCCCTGCCATGGAGCTACCGCTGAACTTGACATCAAAGTGGAGGCCATGGGGGCGTCATCGAGAGCCACAGCTGCATCGACATTGGTATGAAATAGTGCCGCTGCACCACGAATAGCCATATACGGCCTTGGTGCCAAAATGAGGACGGTAATGGAAACTGCAATATCGAGTGATCCGTGAGTTAGGCGTACTCCCATAACGACGGCGACCAAAGCAATGGCGACCGTTGAGATGATCTCCAATACCGCGCCAGAGATAAAGGCTAAATAAAGAGTTGACATCGTGTCTCTAAGGAGCGCAGTCGATGCGCTATCGATGAGCTTTTCAGCACGCCTCTCGGCTCGGAGGCCCTTGAAGGTCATCATCGCCCCAACAAATTCACCAAATTGCTGAGAGAGTCGAAGCATCGATCGCCATTTGGTTTGACTTCGCCTCTCAGCAACCCGGCCAAAGATGATCATCAAAGGCGGGATCGCCAAGAAAGTTGAAATTTCAATCAAAAACGAGGTGAGATCTCGAAGGGCAACGTAAGCAAAGATGAGACCCGGAACAACTACAGCCTGGATCATCGAAGGTAGGTAGTCAGAGACGTAAAGTCCTACTTGGTCGCTTCCGAGCGTCGAAAGTGCTAGTAGCTTTGACCTTTGAATCTGCTCAATCTCCTCGTAGTCGGTCGCCTTTGGTGGCATTTGTACTGCGACATCGGCAAGTTTTGCCACTATCGAGCGCCGGAGGTTCACCTTCACCTTGCGAGCCTCAACTCTTGCAAGTAACGATGATGTAGCCATCGACATAGCTAGAAATCCTGAGGCTATCGCTATGGTGACAATTCGCCCAGTTACAGATGTCGTTGGGAGCTTCGCTAGGAAGATCTTTGCGATCTCGCCAAATTCATAGGCGATTCCAATCTCAGCTCCTACAGCAATTGCCACCAGGAGACCAGCCAACACAAGGGAGGCAATGAGGGTCGATGAGTACTTCAGTATCCTCGCATCGAAGGGCGGTCGCAGCCTACCTGGCTCCGACTCATCTGAAGCGTCAAAGAGGTGTGCGTCCAAGCTAGTAATTTGATTTACCTCTCAACCACATTGAAAAGAGCGTCCAAGCGGAGTCTATCGGCTCTTCTATACAAACAAAGTGACGACCACATCTCTCCATTGCCAGAAGCGTGCCCGTCACTTTGTCATCTCATAGGAGAACTTTCCCTACTTTTTTATCTCTTCTGTCTTTGACTCCTCGGGGGGAGTTAGCCTAATCCGCGCTCTGAATATTCGATAGCTCCACCCTTGATAGAGAAGGACCAGCGGCGTAAATATTGCGGCGACGATAGTCATCACTACCAAGGTGTAGTGGGCAGATGCCGTTCCGGTGATAGTCAACGAATAGGCATCTGAAGTCGACGATACCAATACCCTCGGATAAAGATCCAAGAACATATTTACGGTTATCGCTACAATGGTGGCACCGGTCGTGGCAAAGGCCCATCCAAAGTGCCTGTCAGCTATCAGGACTTGCGCGGTAACTGCTAGGACGACTATCGCAATGGGCAAAATTCCAGGAACGATATTTGATCCACCGCTGTGGTTAGCGGTTATGTAAGTCCAGATGATAAAGACTATCACCAAAAGGGTCATAAGTGGCGAAAGACGCCTTGCGACAAAGCTAGCCCTTTCGCGAAGTTGGCCATCTAGTTTCATCTCAAGAAAGAGAGCTCCGTGGATCAGGAATACACTCGCCATCGTAACTCCGACAAAGATCGAATACGGAGATAGCAGCGAGAAGAAGTTACCAGTGAAATTTCCCTGCGCATCTAGGGGGATGCCATGTATGAAGTCACCGAAGGCGACACCCCAAAGGATAGCTGGCAAGAGAGAACCTAGAAAAATCGCCATATCCCAACGTCTCCTCCAGCGAGGATTCACCAGCTTTGATCGATATTCGAATGCCACGCCACGAAATATGAGGGCTACAAGGATCAAAAAGAGCGCTAGGTAGAAGCTCGAAAATACTGTGGCGTACCACTTTGGAAATGCAGCAAAGGTTGCACCTCCTGCTACCAGGAGCCATACTTCATTCCCATCCCAGGTTGGACCAATTGCGTTGATTACAGCTCTTCGCTCAAGATCATCCCTACCGATCCACCGAAGGAGCATCCCCACTCCAAAGTCGAAGCCCTCTAGGAAGAAGTATCCAGACCATAGGACAACCACAAGTGAAAACCATACAAATTGAAGGGGTGTTATCTTCATCTTTGTCTACTCCTTCTCTCTAGTAAATCAATTCGCTGTGGGAGCTTGGCGATCCTTCAGCCTCTTTTTCGCCGTGCGAACCTAGAGAATCAGGATCAGAGGTACCAAACTTGAACATCAAGATCGCATCGACCACAGCGAGAATTGAGTAGACGGCGGTAAAGCCAACCAATGTGATGCCGACCGAAAGAGCCGATAGGTGGCTATTGGCATTGGCCGTCTTTAGAAGCCCATATACGATCCAAGGCTGTCGACCAACTTCAGTAAATATCCAGCCAGTCAAGTTTGCGATGATGGGTGCTGCGATCAAGTATGGAGAGATTCTCAAGTACCACCTTTTACGGTCGAGAGATCCCTGTCGCATGAAGTGGAGGCCTACAAGACCCCAAAGCAGGATGACTCCCCCTAGTCCGACCATGATCCTAAAGGTCCAGTACTCAACCCAGATCGGAGGAACATAGCTTCCCTGGCCATACTTAGCAACTTCAGCCGCTTGCACCTGGTTGATTCCCTCAACGGTTCCGTTCCAGGAGTTATCAGATAGAACTGAGAGGAGATGAGGTAGGCGAATCTGAAAGATTGGATCTCCCGATAGATTACCGATGGTTAGCAGTGAAAAAGAGGCTCCAGATGAAGTGTTGTAGAGGGCTTCCGCTGCCGCCATCTTCATTGGTTGTTGCTTCTCCATAACTTGGCCCTGAATGTGACCGACAAAGGAGTTGAAGAGCATCGAGACAAAGAGGACTACTATTCCGATGCGTGCAGCGCCAACGAACATATCCTTCTTGCGATGCCTAAGGAGTTGATAACCTGCAACCCCAAGCACCAAACCAGCACCTGTACTAAGTGCAGCAAGAACGGTATGAAAGAAGGTTGTAATGAGAGTTGAATTAGTGAGCAACGCCAAGAAGTTGGTCATCACAGCCTGATGGGTCTTTGGATCGATCGTATAGCCAACAGGGTGCTGCATGAAGGAGTTTGCTGCGAGTATGAACAGGGCGCTCAGCATCGTCCCTATGCTGACCATCCAAGCACTAAAGAGATGGACTCGAGTCGACACCTTGTTCTTGCCAAAGAGCCATATTCCAAGGAATGTAGACTCGAGAAAGAAGGCCAATAGCCCCTCGATAGCCAATGGCGCACCGAATATGTTTCCTACAAAGATCGAATAGTTCGACCAATTCATCCCAAATTGGAACTCTTGGACTATTCCAGTTACTAGACCAATTGCAAAGTTCACAGCAAAGAGGCGACCGAAGAACTTGACCATCTCGCCGTAGATGGGCTTCTTAGTCTTGTACTCGAGCGTCTGCATGATCGCTAGTACAAATGCGAGCCCAATAGTCAACGGAACGAAGATGAAGTGGTATACGGTCGTAATCCCAAATTGCCAACGCGATAGACCTAAAGCGCTCACGTCTTTCCACCACCATTTTCATATTGCTACAGAGTGGTATATTTACCTCTCTATGAATATTTTTCATCGCGAGAGACCTCGCTAACTAGGGTCTTTTGGTTCTACGGGAGGTAGTCAAAGGCCATTTGTCATTACAATAGTACTTTTATCGAAACAGTTATGGGCAAAATCGCCTCGCCACAAAGACAATACCTTCTTAGATAAAACCTCAGAGGTGCCACGGCTAACAAGTGCCAGAGATGGATTGATAACGTCTGATATGCATTCAACTGCGACTATCTTTAAAGGCGCAGTAAAGCTTCTGCACTAACGAGCGCCTGTAGCTTAACGGATAGAGCATCTGACTTCGGATCAGACGGTTGGGGGTTCGAATCCCTCCGGGCGCGCTCTTTGCGATCTTCACCTGATGGGTCTGGGCGGTCCTTGATCAACCTTTGACTTTGAAAAAATCCCTAATCTCCTCAAACTAAACCACTAAGCCGCCGTGTAAGTGGGGATCAAATAAGAGAGGCAGACTCTACTGCGGGCACTCGATAAGGGATCGATCCCATATGCCTTACCGGTCTCGAACGACCAATTACCATGGTCTGACTCACATTACACACCGAGCCTCGACCAAGACCAGTCCTAGCAGAATCTAATTGAAGGACGCTACGAGAGTGAGCAAAATTTTTATTACTCATCATCTCCAATCCCAACCGAGAACAGGGGAACGGATACCTTTGGCAAGGAAGTGTGCTGTGAGAAAATCCTCTAACGCATACGAGATCGTAGAGTTGTTGCAACTCTCGCAACCATCAATTCAAAGGCGAAGCGGTCAGATACTCCTCCACGACCCTTCATCGCCGACTCCGCCTCCGTAACATATCGAAGCATCAGGCGAGCATCCGACGGTTTGAGACCCCTAGCTACCTCGAAGAGCTTCTTTGCTGGAAATCCATCTCTCCTCTTCAATCCAGCATCTTCAAGGGCCGTATTTAGGTCATCCAAAGTGCGTATGCGCCCTGCTACGGCCACATACTCGAGGACTCTTCGTGAAATCAGGGAAAGAAGTGCAAGTGGATGTACGCCTTGAACGTCAATAAATTGACCCATCTTTGTCACGACCTCCGACGGGCTCAACGAACCATCTTCGAGAGCGTTAGTGGCTTCAAAGATTGGTCTGGACCCCATTGAATTAACGTAAGGCTCAACGTCGTCGGTTTCAAGGCGCTTTCTCGTGCCATAAGTCGACTCGAGGACTTCAATCAGGGATCTTACACGGGAGACATCTTCTCCGAAGTGTGAAGACAAAAAACGAACAACGTCAGGTGCGTAGTTGAGTGAGGAGGCCTTCAATTCGTCAGCCACAAAGGAGCTCCTGGCCTTCGCATCGCCAATTGTCGTATCAAGTACCTCACCCACGTTAGAGGCCGCCTTTGAAAGTTTCTGACCGATAGCACCAGTCGCAGACGTCAAGATCAAATAGTTAGCAAAGACGGAACTGCTCTTGGTGTTTTCTACGTACGTTGCAAGTTGATTTTGAAGGTCGCTAGCCATTTCGGCGACGTTGCGAACTATGACTATCGCTCCGTCGGAGAAGATGTAGTTCTGGTCGAGAGACATAACGACGTCATTGATATCACAGTTAGTACCGTCATAGAAGACTTCGTCGAGATTCTCTTTTTCTTTGAGGCTACCGCGAATCTCGGCCTCTGCATCTTGAATCAAGCGAGCATCTCTACCCTTGACCAAAAATATTCTCTTGCCATTCACTTCAATCAACTCTCACAACAAAGAAGTTCAACAACAACATCTACGAGGGACGGGTCTACACCCTCCACCTTTTCAAGGTGCCCGATACTTCAACTTCGATATCTTTTTGACTATTAGCCAACAGTACTCGATGCAATTAAAGTTACATAGCTACAGCGCCGCTTCATTGCATAGGCCTTGGGTATCCAGAGGCCACAGAGCAGACAATTGCAATTAGAGAGCACAAGATCCACACAACGGTCTAAGAAGAGGCCGCTTCTACGATTCTTTCTAGGGTATGTAGTGCCCTTCTTGTTCCCTTTACATCATGCACCCTAAAGAGTCGTGCACCATTTACGTAACCAAACGAGGTCGCCATCACTGTAACTTCTCGCCGTTGATCTACTGGAAGGCCGAATAATTCGCCTAGAAAGCCTTTATTGGAGGCCGATAGGTACAACGGACGATCAACCAACTTTGCCACCTTTGCACTTGCTCTCAATAGTTCGAGGGAGTGCGAAGGCGTCTTGCCAAGGTCAAGTCCACAGTCGGCAACTACCCTTAGCGGATCAACCCCAGCCGCTCTCGCCATATCGATTCGGCTACGAAGAAAGCCTGAGACCTCTCCGATCAAGTCAGAGTAGGTCGGACTGGGATCGGCAACCCTTGGAGCTAGGCGAATATGGGTTGCAACGAGGGACAGACCATACCTTGCCGCAACGTCAAGATATCGCGGATCAGCAAAGCCCGAGATATCATTTCCCATAAGAGCGCCATCGATCGCAGCTGCTTCAAGGACATCGCTGTTCCAGGTGTCAACCGAAAGTACAACATCGAACCTCTCCTTCAGAGCCCTCACCGCTGGGATGACCCTCTCCAACTCCTCTTCAAGTGAGATCTCTCTACCCGGCCCAGCCTTTACCCCGCCCACATCAAGGATGTGCGCACCATCGGCAACCAGCGAATCTGCCTTCTTTAAAAAGTCATCAAAGGCAAAGTAAGAGCCCTTGTCAAAGAAGGAGTCATCGGTTCGATTCAAAATTCCGACGATAAGAGCTCTCTTACTTAGGTCGAGTTCTCTATCGCCGATTCTTAGGGTGAAGTTCGAAGCCAAGCCGCCACTTATCAAAAGAGTCGAGAGGCTAGTGCTCTTCGGTACTTGTTTGCGATATCTCTATCTACTAGAACTTCTAGAAGATCTCTGAACTTCTGCCGAGCCTCTTCATCGTCCCTGACCACATTCAAGAGCTGATCTAGCTCAGAGACGATCTTTTCGTCACCTAGTTGCGACTCATCTCCTAATCTCGCCTTAGCCTTGAGGCGCATCGTCTCTTCGTTGTCCGGAATCCGCGCCAGAAGATCAAGGGCCTCGTTAGCCTCTCCTCGGTCGATCAAGATCTCGGCCAAAGCACAAATTGCACCCTCATGACCAGGATCTAGATCGAGGCTATCCCTCAACGACTGCTCATCTCCAAGCTCAAATAGGAGATCGGCCGGAGACTTTACCTTCACGGCCAACTTTTCGATGAAGGCACGAACAGCGCTTTCAGGTTGAGCTCCAATAAATCCATCTACGACCTTCCCGTCCTTTACTGCATAGACGGCGGGTATGGATTGAACTTGGAAGGCATTAGCTATCGAAGGGTTAGCGTCAACGTCAACCTTTGCGAGGATAACATCTCCTCCATACTCATCGACGACGCGTTCGATGATTGGGCCAAGTGTACGACACGGGGCGCACCAACTTGCCCAAAGATCCACAATAACTAGGGACTCTTCTGACTTGGTAAGTACTTCACTTTGAAATGTTGAATCAGTTACATCAATTGCAGGCACAATTTAAAACTCTAGTCCGAATTTTTACAGTCACATATGTGGCAACCTCCCGCCACTAATTGAAAATAACCCATATCAACTACCACGTCGGTATAGCATCGATGAGATGGAAGGCATAAAAGAACCAAATGTTTCAGATTGGATAAGTCGCAATGTTGCGAACTTTCAAGGACCCTACGACTATCAGTTGATCGCTGGGGGCCGCTCGAACCTCACCTTCCAGGTTACTGACGCCAAGGGTGAGATGGTAATTCTTCGAAGACCCCCGATCAGCCACGTTCTTCCAACGGCTCACGACATGACACGGGAGCATAGGATTCTCACTGGCCTCGATAAGGTGGTCTTTCCATCCCCAAAGCCGATAGCTCTTTGTACGGACAACGACGTCAACGACTACCCCTTCTACATAATGGAAAAGGTCGACGGCCACATTCTCAAAGAAGAGAAGTACGTTGAAGCAACGTTTCCCACACTCGATGACCGTCGCAAGATGTCGGAGAATCTGGTTTCGACCCTGGTGAAACTCCACAGCTTCGACCCCGACGAAATTGGACTTAGCGATCTTGGCCGCAAAGATGGATACATCGAAAGGCAGCTAAAGCGTTGGTTCAACCAGTACCAAGCGAGCGGAGATGAGATCAACCATCGGGTTCCACTCGTCGAAGATATGCATCAAAAACTTGTAAGTGCAGTCCCCGAGCAGGCTAAGAGCGCTATCGTTCACGGCGACTACCGTCTTGACAATACCCTCATCACTAACGACTGCGAGGTAGCTGCTGTCCTAGATTGGGAGATCTGTACCCTTGGAGACCCTTTAGCAGATATAGGTTTGCTATTGGTCTATTGGACAGAGAAGACAGATCAACATCCACCCCTCGCATCAGTTACTCAGATGGATGGCTTTGCAACTCGAAGTGAGATCGCCAAACTTTACGCAGAGATGACCGGCGTCGACCTATCACTTATCAATTACTACGTGAGCTTTGGCTATTGGAAACTCGCATGTATTTTGGAGGGTGTCTACTCTAGGTACGTCCAAGGTGCTCGAGGTGGCGATCGAAGTGAGGTCGGCGACTACGCAAAGCAGGTACAACTCTTAGCTGAAGCGTCGAAAGAGGCCTTCGAACGCTTTTGAAGTTTGCGCCTAGCAGCACAACCTCACTCCTCTTCATCCTGCGAATCGTATTCTCAAGGTACGATTCGCAGGATTGCTCAACTTAAAGCTTTGACAATCAAGGTCGATTCGTTGTTAGCCGACTCGCTCTAGAAGGGCCTCTAGGGCGAGTCGATATCCAATTGCGCCGAGACCCACTATCTTGCCTACTGCAACGTCTGATATAACTGACTTGTGGCGAAACTCTTCCCGAGCATAGACATTTGAGAGGTGTACCTCAATGAAGGGTACCTCTACTGCGATCAAGGCGTCCCTCATTGCAATCGAATAGTGAGTCAAGGCACCGGGGTTGATGACGATTGCGTCGTATCGACCTCTAGCTCCTTGAATCTCATCGACTATAACTCCCTCGTGGTTGCTCTGGATAAATGAGACTTCTACGCCCTTTGCCGACGACCATTCACGGAGCTCGCCCTCGATATCGCTCAGGCCCTTCGAGCCATAGATGGCTGGCTCCCTAGTACCGAGGAGATTGAGATTTGGACCATTGATTACCAGAAACGACCTCAATTGCAGAACCCTCCTACGGAATCAAGTTGAGGAGCTTAGGCAACTTAGCCACCACCCGAGAGGGCTTTCCACTAGGTAGGTAGGCAGTCACCTTCTCCGAAGCGAGCGCTAGCGCCATGGCCGCATCTTCATCGATATCGCCATCGACTTCGATCCGGTCCCGGACCTTTCCGCCAATCTGCACAACCATCGTCTCTTTCACCGAAGAGAGAAGGTCTTCATCGACAGTTGGCCAGGGTTGACGATGGACGATCTCGTCATCGTGTCGAATCGACCACATCTCAGCACAGATGTGAGGTGTCATGGGCGCTAGTAGTTTTATGACACCATCGATCGCATCTTGAACCGACTCCGTATCCGCATTCGCCGAAATCGCCTTGTAGATAGAGTTGACGAGTGACATAGAAGCGGCGACGACTGTGTTGTACGACCATCTCTCGTAGTCAAAGGTAGCCTTTTTTATGGTTTTATTGAGCTCGATCCGCAGGGCTTTACCAGCGTCAATATCAACAGCCTCTGGCTCGTAGGGCTCTGTCGCGACTCGGTAGAGACGATTGATAAATCTTGCGCTGCCCTCAATCATCTCATCGGCCTGATCGGTCCAGTTGAATGAGTCTCCTGGGGGGCCTACGAAGAGGTGAAAGAGTCGAAGGGCGTCCGCTCCAACGGTATTGAAGTACTTCTCGGGCGCTATGAGATTTCCTTTGGACTTTGACATCTTCGACCCATTCATCAGGATCATACCTTGAGTAAAGAGGCGCGAAAATGGTTCACGAAGCTCAGACGGGATCATCTTCAAGTCTGAAAGAGCCTTCGTAAAGAAGCGTGCGTAGAGCAAGTGTAAGATTGCGTGCTCAATTCCACCGATGTACTGATCGACTGGCATCCACTCCCGCAGCGCCTCAATTGAAAATGGCTGATCTTCATTGAATGCATCTGCAAATCGCAAGAAGTACCAGGAGGAGTCGACAAATGTATCCATGGTATCGGTCTCTCTGCGTGCATAGCCGCCACAATTTGGACAGGTTGCATCTTTGAAGGTTGCATGGCGGGCAAGTGGAGATTCACCAGTCGGTAGAAATTCAACGTCATCCGGGGCTAAGACAGGAAGGTTTGACTCTGCCTCTGGCTGAGTTCCACACTTTTCACAGTAGACGATCGGAATTGGGCAACCCCAATATCTCTGCCTGGAGATTAGCCAGTCACGAAGTCGATATTGAACCGATGACTCGCCAATTTCATTGGAAGTAAGAAATTCAATGGCCTTTGACTTTGCCTCATCGATCGAAAGACCATTCAAGAAACCCGAATTAATCTTGTCGCCAGTGCCAGTGTAGGCCTCGCCATCAAAGTCAGCTGGGGGCTGAACGGTCCTAATAATTGGGAGTGAGTACGCCTTTGCGAAGTCGTAGTCTCGTTGATCTTCGCCCGGAACAGCCATAATTGCACCCGTACCGTAGGTCATCAACACATAGTCTGCACTATAGAGGGGAACGGCATCACCAGTAAAGGGATTGATGACACTTAACCCAGTAAAGACACCACGCTTTGGACGATCAGTTGCGGTGGATACCCTATCCACGTCATTTAAGGTCTTAACTTCGTCGACAAATGACGCAACCTTTTCAATGTTCTCTGGATCAAAGGTAAATTGGCCACCATCGTGTGCAGCTAAAAACGATGCATCGGTGAATTTACCCTCGAGAATCATAGAGACGATCGGGTGTTCAGGAGCAACCACAGCATAGGTCATACCAAATGCGGTATCTGGCCGAGTTGTATAGACGTCAACTCCGACATCATTCAAGCCGCTTACAGAGAGGGTGAACTTCGCACCAACCGACCGGCCTATCCAATTTTTTTGCATAACCTTGACCGGCTCTGGCCAATCAAGTGCATCAATTGAGTCAAGTAGCTCATCGGCGTATTGAGTAATCTTGAAGAACCACTGCGAGAGATTCTTCTTCTCAACTATGTCCCCACTCCTATCGCAGGTGCCATCGGCATGAACCTGCTCGTTAGCGAGCACAGTCTGACAGCCTGGGCACCAGTTAACTGGAGCTTCCGCTTTATAGGCAAGGCCGGCTTCAAAAAACTTCTTAAAGATAACCTGCGACCACTTGACCATGTTGGGTGAGTGGCTCTTCGATTCCCGACGCCAGTCGTAAACTGAGCCAAGGCGACGCAGTGAAGCTCTCAATTCATTGATTCGGGCTTCTGTAAATTCACGAGGATGAATACCCGTCTTGATCGCGGCATTCTCCGCTGGAAGGCCAAAAGAGTCGAAACCGATTGGCGAGAGGACGGCCTCTCCCCGCATTGTACGGTAACGGACGTTGAGGTCACCAAAGGTGTAATTTTTGACATGGCCCTGATGAGCAGCGCCCGATGGATAAGGATACATGCAAAGCACATAGGACTTAGGGCGAGGGTCATCCTGCTCCACGTTGTAGACGCCAAGGTCCTGCCAACGCTTCTGCCACTTTAGTTCGACCTCTTGTATATCGTATGAGACCACTTACGTACCTTTTCCAACCATAGAACTTGATTAATTCTAAAGGGTCGACCTAGTGGCATCATCAATAAGGGAGGCGCCTTTGCACTGTGTGCGCAACAATACTCGACGGTGTAGCACAATTTCAATCACAAATAACGTACCGATGCGGCAATCTGTCTTGCTAGTATTGATGGGGTCACTTCCTGGAGGGGGTGTAGCTCAGCTGGAAGAGCATTTGACTGGCAGTCAAAAGGTCGTGGGTTCGAGCCCCATCACCTCCACTCCAATTCCCCAACTAAAGTAAAAAACCGCTACTCCCTACCTAATAAAGTAGTCTCTTCACTACCCTACTAATATCCGACCCAGCAATATACGATGAGCCTGAAAAGTTACTTACTCGTTGAAAGTCAGCCGAATCGACACTATCGACTCCCTGTCGCACTTCTACTACGACGTACGAGATGCAACAATGGATGCTACTCAATAACTGCAAGTCATACATATCCCTCGCGGGGCTCCTGCAAAAAACATAAAATCACCTTCAAGGCTAAGATATGATCGCTAATTGCTCAGACCAAAGGTCAAAACCATAATCCCACATCAAGCTCGAAGAGGAATTAAAAAGCAAAATCCTACATTATTTGCCGGAAAATTCAAAGATAGAAACTCCGAAATATTGCCAAAAGCGAAAGAGGTCACCTGCATCTTTCGAAAGCATCGTGACCCCTATTATCAAACTTGAAACCCTCAAAACGACTCCTAGCAGAGTCCTACTTGAGTCGCAGCATAAGTTGCCTGAGCCACGGTAAATTGAGATCCATAAGACGAATCGAGCTGCTGCTCTAGCCCGGTGCATGAAAAAGAAGATACCGCTATGTATCCTTTTGCCGCCAAGACAGCTTGCGCATTCCAATCAACGTTGAGGCTATCTACGGCTGCCGTTGCTATTGCTAATGGGTATCCATCACCCGCGGACGATGACAACTGTTGAATCAATCCGACCTGCGAAAACCCCGATCCCAAGGAAATATACTGCTGCGCTGATTGAATAGCATTCTGCTCCTGCAACGATATCGTTGGTGCTGACGTTGTGGCGGGTGCTGACGTTGTGGCGGGTGCTGACGTTGTGGCGGGTGCTGACGTTGTGGCGGGTGCTGACGTTGTGGCGGGTGCTGACGTTGTGGCGCTCGAAGAACTCGTGTTCGTGGTCGCAGAAGGGGAAGCGATTCCTGCGATGACAATTAGTAAAAATACCACCAAAACACCGCTTATAACTTTATGATTTCGGACCCAGTTCATAAAAACTCCTTCTGTTGAACTGAATCAAAAAGCTAACATTTAGCTGTAACAATTAATAGATTCCTAAGCGAACATTCGATCTGTTTTTATTTCTCGTATTCTCTTATTTTGGCGAATTTAAAAATTACATCAATGAAATTTATCACCTGGATTTGATTTGTTACTATCTCCAAATATGGCCAATAAACCACACCAGCGAAGTGGACTTCCGTTTCATCGACTAAAAGATGAGATTCGCCCACCTGATTCCTATCTACACCCTTTAGGTACTTAGCACCGTCTCGTCTCATGGATGTGTGATAAACACGACCAAGAAAGCGAAGTCGCATAATTAGAACAAATGATCTAACAGTAACTTCGGCTCGTTGGCGACTCTAGATTTGAGCGACGAATTGCGGATCTTCTATCCGAGTCAAAACCACTCAAATGCCAATGCGTAACCCTCTCCAACTGTGCTCAATCGTTTTATGGTGGTGAATCAGAGGCTTCAAAGCAGATGCAACCGAACCGTGGCCACAAAAAAGCAAGCTCTAACACCTTTTCAATACGCATTGAGGATAGGTCTCTAACTTCGAATTTTTCAAACAAGCTAAAGGCCTATACGATTGGAGGGCTCCGTGACACAACACCAAGGATCCCGACATCGATCAAGCGTGGCTAGCGTTGTGTAATAACGCTACTCATTGATTCTCGATCGATGCCTAGCAATGGTGGGAGGGGGTTTAATTGACTAAGGAAATATCACGAGAAGTCAACATCTACGACGCCCACGACTTCATACAAATATACGGGGCGAGGGAGAATAACCTAAAGGGTGTCGACCTCAAGATTCCTAAGCGAAAGATTACGGCATTTACCGGGGTCTCAGGGTCTGGAAAGAGCTCTCTGGTATTTGCCACGCTAGCCGCAGAATCTCAAAGATTAATCAATGAGACCTACAGTACTTTCGTACAAGGATTCATGCCGAGGGTATCGCGTCCCGACGTTGATCTCCTTCAAGGGCTAACCACAGTTATTTCGGTCGATCAGCAACGCCTTGGGGGAGACCCTCGGTCAACGGTAGGCACAATTACCGATGCAAATGCACTTCTTAGGATTCTTTTTTCAAAGTTTGGAAAGCCATACTACGGTCCACCATCAGCATTTTCATATAACGTCGCTTCGGTCCGCGCCAGTGGATCAATCACTGTTGACAAAGGAAGAGCGAAGGCACAAAAGGTGACATTTTCCCGCCTTGGAGGTATGTGCCCGAAGTGCGAGGGGCGTGGAAGCGTATCTAGCCTGGACTTTGACGAGGTATTCGACTCCTCTAAATCTCTAAACGAGGGCGCCATAAAGGTTCCTGGATATTCTCCAGACTCGTTTTGGACACTCAAGATCTTCACTGAATCTGGCATCATCGACCCTGACAAAAAGATCTCTGACTTTTCAAAAAAGGAACTCGACGACTTTCTTTACCATGAGCCGATTCGAATCAAAGTTAACAACGTAAATGTCACCTATGAAGGACTCATTCCGAAAATTACTAAGTCGATTCTCTCTAAAGATCAAGAGACGCTACAACCATTCCTAAAAGCCTTCGCCGACCGTGCAGCGACGTTTTCTGCCTGTGACGAGTGCGGAGGAACGCGCCTATCCGAGGGTGCTCGATCTTGTCTGATAAACGGCAAATCAATAGCTGACGTCAGTCAGGTACAGATCAGTGACCTTTTAGAATTCATCGACTCCGTAAATGAGCCATCTGCCGCTCCGCTTCTCGCCTCGTTAAGGCGAACGATAGAACAATTTACAAATATCGGACTTGGTTATCTTTCTCTAAATCGCCCATCGAGCTCGCTTTCTGGAGGTGAGGCCCAGCGAACGAAGATGATTGGTCACCTCGAATCGCCCCTCACCGACGTTACCTACATCTTCGACGAGCCATCTATAGGCCTCCATCCTCATGATCTCACGAAGGTGAATTCCTTGATAACGGGGCTCAAGGACAAGGGGAACACGGTGCTTGTAATCGAACACAAGCCAGAGATGATTAAGATTGCCGACCATATCGTCGACGTTGGACCGGGCGCTGGCGCACTCGGAGGACAAATCTGCTACGAGGGAGATCTCGAGGGCCTCTTACTAAGCGATACTCTCTCAGGCCAATTCTTTAGCTACAAAGCTCGGCTAAAGGACGATACTCGGTCGCCAAAAGGCGCCATTGAGATTCGTAATGCAACAAAGAACAACCTCAAAAATATCGACGTTGACCTTCCTCTTGGAGTACTCCTATGCATAACTGGCGTTGCCGGTTCAGGCAAGAGCTCGCTGATTCATAATTCAATTTCAAAGGATAAAGGTGTCGTCTCAATTGATCAAAGCCCCATCAAGGGATCGCGACGTTCTAACCCTGGAACCTATACGAACCTTCTAGAGCCGATCCGCAAGGCTTTCGCAAAGGAAAATGGAGTTAAAGCTGCCCTCTTCTCACCTAACTCCGATGGAGCGTGTCAGAACTGCAACGGTGCAGGAGTGATCTATGTCGACCTTGGTGTTATCGCTGGAGCATCCACGCAATGCGAGGAGTGCGAAGGGAGACGATTTCACGACGAGGTCCTACAGTACCAACTTGGCGGGAAAGACATAACTCAGGTTTTGGAGATGTCAATCCAAGAACTTCAGAAGTATCTAGATTCATTGCCGATAAAGGTCGCGGCGGCATCCCAAGTGGCAAGCCGAATAATTGACGTTGGTTTGGGTTACCTCAAAGTCGGCCAGCCACTAACTACCCTCTCTGGCGGCGAGCGACAGCGACTAAGACTCGCCGATCAGTTGGGACAAGAAGGGGATATCTACATTCTCGACGAACCGACGACCGGCCTCCACCTAGCCGATGTAGCAAACTTACTTTCAATCCTGGATCGACTTGTAGATAGCGGTAAAAGTGTGATCGTAATTGAACACCACCTAGCAGTTATGGCGCATGCAGATTGGATTATTGACCTTGGACCAGGAGCCGGAAGTGATGGCGGTGAAATTGTCTTTCGTGGAACGCCAAAAGAGATGGTTGAAGGCCACAATGGATTGACCGCCCAGTACCTTTCGCGATACATCTCGCAAAGTTAGTGTTGTGCTACCAAGTACGAGTCAGAGCTCCATAATCAGCTTTAACGCGGTATGGAGCCTTAGTTCAATGCGGTAGAGCGCAACTAACGCGGGAGGAGGTAGCTCGCCCTACGATATTCCAAGGCGCCTTTACCGAGGCAGACTATCGCTCTCTTTGCCACGACAAGAGCATCGATGACAAAGATTCGCTGATAGTCGCTGGGGATAAGCGGTTGCCGTCATATTTATGAACAGCCTGATCAAAGATGAGGCCATCCGTTACGACGTGCAACATTCTCGCCTTCTCCCACGTGTCGTCTAATCCAAGAATCGCCAAAAACTGAGCAACTAGCTTCGTTACTTCATTGCGATGGTGAAGAACGACTGGCTCCAAGTCGCTCCAATAACTTGCTAATAGATCAATTTCAAGGCGCGCCCGGTGACGAATCAAGCCCTCTTCGTTACCGACCCAAGCCTCTATCGTCGCCATTATTATCTGCGAACCAGAGACCTTCAGGGCAGTAGCACTTTCGGCTGCGATCAAAGCACGGTTGACTTCGACCATATCCAATTCGGTAATGCGATCATAGGCGGCTCCAAGTAGTGCTGTCTTGGTTCTAAAAAAATTAGACGTCGTACCGTTAGGAAGTACGAGCATGTCGTCGATGGCTCGGTGACTAACTGCACTTCCACCTTGCGTCCCTAATAGATCTATCACACATTCGACGATCCGAAGACGGCGCTTAGCCGAGTTCGAAAGTACCGTTGATCCTGACAACTAAACCCCTTGGCCGTTTCCGGTGAAATCATTACGTCAACCCCGGTCGCCTTGCGCGGCGGGAACAAAACTGAAACTAAACAATACCCCAAAATAGTCTCACGTCACCAACCAAAGAATAAATACCCTACCGGCCCACTCCCTAAAGTTACCGACAATATGTGAAGTGTCGATTAACGATCAAACGAAGGTAATTCGATACCACGGAGGTAAAGGAAGGCACCGGATTCACGTCTTTGCAATTTCATCAAAGTACCTTCGAAAAGGTGGACTTCATTGGATTGAAGTACAACTATTTCCCCTAAAGCACACCCTATGGACCGCAAATTTATTAGATGATCTCGCATGTGAAAGAGATCGACGCTAGCAATATCACAGAATCATCGACAAATTAGAATTTGCTGCGGATGCTTGGAAGAGCCTTTTTCTCATATATTGGAGGTCAAAGTACAAACTGATCTTTGGAGGGGATTTGCCGCAAGATTTCAATGAAATCGCCTTTAAAGTCGATCGAAGGTTGAAAAGCGCGCGCCTCTATCGTGGAGTTGATGGATCAGTTGAGGTTCGATCACCTTCAACACTATCAAAGCGGTCAATTTCAAAGATCATCAATCAGATCGAAAGTGGGACGATAAAACTTCCTCCAGCTCCTAGTAGCTTGAAGTACCCTAACTCAATCCATACTCCCATTACAGGCAAAACGTTCAAAATTAGCTACGTGACAAGGGCCGATTCCATCAGAAAAGTAGAGATTAACCAAGAGAGCGTTTCAATAGTCGCACCCTCGCCAGCAGAGTTGAGCCTATGCCTTGGAGATCTGTTGAAGAGAATATCTCGCGATCCACTCTCAAACCTCCTCAAATCACACCTAGATAGGCTAGGTTATGAGGCCCGCACCATAAGAATTGGACTGCCAAAGGGACGATGGGCAAGTAGATCATCAACTGGAACGATATCTCTGAATGCACGATTGATCCTACTGAAGAGCCACTTGGTTGAAGGAGTAATACTTCACGAGATTTCTCACATCGCCCATATGAATCACTCGAAAGAGTTCTACCGTCACCTAGAAGAGCTTGACCCAAACTATCGCGAGCGACGAAACGAAATAAATGCTGCGCAAGCCAACTTTGAACCCTGGGTGCGTAGCATTCGATAGCGCTTCAAAAGTTCCAGCAATGAAGTTTTTAGCTGGCCTAACCCATCTTATGGAATCAATGAGACGGCTTGAAACCGAAATTCAGAGTTAGCTCGATAATAAATTATTAACTTTTTCGATACATCTTTAGTTTTGGAAAATCTAACCGATCTCTTAGCGTTGCTTGCAAATACGTCGGAGAATACGTCAAGGACAATCTCGATCATTTACGAGTTCCGTGGCTAACAGAAAGTGAGGTGACGGGTATAAAGTCATTACTTTATTACTCAAACGATATTTAGGATGTACTCACAACGAAGCCAGACAAATTTAAATATTGATGCTGAATCGGGCCAAAAGCACGCGATGCGAGCTTATAGAAGTATAAGTTTATTATTTAGGAGTTTTCGTTTCAAAACAACTCGTCGTCTCAAATGGTTTTCGTCAATTGAAGTAACGTTAGTGTCGAGGGTATTAGAAGACACATTTATAAAAGAGTATCTAGGGTGAGAACGGTCGGCGGGGATTTGATGACCGAAGTTAGTTTCGAAGATTACAGCAACTTGCGAACCGTCATTCAGACGGCTCGCAAGTTGCTGCTCCTCGAAGATGAAATCTCCCTGTTTGACGAGATCAACCGCATAGTTTGCGATGAACTTGGATTTTCAGCGAGCGTAATCTTTGTAAAAGAAGGAGACATCTTTAGAACCGTCTCCCGCTATTCGTCCGATCCCGAAACTATGAATGGCGAGATTGCAAATCACATAATGCCGGCCAAAGTAGTCGACGAGATCCGAAACCACGCAGAACCAATCGGCAATCTATTCTGGCTCGATGGTCGAACCGAAGTCATTCAAAATTCAATACAGTCTTTCATCGTTCCAACTCCAAACTTCGATGAGTCAAAGAGCGGCTGGCATCCGCTTTCACTCCTCTTTGCACCGCTATACGATCGCGACGGCGAACTCATAGGGCTCATTAACCCAGATGATCCTAAAGACGGAACCCTTCCCAGCGCCGAAAACTCTCTATTTCTTGAGTTGTTTGCTAACTACTGTTCGATCGCAATCGAGCTACTTCGTGCGAGAACAAATGCCGCATCTAGAATCAGAATCCTAGAAGCTCAACGGGCACAGATTTCCCGCCTGTTCGAGACGACGGCCGAGAGCAGACGACAGGAGCAGCTAAACGAGGTCCTGAGCGACTTCGCTCGGATGATGGCAGAGGCCGCCGACTTCCAGCGAATCGTGATCAACTTGAAAGAACCCGATACATCTCGCCTGCAACTTAGAGCCTCCTATGGACTCACAAAGGCAGAGGAAGAGGCGCTGGCAATCAACGCCACTGACCTTCGCCAATTTGAACCACTCATGCAGCCAGAGATGGCGATCGGGGGAGTTTACTTCTTCGACCACAAACGCTTTTCACTGCCAGACGAAGTCTGGGAGATGCTCGCAGTTCCAGAGCGAACGGCACATGAAGGAGATGATATTTGGCACCCCCTTGACTCGCTCACAATACCCCTCTTCGACTTTGATGGCGACGAGATAGGAATAATCTCTCTCGACGAACCCATAAGCGGCAGGCATCCAACTGCATCGCAACTTGAGACCCTCGAATTCTTCTCATCTCAATGCGAAGCTGCGATATCACAGGTCATCAAATTTCAACGACTAGAACGCAAGGCACAGACTGACGACTTGACACATCTTCCAACTCGGAACTTCTTTACTCTGCAAGTCGATCACACCATCGAAAGAGCTATTCAAAGCGGGCAAAAGATATCTGTTCTATTTCTAGACATTGACAAGTTCAAACATATCAACGACACCTATGGTCACCTAGCGGGAGATCGCTACCTCATAGCATGTGCCGACATAATCGAGTCATTCGCCCCTGATGGAACGATTGTTGCAAGATACGGAGGCGAGGAGTTTACATTACTCCTAAACGACCTCGACGAAGAGGGCGCCATTGCAGAGGCCGAAAAGATCAGAGGTTCGATCGAGTCGATGTCCATCGATGCCTCCGAGGGTGGAGAGATCCGTTCCACTATATCCATAGGAGTAGCCACCTTCGACCCATCTTTGCACCGCCATAGGTTCCGCTCCTTAGCGACTAGCGACCTAACGGTTGCCCTGCTAGGAGCGGCAGATAAAGCCCTCTATAAGGCCAAAGAGTCAGGAAGAAACCGAGTCGCTACGAGCTCCTTCGAACCATAGTTTCGATCCCGAAAGAACTTTGAAGTTCGATCAAATATGTGAACTTATAGCCAGATTCCGCGATTGGTCATTCTCCCTAAACATGTGGCAATAAATTTGCAACTTTTCTGATCAGGTAAATTCCACATAAATCCATCGAAGTGGTAGCTTTATCGATAAGCAATCCATTCGGAGGCGAAATTTGACAAATGAGATCCCTCTTCCAGAGGCGGCTATAAAGCGCATCCAGCGAATGCACGTAGGGGCTTCGAATACTTCGATGCTATCGGTAGCAGCGAGCTACTCACTAGCCGACATAGGCTTCGATACCGTTGGCGAGGCTATGGGTTGCGCAGTGATGAATACCTCGGGCGTATACTTTCCCCCCTGCAAGATATATGGCCGCGGCGGTGGCGCCTTTCAGCTCTCGATGTCACCGTGGGGCTCAAGCTATCAAGAGGTTATCGATACCGGCTGGGCTAACACCAAGGCTCGAATTCGAGAGGAGGCGAGGCTAATTGGAGCAGACGGCGTAGTTGGGATCTCTATAACCCGTAGGGAGCTAGAGCCAGGTGCTCAAGAGTTCATGATGGTCGGAACTGCTATAAGATCTCGAGGAAAGACCCGTTCGAATCGCCCATTTCTTACCAGCCTCAAGGGCAACGACTTTGCTAAATTGATCGCAAGTGGCTGGATAACAAGTGAATTGTTAGTTGACACCATCCTCGAAGTGGCCCACAACGACTACTCGGCTGTGATGCAAAACTCCCTATTTGCTACCAACACCGAGATTGACACCTTTACACGAATGGTAAACAACGCTCGTAACCGAGGACGGGATCGCCACATCGAAGATGTGGCACGAGTCGGTGCTTCCGGTTCGATAATCTCACACTCATCCATGAGGATCTTTCACCATGAGCCCGCCGAAGGCCACGTTGACTTCATAGCAGAGACGACCGTTATCGGTAGCGCTCTTACAAGTTTTGAAACAAAGACTCTCCCGACCAGCCTTAGGTACATTTCACTCAAAGGTTGAAATTGCGTGACAGTTGAAAAATCTAGAGAAGAAGAGAGAAGCGAATCAGATGAGCAACATAAACCTTGACCCCACTTCACTTGGAGTTCCTGAAGACGCCATCAAGCGTCTAAACGAAATGAAACCAGGTCAGAAGACGACCCTCTTCACTTCGGACCTCTCTGTAAATGAATTTCTTTTGGTTCGAGAGGCTGGCTTTCGCCCCCTTGGCCTAGTCTTTGGATCGTCCATCTACCACGTCGGAATACAAGTAGGCAAGTGGCGAGTCAACCAAGAGTTGACGAAGTTAACTGAAGCGATGTACCACGCACGCGAACTAGCCATGAGTCGTATGGAAGCAGAGGCTGCCGTCCTTGGCGCAGATGGTGTCGTTGGGGTTCGACTCGAGGTTGAGTTCAAAGAATTCGGCTCTGACATAGCTGAGTTCATGGCTGTTGGCACCGCCGTGATCGCCGACGATCACACCCATAGTTGGAAGGTAAATGGAGCTCCATTTACCTCCGACCTCTCAGGGCAGGACTTCTGGACTCTAATTCAATCGGGGTATAGACCCCTATCGATGGTCATGGGATCGTGCGTCTATCACATAGCCCACCAAAGGATGTCACAGACCCTATCAAACCTGGGGCAAAACACTGAGATACCAGTCTTCACTGAGGCGCTCTACGACGCTCGAGAGTTAGCGATGAGCCGAATGCAGGCAGAGGCAGAGGCTGTCAGTGCGGAGGGAATCGTGGGCGTCCAACTGCTCTCATTGCCCCATAGATGGGGTGGACACACAACTGAGTTCTTCGCCATTGGAACCTCGATCTCGCCACTTCGTTCAGATCATACGATCGCAAAGCCGACTTTGGTACTACCATTAAATGATTGATGACAGAATTTGAATCAACTCCCGATGCGACTGACCTACTAGCAAGTACATTGAGGGCAAATTCAAGTGACTTTGTCCTCTTTAGCGACTTGCTTATCAACAAACTGACCTCGATTCTTCCTAGCGAGAACGTCGAAGTTAGAAGAGGAAAGTCGCTCTTTGGCAAAGGTGGTCAAATCGAAGAGATCACAATCACCTTTGGCGATACAAACTTGGTGGCCACCAAAGACCGCAATGGTAAGGTAACCTTCAATCGATCAAAGGTGGTCCGAGGTGTCACGATCTCAAGGGGGCAGATCGATGCTTCAGAGTGGCTTAGTCAATTTGCCGATGAACTTAGTGCACTAGCTAAAAAGTCAACCACCTCCCTTGAGGCGCTGAATCGCTTTCTAGCGCAGTAACCACAGTGTACAAAATGGTTGACAGGGAGATCTCCCCCTCAACCATTTTCAACATCGGTCCGCCTCGGGGATGGGATCTCCCAAATGCCCTGCCGAGACTGAGAGATCCAATCAATTTTTCTAATGGGGCTTTATATTTCTTTGTTTCACAAAAGGCGTCGTCGAGTGGCAAAATTACGATGTACCCATTGCTTTAGATAGGTCCTTGGTTCAAGATTTAGTTTGGCGGGAGGATACGGCGCAGATAATTCCAAGGCCACGGCTACTCTTTGTCAAACTATGGGCAATGTCAGCTAGCAACGGGGTTGTCAACCATCCAACTTCGTCGATTACCATCTCCAAAGTGTGGAGATATCATCCACTCAGTTCCAAATGCCATTCGAATCTGATCATCTGTAAGGTTGAAGACGAAACCGACCCCTAGTTGCTGGCTCTTATGCACTTGAAGGGATCTTTTTTTGATGTCAACGAAGTCAGAGACGTCGATGAAAGTATCTAACTCTGCCTCAGGCGTCCCAAACTCCCCCGATGGTCTCTCATCTTCTGAAATTGAGTCAAAGTCGCCAGCTTCAGCTGCCATCTTCATCATCGCTTCTAGATAATCTCGATTCATAGTGGCCTGATAGAAGGGAATCTCACTAATCTGACTTGCTCTTAGAGCGACCTTATGAACCATTATGTGATCGGGGTGGCCATAGCCACCATTTGAATCGTATCCTACGATGACGTCAACACCCTCTTCAGCGATAATGTCAGAGACTCTTCGCGCAGCCTCTTCAAGATCGATGTTACAGAATGCGATTGGGTTTGAATTTGCCTCGGTTCCGGCCATCCCTGAGTCGTGGTATCCAAGCAAGACGAGGCGATCAACTCCTATAATCTCGGCTGATTCGGCGACTTCTCTCCTCCTGACTTGCGCTAGCTCCTCTTTGGAAGAGACGAATCCCTCTGGATACTCTCCCTCTTCGCCGTTGGTACACGTCACCATTATGACTCGATCACCGTTTTTCTTAGCTTTGGCCATCGAGCCCGAGGTGAGCATGCACTCATCATCAGGGTGAGCGTGAAGGTACAAAATTGTCGCCACTTATTGGTTCCCCTACTTTATCTGTTGATCTCTTTGATATCTCCCCTCAACAACAACCATCAATTGCTTTAAATTGCACCTTCAAAATCCAAGACGTTGATTAGAGGATTACATGGGGTGGCAATGGCCAAAGGGTGCCATCGATGAGAATCTCGAAGGTGCAAGCCACGGAAAGAAAAGGATTAGAGCCCCACCTCAAAGCTGAAACCCAAACCTCTAACCTGTCTCACCAACCACGAGAAAATGGTATCGAATGAGTCAAGGATTGAAAAGGTTTGACGGTATTTGACTACCTATTCTCTAGATCGAAATAAGATCGTAGCCACATATGGCTCGCAAAAAAAGATACTCATTCCCAAGGGTCGGTGACGGCCGAAGAAGTCGAATCTGGTCGGGGATAACTATCTTTCTGACCCTCTTCCAGATAGGACTTGGCCAAGCGACAAACCTATATGTCAGGATTGCTAAGAACCACCCAGGATCAGGCACCAACTTTGCGAAGGGAGCGTACCCATCTATCAAGTGGGCGCTTTCTTCGACTTCGATGCCGCTTTTACAGAGTCACATAGTCGTTGGCGTTCTACTGCTCCTCGCATCGCTTTACACCACGATCGTGGTCGGCGATACCAAAGATAACGTAGCGATTTCCCTGTCGATAATCGGAATTTCAGCCGTCATTTTTTCAGCCCTCTACGGAGTTACCTTCCTCCAAGCACAAGGCAACACGAATGCGATTGTCATGGCGGTTGGTTCCCTAGTGACGATCGCAACTTACCTTGCTTTGATGATCAGAGCCTATGGTCTGCGTCGTAGCTTTTGACCAAGCTACGACGCATAGACATTACCTACGCCACATCACCACGAGCTTCAGCTGACTCATCGATAGTCCATGAGAGTGGGCGCCATATTATTGGCTTGAATCGGTCCTGGTGACCTCTTCCTATCCCCATCGCTACAAATCCCGCCTCGGAGTACTTGTCGAGGTCCAAAATCCCTACGCCATCGAATACGACCGATCCTGCCATCTTCTCGCGGAGGCTATTTGGATTCATATCTCCAAATTCACTCCAACCAACTCCTATAACGATCGCATCTGCACCGTCGATTGCCTCTTCGATCGTCGAAGCCCTGCTAGAGATCGAATCTACTTGACTCTCATGCAATCTAGCCATCGGATCGTAACCGACGACTACCGATCCTGCCCTCTTCAGCAACCCAGCGAGATAGATAGCTGGGGAATCTCTCGTATCGTCGGTTCCAGCCTTGAACGAAAGGCCAAGGAGCGCCACCTTTGCTCCCCTTAGACCGCCTGTAACTCGCGCTAACCTATCGACGATTCGACGTCTGGTATCGTCGTTCGCCTCTATTGCTCCTTCGACTACCAGCGAATTTAGCCCTAATGATTTAGAGATTGCAACCATTCCAGATGTATCTTTTGGCAGACACGACCCTCCCCAGCCAATGCTTGGATTTAGAAAGTCGCCACCAATTCGGCTATCCATGCCAACACCAAGCAGGACCGATTGAGCCTTCGTTCCTAGAGTCTCACAGAGCGCAGCTACCTCGTTTGCGAATGAGACCTTCACTGCCAGAAAGGCGTTAGAGGCGTACTTGATCAACTCAGATCCACGACGATCTAGTGTGAGAAGCTCCATCTCGTCGGGGTAGAGACTTGCGACCTTTGAAACGCCTTCGCCCTCGCCGCCGATGACAACTCGATCTGGGTTCATAAAGTCATAGACACTTCGACCCTCCCTCAGAAACTCAGGGTTGGAGAGGACGCTGATCTCGACACCATCTCGTACTGAATCAAGGCATATTAGCTCGAGGGCCTCGCAGGTTCCCGGGGGAACGGTACTCTTGACGACGACGAATGTAGGCCCTGTAGCAGAACGTGCGACCTCGCTAGCTGCTGATGCGATGATGGATAAGTTAGGATCGCCGCTTGGCATAGGAGGAGTTCCTACACAGAGAAGCACAACTTCTGCCCCAAAGAGGCCCTCTTCTACGGTTTGATGTAACTGAATTTTGCCGCTCTGAAGTGCCATTTCATAGATCTCATCTAATCCCGGCTCATAGATAGGAATCTCTCCCTTGGCAAGCATCGATAGTCGATCTAGATCCTTCTCCACCAGATGAATGCGATGTCCAAGCTCCGCAAAGCAACCTGCAGCGGTGAGACCGACATAGCCTCCGCCGACTATCAATATGGTTGATTCTTTGAATCTCTTCATGATTACTCCCTCTCAATTTTTCTTGGATCAGATATTTTGTTTTTAAAATTTGAAACGACGTATGGCCTATGGCCCACCGGTATCAATTACCGTCTTATCAGCGAAACCCCAAATCCTTCGGGGTCTTCAACGTTGAAGTAACTCCCATGGCTCTGCGTCACTATATGCCCGTCGACGAGGCGATACATCACGTCACATAGGCGCGCCGTCGCCTCTTGGTGAGTGATAACAATCGTGGTTCTACCCCGTGACGCCGATTCTAGGGCTGACGATATGACAGCCTCGAGAGAAGGGTCAATACCTACAGTTGGCTCATCGAAGATGATGATCGAGGAGTTCTTCAAGACCGCCCTCGCGATCGCAACGCACTGACGTTGACCGCCTGAGAGGCTACTACCCTTTTCGGCAACGACGGTATCGAAGCCCAACGGAAGCGCCTTGATGATATCGATAACGCCAGCCTCTGCCGCTGCCTTAATCGCATCTAAGCGACCGGCGCCTCGAGATCCATAGGCGATGTTCTCCCAGATTGTTCCGGCAAAGATGAACGTCTCTTGGGGAAGGTATGAAACGTGACTACGAAGTTGCACCAGGTCCAAGTCCTTTACATTTACACCCCCGATATAGAGGTCACCTGTGGTCGGCTCTATGAGGCGAGGGATCATCTTCGCAATCGTTGATTTACCAGCTCCAGTCTCACCAACGATTGCGATCTTGGCACCCATTGGAACTTTGAAGTTCAAATCTTCGGCGATAGTTCGGTCAGAATAGGCCAAAGAGACGCCTCGGAACTCGATATCGCCATCGACATAATCAAGGCAGAGTTCCTTTGGAAAAGTAACTACTGATTCATCTGCAACGAGCAGTTCAACTACTCGCTCCCGAGCTGCCAATCCGGCTCCTACAATGCCAGCCCTCTTTGTAAGTTGCTGGAGCGGTTTGTAGATCGATCGCGCATAGCTCGTAACGACGAGGATCATTCCTACCGATAGCGACTTAGAAAAGACCGCCACACCACCGAACAATACGAATGCGGCTATGGTCAAATTCAGGGTCGTAGTCACGGAGGCATTCATCGCAGCTTGATGCATATTCGACTTCATTGAGTGCGAGGTAGATGCTTTGATAAAGTTTGAAAAACGACTCCTCTCAGCGCCCTCTCCGTTAGAGGTCTGCACCACCACCAAACCGGAAATTGCCTGTTGTGCGACTGAGTTCGCCTGCCCCTCGTAGTCTCGTGCGCGGCGCGACTCGGCCTTTACCTTTTTCATAAAGTAGGTCAGATCGAAGACTATGAAGACTCCAAGAGCAGCTACAGAAAGTAGGTACATTGGACCGAGAAAGCCAAGAATGACTAAGATCCCAAGTATCGAGAGCGTTGAGTTGACAAGAGTCGGAATCGAATCAACCATAGCTCGTTGGATCGACTGAACGTCAGCGATGAGCCTCGTATTTAGATCTCCCTGCTTTCTGCTCTGAAAGAACGACGGGGGCTGCATTAAGAGGTGATTGAAGACCCGAATCTGAAGGTCGTTCGTAAATGCCATTCCAGCATTAGTGAATGCAAGAGCACTCAAATATGTTGCCACACCTCCCAGGAGGGCTAATAGCGCCATTGAGGCTGCAATGATATAGAGCAGTTCGTGTTTTGAGCCAATGGCGCCAAAGATCGATGGAGCTTTGGATCGCCCAAAAACCGAGTCGACAACGATCTTGAGCGGCCAGGGTGTCAACCAGGTTATCAATGCATTTATCGAGGCAAAGATGAGACCGACTGAAATTCTCCCCTTGGAGCTCGTTAAGAAGTCTGCCATAATCGAGATCTTGGTCTCTGTTGGTTGTAGTCGATTTCGGGGACTAACCGATAGCTGCACTTAGGTCTCCAACAAGTGAATCAGCCTCAAGGATTTCAGCAACAGTGTCGTCCCATGAAAACTTCTCGATCACCCTTTTGCGCGCCTTATTAGAGAGCTCACAACCAAGAAAGGGGCTGTCCATAATCGCTTCGATAGCAGACGAGATAGCGATTGGACCCGGATCTGTGACCAAGATGGCACAGTCAGCGGTTATGGATCGGATCGATGGAGTATCGGTAGCAATCACCGGTGCGCCCCCCGCCATGTACTCGAGAACTTTAAGTGGTGAGAAGTAAAAGTCGCTCGAGCGAACATAAGGCGCAACGCCGACGTCAAAGGACGCTATCTCCCTTGGAATCTCGCTCATTGGAATCGCTCCAACAAATTCAATTTTGCTAGAGCACGAGAGCGATAGTGCCAGTTGACGAAGGTGCTCACCCCTTGGACCCTCGCCCACTATTCGAAGGAGAAAACTTCTCTTTCGCTCGTGAAGAAGTTCTGCGGCTAACAGCAGATTGTCAACGCCATGCCAACCCTTGAGCGAACCGACAAATCCAATAGTGAAGGTCGCATTAGGGCGTCTTGGCAGGTCGAAGTCGTCGATTGAAACCCCATTGGGCACGACGCGAACCCGAGAAGCTCCATTTGAAGCCGCATAAGGTATCAATGCCGAGGTAACACAAACGACGTCCGCCCCAGAGATCGCGGCTCTTTCGTCGGCCGTTGCCCGCGCATGTTCTACTAGCAGAAAGTGGTTGGCACGTTCTCTAGCTATCGGAGCATTAATCTCAAGTATTCTTCGTATACCAAGCTCGTCTGCAATCCTAGAGCCAGCTCCAAAGAAGAGACTAAGCCTTTCGTAGATGAGATCAAAGCCACCTGCGCGCAACTCAGTTTCCAGAGCCTCAGCGAATTTATTTGAAGCCTCTATCTTGGAAGCGTCATTGGACTTTACCTTATCAAGGTAAATATGGTGAACGGTCGCATCCACAGCCGAAGCATCTACAACTGAGGTCACAAAGAGATGGACCTCATGGCCTAACTTTGTCGCGCTCTGACAGAAGCGGGCGACGTGTACCGAAGCACCCTTTACTCCCCCAACTGCTATACCTGGGTCAAAGAGAACATATGCTACCTTCATTTGCTATCAACCTCCGCACTCAAAATGCCATGTTCAAAGACGACGGAGGCCATCAATTGAGCTACTCGATCGTTAGCCTTGCTCTTTGAAAACTCATCGCAAACCTTTTGTCTTGCTCCTCGTGCTAGTTCAGCCAAGGAGCTTCTATCATCTATCAACTCGGCGATTACCTCTGCTAGGGCTATGACATCTCCACTTCGATAGATCCTGCCCGAAACTCGATCATCGATAGCCTCTTTGATTCCGTCGATATCGGCACCGATGACGACCTTTCCACTCGCCATCGCCTCTAGGAGTACATTTGGAATGCCATCGGAGTCACCATTTGGCAAAAGGACTGATGGGTGGATAAAGACCGACGATCGATCTAATTCGCTAATGACGCCACGGCGATCCTGCGATCCAACGAAGGTTACCTGATTTTTCAAACCCAAAAGGGAGACTTTATCTTCGAGGCTCCTTCTAAGGGGACCATCACCAACCATTCGCAATGAAAAGCGTCGCCCGCTTGCGGAAACTATTGCAAGTGCATCAATTAGGTCGTCGTAACCCTTCTTAGCAACAAGTCGTCCGACGGTTACAAGTTCAATTACACAGGTCGGATCTGTAAAGGCCATTTGATTCTCAATGCCAGATGGGTGAAACTTATCAAGGTCGACGCCGTGTCGCAGAAGTTGCAACTTTGAAGAACCGCTGTCCATACCATACGAGGCCTTCTTGGAGACTTCTCGAACGGCCTTCGCCGAGCAGAGCAAAACGAAACTAGCCCTTTCAACCTTCTTCGATAGAGAGATCGGAGAAGACTGCACGATATCCTTCGCGTGTCCTGCCATCGAGAACGTTACACCGTTCAATTGCGTAGCAATCAATGCCGCCGATGCCGGCGAATGTAGGAATGCTCCATGAAGATGAGAGATCTGATCACGTTGCGCTAGGCGAGCAAGTCGTATCCCATAGGCAACATTTTTGAACCATGCCCCTTTCTCTTTTCCCATTGGTAGCGCTTCGATAGCAGAGCGATAGCGAGTAGGTGACAGTAGAAGGAGCTTCATATGTTCGACGACAAGGCCGACTCGCGTTATGGCGTTTGTCTTTCCATTGGCAAGATAGACGATCGGTGCTTTCAACTTCGCTACTTCGCCATCTACGATCTTCTCTTTCGGATCAGCGATGGCATAGACCACCAATTCAAAGCCTCTCTCTTCTAACCCCAACATCTCCTCTAGGATGAAGGTCTCAGAGAGTCGGGGGAAGCGCTTAACCACATATCCAATGCGAACAGCCACTATGCACCCATCTCCACATTTAAACTCGTCACGGACGAGCTCGGAGAAGTAAAGTCGCACCCATTTTCGGCTGTAGAACCCTTTGACCCTTCATAACGGCTTGGAACTACAATTTGACTCGCAAACCTTGGAATTGCAGACATTTCAAGAGTCACGTCTTCATCGAGGATTGGCCGTCTCCAAAGTTGATCAAGAAGCTCTCGCACTGACTCTAAGGTTTGATCACCTATGGTGAGGGCACTACCGAATCCGAGGCCTTCGAAGATCAAGGCTCTCACGAGCTGCTCTTGCCTAGGGTATGTTCGGGGAAGATATATGGTCGGTACTCTCGCAGCGGCAAGCTCCAAGGTTGTGTTGTAGCCGCCCATCGAAAGAGCTACTCTTGCCTTTGCTACAAGTGCCTCAAAGTTTGTACAAAACTCTATGACCTCAATGTTGGAGTGGCCCTCGGCGAGTTTCATTAACCTTGCCAATGCCTCTTTGTCCATCAGTGGACCCGTAACTACAATGGTCTTATGCCCTGTCGCCACTCCAAGCTTTACGCCAAGTTCGCATAGGGGCAAACCATCGCCTCCTCCTCCACTCGTGACGAGCAGATGTCCCCCGGTAAAGTTAGGGTCAGAAAAAGTTTCACTACGGCGCTTCCCCGCCTCTATAAACTCTGGCTTGCCGATATAAGAGAGGTAGTGCAGCCCTCCAGTACCAGAGAGGTGATATGCCTGAGCAAGATCAAAGAGGTGCCTTTCACCAAAGACGAAGGCTCGATTGTATAGAGTTGAAATAGCCTCAAGCTGCCCGTCAGCCCCCCATCCGCTCTTGATATTTTCGGGGGAGTCGATGATATCTCTTAGCCCGATATACCTAAGGATCGAAGGGCGCTTATTCGTCAAGAAGTCAAGGACGGGTCGTAGCTCTTGGCCCATACCCAACGGAGAGTGATCGACGTAAAAGATCTCAGGTGAGAATCGCTTTATGACGTCGATGATAATTGCAGCTCTAGCTCTCTTGATAAGCGAAATCGGGATCTTGATTCCTTGAGCCTCGTACTCATCAACTCCCACTTTGACCACCGGTGGAAGTTCAACCAACTCAACTTGGGAGGGAGTCTCAAAGCTCGATGCCACACGGGAGCCAGTCACAATGACTATGCGCATCGCCTTAGAGCTTTTTACTAAAGCCTCCGCAAGTGCAATGTTTCGCCTCAAGTGGCCAAGGCCATAGGTATCGTGGGAGTAGATTACGACCCTATTGGTTCCCTTACGCGTTATCTCGTCAACAACTTCAAATTTGCTCAACTCAATACCTCCACAGCTCGATTATCAGCAAATACATCTCCATATAGCTCTTTGAAGTACGAAAACTCAAGACCAATGCCCTCTTCAATCGTGTACTTAGGGTTGTAGTTAAGGACACGTCTGGCTAAGGAAAGGTCAGCCCCAGTATGCATTACATCACCCTTGGCAAAGGGGCCGAATGAGACGTCGATATCTCTTCCAAGCTGGTGGCTAATCAATTCGAGCACCCGCCTTATGGTGACGATCGAGCCGCCACCTACGTTGATCGCCAGGCCGCTCTCTTTGGCCTCAGCTGCGGCCAATGTCGCCTCCACGATGTCGCGGACGTAGGTAAAGTCGCGACTTTGATTTCCATCACCATAGATCTCAATTGTCTCGTTGGAGAGGGCCGCCTTGATAAACTTTCGAAATCCCATATCGGGACGCTGTCGAGGTCCATAGACCGTAAAGTAGCGAAGTGCTACCGTTGAAAGGCCATCGTTCGACGCATCTAGCACCATCCTCTCGGCCTCTAGCTTGCTCCATCCATAGGGCGATACTGGATCTACTTCACCATCTTCAACAAATGGTATTGGCGCATTTCCATAGACCGATGAAGAAGACGCTGCGACGAGACGAATACTTGGGTCGTGCCTTTTGATCGAATCGATTACCCGCCTCGTGGCTATAACGTTGTCACTTTGATACTTATCAAAGTCACTAAAGCTGCTACGCACTCCCGCCCTGCCCGCGAGGTGGAAGACTGCCTCAACACCATCTAGATACTGATCGAGTTCCAAATTGGCGAGATCACCCTCGACCAATGAAAATCGACTATTTTCAGATAATCTTCTTGCTCGATCTCTTTTTTCTTGTTGATCATATGAATCTGTAAATCCGTCGACTGCAACTATCTCTGTTCCTCTCTCGAGGACTAGGTCGCAGAGATGAGACCCAATAAATCCTGCTGCTCCAGTTACTAATACGCGCTTCATTAATCCCCTTAGCAATCAAACTCTCACTAAGGGTTCGTCGTATAATTATTATTACCGATAAATATCCCATTAATTAAATCTTATATAAATTCTTAAATAAAATAAATATTCTTTAACAGTGATGAATCCAAATTCAGAATCAATCACTTTTATTCGATGCAATCACGAAAAATAATTCACTTCTTCCGATATTTCGAGACAATCGGTCGAATCGGAGGCGCTATAGGCTGTTATTTTGTCCATCATGGAGTAGTTACAGCGAGCAAAGTTAAATTCGAAACAAAATGTGCCATTCTAAGATCAAATCTTATGAATCCGCAAAGATACCTTATAGCATCTCTAAATCCTGGGTATCTCTGGCTAATTTTTGACTACCTTCGAAGTTATTTACCGTTTATTCACCTCATAGTTGAAAATTAGCAACACGAGATAACAGATATCAAATATTAAATTTCTATGAATTGCGATCGACTAGCGATCCGCACGACGCCATGACCCCCGAATAGGTGCTTCTTCCGGTACCGTTGTTATGTTTAGCGATAGATGGCAAAACTGCCACTTTCCTAGAGTGCGAAAACATTTATTGACCTTTTTAGCAAAATCTTTGAAAGTTCAAGGCCCACCGTGCCGATAAGTGCCCTAAGTCAATAACAAGGGGAGCTAATGATAAAGACAAACGTCGCAGGATCAGCACTTTCAGTCAAAGAGCGAGTTGAGCTCCTCAACAATCTGGCAGCCGGGGTAGCAACCACAATGGTGCCAGGAACTGCTCGCACAACCTTGCAGTACACCATCTCTCTAACACGGATATGGGAACAACTTCTCGAAGAGATCGCACCGCGTCCCGATGAATTAACCTTAGACATTGGTTGTGGCTTTGGCCTTGTAAATCTTGAAATCGGTATTCGTTTTGACGCTCCCTCCGTTGGATGCGATATCGTCCCAGAGTTCATCGATGGAGCTCGAGTAATCGAAGGCCACCTTAGATCACTTGGCGCTATCTCATCCAAGGCTACGACTATGTTCGGTCGCGGTGACATCTGCAATCTGCCATATGGCGATAGCTCCTTCGAGGTAGTAATCGTGCGCGAGGTACTTCAGTATCTACCAGATCCCTCGGTAGCGATCCGCGAAATTTTCAGAGTTCTAAAGCCCGGTGGAAGAGTAATTATCGAGGATCTCGAAGACGCGCTCTACATCGTTGAGCCGCCGAATCCAGCCTCCTTCTCCTTCCTTCACGATGCCATATCGCGACTACAAAAGATGAAGGGTGGAAATCGCAACGTCGGCCGCCAAATAGCCCCCCTTCTCTACAAGGGTGGATTCGAGGTTACTAAGGTTTCAACTCTCAGCGAGGGAGACTTTGTCGATGAATCGAGTGCTTCATTCGAACGAGCATTCGTGATCGAGCAACTCATGTCAGCTAAGTCCGAACTGATTGAAAGTGGAGTAGTCACAGGCGAACAATTCGAGGAGAATATCAACGATTTAAAGAGTCAGCCTTACAATCCCCAATTTCGTATGAATGGACGAATTGCGGTACAGGCTCGAAAGCCCTCGTAGCAATATCTCGGCCGCTCACTACTTCCACGACTAGGTTAAACAGAGACGATAGTTTGTCTAGCTTTAAATAGTCAGGTCGGTCGATGTTCAAAAAGATTCTCGTAGCAAATAGGGGCGAGATCGCCATCAGAGCCTTCAGAGCCGCCTCTGAACTCAAGATAACCACCGTCGGCATATATGCCTACGAGGATCGGTACTCGCTCCATCGTCAAAAGGCAGATGAAAGCTACCAGGTAGGTGAGCCGGGCCATCCTCTGCGCTCATACCTCGACATAGACCAAATCGTGAAAATTGCCAAAGAGTCGGGTGCAGATGCAATCTATCCGGGCTACGGGTTCCTCTCCGAGAATCCCCTACTAGCCGAAAAAGCCATTGAAGCTGGGGTTAGCTTCATTGGGCCATCTGTTCGAGCCCTCGAATTAGCGGGCAATAAGATGAATGCAATAGCGGCCGCTAGGCGCGCTAACATTCCAACACTGAAGTCAGTTGGTCCAATTGGCGAGGGAGACGACTTCACCGAGGTCGAGAGAGACTTCACGTTCCCAGTCTTTGTAAAGGCAGCTGCAGGTGGAGGAGGCCGTGGCCTACGAAGGGTAGAGAGGGTCGAGGATCTTCGAGCGGCAATATCGAGCGCCATGGCAGAGGCACAACTAGCCTTTGGTGACCCAACTGTCTTTATCGAAGAGGCGGTAGTGAACCCGCGCCACATTGAGGTTCAGATTCTCGCAGATACCACTGGCGGCGTCGTTCACCTATTCGAGCGAGACTGCTCGATTCAAAGAAGACACCAAAAGGTCGTTGAAATCGCCCCTGCTCCCAATCTCGATCCTACAATACGAGATGCAATTTGTGCCGATGCAGTAGCATTTGCCCGTTCGATCAACTACGCAAATGCTGGTACCGTAGAATTTCTCCTCAATAAAGATGGGCGACACGTCTTTATTGAGATGAACCCAAGAATCCAAGTTGAACACACAGTCACTGAAGAAGTTACCGGCATCGACTTGGTTCAATCACAAATTAAGGTAGCTGCTGGATACAGCCTTGAAGAGCTAGGCCTTCGACAGGATGCGATCACAACCAAAGGTGCAGCACTTCAATGTCGCATTACCACAGAGGATCCATCTGATAACTTCCGCCCCGATACCGGAAGAATTGCGGCATACCGTGCACCGGGCGGGGCAGGAATTCGTCTTGACGAAGGCACATACAGTGGTGCCGAGGTTTTGCCCTACTTCGACTCGATGTTAGTCAAGCTCACTGCAAGGGGTCGGACCTTCCCTGAAGCAATCCTTCGCGCCGATCGAGCACTTCGAGAGTTCAGAATTCGTGGCGTAGCTACCAATATCGGGTTTTTAGAGGCACTCTTAGGAGACGAGGACTTTCGAAGTGGCGACATCGACACCTCATTTATTGAAAATCACCAAGAGCTCCTCTCAGCAAGGTACGGAGCTGACCGTGGGACACGTCTGCTCAACTACCTCTCCGACGTCTCCGTAAATCATCCCAATGGTCCCGCCCCGACGGTGTTAAATCCCAAGGTAAAACTTCCAAATATCGACCTATCGCTCCCTGTACCAAGGGGAAATAAGGAGCTTCTTGACGAGGTGGGGCCAAGCCGCTTTGCTGAGATTCTTCGGGCTAAAAAAGAGGTATCGATCACCGACACAACCCTTCGAGATGCCCATCAAAGCCTATTGGCAACGCGCTTAAGGACCTATGACATCCTGGCAGTTGCGCCCTACTACGCTCGGCTACTTCCATCACTCTTCTCAATCGAGGCGTGGGGAGGTGCAACCTATGACGTAGCCCTTAGATTCTTGAAAGAGGATCCATGGGAGCGCCTCGAGGAGCTACGGGAGAAGGTTCCAAATATTCCAATTCAAATGCTCCTACGCGGACAGTCAACGGTCGCCTATAGTCCTCAACCTAAAGAGGTGGCGCGTTCATTCGTAAGGGCGGCAAAAGAGTCAGGTATCGACATCTTCAGAATATTTGACGCCCTCAACAATGTCGAGATTATGCAGCCCGAGATCGATGCCGCTCTAGAGTACGGTGGTCTCGTGGAAGGCACTCTCTGTTACACCGGCGACATGCTCAACCCGAATGAGAAGACCTACAACCTCGACTACTACTTGCGAATCGCGGAAAAACTAGTCGTTATGGGCTCGCACATTTTATGCATTAAGGATATGGCGGGGCTAGCTAAAGCTCCATCTGCCAAAGCCCTAGTTAGAGCACTTAGAGATAGGTTCGACCTTCCGGTACACTTTCACACCCACGATACCGCAGGCGGTCAACTCGCAACATACCTAGCCGCTATCGAAGCTGGAGTGGACGTTATAGACGGCGCAAGTGCATCGATGGCGGGAACGACCTCTCAACCGAGTCTTTCTGCGATAGTTGCAGCCCTACAGCATGGCGAACGAAGTAGCGACGTACCGCTTGAAGGTGCGCTTGCTCTTGAGCCCTACTTCGAGGCAGTGCGCCACCTATATGCCCCATTTGAGTCGGGACTCGCCTCACCAACTGGCAGGGTGTACATGCATGAGATCCCGGGTGGCCAACTATCTAATCTGCGACAGCAGGCGATAGCACTTGGCCTCGGAGAGCGTTTTGAGATGATCGAAGATATGTATGCCCAGGTCAATAGAATTCTCGGAAACATCGTCAAAGTGACACCCTCATCAAAGGTAGTTGGTGACCTCGCCCTGGGCCTAGTTGCCGCTAACGCCGACCCATTTGAATTTGAAAAAAATCCTGAGAACTTTGACATCCCCGACTCGGTGATCAACCTACTTGGCGGAGAACTTGGGACACCGCCTGCGGGCTGGCCCGAACCCTTTAGGACAAAAGCGCTTCAAAATAGGAAAGTCAAGTACAACGGTGTGCCAGAGCTCGATGAGGTGACAAAGAGGCTCCTACTTGAAGACAATCCAAGGGCATCACTGAATCAGCTTTTATTTTCAGGTCCTAACGCAGAGTATCGAGAGTCACTAGATAAGTTCGGAAGGTTGACCCTCCTTGAGACTAAAGCCTTCTTCTATGGCCTAGAGGCTGGTGAGGAGACCGTCGTTCAACTAGAACCTGGGATCGACCTCTTTTTAGCAGTAGATGCCATCGGTGCACCAGACGACCGCGGTATTAGGGACGTCTACTGCCGCCTCAATGGACAGTTGAGAGTAATTCCAGTTCGGGATCGATCAGTTGAATCGAGTGCTCCAACAAATGAACGCGCCGACACTAACCGACCAGGTCACATAGCCGCTCCCTTCTCCGGCGTCGTAACGGTAGCGGTAGTAGAAGGCGACCATCTAGAAGCTGGACAAACAGTTGCAACCATCGAGGCGATGAAGATGGAGGCCGCGATCACAACGGCTGTATCAGGACGTGTAGCACGCGTCATTACCAACGGAGCGACCAAAGTCGAGGCCGGAGATCTTCTCATCGAAGTAGAAGTTACCGCCTAAAGGTTCACTCAATAAGTGAAATAATAAAGCCAAAGATTTTTACAGTCCCCCAACAATGAGGGACTGTAAAAATTCTTCAGGGCACAAAGGTCCCTCTCGCAAAATCGGTGCCGCCAAATAGATTTTGATCAGTTCAATCAAATACCACAGATGGGGTCATCTCCGAGTGGGTCTCCAGTTGCGGCATATGCCCGTGCACGGGAACCGCCACACCAGTTGGAGTACGAGCAACCTCCGCACTTTCCTGCAAAGTTGGAGCTTCTTATATCTCGAAGAAGCTCGTCTTCTTGGTAGATCTCGACGATTGACCGATCGCGAATGTTACCGAGACTGAGCGGAAGGAATCCAGATGGAAAAACATCCCCCGTATTCGAGATAAAAATTATCCCCTTACCATCTCGGGTTATTGCGGGCGGAATATGACGCTCACCTCGTGACTCGCCGACTAGATTCTTCATTCTTGACGAGAGCTCCCCGTA
The DNA here is from genome assembly GCA_021841935.1 of Actinomycetes bacterium. Lineage (GTDB taxonomy): Bacteria > Actinomycetota > Acidimicrobiia > Acidimicrobiales > Acidimicrobiaceae > Acidithrix. Next base: position 26,564 of record JAKCDL010000012.1, on the reverse strand, counting down.
GAGGACTCCCTCAGGGAGCAGTAGTTGATCTCCACCTGTTCCACCACGGAGTTCATTCGCAACCCTACGATACATTGGCCCCTCAACCGTCCGAACTGTGAGGCCATATGCAGTTGCATCAAATAGAAACCGTGATACATCTTCAGCATCCTGGGGCTTGAGCTCTAACATATCAGTACCTCTACCAACACTAATTAAGAAGAAGATCTCCCAAATAGATACCCCTCGGTCAAGGAGGGCCTTAGCGATCTCAGGTAGCTCTATGACGTTTCTCGACATCACGGTGGTATTTACCTGGACTGAAAATCCAAGGCGCTTTGCGAGCTCCATCGCATCTAAGGTCTTTTCGAAGTGTCCACCGATTCCACGAATCGAGTCGTGGGTAGAGCCAATTCCATCTAGTGAGATCGAAAGTGCCCTGACGCCTAGGTCTCGAACTTTGCGCAACCGCTCCTCATTGAAGAGTGGACTTATTGCCGGAGAGAGAGCGGCTCTTATCCCTACCCGCTTGCATTTATCAAGGATCTCTTCAAGATCACTTCGCATCAAGATGTCGCCGCCAGTCAGAACCAAGATTGGAGAAGGCGATCCAAATCTAGCAATATCTTCGATCATAGACAGTGCCTCATCGGTCGACAACTCACCTTCAGGTGCAGTCGAAATCGCCTCTGCACGGCAATGGCGACACGAAAGCGGACACGCCTTAGTCGACTCCCAAAAGATTAGTATCGGACTTTTGTTCGTTCGCTCCTCCATGCCATCGCGACCGTGTTCGAGCTTGACATGGCCTGGGTGACCACTACCTGCGATTGCTGATTGGTCAACATGGCTGTGGTGTAAAACTATTGGATCAGATGATATAGTCACTTGGAACCTACCTTTGGCGGTTCGGAAATTCTTGTCCGCTACCTAATAACTTCAATATAAGTAAAAGATAGCGCCGAATTAGCCTCCGATAAGGTGGCCAATAGTCCCATCAAAAGGTGGCGATTTGCCCAAACAATCGAGCTGCACTAGCTTTGGGTTGAGATTGGCCAGCCGTGGTAGGCGATTTCATCCTTTCCGCTTCGCACTAAGTAGTCGTTGTAGCCAGTCAACCACTTTTCGTGAAGCGCCTTCATCGTATCGGTACAGGATTTGGCCTCTAACATATCAACTGCACTTGGGAACTCTTTTAACATGGCCACTAGCACGCCGAAGGTCATCTTTGTGTCCTCAAGTGCATTGTGGAAGCCACCACCGGTAACTTTGTACCTCATGCATAGGGCATCTAAGTTTCTCCGTCCCTTTCGATATGGCTCCAAGTAACGATCGAGTACGAGAGTATCTATAACCGGGGCGTTGAAGCCGTAGTCGATGAGAGACTCACCCAAAATCTTCTTGGCGGCAAAATTCACCATAGAAAGGTCAAAGGCAACGTTCATTCCGACCACATACCAACCGTCGCGACTTGCCCTAAGTAGGCTGAGAACGACTTGATAAAGGCCGTCCCTTAAATCGCTTCCCACTTTTAGGGCAACGTCCGTCGAAATTCCATGGATCGCCGACGCCTCAGCAGGAATATCTAAGCCAGGATAAACCACCGAGTAGAGTTGGTTTGCTAAGTCAGAGCCCAAGTAGGTAAGTATTGAATAACTTACCGGAAGGTCGCTAGTTACGTCCACCCCTGTCGTCTCTAGGTCGAATACCAAAAAGACGTTGTCGTCGATAAAGGGCACGCCACTTGGCGTCTCGGTAGCCACCTAAATAAAACCTATCTTCTCGTAACTTTTTCGACTCCATCTTCAATATTCCGGCGTCGACCTTGACTCTTCTATACGTTATCAGCTAGAGAAGGACGTAGCCTCATAACTAGAACGACGACGAATGGGCGGATTGAACTAGAGCGAGGTTGGTCGGATGCCTTGTGTCTTTGGTTGCGGCGAGAGAAGCGAGCTCTTGCGAAGCAAAAACGAGATCAACGAACCGAGAAGAATAACCCATAATTTGCCTACCAGCTGCCCCTTTAACGCGATCGACAGCGGAATCTGGGCAAGCGTCAAGAAGAGTACCGAGTCAACAAATTCCCCAAAGAGTCCAGCCACCAAGACCCCAGCAGCAAAGTTTCGCTTTGCAAGGGGGGTAAAGATTGCAAAGTCAACCGTCTCAGAGACCAGGAAGGTAAATCCAGAGGCGAAGGCGAGCTTCGGCGTCGATATGAAGTACGAGATGAAGGCGCCGAGAAGAATTGCTACGACACCAGGAAGAGTACCTGCGCTTCGCTGAAGCAGATCGCGAGAGACAAGTGCAAGGGAGGCGAGGTAGACGCCCGATGGTGCATAAAGGCCAAAGCCTACTGGCAGGACGTGTGCACCTGGTATAGCCTTACCGATATGGCCAATCATGTAGTTTGCCCCCACGATCGATCCCACATAGAGAACAAAGGCAACTAGCGCGACTAACGAGCTCTTTTTGTCCGTGGTCTTTAAAAATTTCAATTGATTATCTTCCGCTAATTCTGTCAAAGTTCGAATAGAGAGAGTCGATACGGGCAACGTCGCTATCGGTAACTGTCTTGCCGTACTCAAAGACCATTGGCTTTATCGCAATCCCGCCTCTGACGTTGAAGTCCCCATAGACCCTTATGGCAACTGGATCGATCCTTGCGATTATGTCGTTTGCAATTTGATTTATGCAATCCTCGTGGAATGCGCCGTGGTTTCTATAGGCAACTAGATAGAGCTTCAATGACTTGCTCTCCACACAAAGTTGATCAGCAACGTAGTCGATCCATACTTTGCCGTAGTCGGGCTGACCTGTCATTGGGCAGAGGCTTGTGAACTCTAAGCAATCCAAACCAATCACAAATTTACGACCAATATGAGGGTTGGCAAAGGTCTCAAGTATGGAGGCATTTGGTTCGTCGTAGTTGTACTTCGTTGAATTTGAGCCGAGATGGGTCAAATTGCTGGTGTCGCTAGCCAATTAAACTTCCCTGGGTTGAAACTTTTACGGCGTTCTATCCTAATCGATTCCCTACTGAATCGAAGGAGCTGGATCTTTCATACCCAACTTCGCAAAGGCGCTACGTCTTATCTGGCACGAGTCACAGGTAGTACAAGCCCTTCCGTCGATCGGGTCATAGCAGCTAATTGTCAACTCATAGGGCACACCCAGCGAGAGACCACGCCGAATTATCTCATCCTTAGTCAAATCAAGGAGCGGAGCATGTATCTGAAATCTCCCCCTACCTTCAACCGCCGCAGCTGTAGCCAGGTTGGCCATGGCTGCGTATGAGTCTAGATATTCCCCGCGGCAGTCAGGGTAACCAGAGTAGTCAACTTGGTTGGCACCGATAAAGATATCAAATGCCCCTATCGTCTCTGCCATAGCGAGGGCGAAGGAGAGAAAGATAGTATTTCGGGCAGGAACATATGTGATTGGAATCTCCACCCTGGCCATAGGATCGTCACCGTGAGGGACTGCACTATCGCTAGTGAGGGCTGAGCCACCAAAGATTCGCAGATCGATCTTTGCCACTCTATGATCAGTGACCCCCATTGCAGCGGCCACTGACTTGGCAGAGTTCAACTCAACGACATGGCGTTGTCCATAGTCAAATGATAGAGCCGAAACGTCAAAGCCTTCTCTCTTGGCGATCGCTAAAGTCGTCGCAGAGTCAAGACCACCGCTCAGTAGGAGAACACATTTTTTTGTCACAGTCTGAGTCTATGGTTCATAAAAATGACTACCGATGCACGTGGATAAATTCACCCTTAGACGAAGCTCCTCGAAATGGAGAAGGGAATCAAGGCGAGCGCGATAACCCAGATCAACAATTGCGATACTTTGCTAAAGGAAGCGACAGTTTCTTAGATCCCGCCCTCAAAGTGAGCGTGGCTCAATAGATTAGATGTGTTACGTTGCAGCGCACCGAAAAGAAGACCGTATCACAGTGAAGAACGTCGCGAAATTAATAGCTGTCGATACCTTGAGGCAGTTCGGCCTTGGTTTTTTTACCATTACGTTCGCCTTCAAAGCCGATCAGCTCGGCCTCAGCGCATTCGGCCTCGGGATCGTTACAACCCTTTCAGTACTAATAAGTATCGCCATCACCCGCTTGGTTGCCGAACGTATCAATGGGTCAAAGTCAATTCGCAAATTCCTCCTCGCCGCTGGATTTTTGATGGCAGCTACCGGTCTCCTCGTTGGGATGGCATCGTCGATTCCAGAGCTGTTAGTCTCTGCGGTGTTCGGCTTTCTACCACCACTTGGAGGCCAATTCGTCACCGCTGCAGTAGAAGGGCAGCTCTCACATACTGAAGAGTCGACAAGGACAGAGACCTTTGCAAAGTATGGATTCGCAACGTCTACCGCTGGGGCAATTGGAGCTCTCGCAGCTGCACTTCCGCACTATTTAGGAGCAACCACTAGCTCATCGATATCAACTATGAACTTTATCTACGCCGCTTTAGGGGGCGCTATAGTTCTTATTTCACTAACGAGCAGTGCAATTGAAGAGGCTTCCCACGGGCTCTTCGTAAACAATCAAGTTCAATCCGCATACACCGATAGCGATCGTAAAATCAATCGACTAGCCCTGCTCTTTGTCGTGGACTCAACCGGAAGTGGAACCGTAACTCCCGCGCTAATAGCCTTTTGGCTTCATCAAAAGTATCATATGACCCTTAGTCACCTGGCGATTCTCTACTTTGTTATGGCGATTCTCAACTCGATCTCCTATCCATTTGCCGTAAGGATTTCAAGGCGAATCGGCCTTCTAAATACAGCTGTATTTACCCATATTCCCTCCTCCTTGCTATTGATAGCGGTTCCATTTACGGGAAGTCAGATAGTTGCGAGCCTTCTTTTGGTAGCTCGATCTCTCCTGGTCGAAATGGACGTACCAACACGACAGAGCTACATCGCTTCAATCGTTGAGCCAGAATTTAGGACAAAAGCTGCAGCTAGAACGTCGATCGGCAAGCAAGCAGGGCGAGCAATAGGCCCGATTCTAGGAGGCGCCACTCTCAGCGGAGTTGGCGCAGTTGCACCTTTTCTAATTGGCGGGACCCTAAAGATCGGATACGACATATCGCTGTGGAGAAGCTTTCGAAGAGTCAAGTCGATCGACGTCGAAAACGCCAAATAATTCTTTTCATCTTCATCATTGTCAAGATAAGGTACGACACTTCGAAGATTCGACTCGATACAGATCTCTCCCTCGACCCTTGACCCTAACCCTCTGAAGACGACAAACCTCCAACTAGTCGATGACCCTGGCAAATTTCAACAAGAACCTTCATTCAAAGAGCAAGGTTGCTAAGACCGTTGAGTAGGTGAGGAGACTTTGAAATCCCTCACCTACTCAACTTTTAATATTGTCCTAAGGATCGGTATTCGAGTTCTAGAGAGAACCAACTCCGACTACCTGACCGTTGAATGATAAAAGCGACCCGTCTGAAAGTGAGCCAGGAACACTTCCGAGGTAGCTTGCATCTCCAAAGGCGAAGATTCCGCCATCAGATGCCACAAGCTAGTAACCACCATGGTCTGATGTGTAGGCCATCCCGCAAATCGCTCAACTTGCGGCATTGACCAATCTAAGAGTTATCCGGATGTCTCCTTGTTATGCACCCAGTTTCCACTCGAAAGACTTTCAGGGCGATCCTCCGTATTTATCCGTGATAGCCCGATTCGACTTCGTGTGTTAGCACGATATCGATTTCTCAATGAAAGGATCGCGCCTTTTAGGTAGATTAGGTAAGGAAGTCTAGAGACGAGGATGAAGAGCATTGAATTACGAAGAGGCCTTTGCAGCAGTTACAGGACCGGGGCAACTTTTCGAGATCACTGAGGGCACGATCCTTGGCCACCATATGAAGTACTTCGCCCACACTCCCCCTTCGTTGGGTGATACATTTGGTCGCTGTCGCGACTTTGGTGATAAAGAGGCCGTCGTATATGGCTCGGAGCGGATATCATACGCCTCGCTTATGGCTCAAGCAGATCGAATTGCACACCTACTTCAAGTCCAACTTGGAGTCGAAAAGGGCGACCGTGTCGCTATTGCGATGCGAAATCTACCTGAGTGGATCTCGACCTACATAGCCGTTCACCTTATTGGAGGAGTTGCGACCCTCGTAAATGCCTGGTGGCAACCTAACGAGATCGCATTTTCTTTAGACGACTCCACACCGAAGGTCATCGTCTGTGATAGAGAACGGGCGATGCGCAGCATAGAAGCAGCTCAAGAGCGCGGAATTGAATTAGTCGTAGTCCGCGATTATGAACGAGAGGTGCACGGAGAAGGCACAATACACTTCGACCCCAATGACCCTTCGCTCGCAACCGACTACGTAAGGCCCCCAATCGACCACGAGGATGACGCTACGATCCTTTATACCTCTGGGACCACAGGTTTTCCAAAGGGGGCAGTATCATCCCAACGCGCCGTACTAACAGCGATCTTTGCCAATGGAGCTAGGGCGGCAATTGCAATGCTTCGAAACCCCGAAGCCAACACCCCTAGATTCCCAACCGCTTTCATCCTTGCGATTCCTCTATTTCACGTAACAGGTTCAGTGGCAGTCATGCTCTCTGCGCTCATATCGGGCGCAAAGATTGTTCTGATGCATCGATGGGATCCTACAGAAGCAGCAAGGATCATCGAAGAGGAGAGGATCACTCGATTTGTAGGTGTGCCAACGATGTCTATCGACCTACTTGAGAACGAGGAGTTTCTAAGGCGCGACACCACATCGCTAACTCACATTGGTGGCGGAGGCTCAGCAGTACCACCGGAGTTAATCCGAAAGATAGCCTCTACACCAGGTAAGGGGTCTCCTGGCTTCGGTTATGGAATGACAGAAACCAACTCTTATGGACCCCAAATCGAAGGCGAAGACGCGGTTGCACGACCTACGAGCGCAGGAAAGCCCCTACCTATAATGGAGGTCGCAATCTTCAATGAGTTTGGCGAGCGTCAAGGACCAAACATTCGCGGTGAGATCTGCTTCAGTGGCCCCAATATTATCAAGGGCTACTGGAATAACGAGGCGGCAACCAAAGCTGCCTTCTTCGGCTCCTTTCTCCGCTCAGGAGATATTGGCTATATCGACGAAGATGGCTATACCTACGTTGAAGACCGAATCAAAGATATGGTGATCCGTGGTGGTGAAAACGTCTACTGCGCTGAAGTTGAGGCCGCTATCTACGAGTGCGAAGGAGTCCACGAGGCAGCGGTATTTGGGCTTCCAGATCCACGCCTTGGCGAAGAGGTCGCAGCCGTTATCTACAAAATTCCTGGATCTGATTTAACTGCAGAATCGCTCGAAAGACAGTTAGTTGCAAAGATCGCGAAGTTTAAGGTTCCATCGAAGATCTTCCTAGTCGACGAACAACTACCTCGTGGCGCAACTGGAAAGATCCTAAAGCGTGATTTGAAAGAGTTTTACTCCAAGAACAGCAACTAATCTACCTGCGGTCGACTTCAAGAATCGACCGCAGTAACAATTTGATTGGGACCAGCTACCGAAGGTGGTTGGTGAAGTAGATTAACCTTACAAGCGTGAAGCTACTTGCTTAGCAAAACCTCATCGGTCGCTAGCCTCGAGTAGAGTTTGGTGTCATAGTAATTATCGCCCACCTTTGAGTCGCCCCTCATCACCCCTTCAAAGACAAAGCCACATCTTGGTGGGACGTTATTGCTCTTGGCATTTCCAACAGCCACTCTTATCTCTATGCGGTGAAGCAACAGGCTATTGAAGGCAAAGGCAAGGAGCGAATCTACGCAGCGAGTTACAATCAGCTTCCCTTCAAATTCAGCACCAAGCCAATATCCAACTTCACCAGAGTTGTTGACCTCATCAACTACAATCGAGATTACCCCAGCGACTAGCCCTCGGTACCTAATAGCAAATGTGTAGCTCTTACCAACGGCGAACTTTGCCCTCACCTTAGCGATGAAGGCTGCTACATCGCTCGATGATTTGGTATCGGCTACGAATCCTAGCCACTTACCTAAGCGCACCCTGGAGTCGTCAATAAGGCTAAAAAGTGGTTCTGCATCCTCCAAAGCGACGATCGATAGGACGATTTCGTCGTCGATCGGAAACCCTAGTATGTTCATAGCGCAACCTCTCGTACGTGCGATTATTTGGAAGGCAAAGCAACGATGAAAGAGATAATAGCCTTTACGGTCGCCTCCATCGCCGTAGCACTCATACCTGGCCCTGACACAATGGTTGTGCTTCGGGCAACGGTATCTGGTGGAAGACGTGACGGGATTGCAACGATCCTCGGTGTCCTTACTGGACTCCTCGCTTGGATTACCCTCACGACTGCGGGAATAGCAGTTCTTTTGGCGGCATCAAAGATCGGATACCTAATTTTGCACATCGCTGGAGGCCTCTATCTGTTGTACCTCGGTGGCAGTGCAATCTTTAGTAAAAGCTCACCAATGAACATTCAAGGGGAAGCGCGAAGTCGAAGCTTTGTTTCATCCTTTTCAAAAGGAATGGCTACCGATCTACTCAATCCAAAGGTTGGCATCTTTTTTATCTCATTCCTTCCAAGCTTCATACCAAAGGGTGCAAGTGTACCTCTTGCAACATTCCTCTACGGGATCGACTTCTTGGTAGTCTCCTTTATCTATCTGATCGTTGTCGTAATGGGGTCACAGGCTCTAATCAAGCTTCTTGCAGATAGAAGAAAAAGGCGAGGCGTTGAGATAACGACAGGTGCAGTTCTGAGTGTATTTGGGGCAAAGATCTTGCTTGGATAAGTAGCGAATTCTAACGTTCCTTTCTCGACTATGATCGAATCTTGCCTCTAGGCCACCGTATAAATGATCTAACTCGAACGTCTAATCGAAAGGGAAGTCTTGGCTAAACACAGACGCGAGAGTAGCAATCCTGCAAAGGCTTTTTTTCTTCTAGCGAGACCAAAGCAATGGATCAAAAATGGTCTCTTATTTGCGGCACCTATGGCGGCTGGAAAGATCTTTGAGGGTAGAAACTTCTTTTTAGCCCTCGCAGGCGCGGTACTCTTCTCCATCGCTGCCTCTGGCCTCTATATGATAAATGACGCGCGCGACTACGAAAACGATCGCCTCCATCCAACTAAAAAATTTCGACCCATAGCCGCGGGGCTCATCGAGCCACGTGCGGCGATAGTCGTTGGATCACTTCTAATCGCCGTTGCTGGCCTTCTTGGCTTTACCATCTCGATAAAGTTTGCCTTGGTGTTGATCGCTTACTTGGTAACAACCGTTCTCTATACCTACTATCTAAAGGAAGAGCCCGTTATTGACATCGCAATCGTCTCGTTCGGGTTTCTCCTTAGGTCAATTGCAGGTGGCCTTGCGACCAATCTTCCACTTTCAGTCTGGTTCCTTACGGTTGCCGCCTTTGGATCGCTCTTCATGGTAACGGGAAAGCGATACGCCGAAGTTTTGGAGGTAGGTGAAAATGCCAAAGCCCACAAGGCAGTACTCGGAGAATATTCAGCCCCTTATTTGAACTATGTTCGATCACTCGCCTCGGCAGTTTCGATAGCGGCATACGGCTTATGGACCTTCGAAGGCTTTGCAGCTAGAAAAGGTGTTCTCTTCGTTCAACTATCCACCATTCCATTTGTGGTGGGAATTCTTATATACGCACTTGAAGCTGATAAGGGCAAGGCGGGCAGTCCAGAGGAGCTAGTGCTTTCGAACCGAAGGCTACAGATCGTAGGGGCTCTCTGGATCGTACTTGTCGCAACTGGAATCTACTACTCACATATCTTCAAGTGAGAGACCAAAATAGCCCCAAGAGCTAGATAAACACGTTTGGAGCGCTAAATGCCACTTGATATCAGTCGAAGAGACACGGAATAAGCGAGCCCCGTACAACTAAGTACCGATCTTTAAAGACTCTAAGGCTAAATTAATGGTTGAATTGGAAGCCACGGTTGAGTTACGGAGATCGAGACGGTCTAATTGCTTTTCGAATTGCAGTCCATCGACCCTTTCGCCTGAACTCAATAGTTCGATGACCTCGTCGAGCTTAAATTGGCTAAGTACGAAGGAATCCAATGACCAATGAACTTATCAGTGGGTGGGGAAGAACTCAATGGGTTCGATCTCAAATACAAAAGGTCTCCACCCCCGATGAAGTACGTGAAGTAATTCAAGGATCCGGCAAGAGTATCATTCCAAGAGGACTAGGGAGGTCCTATGGGGATGCGGCTCAGCTAAGTGGCGGAGTAGCGATCTCGATTGCTGAGCCCAAAGACGATCCAGTTATCACCGACGGAAAAACAACGCTTAGCGCTGGCTATAGCCTCGATAACCTGTTGAAGCGAATAGTACCGAAGGGGTACTTCGTTCCAGTGACTCCAGGAACGCGCTATGTTACCTTGGGCGGTGCCCTAGCTAGCGATATTCATGGCAAAAATCACCACCTCGAAGGCACCTTCTCTCGCCACATTGAGAGCTTTGTTATAGTTACACCAACCGGTACCCACCTTGTTACCGAAAATAGTGATCCCGACCTATTCAATGCGACCGCGGGGGGAATGGGCCTCACTGGGGTCGTAACTGATATGACGATGAGGCTCATCCCGATCGAGAGTGCATATATCAAAATGGAGACATCGCGCCTCCGTGATCTCGACGAGACCTTGGCAACGATGGCTGGATCTGATCATAAATTTCGTTATTCGGTAGCATGGATCGATCTAATGGCACGGGGAAGTTCTATGGGCCGAAGCGTCCTCACCCGAGGCGACCACGCGCAACTTAGTGACCTACCTAGCCAAATGGCGCAAGATCCTTATCGGTACGACGCCAAAGCGATAGTAGATGCACCGAACTTCATACCAAATGGACTTTTAAACAACCTTACAGTTAGGGCCTTCAATGAACTTTGGTTTCGAAAGGCCCCATCGTATAGAGCTGACGAGATCGCCACAATTGCGTCTTTTTTTCACCCTCTCGATATGGTTGGGAAGTGGAACCGCATCTATGGCAAGAGGGGGTTTCTGCAGTATCAATTCGTCTTACCAGACGGTCAAGAAGAGACCCTTCGGGAGATAATCGATCGATTGAGCACACTCCAAGTCGCATCATTTCTAGCGGTACTAAAGCGCTTCGGCGAAGAAAACGAGGGGTTTCTCTCGTTTCCAAGGCCTGGATGGACACTAGCTCTTGACATTCCTATAACCAATCCAGAGCTAGGTTCACTTCTAGACGAACTCGACCAGATAGTTCTAAAGGCTGGAGGAAGGATATATCTCGCAAAGGATTCACGCATGTCAAAAGAGATCTTTGAAGAGATGTATCCGAAATTGGATAAGTTCAAAGAGGTCAAATCACGTGTTGACCCTAATAACGTAATAACTTCGGATATCGCTACTCGCCTTTCGATATCGTGAAGAACCCAAGGAGCAAAATTGTTTGATGCATTTAGAACACCCGACAACGTCCTTGTGGTGGGCGGATCCTCTGAAATTGGACTAGAGATAGCAAAGGCGTTGGCAAAACGAGGTAGTAGTAACTTCTTGTTGGCTGGCAGAAATATTGACCAGATGGCAGAGTGCGCAAACGAGATCTCCTCGACCTCTAAGACGCGCTGCCAAGTTGCTGTCGTCCACTACGACGCCTCACATGAAAACTCCCACAGCCACCTACTAGCGGCCGCAAAGGATGAGCTAAAGACCTTAGATTATGCAATCTTTGCGGTAGGTCTACTCGGAGATCAGATGGTGGATGAAAAAGACCCGGTGAAGACAAAAGAGATCCTAGATATCAACTTCACAACTCAAGCGATGGCGATCCTAGAGGTTGCAAACCACATGAAAGAACAAGGATTTGGTCAAATAGTTGTGATCTCATCCGTCGCTGGAGTTCGGGTGCGACGATCAAACTTCATCTATGGTGCAGCAAAGGCTGGCCTCGACGGTTTCTCAATGGCACTTGGAGATGCGCTAGCTGGAAGTGGAGTTGGGGTAACGGTTGTTAGGCCTGGATTCGTAAAGACCAAGATGACTTCTCACCTATCGCCAGCACCACTTGCTTGTGACGCAGCGACAGTCGCAACTGCAACCCTCAAGGCTACAGATAACGAAAAGAGCTCGATTTACGTACCCTTCGCAATTGGTATCGTGGCGGGAATTTATCGTCATCTTCCACGAAAAATTGCCCGCCGCGTACCTTTTTAGAGTTGCGACCCAAAATCTTCTAGAAAACAGCCACTCCAACTGCATTCGATGATCCTGGTGCGATGGTGGAGGAGGCGTTCACAAGTGTTGGTGCGCCACCGAAAGAGTAGAGGTGACCGTCGCTTGTAAGAATGAAGTATCCTCCGTTTGGAAGAGCTGCCATCGAAATTGCATTGCCGGTAAAGCCAGCTCCTGGCATCGATCCCTGATAGGTAGCATCGCCGAATGTAAAGATGCCACCATCAGATGCTACCAACCAATAGCCATGGCCCGTAGGCGAAGCTGCCATTCCAACTATTGGCTTATTGAGTTTGATGGCACCGGTTGAACCGTAGAATTGAGCATCACCAAAGGAGAAGATCCCTCCATCTGATGCTACTAACCAGTAGCCCTTGCCATCGGGCGTAGCCGCCATTCCTACTATTGGCTTATTGAGGGTCATGGCACCGGTTGAACCATAGAATTGAGCATCACCAAAGGAGAAGATCCCTCCATCTGATGCTACTAACCAGTAGCCCTTGCCATCGGGCGTAGCCGCCATTCCAACTATTGGCTTATTGAGTTTGATGGCACCGGTTGAACCATAGAATTTAGCATCACCAAAGGAGAAGATCCCTCCATCTGATGCTACCAACCAGTAGCCCTTGCCATCGGGCGTAGGCGCCATACCAACGACTGGCTTGTTCAACCGCGTCCCCTGCATTGAGCCATACGAAACGCCAGATCCAACGGTTATTATTGCGCCATCAGAGGTGGCAACGTTGAGGCCGATGTTATTCGGATTTGTCACCGCACCAGTATTTAGCTGAAGGCCAGCCCCGCCACTAAAGGTAAAGAAGTTAGAGTTGAGGCCGAGATAAGCCGCGAAGCTGGATCCGCTAACGGTGGTACTTCCACTGCTTCCACTTAGATTGATGTTTACGACGCGCCCACCGTAGTCCCCATTGCCGTCGCGGTTGACCACAGTGATAGCTGAAAGTGTTCCAACTTGGGGGAAGGCTTGTTCAATTTGACCTACAGTTACTGATGTTTGCCAGGTATGGTTAGGATTACATGCTCCAGGTATGCATATTGAATCGTATTGATCAACTACTGCTGGAAATGTTCCACCAGCGGTGTATCCACCGGTCGAAGATGAAAATTCAGTACGTGCAATGGCACCATTCAAGAGAAGTACTTCACCAGCCGTAGCTGCAATCGCCTGGTCAGCGAAGGTACTTTCGGCAGCCATGCCTCCGTACACTTGACAGTAGGTGCTGTCACAAATATCTGCATATCCGAATTGGTTTGGCGACGATAGGGCATAGGATCGGGCCTCTACCGCTTGGGCTTCCAATGCATAAAGTCCTGTCTGGAATGTTCCCGCAGAGGTCGTTACCGTTGCACCGAGGGTTGCCCAGTATGCAGGAGACTCAGAGGCAACGACTCCACGAAGGTAGTCCTCAACGTCGACGGTGTTGACTGTTCTAGGAGAGCCTTGGTAGTCGGCAGCAGAGATCGTGCCACGATAATATACACCTGTTCCACCTTCGCAAAGGGCAAGAGCGCTCGAAGTGGTCTCAGTTGAGTAGGTCGTCGTAGACGGAGCCGCTATCGCTTGACTCTCCGCGACCGTTCCAATCGGTGTCCAAGTTGGGTTTGTAGCACATCCAGTAGATGTAGATGACTTATCTATCTCCCACGTACCGTCACTATTACGGTGCATTCTAACTTCTGAGTTTGCCACCATGGCGCTACCAGCAACGGTAAAGGGTGCTTGTGAAGTTACGACTATATCATTGCCGCTATTTGCTGTGAGAAGTACTCGAATTGGATTATTAGGCGCTGTACCAAAGGTGGTATTCGAGTAGTAGTGAGCCAGAATTTGATTTGTGTTATAGCCTCCGATGACGGCGTAACCAAGTTGACCGTATTGGCCCGCTCCCCTTCCGTGGCCCCATCCGTGGCCGGTGAAGGTTACAACGGTCGATGGATCAACGCTTGCTCCCGCTGGCGTTGAATTGATTAGCGAAAGGCTACCAGGAAGGATTCCTGCAATTCCGGCTCCGGCGAAAACCGCCGGTCGTCTAAGAATCTGAAGTTTCGATGGCCTCTTATAGTACCTAAGACTTCCACCCATGTAACTCATCTTCGCACTCGCCTCCCGCGACATTTGAATCACAATCCTTGCGACACATGTTTTTCGACGTTTTAGATGCGATACTTGACACTCGTAGTGAGAATTATTTCAATTCACGATTTTCGCTTCCGGATAGAACTCTGTAGAACCCTGATAGAACCACTTATAGCGTCAATTTTCACCTCGTTAAATCGCGTATCTTCCTTACTAGAATCATCGAATGAAATCGATCGCTGTATAAGAGGTTTTTAATGACATCACCTTGGCAAAATGAGATGGAGAGGAGAAGGGACCTAACTGCTGAGCGTGAAGCTGAAAACCTTGAGCTGAGGCGACGAACGTCAATTGCCGAGTCGACGCTAACTCATCAAATAAGCGTCTCAGGCATAGACGAACTCTTTGTAAAGACGAGAGATTCCTCGCTAGCGACCGCTCATATCCGCTTCGTCGGTAAAAAAAAGCCAAGTGACATTGCGAAATATGTTGGGTTTAGAGTTCAAAACTTCTACCTGTGGCACTTAGTTCACCAATTCAACAACTTCACCCAATCACTACTCAAAGTCGAACAAGATCTGATTGAAAGATTGACTTCCATCGAAGAGAGATCCATAATCAAAGGCAAGGATCTAGTAGTTCTAGATCGAGATAGAGACGGTGATCGAATAGATGCAATCTGTCGCCTCATCGACGACGACATCGTCACCACTGACCACCTAGACAAGGGAAAAATATCTCAAAAATTACAGCCAACAAAGGCTTTACCGCTAGCTAAGAGGGCCAGCCTTGTCGTCGGCGAGTGCGAACTACCCAAGGAATTCACCTCATCTAGGCCATGGGTCTTTTCAGAAATTTCATCTAGGCCTTCTATCGACAAGATGAATAGCTCCATTGCCCCTGGCGGTCACAGCATAACAGACCTTGCCATTTCGATAAAGCGGAGAACTAGAGATGGATCGTTGGCAAAATTGATAGTCGAAGGGGACGCCTTCGAGCCAAACGACCTACTCTGGCTCATCCAAAGGCTAAAGGCAACGATTATGGTCGATGGGGAGATCGCTATTTTACTTGAAGAGTCCAAGAGCAAAATCTCCTTAGCGACGGCTCGGACCTGCTTAGAGAACCTAGGGTTCAGCAACACCCGAGAGATCCACCACTGTGACGGTCTCACCACCGTTGCAGCTTTGAACTCTACTCCAAAAGAATGAGATCCATGAGAATTTGCTTCGTAGTACCGCGATATGGGAGCGAGATAATCGGTGGCGCTGAGTACGCAGCCCGGATGCTCGCCGAAGCCCTAGTGCGTAATTTTGATACTACGGTTGAGATCTTCACAACTACGGCCAAAGATTTAGAAACCTGGGATAACCACTACGATGCCGGACTCTCAGTGGAAAATGGCGTCAGAGTCAATCGCTTCCAAGTTACATCCGGAAGAAGGCGAGACTTTGCGAAAGTGTCATCCAAACTACTACCATCTGCAGCGAGTCAATCATATGAAGTGGGTAAAGAGATTATCTTTTCTCAGGGACCAGTCTCCAATGATCTAATAGATGCACTTGCCGCTTACGACGGAGACGTAGTCGCCTTCTACCCCTACCTTTACCACTGCACTACAGAAGGTATCGCCATCGTAACGAATGCACTGAGGGTAATGCATCCTGCGGCGCACAATGAGGCTATCTTTGAACTCGACTACATAGGACGATCAATTCAGCAAGCAGATGCTCTCATCTATCAAACAAAGGCTGAACAAGTTATGGTCGAAGAGAGACACGGTGTTGGATCGACACCAAACCTCTTGCTCGGCGCCCCCTATCGACTTTCTCAACCTGGAAAGTTCGACTTTAGCCAATTCAAAAAGGGTAGGTACTTGCTCTATATCGGCCGGGTAGATGCCCAAAAAGGTGTCTCGCTCCTCGCTGAATACTTTCATATCTACAAGGAACGCCACCCAAGCGATCTAAAGCTTGTAATCGCCGGCCCCGTGATAACAAAGCCAACTCTAGGCGATGACATCGTGCTTCTTGGGACTGTAGACGAAACGACTAAGTCAACACTACTAAAGAACTCACTCGCATTGGTACAACCATCCCTCCACGAGGCCTTCTCGATAGTTCTAATGGAGTCATGGGAGAGCAAACGACCCGTGATAGTTCACAAAGATTGCGCAGCAACCTTTGAGCACGTCACGACCTCGGGAGGAGGAATCGCCTTCTACGACTTCCTCTCATTCGAAGCGACAATTGAGATGCTGGCAGGCGACGAAGGCGTAGGAGACTTCCTTGGAGAAGCTGGATACGACTATGCGCACAACCTCTACTTTGAGGACAATATTGCTAGCCGATACTTCGAATTTTTAAAACTGCTCCTTGGCGAAACTGTTAGCTGATCTAGCGCCAAAGTAAAGAGGCTCACATTGGCTCTATAGACCTACTGCAGTGGCATCTCCCCTAGCGAGCACCTTGATAGATCTTTTCCAGAGCATGGGCAAAGCGAGTCGTAGTCTTAGTAGGGAAGAGCTTCTCCATCGAAGATGGAGGTTTGCCATCTTCGATGGTCCAACGCCAAAGAGATCCAAGGTGAAAGCTATCGATCAATTCCACCCGCGGCACTGTAACATTTGAATTTAAGTTGTGCTCGCCATTACTAAGCGCAACGATAAATCTGAAGCCTTCAATCTTTGGATCAACGAGAGGGCGCGAACCTATACCCATAACCCGAATAAGCGAACTACTCACTTGATCCAAAAGCTCATCGATCTGCGTCACCGAGCACAAGATAACAGAGGTCTCAAATCCAAATCTTTCTTTAAACCGGTCTTCAAGCGAGAGATAACTTGGTGGCTCCTCGGAGGTAAATGAAACATTGCCGCTCGCAAAGTGAGTGCGAACGTCCAATAGCTTCTCATCTGCGAATAATTGTGCTACCTTAGCCATCTGGATCCGGCGATTACCGACATTTATTCCACTAAGAAGAGCAATGTACCGAACTTATGCCACCTCCTCTAAGGTGCCAAGCCTTTGAGCTAACTTCGCGAAGAAGGGTTCACCCTATATTCGAGGGCGACTAAACCGCTAACGAGTGAAGGATTAACAACCTGAAATCCAATCTTCTCCTCAGCCCAAGCCATTGGGATCCTAGAGCGATCGTTAATAGTTACAGCCAAGCCATATACGCCATCGAGCAGCGGGACCTTATCGAAGTACAGCTCGAAGACGCCATCGCTATCGATATCAAATGGCTCGATCTGTAGGTCTTCGCTGTTAGCCGAAAAGACAACGTCGTTATTTGGTGCGACAATCGAAAGAGTGATATTCGTGCCAGTAACTTGCTCTTTGGCGGAGTAACTAACGACGATCTTAAGAGAGTCATTCGGCGATATTCGAGTACTGTCGGTATTTCGCTCTACATCGGCCACCGCCCGAAGAGACGTTATCGAAAGGGGGCGATCCTGGGATTCAGGGGCTGGCGCAACTACGACATCTCCTCCTATGACCGCGCCACCGACCTGACCCTTATTCCGATTGAGTGAATCCCTAAGTTCAGCGATCGCTTCAGCTGGCGAACCTTCGCCGATTAAACTCCCGTGATCTAGGACGTAAGCAAAGTCACAGATAGCTCGAACTAACTCTGGAGAGTGAGAGACGAAGACGATCGTTCGGCCATCCTTTTGAAAAGACTTAATCCGCTCGATACACTTCCTTTGAAAATTCTCATCACCAACGGCAAGGACCTCATCGACTAAGAGCACGTCTGGATCGACGTTCACGGCCACGGCAAAGCCGAGTCGGGCATACATTCCAGAGGAGTAGTACTTTACCTGGTTGTCTATGAACTGTCCGAGTTCGCTGAATTCGACTATCTCGTCGAACCTCGACTTTACTTCGCTCACTGGAAGTCCAAGAAGCGTCGCGGAAAGAAAGATATTATCTCTTCCCGATAGTTCGGGGTGAAATCCAGCTCCCACTTCAAGCATTGCCGAGACTCGACCCTTTACTCTGATCTCACCTGAATTGGGTTGTATGATTCCAGCTATCGTCTTCAAAAGAGTGGACTTGCCCGAGCCGTTATGGCCTAGAAGTCCGACAGAGGTACCCTCCCCAATGTTCAGCGACACTCCCTTGAGAGCGTGAAACTCTTGATAAGGGTTTTTACCTCCATGAATGACTCGTTCTTTCAGCGATGAGAACTTCTCAGAGTAAAGCCGAAAAACTTTAGAAACGTTGTCAACTTCGATTGCATTAGGCAAAGGTTAAAGCTCCTCAGCAAAATTTCCCTCCATGCGCCCAAAGATCTTGAGGGCTATGAGGAAAAGGATTGTAGAGACTACAAGAACGATAGAGAGCTGTCCCGCGAACCAGAGAACTGAATTAGCCGGAAGCAGGTGAACAACCGTGTGGGTTGTGCCCATAGGCGATACTTTGGCGTATAGAACTCTCTGGAATGTCAGCACGATCGCCGTCATCGGATTGATGAAGTCGAGGAACAACAGTCCGTGGTGCATAAGGGGAGTTGCTATCTGCTGATAGGGATAGACGACTGGGGTCGCCCAAAACCAAGCCATTAGGACGATCTCGAGCAAGTGTTGGGTGTCCCTATAGAAGACGTTCAGTGCACCGAGGAGTACCGCAAGTGCTCCTGAGAGAATCATCAGATCGACGAAGGCAAATAAAAGTAGTGGCAGGTAGGAAAAGGCAGGTACGTCCCTCGCTATCACCAACGCAAGGATCAAAACTATCCCCTGAAGGAAGAAGAAGACCATCGCTGATCCGACCGAAGCCAGAGGTAACACTTCGCGAGGAAATGAGACCTTCTTTACAATTCCCGCATTTGCAACAACTGAACCAGTGGCTCCCATGATTGCATTGGAAAAAAAGTTCCAAACTACCAACCCGCAGAGCAGGTAGACAGCAAACTGAGGGATGCCGTTCTTCAGAACAAGCTGAAAAACAACAAAGTAAATAACCAAGGTCAAAGCTGGATTTAGCATAGACCAAACAAAACCCAGAATGCTATTTTTGTACTTAACCGAGAGTTCTTTTCGAACCAAGCTAATCAAAAGTGGACGGTACTCCCAAAGGCGAACTATGCGCTTTGGAACACTTACAGAAGATGCGACAACGTGTAGCTCGCTTCTGCTAGTTCGGCCACCGTCGCCGCCCTCCGATTGCTCCTCGGATTGAAAGTGATCTAACACGTCCACTCCTAAAAATCATTTTCTTGAAAGATCAATTGTCCCTTCAAGACTACTTGGTTGCGATCTTCGCCGACGAAGATCGCGTGATTACTTGATCGATGAAACCATACTCTTTAGCTGATTCTGCTGTAAACCAACGGTCTCTTTCAGAGTCCCTCTGAATAGTCTCTAGATCCTGCCCGGTATGCATCGCAATTCGCTCGGCAAGCATCTTCTTCATGTATCCGATCTGCTCGGCCTGAATTGCAATGTCAGCGGCCTGACCTTGCATCTGTGCCGATGGCTGGTGCATCATGATCCTCGAGTGCGGAAGCGCGAAGCGCTTTCCCTTGGTCCCTGCACAAAGAAGGAACTGACCCATCGAAGCTGCCAATCCTAAGCAGATGGTCGCAATGTCGCAAGAGACGTATTGCATCGTGTCATAGATTGCAAGTCCATCAGTAACCGATCCACCAGGAGAGTTGATATAGAGCGCTATGTCCTTAGTCGGGTCCTCAGCCTCCAAGAGTAGTAGCTGTGCGCAAATAGCATTTGCCATCGCCTGATCTACCACGCTGCCTAGAAAAATGATGCGCTCACGCAAAAGTCTTTGGAAGATGTCAGATCCGGACTCGAGGCGCGTAGGGTCGCCGGCCATCATGATTTGATTAATGGTTGAGTTAGTTGACTGCATCGAAAAATCCATATCTCCAAGCTAATAGATCAATAAGAGTTTGTTACATAAATACAACACCCTCGAAGCAACTTTCATCCATTGGTCGCCTATGAAACAAATCTTTATAGTGACCATTGTCGGTACGATTCGCCCGAGCGACTATGTTGATAGTTCGCTATTGCTATCGTGCGGACGTGGCGAAATTGGCAGACGCGCTAGATTTAGGTTCTAGTGCCGAAAGGCGTGGGAGTTCGAGTCTCCCCGTCCGCACCACTCCTCCAATCACTTCTCACAAAGATACTCCCAAAAGTCTTCTCCGATTGCGAGAGAAACCCATACCCAAAGGGAAGGAGACACTTTCAGACGTGCTACGAAACTTTTCAGATCTGCTAGGATCTTTCCAAGATGGAAATATTTCATGATAGAAGCAAAACATCAGTCGACTCAATCTTGCAAACTTCACGTGCAGTTCTTTCGATTGCAGTGAAGTCACTTAGTGAGATAGAAGAGATCGTTTCGATAGCACAGTATCGCATACTTGTCATCCTTGGAGGGAGGGGAGACCTTGCAATGAGCGAAATAACTAAAGAGACTTCACTTGCTCCTGCATCGGCGACGCGACTATGTGATGACCTCGTAAGCAAAGGACTTATCGAGCGAATGGCGCACCCGACAGATAGGCGGCAAGTGATAGTTGCAATTACTCTAAAGGGTTCGAAACTACTACAGAGGGTCACAGAATCAAGGCGAGCGATGATAGAAGGGGTCGTTGCGAAGCTTAGTGCCACGCAGATCAAAGAGGTAGAGGAAGGATTTACCCTCTTCGCAAAGGCGTCACCTGAACCAGATGAAAAAATGCTTTCAGAAAAACTAGGTTGGAGTTAGAAACTGCTAAATGAAAGATAATTTTGCTCACAAATTCAATGCTCTGAATAGGTCCACTCGCCAAATATCCCTGAGCATTTTCATAGGAATAGTCGCAGGCTTAGGCGCAACCTTGTTTTACGGGGCCCTAAAGCTAGCAACGTCACTTTTCTTGAACAAACTTGCGGGATTCTATCCTCCAAATGCCGCTGGTGAAGGAGGTCCTATTGGAGATAGTGTGATCAAAAATCACCTACTCTTCCTATTTTCCGTAACCCTTGGTGCACTAATGGCGGGTGTGATTGTCTTCTTGTTAGCACCAGAGGCAGAAGGGCACGGAACTGATGCCGCGATCTCTGCTGTGCACAAAAACCCCAAGGGAGTGAGACTGCGCGTAGTGGCCATCAAGATCGTCGCGTCGGCGATCACTATTGGCTCCGGGGGATCCGGTGGACGAGAAGGGCCAACCGCCCAAATATCTGCAGGAATTGGCTCCGCGGTAGCTAGGTGGCTCAACCTTGACGAAACAGATGCGAAGATGGTAGTCGCAGTTGGTCTCGGTTCAGGAATTGGGGCCATCTTCAAAGCACCACTAGGTGGTGCCATCCTTGCCTCAGAGATTCTCTTTGCGTCTGACTTTGAAATTGCCTACCTAGTTCCATCGATGGTCGCCTCCGGAGTCGCTTACGTTATCTTTGGCAGCGCCTACGGATTCGCATCGGTATTTTCGGTACCAAATGCACACTTCGTTGTTTCACTTGGTGCCTTTATCGCTATCGCGCTTCTAGGTTTAGCAGCAGGTCTTACAGGAGTTGCCTACTCAAAGGCGTTTTACTTTACCGTAGCCCTTGCGCGTCGATTGAAGAAATTTAGGTACTTCCTGGTTGTGCTCGGTGGGTTTCTAGTCGGGCTCATAGGCTTTGCCTTCCCCCAAGACGTCGGAACTGGCTATGGATACCTCCAACAAGTTATCGACGGTGGTGGCGCCCTTAACAAGGCATTCATAGCCATACTCATCATCGCCCTCCTTCGAATAGTGGCTACTTCGCTCTCAATCGGGCTAGGAGGATCTGGTGGAGTATTCGGACCTGGAGTTGTGATCGGAGGCTACCTAGGTGCATCGATCTGGAAGCTCGGCGTCGGCTTTTTCCCAAGCCTCGCTCATCAGGAAGCTGCCTTTGTCGTAATTGGCATGACTGCTTGTTTTGGATCAATTGCTAGAGCTCCACTTGCAATGATTGCCCTCATTGCAGAGATGACCAACACCGTCGTATACGTCGGACCCACCCTAATTGCAATCACCATTGCGTTGGGGGTAGTAACACTCTTCGGATCCACCATGTATGAAAGCCAGACCGTCTCGCGCGACGATCAAAGGACACTCTTTGAACTTCGATCTTCGAAGAGGTCTAAGGCTCTCGAACATTAGAGTTGGCGAATATCTAGAGATACTCGACCATGTTTCAACGAACGACCTAGGTACCGAGCGCTAGTGCCCATGGCCCTAGCGCTGAAGGCTGAGATGGCAAGACCGCTTTTACTGACGATTCTCTTAGGGGTTTCTATAGTGAAATCGCCTTTGGAAACGGGGCTGTCAACTTGAAGAGCTCAATATCTCCACCACGATATATCAGTTGAGCACCAAGAGAATTTAACTTTGCAAACTTATCACTAGGAGCAACATCATCAATACCTACGCCGTTGGAAAAGATAACTCGAGGAGACGTTGTCAGCAAAACAAAGACATCACTACCAACGATAGGAATTGGGCTTCCCGAGAGGTCACTATAGACGTAGGAGCGTCCCGAAAAGCGCCCCAGGAGCCTCGGGTCACCAATTAGCTCACTCGAATCACCCAAGTAGCTAGCAGCAATGGCTAGCGATTGACGATCAAAGGATGAGATCGGATAGAAGTTGTTACCGATGACTTGAGAAGCAACGAAGAGCGACCCCACCGTGATAGCAAGTGCAACCACGATCACAGATGCGCTGACGATCTTTCTACCCATTCGGGTTATCGCTATCAACACCTTTACGGAAGAGGCAAAGACGAAGATGCTCGCACCAAAACCGTAGAGAGGTTCATTCAGCGGTGGCAGAACACCAAAGAGTGAGGCGCCAATTACAAAGATAACAGCCGTAAGAGGTCCCAGGAACCCAAGTATTCCCACTCCCCCACCTACCAAAAAAACCTCTGTAAGCGAAGTAAGGTTGTTGGATATCGACGCCGCTACGAGAGAGGGCGCAGCTACGAACCTACCGAGTGCGGCATAAGTGGCAGATTGTCCATATGGAACCAAAGTTGGCGCATAAGTTGCAACGAAGTATGGGAAATCAACTCCCTTGGCAAAACCTAACGCCGAATAAACAACCATCACGACCAGGCCAAGAGAGGCCTCCACAATAGCCTCGACACGTTTAGCCAGCCGAATCGACAACAACCTAGCAATCCCGACGAATGCAAGGATGAGTCCTCCGTAAAATCCATTTAGAACCAGCGCCGCGATCGCTATCAGTCGCAAAGGGATTTTGGTTCCCGGCGAAGGGCGAAGTATCAGCATGCCAAAGACCATCGAGATCAAAAGGTCAAAGTGAAATTCCCCAAAGAGCGAAAGGTAAAAGAATGGATTCATCAATACCATCATCAACACGATCGCCTCATATCGAGTAACTAAGGATTTATCCTGAGCGCTTCCTCCAAGGAGGTCGGTGGCATAAGAAAATGCCAAAAAATTAACGGCCGAGAGCAAGAGAACGTAGATCGACGCTAAGACCATAGGACTTCGAGCCAAAAGTGCCACAAGTGAGACGACTCCGAAGAGAAAGTCTCCTGAACTCCGAAAAAACGGGAAACCAAAGTACGAGCCCGCAAGAGTGAATTTGCCATTTCCGATAAGCACAAACTCTTGGTAGTAACTACCAAAGTTGACGCCCATTGAATAACTACGAACTCTAAGTGCCATTACCACTAAGGAGGCGATGAATTGGAGTAAAAGGAGTAAGCGCCCCAGTGCTTTGAGTGAATCCTTAGGCGACGAACCGTTTCCCACACCTAGAGACTAGCGATTACCTTCGTAAAGTTTGAATGTTTTAATTACAATGGTGAAATTTTAAAGTTGTATTGTCCAACTCAGATCGTCAATTGACACCCCTTCAAGGTCGCATGAGATCTCAATTTCAGTAATTTTTCTATCAGCAATCTTGAAAGCCCTGACGCGATAGGGCTTTGACTTCAGAGATACAAGGAAGTGAACCCACCTATCGTCGGGGCAAGCATCAACGTCAGTTTCGGATGGATAGGCTTCGCTCGTTGTGTGACTATGGAACAATCCAACGATCTCCACCTCGAGGTCTTCAGCCTCCTTGTCTATCGCTAAGATATCTAGAGGTTCCATAGTGAATTGATAGGGAGAAGGCGCAACACTCCTAGCTCCGCGCACGAACTTCACCGATTCGCCAACACCGAGCAGAAGTCCACAAGCTTCATTAGGAGAAGTTTCTAGACAATATTGGACCATCCAGGAGATATTTTCGCTGCTTATACGAACCATCAAATTTAGAATAGGGTCACCAAGCCCCAAAGTAGGTAAAGATGGCAAAGAAGAAACAATCGACGGCCGAACTGATAGCAACTGGAGAGAGATCGATTGCGCAGAACCGCAAGGCGCGACACGAATATGAGATCATTGAAGAACTCGAGTGCGGAATAGAGCTCAAAGGTGCCGAAGTAAAGTCTCTTCGCGAGGGTAAGGCTCAGATTCAGGATGCCTTTGGTCGTATCATCAACGGTGAGATATTCATCTTTCAAATGAATATAGCGAAGTATGAATTCACCAACGGCTACGGCGCCTTCGAAGCAACGAGGCCCAGAAAACTTCTGGCGCATAGAGGCGAAATCGATGAACTAACGGGAAAGCTGCAACAGAAGTCTCTTACACTCGTACCTCTATCGCTGTACTTTCGAGGAGGAAAAGTAAAAGTCAAGCTAGCGGTGGCCAAAGGTAAGAAACTTTACGACAAGCGTAAAGACTTAGCGGAAAAAGATTCAAAGAGGGATCAGCAACGCGAAATGGCTTCACTTCGCAGAAATAGCTACTAGAGGGTCTATACTTATAAGGCTACTTTCAAGTGAATGTAGTGCATGTAGGGGGTGTCAGGCTTCGACTTTGGGATTTGCGGTATGAGAAGCGAGTCGTGGTCTCCGGAACCACGTTAAAGAGCCGGTACAAAAAATAAACGCCGAGCCACAGCTCGCACTCGCTGCCTAAATAAAGGCGCGACGTCCTCCCATCCCGAGCTCTTAGGGGTGGTTCTGGGCGCAATCAAATAGAGATAAGCTCGACCAACGCCTGTAAGGAAGAGACGAAAACCAAATCGGGCTAAGTGTTAGAGGAGAGGCGACCGGTACTCTGGCAACGAAAATTACTTGGTAGCTGCACTCGGAGAAGCCATACTAAGGAACCGAAGGACGCGGGTTCAATTCCCGCCACCTCCACTAACGGTAAAAGGGCCAGTCGAATTGGGAATCAAACCTCAAAGCGAGTGGCCTTTTTTCATTCAAAAACGATAGAGGCACTTTTCTCGCGGGAGAGGATAGGCCAAATGAACAGCAGGCACAACCACCTTCGTTCTAACCCATGTTCCGTTTGGCAAATTCAATCGCGTAAAAATTGTGACCTAAAAGAGCATTCGAAATAACGTGGTCGACGCAACCAAAGACTGTCAAAGATAGTGCATGCCCTACTCAATCCCTCAAAAAATTTGCGTTGCAAATTTTCCCAATTCCAGATCGCCTTTTGGACTAGACGCACCGTAACCATCACCTCAATTGAAGACCGAATATACGAAGAGTTGCGCACCTAAATAAAAGATTTTGGAGAATATCCAAACTTTCACCCCTCGACAAATCTGCGTCAAAGCCAACCTATGCCGGAATGCATCAAACAGGCGAACGTCCTGCAAGCTACATTGCTAAGTAAAAATCAGGAGGCAAAGATAAATTCAAGACCGACTATGCGCCGGTCTTGTTACTCTAATGATCCTAAAGATGTAAATTCACCCTATAGTTTTTATTGGCAATGGGTTCTGCCGTGGTTTCATGACACCAAAACCGCTTCCCTTGGAAGCTGATGACTCCTAAAGTTGTAGATATTTTTAGGAGACTCTGGATTTCAATGAACCCTTCCTCGTCGCTTATCAAAAAGAGCCACTATCGCTCTGCGAAAAATGACTTATCAAATGAATCGCCTCACCATAGACAGTTGTCTCTCTACGCATGGATAGCCGCTGGAGGTGTCGCCGGAACATTTGCTCGCTTTGAATTAGCCAACTTGATTCCAACTCAACGCGGTTCAATACCATGGGCAACCCTCATGGCTAACACGATAGGGTCGTTCATCCTCGGAGCCCTTCTAGAACTCCTAATTCAATCGGGGAGAGATATTGGACTTCGTCGGAGAATAAGACTTCTCATTGGAACAGGATTTTGCGGATCGCTCACTACCTTCAGCACTTTTGCGACCGAAACCGATCTCCTGATAAGAGGAGGC